>NZ_VIQO01000024.1 GCF_007483665.1 Catellatospora sichuanensis
GCCGCGCCGCGCGCCGGGGTGGGGCGCGGGGCGGCGCGGGGGGTCAGGCTAGGGGGCCTACCTCGGCTTTGATGGCGTCGAGGAGGTCGGGGCCGGAGACGGCGGCGCGGACCTGCTCCAGGATCGGGGCCATGAAGACGTCGGGGCCGGGCATGCCGATGACGGGGGTGAGCTGCTCGATGGCCACCCGGCCCGCGGGCGACGGGGTCAGCGGGGCGCGCAGCTGGAGACCGCGTACCGCGGCCAGCAGCTCCACCGCGAGCAGGCTGGTCAGGTTGTCCAGGACGACCCTCAGCTTCTTCGCCGCGGCCCAGCCCATGCTGACGTGGTCCTCCTGCATACCCGAGGTCGGGATGGTGTCGACGCTGGCGGGCGAGGCCAGCCGGCGGTTCTCGGCCACGATGCCCGCCGCGGTGTACTGGGCGATCATCAGGCCGGAGTTGACGCCCGCGTCGGGGCTGAGGAACGGCGGCAGGTCCCGCGAGCGGGTCATGTCGAGGAGCCGGTCGACGCGGCGCTCGCTGATCGAGCCGATCTCGGCGGCGGCGATGGCGAGGAAGTCCGCGGCGAAGCCCAGCGGTGCGCCGTGGAAGTTGCCGGTCGACTCGACCCGGCCGTCGGGCAGCACCACCGGGTTGTCGGCGAGGCTGATCAGCTCCCGCGCGGCGACGGTGCGGGCGAACTCCAGGGTGTCGCGGGCGGCGCCGGCGACCTGCGGGGCGCAGCGCATCGAGTACGCGTCCTGCACCGCGTGCTCGTGGTCGTCCCGGTGACTGTCCATGATCGACGACTGCTGGAGCAGCTTGTACATGTTGGCGGCGCTCGCGCCCTGGCCCGGGTGCGGGCGGATCTCGTGGATCGACGGGTGGAACGGCCGGTCGGTGCCGAGCATGGCCTCGATCGACAGCGCCGCGGTCACGTCGGCCATGGTGCACAGGTGGCCCAGGTCGTCGCAGGCCAGCAGCAGCATGGCGAGCATGCCGTCGGTGCCGTTGATCAGTGCCAGGCCCTCCTTGGAGCTCAGCGAGATCCCGGTGAGCCCGGCGGCGTGCAGGGCGTCCTCGGCGGCCACCCGCGCGCCGTCCTTGCCGAGCACCCAGCCCTCGCCCATCAGCACCAGGGCGCAGTGGGCCAGCGGGGCCAGGTCCCCGGACGCGCCGAGCGAGCCGTGCTCGGGCACCCAGGGGGTGATGTCGTGGTTGAGCAGGTCGACGAGGGCCTGGGCGACGAGCGGGCGTACGCCGGAGTGGCCCAGCGCCAGCGAGCGGACCCGCAGCAGCATCATGGCCCGCACCACCTCGCGCGGCATGGGCGCGCCGATGCCGGCGGCGTGCGAGCGGATCAGCGAGTGCTGCAGCTCGGAGCGGCGCTCGGGGGCGATGAAGGTGTTCGCGAGGGCCCCGAAGCCGGTGGAGACGCCGTACACGGGTCGGCCGTCGCGTTCGATGTCATCGACGATGGCGCGGCTGGCCTGCATCGCGGCGATGGCGGTGTCGCTGATGGCGACCTGCGCGTCGGCGCGGGCCACGGCAGCGACGGCGCTCGGCGCGATGCCGGTGGGTTCGACGATGACGGTCATGAGAGCACTCCCTTGTGCGGAGATTCCGGATGGTGCGGCCCCGAGGCGTTAAGAAGGTGCCCTTCCTCTACGCATAGCGATGTGAAGGTGCCCTTCCTTGCGACAGAGCTGATCAGCGGCACGCCGGGCCGGTAGGCCAGGTGCAGGTGAGAAGGGGCGTCGAGGACGATCAGGTCCGCGGACGCACCGGGGGCGAGGTGGCCCAGGTCGGGGCGGCGCAGGGCGCGGGCGCCGCCTGCCGTCGCGGCCCAGACTGCTTCGGTGGGGGTCATGTTCATGTCCCGCACCGCGAGGGCGATGCAGAAGGGCATGGACGACGTGTACGACGAGCCGGGGTTGCAGTCTGAGGCCAGCGCGACGGTCGCCCCGGCGGCGAGCAGCCTGCGCGCGTCGGGGTAGGGCGCGCGGGTGGAGAACTCGGCGCCCGGGAGCAGGGTGGCGACCGTGTCCGAGTTCGCGAGGGCGTCGACGTCGGCGTCGGACAGGTGGGTGCAGTGGTCGGCGCTGGCGCAGTCGAGTTCCACCGCGAGCTGCACGCCGCCGCCCATGGTGAGCTGGTTGGCGTGGATGCGCGGGCGCAGCCCGGCCGCGATGCCGGCCTTGAGCACCCGCCGCGACTCCGTGACGTCGAACGCACCCCGCTCGCAGAACACGTCGACCCAGCCCGCGTACTTCGCGCAGGCGTCCAGCATCGGGCCGGTGACCAGGTCCAGGTAGCCGTCGGGGGAGTCGGCGGGTTTGACGTGCGCGCCGAGGAAGGTGACCTCGTCGGTGAACTCGGCTGCGATCCGGACCGAGCGGGCCTCGTCGAGCGTGCTGAGGCCGTACCCACTCTTGATCTCGATGGTGGTGGTGCCCTGCCGCAGCGCCTCGCCGACCAGGCGGGCCACGTTGGCGCGCAGCTGGTCGTCGGTCGCGGCGCGGGTCGCGGCCACCGTGGTGCGGATGCCGCCGCCCGTGTAGGGCTCCCCGGCCATACGCGCCGCGAACTCCGGCGCGCGGTCCCCGGCGAACACGAGGTGGCTGTGGCTGTCCACGAAGCCGGGCAGCACCGCCGCGCCGCGTACGTCGAGGCGCTCGTCGGCGGCGGGCGCGCCGGCGGCCGGGCCGACCCACTCGACCTGCTGGCCGACCACGATCGCGGCGTCGCGCAGGATGCCCAGCTCCGGATCGTTCGTGGTCAACTCGCCGATGTTGGTGATCAGTAGAGACATGAGATCGCCTCCTGTAGCTCGCGGGCCACGTCGACGGAGACGTGCCGCCCGTCCCGGACGATCTCCCGGCCGTCGGCCAGCACGTGGGTGACGTCGGCGGCGCTCGCCGCGAACAGCACACCCTCGGGGTCGATCCCCGCGGTGCGCGGGCTGTCCAGCGCCACGGTCACCAGGTCGGCGCGTGCCCCGACCTCGAGGCGCCCGGCGTCGGGCCAGCCCAGGCTGGTGTGCCCGGTCGCCGTCGCCGCGGCCCGCAGTTCGGCCGCCGTGAAGTGCCCGCGCTGCTCGGTGGCGAGACGTTCGTCCAGCTCCAGGGCCCGCGACTCCTCGAAGAAGTCTATGACCGCGTGGCTGTCGCTGCCCAAGGTCAGCCGGGTGCCCGCGTCGGCCAGCGTGCGCGCCGGGCCGATGCCGTCGCCCAGGTCGCGTTCGGTGGTCGGGCAGAAGCAGGCGTACGAGTCCGACAGCAGCGCCATGTCCCCATGCGTCAGGTGCGTGGCGTGTACCGCCGTGAAGGTCTCGTGCACCGCCCCGAAGTCGGCGAGGACCTCGGTCGGCGTACGCCCGTGCTCGGCCAGGCAGGCCTCGTTCTCGGCGCGCTGCTCGGACACGTGCGCGTGCAGCGGACGTCCGGCAGCCCACGCGGCCACGGTCGCCATCTGCGGCAGCGGCACCGCCCGCACCGAGTGGATCGCCGCCCCGACGACCAGGTGCGGCGCGTCGGGCAGGGCGTCGACCCGGTCCGCCCAGCGCAGCGCGTCCCCGTCCCCGAACCGCGACTGCGGCCCTTCCAGCGGCTTGCCGTCCACGGACGCGGTCAGGTACAGCGTGTCCAGCAGCGTGATCCGCAGCCCCGCGTCCTGCGCGGCGGCGACGAGCGCGTGGCCCATCGCGTTCGGATCGGCATAAGGCGTCCCACCCGCCCCGTGATGCAGGTAGTGGAACTCGCCCACGGACGTGATCCCCGCCAGCGCCATCTCCCCGTAGACCCCCCGCGCGAGCCGGTAGTACGAGTCCGGATCCAGCGCAGCCGCCACCCGGTACATCTGCTCCCGCCAGGTCCAGAACGACCCCCGGTCCCCGTGCGTCCGCCCCCGCAACGCCCGGTGAAACGCATGCGAGTGCGCATTGGCAAACCCCGCCATGGTCAACCCAGCCCGATAAACCACCCCCTCACCCGTCGCCGCGCCGCCGGGACGACGATCTTGCGGGGACTGTGGAGACGACACGCCTGAATCGGGCGTATCCCTAACAGTTCGCGCAAGATCGTCGCGATCTTGGGGGCGGGTTACCCGGGTGAGGCGGTTTTCGTGGAGCTCCAGGACGGTGTCCGGGAAGACGCCGTCGGGGAGCCAGGCGTACTGGCAGTGGATCAGCACGCCAGGTCCTGGAGGGCGGTGGCGAGGGCCTGGATGCCGGATTCGCAGTCGGCGTCGGGGGCGTGCTCGGCGGGGGAGTGGGAGATGCCCGTCGGGTTGCGGACGAAGAGCATGGCGGTGGGCACGAAGGCGCTGAGGACACCCGCGTCGTGGCCCGCGCCCGTCGGCAGGACGGGGGCGTCGTCGAGGAGCTTGGCGAGGCGGTCGCGCAGGCCGCCGTGGAACTCCGTCTCCGGGGACACCGACTCGGCGGTCAGGCTGACCTTGGTGCCGTCCGCCAGGGCCCGGTTCTGGGCCTGCAGGTGGATTCCGGCGACGACCTGCTCCATCGTGTCGGGGGAGTCGGCGCGCGCGTCGAGCCATGCGCTGACCTTGGCGGGGATGGCGTTGGTGGCGTTCGGGTAGACCTGGACGCGACCGATGGTGGCGTGTGCGCCGAGCCGCCTGGCCTCGTCGTTGGCGGCCAGTACGGTGGCCGCGAAGGTCAGCATCGGGTCGCGGCGGTCGGCCATCAGCGTGGTCCCGGCGTGGTTGGCCTCGCCGAGGAAGTCCAGCCGCCAGCGGCCGTGCGGCCAGATCGCGCTGGCCACGGCTACCGGCCGGTCCAGGTTCACCAGGGCGCGGCCCTGCTCCACGTGCAGCTCGACGTAGCAGCCGATGCGGCCGAGCAGGTCCGGCCGAGCACCGGCGGGGCCTGCGCCGAGCGTGGCGCGCATGGCCGTGTCCAGCGTGACGCCGTCCCGGTCGGTCAGCGCCGCCGCGGCGGCCGGGTCGACCAGCCCGGCGAGCAGGCGCGAGCCGAGGCAGGCCAGCCCGAACCGGGAGCCCTCCTCCTCGGCGAACACCGCGATGCCGATCGGGCGGGCCGGGGTGACACCCCGGGCCCGCAGCTCGTCGATGGCGAGCAGGGCGCTGACCACACCGAGCGGTCCGTCGTACGCCCCGCCGTGCGGCACCGAGTCCAGGTGCGAGCCGGTCAGTACGGCGTCTCCGGCGGCGGGGTCGCCCCACCACGCGAACATGTTGCCGTTGCCGTCCTCCTCGATCACCAGATCACGTGCCCTGGCCTGCTCGAGGAACCACCCCCGCATCGTCATCTCGGCCGGTCCGAAGGCGTAGCGCAGGTAACCGCCGGTCTCCGCGTCCCGCCCGACCGGCGCGAGCTGCGCCCAGAGCTCCGCGAACGCGCTCATGCCGCCACCTCCACGCCGACCCGCACCCACGCCCCGCTCCCCGCGATCTCCGACCGCCGGGTCCGCAGGTGGAAGTGCAGTTTCGGGGAAACTGCACGAAAACCGGCCCGGATTCCCGCAGTTTCCCCGAAACTGCCGAACTCGCTGTGCTCGCTCATCAGGACTCGCGCATGGGGATGCGGACGTTGCGGTCGGTGGCGACGTCGGCGGCGAGGTCGTAGCCGGCGTCGACGTGGCGGATGACGCCCATGCCGGGGTCGTTGGTGAGGACTCGTTCGATCTTCTGGGCGGCGAGGGCGGTGCCGTCGGCGACGGTGACCTGGCCGGCGTGGATGGAGCGGCCGATGCCGACGCCGCCGCCGTGGTGGATGGACACCCACGATGCGCCGGAGGCGGTGTTGACCAGGGCGTTGAGCAGCGGCCAGTCGGCGATCGCGTCGGAGCCGTCGAGCATCGCCTCGGTCTCCCGGTACGGCGAGGCGACGCTGCCGCAGTCGAGGTGGTCGCGGCCGATGACGATCGGGGCCTTCAGCGTGCCGTCGGCGACCATCTCGTTGAACCGGACGCCGGCCTTGTCGCGCTCGCCGTAGCCGAGCCAGCAGATGCGGGCGGGCAGGCCCTGGAAGGCGACCTTCTCCTGGGCCATTTTGATCCAGCGGGACAGGGACTCGTTCTGCGGGAACAGGTCGAGCACGGCCTTGTCGGTGGCGGCGATGTCGGCCGGGTCGCCGGACAGCGCGGCCCAGCGGAAGGGTCCCTTGCCCTCCTCGAACAGCGGCCGGATGTACGCGGGCACGAAGCCCGGGAACGCGAACGCCCGGTCGTACCCGCCGAGCTGCGCCTCGCCGCGGATGGAGTTGCCGTAGTCGAACACCTCGGCCCCGGCGTCCATGAAGCCGACCATGGCCTCGGCGTGCTTGACCATGCTGGCGCGGGCCCGCTCGGTGAACTCCTCCGGCTTGTCGGCCGCGAAGGTCTGCCACTCCTCCATGGAGACGCCCTCGGGCAGGTAGGACAGCGGGTCGTGGGCGCTGGTCTGGTCGGTCACGATGTCGATCTCGACGCCGCGGCGCAGCAGCTCCGGGAAGATCGTCGCAGCGTTGCCGACCACGCCGACCGACAGCGGCCGGCGCTCGCGCTTGGCGGCCAGCGCCAGTTCGATGCCGTGGTCGAGGGAGTCGGCGACCACGTCGAGGTAGCGGGTCTGCACCCGGCGGTCCAGGCGGGTCTTGTCGACGTCGACGATCAGGCACGCGCCGCCGTTCATGGTGACCGCGAGCGGCTGCGCGCCGCCCATACCGCCGCAGCCGCCGGTCAGCGTCAGCGTGCCCGCGAGCGTCCCGCCGAACTTCTTCTCGCCCACGGCCGCGAACGTCTCGTAGGTGCCCTGCAGGATGCCCTGGGTGCCGATGTAGATCCAGGACCCGGCGGTCATCTGGCCGTACATGGTCAGGCCGAGCTGCTCCAGGCGGCGGAACTCGGGCCAGGTGGCCCAGTCGCCGACCAGGTTCGAGTTGGCCAGCAGCACACGCGGGGCCCACTCGTGGGTGCGGAACACGCCGACCGGGCGGCCCGACTGGACCAGCATGGTCTCGTCGTCCTTGAGCGTGGTCAGGGTGCGGATCAGCGCGTGGAAGCTCGGCCAGTCGCGGGCCGCCTTGCCGGTGCCGCCGTACACCACCAGGTCCTGCGGACGCTCGGCGACGTCCGGGTCGAGGTTGTTGCACAGCATCCGGATCGCCGCCTCCTGCGGCCAGCCCAGCGCGGTGCGGGTGGTGCCGGTCGCGGCACGGATGATCTGCTCCATCGCTTCCCCTACCTATTCCATGAAGACGCTGCGGCGGGTGGCCGAGCTCTCGAAGTGTTCGAGCCGGCGCTGGGTGGCCGCCGGGTCGACGTCGCTGATGGCCTGCAGCAGCACCATGGTCAGCACCATGGGCGCGGTGTGCAGGTCGAACACGAGCTGGGAGCCGACCGCGGCGGTGAGCGTCACGTCGGCGAGGTCGGTGGCCGGGCTGACCGGCGAGTCGGTCACCACGACGATCTTCAGGCCTAGGCCGCGGGCCTCGGCAAGGGCGTCGCGCAGCTCCCGGGGGTATCGCGGCAGCGCGTACGCCAGCACGGCCCGCGCGCCGGAGTCGGCGGCCTGTTCGAGCCGCTCGGCGAGCATGCTGCCGCCGGTGTCCAGCACCCGTACCTCAGGGTGGATCTTGGCGGCGAAGTAGCCGAAGTAGCCCGCGAGCGGGGCGGCGGCGCGCAGGCCGACCACGGGCAGCGGGCGGCTGGCGGCCAGCAGCCCGGCGGCGGCGTGCACCGCGGCCGGGTCGGCCAGGTGGTCGGCGAGCCGGGTCAGGTTGGCCATCTCGCCGCGAACGGCACGCTGCAGGTCGTTGTCGCCGTCGGCGGTCCCGGGGCGCTGCCCGGCGGTGAGTTCGCGCAGGCGGCGGCGCAGCGCGGGGTAGCCGTCGAAGCCCAGCGCCATCGCGAACCGGGTGACCGACGGCTGGCTGACCTGTGCCAGCTCGGCGACCTCGGCGGCGGACAGGTAGGCGACGGTGTCGGCGTGGTGCACGAGTTCGCGGGCGATGCGCCGCTGGGTGGGCGTCAGGCGGGCGCCCTGCACGAGGGAGCGCACGTCGGCGGTGGCCCCGGTGGCTGCCCCGGTCGGCACATCGGTTGTAGGCACCACATTCACAGAGACACTGTATGCAAACTTTCATTCAGTGACAATCTCGGGTCTGTCCGGGGAGTGGTCGGACATGATAGAACTCGCACACGGATTCATGTTCGCCGTGGAAGGTGCGTCCCCATGCCCGACCGCAAGACTCGGATCAGGCGTGCCGTGTCGCGCACCGCGCTCGCTCCGCTGGCCGCGCTGCCGAAGCGGCTGGCCAGGGTGGCCCGCCACGACGCCAAGGTGCTGCGCCAGTCCGCGCGCTGGCTGGTGACGTCCCGCGAGCACCACAACTACACCTACGACCTGACCCCGCTGAACCGCGAGCACCTCGCCTGGTTCGTCAGCCTGGTCGCCGAGGCGCCCGTCGCCGACGTACGCGGCTGGATGGCGGAGATCGACGCGGACGACGTGCTGCGCGCGCACATCGAGCAGACGACCGCGAAGTCCGCCCGCCGCGGCCTGGCCGACAAGCAGGTCCGCTACGCCCGCCGGGTCGGCTGGTATGCCCTGGTGCGCGCGCGCAAGCCGCGCCACGTGGTGGAGACCGGCGTGGACAAGGGCCTGGGCACCTGCGTGCTGGCCGCCGCGCTGCTGCGCAATACGGCCGAGGGCCATCCGGGCCGGGTCACCTCGCTGGACATCAACCCCGAGGCGGGTTACCTGGCCAAGGCGTTGCCCTGGGCCGGCGTGGTGGACCTGGTCATCGGCGACTCGATCACGGCGCTCAACGCGCTGGACCGGCCGGTGGACATGTTCCTGCACGACAGCGATCACAGCGCGGGGCACGAGCAGCGCGAGTTCACCGCGGTCGAGCCGCACCTGTCCGAGCGGGCGCTGCTGCTCACCGACAACGTCACCATCACCACGGTGCTGCTCAAGCACGCGGAGAAGACCGGCCGCCGCTTCCTGGCCTTCCGGGAGCAGCCGAAGGAGCACTGGTATCCGGGCGACGGCATCGGGGCAGCCTGGCGCTGAGGCGGTCGCCCGGCGCCGGATGCATCGACGACAGGCGTACACCCCGCTGCGTGACGCGCTGATAACGTCGCGTCATGCGAGTGAGTGCGCTGCACACGTACCCGATCAAGGGCTGCCGACGGGTGGATCACCAGCGGGCGACGGTCGAGCCGTGGGGCCTGGCAGGCGACCGCCGCTGGATGATCATCAATCCGGACGGCTCGGAGGTGACCCAGCGTGAGGTCGCCCGGCTCGCGCTGCTGCGCGCCGTGCCTGTCGGCGGCGGCCTCGAACTCTCCTTCCCCGACTCGGCGCCGCTGCTGGTGGAGCAGCCCGTCCCGGACCCGGTGACGCACTCCACCCTGTGGACCAAGCCCTATCCGGCGACCGCGGCCGGTCCCTCGGCCGACGCGCTGCTCAGCAAGGAACTCGGCCGTGACGTGCGGCTGGTCTGGATGGACGACCCGGCGAGCCGCCGCCCCGTCCCGCCGGAGTACGCGCTGCCCACCGACCGCGTCTCCTACGCCGACGGCTTCCCGCTGCTGCTGGCCAACAGCGCCTCGCTGGCCAGGCTCAACGACTGGATCGCCGAGTCCGGCTCCGACGAGGGGCCGCTGCCGATGGCCCGGTTCCGGCCCAACGTGGTGGTCGACGGCGCGGCGGCGTTCGCCGAGGACGGCTGGCTCGGATACCGG
Source organism: Catellatospora sichuanensis (assembly GCF_007483665.1). Taxonomy (GTDB): domain Bacteria; phylum Actinomycetota; class Actinomycetes; order Mycobacteriales; family Micromonosporaceae; genus Catellatospora; species Catellatospora sichuanensis. The sequence continues at coordinate 9,692 of NZ_VIQO01000024.1, forward strand.
CTGCGCATCGGGGCGGTCGAGTTCCGGGCGGCGAAGGCATGCGGCCGCTGCGTGGTCACCACCACCGACCAGGAGACCGGCGTACGCGGTCGCGAACCGCTGCGCACCCTGGCCCGCTACCGCAACGTCGACCAGCGGCTGCTCTTCGGCACCAACCTGATTCCCGACACGCTCGGCGAGATCAGGCTCGGCGATCCCGTCGAGGTGCTCGACCGGTTCGGCGACCCGGTCTAGGAGTTCCGCCAGGTCGGCGACACGGTCGTCTCAGCCGAGGTCGAGCCACATCACGACCTCGTCGCGGTCGTCACCGGGGGCCAACCGCAACGCGCCCGGCAGCCGGCCCACCTCCCGGTAACCCAGCGGCGTGTAGAACCGCTCCAGACCCATACCGCCGCGCACGGTGATGTGCAGGCCCTCCAGGCCCATCTCGCGGCCGATCCGCGCGCCCTCGCGCATCAGCGCCGCGCCCTCGCCCCGGCCCTGCCGGCGCGGGTGCACCATGACCCGGCCCACCGTGCGCCAGTGCGCCGACAGCGCGAATCGCTGACTCACCAGGATCAGCATGGCCGCGACGGCACCGTCCTCGTCGTAGCCGACGAGCAGCCGGTCGATCCCTGCGGCGATCCCGTCGAACGCCGCCCGCGCCACCGGTTCGACGTCGCTCCGCGTCACCTGCCCGACGAAGCCGACCGATCCACCGGCGTTCGAGACGTCGGTCCACAACCCGACGATCTGCTCGCACACCTCGTGCGTCAGCTCAGGATCCACCTCAAACCGCATGATCCCGATCTTACGAAGAGAAGGAAGGGCACCTTCTACAACGCTATGCGTTGTAGAAGGTGCCCTTCTTAACTCGGTCAGTACCCGAGCAGGTGTTTCATCGAGCGCTTGACCAGGTCGTTGCGCTGCGCCGGGGTCAGGCCCTCGGCGCCGAATCCGGTGAACACCGTGTCACGGGTGACCACGATCGAACCCTCCTCGAACGCCTGCTGGCTGCGCACCCAGGTGTTGCTGCCGGCCGGTGAGCCGTCCGGCGCCGCGGCGACGGTGAAGCCGCCGAAGCCGTCCTCGAACGAGGTCGTCGCGACCGGCGCGCCGTCGGCGCTGACCGTCACGTCGTCGAGGAAGACGCCGAGCCCCTGCGTGCCCCAGTCGGACGCGTAGGAGATCGAGATCTCCACCTGCTGGCCCGCGTACGGGGTCAGGTCGTACGCCAGCTCCGTCCAGCCCCCGGAGGGACCGGTCAGTGCGTGCCACGAACCCGTCGTGCCCGTCGGCGAGCAGTCCGCGCCCTGGTAGTGCGCCAGGAACGGGTGCACGTCGGACCAGCCGCTCGCGCAGCTGTCACCGGTCACCTGGGTGCTGTGCCCGGTGGTGTCCGGCAGCGTGGTCCAGGTGTCCGAACCGACCGGGTGGGCCTCCACGAACATGAAGTCCCAGTTCGGCTCGGTGTCGTACGACGACCAGAACCGCAGCTCGCCCGAGGTCTTCCCGGTCAGGTCCACGGTCCGGGTGAGCCGCTTGTACGAGGTGTCCGCCCGGTCGCTGTAGGTGTACCAGTCACCGGTGCGCGGGTCGAACGGCGCCGCTCCCGGGCGCAGCCAGTCCGCCGGGGCGGCACTGTTGAACTGCGGGAACTGGGCCGGTGGCAGGAAGCTCGACGTGGTCAGGAACGACGCGGTGTGCGTCTGGTTGCCCGCCGAGCCGGCCGCGTTGAGCGTGCCCGAGAAGCCGCTGAACGCGCCCGTGCTGCCGCCGACCCCGTACGGCACGCCGTCCGGATCGGTGCCGCCGTCGCTGACGTAGGTGTACGCGCCGAGGTAGTACTGCATGAAATCGTTCAGCAGCGGCAGGCACGGGTACGCGCGCACCGTGCACTCCGGCTGCGCCGGCGCGTCGGGCTGGTAGAAGTACGCCCCGTCGGCCGACTGCGCGAACAGCGCGTTCTGCCCGGTGAGCAGCAGCTTGCCACCCTCGTTCAGGTAGTCGCGCACGGCCAGCTCGATGTCGAGCGCGGCCTTCGCGGCGGTGCCGCCGGGCTGCCCGGTGGACCGCAGGATGACGTCGTCGCCGGTCTCCCAGACGATCGCCTTGTAGTGCGACAGCACGCCCAGGTGGTGCGGCGCCTTGCGGCCCTGCGCGTCGAAGTCGTACACGTCGCTGGAGTAACCGGCCGCGCTCAGCGAGGCGGCGTAGTCCGCGGCGAACTTCGCCGTGGTGACGCCCTGCGCCGGGCTGATGCCGGTGACGTCCTCCGCGGCGAGGACCAGCACCTTGCCGCCGATGTCGCCGTTCACCCGGTAGGTGAAGTGGTCGCTGGTCACCGCGCCGATCCGCCCCGGCGTCACGGAGAACCCGCTGAACCACACCTCGACCTGGTCGCCGGGCTTCTGCCCGGTCACCGTGCCGCGGAACTCGGCGTAGAAGTCGTCGTTCTCGCCGCCGTAGCGCTCGCCGCCCTTCCACTCCTTCACCGAGCCGGACTTCGTCGCCCCACCGTTGATCTTCCAGTTCACCTTCACGTTCTTCAGCGACCGGCGGATCGTCGCGGCGACGGCCTGGGTGCGGCCGTACGACACGTCGAAGTTGTCGGTGACGAAGTGCGGGGTGACGTGGCCCAGCACGGACACCGGGTCGTCCGGCCGCGCCGCCGACTTCGCCAGCGACAGGGCGAACGGGATGTTCTTGGCGAACTCCGCCTGGATCAGCTCTTCGTCGTCCGGGAAGTTGAAGCCGCTGGCGCAGTCCTCGGCCAGCCACTCGTCGTCCGGAATGGAGTTCGACACCGTCTCACAGGTGGTCATCTCGGGGGTGAAGCCGAGCGTGCCGTACCTGGCCTGCATGTGCGAGTCGACGTCGCCGTTGGTGGTGTACAGCTCCGCCGAGATGTCCGGGTCGTAGCCGGGCACCGCCGAGTTCGCGTCGTCGCCGGCCAGCGCCGTGTAGATGGTGTCGTCCGGCGTCGGTGTGCTGACCTGCCAGCCCGTGCCGTAGAGCAGCAGCTCCGCGGCCGAGTGGTAGTTGACGTAGTAGTCCGGGCGCACCCGCTTGAAGAACGAGTCGAGCGCCTTGCTCTCCGGCTCGGAGTTCGGGCCGCTGCCCCGGTAGGTCTCACTCGCCGGGTCAGGTGAGGAACCCTCGTTGTCGTAACCCCACTTGAAGGCGTAGTTGCGGTTCGGGTCGACGCCGTCGCCGGCCGTGATCTCGCCGTCACCGTTGTTGTCGCGCAGGTTCTTGCGCCACAGGCGGTTGCCCTCGGTGAACGTGAAGTCGTAGCCGTCCGGGTTGACCACCGGGAAGAAGTACAGCTCCCGCGTCTTGATCAGGTTGGTCAGCTCGGCGTTGCTGCCGTACCCGTCGACGAAGTGGTGCAGCAGCCGGCGCACCATCTCCGGTGTGATCCACTCACGGGCGTGCTGGGCCCCGTTGTAGACCACCGACGGCTTGAGCCCGTCGGGCAGCACGCGCGCACCCAGGCTCAGCTTGATGCCCTTGATCGGCTTGCCCTGCACCGAGTGCCCGATCGTCACCAGCTTGGTGATCGACGGGTGCTCCGCCGCGAGCTTCTCCAGCTCCTCGCGCAGGCCGCCAGGCCCGCTGTACGGCCGGTACACCACGTTGCCGGCCAGGGCCTGCTTGCGCAGCGCGTCCGAGGCCTTCTGGCCGCGGATCATCTTCACCGACAGCGACACACCGCGACCGGCCAGCCGTGACGCCTCCACTTCGGAGAGCACCGCCTCGACCTTCACCTTGCCGCCGGGCAGCGGCGCGGTCCGCAGCTCCTCGTTGTCGATGCCGAGCTTGCGGAACTGTTCCAGCTGGCTCTGATCGAGCTCGCCGACATAAACGTCGAGCGGATTTCTCGCCCGATCGCCGTCACCGACGGGTTTCGCGCTCGCCGGCGCGACCAGCGCGATGGCGCTGACCATGCCGAGGCACACCGCCACGACTCGTAGTTTCCTCACTGCCCCTCCAGGGTGTCGAAGGACTCGCGCACCGAGCCTTTCGGAACACCGTTAAATATGTCAATAGACATGCTGTCTTATGCGGAGACGCGCGCGAAATGTCGCCGGTGCGGAGCAGACTGGTGGGTGCGGCGCCGGGCACAGGCTAAAACGGCACCGGCCGGCAACGGGGGAGGCGCGAATGGCCACGGTGGAACAGGTGCGGCAGGTTGCGCTGTCGCTACCGCGGGCGTACGAGGCACTGGTGCGCGACCGGGTCAAGTTCCGGGTGGGGCGGATCGTGTTCGCTGCCTTCTCCGCCGACGAGACGGAGCTGGGCTTCGGTTATCCGAAGGAGGCCCGCGACGCGCTGGTGGCGGCGGAGCCGGACAAGTTCTTCCTGCCGCGCGCGTCCGACCTGCGCTACCACTGGGTGCAGGCGCGTTTGGCCGCGCTCGACGAGGACGAGATGCGCGAGCTGATCATCGACGCCTGGCGCATGTGCGTACCCAAACGCGTCGCCGCCGACCACCTGCGGGTGCTCGGGAGCTGACGGGGAGTGAGTAGGGCCGGCGGGATTCGAACCCGCACTGGCGCGGACCTAAACCGCGTGCCTCTGCCGTTGGGCTACGGCCCCAGGGGCATCAGATGCCCGCCGTATTCTCGCTCATCCCCGCCCGTGATCGTGATCCAGGTCCCGGCGATTTTAGTCGATCTTGAGGTCGCGGCGGAGTTTGGCGACGTGGCCGGTGGCCTTGACGTTGTAGAAGGCGTGCTCGATCAGGCCCTTCTCGTCGATGACGAAGGTGGACCGGATGACGCCCTGCACGACCTTGCCGTAGTTCTTCTTCTCGCCGAACGCGCCGTAGCCGGTGAGCACGGCCTTGTCCTGGTCGCTGACGAGCGGGAAGGTGATCGCGTCGCGCTCGACGAACTTGGCCAGCTTCGCGGGCGCGTCGGGGGAGATGCCGACGACGGCGTATCCCTTGGCGGTGAGCGAGGCGAGCGAGTCGCGGAAGTCGCAGGCCTGGGTGGTGCAGCCGGGGGTCATCGCGGCCGGGTAGGCGTACAGGACGACCTTCTTGCCGCGCAGGTCGGACAGGCTGAGCGTGCCGCCGTCGGCGGTCGGCAGGCTGAAGTCGGGGGCGGCGTCGCCGGGCGCGAGTCGTACGTTCTCCGTCACACCGGACACCATATCCGGGCCGTCCGCCGCGGCAGGCGAGGGCGAGACCGACGCACCTTATTGCAAGTCTTTTGCAACAACCTTAGTCTGGCTGAGTGAATATCGCGATGCACATCTCCAACGGCATCATCGGCGGGCCGATCTCGCTGGCCTACGGCGTGGTCGCCGTGGCGCTGCTGGCCCTCTGCCTCGGTCGCGCGCGCCAGGATCTCAACGACCGGCTGGCGCCCATGGCGGGCCTGGTCGCCGCGTTCATCTTCGCGGTGCAGATGCTCAACTTCCCGGTGCTGCCCGGCGTCAGCGGACACCTGCTGGGCGGCGCGCTGGCCGCCGCGCTGGTCGGTCCGTGGGTCGGCGCGCTGTGCGTCTCGGTGGTCCTGATCGTGCAGGCGCTGGTCTTCGCCGACGGCGGCATCAGCGCGCTGGGCCTCAACATCTCCAACATGGCGCTGCTCGGCACCGCCGTCGGCTACCTGGTGCTGGTCGGCCTGATGAAGCTGCTGCCGCGTACCGCCGCGGGTGTCGGCCTGGCCGTGTTCCTCGCCTCGATCGTCTCCGTGGTGCTCGCCTCGCAGGGCTTCGTGCTGCAGTTCGTGCTCGGCGGCGAGGTGCCGCTGACCATCGGCTACGGGCAGATCTCCGCGACCATGGCCGGTGTGCACGCGCTGATCGGCATCGGCGAGGGCCTCATCGCGGCCGTCACCGTCACCACCGTGGCGAAGGTGCGCCCCGACCTGGTGTACGCGCTGCGCGGCGCGCGGCTGGCGCAGCCCGCGACCGGCGGCCTGCCTACCCGGGTCTTCGTGCTCGGCGGCCTGGCCGTCGCCGCGCTGCTGGCCGGTGGTGCCAGCTACCTGGCCTCGGGCTCGCCGGACGGTCTGGACGCGACCACCCTGACCGGCTGCACCGTCGATGCCGACGGAGTGATCACCGGCGGGAGCTGCATCGCGCAGCGCGCGCAGGACCACGAACTCGGCGGTTCGTTCCTGGCCGACTACGGCATCAAGGGCGTGGACGACGCGACCGGCCTGGCCGGGCTCATCGGCGTGGCGCTGACGTTCGCGGTCGGCCTGGCGATCTTCTGGGCGGTGCGCCGCCGCCGGAACGCGGCCGCCGAGTCCGCGGCGGGCGAGCAGCTCCCCGCCGCCGGGACCCCGGCCGCCGTGTCCGCGGAGAAGTAGCCGTGGGCGCCGGGCACACCCATCCGATGTACGTGCACGGGCACTCGCCCGTGCACCACCTCGCACCCGAGGTCAAGATCGCCGCATCGGTGCTGTTCACCGTTGTGGTGGTGGCGACGCCGCGCGAGCTGCTGCCCGCCTTCGGGGCGTACGCCGTGATCGTGGCGGTGCTCGCGGTGCTGGCCCGGGTCCCCGCGGGATGGCTGGCCCGGCGCAGCCTGATCGAGCTGCCGTTCGTGGCCACCGCGGTGCTGCTGCCGTTCTTCGCGGCGGGCCCCCGCACCGACGTGCTCGGGCTGTCCGTCGCCGTCGAAGGACTGTGGGCCGGCTGGAACATCCTGGTCAAGGGCACGCTCGGCGTGCTCATCGCGCTGCTGCTGGCCGGCACGACCCCGGCCCGCGACGTGCTGATCGGCCTGGACCGGCTGCGCACCCCGCAGGCGATCACCCAGATCGCCCTGTTCATGCTGCGCTACCTGGACGTGCTCGCCGACGAGGCGCGGCGCATGCGCATCGCCCGGCTGTCCCGGCTCGACGACCCGCGCTTCCTGTGGCAGGTGCGCGGCTTCGCGGCTGGACTCGGCACCCTGTTCCTGCGTGCGTTCGAGCGCGGCGAGCGGGTCTTCCTGGCCATGCGCTCGCGCGGCTACACCGGGCGGCTGCCCGCCGCACTGCAGGAGCACACCCGGGCCACCGCCCGGCAGTGGGCGGTCGGGGCCGCGGTGCCCGTGCTCGCCGTCGTGGTCCTGCTGACGGATAGGTTCCTGGTATGACCGCGCTGCTGCTCGACGATGTGCGATACGCCTATCCCGACGGCCACCAGGCGCTGCACGGCGTGAGCCTGCATATCGAGCCCGGCGAGCGGGTCGCCCTGCTCGGCCCCAACGGGGCGGGCAAGACCACGCTGGTGCTGCACCTCAACGGCATCCTGCCGGTGTCCGGCCTGACCGGCTCGTCCGGCACGGTCTCGGTCGGCGACCGCACCGTCGATCCGAAGGACCGGCCCGGCCTCGCCGAGATCCGCCGCCGCGTCGGCCTGGTCTTCCAGGACCCCGACGACCAGCTCTTCCTCCCCACGGTCGCCGAGGACGTGGCGTTCGGCCCGGCCAACCTGGGCCTGCGCGGGGCGGAGCTGACCCGGCGCGTCGACGAGGCGCTGGCCGCGGTCGGCATGAGCGACGTCAAGGAGCGGGCCCCGCATCACCTGTCGCTGGGCCAGCGCCGCCGGGTCGCCGTCGCCACGGTGCTGGCCATGCGCCCCGACCTGCTGGTGATGGACGAGCCTTCGTCCAACCTGGACCCGCAGGCGCGGCGCGAGCTGGCCGAGATCGTGCTCGGGCTGGACGTGACGCTGCTGATGGTCACCCATGACCTGCCGTACGCGATGCAGCTGTGCCCGCGCTCGGTGATCCTGGACGAGGGCCGCATCGTGGCCGACGGCCCAACCCGTGAGCTGCTGTCCGACGCGGAGCTGCTGGCCCGGCACCGGCTGGAACTCCCGTACGGCTTCGCCGTCCCCGCCACGACCTGACCGGACCCCCGCGTCCGACACGTTCCCGCGTCCGACACGTTCCCGCGTCCGACACTCCGTCCCGCGGTGCCACCGCCCCCTCGCATAGACGTTGGCCTATTGCATCGATTCCGACTCGCGAATAGTCGATGTGATAGGCCAACGTCTATTGAAAAGCGGACGGCTCGCGCCCCGCGGAGGGCCCAGCAAGCGGCTCGCGCCGCCGGGTCAGGCGGGCGGTGTGAGGTCGTGCCTGCTCTGGCCGGGCGTGGTGGCGGCCGTGGCCGCGCCGGACTCGGGCGGGCCGGACTCGGTCACGTTCGTGGTGGCCGGGTCGGGTGCGGTCGTGCCGGAGGTGGTGCCGCGCAGGCGGAGCATCCCGGCGGCGGCCACGCCCACGCCGAGGGCGATCACGGTGGCGACGGCGACGCGGGCCGCGGTGTCGCCCCACGGGACCGGGGCGATCGAGCGGTGGAAGACCGCCGCGTTGACCATGCCGGCGAACAGGCCGACCGCCGCCGCGCCGAGTGCCAGCGCGAAGTCGCCCGCGGCGCGGCGGGACAGCGAGTACGCCCCGGCGGCGATCGCGGCCAGCGCGCTGACCAGCGGCCACAGCTGGACCGTGAGCAGTTCGAGCAGGATCGGGCCGAGTGTGTGGTTGCCCGCGTCGATCTCGCGCGCGACCGCGTAGGCCAGCGCCAGCACCCCGGCGGCGATCGCGCCCAGGGCGAGCGCGACGGTGATCGGGCGAGGGCGGCCGCGGACCAGGCCGAGCAGGGCGACGGCGAGCGCCCCGGCGACGGCGGCGACCCACCAGATCACCGGGTTCGGCGGCGGCACCCAGTCGAGCACGCCGGTGACCTGCAGCGCGGTCACCTCGGTGCGCATCGGCACGGTCCACTCGCGGATGCGGTGGGGCTGGTCGGGCGCGGCGGCGACGGCGGGCGGCTCGGCGGTGCCGGTCCAGATGGCGCGCTGGTCGTGCCAGCGGTAGACCGGCTCGTCGCTGACCTTGCGCCACTCCGGGGGCACCGTCGGGTCGGCGTGCGCGGGCGGGTCGACGTGCGCGATGGTGATGTTCAGGTACGTGGCGGGGGAGTGGATGTTCTCGTACACCCCGTCGGGGCGTACCTCCAGGTAGGGCTCGTTGTGGTAGCCGAGCACCTCGACCGGCTTGCCGCTGTGGTTGGTCAGCTGCAGGCGGGCGCCCGCCTCGATCGTGATCACCTCGAGGCCGGGCAGGTCCGGGGTGCCGGTGATGGCGGTGCGGTAGTTCGTGGCGTCGGGGGCGTCGGCCCCGTGCGCGGCGGCGGGGGTGGCGAGGGTGAGCAGCAGGGTGAGCGCGGTCCCGAGGACCGCGCCCACCCGCTGTGCCGTGAGGGGTGTCATCTGCTCCTGCTCAGCTCATGTCAGCTGGTGCTCGCGGACGGGTTGGCGCCGGTGGCCGTGGCGACCGCGGCGGCGATCGCCGCCGAGCTCGCCTGGGTGGGCTTGCCGTTGACCAGGACGGTCGGGGTGCCGGTGACCCCGGCGCGGCCGGCCTCCTCGCTGACGTGGTTGGTCCAGTTGAGGAAGCGCTTGTCGCGTACGCACTGCGCGAAGTCGTCACCGAGCCCGGCCTGCCGGCCGAGCACGATCAGATCATCGTCGGTGGGTCCGGCCCCGCCCTCGGCGGGCTGGTTGTCGAACAGCACGTCGGAGAACTCGGTGAACTTGCCGTACTCGGCGGCGCAGCCCGCGGCGGCCGACGAGCGGGTGGAGTACCGGTTGGTGGACGCGCCGTCGAGGTATGCCACCGGGTGGGTCACCAGGGTGATCTTGCCGTCGGCGGCGAGCTGCGCGATCGAGGCGGAGGCCTCGTCGTGGAAGCTCTTGCAGTGCGGGCAGAGGTAGTCGACGTACTCGTCGACGACGACCGGCCCGCTGCCGGTGGTGATGCCGTTCCCGGCGGCGTTGGCCCCCTTCGGGGCGGTGTATTCCGCCGTCTTGGAGCCCGCGTAGATGCCCCAGCCGATCAGGCCGGCGATGACCAGCGCGGACACCGCGGCGATGGAGATCCACATGGTGCGCTTGCGGCGCTGTTCCTTGGCGATCTGCTCCCGGACCATCCGGGCCGCCGCATTCTGGTCCTTACGGCTGCTCATGCCTGCTCCTCGCCGCGCTCGTCGCCGGCCAGAGCTGCACCGAGCCCGTTGACCCGCTCACTACGGCCGCTCGTTGCCCGCACCTCGCCGGTGCCGTGCTCAGGCCCGCTCCCGGCGGGGCGGGGCGTGCTCGCTCGATTCGTCACTGTCTTCCTCCAGCACGTCGTCGTCCGCCGGCACCCCGGCGGAGAACGGTCGATCCAGTCGTGCGTCGAGGGAGAAACGGCTGACCGGGTAGATGATCAAAAAGATGGCCATCGCCAGGAAGGCCACATCCCGGAAGATCTCCGGAAGATAGTTGGGCGTCACCCCGGGCGGCAGCTGGCCGCCCTTGCTGAAGCACCCGCAGTCGATGTTCAGGCCGCGGGCCCAGGCCGAGCTGATGCCCGCGATGAAGGCGACCATCATGCCCGCCGACAGCCATGCCGCGAGCCGGGTGGCGAGGCCCACCAGGAGCAGCAGGCCGACGACGATCTCCACGAAGGGCTGGATCGCGCCGACGACCATGGCGGCGTCGTAGGACATGATCTGGTACGCGTTCACGGCGCGGCCGTTGGCGGCCAGGTCGGTGACCTTGAGCCCGCCCGCGACCAGGAAGATCCCGGCCAGGCCTAGCCTGGCCAGCAGGCTGACCCACGGCTGGACCCTGTTCCAGCCGGTGCGCTCGTCCATCGCTTTCCTCCTTCGCCCCCGCGCGTCGCCTCAGGCGGCTAAGGCGCTAACGACGTCGTCCACCAGTTCGGCGCGGGCACGCGCGACCCGGGACCGGATCGTGCCGACCGGCACCTCCTGCACCGCCGCCGCCTGCTCGTACGACAACCCCAGCAGCTGGGTCAGCACGAACGCCTCCCGGCGCTCCGGGGACAGCCGGTCGAGCAGCAACGCCGCCCCGACCTGGCCCGCCGGGTCCGGGTGCGGCCCGCTCGTCAGCACCTGTGCGGCCAGGCGCACGCCCAGCCGGCGCTGCCTTACCACCGTACGCAGATGGTCGGCGCAGGTGCGCCGGGCGATGCCGAGCAGCCAGGTGCGCACCGTAGAGCGGCCCTCGAACGCGGGCAGCGCCCGAAACGCCCGCAGGTACGTCTCCTGGGTGAGGTCGTCCGCGCTGCCCGGGTCGACCAGGGCGGCGACGAACCGCCATACCTCGGCCTGGGTGGACCGGACGAACGCGGCCTGCGCGACGGGATCACCGGTGCGGGCAGCCAGTGCCCATTCGGTGGCCGGGTCGACGGCGGTGGCCGGCAGCTCGGACAGCAGGCCGTGACCGCGCCGCGGGGCCGGCGGGCCCGCGGCCATCGCCACGAAGTGCGATGCCGCATGTCCACGGCCCGACGGCTCCTGGGCCTCCGTCGGCGGGGTCGGCTCCGCGCGCCCGCCATCGCGGGCGACGGGGACACCGTCGTCCGGGAGCGTGTCGTCTCGTGGCACGGGGGGCACGGGGAGCAAGCCTAACCGCCGGTCGGGCTCACTCCGGGCGGTGACGACACGCGTGTCCTGGGACACCGGCGGGAACCGAACCGGGGCGGCGGGCGACTACCCGCCCATGACGAACTGCGACGAGGTGCGGGTCGGGCTGTCCGCGCGGCTGGACGGCGAGGTCCAGGCATGGGCGGCGCAGGCCGGGTTCGCGCCGGACGCGCTCGACGGGCACCTGGCCGGGTGTCCGGACTGCCGCACCTGGTCACGGGCCGCCGAGCAGCTCACCCGCGCGGTGCGGATGCGGTCGGTGACGGTGCCCGACCTGACGGCCCCGATCCTCGCCGCGGTCGCGGCCGAACGTGCCGACGCGGCACGGGCCGCCCGGCGGCAGGCGGAGGGACAGCGGCAGATCCTGCGCGTCGCGCTCGGGGTGACCGCCGTAATCCAGGTGCTGCTGGCGCTGCCGGTGCTGTTCGCGGGCGGCGGTGAGCTGCACACCGGCCGGGAGGCGGCCTCGTTCGACATCGCGCTGGCGGTCGGTTTCGCGCTGGCCGCGTGGCGGCCGGACCGGGCCCGCGCGTTCGTGCCGGTGGCCTTCGTGCTCGCCGCCTGCCTGATCACGACCAGTGCCTTCGACGTCGCCGAGGGCGTGACCGCGCTGGCCCACGAGATCGGCCACGCCGCGGCGCTCGTGCAGGCCGGACTCCTGTGGGCGCTCAGCCGCGACACCACCGTCTCGCGCGAACCGGCCCGCCCCGTTACGGTCGCCCCGTGAGTCACATGACTGCGCCCCTCCGCGCCCCCGCGCCCCATGATCACTCGACTTGCCCGGCAGGTGTGCGAATGAGTGGTCAAGATACCCACGTGTGCCAGGCAAGTCCGACGATCATGGACGGCGCGCGAGGCGCGCGGGTGCGGCGGGTGCGGGTGCGGGCGCTGCTGGCGGTGGTGGCGTTCCTCGCGCTGACGCTGCTGCCCGCCTCGCCGGCGTACGCGCACGCGGCGCTGCTGCGCACCAGCCCGCCCGCCGGCTCGGTGGTGCCCGAGGCGCCCAGGGACGTGACCCTGACGTTCAGCGAGCCGGTGTCGCCGGTCGCCGACAAGATCCGGATCATCGGGCCGGACGGGCAGCGGGCCGACCGCGGCGAGCCCACGGTCGAGGGCAACGTGCTGAGCATCGGGCTGCGCGAGGACGCCCCGCGCGGCACGTACCTGGTCAGCTACCGGGTGATCTCCGCGGACAGCCACCCGATCCCGGGCGGGTTCACGTTCTCGGTCGGCGCGCCCTCGGCCACCCCGGCGGCGCTGCCGGAGGAGAAGGTCGACACGACGATCCGCAACCTGATCGCGATCGGCAAGGCGATCGGGTACGCCGGGCTCGTGCTGCTGGTCGGCCCGGTGCTGGTGCTGACGCTGCTGTGGCCGGCCCGGCTCAGCCAGCGCGGCCCGCGCCGCGTCATGTGGACCGGCTTCGGCGTGGTCGCGCTGGCCACCCTGGCGGGCCTGTACCTGCAGGCCCCGTACTCGACCGGGAGCAGCCTGACCGGGGTCACCGGCAGCGACCTGGGTGACGTGCTGGGCAGCCAGTACGGCATCGCGCTGCTGGTACGGCTGGCGCTGCTGGCGGTGGCCGCGATCCTGGTGCGTCCGCTGCTGGCCGGGCGCGACGGGATCGTGGACCGGGTGCTGCTGCTCGCGGTCGCCGCCGGGGCCGCGCTGACCTGGCCGCTGGCCGGGCACCCGGCCGCCTCGCCGGTGCCCGCCGTGTCCGTGGTCGTCGACGCGCTGCATCTGGCCGGGGCGGCGGTCTGGCTGGGCGGCCTGCTCATGCTGGCGCTGTTCCTGCTTCGCCAGGCCGACAACCGCGAGCTGGGCGCGATCCTGCCGATCTGGTCGCGCTGGGCGGCGCTGGCCGTGTCGACCGTGCTGCTGGCCGGGGTGGTGTCCGGGCTGATCCAGATCGGCACCCCGCGGGCGCTGGTCGACACGACGTACGGCCAGCTCATGATCGCCAAGATCGTGCTGGTGGGCCTGATCCTGGTCGCGGCGTTCCTCGCGCGGCGGTGGACGAACAACGGAGCCGCCGACAACCCGCGGCCGCTGCGCCGGATCGTCACCACCGAGCTGGCCATCGCGGCCGTGGTGCTGGCCGTGACCGGCGCGCTGACGCAGACCACCCCGGCGCGCACCGCGCAGGAGACCGCGCAGCTGCCCGCCCAGCCGGTCATCTACTCCTCGACCCTGACCAGCTCGTTGTACACGCTGCAGGTGGAGGTCGACCCGGCCAAGCTCGGCGACAACGCGGTGCACCTGTACGCGTACAAGGCCGACGGCTCGCCGCTGCCGGTGGTGGAGTGGAAGGCCACCGCGGCGCTGCCCTCCGCCGGCATCGAGCCGATCACGTTCCCCGTGCTCCAGCTCACCGACAACCACGCCAGCGGGCAGGTCACCCTGCCCACGCCCGGGGACTGGCAGCTGCGCTTCACCCTTCGCCTCTCCGAGATCGACCAGGATTCGGTCACCGCGACGGTGCCGATCTCATAGCGCTCCACTCGAGCCGTACGAAAGGTCCAGGCATGAAGATGACGCGCCGTTTCGGTGTGGTCGCAGTGACGGTGCTCGGCCTGCTGGCCGTCGCCGTGCCCGCGTCGGCCCACGTCACGGTCAACCCGAAGGAGGCCGTGCAGGGCGGCTACGCCCGTGTGGCGTTCCGGGTGCCGAACGAGTCCGACGACACGAACACCACGAAGGTCGAGGTGTACCTGCCGGAGGACGCCCCGGTCGCCTCGGTCACCACGATGCCGGTGCCCGGCTGGACGGTGACCGTGGCCAAGCGCAAGCTGGCCACGCCGATCGAGGTGCACGGCAGCCCGGTGAGCGAGGTCGTCTCCACGCTGACCTGGACCGCGACCTCGCCCGACGCGGCGGTCAAACCCGGCCAGTTCCAGGAGTTCCCGGTGTCCATGGGCCCACTGCCCAAGGTCGACAAGATGGTCTTCAAGACGCTGCAGACCTACTCCGACGGCGCGGTGGTGCGCTGGATCGACCCGCCGGCCAACGACGGTGCCGAGCCGGAGAGCCCGGCCCCGGTGCTGACGCTGCTGCCTGCGGCGGCGGGTGCGGCGGCGACCCCGGCGACGGACAACACCCTCGCCGTCGGCGACGCCGAGAGCAGCAGCACGGACTGGTTCGGGGTGGCCGGTCTGATCGCCGGTGTGCTGGCGCTGATCCTGGCGGGCCTGGCGCTGGCGCGTACCCGCAAGGAGCCCGCGCGCTAGTCATCCGCACGGTCGCTATCGGCCGGGTGCCCGCATCTGCCGGGTGCCCGGCCGCGTTGTCCCGGGAGAGCGCGCCTCGATCACCGGCGCGCGGAGAGCCTCGCCACCCCACCGGCGAGCCCTGGGAGGACACCCGATGCGCGCTGTTCGTGTTCTCGTTGGTCTGCTGGCCCTGCTCGTCGCGGTGCCCGCGCTGGCCGCGGGCGGCGGCGCGGCCTGGCTGGCCGGGCACGACAGCCCCGACGGGGCGTTCCACGCCGCGATCGCTCCGCCCAAGGACCCCAACCGGGTGCTGGTGGTGCCCGACCTCGACGCGCTGCTGCAACGCGACGTCCCGTACGCGCGGATCGGCGCGACCACGGTGCGCCTGTCGGCGAGTTCGGCGAACACGCCCGCGTTCATCGGCGTCGCCGCGCCCGACGAGGTCGCCGCCTACCTGGCGGGCATCCGGTACACCGAGGTGGCGCAGACCGTCGTCGGGACGGGGCCAGTCGTGCTGCGCACCAACCGGATGGACGCGCCCGGCCGGGATCCGCGCGACCCCCTGTCCCAGGGGTTCTGGTTGCGGCAGGGGCTGGGTTCGCTGTCCTGGAACCCACAGCTGGACCGGGGACAGCACCTGGCCCTGGTCGTGGTGCTGCGGGACACCCCGGTGGTCGCCGGGCCCGCGCTGCCGTCGGACGCGGCGACCCTGGACGTGGCGCTCGGCGCGAGCTGGCTCGGCTCGGCCTCCTGGGGACTGCTCATCCTCGGCATGGTGCTGCTGATCCTGGCGTTCGTGACGCTGTCCTGGCCCGCCCGGACGCGTGAGCAGCCGGACACCGACCTCGACACCGACACCGACGGCGCGCTGACCGCGCTGCTGTCCACCGACACCCGGCCGGTGCTGTCCGGGGAGACCGGGGCGGTCGTTCTGCCGCCGGCACCCGAGCAGCGTGCGCCGCAGGGCGACGAGCCGGGAGTACGCGTTCCGCAGGGCGACCAGCGGGGCGACCGCGCCCCGCTGACCGTCCCGTGGGCGGGCGCGCCGTACACGGGCCCGACCGCCGCGCCGATCGTGACCTGCCTGCAGGCCGCCGCCACCGCTCCCGGCACCGGGACCGCCGCGCGGCTCGACGACACGGTGGCCGCGGTCGCCACGTTCGATGCGACCACGTTCGTCGCGCCGGTCGTGCCCGCGATGCGGGCCGTCGCCGCGCCCGAGCTGCCCTGGCCGCCGCCGCGCGGCACGCTGCCCGCGACCGAGCCGGTCCGGGAAGTGGCCACCGAGGAGTTCGTGCGGGAGTGGCTGCCCCGACCGGGCTGTCAGCTGCGGCTGGACCGCCCGCGGCAGCGGGTCTGAGGCTGACACGACGAGCGGCCCGCACGTACTGGCGTACGGGCCGCTCTCACCGGGGGAACGGTGTGTCACCACTTGGGGACCTGTCCCGGGGGAGACGTTGTCCCTGCCGTTCACGTTACGGTAAAACCGTCAGAACGGACAAGACTGGCTATATAGGCCTTGACGTGGGATAATCCCCTGGTCGATTGATCGGCAGGAAGACCAGCAGGACCAGGCTGAGCAGGACGTAGGCGTTGCGGGCCAGGAACAATCCGGCGGTGTCCGTGGGCACCGCGGCCACGCCCCAGTCCACCACCGAGACCACGCCGATCACACAGACGGTGTACGTCCCGGCCGCGAAGGCGAGCCAGCCCCAGCGGCGGCAGTCACCCGCCCGCTGCGCGGCGGCGAGCAGGGTCACGATCGCGGGCACGAACCAGTACAGGTGGTGCGGCCAGGTGATCGGGCTGATCAGCCCCGAGACCAGGCCGGTCAGTGCCAGCCCGGTCACCGCGTCGCCGGCCAGGCCCGCCCGCGCCGCCCGCCACATGCCGAACCCCAGCACCGCCAGGGCCGCCAGCAGCCAGAGCCACTTCGCGGGCTGCTCAGGCGCGACCAGCCGGGCCAGCAGGCCCTGCAGCGACTGGTTGCCGGTGTAGTCGAGGCGGCCCACCCGCGCGGTGTCCCACAGCGCCGAGGTCCAGAAGTCCCACGAGGCCCGGGGCGCGATCGCGGCGGCCAGCAGGGTCACGCCCGCGGCCGCGCCCATCGCCGTGAACGCCGCCCGCCACTGTCTGGTGACCAGCAGGTACACGATGAACAGGCCGGGGATCAGCTTCAGCGCGGTGGCCACGCCGATGCCGATGCCGGTCCACTTCGAGCCGCGCGGCCCGAGCACCAGCAGGTCCATCAGGATCAGCAGGATCAGCAGCATGTTGATCTGGCCGAACGTGATGGTCTCGCGCAGCGGCTCGATGGCCAGCACCAGCGGCGCCGCGATGCCCACCGCGTACCAGGCCGGCCAGCCCTGCCGCCGGGCCAGCGGAGCCACCAGCCAGTAGGTGGTGACCACCACGGCGGCGACCGTGCCCAGCGTGAACAGCGCCTGGGTCACGCCCAGCGGCAGCAGGCCGAAGGGGAACAGCAGCAGCGCCGCGAACGGCGGGTAGGTGAAGTACAGCGCGCCCTGCACCCGGTCGCGCTGGGCGTAGTCGTACAGGTCGTGGCCGTCGCCCCACCAGTTCACCGCGGACATGTAGATGCGCAGGTCGAAGAAGCTGTCGTGCCACACCATCAGCTGCTGGAAGGCGAACGCGGAGAGTGCGAGCACGGCGATCACGGTGATCACCCGCACGAGCGGGGTGCGGGTGCGGACCTGGGACATGGTCGCCACCCTATCCGCCGGGCGGGTCACCGGGGCATGGCCCCGGCGCGACGGTGGCGGCACTGACAGTGCGTCCTTACGGCGTACGCTGTGCCGGTGGGAGATCTGCGAAGCGCCGACCATCTGGTATGGATCGACTGTGAGATGACCGGCCTGAACCTGGGCAGCGACGCCTTGATCGAGGTCGCCGCCCTGGTCACCGATGCCGACCTGAACGTGCTGGGCGACGGGGTGGACGTCGTGATCCACACCGACGACGCCGCCCTCGACGGCATGGTCGAGGTGGTGAAGCAGATGCACGAGAAATCGGGCCTGACCGAGGCGGTGCGCCGGTCCACGGTCACCGTCGAGCAGGCCGAGGACATGGTGCTGGAGTACGTCACCAAGTACGTCACCGAGCCGCGCACCGCGCCGCTGTGCGGCAACTCGATCGCCACCGACCGCGGCTTCATCGTCCGGGACATGCCCCGCCTCGACACGCACCTGCACTACCGCATGATCGACGTGTCCTCGGTGAAGGAGCTGTGCCGCCGCTGGTACCCCCGGGTTTACTTCGGCCAGCCGGAGAAGGGGCTGGCCCACCGGGCCCTGGCCGACATCCGGGAGAGCATCCGGGAGCTGCGCTACTACCGCGAGGCGATCTTCGTGCCGCAGCCCGGCCCGGACGTCGACGAGGCCAAGCGCATCGCAGCGACCATGATCCTTCCCTGAGTAGCGGGGGACACAGCGATACCCGCTCGACGTGGAGCCGGGGGGTACCGCTATCATTGGTCAGTCGCCGCGGCCGAAAGGTCGTCGGCGTGTGATGGTGGTCGTAGCTCAGCTGGTAGAGCACCGGGTTGTGGTCCCGGGGGTCGCGGGTTCAAGTCCCGTCGATCACCCCATACGAAAGCCCCGGCGGGAATCCCGCCGGGGCTTTTCGCTGCTCGTCAGGCGCTCGGTGTGCCCGAGGGGCCCGCGGAGGGGGTGCCGGACGGGCCGGTGGACGGCGCCGTCGACGGGTCGGGCGTGGGCTCGGCCGGGGCGACGTACGGAATGGCGCTGCCCTTCACGTACTGCTCCCAGGTCTTGTCCCAGTCGGTCCAGCCGTTGCCGTAGTCGAGCCTGCGGGGCGTGCCCTTGGTGGTGATCGGCGTACCGATCAGGGTGTTCGCGAACAGCCAGGCGGCGTTGGCGATGGACACGTTCACGCAGCCGTGCGACACGTTGCGCCGGCCCTGGTGCTGCGCCGACCACGGCGCGGCGTGGATGAACTCGCCGCCCCAGGTCATCCGCTGCGCGTACTCCACCGGGGTGCGGTAGCGGTTGGCCGGGTTCGGGGCGTCCATGGTGTCGAAGACGGTGTTCCGCTTCTTCTCCATGATGATCATCGTCCCGCTGGAGGACGGCATGCTGGCACGGCCCAGGCTGACCGGGATCGTCCTGATCGCCTTGCCGTCCTTGTACGCCGTCATCTTGTGGGTCTTGTCGTCGACCCGCAGCTGCAGGTCCGGCCCGACCTTGCAGACCAGGGTGGAGTCCCGGCGGCCGTAGTAGCCGCCGCCCATCGGCAGACCGCCGGCCCGCACGTCGACGGAGATCGTCGTGCCGGCCTTCCAGAACGCCTTCGGTCGCCAGTGCAGCTCGCGGGCGGTGTACCAGGTCCAGATGCCTTCCTGGAACGGCTCGGTCTGCACCATCAGGCGGCGCTGGACCGCGGCCCGGTCGGCCCGCGCGATGTCCCGGCTGGTCCTGAAGATCAGCACCATGCCGACGCCGATGACGGCGTTGTCGGCCAGGAAGCTGCTGATCCCGACCAGTTTGGTCGGCTTGGCCATGGTGGTGAACGTGGTGGTGGCGGTGGCGGCCTTGCCGTCGTCACCGGTCGCGGTCACCGTCGCGGTGTAGGCCGTGCCGAAGGCCAGCGCCTTCTCCGGCAGCCAGCCCTTGCCGTCGGGGTGCATGGCACCCTTCACCTCGGCGCCGTTGGCGTCCTTCAGCGAGACCGTGGTCTCCACGGCTTCGGTCGCGGCGAACACGAGCTCCGCGCTGGCCGGCACGTTCTTGGCGTCGACGGCCGGGCCGGTGATGGAGACGGTCGCCTTCGGCGGCGTCTCGGCCGGCTTGTCGCCGTCGCCGTCGCCGTTCGCGCCGTTCCAGACCGGCGACTTGTCGCCCGTGCAGGCAGCCAGGCCGGCCACTCCGGCGACACCCGCGCCGGCCAGGCCGAGCGCGGTGAGTACGCGCCGCCGGGTCATGGACATGGGGGTCGGGAGATCGGGGGTGGGCATAGGCTCCTCACCAAGATCGAGGGGTGTGCGCGATGCGCCTGTCCATACTGCCTCAACAACGCTCACACAGAGGGTATGCGTTGCACCCAGTGAGCCTTCACACCGCTACATCCGAGCATAAAACGGACTAGTTTGTCGGATCCGAGGGGGACGGGGTCACGATCGCGGGCGTGACGCTCGGGGACGGCGAGGGTGCCGCCGCCGGGATCGGCTCCCGCAGCTCCTCCGGAACCGGCAGCGCGCTGCCCTTGACGAACTCCTTCCAGCTCAGGTCCCACGCGGTGAAGCCGTTGCCGCGTTCCAGCTTCACCCCCGTGCCCTTGACCGTCACCGGGTCGCCGACGTGCGTGTTCTGGAACAGCCACACCGCGTTGCCGTACGAGACGTTCAGGCAGCCGTGCGACACGTTGCGGTTGCCCTGGTCGCCGACGCTCCACGGAGCCGAGTGGATGAATTCCCCGCCCCAGGTCAGCCGCTGCGCGTACTGGATCGCCACCCGGTACTGGTCGCCCGGCTCGCCGGTGGTGTCGAAGATGGTGGACTCCTGCTTGTCCATGATCACCATGGTGCCGGAGGACGACGGCGTGCTCGCCTTGCCCAGGCTCACCGGCATCGACTTGACCTTCTTGCCGTTGCGGAAGACGTCGATGTGCTTGTTCGAGTTCTTGACGATCAGCTCCAGCTTCTCGTCCGCGATCTTCGCGGTGGCGCGCCGGTCGTCGTCGCCGTACCGGCCCTCGCCCATCGGCACGCCCTTCAGGGCCGCCCGCACGCTGAGCACCGTGCCCGGCTTCCAGTACTCCGGCGCCCGGTAGGTCACCTGCCGCCCGCTCATCCAGTGCCACACCCCGAGCTGGGCCGGCGTCGTCGTCACGAACAGCCGCGACTCCACCTGCGCCCGCGCCGACTCCGGGATCAGTTCCGAGAACTCCACCACCACCGGCATCGCCACGCCGTACGTGTGGTCGTCGAACAGGTACATGCCCGTGCCGACCTGCCGCTGCGGCTCCGCCATCGTGCTGAACGAGGTCGACTTCGTGATCGCCCGCCGCCCGTCGGTGGCCGTCACGGTGACTGAGTAGCGGCCCTTGTAGTCCAGCGGCTTGTCCGGCACCCAGGACGTGCCGCCGGGCCGCATCCGGCCCGGGATCAGCCGGCCCTTCGCGTCGGCCAGGGCCACCGAGCGGACGGAGGCGTTCGTGACGCTGATGCCGATCTCGGCGCTGACGGGTAGGTCCTTCTGGTCCGCCGCGGGCGTCAGTTCCAGCGTCTGCGCGGGCGGGGCCGGCTGCGGCGCGGCACCCGGTTTGACGCCGGGATCACCGGTGTCGCAGGAGGTGAGCGGTACGAGGACCACGGCCGTTGCCGCGGCGAGGCCGAACCTGCGGAGAGCACTCATGACGCCACCTACCCATTACCACCGTTATGTCCCGGTTCACATACTGCCGCAGGCGGCTGGGGCGTGTGGGCGGTTCCGACGGAATCTCGGGATACGGGCGTGGCGGGCGGATGATCTTTGCGTGAGCGTGGTCACACGGCGCGGTTGTGACGCTCCGTGGTCGGGTTTTGGAGCCCGGGAGCATGCCGTTGTGGGAGGTTATGAGGCGTTCTCGTGGGTGGTTTGTCCGGATTTGGAGGTGCGGACCGCGAGTCCGTCAACCGATTGGAGATCCCCCGGATCGTCATGCTAAAGTTCTCTCCGTTGCCAACGAGCGCCGCTAGCTCAATTGGCAGAGCAGCGGACTCTTAATCCGCGGGTTCGGGGTTCAAGTCCCTGGCGGCGCACCAGCAGTAACACTCAGGGCCGGTCTTCTCAGACCGGCCCTGACCCGTTTCTTGACCCCTCGCTCAGCTCTCGAGCAGAAAGCCGACCTTGTCACTCGTCGACAGCTGGGCCGCCGGGTCACCTTCACGTAGATCAACTGGTGAGGCCTCCAGCGGTTAACCGCGGACAGATTTGCCTCTTGGCCCCTGAGCGCGAAGCCGTGTCGCCGCCGTATGGCGTATCCGCTTCGTCGCGCCGCTCCGTGCCAACCACTCCAAAACACGAGGCTCTGGCGAGGAAATCGCCAGGCTGTCCTGTAACCAATTTGACCACGCCAGTTCCCCTCCGCTTGTAATTAGGTCGGATAACGATCGCGACTCTAGCAATCTAAGCTCAGACAGTCTGCGTTCTGCGTAGCTGTAGCTTTTCGGATACGACAGGCACTCCAACCATGAATCGCGCTCCGCATCGACTACCGAATGAAATACTTTGAGCACAACACTCAGGGCAAGGTTTGCATCCGGCTCCGCCGCAATAGCCGCTTTTAGCAATGAGGCACAGGACTCTGATCCGATGGCATCGTTGTAGAGCTGAGCTGGTTCGTTGCCATCGGTTGTGTCTACGAGCTTGCCAAGACAGGCAGCAAGAGCCAGGACCGGACTAGTCAAATTCTACGCCTCTTCCCTGTTTCAGGGTCTTTGGGATGAGTCTGATTGTATTCAGCCATTTTCTTGCGAACCCTGGATCTATAGGCCCGAGATTATCATTGATGACGGTTTGCTGTGCCCTTGTGAGCTGAACCTTGGGGTCGAGGGGCTTTCCACTCTGGCCGCTTGGATATCGAAACCCTCACCCTTGAGATGGCCGTGCGCTGGCACATGGCGGTCGTTCCGCAAATCCAGCGAAGCCAGCACGCTCGGTTGGCTGATCGGGATCAGGGTGCCCGATCGTGATCGGGAGGGAGCCCTCGTAATCCGCGGGTTCGGGGTTCAAGTCCCTGGCGGCGCACCAGCAGGCATCAGGGCGTTTACCGGAAACGGCAAACGCCCTGATGCGTTCGTGGTCGCCTGACAGCAACCGCGTCAGTCTCGCCACCCTTACCCGGCTCGTTCAGCACTACTTCGCCTGGGGCTCGACCCTTGGCTTACTGCTCCAAGGTAATGACGGCGCGGCACATGTGGCCGAGCGAGGCCATCCCTGCCGGTTCCTGTGAGGCGGCCAACTCCAGCGCGGTAGCCACGGCGTGTAACGCTCGGGCCAGGCTGGTCGCCGGCACCTTCGCGGCCACCCTGGCCACTCCGGCCTCATCCGCTGCGCTGGCGCGCAAGGTCTGGGATCCCTCAGGGAGCTGCTTGGCAAACCTTGCCACCATTCGGGCGAGCCGGTCGGGATCGTAGTCAGTCGTGGTCACCTCGAACGTAAGATCCACGGTGTACGCACCGACTTCGCTCATGCTGGTCAGCATATCGAGCGGGACGTGATGGCGGCCTTGCCTCACGATCTTCAGACCTACCGCGTACTCGTCGCCCAGAGCCGATAGCCGACCAGTGAGCACGATCGGGCAGTAGCCTTCGATTTCGCAGGCCGGGTCGGGCCGTACTGGGGCCGCCAGACGGGCCGTGGGCCGTCCCCGGGCCGTCAAATGACGACCAGCGATGACGGTTGACGACTGAGACTGCCCGACGTCCCCCAGGTCAGAACCCGGCTTGTTCCGGAGAGCTTTACGGGGACGGACGAGTCGACACGCTCAGCTCACGGCCCGTATCGGCCGTACGATCTTGTTTATGGGCGGCTATGGCTGGATCGGAGCGGGACGTGTCGCCCATGAACGCGGCGACTGGGACCTGGCGATAGCGACGGTAGAACCCCATGCGCAGTGCTACAGCGTCGACCACGAGCGCCACAACGCGCACCTGTGGCACTTGGACCTCCTTGTGAAGGCGGGACGTCTGGACGAGCTTGCGTTACTGGGCCGTGACGACGTGCATGCGCGAAGGCGGCTCAACCGCCACCTGTACGAGACCGGTCAACGCGGTAATCTCGCGCGCCGCGCTGAGGCGGGTGACGAAGGTGCCCGCATTCTGCATGACCGTCTGCGCCTGGAGCAGAACGACGGGCGGAACGCGTGATCTTGCGTGCGATCCACGTGCGATTGGCGCCCGGCGATCCTGGGGAGTGTGCGGTGCATCATGGACACTCGATCGTGGCAGCCGTGCCCAGACTCAAAGCGCGGCGGCAACCGCCACCCAGGCGTCGCGAAGCGCAACTACGGCACGGATCCGCTCATCGCTCCATGGGTTGTGGCCCCGTTTGTCGCGATCGCCTAGTCTCAGTGCTGCCTGCCCGGGTTGGGCGCGAGCGAATCGTGGATGCGGGGATCGCGATGACCGAGCACGGCACCGAGGACACATCAGGCCACCAGGACGAGCAGCCGCCCGAGGGGAAGGCTGAGGGATCCTGGCTCGACGGGGCGGGGTTATGGCTGGCACCGGCGCTCGCGGCTACCTTGCTTATCATCGCGGTCGCATGGCAACGGCCGGACCGCAGCCGCACCGAACTTCCTGAGGCGAGCCCGGCCTGCACGGGCCAGGCCTGTTCCAACGCCGGGCAGGCGACCGGAGAGATCGTCCGGCTTCCCGAGCGGGAGCGCTTCCTCCGCGAGACCGGGTCGGCGAGCGCGAACGTCGCCGTGGAATGGCACTTGAACGATGCGGTAGAACCACTTGTCATCCGGGCGGACACCCCCTTCGCCGACTTCACCCTCTTTGCGGCCTGTGTCGGCCAGGGCGGTCTGACTGTCGCGGTCGACAGCAGGGACGACATCGACACATCGGTGACGATCGCCTGTGACGGGATCATTGGACCAGGGGTCGGACTCGTCAGCAGTTACGACGGAAAGCCGCTTACGTCGCCGCCGTACACCTTCCAGCCGACCGTCAAGGGCGACGTCACCGATGCCGTCTTCTACGTGATCGGCTCGGCCAAGTCGGCTTGAACGGTGCCGGATCTGGGACGAACGGCGGCTGGACTCTCCTCGACACGGTGCCGCTGCTGGAGCGAGAACAGCTGCGCCTGGACGTGAAGTTCCAGCAGGACGTGACTGGCGGAGCCATCAGCATCAACTCCCGGTCGTGCCCGCCATCGGTGTACTTCAGCAGAAGTCCGGCGACGGCCGAGGAATGCGAGAGCCTCGAACGGGAGGCCATCTGGAGCCCTGAGCATGTCGAGGACCGCCTCCGCGACCACTTCGGCGGCCGTCCAAACAAGTGGGCAGAGTCGCTACGCCCGAAGGCTCGGCCTGGCGTTCGTCCCTAACCAGGTTGTTTGACAGCTCAGGTAATCTCCGGCGTTGTGTTGAGTGCCGGGGTGTGGACGTTCCTAGTGTTCCGTCTCAGTTTTGACTAGCCACTTGTTCGAAGGCGAAGCGTCCACGGCGGACCTTGGCCAGGACCGATTCCGCGGTGGCGGTCCACACGAACGGGTTCGGTTCGTCGTTGTGTACGCGCAGTTTCTCCTCAATCGCACGACAGGACACCAGGAGCTGCAACCATGAATAAAATCGTCCGTGCTGTGTGCGCGGCAGCGGCATCGGTGCTGCTGGCCGTAGCGCCCGCCGGGGCGCCCGCCTCGGCGCAGGACCTGCCGAAGGACGCCAAGTACAGATGGCTGTCCTGCCCGGCGGGCACCAGCACCACCGCCACCATTGACAGCACCTGGATCGAACAATACTTCGAGTTTGTCGATGTCTACTTCGTCCACATCGCCGGCACCGTCGCTCCCTGCCGGACGTGGATGACCGAGTACGAGGTGCTCGGGCTGGCGGCGTACAGCAGCACCGGTGCCTATGGCTCACCGCGCCCGTTCCCTCGCAACGTCCCGCCGGTGTACACGCTCTTGACGGCCATCCGCGTCTACCAGGGCGCGCACGCCGTATGCGTCATCGCCGACGAGACCACCCGCCTTGGCTGCGTGTCGCTCAGCTGGGCCGTCGTCGACGGCGTGGCGAGGCCCACCGTGACCGGGCCGCTGGCTGTCGACTCGCCGTTGGTCGCCGTACCGGCCCGCACCGACATGACCGTGCCCACCGGCGGACCGGCCGGACCTGGCTGCGCGCTGTGCCCGGAGCCGTCCTGATCGAACGAATTCGCCGATGCCGCTCGGCGGCCCGGTTCCCGGGTCGCCGAGCGGCATCCTGCGAGCGTCATGCAGGTGGGGCGAATCCCGGTTCCAGGGTCAGCTCCGCCAGTCGCCGTGGGGTGAAGACCGGCCGGTCGAGCATCGGCACCGCCCCGTCGGCGACCGGGTTGTTGAGCGGCTGCCTGGTGTATGGAAGCTCCCACACCATGATCAGCCACCCGTCGACGTAGCGGACGGCGTAGTGGAACTCGACATACCCGCTCGCGACCCGGGCCGGTGCGACGGCCTCGCGCATCCGTCCCACCCGCACTTTGCCACCGCGGACGGTCAGCACCTCGCAGCCGATTTCCGTGCCGGTCAGCAAGCCGCGGCCCGGTGTGAGCGCGCAGAGATCGCCAGCACCCGTCTCGGAGCCGGCCAGTAGGTATGCCAGCAGTTGCCCGCCCGCGAGCGGCCCGTGTCGCGGGCCTACGAGGACATCGGTGAACGCGCCCACGGTGGTGATCCCGTTCGGCAGGCTGCTGACGCCGCCGTCCCACGTCGAGGAGGCGCCGCCGACGGACTCGACACCCGCCGGGAGGATCTCGCCCAGCGTCGTCTCCATCCGCTGCGCGACGAGCTGCGCCGCAGCATCCGAGAGGTGCGGCACGCTGGAGGGACTGGCCGTCGTCGGTGCGGGAGACGTCTTTTCGGCTGGTACCAGCCATGCCGCGCCGATTACGGCGAGCACCGCGAGCGCCGCCCCGGTCACGCCGCGGGTGCGTCGCCGCCGCGTCCGAGCCCGGTGCGCGGCTCCGAGCAACTGCTCGGCCGTGGCCGGCGGCGGCCCCGGCTCCTCGAGCAGCCTCCCGAACGCCTCCCTGACGTCGTTCATCTGCGCTGTCCTTCCGCGAGTTCGGGCGTCCGCTCCAGCGCGGCCCGCAGCGTCGCCAGGCCGCGGGCGGTCTGGCTCTTCACGGTGCCGGGCGAGCATCGCAGCGCCTCGGCCGCCTGGTCGACTGACAGGTCCAGCCAGAACCGCAGCACGATCGCGGCCCGCTGGCGCGGTGGCACCTCGGCCAGCGCGGCACGCACGGCCAGCCGTTCCTCGACCGCGGGATCGTGCACCGGTCGGTCGAACACTGCCTGGTCGGCGGTGCCGCGTTCGCGTCGCCAGGGGCGGCGGCGCTCGTCCAGGAAGACCCGTACCAGCACCTGGCGTGCGTAGGCGTCGAGCGCTCCGTGCCGGTTCACCCGCGACCAGACCAGGTACAGCTTGATCAAGGCGGTCTGGGTGAGGTCGTGGGCCAGGTGCCAGTCGCCGCAGAGCAGGTATGCGGTGTTGCGCAGCGCAGCACCGCGCGCCGCGTAGTAGGCCGCGAACTCGCCGTCACGATCCATCTCGCCCCGATCCTGTTCTGGTTCGTTCGTCGGTACGGGTATGACACGGAACGGCATACCGCGCCGGTTGCATGAGGACGGTCGTGTGTCGACTCGACGATCTGGGCTTCGGCAGCCGCTGTCGGCCGCGGCCGCACGGGTCATGCACCGATGTCAGCCGCCGTGTCACGGGGGTGTCGCAAGCGTGGACAGAAAGGTGGTGTCCGGCGGTTGCCGGAGTATGGCAGCATCCTGTCGCTCCCGCGTCCGCGGTCGAGCATTCAACGGGGAGCCACCATGAATCTCAGCGCTTTCGCGCGTTTAAGAACATTCGGACTCGTCACGGGCGTGTTGGCAGTCGTCCTCGGTGGGGCTCCTGCCGCCGCCGCGACGGCGGCCCCGGCACGGACGGCGCCCGTCGCCGTGGTGAAGGAGGCGCCCGCTTCCACGGCGGCGCCGGCCGCCATGAGCGGCGCGCCCGCCGTCGCCGCCGCGACCGAACTCGACACGCCGATGTCGGCGACGACACGCTGTGGCGGCGGTCGGCTCGAGCTGGGTCAGATCATCAGCTGCGGGTCGATCACCGGCGACCGTGCGGATGTCTTCCGCATCACGTCCACGGTGGACGACGACACGTTGTTCACCATGCTCACCCGGTCTTCCGGTGACTGGGTGCAGGGTTCCGTCGTCGACCGGGACGGCAACTACGTCTGCTCCTGGCGCGTCGACGCCGGCACCTGCAAGCTCGGCCCGGCCGGTGTCTACGAGCTGCACCTGTCCCTCTCGCATGGGACGGGCAGTGGCGACTACACGGTCTCGGCGGATTCGATGCGCACCGCGTCGGACTGCAAGAAGCTGACGGAGTCGTTCTTCTCGTTCGCGTACGCGGGCCTCTCGGTGAAGCTTCCCTTCGGCTCGGCAAGCCGGTGCCTGTCCTTCCAGCAGCCCCAGGGGGCGGTTCTGCTTCCTGAGACGGGCAGTGCCTACGGCGGCGTGCAAGGCCTGCTGGTGGACGCCCGGTTCGAGCCGGTCTGTGTGATCCAGTACGGCGGGGCCTGCACGCTCGGCCAGCCTGGCCCGTATCACCTTTACGTGTACGAGCCCTATGGCGCGCAGGTGGCCTTCACGCTGCGCATGCCCCGGATCTCCACCTCTGCCGGCTGCCCGGCGACGGTGACCCCGGGTGCGTTCGGCGACCAAGGTGCGGCCGTCTTCGCCGGCACCGTGACGCCGTCCCGCGCGACCTGCGCGAAACTGCAGACCACCGTCGCCGGCAACGTCGCCATCCGGTTCGAACCCGACCAGAGCCTCTGGTGGACCGTGTACGACGACGCCGGTTCGCCGGTCTGCGAGAAGTACACGAACCAGCACGCCTGCCCGCTGCCCGCGGTCGGCGACTACACGGTGCTCGTGCTGAACCGGAGCGACTTCGGCGAGCCGATCGACTACCGGCTCGCGGTCACCGCGCTCCACGCCGACGCCGGCTGCGCGCCCGCGACCGGCACGTCCTGGGAGCTGCCCGCGCTGCTGCTGCACCAGACCTCCGGCGTGCAGGTGAACTGCCAGCCGTTCCATGGCGAAGCCGGTGACCGCATCGTGGCCTATGCGGCGCCGACCAGGTACAACAACGTGTTCACGCAGCTGGTGGACGGCGCCGGAACCGAGGTCTGCCCGGGCTACTCCGAGCAGGACGGCTGCGTCCTGCCGGCGAGCGGAACGTATCGGGTGATCTCCCGGCTGTGGCAGTGGGACGAGGCCGCCACTGACGCTACGTACAAGCTGCAGGTCAAACGGCTGTCCTCGGCCGAGGGCTGCCCGGTCGTCATTCCGGTCAACTACAACGCGGCTCCGGCGGGCGCGCTCGGCGGGATCCGGTGCCGGATCCTCGACATCCCGGCGGCCGGCCGATACCGGCTCAAGGCGGTGAGCTCGACCAACTACGAGAGCTACGCACAGGTCTACGACGTCGCAGGAATCAAGGTCTGCGGCAGCCAGCTGTGCGAATTCCCGAGCGCGGGCCGATACACCATGGTGCTGAGGGGGTCCGAGTCCAGCGCGGTGCTCGACAACGACTTCGAGTACACCCTGGCGCTGCTGCCGGAGCTGCCGTCCGGGTGCCCGCAGGTCTCCGACGACCCGGCGAACCTGGCGTTCCACTCGGGGCTGTTCCAGACGGCGGGGCAGTTCGACTGCGTCCAGCTCGCCAGCCCGGCCGGCACGAGGATCCTTGAGCTGCTGCCCGGGAACGCCACCGGGGCCGGCCGTCCCGCGGTGTTCGTGGTGGACGCCACCGGGGCTTACATCTGCGACTCCACGTACTCGCTGCGCCAGTACTCGTGCGAGCTGACCGGCACCGCCCCGTTCTTCGCGATCTCCACCGCGTCCTCGGGTTCCGGCGTCGGCGCGTACGCGCAGGCCTTCCCGCGGGTCAGCGGCGACAGCGGGTGCGCAGCCCTCCCGCGCACCGCGGAGGGGACCCAGGTCACCACGGGGGCGGACCGGTTCGCCGTCTGCTTCTCGGTCCCCGCGGATCAGCACGCCGCCAGGGAGACCTTCACCTTCCGCCGTACGTCGGGCACGGGTGACGCGCAGATGGTCGTACTCACGACGAGCGGCATCGTGTACTGCGGCTCGTTGTCGTTCCCCTCCACGGATCGCACCTTCACCTGCACCCTTCCCGCGGGCCCGCTGACCGTGCTGCTGGAGGCCGACCCGGTCGACGCCACCTACCTGGTGACGCATCGGGACGCCAGCACGCCGGCGGCCTGAGGACGTCAGCACGCGGCACGGCCGGCCGGTCTCCCGATCGGCCGGCCGTGCCGCGGTCTGTCGTCACTGCGCGTCTCGGCGCGCAGCGCCGACGACGGCGTGGCCGTGGCACACAGCCCCTGGGAGCTGATCAAGTAGCGGCCTGGGTTTTCGGGTCAACCGGGCAGGGGTGCGCGGAACACCTCGGTGTAGTGGTTGCTCACCGGGTGGTCGCTGCGCATGAGCACCAGGGCGGGCGCGGGCCAGACCGGTCCGGCGTACGCGTCGAGCTGTTCCATGATCTCGCAGAGCTCGTCGGGGCCGAGCCGGTCGCCGGGCCGGGCCAGGGTCAGGTGCGGCTGGTAGGGGCGCGGGTCGAAGGGAATACGCGCGGCGGTCAGCGCGGCGCGCAGCCGGTCGGCGAGCTCGTGCAGCCCGTCGAGGTCGCCGTGCAGCCCGGCCCAGATCGCCGCCGCCCGCCCGTTCTCGAAGCGCCCGCCGCCGGCCAGGCGCAGGCGCGGGGCACACGCGGTGGCGCCCGCGGCGTCGCTCAGTGCCGCGGTCGTCGCGCCGACCTGCGCGGGGTCGAGTTCGCCCAGGAAGGCGACGGTGACGTGCCACTGCTCCGGCGGCACCGGCCGCAGCGACAGGCCCTCGGGGTGCGGCCTGGTGAAGGCGAGCCGCGACACCAGCCCGGCCAGGTCGGTGATCGCCGGGGCGGGCGGGTAGACCGCGATGAAGAGGCGTTGCGTAGGTGGTGGCACGGCAGACCACGGTATCGAGCCGCCGCCCGGCCCGCCTGCCGGGGCGGGTCCGCCCGCCCCGGCTGCGCCGCGTGACCGCGGACGTTCAGCTGAGCTCGGTGTTCGGGACCTCGCGCAGGTAGGAGGCGACCTTCTTGTTGTGCGAACGCGCCTGCGCGGCCCGCTGGGTGGCCGTGGTGCCCTCCTCGACCGACGGGTCGAGCCGGACCGAGCTGCGCACCTCGGACATGTTCCGGTAGACCTCGGGCGGCAGCGTCCGCGCCAGTTTGAGCACGTCACCGTCGCTGGTGTATTCGATGACGTGTGAGAAGATTGCGTGCTTATCAGCCGGAAAGTCGATATCACGTAATGCTTGCTGCATCTGCAGCCAGGCTTGGTTCTCCATGATTCGACTCTGAGCCGTCGCCGCGCACCGCACGAGCTGTTCCGGAAAACTCCTGCGACCGGCGCTCGGCCCAGCCGCGGCCGGTTCAGCCGGTGGGAGCGGCGGCCGGCACCGGCCGCCGCCGCGCCGTGCTCGCCAGCCGCACGGTGGCCGCGACCACGGCCAGCGCCACCGTCGCCGCGCCCGAGGCCAGCAGCGTGCCGCCCGGTCCGAGCCAGGCGACCAGCGGCCCGCCGAACGCGGCCCCGATCGGGGCCGCCGCCACCGTGATGGAACCCCGGGCGGCGAGCACCGCGGGCAGGTCGGCGGGGCCGGCCGCGGACTGGAACAGCGTGATGTTGAAAGCGGGGAACGGCCCGTAGATCACACCGCCGGCGGCCAGCCCGACCAGGGTGATCCAGGTCGAGGTGGTGAAGCCGAACGGCAGCAGTGCGGCGCCCCAGCCCGCGATGACCACGATGGTGAACGGCCACGGCGTCACCCGCCGCAGCGCGCCCGCGAGCAGGCCGCCGAGCAGCGCGCCGACGCCGAAGACGGCCCAGTAGACGCCCAGGAAGCCCGCGGATCGGTCGAGCGTGTCGACCACGAACAGCGGCAGCGCGACCTCGACGGGGCCGTACAGGAAGAAGAAGATCGCGGTGAGCGCGAGCAGGCCCAGCAGCTCGGGTCGCCGGGCCAGCAGGCGGAAGCCGCTGGTCGTGCGGTTCGCCTCGGGCTCGGCCGGCGCGGCCGCGGCGGGGATGCGCCGCAGCTGTGCGGCCAGCACGAGGTAGGTCAGCGCATCGACGGCCAGTGCCACACCCGGGCCGGTGGTCGCGACCAGCAGCCCGGCCAGCGGCGGCCCGACGATGATGGCGGTGGTCTGGCTGGTGCCCAGCAGCGTGTTGGCGGGCAGCCGGTGCTCGGCCGGTACGAGCCTGCTGACCAGGGTGTAGGTGCCGGCCGACCCCCACGCGACGAGCAGCGACGAGACCGCGAGCAGGGCGACGTATCCGGCGGGGGAGAGCAGCCCGAGCAGGTGCAGCACGGCCGCCGCGCCCAGGCCGCCGGCCCGCAGCAGCGCGTTGGCGGTGACCAGGGTGCGGGCGTCGAGGCGGCGCAGCCACGGGGCCAGCGCGAGCGCGCCGAGCGCGGCGGGCAGCGTGTACGCGGCGACGGCCGCGCCGACGACGAGGGCGGCGTGGTCCGGGGCGGCGATGCGGATGGCCAGCAGTGAGATCGCGACCACGCTCAGGCCGTCGCCGAGGTACGAGACAGCCTCGCCGGACAGCAGGCGGCGGAACCCCGGCACCTGCAACACGTCCCGATAGGCGGCCGGGACCAGGCGATTCGTCACACGCATCGGCACAGCCTGCCAGTTCAACCAGGCTTGAGGTCAAGGTGCCGTGGCCCAGGTCGCTGTCCGGCGGAACCGGGCAAGGGTGTCACGACTCGTCCCGGATGACCGCCCCCCCGTATCCGGGAGAATTTCATGACCGCACTGCTGAGGCATCCCGCCGCCGTCGTCCTGGCCGCCTGTGCCGCGCTCGCCGCCGGCTGCACGGGGCAGGATCCGCCGTCCGCCGCGCCGAGCCCGTCGGCGGCGGCCGTGTCCCTCGCGCCGGGGTGTGCCGCGACCAAGATCGAAACCGGGCGGCTGCCGGACTGGGCGGACGCGGGGTTCAGCGGGGACGCGATCGCCATGCATGTGATCGGCGTGCGGGGCGACATCGCCGCGGTGCTGTTCGGGCACCCGCTGACGGTCGACCGCAAGGACGGCGCGAGCAACAAGATCCTTTGGGTGTCGCGGGAGGTGAGCGAGCCGGGCACGCTGACCATCAAGGCGCGGCGGGACGGCACGGGCGAGCCGGTGCTCCGCGAGGTCACACCCGGGCCGGGTCCGTCCATCATCGACCTGCCGCAGGCGGGCTGCTGGCGGCTGGAGCTGAGCTGGCCGGGCCACACCGACACGATGGACCTGGTCTACGCGGGGTGAGCCGGTGCCGTCCGGCCACTGCGGACGATGGCGTACGCGAACCCTACCGCCGTCCCGGAACAGCGGGCTATGGTGCACCAATGACGTACGGGAGCGCTTCCACGCCGCACCCGGGACCCGCCGGGGCGGCGTCCCCGGCCACGCTGGCCGAGGTCGCCCGCGCGGCCGGTGTCTCCATCGCGACCGCCTCGCGCGTGCTCAACAACTCCAGCCAGGTCAGCGCCGAGGCGTACCAGCGAGTCTGCGACGCGGCGAGCCGGCTCGGCTACCGCAGGCGGCGCGCGGCATGGGGGCGCACGTCCGCCGGTGCGCGGGCCGTCGCCGCGGTGGTGCACGCCGGGCACCGGCTGGTCTACACCGAGCCGTTCTTCGCCCGCTTCCTCGGCGCGGTGGAGACCGAGCTGGCCCGCTACGACCTGCCGCTGCTGGTGACCAACGTGTCCGGCACGCTGGCCGAGACCGTCGGGCGCTACCTGCGGGCCGGCAACGTGGCCGGAGTGATCATCGTGTCGGATCACGGCCCGCTGCCGCTGTCCGGCTCGCTGGCCGCGCTCGGGCTGCCGATCACCGTGGTCGGCCGGCCGCTGCATCCGTACCAGCTGCCCTATGTGGACGCAGACAACCGCGGCGGCGCCCGCGCGGCGGTGGAACACCTGCTCGGCAAGGGGTACCGGTCGATCGGCCACATCGCCGCGCCGCCGGACACCGGCCCCGGTGCCGACCGGCTGGCCGGTTACCGGGACGCGATCCAGGCGTCCGGGCTCACCGACCTGCCCGTGGCGTACGGCGACTGGAGCCAGGCCTCCGCGGCGCACGCCATGCAGCGGCTGCTCGACCAGCGTCCGCAGCTCGACGCGGTGTTCGCCGCATCCGACGTGATGGCCGCGGGCGCGGTGCGCTACCTGCGCCAGGCCGGCCGGCGCATCCCCGACGACGTGGCCGTGGTCGGGTTCGACGACCACGCGCTGGCCGCGCAGGTGCGCCCGGCGCTGACCACGGTGCGCCAGCCCGTCGAGCTGATGGGCGCGACGGCAGTGCGGGGCCTGCTCGCGGCCGCCGCGGGCGAACCGCCGGGGGAGCACGCCACCGTCCTGCCCACCGAACTCATCGTCCGCGACTCGGCCTGAAGAGCACACCACCGCGCTGCCCGATCGGTGCGGCAGCCGTCGGGTCAGTCGTGCACGGCCATGTGCAGGCGGATGGTGGTCGTGCCGGGGCGGGCGTGCACGCGTACCAGGTCGCAGTGCAGGTGGGCGGCCAACAGCGCACCCGCGCCGCGCTGCACGGAGGGCGGGACCTGCCCGGCCAGCGGGTCGGAGAACTGGCCGGAGTCACGCAGCTGGCACACCACCAGGTCGCGTTCCGGCCACACGCTCACCGCGCCGGGTCCGCCGGTGTGCGCGAGCGTGCCGCCGGCCAGCTCCGACACGACGTCGGCAAGCGTGTCGCGCCGCTCCGGCTTCAGCCCGGCGGTGGCCGCGTGGCCGGTCACGAAGGTGCGCAGCCCGGCCAGGTCGTGCACGGCGTCGTAGCGCATCGTCGCCGCGTGGGGCGGGGGCGCGGGCAGCGGCGGATGGAACGAGGCCGCGGTCTGGCGCGGATCGCCGTACGCGGGGCTCGGCCGGCGCTCGCCGCGCAGCAGCAGCTCGGGGTGCGTGCGGTGGACGTCGGAGACCATGTGCGGGTCCAGATTGGCCGCGTCGCACGGGCACAGCAGCGCCACGTCGCGGCCCGCAAACGCGAGGTTGACCAGCGCCTCGTGCGCGACGCACGCCGGATACTCCAGCGCGCTGCGGCCCGGCCACAGCGGCTCGGCGACGATCGCCGTGCGGCGGCCGGGGAACTCGTCGGCGAAGGCCAGCAGCACGCCGGGCAGGATGCGGCCGGGGTTGCGGCCGGCGACGGTGAGGTCGGTGAAGCGCACCCGCTCGGCGAACGAGCCGAGGCAGTCGCGCAGGATCTCCAACTTCGCGCTGGGCACGGCGACCAGCACCGGGTTTCCGGCGTCGAGGGCGGTGTGGATGAAGGCCAGGGTGCCGCTGACGTACTCGGCGACCCCGCGGTACGGGAAGCCGACGTGTTCGCGTGGTGCAGGTTCGGACATGCGTCACGCGGCCGGGAGCGGTGGTGCGGCGGACATGCCTTCGCGGGGCACGAGCCATGAGGGCACCTGTTGCCATGCCATAGCGGGGGCGGTACCCGATCGGGCATGCGATTAAACACCGCTTCGCAGAAAAAGATTCGTCAAGTCCTCAACGCGGCGTACGCCCTGTTCGGCAGCGGACCGCCGGCGTCGCTCTCACGACGCCGGCGGCCGTGCCGCTGCCGGCGGGGCCCAAGTTTCCGCCCCAGCGGCACTCCCTACAGCCCCGCCGTGCCGGTGCGCCCGGCCGGCGGGGTTCCCGCCGACCGGGCAGCCGCGAAGGCGATGCCCGGCCGGCGCGAGGACGGCCCCGATCCTGAGCACCCACGCGGATGCGGGACCGTCACTCGGTAGCGGTCAGCTCAACGGCGGGTACGCGTTCGCCATCAGCTGCTGGAACTGAGCGGAGAACCAGTGCCCCGACACGGGGGCGTTGGGCAGCGCGCCGGACATGCTGTTGCCGTTACGGGCGTTGCCGCCGTAGGTCGGGTCGCACATCCGGTCGAAGCCCTTGCCCTCGTCGTTCGGGATCAGGCTGCTGGAGCCGTCGGACTCGCCCGGCGGCTTGATCCAGACGTACGCGTCGATGCCCGTCGCGGGCGCGGCACGCGGGCGCTCGCCGAGGCCGGCGCCTGCCTGGTTGCACCAGTTGCCCTTGTGGATGCGGCGGTCGATGCGCGACTGGTTCACGAACGTGTTCGGGTCGGTCGACGTGCTCGCCGCCGTGGGCCGGGTGGCCTGCGTCGGCTGGCACGGCGTACGGACGCAGTTGCCCCAGCCGTTGCGGGAGGTGTCGATCAGCATGCCGATGTTCGACGGGAAGCCGGACTGGACGAGCCGCGAGCGGAACGCCTGCGCGAACGTCAGCTCGTCGTTGTACCGGTTCCAGTCGATCCAGGTGGTCTGGCGCAGCTGCTCGGTGATCGAGCCCACGTACGGCTCGGTCAGCGCCGAGGTGTTCGCGGTGTTGGTGATGAAGCCGTGCACGTTGGCAGCGGTGCTGCCGGACGCGGTCGCAGCCGTGAACATCATGTTCGCGGTCGCCCCGAAGTTGTCGTCCCAGCCGACCCAGCCGTGGTGCGCCGCGTCGATGTAGTTGTAGACGTTCGGGACCGCGCCGAGCTTGCTCAGCGCGTAACCGACACCGTCGACGTAACCGCGGTTGGCGAGCATGGTGTCGCACATCGCGGTCGCGGTCGCCCGGCCGCCGACGTTGGTCACCAGGTTCGGCAGCGAGTCGATCTCGATGATCGCCACGATGCGCAGGTTCGCGTACGCCGGGCGGGCCAGGATCGCCGCCATCGGGTCGATGTACTCGGACTTGTACCGCGGCAGCTCGGTCGGGCCCAGCTCGCCGTTGGACGCCAGCGCGGCACAGTCACGGCCGGGCAGGTTGTAGACGACGATCTGGATCACCATCGGCGCGGAGCCGTTGGCCGCGTCCTGGATGACCGCCTGGTCGAGGTGGTCGGCCAGGCCCATGGTGCCCGTGGTCGGGCTGCCGTTGCCGGTCAGCGCGCTGATGCGGTCGAACCAGACACCGGTGGGCTGGTTCGCGATCCGGCTGCCGCCGGTCTCGGCCATCGCCGCGGCACGCCACTGCGGGTTCACGTAGACACCTGCACCCGAGTACGGGTTGTCGGCCCGCGGTCCGCCGGGGGTGCCGCCGTCGTTGTCGGCCTCGGTGGCGGTGACCGTCACGTTGCCCGCCGACGAGGTGGCAGCGATGGTGGCGGTGCCGGCGGTGGTGTCGCTGTCCTCCGACGCCGACACGGTGACCGCGACGCCGGTGCTCCAGTTCGACGGGGTCAGGGTGAGGCTGGTCGTCGAGATGGTGACGTTGGTGTCACCGGACTTGGCCAGCGTCACCGCCACGTTGCTCGACGGCGCCGCGGACAGGCGGTAGGTCACCGTGGTGGAGCCGCCCTCGGGTACCGAGATCGAGGTGCTGCTCGCGCTCAGCACCGGGGTGGTGCCCCCGCCGCCGATGGTGAACGGGACCGCAGCCGACGTGGTGGACAGCGCGGGGCTGCCGTTGTCGACCGCGGTGGCGGTGGCGCTGTGGCTGCCGGACGCCAGCCCGGTCGCGGTGAAGCTGTACGGCGAGCTGGTGTCGGTGCCGACCAGGTTGCCGTCGACGCGGAACTCGACCCGGGCCACGCCGCTGTTGTCACTGGCGGTCGCGGCGAGCGGGACGCTCGCCCCGGCGGAGAAGGACTGCCCGCTGGTGGGGCTGTTCAGGCTGACCGTCGGCGCGGTGTTGCCGCCGCCGCCCCCGCCGTTGCAGGCGGTGCCGTTGATCGCGAAGTTGGTCGGGTTGGTGTTCGTGCCGCTGTAGGAGGCGTTGAACCCGATGCCGGTCGACGCGCCGGTGGCCAGGCTGCCGTTGTAGGACAGGCTCGTCGCGGTGACGTTCTGGCCGGACTGGGCGTAGTTGGCCGACCAGCCCTGGATGCCGCCCTGGTTGCCGGGCCAGGTCCAGGTGAGCGACCAGCTGGTCAGCGGGTCGCCGGTGTTGGTGATGTTGATGTTCGCGCCGAAGCCGCTGCCGTTGTCCCAGGCCTTGGTATAGGTCACCTGGCAGGACACGGCGGCCTGCGCGGGCGTGGCCACGGCGACGAGCCCCATGGTGGCCAGCGCGCTCGCGCCGAGCATCGCCGTGAGGCGGCGCGCGGCGGATCTGATCGGAATCCTCACTGGGTACTCCTTGAGCCAGGCCGGACCGGTCCGTTTGCCTCAGGACCGGTGCGGGGCCTGCGCGGGGACGCGGCCACCGGGCGGGCGGCGCGTTCGAGCGCAGGAAGGAATGGACAGCCCGGACAGACTGTTGCGGCGGTGCGCGGCACCTCCCGGAGAACCGGGGCCCTTGGCGCCGTGTCGCGCGGCGTGGCTCCCTGCGCGCGTGTTGGCAGTTTCACACCGTCGCAACAGGACTGCAATGAGTGTCGATGAATGTGGCACAAAGTCGGGTCGTCCAACTAAGACGTATGATGACCTGGCCTCATACGTCTGATGTCGTTCCAACGAGCGCTGCGGGTCAGGGTAGGTCGGGCACCGGGGCGTGGGCCTGCAGCAGGGTGTCGACGGCCTGGCGGGGGCCCTCGTCGGTGGCGACCTCGCGCTGCACCCGCTCGGCCCGGTCCACGGTGAGGCCGTCCGCGACCAGGGTCCGGGTCAGCTCCTCGGGCACCCAGAGCAGGTCCGGGTCCTGCGGTCCGCCGGTGCCGTGGGTGGGGTTGGTCCGGTCGTGGCCGATCGCGAACAGCGTGCCGCCGGGCGCGACCGCCCGTGTGGCCAGCGCCCACACCTGTGCCATCTGGCCCGGCGGCAGGTGCAGGTAGGCGATCAGGACCAGGTCGAAACCCTCCGCTGGCGGCAGGTACGCCAGCACGTCGCCGACCGTCCAGTCCACGTCGAGCCGGTCCTGCCGGGCCCGCTCGCGTCCCTTGTCGACCGCGATCTGCGCGTAGTCGATCGCGGTCACCCGCCAGCCCTTGCCGGCCAGCCACAGCGCGTTGCGCCCCTCGCCCGACGCGAGATCCAGCGCCCGGCCCGGCGGCAGCCCGTCGAGCGCGGCCGCCACGAAGCGGTTGGGTTCGGCGCTCCATACCAGGTCGGCGGCGGCGTAGCGGCGGTTCCAGTCCTCGGCGTCCATCGCCGCCGACCATACCGCCCCCGGCCGCCCACCCGTCGCATGATCGCCGGACTTGCCCGGCGGCGGGCATGCCGGTTGCATGATCGCCCGACTTGCCGCGAAGTGGGCGTGCCGGTCCCGTGATCGTCCGACTTGCCAGGCAGGTGGGCGAAAGGACGGTCAAGATACGCACAGGTGCCGGGCAAGTCGAGCGATCATGCGGCGGGTGGGCGGTCAGTCGGAGGTGGTGGAGCCTCGGCCGTCCAGGAGTGGGGTGGTGGGATCCCAGGTGGTGCCGTCGCTGGTGTCGCGGCGGCGGCGGGCCAGGCCGGACAGTGCCTCCAGGACGACCCGGTTGCCGAGCATCGCGGTGATCTCGGCGTGGTCGTACGGCGGGGAGACCTCGACCACGTCCATGCCCGCCACGGGCAGCGTGCGGCAGATGCGCGACACCGCGTCGAGCAGCTGCCGGGCGGTGAGACCGCCCGGCTCGGGTGTGCCGGTGCCGGGAGCGTGCGCCGGGTCGCAGACGTCGATGTCGACGGACAGGAAGACCGCGTCGCAGCCGTCCAGGGCGATCGCGAACGCCTCGTCGAGCACCGCGTCCAGGCCCCGGGCCCCGATCTCGCTCATGTGGTACGAGCGCATGCCCTGGTCGGCCATCCAGTCCAGGGTCGGCGGCTCGGGCCAGTATCCGCGCAGTCCGAGCTGCAGGAAGCGGTCCCCGCGCACTGCGCCGGACTCGATCAGCCGGCGCATCGGCTGGCCGTGGCCGTAGAGCGAGCCGAACGTGATGTCCCCGGTGTCGGCGTGCGCGTCGAAGTGGATCACCGAGACCCGGCCGTAGCCATGATGTCGGGCCAGGCCGGTGACGTCCGGCCAGGTCACGGTGTGGTCGCCGCCCAGGATCAGCGGGATCACGCCGTGCTCGGCGAGGAACGCGACCGCGTCCTCGATGCTCCGGCAGCTGCGTTGCACCTCGCCGCTGTAGAGCTCGAGGTCGCCCGCGTCGCGTACGGCCAGGTCGGGGCCGAGCGGGTCGACCCGCAGCGCCAGGTGCGGCCGGGAGCCGTCGTGCGGCAGGTAGTCGGTGCCGCGGATGGCGCCGGGACCGAAGCGGGTGCCGGGGCGGTGCGAGGTGCCGCCGTCGAACGGCGCGCCCAGGATCACCACGTCGGCGTCGGCGTACGTCTCCGGGTCGGCCCAGTCGCAGCGAGGCACCCCGAGGAACGTGAAGTCCGGGCCGTACTGCGTGCCGTAGCGGGTCACGCCTCCATTTTCGCCGGTGGCCGGGCCGGCGGACCAATCCTCGCAAAACGTCCGCAAATTCACCGAAGAGCCGCGATGCTGTGCTTCAGGGCTGCACGAATCGGTGGGGTGCCGTCGGCAAGAAGGAGCGGTGGAATGACAGCGACGGCGACAGGTTTCGACCCCGTCCCCTCCTGGACGCGGGTGCCCGAGGTGGCCGTGGTCGCGGCCGGGGACCTTGATGTGGGCAACGCGCCGATGGGCGTGCTGGTGGCCGCCTCGGGCCCGGTGCCCGAGGCGCTGGGCGTGGACCGGGGCGACCTGGCCGAGGCCGAGTTCACCGGCAAGCTCGGGCAGACACTGGCATTGCCGCAGCCGGGCGGGCCGGCGCTGGTCGCGGTCGGCGTCGGCGACCCAGCGGAACTCGACGGCGACCGGCTGCGGGACGCGGCCGCCGCGTACGCCCGCGCGGTCGGCACCGCCGGACGGCTGGTGCTCGCGCTGGACGGGGTGACGGGCGTGCCGCCCGAGACGGCCGGACAGGCCGCGGTCGAGGGCATGCTGCTCGCCCGGTATCGCTTCGAGGTGCTCAAGAAGGAACCCGCGCCGCCGGTCGACGCGCTGACCGTGGTGGCCGCGCCGGACGACGTGCAGGCGGTGCGGCGCGGGGTGGGCCGCGGGCTCGCGTACGCCAGGGCCGCCGCGCTGGCCCGCGACCTGGCCAACTCGCCGCCGAGTCTGCTCACCGCGGAGCGGCTGGGCGGGGTCGCCGCGCAGCTCGGCGCGGACAGCGGGCTGACCGTCGAGGTGTACGACCGGGATGCGCTCACCGAACTGGGCTGCGGTGGGCTGCTCGGGGTGAACGCGGGCAGCGCCGACGAGCCGCGCATGATCAAGCTGCGCTACCGTCCGGAGGGCGACCCCGACGTGCCCCGGTTGACGCTGGTGGGCAAGGGCATCATGTACGACTCCGGCGGCATCAGCCTCAAGCCCGCCGACGCGGTCCACGCGACCATGAAGAACGACATGTCCGGCGCGGCCGCGATCCTCGCCGCGATGATGCTGCTGCGCGAGCTGGACTGCCCCGTGGCGGTCACCGGCTACCTGATGTGCACCGACAACATGCCCTCGGGCACCGCGGTCAAGCTCGGCGACGTGCTCACGATGCGCGGCGGGACCACGGTCGAGGTGGTCAACGCCGACGCCGAGGGCCGCCTGGTGATGGCCGACGCGCTGGTGCTGGCCACCGAGGAGCCGGTGGACGCGATCGTGGACATCGCCACGCTGACCGGGGCCTGCCTGCGGGCGCTCGGCGCGCAGATCGCCGGGGTGTTCGGCAACGACCAGGGCCTGGTGGACCAGGTGCGGGCCGCGGCCGCGCGGGTCGACGAGCAGGTCTGGCAGCTGCCGATGGCACACCGCTACCGCGGCGAGATGGACTCCGACGTCGCCGACATCAAGAACATGGGCGGCGCGAACGCGGCAGCGATCCACGCCGCGCTGTTCCTGGAGCAGTTCGTCACCGGCACCCCGTGGGCGCACATCGACATCGCCGGCACCGCGCAGAACGACAAGCCGCGCACCTGGTACCCGCAGGGCTGCACCGGCTTCGGGGCGCGCCTGCTGCTGGACCTGGCGCTGGCCTTCCAACGCCCGCAGCCGGCCCCACTGTCCGCCAAGGAGTGCGCATGAGTGCAGCAGCAGCGACGGCGCCGGCCGGGAAGCGCCCGTTCACCCAGCGGATGCTGGACGGGGTGGAGAAGGTCGGCAACAAGGTGCCGCACCCGGTGATGATCTTCCTGATCCTGATCGGCCTGATCATCGTGCTTTCGGCGGTCTTCGCCGCGATCGGTGTGCAGGTCACCTACGAGACGGCCGCGCCCGCGCCGGTGGTGGCGCAGGAGACCTATCCCGGCGGCACCCAGCAACCCTCGCTGGAGATCCCGCCCGAGGAGTTCTACCACCCCGAGGTCAAGACCCACACCGAGACCACCGCGATCAAGAGCCTGCTCACCGCGGACGGCATCCGGTTCATCTTCACCTCGGCGGTCACCAACTTCACCAACTTCGGCGTGGTCGGCGTCATCCTGGTCGCCATGATCGGCGTGGGCCTGGCCGAGCGGGCCGGGCTCATCGGCGCGCTGATCCGCAAGCTGGTCTCGACCGCCCCGCCGTGGTCGCTGACCTTCATCATCGTGCTCGTCGGCATCCTGTCGTCGATCGCCTCCGACGCCGGATACCTGGTGCTGATCCCGCTCGGCGCGGTCGCCTTCATGAGCGTCGGACGGCATCCGCTGGCCGGGCTCGCCGCCGCGTTCGGCGCGGTGGGCGGCACGTTCATGGTGAACGTGCTCATCACGCCGGTCGACGGCATCATCACCGAGATCACCAACGAGGCGGTCGCGCTGGCCGACCCGGCCAGGAAGATCAGCCTCACCGCGAACATGTTCTTCGCCATCGGCTCGACCATCTTCCTGGCCTTCCTGATCACCTTCATCACCGAGAAGGTCATCGAGCCGCGGCTGGGCAAGTACACCGGAGCGGTGTCGCACGAGGCCACCGACGTGCCGGAGGCCGCACCGGTGGAGGGCGACGCGGCCCCGGCCGCGCAGGCCCGCGGGCTGCGCTACGCCTTCTGGGGCCTGCTCGCCGTGCTGGCCGTGCTGCTGCTGCTGTCCGTTCCGCCCAAACCGTGGGGCATCCTGCGCAACCAGGTCACCGGCAGCCTGGTCGAGAACTCGCCGCTGATGGACAGCCTGATCTTCATCATCATGCTGGTCTTCCTGGTCTGCGGCCTGTGCTATGGCGCGGGCGCGGGCACGCTCAAGGGCAGCGCCGCGGCGATGGACGCGATCACGAAGACGTTCGCCGGGCTCGGCGGTCTGATCTTCATGCTGCTGGTGATCGCCCAGTTCATCGCGTACTTCAACTACACCAACATGGCCACCGTCGCCGCGGTGAAGATGGCCGACGGGCTGGAACGCGCCAACATCGGGCCGCTGTGGCTGCTCATCGGCTTCATCCTGGTGGTGCTGCTGCTGGACATCATCATCCCGGGCGTCATCCCGAAGTGGGCCATCTTCGCGCCCATCTTCGTCCCGCTGTTCCTGCGCCTGGGCGTGGCGCCGCAGACCGTGCTGGCCGCCTACCGGGTGGCCGACTCGCCGATGAACGTGGTCACCCCGCTCATGGTGTACCTGCCGTTCATCGTGCTGCTGGCGCAGAAGTACAAGAAGGAGGCCGGCGTCGGCACGGTGATCTCGCTGATGATCCCGTACATGCTGATCATCGCGGTGGCCTGGACGCTGTTCTTCGTGGTCTGGTACCTGCTGGGCATCCCGCTCGGTCCGGGCGCGCCGGTCGAGCTGGGGTAGTCCGCCGGTGAGCCAGGCGGCGGTCGCGTTCGCGATCCTCGGCGCGGTGGTCGTCCTGTTCGCCTGGAACCGGCTGCCCGTCGAGGTGGTGGCGCTCGGCGCGGCGCTGAGCCTCTACTTCACCGGGCTGCTCGGGCCGGCGGAGATCTTCGCCGGGTTCGGCGACCCCGTGGTGATCTTCGTGGCGAGCCTGTTCGTGGTCAGCGAGGGCCTCGATGCCACCGGCGTCACGACCTGGGCCGGGCAGACCCTCATGGCGCACGCGGGCACCGGTCGCACCCGGCTGCTGGTGCTGGTGATGCTGCTGGTCGCGGGCCTCACCGCGCTGATCACCGTCAACGGGGCGGTGGCGGCGCTGCTGCCGATGGTGGTCATCCTCGCCGTGCGCACCGGACATGCGCCGTCGGAGCTGGCCATGCCGCTGGCCTTCGGCGCCCACGCCGGGTCGATGCTGGCGCTGACCGGTACGCCGATCAACGTGATCGCGTCGGAGGCGGCCCAGGAGGCGAGCGGGCGCGACTTCGGATACTTCGAGTTCGCGCTGGCCGGGGTGCCGCTGGTGGTCGGTGTGATCGCCATCGCGGTGCTGGCCGGGCACCGGCTGCTGCCCCGGCGCACCGCCGAGACGATGCCGCGCGACCTCAGCCGCCACGCCCGCACCCTGGCCAAGCAGTATCGCCTCGACCAGGACGCCCACCGCCTGCTGGTCCCGCCGCCGGTGCCGGTGGGCACGGCCGAAACCGGGCCGGTCGGGCCGGGTGCCCCGGGCCACGGTGGGCGCGCTGCCCCGTTGCCGCCGGATCCGGTCCGCTATCCGGGGCTGGTGCTGCTCGGGGTGCAGACCGCCGACGGCGTGCCGCGCTCGGCCGGTCCGGCGGGACCGGGCGACGTACTGGTGCTCAGCGGCGACGGGGACACCGCCGGCCGGTTCGCGGCCGAGCACGGACTGGAGATCCTGCCCGGCGCGGCCGCCGAGCATGTGGTGGGCGCGCTGCTCAACCGGGAGTTCGGCGTCGCCGAGGTGGTGGTCGGCCCGCGCTCCGGCCTGGTCGGCGCGACCGCGTTCCCGGGCATGGTCACCGACAGCGGCGACCTGGTCGTGCTCGCCGTGCAGCGCAGGGGCCACCACCAGGGTCCCGGCCGGACGGAGCTGGCCGCCGGGGACACGCTGCTGGTCCAGGGCGACTGGGCCGCGCTGGAGCGCAACGTCGACGCCGACCCCGACGTGCTCGTGGTGGACTCGCCCGCGCTGGTGCGCCGCCAGGCCGTGCCGCTGGGCCCCGGTGCCTACCGGGCCGTCGCCGTGCTCGCCGCGATGGTGCTGCTGCTGGCCACCGGCATCGTCCCGGCGGCGG
The DNA here is from genome assembly GCF_007483665.1 of Catellatospora sichuanensis. Classification (GTDB taxonomy): domain Bacteria; phylum Actinomycetota; class Actinomycetes; order Mycobacteriales; family Micromonosporaceae; genus Catellatospora; species Catellatospora sichuanensis. The sequence goes on from NZ_VIQO01000024.1 coordinate 54,213, forward strand.
TGGCCGGCATGCTGGCCGCGGGGGCGATGATCGTGCTGCGGGTGGTCACCGTGGCGCAGGCCTACCGGGCCGTCTCGTGGACGACCATCGTCATCATCGGCGCGATGATCCCGCTGTCGGTCGCCATCCAGCGCTCCGGCGCGGCCGAACTGGTCGCGCACGGGCTCGTCACGGCGGTCGGCGACGGCGGCCCGTACGCCCTGCTGTTCGGGTTGTTCCTGCTCACCTCGGTGCTCGGGCAGCTGGTCAGCAACACCGCGACGGCGCTGATCGTCATCCCGATCGCGGTGTCGGCCGCCGCGGAGCTCGGCGTCTCGGTGCGGCCCGTGATCATGTGCGTGACGGTGGCCGCCGCCGCGGCGTTCCTGACCCCGGTGGCCACCCCCGCGAACATGATGGTGCTCGGTCCCGGTGGCTACCGCTTCGGCGACTACTGGCCGCTCGGCTCGGTGATGCTGGCCTGGTTCGGCGTCGTCGCCGTGCTGGTGGTCCCGCTCTTCTGGCGCTTCTGACACCCGGCCTGCCACCGGTGCCGGGCTTCGGGCACTCCGGCCCGCTACCAGTGCCGGTTGTCGGGAGGTGACGCGCCGGTCTGCTGCTGCCCGTCCGGCGGTTCGGACGCGCCGACCTGCTGCTCGCACCAGGCCAGGGCCCGCTCGCGGGTGGCGAACACGTGGTCGGGGTCGTCGAGCACGGCCGCCCCGGCCTCGCCCACGGCGGCGACGGTGAGCCCGCGCCGCCGGAGCGCGGTCAGCTCCTCGCGTGCCATCGCCGCCGAGGCGCGGTCGACGCGGGACACCCGGTCGAGGTCCAGCACCACGCCGCCGGCCGCGGGCAGCGGCGCGACCGCTTCCGCCAGCATGGACAGCAGCCGCTCGGTCGCGGTGAACTCCAGCGGGCCCTGGGCGATCACCAGCGCCACGGCCTCACCGTGCATGTCCCAGGCGGCGGTCACCGGAGCCGTACCGGGGTGGTGCATCAGGTGCAGGGCGTAGCGTTCGGACAGTTCGCGCAGCGCCAGCACGCCGCGCACGGGGTTGCCGACCGCGTCCAGCGGCGGGCTGTACGCGGCGATGCCGAACCGGGCCGGGCTGCACGCGATCAGCGCACCGGACACGCCGCCCTTGGCCGGCAGGCCCACCCGCAGCAGCCAGTCGCCGGCCGCGTCGTACATGCCGGACGTCGCCATCACCGCCAGCACCCGCTCGGCCGTCAGCTCCGGCACCACCGGCTCGCCGGTCACCGGGTTCACCCCGCCGTTGGCCAGCGTCGCCGCCATCACCGCCAGGTCGGCGGTGGTCACCCGCACCGCGCACTGCCGGAAGTAGACGTCCACCACCTCCTCGACGTCCTCGGTCAGCGAACCGGCGCCACGCATCAGGTAGGCCAGCGCCCGGTTGCGGTCACCGGTCCGCGACTCCGAGGCGTACACGGCCTCGTCGACGTCCAGGGGGCGGCCTGCGAACGCGGACAAGCAGGTCAGGATGCGGTCGAAGCGTTCCGCCGGGCCGCTGGCGGGGATCAGCGACGTGGTGACGATCGCGCCCGCGTTGATCATCGGGTTGGCCGGCCGGCCGGTGCCCGGCTCCAGGCTGATCGCGTTGAAGCCCTCCCCGCTGGGCTCCGCGCCGACACGTGCCGTGACCGCGTCCAGGCCGAGTCCGGCCAGCGCGAGGGCGTACACGAACGGCTTCGAGACCGACTGGATGGTGAACGGGACCAGCGCGTCGCCTGCGGCGTACCGGTGACCGTCCATGCTGGCCAGCGCCAGGCCGAACGTGGCCGGGTCGGCGAGCGCCAGCTGCGGGATGTAGTCGGCGACCGCGCCCTCGTCCACGGTCGCCAGCCGCGCGTGCAGCTCGGCCAGCGCCCGCGAGACCGCCCCCACCGCCGCCACGGCCCACCACCCGTCGTCCGTCCGACGCCAGCGTATGGGACCCGCATCCCGTCCACCTGCGATTCCGCCGCACGGCGCGCTGCCGTAGCCGCTCAGCGGCGTCGATGGTCCCCGTTTCGGGTCGGAACTTGCGGCCCGACCGCACTTTCCGACCCGAAACAAGTGATCATGCGGGGCGCTCACCCGCCTCGATCCGCGTCCACGCGGCGCGGAACAGGTCGGCGACCGGGCGGCCGAGCAGGGCCGTGCCCAGCGGCGGTGCGGTGTCGGCACGCAGGCCCAGCAGCGGGGCCTTCCACGATTCGACGGGCAGCGCCGGGGCCTTGAGGTTCAGCCATCCGCCCGGCAGGAACACCGCGCGTCCGGCCCGTTCGCGTCGCGCCCCGACGACCAGGCCGGCCGCGATCAGCGCCGTCCGCGACGGCTTCAGTCGCGCCGTGGTGACGCCCAGCCAGCGGGCCACGTTGGCGTCGCTCGGGTCGGGCAGCGCCAGCAGCTGCAGGTAGTACGCGGCGGCCTCCGGCGCCAGCCCGTGTGCGGCGGTCACGGCCGCAACAAGGTCGGGCGCGCTGTGCCGGGGGTCCTGCGGCCAGGCCCCCGCGGGCAGCGCGTCCGCTTCGGCGAGTGCCGCGGCCAGGGACGGGTCGCGCAGCAGCCGCAGGGCGTCCGCGACACCGGGCTCGCCGAGCGCCAGCGCCGGGTCGTCCGGGGTCGTGATCGCGGCGGGCAGCAGGTGGTACGTGCCGTGACCGCCGTTCTCGGCGCTGCACCACACTCCGGGCAGTCCGTCGGGCACCAGGCCGAGGCGCCGGATCGTGGTGCCCACGGCCAGCTTCGGGTTGTCCAGCCGCTGCCGGACCAGGTCCAGCGCACGCGGCAGCGCGACGCGCAGCGGGTCGCCCGCGGGCAGCCGGTAGGCCAGCCAGGCCAGCGCCGCCGCGGCCGCCTTCAGCCAGCCCTCGTCGAACGCGTCGCCGCCGCTCGCGTGTGTCTCCAGGTCCCACGAGTCCGCGTCGGTCACCCCGTCGGTGCACAGCCAGGTGCGGGGCTGCGGCTGGGCGATGATGCGCAGCACCTCCTGCCCCATCCCGCCGGGGACCACCCGCTTCGCCTCGATCAGCAGCTCCTCGGGCAGCGGCGTACGCCGTCCGAACAGGGTGATCCACCGGGCCGCCACCGCGTCCACGTCCGGCCCGTGCCGCCACAGGTCCGCCGGGTCGGGCGGCACGGCCGCGTCGAGCAGCGCGATCCGGTGCTGCCGCGCGATCCCGTGCCAGTGCTGCGCCGCCAGGCGCGCCTCGGCGGCGGACAGGCCGATCGCCTTGCGCTGCGCGGTGTCGAGGTTGTGCTCGCTCCAGCCGCCGATCGGCAGCCCGGCCAGCAGCATCGTCGCCTCGGCCCGGGTCAGCCCGGTCAGCTCGGCCAGCCGCCGCGGGCCGTCCGCCCGCCACGGCACCGGACCTTCGCCGTCGAGCAGGTCGGCCGCGGCGTTGAGCGCGGCGGCGTCGCCCCAGCCGCCCCGGTGGATGGCGGTGTGCACGTCGATGCCCGCGATCGGCGCGAACTCGGCCTCGGCGCAGCGGTCCACGGCGTACCGCGAGAAGCGCGGGCCGACGGAGTGCAGGCGGTGACCGCCGGAGAGGAACACGATGCGCCGCCCGCCCTCGCCCGCCTCGGCTGCGCTGTGCGCGGTGGAGACCGCGAGTTCGACGAAGCGGATCCTCGGGTCGGGCGCGGCGAACGGCGAGGCCGCGAACGCGCGCAGCAGCCTGGCCAGGACCGGCCGCGACTCCGGCGCGGTGGTCGGGGAGGCGGCGACCATGAGCACCGAACCCAGCCCGCGCAGCAGCCAGGGCCAGGACGACTCGGCGTCCGGCGGCGGCACCTGCTCCGGCGGGTCGGCGAACAACCGGGTCAACGCCGCGAGTTGGCCCATCACCGCGGTGCGGGAGTGCTTCGAGCCGTAGAAGTACCGCCCCCGCCACGTGACCAGGGCGGCCAGCGCACGGGACAGGTCATCGTCGAGGACAGGCTGCGGCGGCTCGCCGGACGGCGCACCTTTCTCCGAGACCGGCGGGGCAGCGGGCGTGGTGCCCTCCACTCCCGCCCGCGGCCCGGCGAATACCGCACCGTCCGGTCCCGGCTGCGGCCCACCGGACGAGCTGCGTGCCAGGCCCGCCGCGGCCTGCTCGGCCTCGTTCGCGGTGAGCAGCTCGCGCAACTTCTCCAGCCTGGCCGCCAGCCGCACCGTGGTGCGCACGATGGCGCGCAGTGCCCGCAGCAGCGTCGGATCGGTGACCTCGGGCAGATGCCGGGCGATCGCCTGATCGATCGAGTCGGCCGTCGCGGCGCTGCCGCCCCGGGCGTCGGCCAGCAGCGCGGCGGCGAGCGGCGTGGTCACCGCGCGCAGGGCCGCCGAGGCCGCCGCGTCGCGGGGCCGCAGCGCGTGCCAGTGCGGGAACGGTGGGCGGCTGTGCGAGGCGAGGCATTCCTGCAGCGGTCCGCCGCCGTCGGGCGCCCAGACGGTGACGGCGAGGTCAGCGGCCCGAGACCGGTCGTCGGCACGGGTGGTGACCGGGCGGAGACGGTCGTCGCCGGGCAGCCGCAACGCGCCCACCAGCACCTCGCCGGGCACGGTCGGCTGCCACCGCACGGTGCGGCCGCCGACCGAAGTGCCGAGCTGGGTGCCGTCGGGCAGCACGTGCACCCGCCAGCCGAGCAGACCGTCCGCGGCGCCCAGCGGAGAACCGGCGAACGCATCCGGGCCAGGACGCAGCCACGACCACTCGGGCAGCAGCCGGGACTCGTGCGGCACGCCGTCGGTGAAGAACGCGGGCATGCTGTGCCGACCGGGCCGACCGGTAAACGGGTCGTACTCCCGCCAGCGCCACCCCTCGGGCTGCTGCTCGCAGCGCCAGTACGTGACACCGTCGCTGCTCACCAGGCCGGGCGGCGGTGGGGTGTGCTCGCCGGGCAGCCAGGGGCGGTCGCCGCCGGTGACCCCTCCGCCGGGCAGCGGCAGGTAGGGCATGGGCGGTCCGGAGTGCCCCGTCCGCTCCGCTCGGGCCGACGGGTCGTGCGGCAGCTTGAGCATCTGATCCGGACGATCGGACCAGTAGGCCCAGCCGTCGCCGTAGTGCGAACTCCCGGTCACCAGCATCCGTCCGCCGAGCTCGTGGCAGGCGGCCTCGGTGTGCCAGTTGTTCGCGGGCGAGCGCACCACGTGCTGCGTGCACGTGCCGTCGGGGGAGACGGTCACCGCCCGGGTGGCGTCGCTCACGGCCAGCGCCGGCCAGCTCGGAGACAGGCCCAGCCGCTTGATCTCGGCGACCGCCGTCTCGTACGCGGGCCAGCCCAGCTCGTCGACCAGGCCCGCGCGCAGCGAGCCCGCCAGCACCTCGGCGGCGTCGAGCGCGGCGACCCGGCGCAGCTCGCCGGCCGCGAGCCGGACGCCGGCCGCCGACCACAGCGGGTACAGCGAGCGCAGGGTCGCCTCCAGCCCGGCGACCGTGCTGCCGTCCAGCCGCTGCCGTTCGATGCCCTGCCGGAGCGCGACGAGCAGGCCGGGCGCCGCGGTCAGCGTCGCGATCAGGTTGGCGGCGTCGGCGCCCTCCGGGTCGAGCTGCGAGTGCCGGTCGAGCAGCCGCCACAGGCCGCGTACGAGGTCGGGCAGCAGGTCCGGGTCGGCGGCGACCGCACGCAGGTCGCGGCGGCCCTCGCCGACCAGGTCGCCCCAGCGGGTAACCGGCAGCCCCTCGGGTGTCGGATCGATCGACACCGGCACGCCTTGGGCGAGGCAGGCGTCCACGAGGTTGAGGTCGACCGGGCCGGAGCCGTCGGTAGGGCGCAGCCGCAGCGGCCGTCCCGCCGCCCGCAGCCGCGGCGCGAGCCTGGTGACCAGGTCGAGCAGCCGCGGACTGACGGCGCCGACGGCCCAGCGGTGGTTTGCCCGATACCAGGCGAAGCGTTCGAGCCAGGCGGCGACGTCGGCGTCCGCCGTGTCCAGCACGCCGGCGTCGAGGATGAGGTCGAGCCACTCCTCGGACACGTCGGCCTTCCAGCCCGGCGGCTCGGGCAGCAGTTCCAGCAGCCGTGCCGCCACCGCCGGGTCGCGGCGGGCCAGCCGCTGCAGCGTCTTGCGATAGGCGGTCCAGAAGCCCGCGTCGGCGCGTACGACCGCGGGCAGCATCAGCAGTTCGGCGACGAGGGATTCGTCCTCGGCCGCCACGTCGAGTCCCGCGGCTTTGGCCAGCCGCCGCAGGTCGGCGGCCAGTCCCGGGCCGGGCGGCAGCCCGCCCGCGACCCGCCGCACCGCGACCGAGCGGACCAGCGGGTACGCCTGCGCGGACGGTACCCGGGTGAGCGCATCGCGCGCGTAGTCGCGGAACGACTTCGCGGTCAGCGCGCCCGCCAGCGCGAACTCCAGGTGCGTGTCACGCAGCCGGGCCTCGTCGACGGGCAGCGCGTACGTCTGCTCGGCGCGCCGCGCGTCGCCGAAGCAGACCGCGGCCCGGCGCAGGTTCTCCGCCTCGATGTACGCCCGCCCGGCCTGCTCCCAGAAGCCCGGCAGGAAGTGCGGGACGGTTCTGGCGAGGCGGTTCGCCACGGCGAGGTAGCCGTCGCGGGCGTTGCCCGGCTTCGACCGGGCCAGCCGGGCCAGCTTCTCCATCTCCTTGACCAGGGCCAGCGCCTCGCGGCCGTGGGCCGGGTCCTGCACCAGCGCAGACGCGGGGAAGCCCAGCGCGCGTACCCGGCCGTGCCCCACCGGCACCGCCCCGGCGGCGGTGAAGCCGAGGAACTCCATGCTCAGGTCCTCGGCCGCGCCGACCGGCTCGCTGACCAGTCGCACCACGGTGCGGCCGGGCAGCGCCGGATGGGCGTACGCCCGCCCGGTCACCGCCGCGACGGCCGGATCGTCCGGCGCCGGGCCGTCGAGCACCGCGCCCGCGTCGAGCAGGCCGTCCGCCGTGGACGAGCCGGGTGCCGTCGTCGTCATGGTCTGCTCCCTCACTCGCTGGTCCGCGTGCGGCCGGCGTGCAGGGCGGCGGCCAGGCGCACGCCCTCCGACCAGGTGATGGGCCCGACCTGGTCACCGGACACGCCCCGGCCGGACGGGTCGGCGAACTGGAGCGGGCCGATCCAGGTCTCGTAGCCCGGGTCGCCGTCGCCGAGCCAGACGCAGGCGTCGACCGCGCGGCCGTGTTCGGCGATCCGGCAGCGGGCGACGCCGCCGCGCACCGCGTAGCCGAGCGCGAGCGCGCGTGAGGTCGCGTGCCGCAGCTGCGCGTAGTGCGCCCCGGTGTAACCCTGCAGCTGCGCGGCCTGCTCGCCACGGCCCGCCGGACGGCGGTGCGCCTCCCGGAACAGCTGTGCCACGCCCTGCCTGACGTCCAGCTCGGCCGCGAACTCGCGCAGCTCGTCGACGTCGTCGAGCAGTACGGGGTGCGGCACGGCGTACGGGCCGGGGCCCAGCCAAGCCGACTCGCCGTCGAGGCCGACCACTCCCGCGCCGCGCGCCGCGTCGACGTCGCGCAGGAACCCGGCACGCCCGAGGTCCGGCCCGTGCCCGCCGTAGGGCGCGACGATCAGATCGCGCAGGGCCGCCCGCCAGGCCTCGTCGGCCCAGATCCGGGCCAGCACCGGGGCGGCCACCGGCAGCCCGCGCACCATCCAGCGCTCCACCTCGGCCAGGCACTCCGCCTCGTGGCGGGCCAGCCATTCGCGCAACTGCCGCAGGTCGAGCACGACCGGATCGTCCTTCAACGCGGCGGGCAGGCCCTTGAGCAGTACGCCCGACGCGTTGCGGGCCACGACCCGCCCGCCGTGCAGCGCCACCTGGTAGCCCGTGCCCGCGGGCAGCCAGCCCGGTTCCGTTTCCCCGTTCACGACGCGGGATTGTGCCACCCGCGCCCGACAGTTGCGTACGCCGAAATTCCTGAAGACGGGGATGGCGTCAACCGGGAAAACGAGGTACCTTCGCTTGCAAGCCCGCTTCGACGGTTTCCCCCGTGATCGCCGAAGCGGGCTTCTTACTGCCCGGATCAGGGCAGCAGGACCCCCGGGTTGAGCACGCCCGCCGGGTCCACGGCGGACTTCGCGGCCCGCAGGGCGAGTGCGAACGGGTCCGGCCGCTGCCGCGTGTACCAGGGCAGATGGTCGCGGCCGACGGCGTGGTGATGGGTGACGGTGCCGCCGTGCGCGGCGATCGCGTCACCGGCCGCCTGCTTGAGCGCGTCCCAGATCCGCACCTGCGCGCCGCGCTCACCGGCCGCGTACACGGTGAAGTAGGGCGCCGGGCCGTCCGGGTACACGTGCGTGAACCGGCAGGTGACCAGCGCCGGGCTGCCCGTCTCGGACAGGCCCGCCGACGCGACCGCCTCGACCACCGCGGTGTGCAGCGTCTCGAACGCGGCCCACGTGCACGCGGTCTCGAACGTCTCCACCACCACGCCGAGCCGGGCCAGCCCGTCGCGCAGGTAGGGCGCGCCGACGAAGGTGTCCCGCCAGCGCCCGGTCGTGTCCTGCGCCGCCTCCTCTACCATGCCGCCGTGGTCGCGGCACAGCTCGACGGCCCGCGCGAGCAGCGCGTCGACCGGGTGGTCGGCCGACTCGAAGCCGAGCAGCAGCCGGCTGGACCCGTCGGCGGCCGCCGCGCCGAGCATGGCTTCGAGCGGGTCGAGCAGGCGGCAGTTCGCCGGACGCAGCCCGGACTGGGCGACGGCCCGCACGGCGCGCACCGCGTCGGCGTACCCGTCGAAGCGCAGTGCGGACCCGGCGCGGAACGACGGGCGCTGCTGCACCCGGGCCCAGCCCTCGGTGATGACGCCGAGGATGCCCTCCGAGCCCAGCCAGAGCCGGTCCGGCGACGGGCCCGCGCCCGAGGCAGGCACCCGCAGCGACTGCGCGACCCCGGCCGGGGTCACCACCCGCATCGACTCGACCAGGTCGTCGATGTGCGTGTACCCGGTGGCGTAGTGCCCGCCCGCGCGGGTGGCCAGCCAGCCGCCGAAGGTGGAGAACTCGAAACTCTGCGGGAAGTGCCGCAGGGTGAGGCCGTACGGCCGCAGCGCGTCCTCCAGGTCGGGGCCGAACGTGCCGCCCCGGATCAGCGCGGCCCGGCTGACCTCGTCGACCTCGACCACGCCGGACAGGCCGGTCAGGTCCAGCGACAGCCACGGCCCGCCGCCGCGATACTCGACGCCGCCGACGACGCTGGTGCCGCCGCCGAACGGGACCACCGGCACGGCGGCGTCCGAGGCCCAGTCCAGCACCGCGATCACGTCCGGCTCGTCGCGTGGGTAGGCGACCAGGTCCGGTGGGTTGTCCAGCGCTCCGTGCAGCAGCCGGACCACGTCGCGGTACGCCCGCCCGTAGGCGTGCGCGGCCCGGGTCCGCGCGTCGTCGCGGCACAGCGCGGCGACGCTCGCGGGCGGGCGCAGCCGTGACGGCGGCAGCTCCGGCACCGGGGGCACCGGCGTCAGCGCGCCGTCCAGTGGCAGGAACGGGCTGACCCGCCGGGCCAGTTTCGCGCACCCGTCGGCGTCCACCGCCTGGTCCGCCCACCCCCAGCCCCACCAGGACCGCTCCCGGCCCGTTTCGCCGCTCATGCCGCCTCCGTTCGCGTCGTCGCTGCTCACCGCACCGCCCACCCGGACGGTGGATGGGAAGGGCACCTTCTACAACGCATAGCGATAAGAAGGTGCCCTTCCTTGCACTTCAGGGGTTGTTCTTCAGGAGGTGCTCGGCCGCGGGGAGCGCGGCGGCGCGGTGCTGCGGCACCAGCCCCAGCCGCGTCCGCCGGTCCAGCAGGTCGCCGACGGTGAGCGCGCCCTCGTGGCGCACCGCCCACAGCAGTTCCGCGCCGGTCACCGGGCTGCCGGGCGCGACCGGGCCGTGGAGCTCCGCCGGGGCCTCGGCCAGCACGGCCGAAGCCTCCGTGCCGTAGCGGGCGATCAGGCGGGCGGGCGCGGGCACCCGGGCCAGCAGGTCGCGCGCCGCCGCGCCGGGCAGCGGCAGGTCGCGGGTGCGGCACGGTCCGGCGCGCACGCCCCGCCGCGCGGCCAGCACGTCCACCGTGTCCTGCGCCATCCGCCGGTACGTGGTCAGCTTCCCGCCGACGACGGTCACCACGCCGTCGCGGCCCTGTACGACGGCGTGCCGCCGGGAGATGTCGGCGGTGCGCCCGCGCTGCGCCTGCGGGCCTGCCATCAGCGGCCGCAGCCCGGCGAACGCGCCGAGCACGTCGGCCCGGCGCACCGGCGTCTCCAGCGCCGAGTTGAGCACGTCGAGCAGGAAGTCCACATCCGACTCGGGGACCTCGGGCACGTCCGGCACGGGGCCGTCCACGGGTTCGTCGGTCAGCCCGACGTACACCAGGCCGTCGGCCTGCGGCAGCACGATCACGAAGCGGGACAGCTCGCCGGGCACCGGGATGGTCAGCCCCGCCCACAGCCCGCCGAGCAGCGCCGACGGCAGCACGAGGTGCGTGCCGCGGGACGGCCGCAGGGTGATGTCGGGGGCGAGCTGCCCGGCCCACACGCCGGTCGCGTTGACCACCGCGCGGGCTCGGACGGTGTGCCGCGTGCCGGTGAGGGTGTCGATCACGGCGGCCGCGTCGCCGGTCAGTTCGGTGGCGCGGCAGCGGGTCAGCACCTTCGCGCCCGCCCCGGCGGCGGCGCGGGCCAGCCCGGTGACCAGGCGGGCGTCGTCGCACAGCTGGCCGTCCCAGGACAGCCGAGCCCCGCGCAGCCCGGCCGTTCGGAGCGCGGGCACCATGCCGCGCGCCTCGGCCGCGGACAGCGAACGTACGCCGGGCAGGATCGCGCGCCGGGTGCCCGCCGCCGCGCGCAGCAGGTCACCGGCGCGCAGGCCGGCCCCGGCCAGCCCGACGGTCAGCGGCGCGGTGTACGCCGTGGCGGGCAGCACCATCGCCAGCGCCCGGGTCAGGTGCGGGGCGGTGCGGGCCATCAGCGTGCCGCGTTCCACGGCACTCTCGTACGCCACCCCGATCTCCCCCTTGGCCAGGTAACGCAGCCCGCCGTGGACCAGTTTGGAGCTCCACCGGGAGGTGCCGAAGGCGAGGTCGTGGGCGTCGATGGCGGCGACCGACAGCCCGCGGGTGGCCGCGTCCAGCGCGACCCCGGCGCCGGTGACGCCGAGCCCGACCACCAGCACGTCCACCACCTCGCCGGTCAGCTCGGCCAGCTCGCGCGCCCGGCGCGCCGCGGTGAGAGAGGTGTCCGACACGGTCTCCTCCTTGCGCCGAAGTGACACTAGATGTAACTCTGTCACACATGGATGCGATGCGGGAAGAGCGGCGCGCGGGCTGGGCGCGCTGGGGCACACCGGAGCACGCGAAGCCGCTGCCGGAGGCCGTGGCGGGGCTGCTCAAGCAGGTCTTCGAGGTGACGCCGCCGACCGCGCCCGTCGCGCTGGACGCCGTGGCGGCGCCGCCGGCATTGGCCGCGGACGCCCTCGCCGCCCTGGCCGCCGTGGTCGGTGCGGAGCACGTCAGCACCGACGCCGCCGAGCGTGCGCTGCACGCGTCGGGCAAGTCCACTCCGGACCTCTATCACCAGCGCGCGGGCGAGCTGCCCGCGCTCCCGGCCGCGGTCGTCGCCCCGGCCGACCACGACCAGGTGCTGGCCGTGCTGGCGGTCTGTGCCGAGCACCGGCTCGCGGTGGTGCCGTTCGGCGGCGGCACCTCGGTCGTCGGCGGGCTCACCCCCGAGGCCGACGGATACCTCACGCTCGACCTGCGCCGCCTCGACCGGCTGATCGCGGTCGACCCCGTGTCGCGCACCGCGGTGCTGCAGGCCGGGCTGCCCGCGCCGCGCGCCGACGAACTGCTGGCCGAGCACGGTTTCACCCTCGGCCACGTCCCGCAGTCGTACGAGTACGCCACCATCGGCGGCTTCGCCGCCACCCGCTCCTCCGGTCAGGCTTCGGCCGGCTACGGCCGCTTCGACGACATGGTCGTCGGGATGACCGTGGCCACCCCGCGCGGGACGCTCACCACCGGCCGCGCCCCCGCGTCGTCGGCCGGGCCCGACCTGCGCCGCCTGTTCCTCGGCTCGGAGGGCGCGTTCGGCGTCATCACCGACGTCACCGTGCGGGTCCGTCCGGTCGCCGCGCAGCGCCACTACGAGGGCTGGCGGTTCGAGTCGTTCGCCGACGGTGTCGCGGCGGCGCGGCGGCTGGCCCAGGACGGGCCGCGGCCGACCGTGCTGCGGCTGTCCGACGAGGTCGAGACCATGCTCGGGGCGACCGGCCGGGGCCGCGGCGACGGGGGCTGCCTGCTCGTGGTCGGCCACGAGGGCGCGTCCGTCGAGCGCGCCGTGGCGGAGACCGCGGCGGTGCTGCGCGAATGCGGCGGGCAGGAGCTGGGCACCGAGCCGGGGGAGCAGTGGGCCGCGCACCGGTTCGACGCGCCCTACCTGCGCGACGCGCTGCTCGACGCGGGCGCGTTCGCCGAGACCCTGGAGACCGCGGCGTTCTGGTCCGCGCTGCCCGGCCTGTACGAGGCCGTGCGCGAGGCGCTGTTCGCGGCGCTGCCCGTGCCGTCGATGGTGCTGTGCCACGTGTCGCACGTGTACGAGACCGGGGCCTCCCTCTACTTCACCGTGGTCACCGCATTCGGCGACGAGCCGGTGGCGCGCTGGCAGCGGGCCAAGGCGGCGGCCAACGACGCGATCATCGCGGCCGGCGGCACGATCAGCCACCACCACGGCGTCGGCACCGAGCACCGCGACTGGTTCGCCCAGGAGGTCGGCCCGCTCGGGGTCGACGTGCTGCGCGCCGTCAAGCGCGAACTCGACCCGGCGGGGGTGCTGAACCCGGGCATCCTCGTAGCGCCCCGCCCGGCGCCCTGATGGCCAGGTCGTTCACGGCCGTGGTGGGCCCGGCCGCGCGCCGTGGGCTGGCCCGGCTGATGCCGGTCGCGCAGCTGCTGCGCGCGGGCGGGGCGCGGGTGCGCGTCGAGTACACCGGGGGCGTCGGGCAGGCCCGAGAGGTCGCCCGGCGCTGTGCCGCCGACGGCGAGACGGTGCTGGCCGCCGGGGGCGACGGCACGCTGCGCTGCCTCGGCGCCGCGCTGGCGGGCACGGACGGCGTGCTGGGCGTCGTCCCTGCCGGGCGCGGCAACGACCTGGCCCGGCAACTCGGCCTGCCGAGCCGTCCCGAGGAGGTCGCGTCGCTGTTGCTGCACGGCGAGCCGCGCCGCGCCGACGTGCTCGACGCGGGTGGCGAGATCGTGCTCGGCAGCGTGTACGCCGGGGTCGACGCGGCCGCCAACGAGCGCGCCAACCAGGCCCGGTTCACCCCGGCGGGGCTGGTATACCCGCTGGCCGCGGCACGTGCGCTGGTCGGCTGGCGGCCCACGGTCTACCGGCTCACCGTCGACGGCGAGCGGCTCACTCCGGTGCGGGCGTACTCCGTGGTGGTGGCGAACTCCGGCTACTACGGCGGCGGACTGCACGTCGCGCCCGACGCCGCCGTCGACGACGGGCTGCTCGACGTGATCGTGCTCGGCGACGCGTCCAAAATGCTGTTCCCGCTGATCCTCCGCGAGATGCGGACCGGCGCACACGTGCGCCGCCCCGAGGTCACCGTGCTGCGCGGGACGACGGTCACCGTGGCCACCGACCGCCGGGTGCCCGCGTACGCCGACGGCGACCCGCTCACCGTGCTCGGCGAACTCCGCATCCGCGCCCTGCCCGCCGCCCTGTCCATCCTGGCCCCCACCCTGCCATAGACGCCGGCCCCTCGACTTTCATAGACGTTGGCCTATCACATCGATTCCAGGTGACCTGAATTCGATGTGATAGGCCAACGTCGATGACAGGGCGGGTGGTGCGATGCGGCGCGGTGGACGCCTGGTGCTAGCGCGGTGAGCTGGAGGCGGTTCGTCCGCGGCTGCCGGTCGTGGGGGCGGGGGACAGGTAGCGGTCCAGGAGCAGGCCCAGCTCGTCGTCGAGTTCGGCCGGGGTGTGCCCGTCGGAGACGGTGGCCACGGACAGCACGAAGGACTGCGCGGTCAGCAGCACGGCCCGGGCCAGGCGGGCCGGGTCACCGGCGCGCACCGAGCCCTCGGCCTGCCCCGCCGCGATCATCTCGACCAGGAAGCCGAGCATCTCCTCCTGTCCCGCGCCGCGCCGGTCCAGCATGTACGGCAGCAGGATCTCGGGATCCACTTCCATGATCTTGCGGAGCAGCGGATGGGCCCGCAGCGTCGCCGCGGCGGCCACGGACTGCGCCACGAGCCGGGAGCGCAAGGGCCCGTCGGCCGCGGCGGCCTGCCGGGCCGCGTCCACGATCACGCGGTGCCACTCGCGACTCATCAGGTCGCCGACCAGGCTCTGCACGTCGGGCCAGCGGCGGTACACCGACATCCGGGACACCCCGGCCCGGCGCGCCACGTCCGTCACCGTCGTCCGGCGCACCCCGTACGCCAGCACGCAGTCACGGGCGGCGTCGAGCACGAGGTCCTCCACGCGCCGTCCGCCCGGCTCCTCCTCAGCGTCCACCGGCCCATGTGTACCACGCCCGGCTTCCGCGCAGCGCCGCACGGTGTCACAGTGGTACCCGGCCCGCGCGGCAGCGCCGGCGTCCTGCCGTACCCCCTCAGCCTGGGAGCCCGTATGACCACCGAGCCGCAGCAGCCGGTCGACGACACCACCCCCGAGCCGGCTCCGGAGCCACGGCCCGCGCCGCCCGCCCGCACCTGGTCCCGGCCGTCCGTGGGAACGCTGGCCGCGCTGCTGATCGCGTTCCTGCTGGGCGGAGTGGTCTGCGGTGGCCTCGGCCTCGCGGCGGGCCTGATGGCGGGGCACCACCGCGGCCACCACGAGTTCGACCGGCACGAGCGCGGTCCCTGGGGCGGTATGCGGGACCGTGAGGAGCGGGTGCGCCCCGAGCAGCGGCTGCGCGACCAGGAGCTGAAGCGCCAGCTGCTGGAGCGGCTGCGCAAGCGGGACTTCGACGGGCAGCCGATGCCCTGGCCGTTCCCGCCGAACACGCTGCCCGACGGCGGCGCCCCGCTGCCCGTGCCTCCGGCCGCGCCCACCGCCTCGGCCGCGCCTACCACGACCCCCTGATCCTGCGCGGCGGGCAGGCGGCTTCCGGCTCGCCGAATCGGAAGCCGCCTCCCGTACGCTGCTCTGACCTGCGTAGATCGGTGGGCCGCCGTTGGTGGCCACTCCTGCGGTCGGCAGACGGTGATCGTCGGCGATATCCTTTGTCCGCCACGGAACCGGCTCACGGCAGGATGGGGATCCACATGGTCAGCACCGCACCCGAACAGGTCGCCGTGGCGTCCGATCCGGACCGGCCGGTGACCTCATACCGCACCGACCTGGTGACCGTGCTGCTGGGCACGTGGTTCACCATCGGCCTGATGGTCGACGCCTGGGCGCACAACAACGTGCCGCAGCTGGAGACGTTCTTCACGCCGTGGCACGCGGTGTTCTACTGGGGCTTCATCGTGACCGCGGGCTGGATCCTGTGGACCTGCCGGGCCGCGTTCCGCGGCGGGCGGCTGCCCGACCTGCGGGCCATGCCGGCCGGTTACCCGGCGGCGGTGCTGGCGATCGGCGGGTTCGCCCTGGCGGGCCTCGGGGACATGCTCTGGCACGTCGTGTTCGGCGTCGAGCAGACCATCGACATCCTGTTCAGCCCCACCCATCTGGGCCTGGTCACCGCGATGATGATCATCGTGACCACGCCGCTGCGCACGGCGTGGGCGCGCCGCACCGACCCGGCCCCCGGGCTGCTGGGGCTGCTGCCTGCGGTGCTGTCCATCGCCCTGGGCGCCACGCTGGTCCTGCTGTTCCTGCAGTACGCCAACGCGCTGGTGTACACCCCGGGCCGGATCATGATGGCGCTGACCAACCTCGACGAGCGGCTCAGCTCGGACATGGCGACCTCGATCCTGGTCACCAACCTGGTGCTGATCATTCCGATCCTGACGCTGGCCCGGCGCTGGACGCTGCCGCCCGGCAGCGTCACGGTCGTCTACGCGGTCATCGGCGCGCTCTGCGCGGCGATCACCGGCTTCGGCAACCTCGAACTCATCGGGGGCCTGCTGGTCGCCGGTGTGCTCGCCGACCTGGCCGTGCTGTGGCTGCGTCCGTCGCCCGCACGCCGCGGCGGCCTGTGGGCCCTGGCCGCGCTGGCCGGGCTGTTCACCTGGTCGGTCTACCTGGCGATCGGCTTCCTGTTCACGCCGGAGATGCTCGACCCGTCGGGCACGCGCATCGCGGCGCAGGCGCTGCCCGAGCTCTACACGGGCATCCCGGTGGTGCAGGCGGTGGCCGGGCTGCTGATCGCGGTCGTGCTGGCCGCGTCGACCCGACCGGCCGCCGCGGACGAGCGGCGATAGCGCCGCTGGAGCAGGAAAAGGGGCGCCCGCGGGCGCCCCTTTTCGTCGTTGAGATCCTGTCACCAATAATGCCGTCGTCCGCCCACGGGGCGTCCCACCGCGCCCAGGATCCAGAGGATCGCACCTACGATCAGCAGGATCAGACCGATGGTCCAGAGGATGCTGATGTTGAGGAAATACCCCAGCAGCAACAGAATCAGGCCTAGAACAAGCACTTCGATCTCCCCACTCGAGGAACACTCCCCATCGCCGATGAGGTACCCGTCCCTCGGCGGGGCTAAACCGGACGATCAATTCGCGGCGGTGCCCACGGGTTGCTGCGCGAGTTCCTGTGCGAGCTGTCGGGCGACCCGGCCGTGCATCGCCACGGCCCGCAGCCGCAGCAGTGCCACCTGGGTGACGACCTCGGCCATCGGGCCCGGCCGGTGTGCCCAGAAGGTGCTCAGCAGGGGCTGGGTCAGGTCGGCCAGCGCACTGGGATCGTGATCGGGCGGCAGCGCGTCCACGGACTGCCGGGTGTCGGCGATGGCCCGGTCGAGGCCCGCCTGCCAGGCCGGTCCCACCCGGCCGGTGCCCGGGTACGCCGGGTCGTTGCGCCAGGCCTGCCAGCGGTCGAGCAGAGTGATCAGCTCGGCGCGAAGGTCCGCCCGCTCCTCGTTGCTCGCCGTGATGAGCTGTTCACTGACTGTCATGTCAACAGATCATAGGGTCGCGACGGGCCCGCGGCGGGCACAACACGGGATGTCGCCGAGATGATCAGGATACACCCGACCCCCTCCGCGCAAGCGTTTGTGCAGGCCGTGGCGCGGGTATGCGGTAAAACATGACCGATCACAGCCCGGAGGAGTACGAGCCGATCGAACCGGCGGCCGGTTCCGACCTGGAGCACACCCGGGACGAGGCGCACCGCGACGAGCAACGCCGGCACGAGGACACCGAGCGCCTCACCGAGGAGCGCCGCGACCCGCGCAACCCGCCCGAGCCGTTCTCCGGCTCCGAGCACTGAACCGCCGACTCGACGGTCGGCATCGAGCAGCCGAACGCGCCGCCCCTGCGATCTTCCGCAGGGGCGGCGCAATCATGGGCGGCGACGACTACCGGCGAATGGCGTCCTTGGCCGCGTCCTTGGCGTCGCTCATCGAGTCCTTGGCCTTCTCGCCGGCCTTCTTCACCTTCGCCGAAGCCTGGTCCATCTTGCCCTCGGCCTCGAGGCTCTCGTTGTCGGTCATCTTGCCGGTGGCCTCTTTGGCCTTGCCCGTGACGTTCTCGGCTTCGTTGCTGATCTTGTCCTTGATACCCATGTCCGAACTCCTCCGAGATAGCGGATATCTCTTGCCTCCGAGGTACCCGGTACGGATCTTCTGAAACCTGCCAAGCCCAGCGAACGAGACAAAACACGCTAATGATCAGTTAACGGCTGGTATGGTCCTTCGCCAGGAGACCCCCGGCACGGAGAGACTGATGACCCCGCTCGAGAGCCCCCGCGGCCTGCCCGACATCCCCCCGCTCCGGCCCCGCCGGCGGCGACTGCCGGTGTGGGCGGTGCTGATGCTCGGCATGATGGTGCTCGTGCTGGCGCTGGGCTTCGGCGGCGCCCTGGTCACCCAGTCCTACCTGCACAGCCTGACCAGCGCGGTGGAGACCGGCTCGGTGCTGGAGGGGGAGGCGCGCAAGGAGCCGACGGTCGAGGGCCGCACCCTGCGCGGTGCGATCGACCTGCTGCTGCTGGGGTTGGACACGCGCGACGGCTGGGTCGAGGGCAGCGGACGGGCCGACACGATCATCATGCTGCACGTGCCGGCCGGGCACGACCGGGCATACCTGATGTCCATCCCGCGCGACGCCCTGGTGCACATTCCGGCGTACCCGAAGGCGAACTTCCACGGCGCACGGACCCGGGCCAATGCGGCCTACACCTACGGCTCGCGCAACGGGCAGGGCTGGCAGGGCGGGGCCGCGCTGACCGCGAACATGGTGCACGAGCTGACCGGGCTGAAGTTCGACGGCGTGGCGGTCGTCGACTTCGACGCGTTCAAGAACGTGGTCGACGAGCTGGACGGCGTGCACATGTGCGTCGACCAGGAGACCCGCTCGGATCACTTCGTCGTGGTGGACGGCAAACCGCAGTACGCCTACGGCAAGAAGTCCGGGGTGTTCCTGCCCAACACCTACGTGCACCACGTCGGCTGCCGCGACATGGCGGGCTGGGAGGCGCTGGACTACGTGCGCCAGCGCAAGAGCGGTCCGTACGGCGACTACGACCGGCAGCGCCACCAGCAGCAGCTGCTGAAGGCGGTCGGCGACAAGGTCACCTCGGCCGGGGTCATCACCAACCCGATCAAGATCAATTCTCTGCTCCAGGCCGCGGGCAGCACGCTGAAGCTCGACACCGGGCACGCCGACCTGTTCGACTACATCTGGACGCTGCGCGGTCTCGCCACCGCCGACCTGGTCATGCTCAAGACCAACAACGGCATGTACAACCGCGCCAAGGTCAAGGGCACCCAGGCGATCAGCCCGCAGACCCTGTTGATGTTCCAGGCGGCCGCGGCCGGCACGCTCGACGAGTACGTCGCGGCCCACCCCGAGTCCGTCATCGGCGACGCGGCGGACGCGCAACTTCCGGCCGACGGCCCGGCTGCCGCGAACCGGCGGTGAACTGCCGCCGTCCGCCCGCCCCGGACCGTGTCCTGCAAAGGAAAGTTTCATCGCTTCCTTGATCCTTGTGCAGAAACTACAGTCCTGATAGCTTGGCGCGATCACCATCAAGTGAAGAGGGTGGATATGCGAATCTCCACGAGAATCGTCGCGTCCCTGGTGGTCGTGGGTGCGCTCGCCACCGCGAGCCCCGCCCAGGCAGTCGTCGTACCCCGGCACGCGATCAACGTCTGCCAGAGCGCCAGCTTCTACGACAACTACGACTCGGCTTCCGGGCCGCACGGGCTCAAGCGGGTGCTCGAGTACGGCAACAAGATCGGTCACACCCCGGGCGCGCACCCGGTCTACAACGGCTGGGCGGCGACCTTCGACTTCGGGCCCAACGACTGGGGCTTCATGCGGATCGAGTGCATCGGAGGGTACGACTCATGGTGACCAGGACCCTCCGGGCGGCGGCCGCGATCGTGACCGGACTCGCCCTGCTGGCCGTGCCGTCCGCGGCGCAGGCGGCCAACGGCACCGTCGGCGTGCGGGAGACCGTGTGCGCCGATTCCCTGTTCGTGCGCACCGAGCCGCTCGGCGCCTGGATGGGCACGCTATACGCGGGCCAGACGTTCCTCGTCAAGGGCCCCAGGCAGGGCGGCTACGTCTACGGCTTCGCCTACGGCCACGTCAACCGCAACGGCTGGGTGCAGGACGGCTGGTTCTGCTGACCTGCGTCACGCCCCGGTGACCGGATCACCGGGGCGTGACTCGGCGGACCGCCGCACCCGCAGGATGAGCAGCACCGCGAGCACCGTGATCCAGGCCGGGAAGACCAGGGCGAACTCGGTCTCCAAGCTGGCCCCGAACAGCAGCAGCAGGCCCAGCGGGTAGCTCAGCCAGACGAACCAGGACGGCAGCACCTTCGTCGACCGGCCGATGCCGGCCGTCGTCATCACGAAGATGGCCGCCATACGCGAGTCGAGCATGACCGCCAGCATCCGGCCGAACTGCGGGAAGGCGCGGGCGCTCTGCGGGTTCACCGGGCCCTCGGTCAGCCGGGCCACCGCCGAGTCGACGCTGAACGCCGCCGCCGCGACCAGCAGCAGTGCCGCGTACACGATGCCGGCGACGAGTTGCAGGTTCGAGAAGAGGAAATGCTCCGGATGGCCGTGCTGGGAGATCCACATGCGCAGCGCCACGGTGAACCAGATGAACGCGATGGCCGACACCGGCAGCAGGTAGATGCCCACGATCAGCACCGTGCGGCCGCCGCTGCCGCTGTAGTAAGCGACCAGGTCGGCGTCCGATGAACCGGGCTTCGGCACGTCGTGCAGCAGCCAGAACGACAGCAGTGCCAGCAGGGCGTGCAGCATGCCCATCGCCGTCGCCAGATACGCCGCCCGGCGATGTGGTCCCGTGCCGACCGCAGCCATCAGAGCCACCCCTGATCACAGACTTTCCCAGCCGTGCCGCGCCTTCGAGCTGGTATGTGGGAAGAAGTAGCTTTTTGCGGTGACATGTCCCCGGCCTGACTAGGCTGATCTGCGGATCCCGGCGTTGCCAGCCCGGACTGGCCCAGCCATGCGCCTGCGGGGGGAGTTCCGATGACGGTCCTCGGTGAGACGGTGGTGGCCGACCTGCGGGCCGGCTTCGCCGGGTCGGTGCTCGGGCCGGCGGATGCGCCGTACGCCGAAGCGCGCGCCCTGTTCAACTCGATGATCACCAAGCGGCCGAGTGTGATCGCCCAGTGCGCCACGGCGGCGGACGTGTCCCGGGCCATCGAGTTCGGGCGCGAGCAGGGCCTGGAGATCGCGGTGCGCGGGGGCGGGCACGGCGTGGCGGGCACCGCGTCGACCGAGGGCGGCATCGTCATCGATCTGCGCCGGATGAACCAGGCGACGGTCGACCCGCAGCGGCGCGTGGTACGCATCGCCGGCGGCGCGACGATGAGCCACCTGGACCGGGCCACCCAGCCCTTCGACCTGGCCACCACCGGCGGCCGGGTGTCCACGACCGGCGTCGGCGGCTTCACGCTCGGCGGCGGCTCCGGCTGGCTGGAGCGCAAGTTCGGCCTGGCCTGCGACAATCTGGTCGCCGCCGAGCTGGTCACCGCCGACGGCAACACCGTGGTGGCCAGCGAGGAGAGCCATCCGGACCTGTTCTGGGCGCTGCACGGCGGCGGCGGCAACTTCGGCGTCGTCACCTCCCTGACGCTGCGCCTGCACCCTCTGCCGACGGCCTCGGTGGCGCTGCTGCTGTGGCGGCCGGAGGCGGGACCCGAGGTGACCCGCGCCTACCGCGACTTCATGGAGAACGCGCCCGAGGAGGTCGGCGGCGGCGTGATCTACCTGACCGGGCCCGCCGAGCCGTTCGTGCCCGCGCACCTGGTCGGCAAGCTGACCTGCGCCATGCTCGTCACGTACGCCGGTGACCTGGCGCAGGCGCGCAAGGTGATCGGGCCGCTGCTGAAGCTGGGCCACGAGGGCGAGCTGCTCGCCGAGGTGCCCTACGCCGAGCTGCAGTGCATGTTCGACGACCCGCCCGGCTACCGCAACTACTGGTCCGCCGAGCACCTGGACTCGCTGCCCGACAGGGCGATCGAGCTGTTCTGCGCGCGGGCGTACGACATGGTCGTCCCGTCGCCGTCGCAGCACGTGCTCTTCCCGTACGGCGGCGCGGTGGCCGCGGGCCCGACCGGATACCCGGTCCCGTGGCGGCGCGCCCCGTGGGTGGTGCACCCGCTGGGCCTGTGGACCGAAGCCGAGGACGACGAGCGCGCCGTGCGCTGGGCCCGCGATCTGCGCGCGGACGTCAAACCGTGGTCCACCGGTGCGGTCTACAGCAACTTCATCGGCCAGGAGGGCCAGGAGCGCGTCGTCGCAGGCTACGGCCTCGACAACTACCGCCGCCTCGCCAGAATCAAGGCCGCCTACGACCCGGACAACGCCTTCCATCTCAACCCCAACATCCGCCCCGAACGCTGAGCCCCGCCGGGGCGCGGCCTGCGTTTCGACACACCGGTACGGCACCATGTCGGGGTGACCGCGTTGTCCTCGCCCCCGGCCGCCGCGCCGAACCGCCCGCCGGGTGTCGTGCTGGAGGCGGTGCTGGAGCGCATCACCTACGCCAACGAGGAGACCGGCTACACCATCGCCCGGGTGGCGACCGAGAAGTCCGGCAACGACCTGCTCACCGTGGTCGGCGCGCTGCTCGGCGCGCAGCCGGGGGAGAGCCTGCGGCTGACCGGCCGCTGGACCTCGCATCCGCGCTACGGCCGCCAGTTCGAGGTGTGGAACTACACCACCGTGCTGCCCGCGACCATCGTCGGCATCGAGCGATATCTCGGCTCCGGGCTGGTCAAAGGCATCGGCCCGAAGCTCGCCGAGCGCATCGTGGGCCACTTCGGCGTGGACACGCTGCGGGTCATCGAGGAGGAGCCGCAGCGCCTGATCGAGGTGCCGAAACTCGGCCCGAAGCGCACCAAGCTGATCGCCGCGGCCTGGCTGGAGCAGCAGGCCATCAAGGAAGTCATGATCTTCCTGCAGGGCGTGGGCGTGTCCACCTCGCTCGCCGTGCGCATCTACAAGCAGTACGGCGACGGCTCCATCACGGTGGTGCGCGAGGAGCCGTACCGGCTGGCCGCCGACGTGTGGGGGATCGGGTTCCGCACCGCCGACACCATCGCCCGTGCGGTCGGCATCGCGTACGACAGCCCGCAGCGCGTCAAGGCGGGCCTGCAGCACACGCTCAGCGAGGCCGCCGACAACGGCCACTGCTTCCTGCCTGCCCCGAACCTCACCACCGCCGCCGCGAAGATCCTCGCCGTCACCGACTCCGACGGCGCCGACCTGAGCGTGCCCGCCGACCTCATCACGAACTGCCTGCACGAGCTGATCGACGAGGAGGGCGTGGTCCGGGAGGACGTGCCCGGTGCCGACGGTTCGGTGCCCGCGATCTACCTGGTGCCGTTCCACCGCGCCGAGCGCGGTCTCGCGGGCAGCCTGCTGACCCTGCTCAACACCTCGCGGGACCGGCTGTCCGCGTTCGACGGCGTCGACTGGGCCAAGGCGCTGGTCTGGCTGAAGGCCCGCACCGGCCACGAGCTGGCCCCCGAGCAGGAGCAGGCGGTGCGGCTCGCGCTGACCGAGAAGGTCGCGGTGCTGACCGGCGGTCCGGGCTGCGGCAAGAGCTTCACCGTACGCTCGATCGTCGAGCTGGCCCGCGCCAAGCGCGCGAAGATCGTGCTGGCCGCGCCGACCGGCCGGGCCGCCAAGCGGCTCGCCGAGCTGACCGGCCACGAGGCGACCACGGTGCACCGGTTGCTGAAGCTCCAGCCCGGCGGCGACCCGAGCTACGACCGGGACAACCCGCTCGATGCGGACCTGGTGGTGGTCGACGAGGCCTCGATGCTGGACCTGATCCTGGCCAACAAACTGGTCAAGGCCGTCGCGCCCGGGGCGCACCTGCTGCTCGTCGGCGACGTCGACCAGCTGCCCTCGGTCGGCGCGGGCGAGGTGCTGCGGGACCTGCTCAACGCCGACGTCGTGCCCCGCGTACGGCTGACCCAGATCTTCCGCCAGGCGCAGCAGTCCGGCGTGGTGGTCAACGCGCACCGGGTCAACGCCGGCGAGTTCCCACAGGTCAAGGGCTTCCCTGATTTCTTCTTCTTCGAGTGCGACGACAGCGAGGCGACCGCGCCGCTGGTGGTCGACCTGGTCTCGCAGCGCATCCCGAAGAAGTTCGGCCTCGACGCGCGCCGCGACATCCAGGTGCTCACCCCGATGCACCGGGGCCCGGCCGGCGCGGGCAACCTCAACCAGCTGCTCCAGCAGGCGCTGACCCCGGCGGTCGAAGGCCGGCCCGAGCGCCGCTACGGCGGGCGGGTCTACCGGGTCGGCGACAAGGTCACCCAGATCCGCAACAACTACGACAAGGGCACGGCCGGGGTGTTCAACGGCACCGTCGGCGTGGTCACCGGCATGGCCCCCGACGACCACAAGCTGATCGTGCGCACCGACGAGGACGAGGACGTCGAGTACGGCTTCGACGAACTCGACGAGCTGGTCCACGCGTACGCCATCAGCATCCACCGGTCGCAGGGCTCGGAGTATCCCGCCGTGGTCGTGCCGCTGACCACCAGCGCCTGGATGATGCTGCAGCGCAACCTGCTCTACACCGCGATCACCCGGGCCAAGAAGCTGGTCGTGCTCGCCGGGTCGACCCGGGCCCTCGCGGTCGCCGTGCGCACCCTCGGCGCGGGCCGCCGCCACACCGCCCTCGACCACCGCCTCATCCCACCCGGCTGAGCGCCGGGTACGCCGAGGGCGAACGGGTGTGCGATTGGCGGGCGGGTCGGCGATGCTTGCGGCCATGCGACTCCTGGTACTCGGCGGCACTGTCTTCCTCGGGCGCGCCGTGGCCGCCCACGCGGTGGCCGCGGGCCATGACGTGACCTGCGTCGCCCGCGGCACATCCGGCGAGGTCCCGGCAGGGGCCACGCTGGTGACCGCCGACCGGGACGCCCCGGGCGGGCTCGCCGGGCTCGACGGGGACTTCGACGCGGTGATCGACGTGGCCCGGCGGCCGAGCCACGTCCGCCACGCGGTCGCCGCGCTCGGCGCGCGCGTCCCACACTGGGTGTACGTGTCCAGTTGCTCCGTCTACGGCGACCAGAGCACTCCGGGCCAGCGCGCGACCGAGGCCCCGGTGCTGGCCCCGCTGCCGCTGGAGACCGACGACGCGACCGGCGAGAACTACGGCCCGGCCAAGGTCGCCTGCGAGCAGGCGCTGCTCGACGCCGTCGGGCCGGACCGGGCGATGCTGTGCCGGGCCGGGCTCATCGTCGGCCCGGAGGACCCGACGGGCCGCTTCGACTACTGGGTGGCGCGGGTGGCCGAGGGCGGCGAGGTGCTGGCCCCGGGCACGCCCGGCGACGCCGTGCAGTGGATCGACGTGCGCGACCTGGCCGCCTGGCTGGTGCAGGCCGCTGAGCAACGGCTCTCCGGGGTGTACGACGGCACCGGCGCCCCGATCGGCCGGGGGGACTTCCTCGCCGGCATCGCGCAGGGCGTCGGCGCCACACCCCAGGTGACCTGGGTCGACCAGGAGTTCCTCGCGGCGCAGGGAGTCGAGCCATGGGCCGGGGAGCGGTCGCTGCCGATGTGGCTGCCGCTGCCGGAGGGCGCCGGGTTCCTGTCCCGCGACGTCACCGACGCGCTTGCCGCGGGGCTCACGCCGCGCCCGCTCGCCGACACCGCCCGCGACACCCTGGCCTGGCTCGCCACCGGCCCGACCCGCAAGCCCTGGGCCGGCATCACCCGCGACGACGAGGCCCAGCTCCTCACCGCCTGGAAAGTGGCCCACCCCGCCTGACCGGCCAGCCTCACGCCCGGTGTGCGGCCTCGGGCCGGCTCGTCATGCAGGTTCGGGGAAAGTGCATGAATCCGGTCGAGGATGGGCGCAGTTTCCCCGAAACTGCAGGCGCGGGGCGCGGGGCGCGGGGCGCGGGGCGCGGGGCGCGGGGCGCGGGTTCAGGGGCGGGCTTGGCGTTGGGGCTTGGTGCGCTGCCAGGCCTCGAAGGGGTCCTGGGCCTGCGCGATGGAGATCTTGCCGACCGGCACGGTCCATTTGTGCTGCGGGTCCTCGAACAGGTCGTACAGCTCGACCTGCGGGAATCCGGCCGCGGCGGCCTCGTGGCGGTCGACGGCGTACACGATGCGGCCGACCTCGGCCCACAGCGCCGCGGTCAGGCACATCGGGCACGGCTCACACGTGGAGACCAGCACGGCCCCGGGCAGGCGGAAGTGCAGGGCCTGGCGGCAGGCGGCGCGGATGGCCACGATCTCGGAGTGCGCGGTGGGGTCCAGGTCGCGGATGACCCGGTTGACGCCGCGGCCGATGACCTCGCCGCTGCGTACGATGATCGACGCGAAGGGTCCGCCGCCGCCCGACTCCACGTTGGCGACAGCGAACTTCACCGCGAGGGCCAGCCAACGTTCGGCTTCCTCGCCCGGCATGTCCACGCTCGCCAGGGGCTCCGTCGCCACGGGTCCAGCCTAAGGCGCGGGCTCGCGCGAGGCAGTCGCTCTGGACACACAACCCCTGTTAATTCGACAGAAAAGAGGGTAAGTCGGCTTAAAGCGAGCCGGGCACCGTGATTCTCCCCTCAGCCCCGGATGGGGCGGATGCCGCCGCCGAGTGCTTACCCTGAAACTTAACTTTGGTAAAAGAAGCTCCCGATAAAGCGAGGGAAGTCGTGGCGGACGTGAACCTGGAAACCCCGGGTGGACACCTCTCCCTGGAAGTGCAGCCGGCCGTCGAGGGCCCATCCGGGCTCGACATCGGCAAGGTGCTGAAGGAAACCGGGTACGTCACGTACGACCCGGGCTTCGTCAACACCGCGGCCTGCACTTCCGCGATCACTTACATCGACGGCGACGAGGGAATCCTTCGTTACCGCGGTTACCCCATCGAGCAGCTGGCCGAGCACTCCACCTTCCTGGAGGTCTCGTACCTGCTGATGTACGGCGAGCTGCCGAGCGCTACGCAGCTGTCGGAGTTCACCGACCGGGTGCGCATGCACACGCTGCTGCACGAGGACATGAAGCGGTTCTTCGAGGGCTTCCCGCGCGACGCCCACCCGATGGCCGTGCTGTCCGCCGCGGTGAGCGCCCTGGGCACGTTCTACCAGGACAGCCAGGACCCGTTCGACAACGAGCAGGTCGAGATCTCGACCGTGCGCATGCTCGCCAAGCTGCCGACCATCGCGTCGTACGCGTACAAGAAGTCCATCGGCCAGCCGATGCTGTACCCGGACAACTCCCTCGGGTACGTGGAGAACTTCCTGCGCATGACCTTCGGCGTGCCGGCCACCGGCTACGAGATCGATCCGGTCTTCGCCAAGGCGCTGGACCTGCTGCTGATCCTGCACGCCGACCACGAGCAGAACTGCTCCACGTCGACCGTGCGCCTGGTCGGCTCGGCCCAGGCCAGCCTGTTCGCCTCGGTGTCGTCCGGCGTGAACGCGCTGTCCGGCCCGCTGCACGGCGGCGCCAACGAGGCCGTGCTGTCGATGCTCGAGCGCATCCGCGCCGAGGGCGGCGACGTGCAGGCCTTCGTCCGCAAGGTCAAGGACCGCGAGGACGGCGTACGCCTGATGGGCTTCGGCCACCGGGTGTACAAGAACTACGACCCCCGCGCGGCGATCGTGAAGAACATGGCGCAGGACGTGCTCGGCCGGATGGCCAAGCCGGACCCGCTGCTGGACCTCGCGATGCAGCTCGAGGAGATCGCGCTGGCCGACGACTTCTTCGTCTCGCGCAAGCTCTACCCGAACGTGGACTTCTACACCGGCCTGATCTACAAGGCCATGGGCTTCCCCACGAAGATGTTCACGGTGCTGTTCGCGCTGGGCCGCCTGCCCGGCTGGATCGCCCAGTGGCGCGAGATGATGAGCGACCCGGCCACCAAGATCGGCCGTCCGCGCCAGGTCTACACCGGTGCCCCGGAGCGCAACTTCGTCCCGGTCACCGAGCGCTGACCCCAGCCTCAGCTCACCACCGGAAAGGCGCGTCCGCACTGCGGGCGCGCCTTTCCGCATTCCGCCCCCGGCCCGCACGTGCCCGCCGGACGCGCCCGCCACTCCGGTGATCATGAAGTTGTGGCGGCGACACGCCGTCGAGCCGTGCCATAAGTTCATGATCAACGCGGAAGAGCGGGGGTGGGCGGGGGTGCGGGGTGGTAGTTGTGGGGGATGGGTGGGATTGTGTCGCCGGGGTTCCGGGGACGGCGGGGAGTTGAGGGCGGCGGGGTGCGGCTGCCGCCGGGGCAGTATCTGACCGAGGACTTCCCGGTGCTGACGGCGGGGCCGACGCTGCGGGTGCCGACGGACACCTGGGAGTTCGTGATCATCACGGAGGCCGGGGAGAAGCACCGGTGGGACTGGAAGCAGCTGATGGCGCTGCCCAGTGAGCGGCCGACGGTCGACCTGCACTGCGTCACCAAGTGGTCGAAACTGCGCACGGACTGGCAGGGCGTCAGCCTGGATGTGCTGCTGGATGGCGTGGACACGGCCGCCGACTACGCGATGGTCCACTCGTACGGCGGCTACACCACGAACCTGCCGTACGAGGACCTGCGGAACGGGCAGGCCTGGATCGCGTACAAGTTCGACGGGGAGGATCTGACGCCCGAGCACGGCGGCCCGGCCCGGCTGCTGGTGCCGCACCTGTACCTGTGGAAGTCGGCGAAGTGGGTGCGCGGCATCACGCTGACGGACGAGGACAGCCCGGGGTTCTGGGAGAGCGCCGGCTACCACGACTACGGTGACCCATGGCGCGAGCAGCGGTACCAGGGGGACTGAGCCCGCGGCTGGTCTGGCGGGCGGCCAGGCTGGTCGAGTTCCGGGACGAGACGCCCAGCGCGCGCACGCTGGTGTTCGACGTGCCCGACTGGCCGGGGCACCTGCCCGGCCAGCACGTCGACGTGCGGCTGACGGCCGACGACGGGTACAGCACGCAGCGCAGCTACTCCATCGCCACGCCCGCCGACGGCTCGCGCGTGGTGCTGACCGTGCAGCTGGTCGAGGACGGGGAGGTGTCGCCGTACCTCACCGAGACCCTGTCGGTCGGCGACGTGATCGAGCTGCGGGGGCCGGTGGGCGGGTGGTTCGTCTGGCGGTCCGCGGACCCGGCGCCGGTGCTGCTGATCGGCGGCGGGTCGGGCATCGTGCCGCTGATGGCGATGATCCGGGCCCGGCGCGCGGCGGGCAGCAAGGCCCTGTTCCGCCTCATCTACTCGGCGCGCACGCCGGAGGACCGCTACTACGCCGACGAGCTGCGCACCCGGGTCCGCGACGACTTCGGGCTGGACGTCAGCTACGTGTACACCCGCAAGACGCCCGAGGGCTGGCCGCTGCCGCCGCGGCGGCTGGGCGTGGCCGATGTCAACAACGGCGGCTGGCCGCCGGACTTCCAGCCGGCCTGCTTCGTGTGCGGACCGACCGGTTTCGTCGAGGCGGTCGCGGACATCCTGATCGCGCTCGGCCACGACGCGCGCCGGGTGAAGACCGAGCGCTTCGGACCCAGCGGGACCTGACGGAAGGCATACCGTGATGGATCTCTTCTCCGACGACTTCACCGACGGCAACGCGCTGGCAGGACCGCTGCGCGAGATCTTCGCGGTGGACATGACCAGTGCCATGGGGCGCTGCGTCAGCTGCGGTGACGAGGGACCGGTGGCGGGCATGAAGGTGTACGCGCACGCGCCCGGCCTGGTCGCACGCTGCCCGTCCTGCCAGGAGGTGGTGATGCGGCTGGTCCGCGGCCCGAGCAGCGCCTGGCTCGACCTGCGCGGCACCATGTCGCTGCGCATTCCGATGCCCGCGGAGTAGCCGTCTCCGCCGGAGATAACGGGTAGATTGCGTCCTATGACTATTTTGACCGACGATGACATCGCGCTGCTCAACGAGCCCCAACTGGCCCATGTCGGCGTGATCGACTTCGACGGCTCGCCGCACGTGACTCCGGTCTGGGTCGACACCGACGGCGAGCACATCCTCTTCAACACCGCCAAGGGCCGGGTGAAGTACAACAGCCTGGTCCGCGATCCGCGGGTCGGGATCTCCATCGTGGACAAGGCGAACGACTACCGCACCCTGTGGGTGAAGGGCGACGTCGAGTTCGTCGAGGAGGGCGCGGACGCGCACATCGACAAGCTCGCGTACAAGTACCTGGGCAAGGACACCTACCCGTGGCGCAAGGCCGACGAGGTGCGCGTGATCGTCAAGGTCACCCCGACCGTGAAGCTCGCCCAGGCCTGATCGCGGCCCTGGTCACCGCCCCGTTGAGCGGTAAGAAGGGCACCTTCTGCCACGCAAAGCGTTGTGCCGAGCTGCTGCTCGCTGACGCGAGCCGACGGTGCCCTTCCTTTCATTCGGTGCGGAGGGCGGGGGCGGGGTCGAGGCGGGCGGCGCGCAGGGCGGGCAGGACGCCGAAGATGATGCCGACGGCTGCGGCGACGCCGAAGGACAGGGCGATGCACCAGCCGGTGAGCAGGGTCGGCAGCGGGGTCAGGCGCTCGACGGCGACCGTGGCGGCCGCGCCCAGAGCGATGCCGAGCACGCCGCCGACGCTGGTCAGCAGGACCGCTTCGGCCAGGAACTGGGCGGCGATGTCGGCGGGGCGGGCGCCGACGGCCTTGCGCAGGCCGATCTCGCGGGTGCGCTCACGCACCGACACCAGCATGATGTTGGCGACGCCGACGCCGCTCACCAGCAGCGAGATGCCGGCCGTGGCGCCGAGCACGCCGGTCAGCACGTCCAGGATGTCGCCGAGCACGCTGAGGATCTGGTCCTGGGTGACCACGCTGAAGGCGCTGTCCGGGTGGCGTTCGGCCAGCTCGGCGACGATCCGGTCGCCGAGCGCGGCCATGCCCGCGGGGTCGTCGGCGCGCACCGCGAGGCCGTCCACCCGGGTCGTGGCGAACAGCCGCTGCGCCGTGGTGAGCGGGATGTGCACCTCGTCGTCGCGGTCGACGCCGAGACTCTGCCCGAGTGGCGCGAACACCCCGGCCACCCGGAACCGCACCCCCGCGACGGTGATCTGACGGCCCACCGGGTCGGCGTCGCCGTAGAGCACCCGTGCCACGGTGGCACCGAGCACGGCGACCCGCCGGGCGCTGTCCACGTCGGTGCGGCTGAGGTACCCGCCGCGGGCGATGTCGCGCACCAGCACGGTGCGGTTGTTCTCCAGCACGCCGGCCACCGTGGTGAAGGTCTTGGCCGTGCCGGCCTGCACCATCTCGCCGGACGCGACGGACGCCGCGACCCGCTTCGGGTCCCCCACGACACGAGCCACCGCCTCCACGTCGGACAGCTGCATGCGGGAGACGGTCGGCATACCGATCTCCAACTTGCCCGGCACCACCAGCAGCAGGTTCGAGCCCAGCTGGTCGACGCGCCCGGCCACCTCGCGGCGGGTGCCGTCGCCGATCGCGATCAGCACCATCACCGAGCTGACCCCGATCATCACGCCCAGCACGGTGAGCCCGGTCCGCAGCCGCGCGGCCACCAGCGCGCCGACCGCGACCCGCGCCGCTTCGCCGATCCTCATGCCCGTCCCCGTCCATCCCGCGTCGCGGCCGGACCGCAGTCCACCCGTGCCGCGTGGGTCGTCCTCATGCCCGTGCCGGACCGGTCGGGGCCGCCGTGATGTCGTGCTCGGTGTCGGTGATGATGCGGCCGTCGCGCATCACGATCCGCCGTCGGGCGCGGGCGGCGACATCGTGGTCGTGGGTGACGACCGCCAGCGCCACGCCGTGTTCGGCGTTGAGCTGCTCCAGCAGGTCGAGCAGGTGCCCGCCGGAGGCGGAGTCGAGGTTGCCGGTGGGCTCGTCGGCCAGCAGCACCGCAGGCTCGGTCACCAGCGCGCGGGCGATCGCCACCCGCTGCTGCTCGCCACCGGAAAGCTGGCCGGGCAGGTGCCGCGCCCGCGCGCCGAGCCCGACCCGGTCCAGCAGCTCGGCCGCGCGCCGCCGCCGCTCGGCGCGGCGCACGCCGCGGTAGACCAGGGGCAGTGCCACGTTGTCCAGTGCCGACGTCCGGGGCTGCAGGTGGAAGCCCTGGAACACGAAGCCGACGACCCGGTTGCGGATGCGGGCCAGCTCGGCCTCGCCGACTGTCGTCGTGTCGTGGCCGTCGATGACGACGCTGCCGGCGGTCGGCCGGTCGAGCCCGCCCAGCAACTGGAGCAGCGTCGACTTGCCCGATCCGGACGGGCCCACCACGGCGATGTGGTCGCCGCGGCGCACGGTCAGGCTCACCCCGCGCAGCGCGGCCACCTCCGTCTGGCCCACCCGGTACGTCCGGGCGGCCTGGCGCACCTCGATGGCCGCGGTCACTCGACCGTCATCCCCTCGAGGATCTGCTCGAGCCCGCTGACGACGACGCGGTCGCCGTCGACCAGGCCCTGGAGGATCTCACGGCGGTCGGGCCCGGCCGAACCGGCCGTGACCAGCTGCTTGATCGCCTTGCCGGCCCGGACCAGCCAGACGAAGTCCTTGCCGGCCTGCTGGAAGAGCGCCCCCAGCGGCACCGACAGCGCCGCGCTCGTGTCGCCCAGAGGCAGGTGTGCCGTGCCGGTCATGCCGGGCAGCGGCGCCGGGTCCAGCGGCCCCTCCAGCTTGAACGTGGTGCGGTAGGACACCCCGCCGCGGGCCGCCGGGGTGGGCAGCACGTCGATCGAGGTCACGGTCGCGCTGTACGAGGTACCCGGCGTGGCCTCCAGCGACACGTCGGCCACGTCGCCCGGGCGTACCGAGAGCACGTCGGTCTCGTCGAGTTGCCCCACCACGGACAGCTCGCTCAGGTCCACGATGGTCACGATCGCCTTGCCCGCGGAGACCGGGTCGCCCACCTCCGGGGCGGCGTTCACGCCGGGATCGCCGGCGCCGCCCGCACCGATGTCGATCCCGGTCAGGCCCGGCAGCAGGGTGGCCAGCGGGCCGGACGGCAGCCGGTCGGCCAGCAGCGACGAGATGACCGCGTTGCTCTCCGGCCCGCCGAGCTGCACCGTGCCGTTGATCGGCGCGCGCAGGGTCAGCGCGTCGACGGTCGCCTGCGCGGAGTCCAGTGCCGACTGGGTCAGCAAGCGGGTCACCGCGTTGAGCCCGACCAGGATCTTGTCGATCTTCTCCAGGTTGTCGTCGACGTCGTCGGTGAAGTCCTCGAGGTCGTCGATGGTGTCGTTGAAGGTGTTCTGCTGCTCGTTGATCTGGTCGATCGTCTGCTGCCGCAGCTGCGGGAACGGGATCAGTTTCGCGTTGTCGCGTGCGGCGTCGTACTGCTCGTTGCCCGCATCCCGCTGGTCGTCGATGAGGTCGTCCAGGCTGGCGGGATCGATCTTCTTGATGTCCTTGACCCGCTTGGCCGCCTGGCCGGCGCGGGCCAGCCGCTGCTGCGCGATCGGCGAATCGATGACGCCGATGAGGTCACCGGCCTCCACGAGCTGTCCGGGCTCGACCTTCAGATCGACCAGCACACCCCGGGCCGGGGCCCGCAGCGTCGCCGCGTTGCGGGCGTTTACCTGCGCGGGAACGTCGATGACGTCGGACACGCTGGCCCGCCGTACGTCGTCGACGGTGATGGCGGGGTCCGGCTCCTCCACGGCCGCGGCGGCGAGGGTCAGCGGCAGCGCCACGACGGTCAGGCCGACGAGGGCGCGGCGGGAGGAGAAGGTTCGGGTCACCGCGACATCCTATGGCGGGTAATACCACATTCAATGATGTTTGACCGGTGTCTGGGCAAATGAACGAATCGCGCATTTCATGGCTCGTGTTCGGAGCGCCGAGGAGGTGCTTCGAAGCCGGCGGGCATACGGATGGCCCGGTGACGGCAAGTGGACAGGTAGCCATCTATACGTGAGTCCGGGTCCGAAGTTCCGGCAACAGGCGCGGTTCGCGCGTCTGCCCCTCAGAACCGGGGAGGACCCGACCATGAGACTCACCCTTCGCCGACGGGCCCGCCGCCGCACCGGCCTGGCGGTCGCCCTGGCGGCCTGCGTGGCCGTCTCCGGTGGCCTGTACGCGCTCGGACCCGGCGCGGCCGGCGCGTCCAGCCACCGCGAGGCGCCCCTGATCGCGCAGGACCCCGCCGTCGACGCGACGGACCTGTACGCCTTCGTCAGCCCGGACCGTCCCGGCTACGTCACGTTCGTGGCGAACTGGGTTCCGTTCCAGGAGCCGAACGGCGGCCCCAACTTCCACCCGTTCGCCACCGACGCGCAGTACATGATCAATGTGGACAGCGACGGGGACGCGCGGCCCGACGCCCGCTTCCGGTGGACGTTCAAGAACGTCGACAAGCGCGGCAACTCCACCTTCCTGCTAAACAACGGGCCGGTGACCTCGCTCGACGACGAGAACCTGCTGTTCAAGCAGACGTACACGCTGGAGTCCTCGTTCAACGGCGAGGCCTTCCGCACCCGCGCCAGCAACGTCGCGGTCGCGCCCTCGCGGGTCGGCCCGGCGTCCATGCCGGACTACGGCGCGCTGCGCGAGCAGGCCACCGTCAAGCTGCCCGGCGGCTGGCGCGTCTTCGCCGGGCAGGCCGACGACCCGTTCTTCCTGGACCTGCGGGTGTTCGACCTGCTCTACGGCGGCGACCTCAGCGAGACCGGGCAGGACACGCTCGCCGGATACAACGTCAACACCATCGCGCTGGAGGTGCCTTTCAAGGACGTCGCCCTGCGCGGCGACGGCGAGCGCAACCCCGTGATCGGCGTCTGGACCACCACCGAGCGGCCCCGGGTGCGTATCACCGGACGCACCGGCGACCCGCGCAGCGGTGACCGGGTGCAGGTCTCACGGCTGGGCAACCCGCTGGTCAACGAGGTCGTCGTGCCCGCCGGGCTCAAGGACGCGTTCAACGCCTCCCGGCCCGACGGCGACGCGAAGATCCCGCAGCTGGTCAAGCGGGTCACCGAACCCGAGGTGCCCAAGCTGATCGAGGCGATCTACAACATCCCCGCACCGGCCACCCCGCGCAACGACCTGGTCGAGATCTTCCTGACCGGCATCACCACCAAGGCCGACGGCCCGATCAAGGCGGACCTCAACTCGCAGCTGAACAACGCCGACGTGAACCCGGCGAAGTTCCGCCCATCGGAGATGCTGCGGCTGAACCTGTCCGTGCCGGTCACCGCCGACCCGAACCGGCTCGGCGTCATCGGCGGAGACCTGCAGGGCTTCCCGAACGGGCGGCGGCTGGCCGACGACGTCGTCGACATCGAACTGCAGGCCCTGGTCGGGGCGGCGCAGACCGGCAAGATCGTGGACGCGCTGGCCGCCGGGGACGCGGTCGACGCCAACGAGAACGCCTTCGGCGACACCTTCCCGTACGTGGCCCTGCCCAACGCGACCGCGGTCAACGCGGCCGGCGCGGGCCCGGCCGCACCGGCCTCGGCCGACCCGTCCCCGGCATCCGCCTCCTCCACCGTCGAGGAGGGCATGTCCACCGGCGACACCATGACGGTGGTCGGCTCATCCGTAGCCGGCGGCCTGGGCCTGCTCCTCTTCGCCGGCTGGTGGATGCGCCGCCGCAACCGCACCGACGACCACACCCACGGCCCAGACGAACCCGCCCACACCCACTGAGAAAGGAAGGGCATCGTCGGCTCGCGTAGCGAGACGAGCAGCAGCTCGGCGCATCGCTATGCGTTGTAGAAGGTGCCCTTCCCATCGCTGACTCGCGAAAGGGGAGCAACCATGTGGCGACGGAGCATGTGGCGACGCAGCATCGCGGTGGGCGTCACCGCCGCGGCGCTGTTCGGGCTCGGGGGCGCGTTCGGCGCCGCACCCGAGCCGTGGCAGGCCGAACCCGTGTACGCGCAAGGCGATCCGCTGGTCAGGTCGATCGAGCAGGCCCAGGCGCGGCTGCGGGACGTGCCCGGCGACTGGACCACCTGGGCGGCGCTGGGCAGCGCGTACGTCGAGCGGGCCCGGATCACCGGTGACCCCGGCTACTACCCCCGGGCCGAGGGCGCGCTGCACGAGTCGCTGCGCCTGCACCCCGGCCCGCCTGCTGATGCGGCGCTCGCCGGGCTCGGTGCGCTGGCCAACGCGCGGCACGACTTCGCGCAGGCCGAGCGGCTGGCCCGGCAGGCGATCGCGGGCAACCCGTTCAGCGCCGACGCGTACGGCGTGCTGACCGACGCGCTGACCCAGCTCGGCCGCCCCGCCGAGGCGACGGAGGCGGCGCAGCGCATGCTCGACCTGCGGCCGGGTCTGCCCGCGCTGTCCCGGGCGGCGTACGACCTCGAACAGCACGGCCGGGTCGACGAGGCCCGGGAGCTGTGGACACAGGCGCTCGCCACCGCGATCGCGCCCGCCGACCTGGCCTACGTCCACCACCAGCTCGGCGATCTGGCCTGGCACGGCGGCGACCTCGTCGCGGCCCGTACCGCGTACCGGGCCGGGCTGGCCGCGGACGCCGGTTACCTGCCGCTGCGCCACGGGCTCGCCCGCCTCGACGCGGCGAGCGGCCGCACCGCCGAGGCGCTGGCCGGGTACACGGCGCTGACCGCCGCCGCACCGACACCGTCGCTGCTGGTCGAGCACGCGCTGCTGCTGCGCTCGCTCGGCCGCGCCGCCGAAGCCGAGGCGCAACTGACGTTGGCACAGGCCGCGCTCGACCTGCTGGCGGCCGGGGGAGGCGGGGACGACCTCGCCGCCGCGGAACTGGCCCTGGCCCGCGGCGACCATGCCACCGCGGTGCGCCTGGCCACGGGCGAGTGGCGGCGGCGCAAGCACACCGACGTCGCCGACACCCTCGCCTGGGCCCTGCACCAGGCCGGGCGCTCCGCCGAGGCGCTGCCCCTCGCGCGGGCCGCGGCGGCGCTCGGCGCGCGCAGCGCGCTCCACGCGTACCACCTGGGAATGATCGAACTTGCCCTCGGCGACCGCGCGGCCGCCCGGCGCGATCTAGCCCGTGCCCTGCAAATCAACCCCCACTTCTCTCCGGTCGACGCGCCCGCCGCGGCGCGCGCCCTGGCCTCGGCAGGTGCCCGATGAACCGCAGGACGACGATCCGACGGGCGCTGCCGGTCGCGGCGCTGGCAGGAGCGGTGCTCGCGCTGCTTCCGACGCCCGCCTCGGCGCACCCGCTCGGCAACCTCTCCATCAACCAACTGGTCGCGTTGACGCTGCGGCCCGCCGCCGTCGAGGCCACCACGGTCCTCGACGTCGCCGAACTGCCCACGCTGCAGCAGCGGAGCATCGTCGACACCTCCGGTGACGGCGTCGCCGACGCATCGGAGCTGGATGCGCACGCCGCGGCCGCATGCGACGCCTTCGCTCGGGACCTGGCCGCACGCGTCGACGGGCACCCCCTGCGCTGGGCCGTCCACCAGGCCGCGATGACCGTCGAACCGGGCTCGGCGGGCCTGCCCACCAGCCGGATCACCTGCACCCTGAGCGCCCCCGCCCGGCTGGACCGGGCCGCCACACTCACCGTCCACAACGGCCACCGCGCCGACCACGTCGGCTGGCGCGAGATCACCGCCGCCGGCCTCGGCGTGGCACTGCCCGACTCGCCGGTCCCCGCCCGCAGCACCACGAACGAGCTGCGCGACTACCCCGTCGACCTGCTCGGCTCCCCGCTCGACGTCCGCGACGCCCGCCTGTCCACCCGCCCGGCATCAGCCGGAAGCCCGACGGACGGCCTCGCGTCCGGATCGACACCTGACCTGGGCGCGCCCGCGACACCTGACGACCCTGCCCCGCTGCGGTGGGCCGCCCGGGCGCAGCAGCAGGTCCTCGACACCGTCGGCGCGGACCGGCTGACCCCGCTCGTCGGGCTGCTCGCGGTCCTGCTCGCACTGGTGCTCGGGGCAGGTCACGCGCTGCTTCCCGGGCACGGCAAGACCGTGATGGCGGTATACCTGGCCGGCCGTGCGGGTCGTCCCCGCGACGCGGTGACCGTCGGCGCGACCGTCACCGCCACCCACACCGGTGGTGTCATCGCCCTCGGCCTTCTGCTCACCGCAGTCTCCGGGCTGACCGGCCAGACCGTCCTGGGCTGGCTCGGCCTGGCCAGCGGCGCCATCGTGATCACCGTAGGCCTCGCGATGCTGCTGTCGAGCCTGCGCCGCCCAGCCCACAGCCACACCCACGACGCGACCGAGCACAGTCCACCCGGCCAGGGCCTGCGTAACCTCGGTGCGCACCCGCACGGACACCCACACCGCTCGCACGGGCATGGTTCCCATGGGTACGGAGCGCACACGCATGACTCGGATCCACTCGGCTCGCATGGGCATGGGCATCGCCACGGCCTGTTCGGCCACGCCCATTCCCACGAGGGCGGCCATGCGCATGAGCACACAGGGCGCGGGCGGTTCGGGCTCGGTGCGATCGGGGTGGCGGCAGGACTGGTGCCGAGCCCGTCTGCCCTGGTCGTGCTGCTGGGCGCGATCGCATTGGGCCGGACCGGTTTCGGCATCCTGCTCGTGCTCGCGTACGGACTGGGCATGGCGGCCACGCTCACCGCGGCAGGACTGCTGCTGCTCAAGGTCCGTGACCGCTGGGCGGGCCGGTTCGACCGGTTCCGCCGGCTCCGGCTGGCCGGGCCGTACGCCGCGAGCGCCATGGTGCTGCTCGTCGGCGTCGGGCTGGCCGCGCGCGCCGCGACGCTGGTGGTCTGATCGCGGCTTCGCAAGCGACAACTCACTCGTGGCGCGGCAACGGAGACGGCAACATCGACGTCGTGGACACAGGAAGTTGGGCCTGCTGCTACGTGCTGCTGGAGAACCGGACGCCTGCGGAGGTGGCGGCGCTGCTGGGTGGCCGGCTGTCCGCGGTCGTCAGATCAGAACGGGACGCCGCCGCCCAGTCGGTGCCGAACCCGTCGGTGGGGTCCGGTGGTGCGGGCTGGACGGTGCTGGTCGATCCGCACTTCGCCTACGGAGATGCGGACAGCCTCCTGAGCCGGTGGTCGTCGGCGGGCCGGGTGGTGCGCCTGGACGTGATCGAGCGGGAGCGGTTCAGCCACGCGACGGTGTGGATCGACGGGGTCGTGGCATGGGAGGTGTCGTTCGAGGAGGAACTCGACGAACGCCCCACCGCGAGTGCCAACATTCCGTTTGACCTGGAGCGATTGGCGGCAGCGGTCAGCCCGGTGCGTGACGCCGAGACGTGGTATCGCGTGCCGATACTGGCGGCGCGGCTGGTGACCGGCTGGCATCCGCGCCGGAACGAGGCGCGTGGCGATCGCGCCTTCGCCGAGGTCATCGTTCCGGGCCGGGAGGGACGGCCATGGCTCTTTTAGAACACCTGTACGACACTTTCGAGCCAAGATGATCTATTATTTCGGAACGGCCTTCTTGTGATCGGATGGTCCGCACCAGCCCTCGAGGAGGATTTCGATGACGGGAACCGAGACAGCGCCGAAGGAAGCCGGTGCGGCCGGGACACGGGGCGACGGCGTCGACGACTGGCTGGCGGACACCCGGACCTCCTATGACACGGTCGCCCGCAGCTACTCCGACCTCACCCGCGACGCCCTGGGTGGGGAGCCCTACCTGCGCGCCGCGCTGGCGCTGTTCGCCGACCTGGTGCAGACCGCGGGCGGCGGGCCGGTGGCGGACGTGGGCTGCGGGCCGGGACACGTCACCGCCCACCTCCACCGGCTGGGCGTCGACGTCTCCGGCATCGACCTCTCACCCGCGATGGTCGACTTGGCTCGGCGCGAGCACCCGCACCTGCGGTTCGAGGTGGGCTCGATGACGGACCTGCCGCTGGCCGACGCCTCGGTCGCCGCCCTGCTCGCCTTCTGGTCGCTGATCCACATCCCGGACGACGCGGTCCCCGCGGTTCTCGGCCACTTCCACCGGGTGCTGCGCCCCGGCGGGCCGCTGCTGGTCGGTTTCCACGCCGGCGACGAGTCGCGCCTGAAGACGGAGGGCTATGGCGGCCACCCGATGCGGCTCCACGTGCACCGCCGCCGGCCGGACCGGGTGGCGGACTGGCTGCGCGACGCCGGTTTCACGGTCAAGGCCCAGTTGCTGCTCGGTCTCGACGAGAGCCTTCCCGGGGCGGTCGTCTTCGCCTGTCGCGAGGCGGGGACGCCATGACCGACGACTTCTACTGCGACGAGGCGCTGAGCGGGCGCACGCCGGTGCGCGTGGTCGCCGAGACCGACGAGGTGCTGGCGTTCCACCACACCCGCCCGTACTGGCCGGTGCACATCGTGGTCGTGCCGAAGCGGCACGTGCCTTCCCTCGTCGATCTCGGCGATGCCGGCGAACCGGTGCTGCACGAGGTGCTGGCGGTGGTCAGGCAGGTCGCCGCCGACGTCACTCGTGAGCACGGGGCCTGCCGGGTGCTCACCAACCTCGGGCGGTACCAGGACTCCAGACATCTGCACTTTCACGTGAACAGCGGCGCGCCGCTGCGACCGGAGACCAGCTGACCGGGCAACCGGCCTGGTCGTGGCCGTAGAGCCGGACCAGGTCCTCGATCTCGGCACGTGCTGCTCGACCTCGACGAGAGCCTTCCCGGGGCAGTCGTCTCCGCCTGCCGCGAGGCCTGACTAGACGGTGGCGAGGGCGGCCGCCGCGCGGCGCAGGCTGCGGGAGATCCAGTACGGGCACTTCGGGTCGTCCTCGGCCTCCTCGACGGTCATCAGCTGGATCGCGGCGACCTCGTCCGGGGCGGCCACCACAGGCCGGGCGTCGGCGGGCAGGTCTGCGGCGAACACGACGTTGACCACCAGGTCGCCGTCGTCGGCGGTGAACAGCGAGCTCTCCACATAGGTCAGCGGCACGCCGGTCAGGTCCACGGCGATCTCCTCGGCGACCTCGCGGCGCGCGGTCTCCTCCAGGATGTCGGTCATCTCGCCGGTGCCCGGCTCGGCCTTGCCGCCCACCCCGGACAGCAGGCCCGCCGCGTGCGCCTCCTGCTCGCTGCGCCTGATCAGCAGCCAGCGCCCGTCCTGGTGCAGGTGGACCTCGACGTTGACGACGAACGCGGGCCGCCCGCCCGTGGTGAGCCATTCCTCGGTCATCCGCGGGACTCTACGGGAGCGGTGGCGTCACCGCGGGTTCGGTCGGCGACGCCACCGCTGGGTGGGATCAGGTGTCGGCGTGGTCGCGGTGGTAGTGCCGGACCAGGTCCTCGATCTGCGCGCGTACGCCCAGGAAGGCGGCGTCGCGCTTGACGATGAGGTCGCGTTCGCCGGGCAGCGGGACGGTCACGTCGGCGGCGACGCGGCCGGGGTTGCTGGCCAGGGTGACGACCCGCTCGCCGAGGAAGACGGCCTCCTCGACATCGTGGGTGACCATCAGGATCGTGGTTCCGCTGTCGCGCCACAGCCGGTGGACGAACAGCTGCATGTCCTCCTTGGTCTGCACGTCGAGCGCGCCGAACGGCTCGTCGAGCAGCAGCACCTCGGGTTCGCAGGCCAGCGCGCGGGCGATGGCGACGCGCTGGCACTGGCCGCCGGACAGCTGCCGGGGCAGCGCGTGGCGCAACTTCGTCAGGCCGGTCGCGGCGAGGTAGTGGTCGACGCGGGCGGCCCGCTCGCCGCGGCTGAGGGGCAGCAGTTCCAGTCCGAACGCGACGTTGCGTTCCACGGTGCGCCAGGGGTAGACGGCGCCGGTCTGGAAGACCAGGCCGCGGTCGGGTCCGGGCCCGGTGACGGGTATGCCGTCGAGCAGCACCTCGCCCGTGGTGGGCCGGGACAGGCCCGCGATCAGGGAGAGCAGGGTGGACTTGCCGGAGCCGGACGCGCCGACCACGCATACGAACGCGCCCCGGGCGACCTCCAGGTCGATGTCCGCCAGCGCGCGCACCTGCTCCCGGCCGCGGGTGAAGTCCTTGCCGACGGCCCGCAGGCTCAGCGACGCCGTCACGGGGTCCGCCCTTCGGGCCGCTCGCGCGGCAGCTGACGCGTCTGCGTCACGAGGTCCACCTTCCGACCCGGTCGCGCAGCAGCCGCAGCGCGACGTCGATGGTGAGGCCGATCAGCGCGATGACCACGAGGACCGCGAAGATGCGGTCGATCTGGTTGAAGCGCTGCGACCGCACGATGCGGTAGCCGAGGCCCTCCTCGGCCGCGAACAGCTCGGCGACGACCACGAAGTTCCAGGCCGCGGCCGCGTTGACCCGGATCGCGTCGAGGATGCCGGGCAGCGAGAACGGGATGACGACCTTGCGCAGCACCTCCCCGCGCCGGGCGCCGAGCGTGTACGACACGTCGACGAGCGCGCCGGGCACCCGGCGTACCGCGTCGGCGGTCATCAGGGTGTTGAAGAAGACGGTGCCGAGGAACAGCAGCGCCACCTTCGACATCTCGTCGATGCCCAGCCAGAGTGCCAGCAGCGGAATGAACGCGCTCGCGGGCAGGTAGCGCAGCAGGCCGATGACCGGCTCGAACGCGGCCCGCCCGGCCTGGAACGCGCCCATCGCGATGCCGAGCGGCACCGAGACCGCCACGGCCAGCCCGAAACCGAGCAGCACCCGCCGGATGCTGGCCAGGGTGTCGCCGAGCAGCAGCCCGTCGCGGGCCAGGTCCAGCCCGGCCGCCCACGCCTGCGCGGGGGACGGCAGGTAGTCGGGGCGGCCGTCGATGGCGGCGCTGAGCAGCTGCCACAGCGCGAGCGGCACGAGCACGGACAGCGCGGTCAGCACCAGCCGGGACGGGCGCGGGATCGGGGCGCGTACCCCGAGCACGCGCGGCACCCGGCGCGGCGGCTGCCGCCGGGGCAGCGGCGCGAACGCCGCCGCCCCGGCTCCCGGACCGGCGTGC
Organism: Catellatospora sichuanensis; assembly: GCF_007483665.1. GTDB lineage: Bacteria > Actinomycetota > Actinomycetes > Mycobacteriales > Micromonosporaceae > Catellatospora > Catellatospora sichuanensis. The sequence goes on from NZ_VIQO01000024.1 coordinate 96,429, forward strand.
ACCGCGACGGCCGCGCCGTCGGCTGTGGCGGTGCCACCGGTCAGGTCCATGTCCGCCGCGCTCAGGTTCATGGGGACACCGCCTGGACGAACTTCGGTTCGAGCAGGCCGTCCAGCGGTGGCGCGGTGTCGACGAGCTTGGCGGAGACCATGAACTCGGCGATCGACTTCGCCTGGAAGTCGAGGTTGGCGGGGGTGGAGCCGGGCGTGAACGCGGCCAGGTTCTGCTCGCGGGTGAAGATCGTCGTACCGGCGTCGTACGACTTGTAGTCGGCGGCGCTGACGCCGGCCTTCTTCGCCATGATGGCGATCGCGGCGTCCGGGTTCGCCTTGATCCAGGCCAGGGTGTCGAACCAGGTCTTGACCACGGCCTGCACCTCGGTCGGGTGGTCCTTGACGAACGCGGCCGTGAACACCAGGTGGTCAGGGATCGCACCGGGGAAGTCGGCACTGGTGGCGATGGCCTTGCTGCCGGGCAGGCCGAGCGCGGTGGTGGTGAACGGGGCGAACGCGCCCACCGCGTCGACCTCGCCGGTGGTGAACGCGGCCGCGGCGGCGTCGGTCAGCATCGGCTTGAGCTGGATGTCGGCCTCGCTCAGCCCGGCCGTCTTCAGCGCCAGCAGCAGCAGGTAGTGGTCGACGGTGCCCTGCTCGACGGCGACCCGCTTGCCCTTCAGGTCGGCGAGCGTGTTGATGCCGGGCTTGGCGATGATCTGGTCGTTGCCGGTGGAGTTGTCGTTGACCAGCACGATGGTCTGCTGTGCGCCGCCGCTGATCGAGGTCAGCGTATCGCCGAGGGTCTGGCTGTTGGCGCTGAGATTGCCGGTGGCCAGCGCGGTGAGGCTGTCGGTGTAGCTGTCGAAGTACTTCAGCTCGACGGTGACGCCGTTCTTGGCGAACAGGTCCTGCTCCTGGGCGACCTGCCAGGGGAACCAGCCGGGCCAGGCGCTGAAGCCGAGCACGACGGTGGCGGGCGCGCCCGGCGCGGGCTCGTCCTCGCCGCAGGCGGTGGCGGGCAAAACCAGTGCGGCGACGGCCGTGACGGCCGCCAGGCGGTGGAGGAAACGACGGTTCATGTATGTCTCCTGGGTGAGTCGAGAGGTCAGGAGGTGCGGCGGGGCAGATGGCCGGCGCGCACCAGGCAGCCGAGCGTGTCGCAGATGACGCGGGTCGCGATGAGCGACGTGATGTCGGCGTTGTCGTACGGCGGGGAGCACTCCACGATCTCGATGCCCGCCAGCGGACGCTCCGCGATGAGCTGGATGAACTTGAGCACCTCGCGGGGCAGGAAGCCGCCCGGCTCGGGCCAGCCGGTGCCGGGCACGAACGCGGCGTCCAGGCAGTCCACGTCGAAGGACAGCCACACCGCCTCGGCCCCGTCCCAGGCCACTTCCAGGGCGCGTTCGGCGGCGGCCTCGATGCCCATCTCCACGCAGTCGGTGACCGTCATGATCGTGGTGCCGCGTTCCCGGCCGACCTTGACGCCGGGCCGCGGGGCCTGCCAGCCGCCGATGCCGATCTGGACCAGGTTCTTCGGGGGCACGTTGGGGATGTCCGTGGCGTGGAACCACGGGGTGGTGTGCATCCGCTCGTCGAGGTCGGTCTCCTGGGTGTCGACGTGGCGGTCGAAGTGGATGATGCCGAGGTTGCCCTGGAGGTGCTCGGCGACGCCGCGCACCGTGGGGTAGCCGATGGAGTGGTCGCCGCCGAGCACGACCGGGAACGCGCCCGAGGCGTACACGTGGCCGACGGCCTTGGAGATCTGGTCGAACGTCTTCTCGATGTTGGCGGGGATGGTGAACACGTCACCCAGGTCCGCGATCGTGATCGACTCTCGCAGGTCCACGCCCAGCTCGAAGCTGTACGGGCCGTACAGCGCGGAGATGCGCCGGATGCCCTGCGGGCCGAACCGGGTGCCGGGGCGGTAGGTCGTGCCGCCGTCGAACGGCGCACCCAGCACGGCGACGTCGTACTCACCGCACCGGCGTACGTCCTCCAGGTACGGGGCCTTGAGGAAGGTGTTGATGCCCGCGAAGTGCGGCAGCTCGCCACGGGAGAACGTCGGGATGCGCCTGTCGACGATGGAGTCCGCGCCGGGCAGGCCGTACTCCAGCCCGCGGGCGATCTCCTCCTCCCACTTCGTGGTGGGCAGCTCGGCCTCGCGCGCGACGGCGTACGCCGCCTCGGGGCCGTAGTGCTCGTGCAGGCCGTGCTGCTCGCGCAGCGCGTTGTCGTCGGGCGAGCCGTGGCGGTGATGGTGGTGGGCGAAGCCCATGGGGCGCCTCCGAGACGAGGAGCCTGGCCGTGAAACAGCCAGGTGTTCGGCTGTCTCCCGGGCTTTTGTCCCGCCGTGGAACGGCCACGCCGCTGCGCGGGCCGCCTGCGCCTCTCGGACCAGGCCCGTCCGGCGACCCGTGACGACAGGGCCGGAACGGCGGAACCCTAGGCGCGCCTCACCTTCGGTGAGTCACCGTGGATTACATCGGCGCATGGTTTCCGCTCGATGTCGTCCCCGTTGCCACCCCGTGACCGCCGTGCCGGGGTTACCTCAGGGACGATCGTGAGCGGTCCGGCGACGGAGCAGGAAGCCGGTCCAGGAGATCAGCACGACCAGGCCCGCCAGGACCTGCAGCAGCACGGTGTACCGCTCGGGGTAGACCACGCCGGTCAGGTAGGTGTCGATGAACCCCCGGCTCAGGCCCTGCTCGCCGGCCTCGCGGCGGGCCCAGTCCTCGACGTACGTCAGCGGGCAGTCGATGCCGAGGAGCACGGTGGCCAGGCCCCAGCCGACGGCGAACAGGTGGGGCAAGATCAGCCAGGGCCGCCACCAGGCGAGGAAACCGCCGGCGACGACGTACGCGAGGAACGCGAAGTGCACCACCATGGTGGCGTCGGCGAGCCACTGATAGGCCATGCTCCATTATCTGCCGCTAGGATCGCACTCGGCGGCAGGGAGGAACTCGGGGAAGAGCCGAGACGGTCCCGCCACTGTGACCGGGGAGCCCGTCCCCACCCCGTCGACACACTGTCGAGGCCACCGCAAGGGAAGGCCCGGGGCCGGGCGTAGATCCGGGAGTCAGGAGACTCCGGCCGCCGCATCGACTCTGCTACCGGGGCGCGGACCCCGACAGGAGGTACGCGGCCATGACGGCTGTCCAAGGTCTGCTGCTGTCCACTGCGGACACCGAGCTGCTCGCCGCCCGGGCGTCGGGCGCGCCCTGGCGCATCGCCAACCCTGCCCGCCTCGACGCCGGCGATGTCCCCGAGCTGCTGCAAGACGTCGCCTTCGGGGTGGTGCGCCTGCTCGGCGGCCGCCGCACCTGGCCGGAAGGGCTCGCCGCGGTGCTCGCCGCGGGACTGCCGGTGGTGGTGCTGGGCGGGGAGGCGGTGCCCGACGCGACGCTGCAGGCCGAGTCGACCGTGCCCGCCGGGGTGGCCGGGGAGGCGCTGGCCTACCTGGTCGAGGGCGGTGCGGACAACCTGCGCGAGCTGCACCGGTTCCTGTCGGACACGCTGCTGATGACCGGCGAGGGCTTCGACGCGCCGCAGACCGCGCCCGAGTACGGCGTACGCCCCGCCCCGGCGCACGAGGCCGGACGGCCGACCGTCGGGATCGTCTACTACCGGGCGCACGAGCTGGCCGGGAACACCGCGTTCGTGGACACCCTCGCCGGGGCGCTGCACGACGCGGGCGCGAACGCGCTGCCGGTGTACTGCGGCTCGCTGCGCGGCGTGCCCGACGGGCTGCGAGACCTGCTGCGCGGCTGCGACGCGCTGGTCGTCACGGTGCTGGCCGCGGGCGGCACCGTCGCGGCGGACGCGAGCGGCGGCGGGGACGACGAGGCCTGGTCGGTGGCGGCGCTGGCCGAGCTGGACGTGCCGGTGCTGCAGGCGCTCTGCCTGACCTCGTCGCGGGCGGTGTGGCAGGACTCGGACGCGGCGCTGAGCCCCATGGACGCGGCGATGCAGGTGGCGATCCCGGAGTTCGACGGCCGCCTGATCACGGTGCCGTTCTCGTTCAAGGAGCCCGGCCCGGACGGCATCCCGGTGTACGCCGCCGACCCGGAGCGGGCGGCCCGGGTCGCGGGCATCGCGGTGCGCCAGGCCCGGCTCCGGCACGTGCCCAACGAGCGCAAGCGGCTCGCGATCGTGCTGTCCAGCTACCCGACCCGGCACTCGCGGGTCGGCAACGCCGTCGGCCTGGACACCCCGGCCAGTGCCGTGGTGCTGCTGCGGGCACTGCGCGAGGCCGGGTACGACCTGGGCGAAGGCTTCCCCGAGGACGGCGACGCGCTGATCCATACGCTGATCGCGGCGGGCGGACACGATGTCGAGTGGCTGACCGAGGAGCAGCTGGCCGCGGCCCCGGCCCGGGTGCCGCTGCGCGAGCACACCCGCTGGCTGGACGCGCTGCCCGCGAGCCTGCGCGACGGCATCGTGCAGGCGTGGGGCGAGCCGCCGGGCGAGCTGTACGTCGATCGGGGCGAGATCGTGCTGGCCGCGCTGCGCTTCGGCAACGTGCTGCTGATGATCCAGCCGCCGCGCGGTTTCGGGGAGAACCCGGTCGCCATCTACCACGACCCGGACCTCGCGCCGAGCCACCACTACCTGGCCGCGTACCGGTGGCTGGACGAGTCGTTCGGCGCGGACGCGGTGGTGCACCTGGGCAAGCACGGCACCCTCGAATGGCTGCCGGGCAAAGGGCTGGGCCTGTCCCGCGAGTGCGCGCCGGACGCGGTGCTCGGTGACGTGCCGCTGGTGTACCCGTTCATCGTCAACGACCCGGGCGAGGGCACCCAGGCCAAGCGGCGCGGGCACGCGGTGATCGTGGACCACCTGGTGCCGCCGATGGCCCGCGCGGAAACGTACGGCGAGATGGCGAAGCTGGAGCAGCTGCTCGACGAGTACGCCACCGTGCAGGCCCTCGACCCGACGAAGCTGCCCGCGGTGCGCGCCCAGATCTGGACCCTGATCCAGGCCGCGCAGCTGCACCACGACCTGCACCAGGCCGACATGCCCGGCGTCGACGACTTCGACGACTTCATCCTGCACGTCGACGGATACCTGTGCGAGGTCAAGGACTCGCAGATCCGCGACGGCCTGCACATCCTCGGCGGCGCGCCGGAGGGTGAGGCGCGGATCAACCTGGTGCTCGCGGTGCTGCGCGCGAACCAGGTGTGGGGCGGCGTGCGCGGGGCGCTGCCGGGCCTGCGGGCGGCGCTGTGCCGCCGGTACGGGCTGGACGAGCGGGCGCTGCTGGCCGAGCCGGGAGCCGCGGTGGCCGTGCCCGCCGACCTGACCGAGGTGGCCGACGGTCCGGCCCGCACCGGCGCGGACGCCGTCGACCTGATCGAGGGCGTGGCCCGGCGGCTCGTCGTCGGCAACGAGACGCTGGGCTGGGAGCCGTCGAAGGTTCCGGCGATCGTCGCCGAGGTGCTGGGCGGCCCGGACGACGCCGTCGAGGCGGTGCTGCGCTTCGCCGCGACCGAGGTGGTGCCCCGGCTGGACGCCACCGTGGACGAGGTGACCGCGGTGCTGAAGGCGCTGGACGGGCGCTACGTGCCGGCGGGGCCGTCCGGCTCGCCGACCCGCGGCCTGGTCAACGTGCTGCCGACCGGACGCAACTTCTACTCCGTCGACCCGAAGGCGATCCCGTCGCGCAACGCCTGGGACGTGGGCCTGGCGCTGGCCGATTCGCTGCTGGCCCGGCACCGGCAGGAGACCGGCGAGTGGCCGCGCACGGTCGGGCTGACCGTGTGGGGCACGTCGGCGATGCGCACCCAGGGCGACGACATCGCCGAGGTGCTGGCCCTGCTGGGCTGCCGTCCGACCTGGGACGACGCCTCGCGCCGGGTCACCGGGTTCGCGGTGGTGCCGCTGTCCGGGCTGGGCCGGCCGCGGGTCGACGTGACGGTGCGCATCTCCGGCTTCTTCCGCGACGCGTTCCCGCACGCGGTCGCGCTGATCGACGACGCGGTGCGGGCCGTGGCCGACCTGGACGAGTCGGACGAGGACAACTTCGTGCGCGCGCACGTCCGCGCCGACGAGGCCGAACACGGCGACCGGCGGCGGGCCACCGCCCGCATCTTCGGTTCCAAGCCGGGGGCGTACGGGGCCGGGCTGCTCCCGCTCATCGACGCCCGGAACTGGCGCGACGACAGGGACCTGGCCGAGGTGTACGCGGTCTGGGGCGGCTACGCGTACGGCCGCGACCTGGACGGCCGGGCGGCCCGCGCGGACCTGGAGCGGGTCTACCGCCGGGTCAGCGTGGCGGCGAAGAACGTGGACACCCGCGAGCACGACATCGTCGACTCCGACGACTACTTCCAGTACCACGGCGGCATGATCGCGATGGTGCGTTCGCTGACCGGTGCGTCCCCGACGGCGGTGATCGGCGACTCGCACCTGCCCGACAGCGTGAAGACGCGCACCCTGGGCGAGGAGACCAAACGCGTGTTCCGGGCCCGGGTGGTCAACCCGCGCTGGATCTCCGCGATGATGCGCCACGGCTACAAGGGCGCGTTCGAGCTGGCCGCGACCGTGGACTACCTGTTCGGCTACGACGCCACGGCCGGGGTCGTGGACGACTGGATGTACGAGAAGCTGGCGCAGGCGTACGTCTTCGACCCGCAGGTGCGCGAGTTCCTGGAGCGGTCGAACCCGTGGGCGCTGCGCGGCATCAGCGAGCGCCTGATCGAGGCCGCCGATCGCGGCCTGTGGTCCGACCCGGACCCGGCCATGTTGGACGCGCTGCGGCAGGCCTATCTGGAGGCGGAGGGCGACCTGGAAGGTTGACCGGGCAGTGTCGAGCCGTCGGGTGATCGGGTGATTCACGAAGATCCCTCGGGTCACTACCGTGGCGGCGACACCTTGCTGAACGGGGAGATCCGACGTGGCGAGACCTGACCTGACGGAGAACATCGACGCCGCGGCCGCGGCCGCGGTGCCGGCCGACGTCGCTGCGGCGGCCGCCGCCCGCGACCTGGGCGCGCACCGGGAGAGCTACCCGGCCAAGACGGTCAAGGTGATCCTGCTCGCCCTCGGCACGCTCGCGGTGATCTTCGGGGCCCTCGCCGTCATCATGACCGTGGTGACGGCCGGCGCGGCACCCGGCGAGAACGAGGTCGGCGCGACTCCCGCGATCATCATGTGGGCGCTCGCTGTGCCGTCGATCGGCGGTTTCGTGTGGGCGCTGCTGCGCAGCCCCGCCGTGTCGAAGCAGGCGCGGCGGTTCCAGGTGCACGTGTTCGAGCGCGGCTTCGTGTGGGTGCGCCGCAAGGGCACTGAGGTGTACCGATGGGACGAGGTGCAGACGCTGCACGCGGCCATCACCGTCGTCAACAACACCGGCATCGTCACCACGACGTACGACTACCGGATCGTGTGCACGGACAACCGCCGGACGCGGATCCGCGAGGTCCACACCGACATGGCGCGCTTCGGCCCGCTGCTGTCGGCCGAGGTCGCCAGGGCGCAGCTGCCGAAGGCGATGTCGTTCTTCGACGAGGGCAACCCGGTGGCCTTCGGCGACTTCACGATCACCGATGACGGCGTGCAGACCAGGCGCGGCAAGGTGCTGGCCTGGTCGGAGATCGGCGGGGTGCGGCTGGACAACGGCCACGTCAGCATCGCCGACCGGGCGGGCAAGCGGATCTCGCCGCAGACGCTGCTCGGCAAGATCCCCAACGGGTACACGTTCCTGCTGATGATGGAGACCATCCTCGGCAAGCTGCGCGCCGCGCAGGCGTAGCGCGCGCCGTCCGCGACAGGTCCGACAGCCCGGAAGGGGCGGAAGAACGTGGCAAAGCCCAAGGCAGGCGTCGTCGTCGGCGCGTCCGTGCTGGCCATGATCGGCGTGGTCTTCTTCGTCGTCGCCGCGTTCAGCTCCGGTGGCGAGGTGACCTGCGACGGCAAGACGATGCGGCCGAGCGACGTGTGCCTGGAAGTGGCCAAGGACGGCCGCAAGACCTATCACAACTTCGCGGAGCTCAAGGCCGAGCAGGACGCCCGCCGTCCGGTCCTGCTCGGTGCCCTGGGCGGGATCGGCGGGTTGTTCGTGCTGGCCGCGGGCGGATTCCTCGTGGCGGGCTCGCGGGAGAACAAGAAGGATCAGGCGCAGATCGAGGCCGCGGCGGCGTGGATGCGGGCGGGCTGACATGACGCTGCTGGTCGAATCCGCGCTCGGGCTCGCCCCCGACGTCACCGTGGCGGCCTCGATGCGCAACCTGGGCGAGCACCGCGAGAGCTATCCGGCGGTGACCCCCAAGCCGCTGATGCTCGCCTCGGGGATGTTCGCGGTGCTGTTCGGGGTGCTCGCCGGTGGCGCGACCTGGGGCGCGATCGTCGGCGACCCGGCCGTGTGGATCGCCGCCACCATCCTCTGGGCGATCACCGCACCGTGCCTGCTGGGCTTCCTGTGGGTGCTGCTGCGCAGCCCGGCCGTGTCGAGACGGGCCCGGCAGTTCCGGGTGCACGTGTTCGAGCACGGCTGGGTGTGGGCCCGCCGCAGCGGCACGGAGGCGTACCGCTGGGACGAGGTGCAGGCGCTGTTCGCCAACCTGGCCGTCTTCACCGCGGAGGTCGGTAGCAGGACGCCCTACGGCATCCGGATCGCCGCGGTCGACGGCCGCCGGATGGAGATCTGGCAGGTCCACGTCGACATGGCGCGGTTCGGCCGGCTGCTTACGGCACGCGTCGCGCAGGCGCAGCTGCCCAAGGCGATGGCGTACTTCGACAAGGGCAACCCGGTCACCTTCGGCGATCTGACGGTGACGGACGACGGCGTGGCCTTCCAGGGCATCCTGACGCCCTGGTCGGAGATCGGCGGCGTCGAGATCGACCACACCGACCAGAGTTACCTGTCGCTGGTGGACCGCCAGTACCGACGCCGGGGAGCGCGGGTGAACTTCGGCCTGATGGCGAACGGGTACACGTTCGTGCTGATGGTCGAGGCGATCCTCACGAAACTGCGCGGCGTCGGCCAGTAGCTCCGGCCGTCAGTCGGCGAGCTGCTTGAGGTAGGCGTACTCGCTGGCGAAGGGCTGGTAGCCGAGCCAGTCGTTGACCGCGATCATCGGCACGTTGGTGTAGTCGTTGCAGGTGACCGCGGTGTGGATACCGGCTTGCGCGGCCTTGCGCAGCGCGACCGACTTGGCGATCTTCGCCAGGCCCCGGCCGCGGTACTCGCGCAGCGTGCAGGTGCCGGTGGAGACGCCCTTGCCGAGTTCGAGGTTGGCCTCCAGGAACGTGGCGCAGGCGGCCACGCCGTCGACCAGCACCACCGTGCCGACGTCGAGCTGCTGGTCGGGGCTGTCCCAGTAGCGGCCCAGCCAGGTGTCGAACGGGATGCCGTCGAACGACATGTCGCCCGGCTCGTCGACCGAGGCGGCCAGGTCCAGGTCGTACACCGTCTTCGGGCCCGCCTCGCGGAGGCTGACCGTGGTCACGCCGGACGGCAGCGGCGGCACGGGCGGCAGCTGGGCGGTGTCCAGCCGGGCGTAGCGGTCGTGGGCACCCTGCGTGTAGCCCCGTGTCTCGGCCCAGCGCTGATCGGCCGGGTCCTCGGTGGCGTAGGCGCGCACCCGGCGGGCGCCGATGGCGCGCAGGTGCTCCTCGATCCGCTCGTAGAGGGCCGTGCCGACTCCCCGGCCGCGATGGTCGGGATGCACCTCGACCTGCACGTAGCTCGCGCCCGGTTCCGAGGTGGAGATGTTGAACCCGCCGACGGCGCAGCCCACGGCCCGGCCGTCGCGCAGGGCCAGCAGCCGTTGCACGCGGGCCTCCGGGCGGGTGGTGCGCCACCACACCTCCTGCTGCGCCACGCTGGAGATGAACCAGCCGAACGAGGCGTAGCGGATGCGCGCCTGCTCCGGCACGTCTTCGATGGTCATCTCGCGGATCAGCAGTTCACTCGTCACCCTGCCTGTCTAACAGCGGGGGCAAGCGATTTAGCCGGTGGCGCCCGCGCCGTTGCGGGCGCCACCGGGGGTCCCTAGAGGGTCAGGGTCCAGCTGTTGACGTAGCCGACGTCACCGGAGGCCGCGTCCTGCACCCGCAGCCGCCAGGTGCCGTTGGCCGCCTCGCTCGACAGGTTCACGGTGTAGGTCGTGTCGATGTTGTCGGTGCTGCCGCCCGACCGGTTGTGCAGCGTGTACGCGGTGCCGTCCGGCGCCAGCAGCGACACCACGAGGTCACCCTTGTACGTGTGCACGATGTGCACCTCCGCCGTCGACGTCGACGACGCGTTGCGGTTGCAGCCCGCGATGGTGATGTTGCTGTAGACCGTGGCCACGTCGGCGATGGTCACATCGGTCGGGTTGCTGCCGGTGCAGCCGGGCGCGCCGTTCACGGTCAGCGTGTAGGTGGCGGTCCGGGTGGCCCCGGTGCCCGTGCCGGTCACCGTGACCGGGTAGCTGCCCGCCGGGGTCGACGCGCTGGTGGCGATCGTCAGCGTCGACGATCCGCCGGTGGTGACCGACGCCGGGCTGAAGGTGGCGGTCGCGCCCGAGGGCAGGCCGCTCGCGGACAGGTTCACCGTCTGCGCGCTGCCCGCGGTGACGGCGGTGCTGACGGTCGAGGTCAGCGAGCTGCCCGGGTTGACCGAGCCGGCGGCCGGGGCGGCGGTGATGGAGAAGTCGTTCGCCGCGGCGCAGTACTGCGCCTGCTTGCCGATGGCCCGGAACGGGCAGTCGGCGTACTCGGACAGGATCAGGACGGCCGTCTTGTTGCGCGACGTCTGCGCCGCGATGACCTCGTCCGGCGGGTAGAAGCCGGGGCTGGACGACTTCGGGTACATCTCGAAGGTGTACGTCCACACCCGCTGGTCGCCCCACAGCCAGTCGGTGATGTCGCCGTCGGTGACGTACAGGTCGCTGCCCTGCTCGGCGGTGTAGGAGTTGGTGGCCGACATCTGCTGGCCGATGTTGGCGAAGGTGTTGCGCTCGTCGGTGGTCATGCCCGGGTTCACGGTGTCCGCGGTGGTGTACCCGAATGGCCACAGGATGAGCTCGCCGTAGGTGTGGAAGTCGATGTTCGCCTTGATCTGCTGCACGCCGCCGACCCGCCGGGACAGCACGAAGTCGCGCAGCACGGCCGCCTCCGGGGTGGAGAACGCCGACGGGCCCCGGTAGGTCTCCGACGACGGGCTGCCGGAGGAGCCGCCGCAGCAGCCCCACTTGTACCCGAAGTTGCGGTTGATGTCGGTGCCGACCGCCGAGGAGCCCGAGTTGGGCTGGCGGTTCTTGCGCCAGGAGCGGTAGGAGCCGGTGGCGATGTCGTACTCGCCGCCGTCGGGGTTGAGGTCCGGCACGATCCAGATCTCGCGCGAGTCGACCACGGCGCGCACCCGGCTGTCCGTGGTGTACGCGTCGGTGAAGAGGTTGGCCAGGTAGAGCGCCATCTCGACGGTGAGGTGCTCGCGGGCGTGCAGGTGCGCGTTGAAGAGGATCTCGGGCTCGTTCTCGTCGGTGGCGACGTTGTCGGAGATCTTCAGCGCGACGATCTGGCGGCCCTCGTACGAGGTGCCGATGACGCTCTTGCGGACCAGCGTCGGATGGTCGGCGACGATCTGGTTGAGCTCCGTGTTCATCTCGGCGTAGTTGTGGTAGCCCCCGTCGGCCGACGGGAAGTCGAGCGGGACCGCGTTCGGCCCGGTGACCCGCGACGACGGCGGTGGCAGCAGCTCCAGGCCGAAGCCGAGGCGGCGGATGCGATCGGCCTCGGCCGTGTTCGCGGTGATGTAGATCGTGCCGTGCTCGATGAGGTCGATCGCCGCTCCGGTGCGGGCGACCGCGTCGCGGTCGGCGAAGGTCTGCGGACCGGTGACCCGGTACTGCTGGGATCCGGCGAGCGTGAGGTCGTCGGCGGGCGCACCGCCGGCGGGTCCGGGCACGGTCAGCGCGATGCCGGTGGCCAGGGTGGTGAGGATGAGCGCGAGTCTGCGCACGGGTTACCTCCGAGGGGGTAGGTGGAGGCGCTGGGTCTGGAGCAGGCCCGGCCCCGCTGGTTGCGGAGCCGGGCCCGGGTGGCGCGGTGGGATCAGAGGGTGAGCGTCCAAGAGTTGATGTAGCCGGTGTCGATCGAGGCGGCGTCGCGGGCGCGCAGGCGCCAGGTGCCGTTCTTGACCTCGGTGGAGAGGTTCACCGTGTAGATCGTGTCGATGTTGTCGGTGCTGCTGCCGGTGCGGTTGTGCAGGTTGTAGACCGAGCCGTCCGGCGCGACCAGGTCCACGATCAGGTCACCCTTGTAGGTGTGCACGATGTGGACCTCGACCTTGGCGGTGGACGAGGCGTTGCCGGTGCAGCCCGCGATCGTGATGTTGCTGTACACGCCGGTGGTGTTGTTGTCGGGGATGCTGACGTCGGTGCCGTTGGTGGCCGCTGCGCAGCTGCCGACCGGGTTGACCGTCCAGCTGAAGGAGGCGGTGCCGGTCTTGGAGGCGCTGTCGGTGGCGGTGACGGTCACCGAGTAGGTGCCCGCGGTGCTCGGCGTGCCGGTGATCTGACCGGTGGACGAGTTGATCGACGTGCCGGCGGGCAGGCCGCTGGCCGACCAGCTGTACGGCGCGGTGCCGCCGGACGCGGTGCTGTTCAGGGTGACCGCGGTGCCGACGACGGTGGACTGGTTGCCGGGGCCGGTGACGGACACGCCGCCCGGTGCCCCGCCCAGGGAGACCGCCGCGTTGTAGATGTCGGTGGAGAAGTAGCGGACCTCGCTGTACACGCCCGGCTTCTGCGCCTGGGCGCAGCCGATGCCCCAGCTGACGATGCCGACCTGGATCCACTCGTTGGCCGCGTTGCGCTTGACCATCGGGCCGCCGGAGTCGCCCTGGCAGGTGTCCACACCGCCGGAGGCCCAGTTGCCGGCGCAGATCTCCTCGTTGAAGATCAGGCCCGCGTAGCTGCCGCCCGCGCTCTGGCACTGGGTGTCCGTGATGAACGGCACCGTCGCCTTGAGCATGTACCGCTGCTGGCCGCCGCCCTGCACCGCGGCGCCCCAGCCCATCACCGCGAAGCTGCCGCTGTGCAGCGACGTGTCCGTGGCGATCTTCAGCAGCGGGGCGGCGGTGATCGGGCTGGACAGGCGGATCAGCGCCCAGTCCTTGCCGTCGCCGTTGTAGCCCGGCGCGCGGTAGACGTAGTTGGAGGTGCGGGTGGTCCGGGTCGGATCCTGCAGGTCGACCACGCCCCAGGTGGCGGTGATCGAGGTGTTGTTGCCGGTGGCGCCGACGCAGTGTGCCGCGGTGAGCACCAGGCTCGGCGTGTACATCGCGCCGCCGCAGCCCATGGACAGGCGCACCATCCACGGGAACTCGCCCTGTGCGGCCGGGGTGCCGCCCACGACCTGCGGCCCGATCTGGCCGGGGTCGACGAGGCCGGGGCCGGTCGGCGCGGCCTGCGCCGGGACCGCCGCCGAGACTGCAGCGATCATGGCACCGGCCAGCGCCACGGCGCCGGCACGCAGTGCCGTTCGTAGTGAATTCCGCACAGGATCCTCCCAAGGTCCACCCGGCGCCGAGCGCTTCTGGCGCCGGATCGCCGGAGAGTTTCCCTGGAAGCTAGCGGAAGACAACGATACATAGCAATATCGAAGTTGATTGTTACGTGCAGATGTCGGGCACGCCGCGGCCGTGACACAGGCCTCCGTACGGGCGACCCGCTTTGACGCGGAGCATCGCGTCCGTCACGATGGCCGGTGAGCGGCAGTGGAGGAACCCGGTGCGAATCCGGGGCGGTCCCGCCACTGTCACCGGGGAGCGAACCCTCCCGAACGGCGCCGTCTCACGACGCGTGCCGTTTCGGCACCAGGCCACGGCCGTTGACACGGTTGGAAGGCCGAGGGGAAGCGTCGATCCGGGAGCCAGGACACTCCGGCCGCTCGCGACGCCACACGGCGTCGCACGTCACCGACGCCGGAGGGCGGTCCTCGGTGGTGCGCCGTCGCGGCGTGCCGCCCGGACGAGCCGCCGGCGGAGTTCGCGGGCGAGGAAACCCGCGGAGAGGACTCGCGCATGGGCTCGTGCCTGAGCGGGATTTGACCCCGCTGTACCCGTTCTCCGCCGTCGTCGGCCTGGCCGACCTGAGGCTCGCCCTGCTGCTCAACGCCGTCTCGCCCGCCATCGGCGGGGTGCTGGTGCGCGGCGAGAAGGGCACCGCCAAATCCACCGTCGTACGGGCGCTGGCCGGGCTGCTGCCGCGGGTGGACGTCGTCGCCGGCTGCCGGTTCGGCTGCGATCCGGCGTCGCCCTACGGCGCGTGCCCGGACGGGCCGCACGAGGCCGGACAGGACGCCGTCGTGCGGCGCGCCAAGCTCGTCGAACTGCCCGTCGGGGCGACCGAGGACCGGCTCGTCGGCGCGCTCGACCTGGAACGCGCGCTCACCGCCGGGCAGGCCGCGTACTCGCCGGGCCTGCTGGCCGGGGCACACCGCGGCGTGCTCTACGTCGACGAGGTGAACCTGCTCCACGACCACCTGGTCGACCTGCTGCTCGACGCCGCGGCCATGGGCGAGGCGTACGTCGAGCGCGACGGAGTCTCGGTGCGCCACGCCGCCCGGTTCCTGCTCGTGGGCACCATGAACCCGGAGGAGGGCGAGCTGCGCCCGCAGCTGCTGGACCGGTTCGGGCTCGCGGTGCAGGTGCGCGCCCCGCGCGAGCCGGCCGAGCGGGTGGAGGTGGTGCGGCGGCGGCTGGCGTACGAGGCCGACCCGGCCGGTTTCGCCGCACGCTGGGCCGATGCCGACGCCGAGCTGGCCGAACGCATCGACACCGCCCGGCGGCGGCTGCCCGCGGTGACGCTGCCCGACGCGGAGCTGACCCGCATCGCGCACGTGTGCGCCACCTTCGAGGTGGACGGGCTGCGCGCCGACCTGGTGGTGGCCCGTGCCGCACTGGCCCTGGCCGCCTGGCACGGCCGCGACCGGGTCACCGCGCAGGACGTGCGCGACGCGGCCCGGCTGGCCCTGCCGCACCGCCGCCGCCGCGACCCGTTCGACGCTCCCGACCTGGACGAGCAGTCCCTGGAGGACGCGCTGAACAGCGCGCCACCGCCCGCGGACCCCGGCGGCGGCGGTTCCCGTGCCGACGGCGACCCGGGCGAGCAGGACAGCTCCGGAGCCTCCGGCGCGCGTGACCGCGAAACGCGCGGCGACGGCGGTCGTGACACCGGTCCGGACGGCGATCTCGACGGGGACGGCGATCTGGACGGCGACGGGCCTGACGGCTCCGGGCCGGACGACGGGCCGGACGACGACGGTCCGGGGCCGGGCGGTCCCGGCGGCGCGGCCCCGGGCGGGGACGGCGCGCCGCCCCGGCCGGTGGCGCACGGTGAGACGCAGCAGCAGCGGGACCGGGCCGACGAGGGGCGTTACGCCACGGCGGGGCAGCAGCACGCCGAGGCGGCCACGCCACGGCGGGCCCGGCTGTTCGCGGTGGCCGGGGTGGGGGAGGGCGCGGCGGGGCGGCGCTCGCCCGCGTACACCCGGATGGGCCGGACCGTCGGCGCGCGGGCGCCCGGCGGTGCACTGGCCGCACTGCACCTCGCGGCGACCGTGCGGGCCGCGGCTCGGCAGCAGCATGCCCGTGGCCGGGTCCCCGGCGGCCCGCTGCGGCTGGTCGCGGCTGATCTGCGCGAACCCGTGCGGCAGGGACGGGAGTCCAACCTGGTGCTGTTCTGCGTGGACGCGTCCGGCTCGATGGCGGCCCGGCGGCGGATGGGCGCGGTGAAGGGCGCGGTGCTGTCGCTGCTGCTCGACGCGTACCAGCGGCGCGACAAGGTCGGCCTGGTCACCTTCCGCGGCAGCGACGCGGAGCTGGCGCTGCCGCCGACGTCCAGCGTGGAGGCGGGTGCGGCACGGCTGCGCGAGCTGCCCACCGGTGGGCGCACCCCGCTGGCTGCCGGCCTGCGCCGCGCGGCCCACACGCTGCGCGTGGAGCGGCTGCGTGACCCGTACCGGCGGGCGCTGCTGGTGGTGGTGACCGACGGCCGGGCCACCGCCGGGACCGACCCGGTCGGCGAGGCCATGCGGATCGCCGACGGGCTCGCCGCGGGTGGTGTGTCGGCCGTGGTGGTGGACTGCGAGTCGGGGGTGGTGCGGCTCGGGCTCGCCGCCCGCCTGGCCGCGAGGCTCGGCGCGGAGCACGTGCCACTGGCCGAGGTGACCGCGCAAGGACTGGCCGGGGTCGCCCGGCGCGACCGGCGCAGGGCGGCCTGATGCCCCCGGCACCGCGAGCAGCACACCGAGGCACCGGACGAGATGCGCCGGGTGCCGGACCGCAGACGACGGGAGGCCGCTGATGCCGCAGGGCAAGCCGGAGACGGTACCCGACGACGGGTTGACCACGCGGCAGCGCCGGAAGGCGCCGGTGCTGGCCGTGCACACCGGGATCGGCAAGGGCAAGTCCACCGCGGCGTTCGGGATGGCGCTGCGGGCCTGGAACGTGGGCTGGCCGATCGCGGTCTTCCAGTTCGTGAAGAGTCCCAAGTGGCGGGTCGGCGAGGAGGCGGCGTTCCGGGAGCTGGGCCGCGCGCACGACGAGTCCGGCGCGGGCGCGCCGGTGACCTGGCACAAGATGGGCGAGGGCTGGTCGTGGCTGGCCCGCCCCGGCGACGAGCGCGACCACGCCGCCGAGGCGGCCGAGGGCTGGGCCCAGGTCAAGCGCGACCTGGCGGCGCAGCGGTACGGCTTCTACGTGCTGGACGAGTTCACCTACCCCATGCACTGGGGCTGGGTGGACACCGCCGACGTGGTCGAGACGCTGCGCGTGCGGCCCGGCTCCCAGCACGTCGTCATCACCGGCCGGTACGCCGCGCCGCCGCTGCTGGAGCTGGCCGACCTGGTCACCGAGATGGGCAAGGTGAAGCACCCGATGGACGCGGGACGCAAGGGCCAGGCGGGGATCGAATGGTGAAGCGCGAGGAGCGAGCGGAGCGAGCCCCGCAGTCGCGAACGGATAGATCATGGTGAGGGTGCCCAGGGTCGTGATCGCTGCGGCGGCGTCCGGGCACGGGAAGACGACCGTGGCGACGGGGCTGCTGGCGGCGTTGACGGCGCGGGGCATGACCGCGGCCGGGTTCAAGGTCGGTCCGGACTACATCGACCCGACGTACCACTCGCTGGCCTGCGGGCGGCCCGGCCGCAACCTGGACCCGTCGCTGGTCGGCGAGGACCTGGTCGCGCCGCTGTTCGCACACGGGGCGACCGGCGCGCAGGTGGCGGTCGTGGAGGGCGTGATGGGCCTCTACGACGGCCGGTCCGGGGAGGGCGACTTCGGCTCGACCGCGCACGTGGCGCGGCTGCTGGACGCGCCCGTGGTGTTCGTGGTGGACGCGACCGGCCAGGGCCGTTCGGTCGCCGCGCTGCTGCACGGCTTCCGTTCCTTCGGCTCGGCTCGGCTGGCCGGGGTGGTGCTCAACCGGGTCGGTTCCGACCGGCACGAGCAGATCCTGCGCGAGGCCTGCGAGGAGGTCGGCACGCCGGTGCTGGGCGTGTTGCGGCGCGCCGGCGCGGTGGTGGTGCCGTCCCGGCATCTGGGGTTGGTGCCCGCGGCCGAGCGCAGCGGCGCGGCGGTGGACGCGGTGCGGGCGATGGGAGCGCTGGTGGAGGACGGTGTAGACCTCGGCGAGGTGCTCGCCGCGGCGCACAGTGCACCGCCGCTGGCGGTGACGCCGTGGTCGGCGGCCGACGCCGTCCGGGCCGCAGCGCAGGCGGCCGCAGCGCAGGCGAACGGGGCGGGCAAGGTCGGGAGGGAAGCGGTCGGAACGCCGGATGAGACGGCCGGTGACCGTCCGGTGATCGCGGTCGCGGGCGGTCCGGCGTTCACGTTCGGCTACGCCGAGCAGGCCGAGTTGCTGCGCGCCGCCGGGGCCGAGGTCGTGCACGTCGACCCGCTCCGCGACGAGGCACTGCCGCGGGGCACCGCCGGGCTGGTGGTGGGCGGCGGCTTCCCCGAGGTGTACGGCGACGAGCTGGCCGCCAACAAGCCGCTGCGCGACGCGGTACGCGAACTCGCCGCCACGGGCGCGCCGGTCACCGCCGAGTGCGCGGGGCTGCTGTGGCTGGCCCGGTCGCTGGACGGTCGGGAGATGTGCGGCGTGCTCGACGCCGAGGCGGTCATGACCGAGCGGCTCATCCTGGGCTACCGCGACGCGGTCGCGGTGTCCGGCAGCATGCTGGCCGACGCGGGCACCCGGGTCACGGGGCACGAGTTCCACCGCACCGCGGTGACCCCGGCGGCCGGGCCGTCGCCCGCCTGGGCGTGGCGTGGTCAGTCCGCCGAGGGCTTCGTCCAGGGTGGGGTACACGCGTCCTACCTGCACCTGCACTGGGCCGGGCAGCCGGGCTTCGCGGGCCGGATGGTGCGTGCCGCATGCGCCTGATCGGGGTGGGGGTCGGGCCCGGCGATCCGGAACTGGTGACGCTGCAGGCGGTGCGCCTGCTCCGCGAGGCCGACCGGGTCTTCGTGCCGGTGATGGACCCGGCCGAGCAGGGCCGGGCCGAGGCGACGGTACGCGCGCACGCCGGCCATGAACGCGTCGAGCGGCTGGTCTTCGCCCTCAACGAGCGCGACGACGCGCGCCGCCGCGAGTCCCACTGGGACGCCGCGGGTGAGCGCGTCGCGGACTGGCTGCGCGAGACCGGCGGCACCGCCGCGTTCGCCACCATCGGCGACCCCAACGTGTACTCGACCTTCGGCTACCTCGCCGCGACGGTCCGCGCCCTGCTGCCCGAGGTGGAGGTGCGGACCGCGCCTGGGATCACCGCGATGCAGGCGATCGCCGCCGCGGCCGGGGTGCCGCTCGCCGAGGGCGTCGAGCCCCTGGTGCTGGTGCCGCTGGCCCGGGGCGCCACGGCGCTGTCGGCCGCCCTGGCGTACGCGCAGGACGGCACGGTGGTGGCGTACAAGGGCGGCCGCCACCTGCCGGACGTGGTCACCGCGGTGAAGGAGGCCGGGCGGCTGGACGACGCCGTGCTCGGCACCCGGCTGGGACTGCCGGGGGAGAGCGTGACGCCGCTGGCCGAGGCGGTCGAGGCGCCGTACCTGTCGGCGGTGCTGGTGCCGGGCCGCCGTGACGCGAGGGGTGGAAAGCTGTGAAGGTCGTCTTCATCGGAGCCGGGCCGGGCGCGGCCGACCTGCTCACGCTGCGCGGCGCGGCCGCGATCGGCGCCGCCGACGTGGTGGTCTGGGCGGCCAGCCTGGTCCACCCGGACGTGCTCGGACATGCCCGACCCGGGGCGCGGATCGTGGACTCGGCGGCGCTGACCCTGGAGCAGACCCTCGACCTCTACCGCGAGGCCGCCGAGTGCGACCTGGTCGTGGCGCGGATCCACTCCGGCGACCCGGCGCTGTGGGGCGCGCTCGGCGAGCAGCTCGACGCGTGCCGCGAGCTGGGCCTGCCCACCGAGGTCATCCCCGGGGTGTCCTCCTTCACCGCGGTCGCCGCGGCGGTGCAGCGCGAGCTGACCGTGCCCGAGGTGGCCCAGTCGGTGGTGCTGACCCGGCTGGAGGGCGGCAAGACCCCGATGCCGGAGCGCGAGTCCGTACGCGCGTTCGCCGCGCACGGCGCGACGATGGCGGTGTTCCTGTCCGCGGCCCGGTCCGGGCAGCTCGCGGCGGAGCTGCTGGCGGGCGGGTATACGCCGGACACGCCGGTGGTGGTGGCATACCGGGTGACGTGGCCGGAGGAGCTGATCGTGCGCTGCACCGTCGGCACCCTGGAGGCGGCGGTCAAGGAGCACAAGCTCTGGAAGCACACGCTGTTCCTGGTCGGGCCGGCGCTCGGCGAAGCCGCCGGCACCCGCAGCCACCTCTACCACCCCGGCCACTTCCACGGCTTCCGCCGCGCCGACCCGACCGCCCGCGCCGCCCTGCGAGCGAGTCGTGACTGAGCAGGCCCCCGTCGGGATCGGCTCGGGCGAACCCGAGCTGCGCGAACCGGACCTGCCGCGGACCGCGAAGGACCGGCCGAAGGCGCTGCGGACTGGGTGGACGACGGGCACGTGCGCGTCGGCGGCCGCGAAGGCGGCCACGGAGCTGCTGGTCGGCGGGGTGCCGCCGCGATGGGTCGAGGTGGCGCTGCCGTCGGGGCGGCGGGTCACCTTCGCCGTCGCGGAGTCGGTGCTGGACGGTGACGCGGCCCGCGCGGTCGTGGTGAAGGACGCCGGCGACGACCCGGACGTGACGCACGGGGCGCGGCTCACGGCAACCGTGCGCTGGCAGGACGGCGCGGGTGTCGCGCTGCGCGGTGGGTCCGGCGTGGGCACGGTGACCAGGCCGGGGCTGGGTCTGGACGTGGGCGGACCGGCGATCAACCCGGTGCCACGGCAGATGATCACCCAGGCGGTGACCGAGGCGGCCGGCGGGCGCGGCGTGGAGGTCGTGATCTCGGTGCCCGACGGCGAGCGGATGGCCCGTAAGACGACCAACCGGCGGCTGGGCATCCTTGGCGGCATCTCGATCCTGGGCACCACCGGCATCGTGCGGCCCTTTTCCACCGCCTCCTGGCGGGCGAGCGTGATGCAGGCCGTGCAGGTCGCCGCCGCGCAGGGCGAGCAGACGATCGTGCTGTGCACGGGCGGGCGCACCGAGGCGGGCGCGATGGCGCTGCTGCCGGACCTGCCCGAGGTGTGCTTCGTCGAGGTCGGCGACTTCACCGGGGCCGCCCTGCGGACCGCGGCCGAGCGGGGCATGACCGGCGTCGTCTTCGTCGGCATGGCGGGCAAGCTGACCAAACTCGCCGCCGGGGTGCTGATGACGCACTACACCCGGTCCGCCGTGGACACCGCGCTGCTGGGGCAGGTCACGGTCGGCGTCGGCGGCTCGGCCGAGCTGGCCGAGCAGGTCGACGGGGCGAACACCGCGCGGCATGCGTACGAGCTGTGGGAGGCGGCGGGGCTGCTGCGCGACGCGGGCGACCTGCTGTGCGGGCGGGTGCGCGACGTGCTGGTCCGGTTCGGCAAGGGCGCGCTGCGGGCCGAGGTCGCGATGGTGGACTTCACCGGGAAGGTGGTCGTGGCGGCGACCAGGCCGGAGTGGGTCACATGCGCGGCGTGACGGTCATGGCGGGGTGGGTGGCGTGAGCCGGGTGACGGCGGTGACGGCGACCGGACCGGGGCGGGTGCCATGCGGCGGGTGACGGTGGTCGGCCACGATGGCGGTGGCTTCGGTGCCGCCGCGGGTGCGGCACTGGCCCGCGCGACGCTGGTCGCCGGGGGCGAGCGTCACCTGTCCGGGCTGGACGTTTCCGCAGAATGCCTCGTCATGGGGCCGGTCGCACCGGTCGTCGCGCGGGTGGCCGCGCACGACGGCGAGGCCGTGGTGCTGGCCAGCGGCGACCCCGGCTTCTTCGGCATCGTCGCCGCGCTGCGCCGAGCCGGGATCGAGCCGGTGGTCATCCCGGCGGTGTCCAGCGTCGCGGCCGCCTTCGCCCGTGCCGGGCTGCCCTGGGACGACGCGCTCGTGGTGTCCGCCCATGGCCGGGACCGCCTCGACCCTGGCGCGCACCGCCATGATCCGTTTTTGTGGACGCTGGATGCCGCTATGGCCACACCCGGCGACCACAAAAACGGATCATCCAGTCCGGCCGACAGCGGGGACCCCCGCCGGGGCGATGAACCAGGCGACGGGCACCGCGTCGCCGGGCAGATCAGGGCCGGCGGGCGGCAGGGTGGTGGGCTGTCCGGACTGCGGCGCGCGGTCAACGTCTGCCGGGCATACCCGAAGGTGGCGGTGTTGACCGCGCCCGGCAGCGGCCCGGCGGCGCTGGGCGCGGCGCTGGCCGGGTGGACGCGGACGCTGGTGGTGGCGGAGCGGCTGGGCACCCCGCAGGAGCGGCTGGTGACCGTCGAGGCGGCGCAGGCGCACACGGCCGACTGGGCCGACCCGAACGTGGTGCTGGTGCTGGACCCGGCACGCCCGGAGGTGCGGCCGGGTCCCGGCTGGATCGCCGGGGCAGGCCCCGGGCCCGCCGGGTGGGCACTGCCGGAGGCCGCCTACGCCCACCGCGACTCGATGATCACCAAGGCGGAGGTACGCGCGTACGTGCTGGCCCGGCTCGGCCCGCGCCTCGGCGACCTGGTCTGGGACGTGGGGTCCGGGTCCGGTTCGGTCGCCGTGGAGTGCGCCCGGTTCGGCGCGGCGGTGCTGGCCGTCGAACGCGACCCGGCGGCCCTGCCGCTGATCACGGCGAACGCGGCCGGCCTCGGCGTGCGACTCGTCGCGGGCGACGCGCCCGGCTGCCTGGCCGGGTTGCCCGATCCCGATGCCGTCTTCGTCGGCGGTGGCGGCGGCGGGCCTGTGCTGGCGGCGTGCGCCGAGCGCCGCCCGGACCGGATCGTGACCGCGCTGGCCGGGCTCGAACGCGTCGGCCCGGCGCTGGCGCTGCTGGGCGACGCCGGTTACCGGACGGAGGGCGTACAGCTGCAGGCTTCGCGCCTGAACCCGCTGCCCGGCGGAAGCCATCGGCTCGCCGCCACCAATCCTGTCTTCGTCGTCTCCGGGGAGCTGCCATGACCATCGGCTTGATCTGGGCCACCGCCGCAGGCAGGGCAGCCGCGCAGCGGCTGGCCGCCGCGTGGCCGGGGGAGTGCACCGTCCACGAGGGCCGCGTCCGCGACCAGCTCACCCGAGCCTGGTCCGACTCCGAATCCATCGTCGCCTTCCTCGCCACCGGCGCCACCGTCCGCCTCCTCGCCCCCCTCCTCCTCGCCCCGCCCACCCCCGACGCCGAGCCCGGCGTTCCCGCCCTGCAGTTTCGGGGAAACTGCAGTTCAGAACTCCTCGATTCGTGCACTTTCCCCGAAAATGCAGCCACCCTCGCCGGGTCGAGGGACGTGCCGGCGGGGGTCGGGGGGAAGCACGGGCAGCCGGGTGTGGTGTGTGTGGACGAGGCGGGGCGGTGGGCCGTGGCGCTGCTCGGCGGGCATGCCGGTGGCGCGAATGCGCTGGCCGCGAGGGTGTCCGAGGTGCTGGGCGCGTCGCCCGTGGTGACCACGGGCACGGATGCGTCCGGGGTGCCGGGGCTGGACATGCTCGGGTTCGCCGTCGCGAACCCTGAGGCCGTCGCGCCGGTCTCGCGGGCGCTGCTCGACGGAGAACCGGTGCATCTGCGGTGCGATCAGGTGTGGCCGCTGCCGGCGCTGCCCGCCAACCTCGGCGATCATCCCGGTGCGGCCCGGACGGTGCTGATCACCGACCGCCGCGCCGACGCTGCCTGGCAGCCCGTGGACGGCGTCGCCGCCGACCCTGGCGCACCGCAGCCGGACCGGTCGGTACTGGTGCTGCGTCCGCCGTCGCTGGTGCTCGGCATCGGGGCGAGCCGGGGGGTGTCCGCCGACGAGATCGCCGATCTGGTCGGGCGGGTGCTCGCGGGGGCGGGGCTGGCGGCGGAGTCGGTGTGCGCGGTGGCGACCGCCGACGTGAAGGCAGACGAGGCCGGGCTGGTGGCGTACGCGGCGTCGCGCGGTCTGCCGCTGGTGACGTTCCCGGCGGAGCGGCTCGCGGCGGTGGCGGTGCCGAACCCGTCCGAGGTGGTCCGTGCCGCCGTCGGCACGCCGAGCGTGGCCGAGGCGGCGGCGCTGCTGGCCGCCGGTGCCCGGGGGCGCGGGGCATCGCTGGTGGCGGGCAAGACCGCGTCGGCGATGGCGACCGTGGCGGTGGCCCGGCTGGTGCCGATGGGCCGGCTCGCGGTGATCGGCCTCGGTCCGGGCGCGGCGGACCTGCGCACGCCCCGGGCGACGGCGCAGCTGCGCGCGTCCTCGATCGTCGTCGGCCTCGACCAGTACGTGGACCAGGTCCGGCACCTGCTGCGCCCCGGCACCCGGATCGTCGACTCGGGACTGGGCGCCGAGGAGGAGCGCGCCCGGTCGGCCGTCGAGCTGGCCCGGCTGGGGCACGCGGTGGCACTGATCGGCTCCGGTGACGCGGGCGTGTACGCGATGGCCTCCCCGGCGCTGGAGTTCGCCGGGGACGACATCGAGGTGACCGCGGTGCCCGGGGTGACCGCGGCGCTGGCCGCGTCGTCGCTGCTGGGCGCGCCGCTGGGGCACGACCACGTGTACCTGTCGCTGTCGGACCTGCACACCCCCTGGGAGATGATCGAGCGCCGGCTCGAGGCGGCGGCGCGGGCGGATCTCGTGGTGTGCCTGTACAACCCGCGCAGCGCGCGGCGCACCCGGCAGCTGCCGGCGGCGTTGGCGATCCTGGGCGCACACCGGCCGCCGGGCACGCCGATCGGGCTGGTCCGCGACGCGTCCCGGGCCGGCGAGCGGATCGCGCTGACCACCCTCGACGCGGTCGACCCGGCCGACGTGGACATGAACACCGTGGTGATCGTGGGCGCCAGCACGACCCGCACGGTCGCGGGGCGCATGGTCACACCCCGGGGGTACGCGTGGATGGCGCGCTGAGCCCGGTGCGCTTCGACGGCTGCCAGGGCTGCGGCGCGTGCCTGCTGACCTGCCCCACGCACGCGATCCGGCCGATCGGCGGGACGGGCCCGGCCCGGCTGTACGCCCGGCCGGACCTGTGCACGGGGTGCGGCGAGTGCGTCGAGGTGTGCCCGGTCGACGCGGTTGTCCTGCTCGAGCGGGAGGCGCGATGACGGTCGTCCGGAGATCGGTGCATCCGATCGAGGCGGAGTCCTACCGCCTGCTGCGGTCCGCGGTGGACACCTCGGGCCTGCCGCGGCACAGCCGGGACGTGGCCGAGCGCATCGTGCACACCACGGCCGATCCGGGCTGGGTCGCCGACCTGGTGCTGGACGAGGCGGCGCTGACCGCCGGGGCCGCTGCGCTGGCGGCGGGCGGGCCGCTGGTCGTCGACGTGACCATGGTCGGCGCGGGCATCACCCGCTACCCGTCGCGCTGCCTGGTCGGCTCGGCACTGGCGGCGGAGCTGGCCGCGGCGGAGGGTGTCACCCGGTCGGCGGCCGCGGTGCGGCTGGCCGCGGCCGAGCACCCCATGGGGGCAATTTGGGCCGTCGGCAACGCCCCGACCGCGCTGTTCGAACTGCTGCGGCTGGCCGCGGCCGGGCAGGTCGTGCCCGCGCTGGTGGTCGGCCTGCCGGTGGGCTACGTGGGCGCGGCCGAGTCGAAGGCCGCACTCCGGCTGTCCGGGCTGCCGCAGCTGTCCAACGTGAGCGCCCGCGGCGGGTCGGCCGTTGCCGCGGCAGCCGTGAACGCCCTGCTCTACGGCGACCCGATGCCGGCGCAAGACCCCGTGCCGCACTAGGACGGGTCCACCCCCTGGGCGCATGCGCCCGGAACCCGCGCCCGCCATACCCCTTACCGGCTCGAGAACCCTTGGAGGAGAGACCGTGACCACCACCCCGCCCGCGCTGCTCATAGCCGGGCACGGCACGTCCGACGCGGACGGCGCCGAGCAGTTCCGCGCCTTCACCGAACGGGTCGGCAAGCGACTCGCGCCGCGGGGCGTGACCGTCGGCGGCGGCTTCATCGAGCTGTCCCCGCCCCCGCTGGGCGAGGCGGTGGCGGACCTCGTCGCGGGCGGCCACCGCAGGCTGGCGGCCGTGCCGCTGATGCTGGTCGCGGCGGGGCACGCGAAGGGCGACATCCCGGCGGCGCTGGCCCGCGAGCAGTTGCGGCACCCCGGTCTGGCGGTGGCGTACGGCCGCCCGCTCGGCGCGCACCCCGTAGTGCTGGCGCTGCTGCGGGAGCGGCTCGCCCAGGCGGAGGCCGATCCAGACACGACGGTGCTGCTGGTGGGCCGGGGCTCGACGGACCCCGACGCGAACGCCGAGGTGGCTCGGGCTGCCCGGCTGCTGGCCGAGACGGCCCGGGTGGCGGGAGTGGAGTACGCGTTCATCTCGCTCGCCACCCCCGGCGTGCCCGCGGGCCTGGACCGCTGCGCGGCGCTGGGCGCGCGGCGGATCGTGGTGCTGCCGTACTTCCTCTTCACCGGGGTGTTGCCGCGCCGGGTGGCGGAGCAGACCACGGCCTGGGCGGCGGGCCGCCCAGGGCTGGACGTGCGCTGCGCCGACGTGCTCGGCGACACCGACGCCCTGGCCGACCTGGTGATCGAACGCTACGGCGAGGCGCTGGCCGGGGACATCCGGATGAACTGTGACTCGTGTGTGTACCGGGTCAGCCTGCCGGGCTTCGAGGACCGGGTCGGTGCCTCGCAGACCCCGCACCACCATCCGGGTGACCAGGGGCACAGCCACAGCCACAGTCACGAGCACGGACTCAGTCACGACCACGGCCGTCTTCATGCGGATATTCACCAACGTCACCCCTGAGGAGGTTTGACGGCCGGCGAGCGTTGCTGGCATGGTGAGGGCAACAAGTTCACATCAGACGACGGTGCGCAGGAACCCGGTGAGAATCCGGGACGGTCCCGCCACTGTGACCGGGGAGCGCCCCGCACGAGCCACGGCCGCCGCAGCGGCTGGAAGGCGCGGCAAGCGCGACGAAGTTTCATCCACCCGGGAGTCAGGACACTGACCCGTCGTTGTCCAGTTCGGGGCGGTGAACCCCGAGGAGGAGGTTTCTCATGGGTGCGTTGTCGACGCCCGCGGTGCCGTCGCAGGAGACGGCCGGAATCGCGGGGCGGCTGCGGGATCAGGTCATCGCCGGTGTGCTCGTCGCGGTGGCGCTCTTCATCCTCTACGCGGTGTTCCTGGACCAGGGCGCACTGCTGTCCCCGGTGTACGGCGAACTCTCCCGTAGCGCCAACTACCTGCACGAGCTGTCCCACGACGGGCGGCACCTGTTCGCCGCCAACTGCCACTGAGCGGGGCGGACATGTCCCTGCTCTCCCTGATGGGGCGGGGTGGGCTGGCCGGTGCGTGCGCCGGAGCCCTCTCCGCCGTGGTGTCCCTGGTGCTCGCCGAGCCGGTCATCGACCGGGCGATCGCCCTCGAGCACGCGAACGCCGGTGAAGGCCACGGCGCGGAGCTGTTCAGCCGCGACACGCAGCACGTCGGCATGCTGATCTCGGTGATCCTGGCCGGAATGGCGATCGGGCTGCTGTTCGGCCTGGTGTACGCGGTGCTGCACCGCCGCGACCCCGGCGCCGACCCGTGGGGCCGGGCGCTGCGCCTGGCCGGGGCCGGTTTCCTGGGCGTGGCCCTGCTCCCGTTCCTGCGCTATCCGACCAACCCGCCGGGCGTGGGCAGCGAGGCGACGCAGCAGGCGCGGACCGTGACCTGGCTGGCCGCGATCGCGATCGGGCTGGCCACCATGTCTGCGGCGGGGCTGCTGGCGGGCCGTCTCGCCGAGCGCGGGGCGTCGCTGCCGGTGCGCCAGCTGGCCCCGGTGGGGGTCGTGCTGGTGGGGCTCGCCCTGCTGTTCACGCTGCCGTCGTCGGGTGACGCGATCAGCACGCCGGCCGATCTGCTGTGGTCGTTCCGGTTGCTGTCGCTGCTGGCTTCGGTGGTGCTGTGGGCCGGGATCGGCGTCGGATTCGGGCTGGCCGGGCTGCGGGCCGGTGCTGTCGCGAACAGTGCCGCGGTGCGGGCGGCCGCATGAAGGCGAGGGTGACGGTGTGCCGCGACTGCTGTTGCGGCACCGCCAAACACCCCGACACCGATCATGACGGTCAGCTGCGGCAGCTGGAGAAGGCGGGGGTACGGGTGCGTATCGCGCAGTGCCTGGACGTCTGCGAGCACTCCAACGTGATGGTGGTGCACCCGCGCCCGTCCGGTCGCCGCGACGGCGGCCGTCCGGTGTGGCTGGGCGGCATCCTCGACGAGGCGACCGTGGAGTACGTCGCCGCCTGGGCCGCCGCGGGCGGGCCGGGTGCCGCCGACCTCCCGGTCGCTCTGATCCCCTACGTCATCGACGCCCCCGGCCAGACCTGACCACGGGCACCCTGCGCCCCCGTGATCGCCCCGTGGCCGGTGATCGTCCGACTTGCCAGGCACCTGTGCGTATCTTGAGGCCACATTCGCCCGAGTGCCTGGCAAGTCGAGTGACCTTGGTGCACGCCCGGCCCGGTCGCGGGCCGGTCGGAGGGTCGCGGGCCGGGTGGTCAGGGCCGGGTCGGCAGGGCGGTGGATGCCTGCTCGAAGGACTGGGCGGGGGCGCCGCGGCGGTACATGACCAGCAGAATGATGGCGAACAGGGGCATCAGGATGTCCGACGGCAGCGCCCAGACGTTGGCGGGCGCGTGGTTGTCGTGGAACACCCACTGGTTGAAATGGCCCCAGGCGTCGCCCCAGAACGAGATGGCCAGCGCGGTCACCGCGGCGGTCAGCCAGGTGCCGCGCAGCCGCCGCCAGGCGCAGCCGAGCGCCAGTACCGCGACCGCCAGGTCGCCCCAGCCGACCTCCCACTGGAACATCGACTGCGTGTAGCCGATCTGCTCGGCGGTCTGGTCGGACGTCGGGCCGATGTGGCTGAGCCCGCCGAGCACGCCCCAGACGCCCGCGCCGACCACCATGATCCAGAGTAGGGCCAGCTCGACGACGCGATGCTTGCTGCGCCGGGCCGGGTGTTTGTCCACGGCGACGTGGATCAGCCAGCCGACGACGACGGTGAACCAGATGGCAGCGAAGAACGGCATCACACACCTCCGGACGGCTCCGACGTTACGCCGGGGCCGTCCGGGCCGTGCCGCGTCCCGCGATTCCGCCGCTGCGGGTCAGGACACTCCGTAGAATCGCTGCGCGCCCGGGTGCAGCTCCAACGGCGACACCAGCGGCGCGATGTCCCGGCTGAAGTTGCCGCCCTCGGGGTGCACCGCGGCCAGTTCGGCCTGATGGTCGAAGAGCAGCTGGGTCAGGCGGAACGCAACCTCCTCGGGCATGTCGACCGACACCACGACGAGGTTCGGCACCGCGATCGTGTCCACGTCGGCGGTCAGGCCGTACGTGCCCTTCGGGATGGTGCCGGGGGCGTAGATGTCGGGATGCGCCTTGCTGATGGCCTGGCCCAGCTCGTCGAGCGGGACCAGGGTGAACACGCCCGGCGACTGGTCGAACAGTCCCTGCACGCCCGTGGTCGGCAGGCCGGCCGAGTAGAACATGGCGTCCAGGTCGCCGGTGCGCATCGAGGACGTCATCTGCGACAGCGACGCGGACACCTGGGTGATGTCGCGCTTGAGGTCCAGCCCGGCGACGGCGAGCAGCCGGACGGCGACTTCCTCGCTGCCGGAGTTCTGCGGGCCGGTGCCGACACGCTTGCCTTTGAGGTCCTTGATGGACTTGATGCCCGCGTCGCGGCGCACCACCAGGTGCGTCTGGCCGTTGAAGACCCGGGCCAGTGCCCGGAACTGCACCGGCTTGCCCTCGAACAGGCCCTTGCCGGCGGCGGCGTCCGCGGCCACGTCGGCGAACGTGAACGCGATCTGCACGTCGTCGATGGCGAGCCGCTGCAGGTTGTCGCCCGCGCCGTTGGTCGGCGGGGCTAGCGCCTCGTAACCGGGCAGGTGACGGTTGATCAGGTCGGCGTAGCCGCCACCCACCTGGTTGAACACCCCGTTGGTGGGGCCGGTGCCGATGGTCAGGGTGCCGCCGTGCCAGGCCGGTGCGGCCTCTTCGGCGTCCGCCGTGCACGCGCCGAGCGCCGGGGCGAGCAGCACGCAGAGCAGCAGGGCCAGCCGGCGGCGCCTCACCACTGGCCGTCCACCCGCGCCTCCGGTTCCAGCGCGTACGCGACCCGGTGCGCCAGCAGCGCCGTCTCGTAGCCGATCTGGCCGAGGTCGCAGCCGGGCGCGGCGACCACGGCGAGGAACGCGCGATCGCGAACCGCCATGATCAGGAGTACGCCCTCGTCCATGTCCACCACGGTCTGGCGCACCTGGCCGCTGCTCAGGCAGCGTGCCGCGCCGATGGTGAGGCTGGCCATCCCGCTCGTGATGGCGGAGAGCTGGTCCGACAGATCCTGACGCAGCCCGTCCGAGTGGGCGATCGTCAGGCCGTCCACAGAGACGGCCAGCACGTAGGTGACGTCGGCGATCCGTTGGGCGAAGGAGGTCAGCAGCCAGTCGAGGCCGCCGATCTCGTCGGCGCCGGCGAGCTGCGCGGGGTTCTGAGTCATCGAGTGCTTTCCTTCGTTGCTGGCGGGGCTGACAGACGCTGCTCACGAGCCAGTTCGCGGTGAGCGGCCGCGATACCGCCGGCCAGACCGGACAGCCGCGCCCGGACCGCTTCGGGGTCCAGCAGGCCGGAGCTGTCGGTCCGGGAGGAGGCGGTGGCCGCGCGGCCAGGCGGCGAGACCTCGGCGGGGCGGCGCTGGGGCAGGCCGGAGGGCAGGAGCGGAGGTTTGTCGGTGGGTGCCTGCCGGACCGCAGGGATCGCCTGGGTCGGCGCGTCGGCGGCCTCCGCGAAGGTGGCGGCGGGCGCTGCGGGCGTGGACGGGGTGAGGGAGTGGGCGGCGGGAGTGTGGTCGGCGGGCGCGGACGGCGGTGCGGGGATGGGCGGTCGTGCGGTCACGGCTGCCGCGGCGACGGCAGAGCGGGCGCCAGGCCGTCGGGTGCGCAGGGTCTCACCATCGGGCAGGCTGCCGTTGCCGGACGTGACGGTCAGCCGGCTGACCGCGCTGTGCGGCGGGGCGAGCAGTGCCGTCGGCAGCAGCACCAGCGCCACGGTACCTCCGCCGGGGCTGCTGCGCAGCTGCACCGTGATCCCACGGCGGGCGGCGATCCGGGCGACCACCAGCAGGCCCATGGTGCGGGCCAGCTCGCTGGTCAGCATGGACGGCCGGATCAGCCGCTCGTTGATCTCCTGTAGTTGTCCGGGCGGCATGCCGATGCCCGCGTCGAAGATGTTGATGGTGAGACCGTCCACGCCGCGCCGGGTGGTGACCAGCACCCGGCTGTTCGGCGGGGAGAAGTCGGTGGCGTTCTCCAGCAGCTCGGCCAGCAGGTGCACGACGTCGCCCACGGCGTGCGCGACGACGCACAGGTCCGCGATGGAGTTGGTCTCCACCCGGGGGTACTGGTCGATCTCGGCGGCGGCCGCGTGCACGACGTCGACCAGCAGCTCCGCGTTGACGAAGCGGCGGCCCGGCTCGCCGCCGGCCAGCACCAGCAGGTTCTCCTCGTTGCGGCGCATGCGGGCGGCGAGGTGGTCCAGGGCGAACAGCTTGGCCAGCGACGCCGGGTCGGTCTCGCCGCGTTCGAACTCGTCGATCAGGTGCAGCTGGCGCTGCACCAGGGTCTGGCCGCGCCGGGACAGGTTCACGAACATCTGCGAGATGTCGTGGCGCAGCATGGCCTGGTCCGCGGCCAGGCGCAGCGCCTGCTGGTGCAGGTTGGCCAGGGCCGCGCCGACCTCGCCGATCTCGTCGTTGGGGCCGGCCAGTGCCTTCTCCGCCTGCTCGTTGGAGGCGCGCACCAACCGGCGCACGGTCTCGACCCCGGGTGCGGAGGAGACCTCGGCGATCGCCGCGGGCAGCTCGCCGCTGGCGATGTCCATCGCGGACCGGCTCAGCCGGCGCAGGCCGCGGCTGGTGCGTACGGACAGCAGCACCGCGATGCCGAGGGAGACGGCGATGACCAGGCCGGAGGCGCCACCGCTGGTCAGCGCGTCGCGCTCGGCGGCGGCGTGCTGCCGGGCCGCCTCCGCCTCCAGCGAGCCGATGACCTCCAGCTCGAACAGGTACAGCCGGCGCAGCGCGTTGGACTTGGCGATGAACCAGGCGTCCGGGTCGACGCGCAGACCGGCGGGAGTGCTGTCGGCGGTGAGCGCTCCCTGAAGCAGGCTGTTCGCCCGATCCACGTCGGCGCCGCGGACGACCTCGCGGTAGCGCGCGGCCACCTGCGGGCCGGCCACCCGTTCGAACTGCGCCACCCGTTCGGCCTCGGCGCCGTACAGCTCGCCGAGCTCGGCCAGCTCGCCGTGCTCGAAGCGGCCCCGGGCGAAGACCGTACGCAGCAGCCCGCGCTGTTCCGCGGCGTGGTGCTCGACCGCGTTCAGCGCGGCCACCGCCTCGGTCAGCGCGCTGAGCCGCGCGTCGGCGGGTGCGGCGGCCAGCGCCTCGCCGACGGCGAACATGGCGTGGGTCAGCCGGTCGTAGACGGTCTCCGGGTTGGTCTTCGCGGCCGGCTGCCCCTCCGGCGGGAACTGGGCCGCCTCACGCAGCCGGGGCAGCTCGGCGAGCGCGGTGTCGGCGTCGTCGACCAGCCCGCCGATCTCCGGTGCGACCTGGACCGCGACGGGCACCGTGGTCCGGTAGCGGGCCACCGCCTCGTCGGTGCGCCGCCGCTGCGCGGTGAGCAGCAGCTCGCCGGCCTTGCCGCCGCGCTGCAGCAGCGCCTCGGTCTCCGACAGCTCCTGTTCGAGCTGGTGGTTCAGCTTGACGGTGGCGGTCAGCGCCTGCGCCACCGCACCGGACGACTCGGCCTCGCGTGCCTCGTCCATGGCCGACGACGTCTGCACGCCGCCCAGCACACCCACGCCGATCGTGGCCACGGCGATGGGCAGCAGCAGGCGGAAGCCGATGGAGCGACGGCGGCGGCGTCGTGCCGTGACCATCGGAACATCGGCTTCCTGGACGTACTGGGGTGCCCACGGCGGTGCTCCGCCGCCGGTGACTGCCATCGACTGTGCCTCTCGACTGATCGGTGGGACTCCCATGAGGGTTACGGGCAACAACCTTCACCACAACCCCCGAAACGTCCACCGGATGGACACATAGGTGTCACATAACGACACGTTCAGCCCTCGACAGCGTTGTCAGACGAGGTTGCGGGTTCAACTTAGTTATATCCGAATTGGATTCATATCCTCCGGATGGGCGTGTTCTGGCGCGTTTCACCGGTGGAAAGTCCCGTGGTCACTACGCTTTGTGGCTACATGTCGGATCCGCCAACGGGGTGGCACCAATGTTCGTACGTCGATTCGCTCTGCTCGCCGCCGTGATCACCGCAGGAGCCCTCGGGGCCTGCGCCGAGAGCACCACCCCACCCGCCGGAGCGGATACGGGAGCCACGGGCGCGTCCGCCGCCCCGGTGGCCGCCTCGCCGTCCGCCGCCCGCGCCGCGGTGCGCATCGCCAATGTGGGCGGTCGCAAGGCGCTGGTCGACCAGGAGGGCCGCACGCTCTACGTCTTCCTCCGCGACGCCAAGGGCAAGAGTGCCTGCCTGGACAAGTGCGCGGTGACCTGGCCGCCGATGGTCGGGGACGCGGTCAACGGGGACGGCGTCGACGGCTTCCTGCTGTCCACGTACACCCGGCCCGACGGGACCGTGCAGACCACCTACCGCAACCTGCCGCTCTACCGGTTCCGGACCGACAAGCCGGGTGACGCCCACGGGCAGGGCATGGACGGCGCCTGGTTCATGCTCGACGAGAACGGCGAGATGTACCAGTGGTGACCGCGGGCCCGCGGCTGTGAGATCGCTGCCAACCTGCGCGACGCCGGGCGTGTAACACGCGCCGCCCGGCGTCGCGCCGGTAACCTTGCCCGAATTCGCTGACTTGTCCGCGATGTGGGGAAGATATGAATAACAGACGTTTTCTGGTCACCGCGACCGCCGTGGCCGTCGTGCTGGCCGGCATCGGCTACCTCTCCTTCCGGCAGGCATACAGCAGCGGAGCGCCGCAGCCGCCCGCCCGGCCGGTGCGCACGCTCGGTGCGCCGCTGCCCGGCGCGCCCGCCATCACCGAGCCGCGGGCCGACGGGCACCTGGTCAGCGGTGCCGACGTGCACATGGAGAGCGCCCCGATGCCGGCCCGCGAGGACGGCAGGAAGGTCGAGCACGTCTGCACCGAATGGGAGATCTGGTCCGTCGAGCCCGCCGAACGGGTCTGGCACTCGCCCTGCGTCGACGGCCCGCAGCT
The DNA here is from genome assembly GCF_007483665.1 of Catellatospora sichuanensis. Lineage (GTDB taxonomy): Bacteria > Actinomycetota > Actinomycetes > Mycobacteriales > Micromonosporaceae > Catellatospora > Catellatospora sichuanensis. Next base: position 130,168 of record NZ_VIQO01000024.1, read on the forward strand.
GGTCCATGCCCACCTCGGCGACGGTGAGTTCGAGAACTCCTTCGCCGCCCGCCGCGACCTCGCTGCCGACCGCGAATACGACCTGCGCGTGCGCTACCGGGACGACACCAAGGACAAGGCGAAGCGGTGGAGCCCCTGGGGCTACCGCGCGTTCCGCACCCTCCCGCAGCGCGCCCCGCTGGCCGGGGCCGGCACCTGGCACGTGCGCCAGGACGGATACCGGGTCGAGGAGGTGGCCGGCGGCTTCCAGCTGCCCGTGCACCTGGCCATGGCCCCGGGGCACACCGGCGATCCGGACAAGCCGATGTTCTACGTGACCGAGCTGTACGGCCAGATCAAGGTGGTCAGGGGCGATCTCCGCACCGGGGTGTACGCGAAGAACCTGCTGAACTTCGACCCCCGGGGCACCTTCCCGGGCACCGGGGAGAAGGGCGTCACCGGCATCGTCGTCGACCCGAACAACGGCGACGTGCTCGCCTCGGTGCTCTACGAGCGCGGCGGTCTGCACTACCCGAAGGTGGTGCGGTTCTCCAGCAGGGACGGCGGGCTGACCGCGTCGAAGCAGACGACCCTGCTGGACATGCCCGCCGAGCCGCAGTCGGCCGCGCATCAGATCTCGCAGCTCACCATCGGCCCGGACGGCAAGCTCTACGTGCACATGGGCGACGCGATGCTGGCGTACACGGCCAAGGATCTGAACTCCTTCCGCGGGAAGATCCTGCGGGTGAACCTGGACGGCAGCGCGCCGGCCGACAACCCGTTCTACGACGCCGAGGACGGCATCACCGCCCGCGACTACGTCTACGCCTCGGGCTTCCGCAATCCGTTCGGCGGGGCGTGGCGCGCCGACGGCAGCTACTACCAGGTCGAGAACGGCACCGCGATCGACCGGCTGTCGCGGGTGGACAAGGGCGTCGACTACGGCTGGGACGGCACCCGCGACAGCATGCTCAAGCCGAAGCTCTACATCTGGTCGCCCTCGACCGCGCCCACCTCGATCGCCTTCGTCGACCCGGACGTGCACCACGGCTCGGGTTTTCCGAAGAGCAAGCACGGGCACATGTTCGTGGCGGAGAGCGGCCCGACCTTCGCCACCGGCCCGCAGGACAACGGCAAGCGGATCGTCGAGTTCACCTTCGACGGCGGCAAGGTCGGCAAGCCGAAGACGCTGCTGGAATACAACGGCACCGGCAAGGCCACCGTCGTCGGCCTGGCCGCAGGCCCGGACGGCCTCTACTTCACGGCCCTCTACCCCGACGCCGACACCGCCGCCCCCGACACCCCCAACGCCAAGATCTACCGAGTCCGCCACACCGGCGCCGAATGAAAGGAAGGGCACCTTCACAACGCTGTGCGTTGTAGAAGGTGCCCTTCTTAACGTGCTTTAGCCGTGCAGGTCAGGGTAGGACGATGAACTCGACTCGGCGGTTGACCGCCTGGTTCGCCTCGCTGGTGTTCGGGCGGGCGGGACGGCTCTCGCCGTAGCCCTGGGCGGTCAGCCGGTCGGCCGCGATGCCCTGCGAGACCAGGAACGTCAGCACCGTCTTGGCCCGGGCCCGGCTCAGCGCCAGGTTGTCCCCGGTCGAGCCGTTGTTGTCCGTATGGCCCTCGATCCGCACCTTGACCTGCGGGTTGTCGGTGAGGATGCGAGCCGCCTGAGTGAGCGCGGCACGACCCGCCGCGGTCAGCGTCGTGCTGTTGTCGAGGAAGGTCACCGCCGGCAACTTGACCAGCGCCTGCTGGACCTTCGCGAGCTCGGTGCGGTCGGCCACGGTCGCGCCCACCTGGGCCGCGGCAGCAGCCACAGCGTCCTTGGTCGCCTGCGAGTCGAGGGTGCCCGCCAGCGACAGGTTGCCGCCGCGCAGCTCCACGGTCGCGTCCTTGGTGCCCTTGCCGAGCGCCTTGACCACGTTCGGCAGCCCCGAAAGGCCCGCGTCGGTCACCGCGGCGTCGACCGTCAGCCGGTCGTCCACCTGGCCGGCCCCGGCCAGCTCGGTGGCCGCCTGCACCAGCGCGGTGCGGGCGGCCTCGCTCGGCACCGTGCCGGTGACCGCGATGCGGCCGCCGCCCAGGGTGAAGACGACCGTCGGCGGGGTGGCTGCGGCGGTCGGGGACGCCGACGGCGCCGGTGCGGCCACCGCGGGCACGTCGGCCACGGCGGCGCGTACGCCCTCGAGCCCGCGCACGATCTCCAGCGCCCGATCGGCCTCGGCGGTCGATCCGGCCTTCAGCGTGCCGTCGCGCCCGACGAAGTCGACCTGCACCGAGGACAGCCCTGCGGCCTGCAGCGCCTGCTCGGAGCGTGTCGTGAGATCGTCCTGGATGTTCTCCCGGAAGGGCAGGTGCTGCGCGGTGACGATGCCGGCCAGGCCGAGCACCGCGACCGCCACCCCGACCACCGGGTGGAACCTGCGAGCGTTGTCCGCCATGCTCATTCCCGTCCCGTGTCGCGGCCGGCGACGAGGCGGCGCTGCAGGTCGGCCAGACCCTCCTCGTCCCCGTCGACGAGTAGCTGGGCCTGCCGGGACCAGCTGAGCAGCGCGGGCGCGAAGTTGAGCCCGCCTGCCTCGATGGCCTTGCGCAGGCTGTCGTTGTCGGCAGCGGCGACCGCGGCGTACGTGCCCATCCCGGCGGCCGTCAGCGCGGCCTCCATCCTGGGCCCGATGCCCTCGATGCGCTGCAGGTTGTCGCCCGCGGCGACCAGCATGTTCTCGATCGGGGTGAGCGTCGAAGCCTCGACCTTGAACGCCTTCTCCTGGGCGGCCTCGACCGCGGCCTCCACCGCGTCGTCGGGCTCGTCGGCGACGGCGACCGGCTCGGTCACCGCGGCGACCGGCTCGGGCGTGGCCTCGGCGACCGGGACCGGCTCCGGCTTGGTCTCGGCGACCGGCTCGGGCTTGGCGATCGGGGCCACCAGCGACACCGGCCGCTGCTGCACCTCGATCTCGTCGTCGGCGGGCGCGGCCGGGGCGGGCGCGGCCTTCTTCGACGGCTTCTTGGCGGCCTTCGGCTTCGCGGCCTCGGGCTCGTCGGCCACGGTGGCCGCGGCGACCGGCGCGGCGGCTTCCGCCACGACCGGGGCGGACGGCGCGGCGGCCGCGGCCGGCTGCTCCGCCGGGGTGGACTTGCCGCGCCTGCTGAACAGCAGCCAGCCCACCAGCAGGCCGAGCAGGAACGCTGTCAGGATCATGAGGAGCGACTGGCCGATGAACCAGGCCACGAAGACCTCCAAAGTGAACGCGCGAGGGAAACGCGCTGTCGGAAGGATTGCTGCTCGTCTCGCTGACGCGAGCCGACGAGCTCGAGGCAGCTTCGCACACCCCGGGGAGATCCGACTCAGCGCATCGGCCGGTTGTGGCACCTGCACCGGTCACAAAAGGCCGGATGTCCGCATAGGATCGCGGCTGTGCCGCAGACCGTGACGCATGTGCGCGACCTCGCCGACGTGGTCGGCAGCTTCCTGGGCCACAGCGCGTGGCATGAGATCACGCAGCGTCAGGTGGATCTGTTCGCCGAGGCGACCTGGGACGACCAGTGGATCCACACCGACCCCGAGCGCGCCGCGAGCGGTCCGTACGGCGGCACCATCGCGCACGGCTTCCTCACCATGTCGCTGACACCGACCCTGCTGGCCGAGATCTGGCGGGTCGAAGGCGTGGACATGACCGTCAACCAGGGGCTGGACAACCTCCGGCTGCGCGCGCCGGTGCCGGTGGGCGCGCTGGTACGCATGGGCGCGGACCTGCTGTCCACGCGCCCGCGGCCGAAGGGCTTCGCCGAGGTGGTGGTGCGGCTGACCTTCGAGCTGGAGCACGCGGGCCGGCGGCAGCGCGCGGCCACCGCCGACCTGACCATCCTGCTCCGCGAGGCGGCGACCGTCCCGCGCTGATCAGCGGTTCAGGAGGGGTCGCCCTGCCAGCGGGCGTCCTCGTCCTCCCACTCCTCGTTGCGCTCCTTGACCTTGGCCAGCGCCTGCTCGGCGTCGGCGGGGGAGGGGTACGGGCCCAGCAGGTACTTCGACGGGCATCTGTCGTCCCCGTGCTCGACCCTGTGGTGCTTGATGCACCAGAAGTACTGCGGCGGATCTCCGACGTTCGTCATGCCATCACTTTGCCCGTTCGCGGGCCCGCTACGCCACCGATCCGCGACAAGCCGCCGGACATGCGACAGGGGCGCCTCCCTGCCGGAGTGCGCCCCTGTGCCGTCGGATCAGAGCATGGAGAGGTGTACGTGGTTCGTATGGTCCCCGGCGGGGTTGTCGCCGCAGTTGGAGCCGGCCGAGTCGTAGGTCTTCCAGGCGCCGTTGATCCAGATCTTGCAGTACCAGATCACGTACATGACACCGAGCCGGCTGGCGTTCTTGATGAAGAACGACGCCAGGTTGTTGCCGTAGGTGCGGTCGCCGCCGCTGGCGGAGTAGTTGGTGAAGCCGCCGGTGGCCGAGGCGAAGTCGCAGGCCCGGCCCTTGGGGTGTTCACCGCCGCCGCTGGAGCGGTGGCACGAGACGTAGCGCTTGAAGCCGTTGGCCTTGGCCTGGTTCATCGCCCACAGGGTGCGCGGGGTGATGCAGCCGCTGGTGGTCGGGTCCTTGATCGAGCAGCCCTCGCTGGGCCAGGACCCGTTGGCGTTGCGCGGGGCGGGCTTGGCCAGCGGGGAGTTCGGGTTGATGTAGCCGCTCGAGCTGCGTCCGTCGACAGCACGCAGGGCCTGGTCGGCCGCCTTCTTGCGCTTCTCGATCTCCTTGAGCGCGTCCTGCTGCAGCTTCAGCTGGATGTCGATCGCCGCTTTCTTCGCGGTGACCTCCTGCTTGCGCGTCCGGTAGTCGTTCATCCGGGCCTCGTCGCGCTGGGTCATCCGGTCCATGGCGCTGGCCTTGGACAGCAGCGAGCCCGGATCGGTGCCGTTGATCATCAGACTGACCACGCCGAGCTTGCCGGTCTTGTAGGCCTCCGCCGCGTACTGGCCGACGAACACGCGCAGCCGCTCCAGGTCCGCATCGGCGGTGGCCAGCTCGACGGCCAGCTTCTTCTGTGAGGCCTGGGCCGCTTCCAGCGCCGCCTGCGCCTCCAGGTAGCCCTTGGCCGCCGCCTCCAGGTTCTCGCGCAGCTGGGCGAGCGTCTTGGAACTGCCCTCGTTGGGCTCCGCGAACGCGGGCGCCGCCGGGGACAGCCCGCTCACCACCAGGAACACGGCAGCCAGCAGCAGCGCGAGGTGGGCGGCGCGTCGTCGGGTCCGGGGCACGGTGGGGGTCACGGAGGTGCATCCTTCCGTCGTTCGCCGCGCGGACGGACCGGCGCGTCAGCGGCGCTGCTGGGGAGCAGCGGGCCGCGCGGCCGTGCCGTCGTCGGGGGATGCGCGACGGTGGCTTCGGCAGATCTATATGTGAGACAGCCTCGGTGCCGTGGGGGCAGGCGGTCAGAGTACCCGGTCGCCACGGGAGCGCTCAAAACGATCGACGAACGTGCACCGCTTTGCCCGAATAGTAGGTTTTCGCGTTGCCCCGTCAGGGAACCGGCCGCGTAATAGTGTTATCCGGAGGGAATTGTGTCGTCTCGCGCCGTTTCAGTGCTCTTCACAGCCTGGATGGTGCTGCTTGGCGTGCTCTTTTACGTCATCAGGCCGTGGCAGGTGGGGTTGTGGGCCGCGCTCGGGCTGGTCTCCGACGTCGTACGCGACACCGCGACCGGACTGATGCCCAGCCACGCCGAACACCGGGTGATCCTGGCCGTCGAGGAGGCCGGGCGGGCCGCGGCCGAGCAGGAGCAGCCCGGCGGGCCCCGGCCCGCGGTGCTGTGCCGGACCGGTGAGCTGAGCCCGGAACACGCCGACGAACTGGCCGGTTTCGACACCGTGCTGAGCTGCCCGCTCGCACCGGCCGACGGCACCTCGGGCGGGCACAGCATCGGCACGCTGCTGGTCGCGGCCGAGGAGGACGTGCTGCAGACGCTGCGTGGCGCGATGGAGGTGCTCGCCCTGCAGGCGGCCCTGGCGCTGTCCCGGATCATGCTGAACGACGAGGTCAACCGGCGCGACAGCGAGGCATACTTTCGCGCGCTGGTGCACAACACGGCCGACGTGATCATGATCGTGGGCGGCGAGGACGAGATCCGCTACTGCAGCCCGTCCGCAACGGCGATGTTCGGCCGCGAGGCCCTCGAAGGAAACCACCTGCTCGACCTCGTCGTGCCGGAGGAGCGCGAGCGTAGCGCGGGCTACCTGCTGCGGGCGCGCCAGGAGCGGCGCGGCGAGACCACCGACTGGACCGTGTGGGGCTTCGGGGACCGGCGGCTGCAGGTCGAGGTCTCCAGCCGCGACCTGCGCGAGGATCCGGCGGTCAGCGGCCTGGTGATCACGCTGCGCGACGTGACGCAGCGCCGGCGGCTGGAGCGCGAGCTGACCCACCGGGCGTTCCACGACTCGCTGACCGGGCTGGCCAACCGCGCCCTGTTCATCGACCGGGTGACGCTCGCCGTGGACCGGGCCCGCCGCAACGGCACCATCGCCGGCGTGCTCTTCATCGACCTCGACGACTTCAAGGACGTCAACGACACGATGGGCCACCCGGTCGGCGACGAGCTGCTGACCTCGGTCGCCGAGCGGATCAAGGGCGTGCTGCGCCCTCACGACACCGCCGCCCGGCTGGGCGGCGACGAGTTCGCGGCGCTGATCGAGGACTCCACCGGCACCGGCGCGATCGAGGCCGTCGCCGAGCGGGTGGTGCGGGTGCTGTCGGTGCCCGTGCCGGTGGGCGACCAGCGGGTGCCCGCCGGGGCCAGCGTCGGCGTCGCCACCACCCGGCACGCCCACGACGGCGACGAGTTGCTGCGCCACGCCGACCTGGCGCTGTACTCGGCCAAGGGCGAAGGCAAGGGCCAGTGGCGGCGCTACCAGCCGGCGCTGCACGAAGCCCTGGTCGAGCGGCTGCAGCTGAAGGCGGACCTGGACCGGGCCATCGCCGAGGAGGAGTTCAGCCTGCGTTTCCAGCCGGTGGTCGGGCTGACCGGCGCCGGGACGGTGGGCTTCGAGGCGCTGGTGCGCTGGGAGCACCCCAGCCGCGGCACGCTGCCGCCCGGCGAGTTCATCGGCCTGGCCGAGGAGTCCGGGCTGATCGTGCCGATCGGCACCCAGGTGGTGCGCCAGGCGCTGGCCACCGCGGCGCGCTGGCCGACCCGGGCCGGGCTCAGCCCGTACGTCAGCATCAACATCTCCGCCCGCCAGTTCCGCACCCCCGGCGTGGTCGCCGACCTGCTGCGCGAGCTGGACGAGGCGGGCCTGCCCCCGCACCGGATGATGCTGGAGATCGTCGAGACGCTGCTGCTGCACGAGGACGAGGAGGTCTGGGCCGACCTGGCCGAGCTGCGCGAGGCGGGGGTACGCGTCGCGATCGACGACTTCGGCACCGGCTACTCGTCGCTGAGCTACCTGCGGCAGATGTCGCTGGACGTGGTGAAGCTGGACAAGTCCTTCGTCGGCGAGATCGCCTTGTCCGCCCAGCAGCGGGCGCTGGTGGAGGGCATCGTACGGCTGGCCAACACGCTCGGGCTGGAGGTCATCGCCGAGGGCATCGAGACGCAGGAGCAGCGCGACATCCTCGCCGACATCGGCTGCCCCTTCGGCCAGGGCTACCTGTTCAGCAAACCGCTGCCCGGCGGGGAGACGTTTCCCTGGCTGGTCGACGACCTCGACGATCCGGCGGCGCACTAGGGTCGGGCGGATGCGGATCGTCTCCCTGGTGCCGTCGCTGTCCGAGGCCGTCGCGGCGACGCTGCCCGAGGCGCTGGTCGGGGTCACCGACTGGTGCACCCACCCGGAAGGGCTGCCCGCGACGCGGGTGGGCGGCAGCAAATATCCCGACCTCGACCGGGTGCTGGCGCTGCGGCCGGACGTCGTGCTGGTCAACGTCGAGGAGAACCGCGAGCAGGACGCCGACGCGCTGCGCGCCGCGGGCGTCGAGCTGTACGTCACCTACCCCCGCACCGTCGACGAAGCCCTCGACGAGCTGGGCCGCATGCTGACCGCGCTGGGCGCCCCCGGCGAGCCCGACTGGCTGGCCGCGGCCCGCACGGCCTGGGCCGGTCTGCCGACGCCCGCGCTCCGGCGCGCGGTGGTCCCGGTGTGGCGTCGTCCATGGATCGTGCTCGGCGGCGACACCTTCGCCGGAGACGTCCTGCGTCGCCTCGGCGTGACCAACGTGTACGCCGACTCCGCCGAGCGCTACCCGCGCCCGTCCCTCGACGAGCTGCACGCGCAGGACGCCGACCTCGTCGTGCTCCCCGACGAGCCCTACCCCTTCACCCGCGACGACGGTCCGGAGGCCTTCCCCGCCCTACCCTGCGCCCTGGTCTCCGGCCGCCACCTCACCTGGTACGGCCCCTCCCTCGCCGAAGCCCCCGCCCTCCTCACCGCCCAACTCACCCAGGCACCACCCACCTGATCGCCTGCAGTTTCGGGGAAGCTGCGCGAATGGACCCGCGCATTCGCGCACTTTCCCCGAAACTGCAGCGCCGCCGAGCCGGACCCGGCGGTCAGGTCCAGGAGCGCAGTTCGGCGTCGTTGGGGGCGTGGACGAGGAGCGGGGTGGGGGCGTCGAAGCGCATCACGGGGCGGGTGTCGTTCCAGCGGGTCCAGCCGGGGTCGCCGGTGGTGGCGAAGTCCACCCAGGCCCGGTGCATCGCGTCGGCCAGCTCCTGCGGCGGGTTCGGCCCGGACAGCGGCAGCCCGTCGGGTGTGCCCAGGGTGTCGAACACGAAACCGATCTCCAGGGCGTGGCACGCGCCCAGCCGCTCCATCGGGGACGGCCAGGCGAACTCGTACAGCCAGGTGTCGCCCGGCGTCCGGGCGTCGGCCAGCAGGTTGAGCGGCCGCCGCAGCAGCCGGTCGGTCGCGATGACGCCGAGCAGCTCGCCCGGCGACGCCTCCGGCCGGGCCGCCCGGTAGGTGCGCGCGGTGCGCGCCCGCACCCGGAACTTGGCCAGGGCCAGCCGCAGCGTGAACCGGTTGATCCGGTCGACCAGCCCGGTCGGCACGAACCACAGCCGGTACTCCTCGGCGTTGTAGCCCAGCAGCACACCGATGTCCGCGGCCGCGCCGTCGTGCAGTGCCACCATCGGGTCGCGGGGCAGCACGTCACCGTCGACGGCCAGGGTGAACCCGTTGCCGTTGCCGATCGGCGGCCCGCCCCGGGTGATCGAGACCTGCGCGGCCAGCAGCCGAGCCCGGTCCACCTGCGCGAACGCCTCGGCCGTCGCCGGGACCTTCAGCCGCTTCGCGATGAGCCGGGTGGAGCGCCCCGCGGCCTCGGGCGGCTGCGCGGCCGGAGCCCCGCTCTGCAGCACCGCCCGGTGGAACAGCCCCTTCGCGTACGGGCTGGTCAGCAGCGCGCCGATGGAGATCGACCCGGCCGATTCGCCGAACACGGTCACTTTGCCCGGGTCGCCGCCGAACGCCGCGATGTTGTCGCGTACCCAGGTCAGCGCGGCGATCTGGTCGCGCAGGCCGAGGTTGGCCGGGGCGTCGGGGAAGACGCCGAAGCCCTCGATGCCCAGCCGGTAGTTGATCGACACGAGCACGACGCCGTCGCGGGCGAAGTTGCCTCCGTCGTACGCGGGCAGGCAGTTCGACCCGTTGCGCAGCGAGCCGCCGTGGATCCACACCATGACCGGGCGGCCCACCGCGCCCGCGGGCGCCCACACGTTCAGGTTCAGGCACTCGTCGCCCGGGATCGACGGATCGGACAGCAGCCGGTCCATCGGCGGCGGGAACGGCGCCTTCGGCGCGGTGGGCCCGTAGACCAGCGCGTCGCGCACGCCCGTCCACGGCGTCACCGGCGCGGGCGCGGCGAACCGGTGCGCACCGAACGGCGCCGCCGCGTACGGCACGCCCAGGAACACCGCGACCCCGTCGTCGACCCGCCCCCGCACCCGCCCGTCCCGGATTGCGACCACGACCTCGACAGCCGTCTCCGTCATCCCCGCATTCTCCCGCCCCGAGCGAAAGGAAGGGCACCTTCTTAACGCTTTGCGTATAGGAAGGTGCCCTTCTTAACCCGGTACCGCACGCTCGCAGGGCGTCTTTCGCCCAGGTCGTGTGCTCACGGTGTGCGGTGGCGCAGCCGCCGTCCGGGTGGTGCGTGCGGGGGCCGTGGCCGGGTGTGGTCGGCCACGGCCCGGTCACACGGCCGCGGCGGCGGCGCGGCCCGCCTGGCGGCCGGAGAAGATGCAGCCGCCGAGGAACGTGCCCTCCAGCGACCGGTAGCCGTGCACGCCGCCCCCGCCGAACCCGGACACCTCGCCGGCCGCGTACACCCCGGGCAGCGGCGTCCCGTCGGCCCGCAGCACCCGGCCCGCCAGGTCGGTCTCCAGACCGCCCAGGGTCTTGCGGGTGAGGATGTTGAGCCGGACCGCGATCAGCGGACCCGCCTTCGGGTCCAGCAGCCGGTGCGGCGTCGCCACCCGGATCAGCTTGTCGCCGCGGTAGTTGCGCGCCCCGCGGATCGCGGTGACCTGCAGATCCTTGGTGAACGTATTGGTCATCTCGCGGTCGCGCGCCTCGACCTGCCGCTGCACGTCGGCCAGGTCGAGCAGACCCTCGCCGGTCAGCTTGTTCATGCCTGCGACCAGCTCGGCCAGGGTGTCCGCGACGACGAAGTCCGCGCCGTTGCGCTTGAACGCCTCGACCGGGCCGGGCGCGCCGGGCAGCGCCCGCTTGAGCACCTGCCGCACGCTCTTGCCGGTCAGGTCGGGGTTCTGCTCGGAGCCCGACAGCGCGAACTCCTTCTCGATGATCTTCTGGGTGAGCACGAACCAGGTGTACTCGTGCCCGGTGCCCATGATGTGCTCGAGCGTGCCGAGCGTGTCGAAGCCCGGGAACAGCGGCACCGGCAGCCGCTTGCCGGTCGCGTCGAGCCACAGCGAGGAGGGGCCGGGCAGGATCCGGATGCCGTGTTTCGCCCAGATCGGAGCCCAGTTCTCGATGCCCTCGGTGTAGTGCCACATCCGGTCGCGGTTGATCAGGTTGCCGCCCGCGTCCTCGGTGATGCCGAGCATCCGGCCGTCCACGTGCGCGGGCACGCCGGACAGCAGCCGCTGCGGCGGGGTGCCCAGCCGCTGCGGCCAGTTGCGCCGGACCAGGTCGTGGTTGCCGCCGATGCCGCCGGACGTCACGATCACGGCCTGCGCGCGGAAGGAGAAATCACCCACCTCGGTACGCGAACTCGCCTCACCCCGCGCGGCCGCGCTGGGCTCCAGCACGGTTCCGCGTACGCCGTCGACCATCCCGGCGGTCTGCGTCAGCTCGTCGACGCGGTGCCGGAACGCGAGCGTGACCAGGCCCTTGTCCACCGCCGCGAGGACCCGGCGGATGAACGGGGCCAGCACGCCCGGCCCGGTACCCCAGGTGATGTGGAAGCGCGGCACCGAGTTGCCATGCCCGTCGGCGAGGTAACCGCCGCGCTCGGCCCAGCCGACCACCGGGAAGAACCGCACGCCCTGCGCGTGCAGCCAGGACCGCTTCTCACCGGCCGCGAAGTCCACGTAGGCCTGCGCCCAGCGGCGCGGCCATGCGTCGCACTCGCGGTCGAACCCGGCGCTGCCCAGCCAGTCCTGCAGGGCCAGCTCGGGGGAGTCCTTGATGCCCATCCGGCGCTGCTCGGGCGTGTCGACCAGGAACAGGCCGCCGAACGACCAGAAGGCCTGGCCGCCCAGCGACGCCTCGGGCTCCTGGTCGAGCAGGAGGACGCGCTTGCCGGCGTCGGCCAGCTCGGCGGTGGCGACGAGACCGGCCAGCCCGGCTCCGACCACGATGACGTCTGCGTCCACGCTGCCACTCCCTGGATACACGGTGATGTGACCGGCAGCATAGCGAACGCGAAACTCTTTCGTTTCGTTCGGCACCCGCGCGCGGCGGCCTGCCGGATGATGCACCCCGGGGACCGGATGCCCCTCAACCCGAGGGCGCTTCGCTGCGTATTGGGGAGCGGAGGTGGCGGATGGACAGGTACGACGGTTTCCACGAGTTCGTGGTCGCGCGGGGCGGTGCGCTGTCGCGCACGGCGTTCCTGCTGACGGGGGAGCACCACGCGGCGGAGGACCTGGTGCAGTCGGCGCTGGCCAAGGCGGTGACCCGGTGGCGGCAGATCGTGGAGTACGGGCAGCCGGAGGCGTACATCCGGCGCATCATGATCAACGAGCAGATCTCGTGGTGGCGGCGTCGCCGGGCGCGTCCTGTGGCCGAACCGCCCGACCTGCCCGGCCCCGACGAGCCCCACCGGATCGTGGACCGGGTCGCGCTCGGCGAGGCGCTGGACACGCTCTCGCCCCGCCAGCGCGCCGTGGTCGTGCTGCGCTTCTACGAGGACCTGTCCGAGGCGGACACCGCCGCCGCGCTGGGCTGCTCGGTCGGCACCGTCAAGAGCCATACCCACCATGCCCTGGATCGGCTCCGCCAGGCGCTGCCGCTGTACGCCGAGCACGCCGGCCAGTACGCCGATGCGCGTGCCGCCCTGGTCACGGCGCGGCGCCGCCGATCCCGCCGGGCGGCGGTGGCGGCGCTGGCCACCGTGCCGCTGCTGCTGACCGCCATCTGGTACGCGGTGCACGACCCGGCCGACGTGCCACCGCCCGTGACGGGGCCGCCCTCGGCGAGTCCGGTGTCGCTGCCCCCGCTGCGCCCACGTCCGGAGCGGCCGACGAGTGTGGGCGAGCTGCCCTCCGAGCGTGGCATCGGGGGCGCGTCGCTGCTGCTGGTGGAACAGGCCCCGGGTCTGGTGGAACTGGTCGGCGGTGACGGCGGCCTGTACTCCCACCTGGTGCCCGCCGACCAGCTCCTCAACGCGCCGACCCTGTCCCCGGACGGCCGCTGGCTCACCTGGACGACCGTCCGGGCGACGATGGTGCGCGACCTCACCACCACCACGGTGCGCGAGCTGCCGCCCTCGTCCGGCCCGCCCTTCTGGTCGCCGTCGGGTGCCTGGTTCCTCGTGCCGGGCACGCCGACCCGCGGCGACCTGCTCTACCGGATGCCGGACTGGACGGCGTACCCGCTCGCCCTGGTGGCGCCGGACCAGCTGGCCAGGGCGGTGCTGGACAGCGGTGAGCTGCTGCGTCTCGCGAGCCCGGTGAGCCGCACCGTCGCCCGGATCGAACTGATGGATCCGTTCACCGGGGTGGCGCGGAGCATCACGGTGGACGTGGGCGAGCTGCTCGACGACGGCGAATCCGTGGGCGGCGCCATCCTGACGAACGATGGATCGCCGCCGCGGATCGAGATCATGGTGGGGGCCGCCGGAGTGGCGGCTCTCCAGGTCGTGCCCGAGGAGCCGCCCGCCGGCGGTATCGCCCGCAAGAATTCGATGCTCGAATTTTCGACCGCGGACGGCCGGGTGCTGCGCCGCATCGACCTCGTGCCCGGCGTCGGCGTCTGGGCGCTCTGTTACCGGGGCGGGGATCTGCTGTGGAAGGACGGCACGCAGCTGCGGCTCAGGCCGTCAGGTGCGGCTCACGACGAGGTGGTGATGCCGCTCGACCCGGAGTGGGCGATCAGGCCACCCGGCTGCTGGGGCGTCGGGCGGGTCGCGTGATCCGGCGAAACCGTCCGGGCCGGAAGATGACCTCCAACCCGGGAGGGTCCTGTCGCGTCATGAGGGCGGAGGTGGCGGATGGACAGGTACGACGGCTTCCACGAGTTCGTCGTGGCGCGGGGCGGTGCGCTGTCGCGCACGGCGTTCCTGCTGACGGGAGAGCACCACGCGGCGGAGGATCTGGTGCAGTCGGCGCTGGCCAAGGCCGCGTTGCGGTGGCGCTGGCTGGTGGAGCACACGCAGCCGGAGGCGTACATCCGGCGCATCATGATCAACGAGCAGATCTCGTGGTGGCGCAGGCGGCCCGCCCGGCCGGTCGCGCAGGTGCCCGAGCGGGCCGGTCCCGACGAGCCGGGGCAGGTCGTGGAGCGGATCGCGCTCGGGCAGGCGCTGGACACGCTCACCCCGCGGCAGCGCGCGGTGGTGGTGCTGCGTTTCTACGAGGACCTGTCCGAGGCGGACACCGCCGCGCTGATGGGCTGTTCCGTCGGCACCGTGAAGAGCCAGACCCACCTGGCGCTGGGTCATCTGCGGCGCGCGCTGCCGCGCTACGCCGAGCAGGCGGGCGAGTACGCCGACGGCGATGCCGCCCTGGCCCTGGCGCGACGCCGCCGGACCGGCCGCACGGTCGCCGCCGCGCTGCTGGCCGTGCCGATGCTGGCGGGCCTGCTGTGGTACGCCGTGCGCGGCCCCGACACCGTCCCGCCGCCGGTGGCCACCACACCGTCCGGCATCCCGACCCCGGTCAAGCCGCTGCCGGCACTGCCGACCCGGCTCGACCCGAACGCCCGGAGTGAGCCGCTGCCCACCGATCGCGGCCCCGGGCCGGCGGTGCTGCAGACGTACGACGACCGGACGTCGACCGGGCCGCAGACCGTGCTGGTCATGGTCGACGGCCGCCACTACTCGGTCCCGCAGCCCGAGGGGGGTTTCGCGAGCAAGCCGACGCTGTCGCCGGACGGGCGCCGGCTCACCTGGTCGACGGCCGCGGCGACGCTGGTCCGCGACCTCACCGGAACCGAGGTGCGTGAACTGCCCGCGACGTCGACGGCCCCACTCTGGTCGCCAGGGGGTGACTGGTTCCTGCTGCCGGCGCGGGCGGGCACCGGCGAGACGCTCTACCACCTGCCCGACTGGACGGCCCGTGAGCTCGCGCCCCTGTCGTCGTGGGACAGGACGACCAAGGTCGTGCTGGACAGCGGCGAGTTGCTGCGGTCCGCCGGCAGTCCCACCAGGACCACCGTCCCGTTGGAGGTGGTGGACCCGGTGACGGGCACCGTCCGGGCGATCACCGTCGACGCGGCCGACCGGATCGAGCCGGGCGAGTCGATGCGCAGCCTGGCGATCTTCGCGGCGCCCGGCGGCACCGCCGGGCTGGAGGTGATCGGCGGGGGTCCGAACGGGTCCGCCCGGGTGATGGTGGACGTGCTCCAGTTCTCGGCGGCCGACGGCCGGGTGCTGCGCCGGATCTCGCTGCCGCCGGACCGGATGGGGTTCCCGCTCTGCTTCCGGGGCGCGGAGCTGCTGTGGACGGATCTGGCGAGCATCCGCCGCGCGCCGGTCCCGCAGGGCCTCGAACTGCTGATGGAGCTCGACAGCCCCCTGAACATCGTGGAGCCTGCGGGTTGCCGTCGTTCCACGCAGCTCAGCTCCTTCGGCTCCTGACGGTGGCCGGGTCCGCCTCCCGCCGCCGCGCGAGAGGCGGACCGATGCCGCGGGGCCGCCTCCCGAACGCCCGTGCCGGATGATCCCAACCTCCGGGCACGCTGCCGCGTAGGGGGAGTGGAGGTGACAGATGAGCCGATACGACGGCTTCCACGAGTTCGTCGTCGCACGGGGCGGGGCGCTGTCGCGTACGGCCTTCCTGCTCACCGGCGAGCATCACGCGGCCGAGGACCTGGTGCAGACCGCGCTGGCCAAGGCCGCGACCCGGTGGCGGCAGATCATGGAGTACGGCCAGCCGGAGGCGTACGTCCGGCGCATCATGGTCAACGAGCAGATCTCGTGGTGGCGGCGGCGTCCGGCGCGGCCGATGGCCGAGCTGCCCGATCGCCCCGGCCCCGATGAGCCCCACCGGGTGGCGGAACGGGTCACGCTCACCCGCGCCCTGGCCACCCTCGCGCCACGCCAGCGGGCCGTGCTGGTGCTGCGCTTCTACGAGGATCTGTCCGAGGCGGACACGGCGGCCGCCATGGGCTGCTCGGTGGGCACCGTCAAGAGCCAGACCAACCTCGCGCTGACCAACCTCCGGCGTACGCTGCCGCTGGTCGCCGAGCATTCCGGGCAGTACGCCGACGCGCAGGCCGCGCTGGCGACGGCGCGTAGGCGGCGGACCCGGCTGGCGGGTGCGGCGGCGGTGCTGACAGCGCTGCCGCTGCTGCTCGGCGCGGCCTGGTACGCGCTGGCCGGCGCCACCCCGGTGCCGCCACCGGTGACCAGCTCGCCGAGCCCGTCCGTACCGGCCCCGTCGATCTCGCCGGTGGCGCTGCCGCCGCTCCCCGCCGTCGTGCCGCCCGGTGACGTCCTGCCGGCCCTGCCCGCGGACCGGGGGGTGCGCGGCGGGGCGATGCTGCTGAGGAAGCAGACCCCGGACGGTCCCGTCTACGAGCTGGTCGGCGGCGACGGACGCCGGTACCGGTTGCCCGCCGAGCCGACCGGCGGCTTCACCACGGAGCCCGGCCTGTCGGCGGACGGTCGGTGGCTGATGTGGTCCTCGCCCCAGGGAACCGTGGTGCGCGAGCTGACCTCCTCGACCGAGCACCGGCTGCCGTACGCGGTCACCGAGGCACGCTGGTCACCCTCCGGGACCTGGCTCTTCGGACAGCGCCACCCGGAGGTCCAGGGGGTGCTCGTCAGGCTCGCGGACTGGTCGGTGCGGGAGTTCATCCCGCCCGATGCGGCCAGGCCCGTCGAGGCGCTGCTGGACAGCGGGGAGCTGTTGCGGCTCGGCAGCCTGATCACCGACACCACCGTCACCCTCGACCGGGTCGACCCGCTGACCGGGGCCGCCCGCAGGATCACCGTGGACCTGCGGGGCGTGCTGCGGGCCGGGGAGTCCGCCGTCTCCGTCGAGATCACCCAACTGCCCAGCGGCGAACGCAGCCAGCTCGCCTTCATCCGGCCCGCCGCCGACGGCACCGCGGGCGTGGAGATCGTGCGATCCCGCGCCGGCAGCAACGAGTCGGTGGCGGCCGTGATCAGGTTCTCCCTCGCCGACGGCCGCGTGCTGCAACGGATCGACCTGTCGGCCGACGGCTTCTCGCTGCCCCTGTGCTTCCACGGCACGGATCTCCTGTGGACCGACGGCACGCGTGTCATCGGCTCCGCGGGTGCGGCCGCGTACCGGCTGCCGCTCGATCCGGTGTATGGCTACAAAATGCCCGGGTGTGCCCGGATCGCCGACCGGGAGAAGACCGGCTGAGCAGCGGCGGCGCGGTCCGCGGCGGGCTGCCAGAATGATCGGATGGATGGTTCTCTGCCGATCGTCGACCTGTCCGCCGACCGTGCCGTCGTGGCCGCCGGGATCCGCGCGGCGTGCCGCGACAGCGGGTTCTTCTACCTGACCGGGCACGGCGTCCCGGACGAGCTGCTCACCCGGCTCGACGCGGCGTCACGGGAGTTCTTCGCGCTGCCCGAGGACGAGAAGATGGAGATCGCGATGGCCCGCGGCGGGCGGGCCTGGCGGGGCTTCTTCCCGGTCGGCGGCGAGCTGACCTCGGGGCGGCCGGACCTCAAGGAGGGCCTGTACTTCGGCGCGGAGCTGCCCGCCGACGACCCACGGGTGGTGGCCGGGCTGCCGCTGCACGGGTCCAACCTGTACCCCCGGCAGGTGCCGGAGCTGGCCGCGGTGGTGCCCGCGTACCTGGCCGCGCTGACCGGTGTCGCGCAGGAGGTGATGCGCGGCGTCGCGGTGAGCCTGGACCTGCCCGAGGACTACTTCGCGAACGGGTACACGGCCGACCCGACGATCCTGTTCCGGATCTTCCACTACCCGCCGTCGCCGGCCGGGGACGACGGCTGGGGCGTCGGCGAGCACACCGACTACGGCCTGCTCACCCTGCTGGCCCAGGACGACAATGGCGGCCTGCAGGTGCGTACGCCGGCCGGCTGGCTCAACGCGCCGCCGGTGCCGGGCACGTTCGTCTGCAACATCGGCGACATGCTGGACCGGCTGACCGGCGGCTGGTATCGCTCGACCCCGCACCGGGTGCGCAATGTCAGCGGCAACGAGCGGCTGTCGTTCCCGTTCTTCTTCGACCCGGACTTCTCGGCCGAGGTGCCGCCGCTGCCCGGCCGGGCGCGCGAGGGTGCGGACGGCCACCCCCGCTGGGACGGCCAGGACCTGCGGGTGTTCACCGGAATGTACGGCGACTACCTGCTGGGCAAGGTGGGCAAGGTGTTCCCGCAACTGCGCGGCGAGGTCCTGTGACCGTCTCTTCGCCCAGCAGGGGACATGCTGTTCACCGGAACGACAGCAGCCGTCCATCTCGGCGGGCGAGGGTCGAGTGATCGGCTCACCGACCGCTGGAGATGACGTTGACCGCTCGGTTCGAGTTCTACGAGCGGGCGTGCGCCGGCGTCACCTGGCGGCTGCTGTCCAGCAACAACCGTGATCTCGGACGGTCCGGAATGGGTTTCCCCGATGTGGACGCATGCCTGCGCGCCGTGGACGAGGTGCGCGCCGCGGCCGGCGAGGCCGAACCGGTGATCCACCGGGTGAGCCGGTTGGCCTGGGCGTGGCGGCTGGAGGCCGGTCCCGGCGCGGTCGCCATCGCCAGCCGCGCGTATCAGCGGCGGGTGCAGGCCCAGACGGCCTGCGATCTGTTCCTGCGCCTGGCCGTGGCGGCCCCGGTCAACCCGGAGGTACGCCAGACTCGCAGCTGACGCGGGCCGGGTTCAGTCGTGGGCGCCGCGGCGCAGCTGCTTGATGGCCGAGCGGTGCTTCTTGGCCTGTAGCCGGCGCTGCTTGGCGCCCTTGCTCATCCTGGTCGGGCGGCGGGGCGGCGGTGGGGGAGCGAGCGCGTCGCGCAGCAGGCCGGCGAGGCGTTCGCGGGCGGCCTCGCGGTTGGACAGCTGGGCCCGGTGCTCGCTGGCGGCGACGGTCAGCACGCCGCCGGTGAGCCGTCCGCTCAACCGTTCGAGGATGCGCAGCCGGAGATCGTCGGGGAGGACGTGGGAGCGCTCCACGTCGAAGGACAGCTCCACCCGGCTGTCGGTCGTGTTGACGCCCTGTCCGCCCGGCCCGGAGCTGCGCGAGAAGCGTTCGCGCAGCTCGCTGTCCGGTATCACGAGCTCGTCAGTGATCTTCAGGTCCTCGGCCACGGTGCTGCGCACCCCCTTCCGGCGTCGTTTCGCGCCCGCTGATCATGCCGTACGGAGAGCGCGTTCACTGCACGGTTTTCCTTCCTGACCAGTGTAACCATCGACAGTTACCAAAGTTGCTTAAGCGGTTTTCATGGTCCACGTCACAGGTTCGTCACGAGGATGACGTCCTATTGACACGTTGGGAGCGCACCCATAACGTGTGTGCACTTATCCGGTTCAGTAGACGCTCTGCTATCTCTGGGAGCGCTCCAAGTTGTTTCGGAGGACGTACATGCGACTGCACAGGTCCGGCTGGGTCGTGGCGACCGCGCTCGTCGCGGTCGGCGCGCTCACCCTCGCCGGTTGCAAGGGCGGCGGTAGCGATGAGCCGTCGAAGCCCGGCAGCCCGGTCGAGCTGAAGATCGCTTTCTGGGGCGACTTCGGTCTCGACGAGCTCAAGGCCAAGTACGAGGCGGCCAACCCGAACGTCAAGATCGTCCTCAACTCGGGCGAGTACAACGCTCAGCACGAGGACCTGCAGAAGAAGCTCATCGCGGGCTCCGGCGCTCCTGACATCGCCGCGATCGACGAGGGCTTCATCGTCAGCTTCCGCAGCCAGGCCGACAAGTTCGTGAACCTGCTGGACAAGGGCGCGAGCAAGTACCAGGACAAGTACCTGGGCTGGAAGTGGAAGCAGTCGCTGTCGGCCGACGGCAAGACGCAGATCGGCCTCGGCACCGACGTCGGCGGCCTGGCCATGTGCTACCGCACCGACCTGTTCAAGGCGGCGGGCCTGCCGGTCGAGCGGGACAAGGTGTCCGCCCTGTGGCCGACCTGGGACGACTTCATCAAGACCGGCCAGGACTACACCGCCAAGTCGAAGAAGAAGTTCGTCGACAACGCCACCAACCTGTTCAACCCGATCCTGGGCCAGCAGCCGGTCGGCTTCTACGACGAGTCCGAGACGCTGAAGATGGACGGCGGCCCGAAGGCCGCGTTCGACCTCACGGTCAAGGCCATCGGCGCCGGCCTTTCGGCGAACCTGCCGGCCTTCTCGCCGGAGTGGAACGCGGGCTTCGTCAAGGGTGACTTCGCGGTGCTGGCCTGCCCGGCGTGGATGCAGGGCCACATCAAGAACACCGCGCCGGACACCGCCGGCAAGTGGGACGTCGCGGCCATCCCCGGTGGCGGCGGCAACTGGGGCGGCTCGTTCCTGACGGTCCCGAAGCAGGGCAAGAACACCGACGAGGCGTACAAGCTGCTCGAGTGGCTGATCCAGCCGGAGCAGCAGATCGAGATCTTCAAGAAGGTCGGCAACCTGCCCTCGCAGCCGGCCCTCTACAAGGATCCCGCCATCGCCGACTTCAAGAACCCGTTCTTCAGCAACGCCCCGGTCGGCCAGATCTTCAGCAAGACCGCCGAGGGCCTGACCCCGCAGTACCTGGGCAAGAAGAACGGCCCGACCCGGGTCGCGGTCGAGAACGTCATCAACTCCGTCCAGGCCGGCACCACCAAGGCCGCCGACGCCTGGGCCCAGGCGCTGAAGGAAGCCGACAAGGCCGCCAAGGCCTGAGCGGTCTGACCCTGTCGCGTTGCAGTGGGGATCAGAAGGGGTGGGCGTCTCCCTACGGCGTCCACCCCTTCGCCCGCCGCGACGGGACGTGGCCCGCCATGGCGCTCGCCACGTTCCGCATCATATCGACCATCCTCGGTAAACGGAGGTAATCGTGCGCGGGCTGTCGCACCGGCTGCACCGATTCGACGTGAAGCAGATGCCTTACGTCCTGATCGCACCGTTCTTCATCCTCTTCGCGATCTTCGGGCTGTTCCCGTTGATCTTCAATGGCGTGGTGGCCCTGCGCACCTGGCGGCTGGACGATCCGGCCCAGGACGGGTGGGCGGGCCTGGCCAACTTCGAGCGCCTGCTGACCGACGAGGACTTCTGGAACGCGCTCTACAACACCTTCGGCATCTTCGTGCTGTCCACGGTGCCCCAGCTGTTCCTCGCCCTGTGCGTCGCGTTCCTGCTCAACCGCAGGCTGCGCGGGCAGACCTGGTTCCGGGTCAGCATGCTGCTGCCGTACATCACCCCGCTGACCGCGTCCACGCTGGTCTTCCTGGTGGTGTTCGGGCGGGACACGGGCGTGGCCAACTGGGTCCTGTCCGTCGTCGGCATGGACGACCCGATCGACTGGCGCGCGGGCAAACTGCAGTCCTGGGTCGCCATCGCCACGATGGTCAACTGGAAGTGGATCGGCTACAACGCGCTGCTCTACCTGTCCGCGATGCAGACCATCCCGCGCGACATCTACGAGGCGTCCGCCCTCGACGGGGCGACCTCTTGGAAGCAGCTGTGGCGGATCACCGTGCCGATGATCCTGCCCGTCGTGATCTTCACCGTGGTGCTGTCCACCATCGGCGGCCTGCAACTGTTCACCGAACCGATGCTGCTCGACTCGAACCCGGCGTCGGCCAGCGGCGGCTCCAACGGCGAATGGCAGACCATCGCCCAGCTCATCTACAAGGTCGGCTGGAAGAACCTCAACCTGGGCTACGCCGCGGCGATGTCCTGGGCCCTGTTCCTGATCATCGTGATCGTGGCGGTCGTCAACACCCTGCTGACCAACCGGCTCGGAGGAGGAAAGCGATGACCACGACCACCGACACCCGCAGCGCGACCCCGCCCGGGGCGGATCCTGATCAGGCCCCGCCGCGCCGCAAGGTCAAGCCGTCCCTGTCGGGCCGCGCGCCCCAGGACACTCCGGCCGGCAAGTGGACGTACCTCCTGCTCGGACTCACCTTCCTGTTGTCGATCTACCCGATCTACTGGATGTTCGTCATCGCGACGAGCACCGACGCGGCGCTGGCCGAGATCCCGCCGAAGTTCCTGCCGGGCGGCGAGTTCATGAAGAACCTCGACGAGGTCTTCTCCCTGCAGGACGTGTACTTCGCCGAGTCGCTGGTCAACAGCGTCATCGTGTCCACCGTGACCACGGTGTCCGTGCTGTTCTTCTGCTCGGTGGCCGGATACGCGTTCGCCAAGCTGCGGTTCCGGGGCAGCCGGATCCTGATGGTGATGGTCATCCTCACCCTCACCGTGCCCAACCAGCTCGGCATCGTCGCGCTGTACATCCTGATGGGCTACATGCCCGGCGAGGGCGGCTGGAACGGCAGCCTGCTCGCGGTCATCGTGCCCGGCCTGGTCAGCGCGTTCGGCGTGTTCTACATGCGGCAGTTCATCCTCGGCGCGGTGCCCGACGAGCTGATCGAGTCGGGGCGCGTGGACGGGGCCACCACGATGCGCATCTACTGGAGCATCGTGCTGCCCGCGATCCGGCCCGCGCTGGCCGTGCTCGGCCTGCTCACCTTCGTCAGCAGCTGGAACGACTTCCAGTGGCCGCTGATCACGCTGGGCGGCACGGACTACCCGACCTCGATGGTCGCGCTGTTCGACCTGGCCAGCGGTAATTATGTGCTGTACCGGCGAGTGCTCGCCGGTGCGTTCGTGGCCACCGTGCCACTGATCATTCTGTTGTTCGTCGGGGGCAGGCAGATCGTCCGCGGCATCATGGAGGGTGCGGTCAAATCGTGATGATGGCGTCTCGGTCCCGAAGCATGGTCCAGCTCCACCACGGCTGGCTGGTGTCGGCGCGCAACACGCCGGTGCCGGTCAGCCGGGTGCCGGCGGCCGTGCCCGGGTGCGTGCACACCGACCTGCTGGCGGCCGGTCTCATTCCCGATCCTTTCCTGGACGCGAACGAGAACGAGCTGAGCTGGATCGGACGCACCCGGTGGATGTACGAGACCAGCTTCCAGTGGTCCGGCCCGGTCGACGACCGGATCGACCTCGTGTGCGCGGGCCTGGACACCGTCGCGACCATCTCCCTCAACGGCACCGAGGTCGGGCGCACCGCGAACATGCACCGCGGCTACCGCTTCGACCTGCGCTCGGCGCTCACCCCCGGCCGCAACGACCTGCGCATCGCCTTCGACTCGCCGTACGAGTACACCGCCGCGATGGCGCGGCAGGTCGGCTCCCGGCCGGGGGCCTACGACGAGCCGTACAACCTGATCCGCAAGATGGCCTGCAACTTCGGCTGGGACTGGGGCCCGACCGTGGTCACCGCCGGCATCTGGCAGCCGATCGGCCTGCACAGCTGGTCGACGGCGCGGCTGGCGCAGGTGCGCCCGCAGATCACCGTGGACGGCACGACCGGTGTGGTGGACGTGCACGTCGACGTGGAGCGGGCGTCCACCGAGTCGCTGCACGTGACCGTCGAGGTCGGCGGCGTGGTCGGGGTGGCCTCCATCGGCGCCGGCAGCATCGGCGCCACGCTGCGGCTGTCCGTGCCGGACGTGCGGCGCTGGTGGCCGCGCGGCCACGGCGAGCAGCCGCTCTACCCGCTGCGGGTGGTGCTGGCCACCGAGGGCGGGCGGGAGCTGGACCGCTGGGAGCGGCGCGTCGGCTTCCGCACGGTGCGGGTGGACACCACCCCGGACGAGCACGGCACGCCGTACACGGTGCTGGTCAACGACAAGCCGGTGTTCGTGAAGGGGGTCAACTGGATCCCCGACGACGCCTTCGTCACCCGGATCACCCGGGAGCGGCTGGCCGAGCGTTTCCGGCAGGCCTGCGACGCGAACATCAACTACCTGCGGGTGTGGGGCGGCGGCCGCTACGAGTCGGAGGACTTCTACGAGCTCGCCGACGAGATGGGCCTGATGGTGGGGCAGGACTTCCTGTTCGCCTGCGCGGCCTACCCGGAGGAGGAGCCGTTCGCGGCCGAGGTGGCGGCCGAAGCCCGCGAGCACGTGGTGCGCCTGGCCTCCCACCCCAGCCTGGTGACGTGGACCGGTAACAACGAGAACATCTGGGGCTTCGCCGACTGGGGCTGGCCGGAGCAGCTCGCCGGGCGCAGCTGGGGCGCGGGCTACTACCACGAGCTGCTGCCCTCGATCGTGGCCGAACTCGACCCGACCCGCCCGTACTGGCCGGGCAGCCCCTGGTCGGGCACGCCGGACCTCCACCCGAACGACCCGGCGCACGGCACCATGCACATCTGGGACGTGTGGAACCAGGTCGACTACACCCACTACCGGGACTACACCCCGCGCTTCGTCGCCGAGTTCGGCTTCCAGGCCCCACCGGCGTACGCGACTCTGCGCCGGGCGCTGCGCGACGACCCGCTGGCCAGCGACTCACCCGGCATGCGGCACCACCAGAAGGCGGCCGACGGCGACCTCAAGCTGCGGCGCGGGCTGGACGCGCACCTGCCCGAACCGCACGACTTCGCCGACTGGCACTACCTCACGCAGGTCAACCAGGCCCGCGCGATCCAGTTGGCCGTCGAGCACTTCCGCTCCCACCAGCCCGTGTGCATGGGCGCGATCGTCTGGCAGCTCAACGACTGCTGGCCGGTGACGTCCTGGGCGGCGATCGACGGCGACGGGCGGCGCAAGCCGCTGTGGCACGCGCTGCGGGCCGCGTACGCCGACCGGCTGCTCACCATCCAGCCGCGGGACGGCGGCCTGGTCCTGGTCGCGTCCAACGACACCGACCAACCGTGGCAGGCCGAGGCGAGCGTGACCAGTCACGACCTCAGCGGCAAGGCCCTGGCCGCGACCACGGTCGACCTCGACGTCGCGGCGCGCTCGGTGACGGTGACGCCGCTGCCGGACGGCGTCGCGTTGCCCGAGGAACCCCGGTCCGAGCTGCTCCGCGCCGTCGCGGGCGAGCAGCACGCCTGGTGGTTCCACGCCGAGGACCGCGAGATCGACTACCCGGCCGCCCGGTTCGACGTGAACGTCGAGCCCACCACCGGCGGCTACGACGTCACCGTCACCGCCGGGACCATCCTGCGCGACCTGTCCCTGTTCCCCGACCGCCTCGACCCGGCTGCCACCGTCGACCAGGCCCTGGTCACGCTGCTCCCCGGCGAGTCGGTCACCTTCACCGTCCACTCCACCGCCCCTCTCGACGCCGCCGCCCTGGCCGCCCAGCCGGTGCTCCGCTGCGTCAACGACATCTCCGCCCAGCGCCACCCGCGGAGATCTTGACGGCCTGTGGTCGCCCCAGGCGCCACAGCCCGCCAAGATCTCCAGATTCCGGAAAGGCCCACCCCTCCCACGGACGCCGACCGGCCACCACGGCCTGCCCGATGCCTTCCCGCTGCGCCACGGACGGCATCCGGCGGGCCGCACCGGCCGGCGGCGAAAGGAGCACGCACATGAACAGACGGATCCTGGCGGTCGCCGCCGGGGCGCTGATCCTGCTGCTCGGCACCGGCAGCGGCACCGCCGCCGCGGCCGGTGGCCACCACGACGCGGGGTTCGTGACCCGCCACGGCAGTGACCTGAAACTGAACGGCAAGCCGTTCCGGTTCGCCGGGACGAACAACTACTACCTGATCTACTCGTCGCCGACGATGGTCGACGACGTGTTCGCCCGCGCCAAGGGCGCCGATCTCACCGTGCTGCGCAGCTGGGGCTGGCTCGACATCGGCACGCAGGACGACCAGGGTTCGGTGTCGGGCAAGAAGAACGGCGTCTACCTGCAGTACTGGGACGGCACGCGGCCGGCGTACAACGACGGGCCGGACGGCCTGCAGCGGCTGGACTACGTGCTGTGGAAGGCCGGGCAGTCCGGGATCAAGCTGGTCATCCCGTTCACCAACAACTGGTCCGACTTCGGCGGCATCGACCAGTACG
Organism: Catellatospora sichuanensis; assembly: GCF_007483665.1. Lineage (GTDB taxonomy): Bacteria > Actinomycetota > Actinomycetes > Mycobacteriales > Micromonosporaceae > Catellatospora > Catellatospora sichuanensis. The sequence continues at coordinate 155,756 of NZ_VIQO01000024.1, forward strand.
TGCGCTGGGCCGGTGCGGACAACCACGACGACTTCTTCACCGACCCGGTCATCAAGGGCTGGTACAAGGACTGGATCAGCCACCTGCTGAACCGGGTGAACCCGCTGACCGGCCTGGCGTACAAGGACGATCCGGCGGTGATGATGTGGGAGCTGGGCAACGAGCCGCGGTGCAAGGGCTCCGGCCTCTACCCGCCGTCGGCGTCGTGCACCCCGGCCACGCTCACCGCCTGGGCCGACGAGATGACCCGCCACGTCAAGAGCGTCGACGCGAAGCACCTGGTCGGCGTCGGCGACGAGGGCTTCTACTGCGACGATCCGGCGTCGGCGGACTGGACGACCAACTGCGGCGAGGGCGTCGACTCGGTGGCGCTGGGCAAGCTGCCCGCGGTGGACGTGGTCTCGTTCCACCTCTACCCGGACGGCTGGGGCAACAAGACCGCCCAGTGGGGCGCCGACTGGATCAAGCGGCACAACCGGGACGCGAAGAGGGCCGGCAAGCCGTCCGTGCTGGGCGAGTTCGGCTGGCGCGACAAGGCCACCCGCAACCCCGTCTACCAGCAGTGGACCGAGGCCGCCGCAAGCGACGGCGGGGACGGCTTCCTCTACTGGATGCTCAACGGCATCCAGGACGACGGCACCATGTACCCCGACTACGACGGCTTCACCGTGGCCTGCCCCGGCACGGTGTGCCAGAGCATCACCAACGCCGGGACGATCATCAGCAGCGGGCGGCGCACCTTCCCACCCGTCGCCGACCACGACAACGCCGTGGTGCCGTTCGGGACCACCGCCACGCTCAGCCCGGCGGCCAACGACATCGCGTACCAGACGCACGTGCGGGCCGACAAGATCGACCTGGATCCGGCGGCGGCCGGGCGGCAGACCGGCGCGACCGTGCCCGGCGGCACGTTCACGCTGGCCGTATCGGGTCAGCTCACGTTCACGCCGAACGAGGGCTTCACCGGCAAGGCGGCGGTCACGTACACGATCCGCGACACGGCGGCCCGGCTGTCCAACGCGGCCACCGTGTCGGTGACCGTGCTGCCCGACCCGACCGCCGCCATCCCGCTGGCCTCCTGGGAGACCGGCGTCGACGGCTGGGCGCCCGGCAACTGGCAGGCCAACGCGGGCACGCTCAGCCCGCAGTCGGACTTCCACACCGACGGCACGGCCGGCCTGCACGCCGACGCGGTCGACGGCGGCTGGTTCGGCGTCAGCTTCCCCGCCCCGGTCGACCTGTCGGGCAAGACGCACGTCAAGTTCGACCTGCGCACCGCCGCGGCCGGCACCTCGACCAGCATCGTGCTGCAGACCGGCCCGTCCTGGACCTGGTGCCAGGGCCCGTTCAACTGGGTCAACCAGGACACCGCCCTGGCCACCGTCGAGGTGGACCTGAACACCGGTCTGTCCTGCGACCCCTCCTCGCTCAACGAGGTGCACGCGGTATACCTCTGGCTCAGCCCCGGCTCCTTCGACCTCGACAACCTCCGCGCCGAGTGAAAGGAAGGGCACCTTCACATCGCCATGCGTTGTAGAAGGTGCCCTTCCCAACCGTTGACCAGGCTTGGACAGGGCTGGGACAGCCGCGTGAGCGCGCACTCCCGGCCCATCCGGCTGGATGCCGGCAGTGATCGCTGTTTCGTGTCAGAACCTCGGGTCAAACCGCAGTTTCGGACACGCAACGGCGATCATCGCCGTCGCGGGAGCCGGACCAGGTCAGGCGGCCACGGGGAGGCTGATGGTGTGGCCGGTGTGGGTGACCTTGGCGTGGAGGTAGCGGAGGTTGTCGGGGGCGGCGTGCACGGCGGTGGGGACCACGTTCGCGACCTCGACTCCGTGGTCGCGCAGCTGGCTGGGCTTGTCGGGGTTGTTGGTGAGCAGGTCGATGCGGGGCACGCCGAGGGCGGCCAGCATCTGCGCGGCGGCGGTGTAGTCCCGCTCGTCGTCGGCGAAGCCCAGCGCCCGGTTCGCGGCATAGGTGTCCAGGCCCGCGTCCTGTAGGGCGTACGCGTCGAGCTTGGCGTACAGGCCGATGCCCCGGCCCTCCTGGCGCAGGTAGAGCAGGTAGCCGCCGTGCTCGGTGATGCGCTGCACAGCCTCGCGCAGCTGCGGGCCGCAGTCGCAGCGGGCCGAGCCGAAGACGTCACCGGTCATGCACTCCGAGTGGGCGCGCACCAGTGGCGTCTCCGCCCGCTCGAAGTCGCCGAGGCCGAGCGCGAGGTGCTCCAGGCCGTCGGACAGGCCGGTGAAGGTGAAGACCTCCGCGGTGGCGGCGTACCCGTCGGGGAAGCGCAGCGGAACGGTCACCCTCGTACGGACACCCAGCTGCTCGGTCATGGCTCACCAGTCTCGTCGTCGGAACGCGCCCGTCCAGGTAACGCGCGCGTTGCTACTAGGTTGTTGAAGCATCAAGAACTGTGTGAAATTCCCTCACCTGGCTCTGTGCTGTGCACCACACGCCGCGTAGCATCCGCAGCCATGACCGTGTCGCCCCCCGCATCCTCCGAGGTCACCGCCCCTGCGCAGGACCAGCCGCTGACCGGTGGCGTGCGCGCCGGATACGCGCTGGGCTCGCTGGCCACCGGAGCCTTCGGCACCGTGCCAGGCCTGCTGCTGCTGCCGTACCTCACCGACAACCTCGGCGTCGCCGCGGGCCTGGCCGGTCTGCTGGTGCTGGTGCCGAAGGCCTGGGACGTGCTGATCAACCCGGTGGCGGGCCGGATCTCCGACCGCACCGTGTCGCGCTGGGGCGCGCGCCGGCCCTACCTGCTGTTCGGCGGCCTCGCCGTGGCGGTGCTGTTCGCGGCGATGTTCGCCGGGCCGTTCGGGGCCGGGTCGGGTGCGGCGATCTACGTCGCGGTCGCGTTCCTGGCCACCGCCACCGCGTACGCCTTCTTCCAGGTGCCGTATGTGGCGATGCCCGCCGAGATGACCGACGACTACAGCGAGCGCACCCGGCTGATGACCTGGCGGGTAGCCGTGCTCGCGGTGGCCATCCTGGTCTCCGGCGCGGTCGCCCCGATCGTGGTGCAGGCCGCGGGCGGGGGCGTGCCCGGACACCGCTGGATGGGCGTGTTCGTGGCCGCGCTGATCGTGGTCGGGGCACTGGGCTCGTTCTTCGGCACCCGGCGCGCGCCGGTCGGCCGGGTCACCGAGAGCGAGCCGACGCTGCGCGCGCAACTCGCCGTGGTGCGCCGCAACAAGCCGTTCACCGTGCTGCTGACCGTGTTCGTGGTGCAGTCGATCGGCGTCGCGACCATGCTGGCCGGGGTCAAGTACGTCGCCGACCATGTGCTGGCGCGCCCCGAGGACGGCCCGACGCTGCTCTTCGCGTGCTTCGTCGGCCCGGCGCTGCTGGTCATGCCGCTGTGGAGCCGGATCGGCGCGCGGGTCGGCAAGACGAAGGCGCTGGTGCTGGCCTCGGTGCTGCTGTCCGGCGGCGCGCTGGCGCTGATCGTGGCGGGTTCCGTGCCGCCGGTGGTCGCGTACGTGATCACGGGTGTGATCGGCGTCGGGTACGCGGGCCAGCAGGTGTTCGCGATGGCGATGCTGCCCGACTGCGTGGCGTACGACGCGGCCCGCACCGGCCGCCGTCAGGCGGGCGTGTTCACCGGCCTGTGGACGGCGGGGGAGACGTTCGGCCTCGCGCTCGGCCCGGGCCTGTACGCGCTGGTGCTGCAACTGTCCGGCTACGCCTCCTCGGCGAGCGGCGCGACGGCGCAGTCCGACGGCGCGAAGCTCGGCGTGCTGCTCGGCTTCAGCGTCGTGCCCGCGCTGCTGGTCGGCCCGGTGACGCTGCTGCTGCGCCGCTACGACCTGACCCCGGAGCGCCTGGCATCGGTGCAGGTGGAGACAGGTACGGTGGCCCGATGATCGATGCACTCCCGACCCAGGGTGTCCCCGCTGACCAGGTGCTCGCCGAGCTGCGCGGGATGCGCGCGGCCGACCTGCCCACGCACGGCGGGCGGCTGTTCGCCTACGTGTACGACCCGGCGAAGGCCGGGCTCGACGAGCTGGCGATGTCCGCGTATGCCCTGTCCGCCCACGTGAACGGACTGGACCCGACGGCGTTCCCGTCCCTGCTGGCGACCGAGAACGCGCTGGTCGCCGCTGCGGCCCGGGTGCTCGGAGCAGGCCCCGGCACCGCCGCGCCGGACGTGGTCGGCTCGGTCACCAGCGGCGGCACCGAGTCGCTGATCCTGGCCGTGAAGACGGCCCGCGACGCACACCCGGAGATCACGGCGCCGCGCCTGGTCGCCCCGTCGACCGCGCACGCCGCGTTCGCCAAGGCCGCGCACTACCTGGGCGTGGCGCTGGACCTGGTGCCGGTCGACCCGGAGACGTTCACGCCGGACCCGGCCGCGGTCGCCGCCGCGATCACCGCGGACACGGTGCTGGTGGCGTGCTCCGCGCCGTCGTACGCGCAGGGGGTCGTCGACCCGGTCGAGCAGATCGCGGCGATCGCCGCGGAGCGGGGCGTGCGCTGCCACGTCGACGCGTGCTTCGGCGGCTGGGCGCTGCCGTTCCTGCGCCGGGTCGGGGTCGCGGTGCCCGCGTTCGACTTCAGCATTCCGGGTGTGACCAGCATGTCGGTGGACCTGCACAAGTACGCGTACACCCCCAAGGGTGTGTCGGTGCTGCTGCACCGCGACGCGGACCTGCGCCGCCCGCAGTACTTCGCTTTCGCCGACTGGCCCGGCTACACCATGGTCAACCCGGTGATCTCGTCCACCCGTTCCGGCGGCCCGATCGCGGCGGCCTTCGCCACGCTGCGCCACCTCGGCGACGAGGGCTACCTGGAGCTGGCCCGGCAGACCCGCGACGCCGTGGCAGGGCTGGCCAAGGCGGTGTCCGAGGTGGACGGGCTGCGGCTGCTCGCCCCGGCCGACTTCACCGTCGTCTGCCTGACCTCGGACGACCCGGGGCTGGACCTGTTCGTGCTCGCCGACGAGCTGGCCGGGCGGGGTTGGCACACTCAGCCGCAGCTGCCGTACGCGGGTATCCCGGCCAGCATCCACCTCACCGTGACCGCGTCCGTGCTGCCGCAGGTGCCGCAGTTCGGCCCGGCCCTGGCCGAGTCGGCCGCCGCCGCCCGCGCCCACGGCCCGGTCGAGCTGCCCGCCGAACTGCTGGCCATGGCCGCCCATCTCCCGCCGGACCAGCTCACCGCCGACATGGTCGCCGGCCTGGCCGACACCTTCGGCCTCACCGGTGGCGAACCCGGCGCGGCCCCCCGCATGGCCGTCGTCAACGCGGTCCTCGCCGCCGCCCCACCCCGCCTGCGCGAACGCCTGCTGGTCGAGTTCGTCAGCCTCCTCCAGCGTCCGTCCTGGTAACGGTGGAACAGTGATCGCCGTTTCGTGCCAGAAACTGTGCTCTGACCAGACCTGCTGACACGAAACGGCGATCATGACGCCGTGGGCCGCGCCCTACTTGCGGAGGAGGCAGGTCAGGCGGGCGGTGCAGATGCGCTGGTCTTCCTCGTCGGTGATGACGATTTCGTAGGTGACGATGGTGCCGCCGCGGTGGAGCGGGGTCGCCACGCCGGTGACCACGCCCGCGCGGGCTGCCCGGTGATGGGTGGCGCTGATGTCCACGCCCACCGCGTACGGCCGCCCGACGGTCGAGCCGTGCAGGGTGGCTCCGATCGAGCCGAGGGTCTCCGCCAGCACGCAGGACGCGCCGCCGTGCAGCAGGCCGAAGGGTTGGGTGTTGCCCTCCACCGGCATCGTCGCGACGAGCCGCTCCGGGGTCGCCTCCAGCAGCTTGATGCCCATGCGTTCGGCCAGCGCGCCCTGCATGGTCGTGTCGTAAGTCATCTCCACCCGCCGCACGTTACCCGCCGGTCACCTCGGCAGACAGGGGCCTGGAGACGGTTCCGGGGAACCCGCGGCCTCCGGGGGAGCGGAGGGGGCGGATTCCCCAGAAACAGGCTGGGCGCGGTGACCGCGGATCAGGGGGTGGACCCGCGGTAGTGGCCCAGCGTGGCGATTCCGACGATCCAGCCCACGAACAGGCCGTAGATCGCGCCGGAACCGGCCGCCTGGAAGGCGGAGAGCAGCGAGGCGTCCGAGCGGATGAAGGCGGTGAGCAGGCCCGCCACCGCACCCGCGAAGATGTACCCCGACCAGCCGGCCAGCAGCTGGCTGAAGCTGCCGCGGGCGCGTCCCAGCTGGGCATTGGTCGACAGGGCCAGGAACACGGCCGTGAAGACGATGAGAAGGATCGCCTTGAGGTCGGCGGCGAGCACGTCCTGCACCGAGCTGTCTGCGTTGAAGCTCCAGGCAGGCCACGTCAGCAGCTTGAGGAACCAGCCACCGGCGGTGTTGGTGTCGGCGTTGTCGTTGGCCCAGTCGACGTAAACGGGGCTGCCGAACACCAGCACGAGGATGAGTGCGGCGAGAACGCCCGCACCGGTCGCGGTGCGGTATCGCGATGCGGTCAGTACCATGGCGCTGCGATTGCCGGACACCACGGTCAGTAAACATTTGTGTCCAGTGTGTACTGATTAATCCTTCGTACCCGGGCGCACAGCGGACGTGCGCCCGGCTCTCAAGGGATCACGGGGCCTGCCGCGGCTGGACCGCCTGCGTGTGGCGTTTGGCCGACATCCTCGCGGCCAGCCATACGAAGAACATGGCCAGTGCCAACTGGATGATGTGCCTGATCCAGTCGATGCCTCGGGTCTCGCCGACGCCAAGCCAGGTGGCGATGATGCCGCCCAGCGTCGCGGCCAGGATGCCGGCGACCACCGTCATCAGCGCGGAGATGTTCTGGCGGCCCGGCAGCAGCAGCCGGCCCAGATAGCCGACGATCGCGCCGCCGATGATGCCCCAGAGGATCGCCCCGATCATGTACGCCTCCCGTGATCATGACTGCTACGTGGCCAGTATCGGCCGGTCTCGGGAGGGTATGGAGTTCTTTGGGGATATCCGTCGGCATCCGGCCGGTCAGGAGGACCCTGTCCGGCCGGACGGTCGGCCGATCACGGGTGGCCCGGGACGGCCAGCACGCAGGACGGGTTCGGCACCGTGCGGGTGTCGCCGGTGGGCTCGGGGACACCGGTGACCGGGTCGCGGCGGTACCCCGTCACGGTGTCCCCGTCCTGGTCGGCGACGTACACGAAGTCGCCGATCAGCGCGAAGTGCCGCGGCCAGCGGCCGGTCGGCACGTCCGCGACCGGGCGCAGGGCTGCGCCCTCCACCGCGAACACGGTGAGGCAGTCCGCGCCGCGGTTGGCGACGTAGAGGAAGCGGCCGTCGGGCGAGCACTCCAGGTGGCTCGGATAGTTGCGTTCCCCAGGCTCGCCGAGGGTCGCCGCGACGCTCGACACCGGCCGCAGCCGGCCGTCGGCGGCCTCGCAGACGACCACGGTGGAGTCCAGCTCACCCGCGACGAACACCGTCCCGGACGGGTGGAAGGTCAGGTGCCGCGGGCCCATCCCGGCGATCAACGGGGAGGTCGCCACGTGCCGCAGCGCGTCGGGCTCGACGGCATAGCTGCGCACCTCGTCGGTGCCCAGGTCGGTGACGTAGAGCAGCCCGTCGGGGGCGAGCATCGCCATGTGCGCGTGCGGCGACTCCTGGCGCTCCGGGTCCGGGCCGCTGCCCTCGTGCGCCACCAGATGGTGGTACGGCAGCAGCGCGCCGTCGTCGCCGATCGCGAACACGCTCACCGACCCGCCGCTGTAGTTGGCCGCCACCACGAACCGGCCCTGCGGGTCGACGGCCAGGTGGCAGGGATCGGCGCCGCCGCTGGGCTGCGCGCCGAGCAGTTCGAGCCCGCCGCTTTTCACCGCATACGACAGCACCTGCGCGGCGGACTCGGAGGCGGCGTAGAGGTGGGTGCCGGCCGGGTGCCAGGCGAGCCACGACGGGTCGACGGCCTCCACCGGCGAGTGCGCGGGCTCCAGCCGCCCGGTCCGGGGGTCCTGCCGCCAGGCGGTGATCGCCTGGGCGGTCCCCGCCTTCGCCGTGTACGAGCCGATGTGGACCAGGTCAGCGGGAACCGAAGGCATGGCAGGCAGCTTAGTGCGCGACCCGGGGCGGCAGCCGGGCCCGTCCCGCAGGCCGGACGCGGTGAACCGAGCCCAGCGGTGCCGGTCAGGCGGGTGCGGCCGGCAGGTGCACCTCGAACCGGCACCCGGCGGCCGTGTTGGCCACGCCGACCCGGCCACCGTGCGCCTCCACCAGGCCGGCCACGATGGCCAGGCCCAGCCCGCCGCCGCCGCCGTCCGCGTCCGGGGTGCGCGCCTTGGCCCCGCGGAACGCCACGTCGAAGACGTGCGGCAGGTCGGCCTCGGCGATACCGCCGCACGTGTCGACGACGGCCAGCCAGCCGCCCTCGGCGTCGCGCCCGCCGGTGACCGTCACCGTGCCGTCGGCGGGCGTGTAACGCACCGCGTTGAGCAGCAGGTTCGCCACGATCCGGGAAAGCTCGCGCTCACCCGCCCGCACCACCGGCCAGTCGCCGTCGGCGACCAGGTGCACGCCCCGCGCGGCGGCGACCGGCGCGGCCGCGGCGACCGCGTCGGACACCACCTCGCCGAGCGGCACGTCGACCGGCGACAGTTGCAGCGCCCCGGCGTTGATCCGGGACAGCTCGAACAGGTCGTCGACCAGTGCGGCCATCCGGTCGGTGCCGATGCGGATGCGGCGGTGGTACTCGGCGACGGCAGCCGGGTCGCTGACCACGCCGTCCTCCAGCGCCTCGGCCATGGCCCGCATACCGGCCAGCGGGGTGCGCAGGTCGTGCGACACCCAGGCGACCAGGTCACGGCGGCTCGCCTCGACCTGCCGCTCGCGCTCGCGGGCGTCGGCCGCCCACATCGCCGAGCGCGCCAGCCGCCAGGCGACCCAGCCGCCGATCAGCAGGCTCACCAGCCCCGACAGCGGCACCACGACGAGCAGCACGTGCAGGTCGTGCGCGGAGATGAACATGCCCTCGGCGACGGCCAGCACCCCGGCCAGCATCGCCAGCACCGTGGCCACCAGCAGCACGCACACGTTCAGCGTGATCGAGCGGCGGTGCAGCAGGCGCAGCAGCAGCGCCGCGGGCAGCCACACGGCGGCCGCGCCGAGCAGCGCGGCCAGCAGGATCATCAGTACGTCACGCACCGTCGGCCGCCCCCACCGGCTCGTACCGGTAACCCACGCCCCAGACGGTGTGGATGCGCTGCGGCATGGCGGGGTCGGGCTCGATCTTCTCGCGCAGCCGTCGCACGTGGACGGTGACGGTGGACTGGTCGCCGAAGGTCCAGCCCCACACCGACTCCAGCAGCTGTGCCCGGCGCAGCGCCTCGTGCGGGTGCGACATCAGGAACGTCAGCAGGTCGAACTCGCGTACGGTCAGCGCCAGCTCGCGGCTGCCGAGCCGGGCGGTGCGGCGTACCGGGTCGACGACCAGGTCGCCGTCGGCCAGCACGGTGGCAGGGGCGGTCTGCGGCGCGGTGCGGCGCAGCACGGACTGGGCGCGCAGCACCAGCTCGCGCGGGGAGAACGGCTTGGTCACGTAGTCGTCCGCGCCCACCTGCAGGCCGACGATGCGGTCGACCTCCTCGCCGAGCGCGGTCAGCATGATGATCGGCACGCCGGGGCCCGGCTCGGCGCGCAGCCGCCGGGCCACCTCCAGCCCGTCGATGACGGGCAGCATCAGGTCCAGGATGATCAGATCAGGGCGTTCCCGGGCGTACGCGTCCAGCGCGGCCTGCCCGTCGGCGGCCAGCACCACCCGGTGCCCGGCGTGCTCCAGGTAGCGGCGTACCACGTCGCTGACGGTCGGGTCGTCGTCGACGACGAGCACGCTGGTGGCCATATCGCGAGCGTACGTCGTGATCATCGGCGGCGGCCGGGGTGCCGCCGCATCGGAACCTTACGATCCGCGAACGTGGCCCCCACGGCGTCGGCGCGGGCCTTAGCGTCGAGGCATGACGAGGATGTTCCGCAAGCCCGCCTTCTGGGCGGTGGCCGCGGTGCTGGCCGTGGGCCTGGCGTTCGGCATGTACTGGTTCCAGCCGTGGAAGCTGCTCACCTCGAAGACCGTCAACGACGCCGCCCCGGTGGTGGTGTCCACGACGCCCTCACCGGCCTCCTCGCCGGCCGCGGGCATGCCCTCGCCGTCGGCTGTCGCCGTGCTGGTCGCCGAGGGCAAGCTCGTCACCCACGAGCACGACAGCTCCGGAACCGCGCAGCTGGTGCGGCTGCCCGACGGCACCTACCAGGTGATCCTGCGCGATCTGGCCACATCGGATGGTCCCGACCTGCGGGTATGGCTCACCGACCAGCCCGTGCTGCCCGGCCGCGCCGGCTGGCACGTCTTCGACGACGGCAAGCACGTCGAGCTGGGTCGGCTCAAGGGCACCCACGGCACCCAGGTCTACGCCGTGCCCGCCGGCGTCGACCCGACCGAGCTGCGCAGCGTCACCATCTGGTGCGCCCGCTTCAAGGTCTCCTTCGCCGCCGCCCCGCTGGAGGCGTGAGCGAGCCGCCCGCGGCTCAGGCCGGGACGGGGCGGGCGGCGTCGGGGTCCCAGCACCAGCCGGGCAGCAGCACCCCGCCGACCCAGCGGGGGAAGGTCTGCCAGGTCGCGTCACCGTGCAGGATCCGCTGGCCGTACGCCGTCAGCTGGTATTCGCCGCCGCGGGAGGCCAGCGCCGGGCGCTCGGCGTCGTGCAGCCGCCGCAGCACCGGCAGCAGCATGACGTCCCCGAGATACGGCAGCGGATCGCCGTCCTGGTGCGCCTGGTAGACGGCGGGGAACGGCAGCGGACCGGCGGAGACCGCGCGCAGGCACAGCCGCTCCGACAGGGACAGCCCGTCGGTGGTCCACGGCAGCTCCGCCAGGTGCCGGCGTACCGCCCGGGGCAGGAAGGGCAGCGCGTCGCCGCCGACCCCGGCCAGCGCGGCCGGATCCGGCGCGGACAGCGCGGCCCAGGCCTGTTCCGCCGCGGCCAACTGGTCCGGACTGACCGGCCGTTCCCGTCCGGCGAGCGTCGCCAGCTGCGGCGCGGACAGCTGCCCGAACCCGATGAACGGATCCTCGCCGTCGAACGCGTCGATCGACAGCAGCCGCAGCCGCTCGTGCAGCGCGGGCCGGTGGGCCAGCAGGGCCAGCAGCCGGATCAGGATCGCCTGGTCGAACCAGTCGTGCTCGAACCACAGCAGCACGCCGTCGTACGTGTCGAGGGTGTCGAGGTGAGCGCGCTCCCGCGACAGGCGCTCGCGGACGTGCGCGACGTCGAGGTCGTACGCCCGCGCGAGCCAGTCCGCCCGGATGGCGTCGAACTCGGCGGGGTCAGCCGTGCGGGGGACGGGGCCCTGGCACACCGGGTCCGTGAACGGCACGAAGTCACCGGGGAAGCCGGCCGGTCCGAGGGTCTCCCGGAGGTCGTCGCCGCAGCGTACGTGGGCGGTGCGCATGGGCGTCAGTCTAGGTGCGACAGCCGCCGGCGACCGGTCGACGGGCTGAGCGGGCAGGTGTTACCGGCGGTATGACCCATCGACATATGCGCGCTTGGGAAACTATCATTTCGTCATGGCGCGGACTCGTACGGTGACAGGTGCCGGGATCATCGCAACCGTGGCGCTCGTCCTTCTGTTCGGTAATCAGCCCTTTGTGGAGTGGGTGTCCAGGCACACCAGCTCCGACAGCGCATGGGGTTGGTTCCTGCGCGTGCTGACCTGGCCCAGGTGGGCCTTCGGTCCCGTCGACGGATCCAGCGGCGCTATGCGCCGGCTGCTCGCCGACGATCTGCGCGCGCTGTTGTTGATCCTCTTCGTGGCATTGATCCTCGGAGTGGTCAGCAAGGCGGTCACCGGTGGCGCCGGCGGCTTCCTCCTCGGCTGGTCGGCGCTGATCTTCGGATCCGCCCTGGCGGCCTTCATCACCGCCTTCATCATCAGCAACCCCACCTTCGTCGGCGCGCTCCAGAGTGCCGCCGCCGGTTCGGCCTACGGGTTGTTCGTCGGCTGGGTGGTCGGTGCCCTGACCGGCACCGCCAAGGGCGCCGGTTCCTAGTGCCCTGCTCCACCACGCGGTGCCTGCCGCTGAGGCGGGCACCGCAGGGCGTGGCGAGGACCGGCGATGTGCACGTTCTTCATAAAATTGTGAACACTCATAAGCTTGTTATGATCGTTCCTGATGAGCGACAAGGTTGACGCGGTCGCGCCGCGTGATGAGGACGGTGTGCGCCGGTCCGTGGAGCACATGGCCATGATGCTGGCCGACATGGGCTTCCCCCGGATGCCGTCCCGGGTGCTGATGACCATGATGAGCGCCGAGGAGACCTCGCTGACCGCCGGTGATCTGGCCGAGCGGCTCGGGGTGAGCGCCGCCGCGATCTCCGGCGCCGTCCGCTACCTGATGCAGATGGGCTTCGTCGTGCGCGAGCCCGCGCCCGGTTCCCGCCGCGACCGTTACCGCCTGCCCGACCAGCCCTGGTACGGCGTCACCACCGCCAAGCGGGGCTTCTACGGCCAGTTCTCCGACGAGGCCGACATCGTCATCGAGGCCACGGGCGGTGCGCAGACGCTGGCCGGCGAACGCATGGCGGACATGCGTGACTTCTTCCGTTTCGTGGAGGAGCAGGTCGGCACCGCACTGCAGCGGTGGCAGGAGCAGCGGCCACCCCGCGTCTGACCCCGCCGGCCGGCCTTCGGTGGGGGAGGGGCGACTTTTCGCCGGGCCTGGCGTGAATCGGGTGCGTTCACCCGCTCGGCCGGGCGTCCCAGGGCGCGGTGCCGAGACATCCGCGGGCTGATTCCCCGGCCACTCCGGCGACGCGTCAGTCGTCGCGCGGCGGGGCCCATCGGCCGCCTTGGGCCCCGGTGCGGTCGATCCGGCGCCCAGTCCGGTTCGGCGCGGTCCGCCGCGCCTCGGCCGGTCCACCGATGTCACTGCCGTGATCAGACCGCCGCTGACCTGCGGTGACACCTCGCCATCCGTGCGTGATGCGGATGCCGCCCGCGGCTTCGGCCAGGTAGTGGTCGGGAGACCGTTATGAGACCGCGACTTTTTATGACTTGCGCAGTAGAGGAGGGGGTGTTCTGGAGGGTCATGGCCAACTTCTGCTAGATCAAACAAAAGTTTCGCGGATTTGGCGAGAAGCTATGGACACGATTGTCGAAAGCTCGTAACCTGTGCGACACACCACACCGGTGGAGTCCTATCAGGTCGGAGGAACGAGCGGATGAGCCTCGCGCGGACGCTCTGGGACCCGCTGCACGTCAGAGTGCTGCGGCTGCTGCGGGACGAGGGCGCGCTGTCACGCGCGGAACTCGCCGACCGGCTGGACATCCCACGTCCGCGCCTGCTGGGCGAACTCGACCGACTCGTCGCCGGCGGCCACGTCGCCGAGGCGGGTCCGGCGGAGTCGCGCGGCGGCCGCCGCTCCACCCTGGTGGAACTGAACCCCGGGATGCGCTTCGCGGGCGTCGACCTCGGCGCAACGTCGATCGACGTCGAGGTGACCAACGGCCGGCTGGAGCCGGTCGCGCACTACAGCGAGCCGGCCGACATCCGCAGCGGCCCGAAGGTGACCCTGCAGCGGGTCAACGAACTGCTCGCCAAGGCCAAGGTGGAGGGCGCGTTCGCGCACCTCGACGGCATCGGCATCGGCGTGCCCGGCCCGGTCAGCTTCCGCGACGGCGTGCCCGTCTCCCCGCCGATAATGCCCGGCTGGGACCGCTTCCCCGTGCGCGAGCTGCTCACGCGGGAACACGGCTGCCCGGCCGTGGTGGACAACGACGTGAACATCATGGCGGTGGGCGAGCGCAACGCGGGCGTGGCGCACTCCGTCGACAACTTCCTCTTCGTGAAGATCGGCACCGGCATCGGCTGCGGCGTGTTCCTCGGCGGCGAGGTCTACCGGGGCACCGACGGCTGCGCCGGCGACATCGGCCACATCCAGGTCGACAGCCACGGACCGGTCTGCACGTGCGGCAACATCGGCTGCCTGGAGGCCGTGTTCAGCGGAGCCGCGCTGGCCCGCGAGGCCACGGCCGCGGCCCGCTCGGGCACCTCGCCCGCGCTGTCCGAGCGGCTGGCGACCAACGGCCTGGTCACCGCGATGGACGTCGCGATCGCCGCGGTCGAGGGCGACGTGGTCTGTGTGCAGCTGATCCGCGACGGCGGCCGCCGCATCGGCACCGTGCTGGCCGGGCTGGTCAGTTTCGTGAACCCTTCGATGATCGTCATCGGCGGCGGGCTGGCCCAGCTGGGCCACATCATGCTCGCCGAGATCCGCAGCGTGGTCTACCGGCGGTCGCTGCCGCTGGCCACCGGCAACCTGCCGCTGGTGCTGTCCGAGCTGGGCCCCCGTGCCGGTGTCGCCGGCGCCGCGGTGCTGGCCAGCGAGATCGCCTTCGAGCAGGCATGAGCGAGGAGTCGGGCATGAACGAGCAGCCGGCCGGGGCGGCCGCCGCGAACACCGGCGAGGTGGTCCTGCGGTTGTCCGATGTGGTCAAGACCTTCCCGGGGGTACGCGCCCTCGACGGCGTCGAGCTTGAGGTGCGCGCGGGCGAGGTGCACTGCCTGCTGGGCCAGAACGGCGCGGGCAAGTCCACTCTGATCAAGGTGCTGGCCGGCGTGCACCGCCCGGACTCGGGCGACGTGCAGTGGCTGGGTGAGCAGGTCGCGTTCAGCGGCCCGCAGGCCGCGATGAAGGCGGGCATCGCCACCATCTACCAGGAGCTCGACCTCGTCGACTACCTGACGGTGGCGGAGAACGTCTACCTCGGCCACGAGCCGCGCAGCCTCGGCTTCGTGCACAAGGGACAGGCCGCGCGCCAGGCCCGGGAGCTGCTCGGCCGGCTCGGCCACGGCGAGATCCCGCCGCACCGGCTGGTCAAGTCGCTGCCCGCTGCGGGCAAGCAGATCGTCAGCATGGCCCGCGCGCTCTCACACTCGGCCAAGCTGATCATCATGGACGAGCCCAGCGCGGTGCTGGCGCACGACGAGGTCGGCAACCTGTTCCGGATCATCCGGGAGCTGACCGCGCAGGGCATCGCGGTGGTCTACATCTCGCACCGGCTGGAGGAGATCCGCGAGATCGGTGACCGGGTCACCGTGCTCAAGGACGGGCGCACCTCGGCGGTCAACCTGCCGGCCCGCACCACGCCGACCCGTGACCTGGTGAGCCGGATGACCGGCCGCTCCATCGAGTACGTCTTCCCGCCGCGTCCGGACACCGAGCCGGGCGAGAAGCTGCTGGAGGTGCGCGGGCTGGGCCGCTCCGGCGAGTTCGCCGGCGTCGACCTCGACGTGCACTCCGGCGAGATCGTCGGTATCGCGGGCCTGGTCGGCTCGGGCCGTTCGGAGCTGCTGGAGACGGTGTTCGGCGCGCGCCAGGCCGAGGCCGGCACGGTGGTCATGGACGGGCGCGGGCTGCCGCCGGGCAACGTCGCCGCGGCGGTGCGGGCGGGCCTGGGCATGGCCCCGGAGGAGCGCAAGAGCCAGGCGCTGCTGCTGGGCCAGCCGATCTACCGCAACATGACGCTGACCAACTTCAGCACGTACGCGACCGCCGGTTTCACCGACACCGGCAAGGAGCAGGCCGAGGCCATGCGGGTCGCGGACCAGCTGGAACTGCGCCCGCGCGACGTGCGTCGAGCCGTGCGCACCCTGTCGGGCGGCAACCAGCAGAAGGTGGTCGTCGGCCGGTGGCTGCTGGGCGGCACCCGGCTGCTGCTGCTCGACGAGCCGACCCGGGGCGTGGACGTGGGTGCGCGGGCGGAGCTCTACCAGGTGATCCGCGACCTCGCCGCGAACGGCGTCGGGGTGCTGCTGGTCTCCAGCGAGGTGCCGGAGGTGCTCGGGCTGTCCGACCGGGTGCTGGTCATGCGCGAGGGCCGGGTGGTGCGCACCGCGCCCGCGACCGAGCTCAGTGAAGAGGACGTACTCGATCTGGTGATGGCGGGATCGCTGACCGCCGCGACGACTGAAGAGGTGGCCGCATGAGCGAGCACCACGAGCGAATCAGCTGGCTCGGCAGTCATGCCGTCGACGAGCGAAGCGAGGAGAGGGCATGAGCGTGTCCAGCGAACAGAAGGTGGAACAGGCACCGGAGGGCCACGCGCCCCATGCCGCGCCCGCCGCGCGGGGCGGTGGCACGAGCTGGTGGAAGGACGAGGCGCAGGAGCCGTTGCGGCGCAACCTGGGCCTGGTCGGGGTGCTGCTGGCACTGTTCGCGATCGGCGCGTTCATCCGGCCGGACCTCTACAGCAACGCGGACTGGGTCATCAACAACATCATGGTCATCCTGACCCAGGCGGCCGCGATCGGCGTGGTCACCGTGGGCATGACCTTCGTGATCATCGGTGGCGGCATCGACCTGTCCGTCGGGGCGCTGATCGCGCTGTCCGGTGTGTGGGCCACGACGCTGGCCACACAGAGCTTCGGCGCGGCCGGCATGATCTTCACCGCGATCGCCGTCGGCATCGGCGCGGGCCTGGTCAACGGCGCGCTCGTCGCGTACGGCCGGTTGGTGCCCTTCATCGCCACCCTGGCGATGCTGGTCGCGGCGCGCGGCCTGGCGGCGCAGATCTCGGGCAAGCAGACCCAGATCTCCAACGACATGTTCATCAACAGCATCGCCAAGGAGCGCATCCTCGGCATCCCGCTGCTGGCCATCATCCTGCTGGTGGTCGCCGGGCTCGGGTGGGTGCTGCTCAATCGCACCACCTTCGGCCGGCGCACCGTCGCCATCGGCGGCAACGCCGAGGCGGCCCGCCTGGCCGGCATCAACGTCCGCGGCCACACCATGCTGCTGTACGCGCTCTCGGGCCTGTGCTGCGGCATCGCCGCGATCATGCTCACCTCGCTCGCCACCTCGTCCCAGGCGGCCGCGGCCGAACTGTACGAACTCGACGCGATCGCCGCGGCGATCATCGGCGGCACGCTGCTCTCCGGCGGCCGCGGCACCATCGTCGGCTCGCTGTTCGGCGTGATCGTGTTCTCCGCGATCACCAACCTGTTCGCCATCGCCAACCTGCCCACCGAGGTCCAGAACATGGTCAAGGGCGCGATCATCGTGGTCGCGGTCCTTCTCCAGCAGGTGCGGTTCTCGTCCGTCACGCAGTTCGCCCGAAGGCACGGTCTCACTCGGGCCAAACCGCAGACCTGACCGCCCCCTGTGTAACAGGTTCCATCACCGCACAGCCCGCTCCATCTGGGGTGACCGTCGAACGCGACGGTCGCCGGACCGAATGCACCCTCGCGACGACCAGGAGGTCGTGATGACCAACCCGATTCCGGACACGTCCCGCCGCCGGCTCCTCTTCGGCGGCACGGCGATCGCCGCCGGCGCTCTGCTCACCGCCTGCACCAGCAACGAGCAGACGCCGACCCCGGCGCAGACCAAGGGCGCCGACGACACCAACCCGAACGCCGCCGCCGGCAAGGCGGTCACGATCGGTTTCTCCGCTCCGGCCGCCGACCACGGCTGGATCGCGGCGATCACCAACAACGCCAAGGCGCAGGCCGGGGCGTACAAGGACGTCACCTTCAAGCAGGTCGAGGCGGGCAAGGACGCCGCGGCGCAGCGTGGCGCGCTGGACACCCTGATCGCCGAGAAGCCCGACGTGATCGTGCTGCTGCCGTACGACGGCAAGGAGCTCAACGCGTTCGGCCTCAAGGCGATGGAGGCGGGCATCCCGGTCGTGAACCTCGACCGTGCCTTCCCCGACGCGCTGGCGTACCGCCTGCAGATCAAGGGCGACAACTACGGCATGGGCGTGGCCGCCGGCCACTACATCGGCAAGGCGCTCAAGGCCAAGAACATCGCCAGCCCGATCATCGGCGAGATCGCCGGCATGGACGAGCTGGAGCTGACCCAGGAGCGCAGCGCGGGCTTCAAGGCCGCGCTGGCCACCTACGGCTTCACCGTGGCCAACCGTCGTGCGGCGCGCTTCACCGCCGACTCCGGCCAGAAGGAGGCGCAGAACCTGCTGCAGGCGCTGCCGAAGATCGACGCCGTGTGGAACCACGACGACGACCAGGGCATCGGCGTGCTGGCCGCGATCACGGCGGCCAACCGCAGCGAGTTCTTCATGGTCGGCGGCGCCGGCTCGAAGAAGGCGATCGAGGACATCGCCGCCGACAAGACCGTGCTCAAGGCGACGGTAACCTACAGCCCCTCCATGGCGTCGTCGGCGATCTCGCTGGCCCGCCTGATCGCCCAGGGCCGGGGCATGTCCGACCTGGTGGAGCTGCAGGTGCCCAAGGAGGTCGTCCTGGCCTCCGAGACGATCACGAAAGAGAACGCGAGCACGTACCTGAAGCTCGGTTTCTAAGCCCGACATGGTTCGCCCGCACCAGCGGGCTCGGTAACGGAGGAGCCCACCCCGTGTCCACAAACGACAACAAGGAACTGCGGGTCGGCATGGTCGGCTACGCGTTCATGGGCGCCGCGCACTCACAGGCGTGGCGCACCGTGAACCGCGCGTTCGACCTGCCCCTGCAGGTCCGGATGGCGGCGGTCTGCGGCCGTGACGAGGCCAAGGTGTCCGAGGCGGCCGAAAGGCTGGGCTGGGACGGCTACGTCACGGACTGGCGGGAGCTGATCGCCCGGGATGACATCGACGTGATCGACGTCTGCACGCCCGGCGACAGCCATGCGGAGATCACCATCGCCGCGCTCGCCGCGGGCAAGCACGTCATGTGCGAGAAACCGCTGGCGAACTCCGTGGCGGAGGCCCGGGCGATGGTCGATGCCGCAGCCGCGGCGCGGGAATCGGGTATTCGTACGCTGTGCGGGTTCAACTACCGGCGCGTGCCGGCGGCGGCGCTGATGCGTCAGATGATCGCCGCCGGCAGGCTCGGAGTGATCCGCCACGTACGTGCCGTGTATCTCCAGGACTGGATCACCGATCCGCAGTTCCCGCTGGTCTGGCGGCTCCAGCAGGAGCGCGCCGGGTCCGGCGCGCTCGGCGACATCGGTGCGCACATCATCGACCTGACCCAGTACATCACGGGCCAGCGCATCACCGGGGTGAGCGCGCTGACCGAGACGTTCATCAAGGAGCGGCCGATCCCGGCCGAGGCGAGCGGCCTGGCCGCCACGGGCAACGGCCAAGCCGTCGGCCAGGTGACGGTCGACGACGCCGCGCTGTTCACGGCGCGACTGTCCGGTGGCGCGATCGCCACGTACGAGGCCAGCCGCTTCGCGACGGGGCGCAAGAACGGCCTCCGGGTGGAGATCAACGGCTCACTCGGCTCGCTGGCGTTCGATCTGGAGCGCCTCAACGAGCTGGAGTTCTACGACGCGACCCGGCCGGGTGCGGAGCAGGGCTTCAACCGGATCCTGGTGACCGAGCCGGAGCACCCGTACCTGTCCGCATGGTGGCCGCCCGGCCACATCATCGGGTACGAGCACTCCTTCACCCACCAGATGCGCGACTTCGTGCAGGCCGTGGCGGAGGGCATCGACCCTCACCCCTCCTTCGAGGAGGCCCTCGGCGTGCAGCTCGTGCTGGAGGCGGTGCAGAGTTCCGCCGCGTCCGCGTCCGCCTGGACGCAGGTGGCGCAGCCCGCCGTCCCGGTAGCGGCCTGACCGCACCGGCACCGAACGTGGGAGGGCCGGCCGGACGCCGACCGACCGGCCCTCTCGCCCAACGACTCCGGCGTCCCCGCCGCACCGGCACCGCACAGATCGGAGAGCGAACACATGCCCCGACCCATCACCCTGTTCACCGGCCAGTGGGCGGACCTTCCGTTCGAGGAGGTCTGCCGGCTGGCGTCCGAGTGGGGCTACGACGGCCTCGAGATCGCCTGCTGGGGCGACCACTTCGAGGTCGACAAGGCGCTGTCGGACGAGACCTACATCCCGCGCAAGCGCGCCCAGCTCGACAAGTACGGGCTGAGCGTGCACGCCATCTCCAACCACCTGGTCGGCCAGGCGGTCTGCGACAACCCGATCGACGAGCGCCACAAGGGCATCCTGCCGGCCCGCATCTGGGGCGACGGCGAGCCCGAGGGGGTGCGGCAGCGGGCCGCGGCCGAGATGGCCGACACCGCCCGCGCCGCGGCCAAGCTCGGCGTGAACACCGTCGTGGGCTTCACCGGCTCGCCGATCTGGCATTTCGTGGCGATGTTCCCGCCGGTCCCGCAGTCGATGATCGATGCCGGGTACGAGGAGTTCGCCCGGCGCTGGCACCCGATCCTCGACGTGTACGACGAGGTCGGCGTGCGCTTTGCGCACGAGGTGCACCCCAGCGAGATCGCGTACGACTACCACACCACCCGCCGCACCCTGGACGCGCTGGGCAACCGGCCCGCGTTCGGGCTGAACTGGGACCCGTCGCACATGGTGTGGCAGGGCAACGACCCGGTGGGCTTCATCCTCGACTTCGCCGACCGCATCTACCACGTGGACTGCAAGGACACCAAGGTGCGCATGGGCGACGGCCGCCGCGGCATCCTGTCGTCCCACCTGCCGTGGGCGGACCTGCGCCGCGGCTGGGACTTCGTGTCCACCGGCCACGGCGACGTACCGTGGGAGGACTGCTTCCGCGCGCTCAACGCGATCGGCTACGACGGTCCTATCTCGATCGAGTGGGAGGACGCCGGCATGGACCGCCTCGTCGGGGCTCCCCAGGCGCTGCAGTTCGTGCGCAATCTCCTCTTCGACCCGCCCACCGCCTCGTTCGACGCGGCTTTCAGCTCGGACTGAGCCCCGGCCCCCGCCGGCCGCTGCTCCCACGTGCCGGCCGGCGGGCCCGCACCACCCCGCAGAACGGCGGCTTACGGGTCGGCGTACCAGGTGCACCTTCCGCATCGCTTCGCGATACGGAAGGTGCACCTTTTATCGGTCGAGCTGGGAATCAGGTGGTGCGAATCTCGCCCAGCGGCCGGAAGGCGGTAGGCAGCCAGGACCGGTGTCCAGCCGGAGGATATCCACGCTCGGACCACAGCTACGTCACAACGGCCTATAAACGCGCAAATCAGAATATGAAAGTTGATACGTGATTAACGGGATGAACAGCGCTGATAGTCGAAAAACGAACGTGGTTCCGGTCGTCTTCGGGGGCATCGGGGCGGCCGCCTAAGATTGCCTGCGGCCTGCACGGACGTGGGCACAAGGGGGATCGGATGGGTTGGCCGGCGCGGGACGCCGGGTCGGCGGGCACGGCCGGGCTACGCCGGGCCGAACCTGTTCTGGACCTGGAGGCCGCGAACGCCGCCGTGCCCGTTTCGCTCGCGGCGTCGTACCGCCGCTGCCAGGACCTGCACCGCCACCACGGCCGCAGCTACTACCTGGCGACCCGGCTGCTACCTGCCTGGAAGCGCCCGCACGTGCACGCGCTCTACGGGTTCGCCAGGCACGCCGACGAGATCGTCGACCGGACCGACACGGGCACCCCCGCGGAGCGCGAGCGGCGCCTGCGCGACTGGTCCGGCCGCTTCCTCGCCGGGCTGGGCGGCGAGGCGGTGGACGACCCGTTGCTGCCCGCGCTGCTGCACACCGTCGCGACCTTCGACCTCGACCCGGCCGACTTCGCCGCGTTCCTGGACAGCATGGCGATGGACCTGACCGTCCGCCGTTACGCCGACTACCCGGCGCTGCTGTCGTACATGGAGGGTTCGGCGGCGGTGATCGGCACCCTGATGCTGCCGATCCTCGGCCCCGCCGACCCGGCAGCAGCCCGCGAACCTGCCCGGCAGCTGGGCCTGGCGTTCCAGCTGACCAACTTCCTGCGCGACGTCGCCGAGGACCTCACCCGCGACCGCGTCTACCTGCCCCAGGACGACCTGACCCGGTTCGGTGTCACCACCGCAGACCTGCGCGCCGCCGCCACGGGGGGCAGGGCCACCCCGCAGATCAAGAGCCTCATCGCGTACGAGATCACGCGTGCCCGCGCCCACTACGCCGCCGCCATGCCCGGCCTGGACCTGCTGCCCGGTGCCTCCCAGACCTGCGTCCGCGCCGCGTACCTGGTCTACGGCGCCATCCTCGACGAGATCGAGCGCGCCGACCACGACGTCTTCACCCGCCGCGCCGTGGTTCCCACCCACCGCCGCGCCCGCCTCCTCGCCCAGGCCCTACTGGCGCACAGGAAGGGCACCTTCCACAACGCGGAGCGTCAAGAAGGTGCCCTTCCTGTGGTCTAGCAGCGGGGGACGCCGGGGATGAAGCCGTCGTATCCGGTGTAGACGTAGGCGTCGGAGATGAACCGACCGGACCCGATGCGGTCCCAGATGGTGCTGGTGCCGTACGTGCCGGTGACCGAGGTGCCGGTGGTCTGGCACTGGATGGACACGGTCGCGCCGTCGTTGACGGTGCCGACCGAGGCGTAGCCGGTGCCGGGGCCTGAGCGCACCGTCAGCGGCGAGCCCGCGGTGTTGACGGTGCCCTGCGCCGCGCCGCCGCCGCAGCCGTTGTCACTGGTGTAGTTCTTGGTGCCCCAGTAGAGCGCGGTCACGCCGTTGAACTTGATCTGGATGGCGGAGCCGCCGGAGCGCTGCTCGTAGTGCAGGTGCGGGCCGGTGGAGCCGCCGGTGGTGCCGACGTACCCGATCACGGTGCCGTACTTCACGGTCTGTCCCACCGACACGTTGAACGAGTTCAGGTGCGCGTAGTAGGTGGTGTAACCGCTGCCGTGGTTGATCCGCACGTACTTGCCGTAGCTGGTGTCACCGAGGTTGGTGACCACGTCGACCGTGCCGGGCGCGCTGGCCACGACGGGGTCGCCCGTGTCGTTGGTGCGGTTGAAGTCGATGGCGTTGGCGGGGCTGTGGTTGGTGCGGGTCTGGCCCGACCACACCTGGTTGCAGGGGAAGGGGACCTTGAAGGTCGGGGCGGCCATCGCAGGCGAGGCTTCGACCAGGACGGCCGCGCCTACGGCCACGGCGGCCACGGCCAGCCCCAGGATGCGTTTGATGTGCACGGTATGCACCTTTCGTTGAAGTGAGTGCGGGAAGGGGATCAGGCGCAGTGTTCGAATCCGGAGGTGTAGCTGGTGCCGCCGGCGCTGCCGCCCCACTTCACGCAGCTCGGAGCGGTGCGGATGACCGGCCCGGCGTAGTAGGAGAAGCTGCCGGAGTCGGTGGTTCTGCTCGACCCCTGCGGTTCCAGGAGCGCGCTCGTGGTCGTCGGGGTGCCGACGCTGGCCATCTTGAGGGTGATGACGCAGTTCTGGCCGGTGGAGCCCTTCCACAGCAGGTTGGTGGTGCCCGCCGTGCCCAGCTTCACCGAGTCGATGACCTGGAACCCGCTGCCGCACTCGGCCGCCGGGTCGTATGAGGTGGCGCAGTTGTTGCTGGTCACGTTGGCCGAGCCGTAGCCGAAGGTGCTGCCGTTGAAGACGGCCTTGATGATGTGCGACTGCGACCGGTCCGGGTAGCGCACCTCGTAGTGCAGGTGCGGGGAGATGCCGTTGCCCGGCTTGCTGGTGTTGCCGAGCGAGCCGATGGCCTGGCCGCGCAGCACCGACTGGCCCGCGGTGACGGCGCGGGTGTCGAGGTGGGCGTAGTAGGTGAAGTAACCGCCACCGTGGTCGATGACGATCAGGTTGCCGTAGCCGTTGACGGAGCCCTGGTGGGCGGAGACCTCGACGGTGCCCGCGGCGGCGGCGACCACGGTGTCACCGAGGTCGGCGGTGGCGGTGGAGCCGCGGTTGAAGTCGATCTCCCAGGAGACGTGGGCGCTGCTGTTGCTGCTGTTGCCGTTCCACGTCTGGCCACAGGGGAAGGGCAGCTGGAAAGCAGGCGCGGCCTGGGCGGGGCTGCCGAGCAGGACCGAGGCGGCCCCGCCGATGATCAGCGCGGCGATGCCGGACAACAGCTTCTTCGGTCGCATGAGGACGGTTCCCTTCCGTGGGGTGGTGGAACAGGAAGCCCGTTACTGCGCGGGGTCACCACAGGGTCGCGACAAGCTCTCCAACGTTTCTCCAGAACCACTACAGCCGTTCAGCCGAGTGCTCTGGTCCGATCAGCCGAGCGCGCGTAGGCTCAGGCGATCACGGATCGTGTGGGTGGTTGGACGATGTCGGACCGGCTGGAACTGCGCATACTGGGCTCCTTCGAGTTGACCCTGGACGGCGCCGACGCACCCGTGGGCGGCGTGAAGCCGCGTCAGCTGCTGGCCACCCTGGCGCTCAACCATGGCCGAACCGTGTCGGTGGACCAGCTGATCGAGGTGCTGTGGGGGCAGGACCCGCCCCGGTCGGCGCTGGCCAACGTGCAGACCTACGTCAGTGCGCTGCGCACCCGGCTGGGCGAGGACCGGCTGCGCCGTCAGGCGCCCGGATACCGGCTGGAGCTGCACTGCGCGGAGCTCGACCTGCTGCGCTTCGAGGAGTACGCCCGCGGCGGCGACCCGGACAGCCTCGACGCGGCCCTGGGCCTGTGGCGCGGCGAGCCGGTGGAGAACCTGCCCGCGTCGCCGCTGTGGCGCGCCGAGATAGACCGGCTGGTGGAGCGGCGGCGGTCGGTCCGGCAGACCCGGGCCCGGCTGCACATCGAGGCCGGGCAGCCGGCCGCCGCCGTGGACGAGCTGCGCCGGCTGGTCGCCGAGGAGCCGCTGCGCGAGGAGGCGTGGTTGCTGCTGGTGACCGCGTTGCGCGACGCGGGGCACCGGGCCGAGGCGCTGTCGGCGTACGCCACCGCGCGCCGCACGCTCACCGAGGAGCTGGGCGTGGAGCCCGGCGAGCCGCTGCGCCGCCTGCACCGCACGCTGCTGGTCGAGCAGGAGGGCCCGGCGATGCTGGGCACCCGGCTGGACGGCGCCGCCGCACTGGTGCTGCGCGGCCTGGCCCGGCTGGGCATCGCCGCCACGCCGAGCTGGGTCTCGGCGGCGCTGCTGGACCGTCCGGCCGCGACAGAGGTGCTCGACGCGCTCGACCGGGCCCGGCTGCTCCGCCCCATCGGCACCGACGAGCTGGACCAGCCGCGCTACGGGCTGCCGGTGCTGGTCGGCCTGCTGGCCCCGGACCTGCCTGGGGAGGCGATCGGCGCGGCCCTGACCCGGGCGCTCGGCGGGTACCTCGCCCTGGCCGAACGCGCCGCCGCGGGGCTGCCGCCGCAGGTGTTCGGCCCCGGTGTCACCGTCGCGGCCCGGTGGCCGGTGCCCGGCGCGGCGGAGCTGTGCCACGATCCGGTGCGCTGGTTCGCGGCCGAGCGGGAGGCGCTGCTCGGCGCGGTCGAGGCGGCCGCCGCCAACGGGCTGTCCGATCTGGCCTGGGAGTTGGCCCACGCGATGGTGGCCTGGTGCGACATGGGCGGCCACACGGCCGAATGGGAACAGACGCACCGCACTGCGCTGTCGGCCTGCCGGGCGCAGGGCAACCTGCTCGGCGAGGCGGTGACCCTGCGCGGGCTGGGGCAGTTGCATCTGTACCGGGACCACTACGAGGAGGCGTCGGAGGCGTTCAGCCGGTCCCGGCTGCTGTTCGCCCGGCTGGGCAACCTGTGCGGGCAGGCCGCGGCGCTGGCCGGGCTGGGCACGGGCCACCGCATCCGGTCGGAGCACGACGAGGCGCTGGACTGCTACCGGCAGGCGCTGGAGGCGTACCGGCTGCTCGGGCACCGGCACGGCGAGGCCTACTCGCGTGGCGCGCTGGGCATGGTGTGGCTGGCCAAGGGCGAGCTCTCCGAGGCATACCGCGACTTCACCGCGGGGCTGGCGATCGCCGAGGAGATCGGCGACGCGCACCGGGCCGCGCTGCTGACCCGCCAGCTGGGCCTGCTTCGGCTGCGCAGCGGCGAGCCGGCCCACGCGCGGGCGGACCTGATCGCGGCGCTGGACCGGTTCGCGGTGCTCGGAGACGCGCACTGCGAGGCCTACTGCCTGACCGACCTGGCCGCGCTGGAGGCGCCCGAGGTGGCGGTGCAGCGGCTCACCCAGGCCCTGGAGATCTTCGAGCGGATCGGCGACCGCCGCGCCCAGGCGCAGACCGCGCGCCGCCTGGGCGAACTGCACCGCGGCGACGAGCGCTTCGGCCTGTCCGACGCGTACCTCGCCGAAGCCCGCCGCCTCCAGTCCACCGTCGAGATGTCCCGCACCCCCTTGTAAGGAAGGGCACCTGCACATCGCTATGCGTAGAGGAAGGGCACCTTCTTAACGTCAGGGCCACGTTTGGCTGCGGAGACGTCAGCGGCCGCGGAAGGTTCGGCGGTACGACGACGGCGAGGTGCGCATGCACCGGCTGAAGTGGTGCCGGAACGTGGCCGGTGAGTCGAACCCGACCGCGGCGGCGACCTGCTCGACGGGGGAGTCCGACGTCTCCAGCAGGGGCAGGCTGGCCGCCACCCGCTGGTCGATGAGCCAGCGGATCGGGCTGGTGGCGGTGTGCCGGGCGAAGTGGCGCAGGAAGCTGCGCGGCGACATGCGCGCGTGCTCGGCCAGCAGGTTCACCGTGAGTGGCTCGGTCAGGTGGTCCAGCGCCCAGGCCATGGCGCGGGCCACGCCGTCGTCGTCGATCACGTCACGCACCGGCAGCTCGATGAACTGCGCCTGCCCGCCGTCGCGGTGCGGCGGCAGCACCAGCCGCCGGGCGACCGTGTTGGCGATCTGCGCCCCGTGGTCACGGCGCACCAGGTGCAGGCACAGGTCCAGGCCGGCCGCGCTGCCCGCGCTGGTGATCACCTGGCCGGTGTCGACGTAGAGCACGTCGGGGGTGACCTCGACCAGCGGGTGGCGCTCGCGCAGCAGCGGGGCGTACTTCCAGTGCGTGGTGGCGGCGCGGCCGTCCAGCAGGCCCGCCGCGGCCAGCGCGAACGCGCCGGAGCAGATGGAGACCATCCGGGCACCCCGGGCGGCGGCCGTGCGCAGCGCCTCGACGAGTGCGGGGGAGACCTCGGCGCGCACGTCCGCGACCCCGGGCACGATCACGGTGTCGGCGGCGGCCAGCACGTCGAGGCCGTGCCGGGCGGTGATGGCGAAGCCGCCGACGCTCGGCATCGGTTCCGGCGTCTCGGCGCAGACGTCGAGGTCGTACCAGGCGACGTCGAGTTCGGGGCGGGGCAGGCCGAACACCTCCACGACGCAGCCCAGCTCGAAGGGGGCCATCCCGGCGAAGGCCAGCACCGCGATCCGGTGCCGGGTGCGGGTCTCCAGTGCCACCGGCGTACGCATGGCGAGATATTAGCGGACAGCGGCGTTCTCGCCACTTCTGGCCGTCCCGCCCGCTCGACAGGATGGAACCAGTGACCGACCAGAAGGAGCCGCACATGTCCGCCGCAGTCACCACGTCCGCAGTGCTCGGCACGCCCCCGGCCGCCGCCGGCGTCGCCGCCGCCCACTTCGCCGCCCGCCTGTCGTTCGAGGCCGACGTGTCCGATGTGCACGCCGACCTGGAGTCGGGCGTGCCCGGGTTCGTGCTCGTCGACTCCCGCTCCCTGGAGGCGTGGGAGCAGGGCCACCTGCCTGGCGCGGTGCACCTGCCCACCGCCGAGATCGCGGCGCGCGCGGCCGACGTCGTGCCGGCCGGCAGCGTCGTGGTCACCTACTGCTGGGGGCCGGGCTGCAACGGCGCGACCCGGGCCGCGCTGGCCTTCGCCCGACTGGGCTACCGGGTCAAGGAGATGCTCGGCGGGTACGAGTACTGGGTGCGCGAGGGCTTCGACACGCAGACGTTCCTCGGGCTCCGCAAGCACGATGTGGACCCGCTGACCGCGCCCGCGAGCGGCGCGGCCTGCGCCTGCTGACGGGACGCATCGATACCGGTGAGGGTGGGCCATTGACGACACGCCGAGCCTATATGGGGTCGCTTTCACTTGGATGCCACTAGATGTAGTGTGAGGACATCGCTGGTCCACCCCTCCGGTCCCCCTCGGGACCGGGTCGAGGGGTGCGCTCGGGCCGCCGCAGGGCGGCCCGCGCTGAGGGAATCCGGTGCGATTCCGGAGCTGCCCCGCAGCGGTGAGTGGGAACGAAACCGTCCCGCCTCCTCCCGCGAAGAGGGGTGCGGACAGCACTGGGCCGGTCCGGCCTGGGAAGCGACGGTCAAGGGGGTCTACGGCAGCACGGTGCTCACCGTGCGGCCCGACCGTGCCCACGAGCCCGAAGACCTGCCGGCGTGCGTGTCGCGGACCTACCCGCGACGCGCCCACGACCCACCCGTCCCACGCACCGTTTCCACGGCGCGCTGGGCAGACGCTGGTCCGCGAGGTCGCCATGGCGGCCGCCCGGCCGAGTGCTGCCGGAGCGGGAAGGGTCGGGGACACCGGGCCGCGCGGGATGGTCCACGGTGGATGGTGCGCAGCCTGGATCGTCAGGGTGGGCGCTGTTCGCGTGCTCTCCCGCGCTTCGACGAGGGGGAGCGAACGCTTTGACCAGCACCACCTTCCGTGACACCGCTGACACCGACACGGCCGTGACGCCTACGGCGTCGCTGGCGGACCTGCTCGCCGACTCGGCGCAGGGGCTGCCCGACGTGGACCACACCGCCGTCCTCACGCCGGTGGCGGCCGGCGTCTGGCCCGGGGCGACCGAGGCCGACCTGCGGCTGCGCGCCATCGAGACGGCCGCCGCCCTGGTCGCGCAGGAGCCGTCGTACAGCCGTCTCGCGGCGCGCCTGCTCACCGTGCACATCGCCGCGGAGGCGGCCACCCAGGGCGTGTCCGACTTCCCGAGTTCCGTGCGCGCCGCGCACGCGGCCGGGCTGCTCGCCGACGACCTGGCCGCGTTCGTCACGACCCACGCCGACGAGCTGGGGGAGCTCGTCGACCCGGCGGCCGACGAGCGCTTCGAATACTTCGGGCTGCGCACCGTCTACGACCGTTACCTGCTGCGGCACCCGGTGACCCGCAAGGTGCTGGAGACGCCGCAGCACTTCCTGCTGCGGGTGGCCTGCGGCCTGATGGGCGAGGTCGGTGACGCGGGCACGGCCGGGCGGCGGCTGCCCGGCAGCACCGGGGAGGTCGCCCGGCTGTACGCCATTCTCAGCCGGCTCGCCTACCTGCCCAGCTCGCCGACGCTGTTCAACGCCGGCGCCCGGCGCCCGCAGCTGAGCAGCTGCTTCCTGCTGGACTCGCCGCGCGACGAGCTGGAGTCGATCTACGAGCGCTACGGCCAGATCGCGCGGCTGTCGAAGTACGCCGGGGGCATCGGGGTGGCGTGGAGCCGGATCCGGTCCCGGGGGTCGCTGATCCGCGGCACCAACGGGCTGTCCAACGGCATCGTGCCCTGGCTGCGCACGCTCGACGCCAGCGTCGCCGCGGTCAACCAGGGCGGCCGCCGCAAGGGCGCGGCCTGCGTCTACCTGGAGACCTGGCACGCCGACCTGGACGAGTTCCTGCAGCTGCGCGACTCGACCGGCGAGGAGAGCCGCCGCACCCACAACCTGCACCTGGCCAACTGGGTGCCGGACGAGTTCATGCGCCGGGTCGAGGCCGACGCGAGCTGGTCGCTGTTCGACCCGAAGGACGTGCCGGAGCTGGTCGACCTGTGGGGCGAAGAGTTCGACACCGCGTACCGGGCCGCGGAGGCCGCCGGGCGCGCGGCGCGCACGGTGGCTGCCCGGGAGCTGTACGGCCGGATGATGCGCACTCTCGCGCAGACCGGCAACGGCTGGATGACGTTCAAGGACGCCGCCAACCGCGCCTGCAACCAGACCGCGGTCGCCGGCAACACCGTGCACCTGTCCAACCTGTGCACCGAGATCCTCGAGGTGACCAGCGACGGCGAGACCGCGGTGTGCAACCTCGGCTCGGTCAACCTGGCCGCCCACCTCGGCGCGGACGGCGTCGACTGGGACGCGCTGCGCGACACGGTGCGCGTCGCGGTACGCGTGCTCGACCGCACCATCGACCTGTCCTACTACCCGACCGGGGAGGCGGCCGGAGCCAACAACCGGTGGCGGCCGATCGGCCTGGGCGTGATGGGCCTGGCCGACGTCTTCTCCGCGCTGCGCCTGGACTTCGACTCGCCCGAGGCGCTGGCGCTGTCCACCCGCATCGCCGAGGAGATCGCGCTCGCGGCCTACGACACCAGCGCGGATCTCGCCGCCGAGCTGGGCGTGCACCCGTCGTACGCGGACACCCGCGCCGCCCGCGGCGTGCTGCACCCCGACCACTACCCGGACGCCGTCCGCACCCGCCCGTGGGCGTGGGACGAGCTGGCCGCCAAGGTGGCCCGCACCGGCCTGCGCAACTCGCTGCTCATCGCGATCGCGCCCACGGCCACCATCGCCTCGATCGCCGGCTGCGCCGAGTGCATCGAGCCGCCGGTCGCCAACGTCTTCAAGCGCGAGACCCTCTCCGGCGAGTTCCTCCAGGTCAACCGCTACCTGGTCGACGAACTCAAGGCCCACGGCCTGTGGACGCCCGCCCTGCGCGAGCGCATCCTCGCCGCCGAGGGCTCCGTTGCCGGCATCGCCGAGATCCCCGCCGAACTGCGCAAACGCTTCCGCACCGCCTGGGAACTCCCGCAGCGGTCCCTCATCGACCTGGCCGCCGCCCGTACCCCCTTCATCGACCAGTCCCAGTCCCTGAACCTCTTCATGGCCTCCCCCGACATCGGCAGACTCTCCTCGATGTACGCGTACGCCTGGCGAAAAGGCCTCAAAACCACCTACTACCTCCGCTCCCGCCCCGCCACCGCCATCGCCCAGACGACGGTAAGGAAGGGCACCTTCACATCGGTTTCCGTAGAGGAAGGGCACCTTCTTAACGCCGCACCGGTCGTGAGCTCGGGCGATGCGGCAGCGGGCGGGCTGCCCGCGCAACCGCTGCGCACGGCGGCGAGCCCGATCAACCTGAACCTGGAAAACCCTGAGATCTGCGAGGCCTGCCAGTGACTACCGACACCAAGAAGATGCTGCTGGACCCGGGCCTGGACCTGACCCTGCGGCCGATGCGCTACCCGGACTTCTACGAGCGCTACCGCGCCGCGATCCGCAACACCTGGACGGTGGAGGAGGTCGACCTCGGTAACGACCTGCCGGACCTGGCCGGGCTCAGCGCGGGGGAGCGGCACCTGGTCAACCGCCTCGTCGCGTTCTTCGCCACCGGCGACACCATCGTGGCCAACAACCTGGTGCTGAACCTGTACCGGCACATCAACGCCCCCGAGGCCCGGCTCTACCTGAGCCGCCAGCTGTTCGAGGAGGCCGTGCACGTCCAGTTCTACCTGACCCTGCTGGACACGTACCTGCCCGACGACGCCGAGCGGGCCCAGGCCTTCAGCGCGGTCGAGAACATCCCGTCGATCGCCCGCAAGGCGCAGTTCTGCTTCGAGTGGATCGACTCGGTCTTCGACGTGCCCGAGCTGACCACCGCCGACGACCGGCGGCGCTTCCTGCTCAATCTGATCTGCTTCGCCGCCTGCATCGAGGGCCTGTTCTTCTACGGCGCCTTCGCGTACGTCTACTGGCTGCGCTCGCGCGGCCTGCTGGACGGCCTGGCCGCGGGCACCAACTGGGTGTTCCGCGACGAGTCCATGCACATGGACTTCGCCTTCGCGGTCGTCGACACGGTCCGCGCCGAGGAGCCGGAACTGTTCGACGACGAGCTGGGCAAGGCGGTGACCCGGATGCTGGAGGACGCGGTCGATGCCGAGCTGGCCTTCGCCGAGGACCTGTGCGGCGCCGGCCTGCCCGGGATGACCCTGGCCGACATGCGGGAGTACCTGCAGTACGTCGCCGACCAGCGGCTGGCCCGGCTGGGCCTGCCGGCCCGGTTCGGCTCGCGCAACCCGTTCCCGTTCATGGCCCTGCAGGATGTGCAGGAGCTGGCGAACTTCTTCGAGCGCCGGGTGACCGCCTACCAGGTGGCGGTCACCGGCACGGTGAGCCTGGACGAGGACTTCTGAGCTCTCAGCTGCCGGCCAGGATGGCCTGACTGAACCTCAGTTTCCGGCCAGAATGGCCGAAAATCGCTTCTCGGCGAGGTCGAACTGGGCGAAGATGTGCGCCTTGACCTCGCCGAGAAGCGGCGTGTCCGGCCGGGCCACCAGCTCCCGCAGCAGCGGGACCAGGGGCTGGTACTTGGTGGCGGCCCGCAGCACCTTCGGGCCGATGGTGTGGATGACGCCGACCCCGTTGTCGGTGAAGTCGGAGACCTTGATGACCCGCGCCCACGGGTCCACGTCCAGCGACTCCACCACGTGCTCGCGGTACTGCTCGTCCTTGTCGCGGTCGAGGTCGTACTCCGGGTTGGTGACCGCGTTGACCAGCTGTGCGACGCGGGGACCGAAGCGCTCGGCGAGCACCGTCAGCGCCTGCTCGCGGGGCGGGGGACCGCCGCGGTGCGGCCGGCCGACGATGCCCCACGGCTGGTCCTCGACCGAGTCGTGCAGCAGCGCGGCGACCAGCACGTCCCGGTCGGTGATCCGGTAGTAGGTGATGATCCGGATGGTGACGCGCAGCAGGTGGTTGAGGTACGGCTCGCGTACCCGCCGCTGCTCGGCGTGCAGCCGGGCGGCCAGCTCCAGCGCGTCGGCGAGAACTGCCTGGTCGGAAGCGGGCAGGCGCTGGATCTCCAGGGCGAACCGGTCACGCAGGCCCTGCTCGCCGAGCACCTCCGTGATGGCGTGCAGGGGCATGGTCATGAGATATGCCGGGGCGTCCATGCCGCCGTTTATATCGGATCAACGCCGTCCGCGCGCTCCCCCGGATATGGACGTATACGGATACCGCGTCCCGGTGTCGTGCTACCGACTCCGGGCGCGGTATCCGCAGGGACGCTGCGGTCAGCGGGGGATCTTCGTGCGGTTGCGGTCGGCCAGCGACCTGGCCAGGCTGAACGGCGGATTCACCGGGGGCGGCGGGTCCATGGTCGCCCGCGGCCCGGGGATGACGGTGCCGGCGACCGGCGCGCGGTGCCGCACCCGGGCCGCGTCCGCGCCGTCGAACTCCTCCTGCGTCATGGCCTGCAACGCGTTGAACATCACACCGATCAGGCACAGCGCCGACAGCAGCACGATCGGCACGATGAGCACGAACGGGCTGAGCCCTTCGACCTGGCCGGTGCCGCCGGTGTCCAGGGTGATCCGGATCGCGGCCATCGCGGTGTAGTGCATGCCGCACACCGCCAGGCCCATCACCGCCGCGGCGGCCACGATGGCACGCATGGTGGAGACGGTCACGGTGAACCACAGCGCGACGGTCGCGGCCACGACGGCGATCAGCACGGACGCGGCGACCAGCCCGAAGTCGTAGCCGACGTGCCCGGCGACGCGCATCGCGGCCATGCCGCTGTAGTGCATGGCGACCACGCCGAGCCCGGTGAAGCCGCCACCGGCCACGATCCGCAGCGCCGAGCGGCGGCCCTGACCCACGATGAACAGCCCGATGCCCACGGTGATGACGGCGAGCGCGAGGCTGATGAACGTGACGACCGGGTCGTAACGGACCGGGCTGTCCGGCACGTCGAAGCCGATCATCGCCATGAAGTGCATGAGCCAGATGCCGGTGCCGCCGATGGAGAGCGAGGCGATGATCAGCCAGCGGGCCCGCCGTCCGGTGGTGGGCGCGCGGCGGGCGCGGGCCGTGCAGACCAGGCCGAGCAGCGAGCCGATGAAGGCCATCAGGTAGGCGGTCACCGGGTTGAACCAGCCGTATGCGAAGTGGTGCACTTCTGCCATGGGAGCGCCTCCGAACGGAATTAGGAGGATGCCATTGCGCCACGAATGTTGTTCACGCAATCGCACAGCGTGTCCGTGTCCGCACTGTCGATCACCGCTGGCGGGGGGCGGGTAGCGTCAGCGGCATGGCAGGCACGAGTGCGTCGGTGGTCGCCCTGGTCGGCATCGACGGCTCGGGCAAGACCACCCAGGCGATACGGCTGGCCGCGGCGCTCTGTGCGGCCGGGGTCACCGCCCGCTACGGCCGAAACGCCGGCGGGCGGCGCTTCCTGGGCCGGGTCGCCCGGAAGGTGGGCCGGGACGACGCGGTCTCCCTGCTCGGGCCCAGAGGCCTGCTCACCGTCGAGGCCGTGCTGCGCTGGCTGGCCATCGCCCGTTCACTGGTGGCGGCGCGGCTGACGGGCGCGACCGCGGTGATGGACCGGTACACCCCCTGCCAGCTGGTCAGCATTCGGGCACACGAGGGCGGCAAGTGGCTGACGCGGACGGTACGCGCGGCGTATGCCCCTTTCCCCCGCCCGGCTGTCATCATCTTTCTCGACGTCCCGCCCGAGGTGGCGTACCACCGGGTGGAGCACCGTGGCGACGACCACGAGGACATCGAATATCTGAACGCGAGCTACGCGGCCTACAAAGACGTACTGTCGGATGCGGTACACGTCGACGGCAGTGGTGATCCCGATGCGGTCGCCCAGGCCATCTGGGCCGTCGTATGGCCGGTGGTGAAACGCGGGATGGCAGTTGACGCCGGGCTGTCATGAAAGTAAGTTTCAACCGTGGCGAAGAAGTCGAAAGTTTCCGAGGAGAATGACGGCGCTCGCGCCGGTCAGGAACCTGTCGGGCTGATCGTTCAGATCAACGGTCTACTGCCCGCGCTCTCCCCGGCCGAGCAGCGCGTGGCACGGCTCGTGCTCGCCGATCCGGCCGCCTCGGCCCGCCGCACCATCACCGACCTCTCCGCCGCCGCGGAGACCTCCGAGGCGACGGTCATCCGCTTCTGTCGCTCCATCGGCATGTCGGGTTACCCGCAGCTGCGCATCCGGCTCGCCGCCGAGGCCGCGCGCCGGGTCGAGCCGACCGACTCCCGGGTGGTCGGCGGCGACATCCCGCCCGGCGCCGACATGGCGCAGATCATCGCGACCATCGCCTTCAACGACGCCCGCGCGGTCGAGGAGACCGCCGAGCAGCTCGACCCCGAGGTCTGCGACAAGATCGTGGACCTGCTGGTGAAGGCGTCCCGGGTCGAGGTCTTCGGTGCGGGCGCGAGCGGCTTCGTCGCCGCCGACTTCCAGGCCAAGCTGCACCGCATAGGCCGCATCGCGTACTACTGGCCCGACCTGCACACCTCGCTCACCTCGGCGGCCCTGCTCGGCCCCGGTGACGTGGCCCTGGGCATCTCGCACACCGGCACCACCGCCGACACCATCGACGTGCTGGAGCGGGCCAAGGCGGCGGGTGCGGTGACCGTGGCGCTGACCAACTTCCCCCGCTCGCCGATCTGCGACGTCGCCGACTTCGTGCTGACCACCGCGGCCCGCGAGACCACCTACCGTTCCGGCGCGATGGCCAGCCGGCTCGCCCAGCTCACGGTCGTGGACTGCCTGTTCGTCGGGGTGGCCGCGCGCACCCGCACCAAGGCCCGCAAGGCACTCGAGGTCACCGCCGAGGCGGTGCGCGGACGTCGCCTCGGCACCACGCGTCGCCGGTCCGGCGATGCCTGAGCTGCCCGGCGGCGCGCTCCCGGTCCGGGTCGACGCCCCCACCGAACGGCGATACGCCCCCAGTGCCGACCTCGACCTGCTGGACACCCGGCAGATCCTGCGAGTGATCAACGAGGCCGACCGCACCGTCGCCGAGGCGGTCGGCGTGGTCCTCGACCCGCTGTCCGTGGTGGTGGAGGACGCCGTCGCGGCACTGCAGCGCGGCAACCGCGTGCACTACGTGGGCGCGGGCACCTCCGGCCGGCTCGGCGTGCTCGACGCCGCCGAACTTCCGCCGACCTACAACGCCCCGCCGAGCTGGTTCTGCGCCCACATCGCCGGCGGCCCTGGCGCGCTGCTGGCCGCGGTCGAGGACGCCGAGGACGACGCCGTGGGCGGCGCGGACGAGCTCGCCCAGTGCGCCCGCACCGGGGACGTGGTCGTGGGCATCGCCGCGAGCGGCCGCACGCCGTACGTGCTCGGCGCGCTGCGGGCGGCGGGGGAGCTGGGCTGCCGGACCGCGCTGATCGCGGCGGACCCGCACGCTACCGCCTCCGCCTGGGTGGACGTCTTCATCGGTGTCGACACCGGCCCCGAGGTGGTCACCGGGTCGACCCGGATGAAGGCCGCCACTGCGCAGAAGCTGCTGCTCAACGCGTTCTCCACGGCGGTGATGGTGCGCCTGGGGCGGGTGTTCTCCAACTTCATGATCGACGTGGTGCCGACCAACGCGAAGCTGCGCGGCCGCATGCTGAACATGCTCGTCGAGGCGACCGGCCACGACGAGGAGGACTGTCGCCGCACCCTCGACGCGGCCGGCGGAGACCTGCGGGCCGCACTGGTCGCGCTGCTGGCCGGCCGTGAGGTTGCCGCTGCCCGTGGCGCCCTGGCCGGACACGGCAACCGCGTGCGCGACGCCGTCGCCGCCCTCACCGAATAATCCCCGGCAACCGCCCACCGTTGGTGGCTGGGCATGCATGATCGCTGTTTCGTGTCGGAACCTGTGCTCTGACCGCAGTTCGGCACGAAACAGCGCTCTAGGCCGAAAGGCCGCCGCTACCGGCCGAAGAGCGGCCGATCACTGCCGAAAGGCCACGCGGGCGACCTCGAAAGAGGGTCGGTTCCCGTTCGAGTGCCGTCGTGCGGCGGTCGGGTGGTCCCCTTTCGCGGGTTCTTCGTGGCCGAAAGGGTGTGCTTCTCACTCGATGGGGTATGTGCGTCCTGCGTTCGGGTGGGCCAGGTGTGGAACCGTGCAATAGCGCGCCCGCCCGAGCGTCACAAGAAATGGCGATGCAGGTCACAGCGTTGTAGTGAGGTGGGTCGCTGTACCTTGCTGAGCTCCGTGGTGTCATAAATAGGGCATTGCGGACCGGTTGGCTCGCCTTCCAGCGAGCCGCTATGTCGGTATCAGCGAGTTCACAGCTTTTCGTGACAGTTTCGATGGGCAACGCGGAATCATCTCCGGGCGTCATCTGTTGTGAAGGTGTCAGTACCGCAAGGCCCTGCGGCGATTACGTGGGAGGGACCCGAACGTGGAGAACATGACCATGCTGCGCACCGACCAGGTGGCTGAGGAGCGAGACCTCGTCGGTGTATATCTGCACGAGATCTCGCGTACTCCGCTGCTCGACGCGGCGCAGGAGGTCGACCTCTCTAAGGCGATCGAGGCAGGACTATATGCTGAGCATCTGCTGGAGGCCGACAAGCTCAAGCGCGGACTGAAGCGCGACGAGCTCGAGAAGCTGGTTGCCGAGGGCAGCCATGCGAAGGACCTCTTCATCCGCGCGAACCTGCGCCTGGTGGTGTCCATCGCCCGACGTTACGTGCGCTCGGGCATGCCGATGCTGGATCTGATCCAGGAGGGCAACACCGGCCTGGTCCGCGCCGTCGAGAAGTTCGACTACGTGAAGGGCTACAAGTTCTCCACGTACGCCACCTGGTGGATCCGGCAGGCGATCAGCCGCGCCATCGCCCAGCAGGAGCGCACCGTGCGGCTGCCCGTCCACCTGGTGGAGGACGTCAACCGCATGCGCAACGTGACCCGGCAGCTCACCCGTGAGCTGGGCAGCGATCCCGAGCCGGACCAGATCGCGGCCGCCCTCGGCGTCACCGTCGAGCGGGTGACCGAGCTGATCCGCTGGTCGCAGGACACCGTCTCGCTCGACACGCCCGTGGGCGACGACGGCGACACCAACCTGGGTGACCTGGTCGCCGACCGCGACACGCCCAGCCCGGAGGAGATCGTCCTCTCGGCGCTGGAGCGTCAGCGGATCGAGGGCCTGCTCAACCACCTCGACGACCGTTCCGCCGGCATCATGCGCGCGCGGTACGGCCTGGAGGACGGTCGCGAGCACTCGCTGACCGAGGTGGCGTCGCGGTTCTCGCTGTCCCGCGAGCGCATCCGCCAGCTGGAGATCCAGGCGCTGGGCCGGCTGCGCGAGCTGGCCCGCGCGGAGGGCCTGCAGTCCGTCTGACCCGACCCTCTCCCTACTGACGAGGAAGCCCTCTCCCGAGGCCGGGAGAGGGCTTCTTGCCGTGCTGATCGGGTTACAGGCGCACGCGTCCGTAGCCGTAGGGGCGCATCATGTCGACGCTGGCGACCTTCACCACCTCGCCGGTGGTGGGCGCGTGGATCACCTTGCCCGAGCCGACGTAGATGGCCACGTGTCCCAGGCCCGAGTAGAAGACCAGGTCGCCCGGGAGCAGCTGGGACCGGCTGACGTGGGCCGTCTCGCGCCATTGCGTGGCGGCCTGGTGATAGAGGCCCACGCCCGCGGCGCGCCACGCGGCCAGCGTGAGGCCGGAGCAGTCGTACCCGCCCGGCCCGTCGGCGGCCCACACGTACGGCTTGCCCAGCTGCTTGTACGCGAACGCCACGGCGATGCCGGCCTTGCCCTTGTACTTGGGGATGCTGCCCGTGTAGGTGGACGACTTCTCGTCGACCAGGCCCGCCTTGCGCCGCAGTTCCTTGAGTTTCGCCAGGTCGCGTTCGACGCCCTTGCGCTGGGTCTCCAGCGCCGTGAACCGGGTGGTCTGCTCCTGCAGCCGCGCGTCCAGCGCTGCCTTGACCTCGAACCGGTCTCCGGCCGCCTGGTGCGCCTCGTCGATCTGTGCCCGCTGACTCGTCGCGAGCTGGTCCAGGGCGCTCAGCCGGGCCAGCAGCTTGCCGTTGCCGGCCGAATCCAGCAGCGCGTTCAAGCCGCTGAACGATCCGGTGCGGTACGCGGTCACCGCGATCCGCGCGACGTTGCCCTGCGCCTGGTCGGCCTTGACCTCCAGCGGGCCGAGTTCGCGCTCGAGCGCGGCCGCTTCGGTGCGGGTCTGCTTCAGCTGTGTGTTGAGCTTGTTGTACTGCTCGACGACCTTCTCCAGCTGCTCGGATTTCTCCGAGATCTGCTTGCGGAGTTCGGCGGCGCTGGGCGCGGCGTGCGCGGGCGCGGCGGTCACGAGCAGTCCGATGATCAGTGCACCGGCGGGGGCGAGCAGGCGCGCGGCAGCGCGCCAGCCCCTGCCATGGGGGGATGACAAGGTGTGGCCCTTCTCCGTAGCCGCCTACCGGGTTAGCTGACGGGTTCGGGCGAAGGGCGCCCTACTGCGATCACGTAGCGTGACCACTGATTCACCCCGATAACCTGGGTCCCCGGCTCGCCCCACCCGCAAGGGGTATCGATCTTCGCGATCGCTTGGCGACTCGGCGGCGCTGGTCCGGTGCCGCCCGGGGGTGGGCGGCGGACAACCGGGCCAGTGCCCGCCACGGTAGCCCCGTGATCGGGCAAGCCCAAGTGCGTAATGGGCGGAGTGCCCGACCTGGTAATGGATTGCGGGAAAAGTTCCGTCACATTAGGTGATTCCTGAACGCACATTAGGTTCAGGGAACGTGCCAATCTGACAGGTGGCTGATTGAGAGACTTCACAACGATGCCTGTCTCGGTCACACTGAGGTCACGAGGCAGCCGGGAAGTCCACCGACGGACGGCTCAAGCGGCGGCTCGCAAACGCGAAAGACCGACACCCGGCGGCCACCGGATGTCGGTCCACAGCTCCACCACACGCCAGGTGTCGCCACCTCCGCGGGCACCACCACCAGCCGGGCCCGCGTATCGAGCAGTTGGGAGACTTCCATGGAGCCTACACGGGCGCCGGAACGGCCACCAGAACAAGCGATCGTGACCATCCGCCCCGGGCTGCACATCTCGTCGACATGTTTCCAGGTCGGCGGGCGTCACTTCACCCTCAGCGCCATCGCGAACGTCCACACCCGACAGGCCGGGCACGACCCGCTGACACGTCGCGCCGGAGCGATGGCCGTGGTCGGCATGGTCCTGCTCGGGGCGTTCGCGCCGCTGCTGCAGCCGACCGGCATCGTGGCCGCGGTCGCCGTGCTCAGCGGCCTGGCCGTGCTCACGCTGATCAGCGCGCGGCGGCGGCCGCGGCGGCTGGAGCTGTGGGCCGACTACCACGGGCACCCCACCCAGCTGTTCGTCAGCGACGACTGGTGGCTGTTCCACGCGGTGGAGCGTTACCTGCGCCGCAGCCTCGTCGAGGCGCGGCTGGGCCACCTGACCCTGCCGCGGCCCCGGCCGAGCCGCGGCGTGCCGCACCCCTCGAACATGCACCCCTCCCGGCTGACCCCCGGCGGAAGCCGGTCCGGCTGGGAACGCGCCGCCTGACCTGCCTCAGCAGACGGGGCGTCGCCGCACACCGCGGCGGCGTCCCGTTGCTGTGCGAACGTCCGCGATGCGATGGACAGCGCAGGTCACCGGTGCGACGCGAGGTCGGCGACGAGTGGCCCGGTCACTCGGTTCTGATGATCGTGAACGCCTCGGCCACGCGGCCCGGCAGGCCGAGCGACTCCGCCAGGCCGCCCAGCCGCTCGCGCAGCATCACGTCGAGCTCGTGCAGGTGGCTCGTCTGCGAGACGTGCGCCCGCAGCGCGGCGAGCTTGCGGTCGAAGGTGTCGGTCACGTCCACCGCATGGTCGGGGTCGGGCCCGCCCGTGTACCAGATCTCGCGCACGGTCCAGGCTTCCAGACCGGCTGCGGCCAGGTCGGGGTGCGCGAACGGGTTGCGGGCGTCGGGGTAGACGGCGCAGGTCACGGCCTCGCCCACGGCCAGGTGGTCGGGGTGGCTCGGCCCGGCGATGCGGTCCCAGCGGCGCAGCGGAGCGCTGGTCAGGATGCGGTCGGGCCGAGCCCGCCGGATCGCCGCGACGAGGTCCTTGCGCAGGGCCAGGCTCGGCGTGACCGAGCCGTCGGCGTACCCCTCCAGGAAGTCGACCTGCTTGACCCCGACGGCGGCCGCTGCGGCCCGCTGCTCGGCCTCGCGCAGGCCGGGCATGTCGCCGCGCGGGGTTTCGTCGAAACCGCCCGCGTCACCGCGGGTGACCAGCAGGTACGACACCTCGAGGCCCTCGTCCACCCAGCGGGCCACCGTGCCCGCCGCACCGAAGTCGACGTCGTCGGGGTGGGCGAACACGCACAGCACGCGCTGCACGTCGTCGCAGGGTGTGGCGGAGGCAGGGAAGCTCATGCGGCCGAGCATATGCCGCACGCTGCGGCGGGCCGTCGCGTGGTGATCAGCGGAGTTCGCCGGCGACCTGTGCGATGTACGCCAGCGAGTCGGCCTCGCTGAACGCCGCGTCGGTGATGCGGCTGAACGCCTCCTGGTACGGCGCGGCGACCTCGCCGCGTTCGAGGAACTGCCCGCGGTCGCTGGGCAGCGCGAGGGCGTTGCTCATCTCCAGGTACACCACGACATCGGAGGTGGCGTCGAAGGGGAAGCCCATCAGGACGAACGTGGGCTCCAGCGTGTAGACGCCCGCGCTGAACGGCAGCACCTGGAGGCAGATATTGGGCCGGGTGCCCAGCGCGACCAGGTGGAGCAGTTGCTCACGCTGCACCTGCACGCCGCCGGTGACCCGGCGCAGGGTCGCCTCCTCCAGCACCACGCGGACCCGGGGCGGGTCGACCCGCCCCAGCACGTGTTCCTGGCGGCGCATCCGGATGGTGACGAACTCCTCCTCCTGGCGTGTCTGCGCCCAGTCCGGCTCCAGTGTGCGGATCACCGCGCGCGCGTAGGACTCGGTCTGCAGCAGCCCTGGAATGAGCATCGAGTTGTAGAAAGACAGCTCGGAGGCGCCGTCCTCGAGGCCGATGAAGGTGGCGAACCGCGGCGGCAGGTCGGCATGCTCGGTCCACCAGGATCGCTGCCGGGAGGCGCGGACCAGCGTCTCCATCTCCGACACCTCGGAGGCGTCGTTCACGCCGTAGAGCTGCAGCAGTGCCCGCACGTCGGTCACGGTCATCCGCACCGCACCGTTCTCGATGCGAATGATCTTCGAAAGCGACCACTCGAGTTCGTTGGCCACCTGTTCCTGGGTGTAGTCCGAACTCTCGCGGGCCGACCGCAGAGCGTGGCGCAACCGGAGGCGGGCGACTGTCGGACTCTGTCCGCCGCTCACGTTGATCTCCACCTTCCGCTGGTCGGCCTGCCCTCATCGCCGTCTTGTTGCGACACGCCAGGTGGCTACTTGCGACAGTTCCTTTCGGCGAGTTTACTTGTAGGGTGTTGCGCCTGCCAGCATTCGTTGTGCCATGGGTGGGCAGCGATCCGATCTTGACAAGATAATCTGGGAGTCTTGGTGACGTCTGTGCTGCATGCCGTGTGGAAGAAGAGCCGCCGGTGCGAATCCGGGCACTGTGTGGAGATCGCAGACCTTGCCGTCGCGGTCGGTATCCGCGACTCGGTCACGCCGCAGCAGCATTTGATCATCTCGCCGGAGTCGTTCCGTATTTTTGTGGACGGCGTGAAGTCGGGCGAGTTCGACCGGGTCTGAAGCTTCTTTCGCGTGAGTGAAAGGCACGTCGCCGTTTTCGTGTGACGTGCCTTTCGTCGACTCCCGGGGTTCGGATCCGTGATTCATTCGCTGGATGACGCGGCCCTGCCGGTTGCCGACGCAACCGGCTATATCCCACTCCCGCCTCTTGTGTCACAGTGGTGGGCGGGGATCCGGATGCGAGGCATGAGGCGGGTGCCATGTCCGAGAAAGAGACTGACCGAGGGTGGGTGACCGCTCAGGCGTGTGAGTCCGCGCACTGCGTCGAGGTGTGCTTCGACGGGGCCAGCGTGCTGGTGCGCAGTTCACGGGAACCTGACGGTCCCTGGCTGACATTCGACCGCGAGGAGTGGCGTGTGTTCTGCGCCGCTGTCGCCGAAGGCGAGTTCCGCGACTGACCACGTGTCAGTGCATGGCGCTGCCGGCGATGGTCCACAGTCGCAGCGACGCCTCCCGGGCGCTGGGCCGCGCCAGCGAGTTCTTGTCCATGCAGGCGCGGCACAGGTCCGAGACGGCCTGCGGCAGGCCCGGCACGGCCAGCACCGGAGTGGGTGCGAGCCGGCGCAGCGCCGTGGTCCCCTGCGGGCTGCGGTTGTGTCCGGCATATGGCGACTTGCCGGTGAGCACCTGGTAGAGCAGCGCGCCGAGGGCGTACACGTCGTCGGAGGGGTTCGCGTACTGCGGCATGCCGGTGCTGACGATGAGTTCGGCCAGTCCGAAGTCGACCACCTTCGGCCCGGTGGTGGTGATCATGACGTTGCCCGGGGTGAGGTCGCGGTGCACGACACCGCGCCGGTGGGCGACCGCGAGCACGTCGGCGGCGGTGGCGGCGACCCGCACCGCACCGGCCCACGGCAGCGGCCCGTCCAGCAGCACGCTGGTCAGCGCCTCGCCCTTGAGCAACTCCAGGGCCAGGTAGCCGATGTCGCGCCCGTCCGGACCGGTCTCCACGCCGACGTCGAGCACCTTGGGCACGTGCGGATGGCGCAGCCGGTCGGTCATCGCGGCCTCGTGCCGGATCAGGCCGGAATAGCGGTCGTCGACCACCTTCACCGCGAGGCGGCGGCCCGCCGTCGCGTCGACCGCCTGGTACACAGTGGATACTCCGCCGCGCGCCAGAGGCCTGGTCAGCACGTATCGCCCTGCCAGCGCGGTACCGATCGGGACCTCCACGGGCGGGATTCTTCCGCAATCAACCGCACAAAGCCATCGGGCGTGCTTGAAATCTTCGCTAAATGATTATCTGCCGACGCAGCTTCCCCACAGGCCACGCCGCTGCACCCGCGCCTGCTCGACGGCGTCGTGCAGTTCCGGCTGATGCGCCAGGTTGGGCCGGATCGCCAGCTCACGCACGGCCCCGAGCGCAGCCAGTTCGCCGTTGAGGAAACGGCCGTCGGCGGTCCACGCGTACACCAGCCGGCGGCCGTACGGATCGAGGCGCTGTGCGTCGGGCAGCAGCCACAGCCGCGCCCCGTTCGGGGCCAGCCGGTGCAGCTCGGCGCGGGCCGCGTCGGCCCAGCACTGCGGGCTGCCGTCGGCGCCGTGCAGTTCGGGTGCGTCGATGCCGAGCAGTCGCAGCTGGACGGGGTCGGTGACGTCGATCACCGGACCGGGCTGGTCCGCGGTGACCTGCAGCGAGTCGCCGTCGAGCGGGAAGTCCACCCGCACCGGCTGCGCCCCGGCGGGCGGCCCGGCGCGGCGGGCGGGCGGACTCGGCGACGCCGTCGCCGTCGCGGCAGGCGGGGCTTCGGGGCGGCCGTAGGCGTACCAGAGCCCGCCGCCCGCCGCGAGCACGAGCACGAGCAGCCAGAACAACGTCGCCCGCTGCTCGCGACGCCGCCCGCTTTGTCGCGTTCGCACCACTGGCCCATCGTCGCACTGTCGTTCAGTGCCGCGGGCTCCGTCGCGTGTGCGGAGGCGGGTCTGCAGTTTCGGGGAAACTGCAGCCTCCAGCGGCCCGGTTCGTGCACTTTCCCCGAAACTGCAGGAACCGCAGGGCGGTACGCGTGACTTAAGTCGCGTGATGTTTAGTTGTGCGCAATCTAAATGCTGGTTAACGTCTGCGGCATGACTTCTCTCTATACGGCTGTCGCGACGGC
Organism: Catellatospora sichuanensis; assembly: GCF_007483665.1. Taxonomy (GTDB): domain Bacteria; phylum Actinomycetota; class Actinomycetes; order Mycobacteriales; family Micromonosporaceae; genus Catellatospora; species Catellatospora sichuanensis. The sequence goes on from NZ_VIQO01000024.1 coordinate 199,909, forward strand.
CACCGGTGACGGACGTGACGGCAAGGTGCGCAGCTCGGACGGGCTGCTGGAGACGGCCGTGGCGACCTCCGTGGAACTCGGCGGCACCGGCGGGGCCACCAACCCGGAACAGCTGTTCGCGGCCGGGTACGCCGCCTGCTTCCACTCCGCGCTGCGGCTGGTCGCCCGGCGGGCCAAGGTCGACGTCGACGGCTCCGAGGTGACCGCGCACGTGGGACTCGGCCGGGCGGGCGCAGGGTTCGCGCTGTCCGTCACGCTGGAGGTCGCGCTGCCGGGTGTGCCCGCCGACACGGCACGGCAGTTGGTGGACACCGCGCACCAGGTCTGCCCGTACTCGAACGCCACCCGAGGCAACATCGCCGTGCAACTCGTGCTTCGCTGAAACCATGACCCGCGCCGACCGCCCGGACCCCGGTGACCTGGACCTGCAGAAGCAGGTCTGCTTCGCGCTGTACGCGGCCAGCCGCGCGCTGACCGCGCTCTACCGGCCCGTGCTCGACCGGCTCGGCCTGACCTATCCGCAATACCTGGTGATGCTGGTGCTCTGGGAGCGCGGCCCGACCTCGGTCAAGGCGCTGGGGGAGTCCCTGCAGCTCGACTCGGGCACGCTGTCCCCGCTGCTCAAGCGGCTGGAGGCGGCCGGTCTGGTGGACCGGGCCCGCGACCCGCGCGACGAGCGCTCCGTGGTCGTCAGCCTCACCCCGTCCGGCGACCGCCTGCGCGAGCAGGCCACCGGCATCCCGCGGGCCATCGCCGAGGCGACCGGCGTGCCCGCTTCCGAACTCGCTTCGCTGCGTGACACGCTGCGCAAGATCACTGAGGTGGCCACGGCCACCCCGGACAAGGAGACGACGTGACCGTCGGACGTGAGATCCAGCTGGCTTCGCGCCCCGTGGGCGTGCCCACCCCGGACAACTTCCGCCTGGTGGAGGTGGCGGTGCCGGAACCCGCCGAGGGCCAGGTGAAGGTCCGCAACCTGGTGATGTCGGTGGACCCGTACATGCGCGGGCGGATGAACGACGCCAAGTCGTACGTGCCGCCGTTCGCGGTCGACGCGGTGCTCGACGGCGGGGCCGTCGGCGAGGTCGTCGAGTCGCGCTCGCCCGACCTGAAGGCCGGCGACCTGGTGCTGCACGGCTACGGCTGGCGGGACTGGGTGGTCGAGGACGCGCGGCGCTTCCGCCGCCTCGACCCGGTCGCGCCGCCCAGCGCCTTCCTCGGCGTGCTCGGCATGCCCGGCCTCACCGCGTACGTCGGGCTGCTCGACATCGCCGCGATGAAGCCCGGCGACACGGTGTTCGTGTCCGGTGCGGCGGGCGCGGTCGGCAGCCTGGTGGGCCAGCTGGCCCGGCTCAAGGGAGCCGCCCGCGTGATCGGCAGTGCCGGCAGCGCGGCGAAGGTCGCCCACCTCACCGGTGACCTCGGTTTCGACGCCGCGTTCAACTACCGCGACGGCGACGTGTCCAAACTGCTCAAGCAGGCCGCGCCGGAGGGCGTCGACGTGTACTTCGACAACGTCGGCGGCGACCACCTCACCGCGGCGATCGCCAGGGCGCGGCCGTTCGCCCGGTTCGCGCTGTGCGGCGCGATCTCGGCGTACAACGAGCCGGTGCCGGGGCCGGACAACATGGCGCTGCTCATCGGCAAGCGGATCACCATGCGCGGTTTCATCGTCACCGACCACAACGACCGCATGGCCGATCTGATCCGCGAGGTCGGCGCCTGGTACGCGGCCGGTGAGATCAAGGCCGAGGAGACCGTGGTCGAAGGGCTGGAGAACGCGCCGGAAGCGTTCCTGGGCCTGCTGCGCGGCGCGAACACCGGCAAGATGGTGGTCAAGCTCTAGCCGTCCGGCGGTCGTCACGGGGCATCGCACAGCGTGACCGGTCACCTAGGATGCCCCGGTGACGATCATCCCTCGACCGGCGCCACCCCCGTTGGCTCCCACCGTGGCCTTTCCCGAGGTCGAGGACGTACGGGCGTGGTGCCGCCAGGGTGCTTGGAGCGCACTGTCCGACCTGTTCGCGCGGTTGCAGACCGTCGACGACGTCTACTTCATGGCTCGGATCGTGGGAGACCTGCCGGAGGCGGACGCGTTCCTGGCGCAGGCGGCGCAGGCGCAGCCGTCGGCGCTGCTGCCCAAGGTGCTGCTCGGCGCGCGTGCCGTCGGGCTGGCCTGGCAGGCGCGCACCGGCGCGCGGGCGCAGCAGGTCAGCCGGGAGCAGTTCGACGGCATGCACGCGCATCTGCGCCGCGGCGAGCGCTTGTTGATCGAGGTCACCGCCCGTGACCCCGCCGACGGGGCCGCGTGGGCGCTGCGCATCATCAACGCGCGCGGGCTGGAACTAGGCCAGGCCGAGGCCAGGCGGCGCTACGACCGGCTGGCCATGCACCATCCGCACATGCACGGCGCGCAGGCGCAACTGCTCCAGCAACTGTGTCCGAAATGGAGCGGTTCCTGGGAGGCGGCGTTCGCGTTCGCGCGGGCGTGCGCGGCAGCCGCGCCCGAGGGCGGCCCCAACGCCGTGCTGATCGCGCACGCGCACGTGGAGTACTGGCGGGACCTGCGCGGCAGCGAGCGGGCGGCCTACTTCCGCCGCCCCGATGTGGCGCAGGAACTGGTGGAGGCCGCCGCCCGCTCGGTGCTGCACCCGTCGTTCCGGCCGGACTACGGCTGGGTGGGCGCCCACAACCACTTCGCGGCGGTGTTCAGCCTGGCGGGCGACCACCGGCGGGCGCGCGTCCACTTCGAGGCGCTCGGCGACCTGGCCGACCGCGCCCCCTGGGCGTACCTCGGCGATCCGGCCGAGCAGTTCGCCAGATACCGTGCCCTCGCGGCGCGGAGGGGCTGACTGTGCTCGAACTGACCGAGGTCGACGGGGTGCCCACGCTGGTCGCGCCGTCCTCCGGGCAAGCGGCGGCCGGGCTGATCTTCCGGGTCGGCCAGGCCGACGAGACGCTGCCCACGCACGGCATCACCCACCTGGTCGAACACCTGGCATTGCATGACAGCGGGCTGTCCGACTACCACTACAACGGTGAGACGGCTTCCGTCTACACCCATTTCCACCTGCGGGGCTCCGAGTCCGATGTGGTCGGCTACCTCGGCAAGGTCTGCGCCGGGCTCGCCGACCTGCCGATGCACCGGCTGGAGACGGAGAAGGAGATCCTGCGTACCGAGAGTCGCAGCCGTGGCGCCACCAGCGCGCTGCCGCTACGGAGGTACGGCGCGCGGGGCTACGGCCTGCCCAGCTACCCCGAATGGGGGCTGGCCCGGCTGGGCCCCGACGACCTGCGCCAGTGGGTGGAGGACTACTTCACCCGCGAGAACGCCGTGCTGTGGATCGCCGGCAACGGGATCCCCGCCGGCCTGCGGCTGCCACTGCGGCCGGGGGTACGCCGTGCCGCGCCCCTGCCCACGTCGGCGCTGCCGGCGACACCCGCCTGGTTCAGCGGCGACGACACCAGCGTGGTCTTCAGTGCGGTGGTCCGTCGCAGCACCGCCGCCAGCGTCTACTCCGGAGTGCTCGAACGGGAGCTGTTCCGCGACCTGCGGCAGGAGGGCGGCTACTCGTACACCGCCACCTCGTCGTACGACCCGCGCGGTGACGGCTGCGCCACGGTCACCGCGCACGCGGACGCGCTGCCGGGCAAGCAGGACGCCGTGCTCGGCGGCTTCGTCGACGTGCTGGCCCGGATGCGGTACGGCAACATCGATCCGAGCAGCGTCGCCGGCGTACGCACGAAGTCCCTGGAGAAGCTGAACCACCCCGAGATCGAGGCGGCCCGCCTGCCCGGACACGCCCTGAACCTGCTCACCGGCCAGCGCAACCTGACCGTGGACGAGCTGCGCGCGGAGCTCTCGGCCGTCACCGCCGAGCAGGTGCACGCGGTCGCCGCCGAGGCCGTCGACGCCGGGCTGCTGCAGGCACCCCACCGCACCACGGCCGACTGGGCCGGGTTCACCGCCGCCCCGCCGTCCTCGGCGCACGAGGTGGACGGCCGCCGCCATCCGCACCGGGAGGACGCCGCGGTGGAGCTGGTGATCGGGCCGGAGGCGACGAGCATCGTACGCCCCGGCTCGTGCGCCACGGTCCGCTACGACGCGTGCGCGGCCATGATGACGTGGCCCGACGGGGCCCGACGGCTCATCGGCGACGACGGCGTCGTGCTGCACCTGGAACCCACCATGTGGGCGGTGCCGCCCCCCGACCCGGCCGCGCTGGACGCGGCCGTCGAACCGGCCCGGCACATCCCGATGCCTGCCCGCGACCCGGCCACGATCCCCAGGCCCGGTGGGAGACGGGTGGACGCCGGTGGCGCCAACGCCGGTGAGATCATCGCGATGGTGCTGCTGACGCTGGTCGCCGTGGGCCTGGGCACGTTCAGTGTGCTGCTGGCCGTCATCGCCGCCACCACCGGCGGCAAGCCGCTCGACCTGTCGTTGCTCGGCGGCGCGGCGGTGGGCACCGCCCTGTTCGCGACGCCGGTGGTGCTGCTGCTGCGACGGCGCCGTCGGCGGTGAGAACACACCGCGACCGGTGAGCCGACACCGCAGATGAGACGCCGCCCGGTGGGCGACCCGGGCGGCGTCTCGGGTCAGCCCTTGAGCTTGCCCGTGCGTGCCGGGTCGAAGGTGGCGATGCAGGTCACCGCGCGGTCGCCGCGCGCCCAGCTCTCCGCTGTCGGGTAGAGGTAGTACGTGTCCACGGCCGGGTCGTCCACGGCCTTGGGCGCGTACGACTTCAGCAGGTCCGCGCAGCGCGGGTCGGCCTTCTTCTCGATCGCGTCGACGCCGGGGTAGGCGGTCTCGGTCAGCTTGAACTCGGCGTAGACCTCACCGTCGTGCGGCTCACTGCACGGCACCACCGGCAGCTCCTCGATCTCGTCCTCGGTGTTGAGGTCGTTGAGGCAGTCACCGATGCGCAGCGAGTAGACGGAGGTGTCGTCCCCGCCGGTCGTGCTGGTGGTGCCGGTGGTGCTGTCGTCGTTGGCGGCCACGATCGCCAGGCCGATCACGCCGCAGATGACCAGCGACCAGATCGTGCTGAGGACCAGGCCGGCCACGGCCATGCCCTTGCCGCTCTGGTTGCGCTTCTTGATCTGCGACAGCGCCACGAAACCGAAGATGAAGCCGAGCAGGACGCCGCCCATGACGCCGAAGACCAGCGAGGCGATGGCGAAGCCGTTGGTTCCCGACTTCGCCGGGGGCAGCTGCTGGTACGGGACGCCGTAGCCGCCGGGTGGCGTCTGCTGCGGCGGAGCACTGAAGGGCTGGCCCGCGGCGTACTGAGGGCCGGTGCCGTACTGCTGGCCCGTGCCGTACTGGGGGTTCGAACCGTAGGGCGCGTACGGGTCGGCGGGCGGGCCGGACTGCGGCGGTGCCGGGACCTGCGGGTACGGCTGCCCGTAGGGCGGCGGAGTCGGTTCAGGAGAGGGGTAGCTCACCGGCGGAAGTTATCACCACAGGCCGACGGGACGCGCGGTCGTTCTCGCGTGGCTGGACGGGTGGGCAGGCATTGCTCGCCCCTCGGTGACCATGCGTGATGTGGTGCGCCCGGCAGGACTCGAACCTGCGACCTGAGGATTAGAAGGCCCCTGCTCTATCCAGCTGAGCTACGAGCGCGCGATTGAAGGCTACCGTGCGGGACGACCGGCGTGATCGGCTACCCGGCGGAAGTTGACCACGATCCTAGGCCAGCGACACGCCGTTCGAACAGCAACTTAAGTTCATGATCAACCTGGTGGTGGGGTCAGTGCAGCTGGGTCTGGAGCCAGTGGGCGGACTCGGTGAAGAAGCGGTCGCGGGCGGGCTGGCGGGACAGGGTCAGGTCGTGCTTGCCGCCCTCGATGCGCACCAGTGTCACGTCGCGGCCGAGTGCCGGTGCCCAGCGCACGATGTGGTCGACGTTGAGCACGGCGTCGGCCTCGTGCGCCAGCTCCGACCACTGCCGCTGCCGGTACGACGCCGTCGAGCAGCCGACGAACACCGGCACCTGCAGGCCCAGCCCGGCGTGCAGGCGGCGCTGGCCACTGCGGATCGCCTTGAGCCAGGCGACCCGGACCGGGAACCCGGTCACGGGCTTCCAGTCGACCCGGTAGTCCCACTCGCCGTCGTGGTCGCGGTGCAGGCTCCGGCCGTACAGGCCGGGCAGCTTCAGCGGCACCACGCGGTAGGGCGCGCGCTGGGCGAGTGAGCCGACCGCCGACACGGCCGGGCGGCGCATGATCCATGGCGCGTTGATGTCGAAGAACGGGCTGTTGAGGAGCAGCCCGTCGACGAGCCGGTCGGCGGCGCGGGCGTGCGCCCACAGCGAGGAGATGAGGCCCCCGGTCGAGTGCGCGGCGACCACCATCGTGTCGTGGCCGTCCTCCTCGCGGATGATCCGCGCCGCCTCGTCCAGCTCGGGAAAGTACTCGGCCATGCTGCGGGCGAAGTTGGGCGTCTGGTGGGGCAGCAGGCTGCGGCCGTACTTGCGCAGATCCAGGGCGTAGAAGTCGTAGCCGCGCTCGACGAAGAAGTCGGCCAGGTGTCTCTGAAAGAAGTAATCGGTGAATCCGTGCAGGTAGAGCACCGCGCGGCCGGTGCTTTCGGGCGCACGCCGGCTGACCAGCGTCGCGACGACGGGGCCCTGGTCGTCGTCGGGGAGTTCGATGACCCGCTGCAGGTACGGCTCGCCCAGGATGTCGGTCTGCACGCCGCTATGTTACCGCGAGGTAGGGGTCTGCCTTAACAGATCAACTCCATGATCAGGGCGTTATCCCCAAGCCGCGCATCGTCCACAGCTCGCGGGGCTGAGGGATGGCTCGGCACCGCGCTCTCGGCGCACCCTCTGTGCATCGGACGCCGAGAGGAGAAATGACAGTGTTCGACACGAACGTCACGATCGTGGGCAATGTCCTCACCGCGCCGGAGTGGCGGCGCACCAGCCAGTCCGGGCAGCTCGTGGCCAACTTCAAGGTGGCCTCCACGGCCCGCCGGCTGGACCGGGCCAACAACCGCTGGGTCGACGGGAACAGCCTGCGCGTGCGGGTCAACTGCTGGCGGCGGCTCGCCGAGGGCGTCGCCAGCTCGGTGATGGTGGGCGATCCCGTCGTGGTCGTCGGCCGCCTCTACACCCGGGACTGGATCGACGAGGACGGCCAGCGCCGCGTGATGTACGAGCTGGAGGCGGCGGCGGTCGGCCACGACCTGTCCCGGGGCCGGGGCAGGTTCGCCCGGACCAAGCCGGGCACCTCGACCAGCGCGGTCGAGGACGGCACGGGTGAGAGCCGGGTGGGCGGCGAGGAGACCGAGGCCGCGCCGGACATGCGGATCGGCCCCGACCCGAACGACCCGCTGTTCGCCGACGACGACGCGTTCGGCGGGGCGTTTGACCTCGACGCGATCGCGTCGCTGCGCGGCGGCGGCCTGCAGGCCGAGCTCGTCGCCGACGAGCAGGACGCCGACGGGGAGGAGGACGAGGACCTCGACGAGGACGAGGCGGCGGCCCGCTCACGCGTGCCCGTCGCGGCATAGACCCCTGGGAGGGGGCATGGCCCGTTCCGCCGTCCGCGGTAGGGACGCGCGTCGGCGGCCCGCGGTAGCGGCGGGCGCATCAGCGGGCGGGCCATGTCGTGCAGGGGAGGGGCGGCCGGCGGGCTTGCTGGGGAGGCCGGTCGCCCCGCTCCCTGGACACTCCCGGGCCAGGTCTCGGGCGTGACCGCGGCGGCGCGACGGTGCGGCCGGGTCGTCGCCGTTCCGGCATGGCAGACGGCCCACCGCGTTCCCCTAGGCTGGGAGCATGAGCGGGATCTTGATAGCCGGCACGACCTCCGACGCCGGCAAGAGCGTGCTGACCGCCGGGGTGTGCCGCTGGCTGCACCGCCGCGGTGTGCGGGTGGCCCCGTTCAAGGCGCAGAACATGTCGAACAACTCGGCGGTCGTCGTCGACGCGTCGGGCCGCGGCGGTGAGATCGGGCGGGCGCAGGCGCTCCAGGCGGTCGCCAGCGGGCTGGAGCCGCAGGTGCGGTTCAACCCGGTGCTGCTCAAGCCCGGCAGCGACCACACCAGCCAGGTCGTGCTGATGGGGCAGGCGGTGGACACCATCGACGCGGCGAACTTCCGGCGGCTGAAGTCGGCCATGTCGGGTGCGGCGTTCGCCGCCTACGACGAGCTGCGGGCCGAGTACGACGTGGTGGTGTGCGAGGGCGCGGGCAGCCCGGCGGAGATCAACCTTCGGGATCACGACTACGTCAACATGGGGCTGGCCCGGCACGGGCGGATGCCCACGATCGTGGTCGGCGACATCGACCGCGGCGGCGTCTTCGCGGCCATGTTCGGCACGGTCGCCCTGCTCGACGCCGAGGACCAGGCGCTGATCGCCGGGTTCGTGGTCAACAAGTTCCGCGGCTCGCGGGAGCTGCTCCAGCCCGGCATCGACATGATCGAGGCGGCCACCGGCCGGACCGTGTACGGCGTGCTGCCGTTCGATGTGGACCTGTGGCTCGACGCGGAGGATGCGCTCGCGTACGGGCGGGTGCTCGGGCGACCCGGCCCGGCCCGGGGCCAGGAGTGGTTGCGGGTCGCCGTGGTGCGGTTGCCGCACATCTCCAACGCCACCGACGCCGAAGCCCTGGCCTGCGAGCCGGGGGTGAGCGTGCGGCTGACCGTCGAGCCGGGCGAGATCGCCGACGCCGACCTGGTGGTGCTGCCGGGCACCAAGGCGACCGTGGACGACCTGCGCTGGCTGCGCGACACCGGACTGGACCGGGCGGTGCTCGCGCATGCCCGCGCGGGTCGGCCGCTGCTGGGCATCTGCGGCGGTTTCCAGATGCTGTCCGAGCAGATCGCCGACGAGGTGGAGAGCCGCCGCGGCGACGTTTCCGGCCTCGGGCTGCTGCCGGTGCGGATCGTGTTCGCGCCGGACAAGACGCTGTCCCGGCCGGCCGGTCAGGCGCTCGGGGCGCAGGTGCGCGGTTACGAGATCCATCACGGGCAGGTGGCGTACCGCGATCCGGCGCTGGCCTCGCTGATCACCCTGCCCGGCGGCGAGTCGGAGGGCGTGGCCGCCGGCAACGTGTTCGGCACGCACTGGCACGGCGCGTTCGAGTCCGACGAGTTCCGCCGCCGCTTCCTCACCCTGGTCGCGGGCCTGGCCGGGCGGCACGGGTTCGAGGTTGCGCCGGACACGAGCTTCGCGGCGATGCGCGAGGCGACCGTCGACCGGCTCGGTGACCTGGTGGAGGAGCACCTGGACACCGAGGGCCTCTGGCAGCTGATCGAGAAGGGAGCGCAGGTGGGCCTGCCGTTCCTGCCGCCCGGTGCGCCGACGCTCGCATGACGGCCGAAGTGATGGGCGACGAGGTCACGCGGCTGTTCGCGGCGCCGCCGCGGCTCGGGCGCAGCAGGCTGGTGCTGGTCGACGGGCCGAGCGGGGCCGGCAAGACCTTCTACGCGGCGCGGCTGGCGCGGGCGCTGGGCGAGCGCTCGGTCTCGGTGGTGCACACCGATGACCTGATCGACGGCTGGGACGACCAGTTCACCTACTGGTCGCGGCTGGAGCGGCAGGTGCTCGCGCCGATCCGGCTCGGCGCGCCGGGCGGCTACCACCCGTACGACTGGCACCTGCAGCGCTTCGGCACCGAGTGGGTGACCGTGTGGCCCGCCGAGGTCGTGCTCGTCGAGGGGGTGGGCAGCGCCCGCGAGCAGGGCCGGGCCTGGGCGAACCTCACCGTGTACGTGGACGCCCCGCCCGCGGTGCGCCGGGCCCGCAGCGTGCTGCGCGACGGACCGGCGATGCAGCCGGTGCTGCGCCGGTGGCGGCGGCGCGAGGCGATCCACTTCGCCGCCGACTGCACCGCCGCGCTGGCCGACCTGCGCGTCGACGGCGCCGGCTGACCGGCGCCTTCCCGGGGTCCCGGCCGGGTGGCACCGGCCCCAACAGGCCGATCGCCGTGCAGGTCGTCCGGGGGCCGTGACAGGATCATCCTCATGACGACCCTCACTGTTGACGAGCTGCGCGCTGCGATCGAGCGCGAGCTCCCGGGGGTACGGGCCGACCTCGAGGCGCTCGTACGCATCCCCGGTATCGCCTTCGACGGCTTCGACTTCGCCCCGCTGGAGCGTTCCGCCCAGGCGGTCGCCGAACTCATGCGCGGCGTCGGGCTCGACGTGCAGGTCAGCCGGATCGGCGACGGGCACCCCGCGGTCATCGGCCGCCGCCCGGCCCCGGACGGCGCGCCGACCGTCCTGCTCTACGCCCATCACGACGTCCAGCCGGTCGGCGACCTGAGCAAGTGGGAGTCCGAGCCGTTCGAGCCGACCGAGCGCGACGGCCGCCTCTACGGCCGCGGCGCCGCCGACGACAAGGCCGGCGTCATGGCGCACATCGCGGCGCTGCGCGCGTTCGGCTGCGGCACCGACGACGACCGGCTGCCGCTGGGCGTGGTCGTGTTCGTCGAGGGCGAGGAGGAGTTCGGCTCCGACTCGCTGCCGGGCCTGCTCGCCAAGCACAAGGAGGAGCTGTCGGCGGACGTCATCGTCATCGCCGACTCCGGCAACTGGGACATCGGCGTGCCCGCGCTCACCACCTCGCTGCGCGGCATCGTGAACACCTTCGTCGACGTGCAGGTGCTGGAGTCCGCGGTGCACAGCGGCATGTTCGGCGGCCCCGTCCCCGACGCGCTGACCGTGCTGTGCCGGCTGCTGGCGACCCTGCACGACGCCAACGGCGACGTGGCGGTGCCAGGCCTGGTCAGCGGCGAGGCCGCGCCGCTGGACTACCCCGTGGACCGCTATCGCGCGGAGGCGGGCATCCTCGACGGCGTCGAGCTGATCGGCACCGGCCGCATCGTCGACCGGATGTGGACCAAGCCGGCGCTGGCGGTGCTCGGCATCGACGCGCCGCGTACGGCCGAGGCGCCCAACGCGCTGGTGCCGGCGGCCCGCGCCAAGCTGAGCATGCGGCTCGCCCCCGGGGACGACCCGAAATCGGCGTACCAGGCGCTGATGGCGCACCTGGAGAAGCACGTGCCATGGGGTGCGAAGCTCAGCTTCGAGTTCGAGCACGACGGCAACCCGTGCGTGATCGACGCGACCGGCAAGTACTTCGACGCGGCCCGCGCGGCGTTCGCCACCGCCTGGGACGGCACGGAGCCGGTCGAGATCGGCGTCGGCGGCTCGATCCCGTTCATCGCCACCTTCCAGGAGATGTACCCCGGCGCGTCCATCCTGGTCACCGGCGTAGAGGACCCGCACGCCAAGGCGCACGGCCCGAACGAGAGCCTGCACCTGGGCGAGTTCGCCCGGGTCTGCCTCGCCGAGGCCCTGCTCCTGCACAACGTGGCCGCGGCCGCCGCAGCCTGATTCCCGCCGCCCGCCGCCAAGCGCCTCGGCGCGGGAACGGCGGGCGGCACCCCGCGCCCATACCCGGTTTCGCATTGACGTTGGCCTATCACATCGAGTCTGATCCACGTTTTCTCGATGTGATAGGCCAACGTCTATCTTGGACGCGCCGGGACGGGGTCCGGGCGGTGCCCCGTCGGCCTGGTTACAGGGCTGCCAGGGAGCGGGCGTAGTTGACCTGGGCGTGGATGTGGGCGACCACGCGCTGGTCGGTCACCGGGATGCGGACCACGTACTGCCGCTGGCCGTTGGTGATGATGACCTGGACCGTGCCGTTGTACCGGGTCTCCTTGGCGAGCAGGAAGAGCAGGCTCAGGAAGCAGACCAGGAAGAAGCCCACCACGGCGCAGACGACCGCCCAAGCGGGGATGCGCTGCTGGGAGTGCCACTGGTCGCTGACCGCCCACTGCGAACCGCGCAGCGGGATCTCGCCCGCCGGCGTGTGGATCGTGGTCGAGCTGACGGACACCTCGCCGAGCTGCACGAGCACCGGACCGGGTCCTGCGGCCGGTCGGCCGGGGGGCGTGGCCGGGGGACGTGTCGCCGGAGCCGGGGTGTGCGGCAGCTGCAAGCGCGGCGGCGCGGGCTGTGTCGGCTGCGTGGCGCGGGCCGCGGGCGGCGGCGCGACGGGCGGAACCGGCGGTGCCACGGGTGCGGCCGGAGCCGGTGGTGCGGCGGCGACGGGCGGCGTCCACGGCGACGGGGCGACCGGGGGAGTGGAGACCTGCGCGGACCCGACGGCGGGTGCGGAGGAGATCGGCGCGAGCGGTGGTGTGGCCACCTGCGCGGAACCCACGGCGGGTGCGGAGGAGATCGGGGCCGTCGGCGCGGTGGGGACGGATGCCGAGCCCACGGCGGGTGCCGGCGGGATGGGCTGCGTCGGGTCGGCCGGCGGCGTGGGGAGGTAGACCACGGGCATGGTCGGCGGGGCCGGCGGTTCGCTCGGCGGGGCAGCGACCGGGACCTGAGCTGCGTCGGGCATCTCGGCGCGGGCGCGCGCGCCGAAGGCCTTCATCGGCTCGGTCGGCAGCGGGAGGGTCGGCGGCAGGTCGGGGCGCGGCTGGTCGGGCTGCTCGTCGGTCACACCGGCACGATAGCCGTTGCCCGTTCACGGCATCGGCTGCCTCGGGCGCTCACGGGTGCGGCTGGCCGTGCCCGAGGCGACACCATGCGTTCCGGCGCGGCCGTCCGCACCGGACGGTCGCGGGTCAGGCGGAGGCGGCGGCGGTTTCCGGTGAGGGCTCCGGGTCCGGGCCGGTGCCGGACTCCTCGGCGGCCCGCTGCTCGCGCAGGTCCTTGCGGGCCAGGAAGGCCACGCCGACCAGCGCACCGGCCGCGAAGATCCACCACTGCACCGCGTACCCGAGGTTGAGCCAGTCGTTCTCGTGGCCGACCTCGATCGCGGTCAGCCCCTGTGCGCCGGGGGTGTCGGAGTCGGCGAGCACGTATGCGCCGAGCACCGGGTAGGTGAGCTTGTCGGCGATGGCGGGCACGCTGACCCGGCGGGTCTCCCAGTGGCCGTTGCGCTGGTCGACGGCGCCGGCGCCGGACTCGGTCAGGTGCACTCGGCCGACGACGGTGACGGTGCCGCCCGGTGCCGCGGGGAACTGCGGCGCGACGGTGATGCCGTCGGGGTGCGGCGGCACCCAGCCGCGGTCGACCAGCAGCGCCGAGCCGTCGGCAAGCAGCAGCGGGGTGAGGATCTCGTAGCCCACCTGCCCGTCGACGGTGCGGTTGCGCACCAGGATCTCCTGCGTGGTGTCGTACCGGCCGGTCGCGGTGACCCGCGTCCAGGCCGCGTCCTCTCCCGGGCCCGGTGCCGCGCCCTTGCTGCCGGTGGCGGCGGCCAGCACTTCGCCGACCGGCACGGGTGTGACCACGGTGCTGGCATCGATCCGGTCGTTGATCGCGCTGCGCAGCTCGTAGCGGCTCCACTGCCAGCGGCCGAGCAGCACCATCACGAAGGAGGCGAGCAGGGCGACGGCGAAGACGGTCAGCCAGCGGCGGGAGAGGAGGGCGTGCACCCGGGCAGTTTACCCACGCCCTGAGCTGTGAGTTCTGTCACGGCCGATCGGTGGAGCGGTCACTCGGGCGACCGGATGGCACAGCGGGTATGGTGCAGCTTCGGACAGCGGCCGCTCGTCCAAGGATCAGCTCTGTCGAGGATCAGGTCATGTGCTCCGCCGAGGCGGCCGCCCTTACGTCTGGAGTATGTCGTATGTCTGCCAATCCCGATTCCGGCGTGGCCGGGCTGGGCAACGTCGCGGTGCGCCGCTTTCCGACGATGACCGTGCAGACGCCGCGGCTGGACGTGCGCCCGCTGGTGGCCGCCGACGCCGACCCGGTGACGGAGATCTTCGCGGACAAGCAGACGCAGCGCTGGCTGCCGTTCCCGAAGGAGTTCGGCCAGATCGACGGGCGCTCGTGGTGCACGGAGATGGCGGGGGAGCGCCGCGACAGCGGGGCCGGCGACCACTACGGCATCGTGCGGCGCGAGGACCAGCGGCTGGTCGGCTGCCTGTGGACCAAGCGCACGGACTGGGTCGGCCGGGTCACCGAGATCTCGTACGCGGTCTCCGCGGACACCCGCGGGCTGGGCATGGCCCCGGAGGCGGTGGACGCGCTGACCCTGGCGCTGGTGCTGGAGCACGGCTTTCAGCGCATCGAGCTGCGGGTGGCCCCGGGCAACACGGCCTCGCGCCGGGTCGCCGAGAAGGCCGGCTTCACCTACGAGGGCCTGCTGCGCAACGCCGGATACGTGCACAGCGGCCGGGTGGACCTGGAGGTCTGGTCCATCGTCGCGGCCGATCTGCGCTGAGCTCACACAGTGCAGGGGCCCCGCCGATCGGCGGGGCCCCTGCACTGTGTGAGCCGTTCAGTTCTTCTTCTTCTTCTTCATCTTCGGCAGGTTCGCCGGCTTCTTTCCGAGGATCTTGTCGGAGGGCGGGCTGAAGTGCTGCACGTCCTTGCCCTTCAGCGAGTCCTTCAGGGTGTACGCCACGGTCTCGATCGGTTTCCAGGCGTTGTAGTCGCCGGTGGCGTGGAACGGGTTGTCCGGGTCGGCCATGAACGCCGCCGCGGCCAGCTCCTTGGTGAACCCGACGAACCAGGCGGCCCGGGTGTCGTCGGTGGTGCCGGTCTTGCCCGCGACCGGCCGGTCGACCATGCCGTAGACGCCGGGGGCGGTGGACCAGCCGCCGCAGCCGCCCTTGGCCGCGCCGTACCCGGTGACGCAGCGCATCGCGTCGGTGGCGGCACGGGCCACGTCCTTGCTGACCTCCTGCCGGCAGCGGGGCGTCGCGACCGGCACCTGCTGGCCCTTGACCTCCATCATCGCCGGGCTGCCGTCGGGCTTGACGATGCCGAGCACCGGCAGCGGGTCGCAGTACTTGCCGTCGGCGGCCATGGTGGCGTACGCGTTGGCCATCTCCAGCGGCGTGGTGTCCGCGACACCGAGGGTGAACGAGCCCCAGGTCTTGGACTTGCCCGGCGACGCCTGCAGCTGGTCGATGTCGGTGCGCCACTTCAGGCCGAGCCGCTCGGCCATGCGGACCGCCTTGTCCGCGCCGACCTTCTGCTCCAGCTGCACGAAATACGTGTTGACCGACTTGCCGAAGCCCGACCACATGGCGTGGTTGCCGGTCATCGAGCCGCTGGCGTTGGACGGGCACCAGTGCCCGCCGCCGCAGGAGCCGCGCTCGCCCCAGCCGGCGAAGTACTGCGACTTGTACCGGTGCGGCGCGTAAAACCAGGTGTTCATCTTCATCCCGGCGTCGAGCGCGGCGACCATCGTGAAGATCTTGAACGTCGAGCCCGCCTGGTAGCCCGGCAGGTTGCCGCCGCCGAGCAGCGGGTTCACCGTGTTCGGGTAGTTGCCCTTGACCTTGCCGTAGCGCTTGGGGTCGGTGTGCGCCCCGTTGCCCGCCTGGTCGAGCGAGTAGGTGCGGTTCACCGCCATGGCCTTGACCAGCCCGGTGCCGGGCTGCACCACGACCTCGCCCAGGGCGTACGCGCTGCCGATCGGCTGGCGCTTGGTGACGTGGTCCATCGCGATGTCCTGGACCTTCGGGTCCAGCGAAGTGGTGATCTTGTAGCCGCCGCGGCGCAGGTTGTCCTCGCGCTCGCCCGGGTTGGCCCCGAAGGCCGGCTGCGACAGCCACCAGTTCTTGAACATGTCGCAGAAGAAGCCCCAGCTGTTGTTCTTCTTGCCCACCGCGATGCAGTCGTTCGGCGGCTCGGTGATCTTCAGCTTGATGGGTTCCTTCTTCGTCGTCGCCGCGACCTCAGGCGTGATGTAGCCGAGTTCCGCCATGCGGTCGATGACGTAGTTGCGCCGCTGGGTGGCGGCCGTCTGGTCGCTGCCCGCCGGGTCGTATGCGGTGGGTGCCTTGACGAGGCCGGCCAGCGTGGCCGACTCGGCCAGCGTCAGGTCCTTCGGCAGCTTGGAGAAGAAGATCTGCGCCGCGGCGAAGACTCCGTACGCGCGGTGGCCGAAGTAGGCCACGTTCAGGTAGCGCTCGAGGATGTCGGTCTTCGACAGCTCCTTCTCCACCTTGATGGCCAGCCGGGCCTCACGGATCTTGCGCAGCGGGGTCTGCTCGGTCGCCGCCATGACCTCGCTGGGGGTCTGCGCGCCGTCGCGCAGCGCCATGCGCACGTACTGCATGGTCAGCGTCGAGGCGCCCTGAGACACCTCGCCCGCGGTGTGGTTGGCCACGAAGGCACGCGCGATGCCCTTGGCGTCGACGCCGTTGTGCTCGTAGAAGCGCCCGTCCTCGCTGGCCACGATCGCCTTGCGGATGTTGTCCGAGACCTCGGCGATCGGCGAGTACTTGCGGTGTTCCTCGTAGAAGTTCGTGAGCAGCGTCTTGCCGTCGGAGGCGTACACGTAACTGGTCTGCGCCGGCGGCAGGCTCTTGAGCTCGGCCGGCAGCGAGTCGTAGAAATCGGCGCCGGCCTTCAGCCCCAGGCCGCCCACCGCGGCGAGGGGGTAGGTGACCGCGGCGACGACGACGCCTGCGAGCAAGCCCGAGCGCAGGATCGGCGCGAGACGTCCGGTGGCGGAAATTGCACCTTTTAGGCGGCTAAGCGGCTTCACCCTACAAAGGTAGGACAAACTACTCAGGAGATGGATTCAAAGCAGTAAAAGACGCGACGTTTTCTACCCCCGAGTCGGCATCGCGACAGCCGACGTGGTGAGGTGAGGTCGTGACGAGTGAGCTGTTGGGCTTAACGATCGAGGCGGTCCGTCCGCTCGACGGCGCCGCGATGAAGCAGGCGCGCGAACTGCAGTCGCGGCTGACCAAGCCGGCCGGATCGCTCGGTGAGCTGGAGGAACTGTCGGTGCGCCTGGCCGGGCTGACCGCGGTCTGCCCGCCACCGCTGCTGGAGCCGGCCCAGCTCGCCGTCTTCGCCGGGGACCACGGCGTACACGCGCAGGGCGTGACCCCGTGGCCGCAGGAGGTCACCGCGCAGATGGTCGGCAACTTCCTGGCCGGCGGCGCGGCCGTGAACGCGCTGGCCCGGCAGACCGGCGTGACGGTGACCGTGGTCGACATCGGCGTCGCCGCCGACCTGCCCCCGGCCGACGGCCTGATCTCGGCCAAGGTCCGGCACGGCACCCGGGACATGACCGTCGAGCCCGCGATGACCCGCGCCGAGGCACAGGCCGCGCTCGAGGTCGGCATCCAGACCGCGCACGCGATGATCGACGGCGGAGCCCGGGTGCTGCTCACCGGGGACATGGGCATCGGCAACACGACCGCGTCGGCGGCACTCATCTCCGCGTTCACCGGCCGCGACGCCGGTGTGGTGACCGGCTACGGCACCGGCATCGACGCGCCCACCCACCTGCGCAAGGTCGAGGTGATCCGGCAGGCGCTGGCGCTGCACGGCCCGTCCTGGGGCGGCGAGCCGGCCACCGACCCGGTGGCGGTGCTGGCCGCGCTCGGCGGCCTCGAGCACGCCGGGCTGACCGGCTTCATCCTCGGCGCGGCGTCGCGCCGGGTGCCGGTCATCCTCGACGGCGTGATCGCCGCCGCCGCCGCACTGGCGGCCGCCGCCCTCGCGCCCAGCAGCCGGGACGCCATGATCGCGGGACACCAGTCGGTCGAGCCGGGCGCTAGCGTGGCGCTGTCGCAGCTCGAACTGAACCCGCTGCTCGACCTCGGCCTCCGGCTGGGCGAGGGCACGGGCGCGGTGCTGGCCTACCCGATCGTCGCCGGCTCGGTGCGGGTCCTGCACGAGATGGCGACATTCGACAGCGCCGGTGTCGCCGCGAAGGTCGAGGAGTGAGCGGCGGGTGGTGGCTCGCCGTTGAACCGAGTGAGGACACCCGTGACTGAGCTGTATCCCCTGGCGCTCCGGTTGGACGGGCGACTGGTGTTGGTCGTCGGCGGTGGCGCGGTGGCGACCCGACGGGTGCCGGCGTTGCTGGCGGCTGGTGCGAACGTGCGGCTGGTCGCACCGGAGTTGACGCCCGCGCTGCGCGGGTTGTCCGATGCGGGCCGGCTCACCTGGCTCGCGCGTCCGTTCGCGGAGGACGACCTGGACGGCGTGTGGCTGGTGCAGGTCGCGGTCGACGACCATGAGGCCGCGGAGTCGGTCTCGGCCGCTGCGGAGCAGCGCCGCATCTTCTGCGTACGCGCCGACGACCGGCACGCCGCGAGCGCCTGGACCCCGGCGGTGGCCCGCCACGGCGCGGTGACCGTGGCCGTGCTCGCGGGCGGCTCGCCCCGGCGGGCGGTGGCCGTGCGCGACCGCATCGCGAACCTGCTGGCCACCGACGAGGCGACCGTGCCGGAGACGGTCAAGGGCACCGTGGCGCTGGTCGGCGGGGGCCCCGGCGACCCGGAGCTGATCACGGTCAAGGGCCGCCGCCTGCTGGCCGCCGCGGACGTGGTGGTCGCCGACCGGCTCGGCCCCGGCCTGCTGCTCGACGAGCTGCGCGCCGACGTGGAACTGGTCGACGTGGCCAAACTTCCGTACGGGCCCGCCGCGCAGCAGGAGGAGATCAACCGCGTCCTGGTCGAACGGGCCAAGGCCGGGCTGTTCGTGGTGCGCCTCAAGGGCGGCGACCCGTACGTGTTCGGCCGCGGCGGCGAAGAGGTGCTGGCCTGCACCGAGGCGGGTGTGCCGGTGACCGTGGTGCCCGGCGTGACGAGCGCCATCTCGGTGCCGGCGGCGGCCGGGATCCCCGTGACGCATCGCCGGGTGGCCCACGAGTTCACCGTGGTCAGCGGCCACCTCGGCCCTGACCATCCGGACTCACTCGTGGACTGGCCCGCGCTGGCCCGGCTGCGCGGCACCCTGGTCATCCTGATGGGCCTGAAGAATCTGCCCGCCATCGTGGCGACACTGCTGACCCACGGCCGCGACGCCGCGACCCCCGCCGCGGTCATCCAAGAGGGCACCACCGACCAGCAGCAGTCCCTCCACGGCACCCTCGCCGACCTCCCCGACCTGGCCAAGCGCCTCAACCCGCCCGCCATCGTCGTCATCGGCCACGTGGCCGCCGTCCTCCCCCCCACCCCCTGACCCACCTCCCACCCCGCCGCCGCCTCCGCGCGCTTCGCGTTGCAGTTTCGGGGAAAGTGCAGGAATCGAAGGGCTGGATCGTGCAGTTTCCCCGAAACTGCAACGCGACGGCCGCCGGAGGCGTCGCGACGACGCGTCGGCGGTCTGGGTGGGTGGAGGGGAGAGCGTTAGGAAGGGCACCTTCACAACGCTGAGCGTTGTGAAGGTGCCCTTCCTTCGTCAGCGGCCCAGGAGTTGGGCGCAGCGGATCAGGCCCAGGTGGCTGTATGCCTGCGGGTGGTTGCCGAGGCCGCGCTCCAGGTCCGGGTCGTACTGCTCGGGGAGCAGTCCGGTCGGGCCGGCCGTGGCCAGCATCTGGTCGAACAGTTCCTCGGCGTCGGCCCGGCGGCCGGTCCGCAGGTACGCCTCGATCAGCCACGCCGTGCAGATGTGGAAGCCGCCCTCCTTGCCGGGCATGCCGTCGTCCCACTTGTACCGGTAGACCACCGGTCCCGAACGCAGCTCGGCCTCTACCGCGAGCACCGTGTCCAGGAAGCGCGGGTCGTCGTCGGCCAGCAGGCCGGACAGCCCGATCCACAGGCTGGACGCGTCCATCTCCGGGAAGCCGTAGGCCACCGTGTACGCCTTGGTGCCCTCGTGCCAGCCCTGGTGCAGGACGTTCTCGGCGATCCGGTCCCGCAGCTCGACCCACTCGGGCCGCTCCTCGGTGGTGTGCCGCTCCAGCACCTGCAGCGCCCGGTCCACCGTCATCCACGACATGACCTTGGAGTACACATGGTGGCGCGGAGGCAGGCGGGCCTCCCAGATGCCGTGGTCGGGCTCGTGCCAGCGCTGGCTGCAGGCCTGCACCATGGCCTCCATGACCCGCCACTCCTCGTGACGGATCTTGCCGCGCCGGTCCGCGACCGCCATCAGCACGTCCGCGACCGGGCCGAACACGTCGAGCTGCAGCTGCTTGTTGGCGGCGTTGCCGACGCGCACCGGCCGGGAGCCGGCGTAGCCGGGCAGGCTCTCGATCACGGCCTCCGGGCCGAGCTCGTAGCCGTCCACGGTGTAGAGCGGGTGCAGCCGCTCCGGGTGCCCGCCGGTGCGGTCGACCACGCCGTCGACCCAGCGCAGGAACGCCTCGGCCTCGGTCAGCGAGCCCAGCTCGACCAGCGCCTTGACGGTCATCGCGCCGTCACGCAGCCAGACGAAGCGGTAGTCCCAGTTGCGGATGCCGCCCAGCGTCTCCGGCAGGGACGTGGTCGCCGCCGCGATGACGCCGCCGCCCTCGAAGTGGCACAGCCCGCGCAGCGTGAGCGCGCTGCGCATGACCACCTCCTTCTCGACCGAGGGCAGCTCCAGGGAGTTGGCCCACTCCCGCCACGGCTGCTCGACCTGCTCCAGCCGTTCGGTCGCGGTCAGCGGGTGCGCGGTCAGGTTGTGGCTGCGCATGCGCATCTCGAGCAGCGCCTCGCCGTTCATCCGGGACAGGTCGATCACCGCGCGGGCGGTGTCGTGCCCGCCGTCGTCGACCACGTCCCACTCCACACCGGGGGAGTACAGGCACAGGTGCTCGCTGGTGCCCAGCACGAGCAGCCCGTCGGTGAGCGGCTGCAGCTGCACCGGCACCTGCCCGAACTCCGGACGCGGGGCGTACTCGACGCGCACCACGGTGTTGCCGGTGAGGCGGCGCATCAGGCTGTCGCCCTCGAGCCAGTCCGTCACGGTCAGCCCGGACCAGCGGGTCTCCACGGTCATCGTGCCGGGGCGGTAGCGCTGGCCCAGCGGGTGGCCGCCACGCTGCGGAGCGACGGTGAAGTGGCCCGCGGGCGCGCCGCCGAGCAGGTCGGCGAAGATCGCCGCGCTGTCCGGCCGCGGGTGGCACAGCCAGCTCACCCGGGCGTCCGGGCTGATCAGCGCGACGGTGCGGCCGTCGGCCAGCATCGAGTGGCGCTCGATCGGCACGGCCCGCTCGCCGAACAGCCAGTGCCGCCGGGTGTCCAGCAGCAGCGCCAGGATGCGCACCGCCTGCAGGGGGTCGTGCACCCGGAAGTTCGCGGCGGTCTCGCCCGCGCCGACCTTGACGCCGATGTCCTTGCCCGACAACTGCCGGAAGGCGTTCTCGTCGGTGACGTCGTCGCCCATGAACAGCACCGCGCCCGCGGACACCTGGCGGCGCAGCTCGTCGATCGCGGTGCCCTTGTGCGAGGCCAGCACCGACAGCTCGACGACCTCCTTGCCCTCCGTGGTGTGCACGCCGGCCCAGGCGGCCGGGCCGCACCGGATGGCGTCGGTCACCGCGGCGGCGACGGCCCGGGAGGCGGTGCGCAGGTGCACGGCGACGCTGGCGGGCTTGTTCTCCAGGCGTACGCCCGGGTGCTCGGCGGCGATGCGCTCCAGCTCGGTCTGCAGCCGGCTGCGCAGTTCGACCAGGTCGGAGGCGAGCCGCTGGACGAAGCCGATGTCGAACTCGGAGCCGTGGCTGCCGACGAGATGCACCTCGCTGGGCAGCCGGGACAGGGCCGCCAGGTCGCGCAGTGCCCGACCGGAGACCACCGCGACGGTGGTCTGCGGCAGCGTGGCCAGCGATCGCAGCGCCGCGACGGCCTCCGGGATGGGGGCGGCCGCGGACGGGTCCTCCACGATCGGCGCCAGGGTGCCGTCGTAGTCGCACGCGACGAGCAGGTGCGGCACGCGGGCCAACTGCGCGAGCGCGGAGCGCAGTTCGGGGTCGAAGCCGTCGCGGTCGAGATCGACGGTCATGCCCAGGGTCATGGTATTGCTCCCAGTTCGGTCAGGAAGTCTGACGCCCAGCGCGCCACGTCGTGGCGGCGCAGGTGCCGCTGCATCACGCTCATCCGGCGCCGGGCCTCGTGCTCGTCGACGGTGACCGCGCGCATGAGTGCGTCCTTGACCGCGTCCAGATCGTGGGGATTGCACAGGAACGCCTGCCGCAGCTCTCCGGCCGCGCCCGCGAACTCGCTCAACACGAGTGCGCCACCATGCTCCAAGCGTGCCGCCACGTACTCCTTGGCCACCAGGTTCATACCGTCCCGCAACGGGGTCACCATCATGACGTCGGCCGCGCAGTAGAGCGCGGCCAACTCACTGCGACTGTACGACTGGTGCAGGTAATGCACGGCAGGCACGCCGACGCGGCCGAAATCCCCGTTGATCCGGCCCACCTCGCGCTCGACCTTGATGCGAAGTGCCTGGTAGTGCTCGACCCTTTCCCGGCTCGGCGTCGCGACCTGCACCATCACCGATTCCGGCACGGACAGCCGCCCTGCGGCCAGGAGCTCGCGATATGCCTTCAGGCGGTGCTCGATGCCCTTGGTGTAGTCGAGCCGGTCCACGCCCAGAATGACCGTTTTGGGGTCGCCCAGCTCGGCCCGGATCTGCACCGCCCGCTCCCGGACAAGTGGGTTGTCCGCGAGACGCTGCATCTCGCCCACGTCGATCGAGATCGGGAAGGCGTCCGCCTTGACCTGCCGGCCCTCATATTCGATCACATTGCCGTGGTACGGCGTGCCGAGCAGATGCCGGGCCAGCCGGATGAAGTTCTGCGCGGCCAGGCGCTGCTGGAAGCCGACCAGGTCGGCCCCGAGCAGGCCGCGCAGCACCTCGGCGCGCTGCGGCAGCTGCATGAACAGCTCGATCGGCGGGAACGGGATGTGCAGGAAGAAGCCGATCTTGAGGTCGGGGCGCAGTTCCCGCAGCATCGCGGGGACCAACTGCAGCTGATAGTCCTGCACCCACACGGTGGCGCCCTCGGCGGCGACCTCCGCGGCGGCCTCCGCGTAGCGCCGGTTGACCACCCGGTAGGCCTCCCGCCAGCGGCGGCGGAAGACCGGTGGCTCGACGTTGTCGTGGTAGAGCGGCCAGATGGTGGCGTTGGACTGGCCCTCGTAGTAGCGCTCGAGGTCTTCTTCCGAAAGCGGCACCGGGCGCAGATTGATCCCGTCCAGCTCGAACGGGTCCGGCGCCGAACCGGGCGAACCCGACCAGCCGATCCACGTGCCGTGGCGCTCGACGAGCACCGGGTGCAGGGCGGTGACGAGTCCGCCGGGGCTGCGCCGCCATCGGCGGCGGGAATCTCCGGAACCGGTGACGCGGCCTCCCGGGGTGTCCGTGGTCACTTCGTCCACGGGCAGCCGGTTTGCGACGACAACGAACGGACTGCGATCGACCATCGCTGCCTCTCCTCCGATCGGTGGATCGTGGGCCATCCTCTGAGACTACTGAAGTCCTCTGGAAGGTGGATCATCGGCGCGACACGCGATGGCGATACGTGTAGATCATCCCAGCGCTGCGCTTTGATCACAACCCGCTGCGTGATGCCCACCTCGTGCCCTGCGAAACCTTGTGTCCGGGTCGGGGCACGTCCGGGGCCGAGCGAGCCA
This sequence comes from Catellatospora sichuanensis, assembly GCF_007483665.1. Taxonomy (GTDB): domain Bacteria; phylum Actinomycetota; class Actinomycetes; order Mycobacteriales; family Micromonosporaceae; genus Catellatospora; species Catellatospora sichuanensis. The sequence continues at coordinate 223,219 of NZ_VIQO01000024.1, forward strand.
CCTCACACGGCCCCATGTCCCGGGTCGCGGGGCCACCTGGGAGTATTGACACGAAGACTGTCTGAAGGGGGTTGGCCCGACCGTGGCCCAGTTCATATACACGCTCGAGAAGGCACGCAAGGCGCACGGCGACAAGGTTGTGCTCGACAACGTCACGCTCAACTTCCTGCCGGGTGCCAAGATCGGCGTGGTCGGTCCGAACGGCGCGGGTAAGTCGAGCCTTCTGCGGATCATGTCCGGCCAGGACATCCCCAGCAACGGCGAGGCCCGGCTCATGCCCGGTTACACCGTCGGCATGGTGGCGCAGGAGCCCCGCCTGGACGAGTCGCTGACCGTGCTGCAGAACATCGAGCTCGCCGTCGCCGACACCAAGGCCAAGCTCGCGCGCTTCAACGAGATCGCCGAGCTGATGGCGACCGACTACTCCGACGAGCTCATGGACGAGATGGGCCGGCTCCAGGAGCAGCTGGACCACAGTGACGCGTGGGACCTCGACTCCAAGCTCGAGCAGGCCATGGACGCGCTGCGCTGCCCGGAGCCCGACCTGCCGGTCGGCCCGCTGTCCGGTGGCGAGAAGCGCCGCGTGGCGCTGTGCAAGGTGCTGCTGGAGCAGCCCGACCTGCTGCTGCTCGACGAGCCCACCAACCACCTGGACGCCGAGAGCGTGCTCTGGCTGGAGCAGCACCTGGCGAAGTACCCCGGCACGGTGATCGCGATCACCCACGACCGGTACTTCCTGGACAACGTGGCCCAGTGGATCCTCGAGCTCGACCGCGGGCGCGCGTACCCGTACGAGGGCAACTACTCCACCTACCTGGAGAAGAAGGCCGCGCGTCTGTCGATCGAGGGCCGCAAGGACGCCAAGATGCGCAAGCGGCTCTCCGAGGAGCTGGAGTGGGTGCGCAGCAACGCCAAGGCGCGCCAGACCAAGTCCCGGGCCCGTCTGGACCGGTACGAGGAGATGGCGTCCGAGGCTGAGAAGACCCGCAAGCTGGACTTCGAGGAGATCCAGATCCCGCCGGGCCCGCGCCTGGGCAACACGGTGATCGAGGCCAAGGACCTGGTCAAGGGCTTCGGCGAGCGGGTGCTCATCGAGAACCTGTCGTTCTCGCTGCCGCGCAACGGCATCGTCGGCATCATCGGCCCCAACGGTGTCGGCAAGACCACCCTGTTCAAGACCATCGTCGGGCTGGAGAAGCCGGACGACGGCGCGGTCAGGGTCGGCGAGACGGTGACGCTGTCGTACGTCGACCAGAACCGGGCCGGCCTGGACAGCTCGCAGACCGTGTGGGAGGTCGTCTCCGACGGCCTGGACTACCTGATGGTCGGCAAGGTCGAGATGCCGTCGCGGGCGTACGTGGCCGCGTTCGGCTTCAAGGGCCCGGACCAGCAGAAGCCGGTCAACGTGCTGTCCGGCGGCGAGCGCAACCGGCTCAACCTGGCGCTGACGCTCAAGATCGGCGGCAACGTGCTGCTGCTCGACGAGCCCACCAACGACCTGGACGTGGAGACGCTCTCCAGCCTGGAGAACGCGCTGCTGGAGTTCCCCGGCTGCGCCGTGGTCATCTCCCACGACCGGATGTTCCTCGACCGCGTGTCCACCCACATCCTGGCGTGGGAGGGCACCGACGAGAACGAGTCGAAGTGGTTCTGGTTCGAGGGCAACTTCGAGTCGTACGAGAAGAACAAGATCGAGCGCCTGGGTGTCGAGGCCGCCCGCCCGCACCGGGTCACCCACCGCAGGCTGACGCGCGACTGATCCGGATCTTGAAGATCCACCGGCCTGCCGGTCGCGCGAGCGACCGGCAGGCCGAACGATCAAGGCGAGTGGGAGAACCATGAGATTCACCTACCACTGCGCGCTGCGGTGGTCCGATCTTGATGCGTACGGGCACGTCAACAACGCGCGCTTCCTCACCCTGTACGAGGAGGCCCGGGTCGCGATGATGTTCGTCGGCGCCCGGGAGGCCGGAGTGACCTCCTTCGAGGAGGGCATCGTGGTGTCCCGGCACGAGGTGGACTACCTGCGGCCCGTCGACTACGGCGACCCGGTGCGCATCGAACTGTGGATCGCCGATCTCAAATCGTCCCGGTTCACCGTCTGCTACGAGCTGTTCGACGGGGACCTGCTGGCCAGCCGGGCCCGGTCCGTGCTGGTGCCGTACGACCTGGACAAGCAGCGGCCGCGCCGGATGAGCGAGGCCGAGCAGAGTTTCCTGAAGCCATGGCTGTCGACCTGAGCGACCGCGCCGACGCGGCGGTGTTCCTGCGCCGGCTGCTGCGGCTGGACCCGGCGACGCTGGTGCGGCTGCGTCCGGCCGGGCCGGACCGGGTGGCGCTGTGGGCGTCGCTGCCGTGGGGTGTGCTGGTCACCCGCACCGTCGCCGGCAGCGTGGACCGCGACCGGGTGGCCGCGGCCTCGGCGCTGCTGGAGGGCGTCGCGGAGCCGCCGGTGCTGGACGACCGGTGGCGCGGCGCGCTGCCCCCGGCGACCGTCACGGCCGTCGAGCGGCTGCCCGCGACCGTGGTCGGCGGGGTGGCGGCGTCCGCCGCGCAGGCGTTGCGCGATGTCGAGTCCACCGGCCTCAAGGGCCGTGTCGTCGGGCAGCGGGTGTTGCGCGACGCGCTCCTGGACCACATCGTGGTGAGCGGAACGTCCGATGTGGACGGCGTGGCGTTCGCCGTGCCGCAGCGGCTCGTGCAAGGGTTGGTGCGGATGGGCTTCCTCGGTGCCGAGGAGGTGACCGTGGTCACCGCCGGGACATGGACGGGACTCGCCGGTTCCTATGGCACAGCGTGGTTCCGGGCACCCGTGTTGTCCGTACGGCCGATTGCAAGTCGGTCGATCGGTTGATCGGACATCGTCTGTTCAGCCCGGGACCTTCGGTAAGGGGATGACGAAAGACGGCTGTACGGGTAGCCTCCTCGCCGGGGATGGAACTGAGGGTAGGCGAGCAATCTCCCTCAGCATTGATCTGTCGGCTTCAGGCTACGGTCGGACAGGAGCATGGGCATGGCGTGGTTTTCGTGGCAACGCTTGCGGGTGGGTCAGTCGACGGCGGGGACGGCGCGTCCGCGTACGGTCCCGCAACAACGCAGCCTCTTCGAGGTGCCGGACGATCTGTCCATGATGGACAGCCTGCCACCGGCGCCGACGACCCTGGCGCCGGCCGAGACACCACAGGTCAACCTGCGCCGCATCGCCGCCACCCTCGACCTGCTCGACATCCGCTACCTCTCCGACGGGGAGGAGAGCCTGCTGGCGCTCTGGGAGCGCCACGCCCTGCTGTTCGCGGTCGAGGGGCCTGACGACGAGATCCTGGTGATCCGGGCCCGTCCGCACGCCACCGTGCCGCCGGAGCTGGCCGACCTCGCCTACCGCGCGGTCAACGAGTGGAACCACACCCGCCGCTTCGCCAAGGCCTACGTGGGCGACCCCACCGAGCGCGGCCAACTGCCGATCTACGCCGAGTGGCAGGTGCCCCTGCGCTCCGGCGTGCACGACGCGCTGCTGATGGAGCTGCTCGACTGCGCCGCCTCGGTGTCCACCACCTTCGTGGACTGGATGCACAGCGACGGCGGCCTGCTGCTCTGAGGACGTCACTCCACCGCCGCAGGGCCCTCTGACGGCGACAGCCGCCTGTCCGGGTCTCGTACACCCGGGCAGGCGGCTGATCTCGTCCGAGCCGCTCCGGCAGCCCGCAGGCGGCCGGTCACCGCTTCAGCCGGTGCGGGGGAACAGGCCGATCCGGCCGTGGTACTCGCGGCCGAGCTCGTCGGTGTCCGAGCCCACCAGCAGGCCCTGCGGGGTGGTGGCGAACGCGCGCACGCCCACGCCGCGGCTGCGGGTCGGGTTCCAGGGCAGGGCCATCCCGGTCACCGGGTCGATCGCGGCGACGCCGGGGCGCTCCACCGCACCCGGCCCGGCGGACTCCATGCCGTACGGGTTGTCCAGCCAGCGCTGGTGCCCGCCGACGTAGACGGCGCCGCCCACGATCTCGACGGCGTACAGCGAGTCGCCGCCGGTGTGGTTGACCCAGGTGGGGCGGACCTTGCCGGTGGCGTAGGTCTCGAACCGGGCTGCCGTGTCGCAGTTGATTTCGTAGCCGCTGAGCCGGCCGGTGGTGACGATGACGAAGTACTCGCCGTCGGGGGAGAAGTCGGCCGCACGCATATAGGTGTCGAAGCCCTCCCGGCACAGCGGGACGTACGCGTCGGTCGACCAGTTGGCGGCCTTCGACGGGTTGCCGGTCAGGTCGAACATCGCGGCCTGCACCCGGCGGGCCGACCCGACCCGGGTGAACGCGCCGATCGCCAGCAGCCGGTCACCGGCCGGCGAGATCGCGATGTCCTCGACCTTCACCCGGCCGATCTCCGGGGCGTCCAGCCGCGCGTCGAACACCGGGTCCACCAGGCCGGTGAGCGCGTCGATCCGGGCCAGGCCGCGCCGCGGCACGTCGTTGACCGCGGTGAACGAACCGCCGAGGTAGAGCCACGGTCCGTCGACGGCCAGCCCGCGCACGTCGCCCCAGTTGATCGAGGCGTCGAAGCCCTCGACCTGCTCGCCGGTGGCCAGGTCTAGCCGGGCGAGCCCGCGCTGCTCCTCCTCGTCGATCTCCTCGAACGAGCCGCCGACGAACACCGAGTTGTCCGGGCCGGGGGTCAGCGAATAGACCATGCCGTCCACGTCCGGGTCGAAGTCGAGCACGGCCCCGGTGTGCAGGTCGAAGGCGAACAGGTGCTCGCGCTCGTACTCCTCGGTGCCGGCGTTGTCGCTCACCCTGGTGAAGTCGCCGCCGACCACGACGATCTGCCCGACGACGGCCAGCGCGTGCACCTCGCCGTCGAGAATATGCGGCGTCCAGTCGGCGGGATCCTCGTCCACGGTGCGCACGGCGCGCGGTTTCAGGTTCTCGGCCGGGGCCTGGGGTTCGGCCGCCCACACGGCGGCGGGTAGGGCCATCGCGGCCAGGGCGGCCAGCGATACCACGCGATGGCGCATCAGGACGTCTCCTCGCAAATCCGGGCATTCCTCCCCTGGTTAACGAGGCGACCGAAAAGAAGGGCACCCTTCCCGGCTGGTCAGTCGAGAAGGGTGCCCAAGGTCACTCAGTGCTGCTCAGTGATCAGCGTTCACCATGAAGAACGCTGCCCGCTCCAGGTAGTCCCACAGCATCTTGTCCAGCTCGGGGCTGAGTTCGAGGACGTCGACGGCGTGGCGCATGTGGCGCAGCCAGGCGTCGCGCTCGACGCTGCCGATGACGAACGGGGCATGCCGCATCCGCAGCCGGGGGTGCCCGCGCTCCTGCGAGTAGGTGGTCGGGCCGCCCCAGTACTGGATCAGGAAGAGCCGCAGCCGCTCGTTGGCCGGGCCGAGGTCTTCCTCCGGGTACATCGGGCGCATCACCGGGTCGGTCGCGACGCCGGCGTAGAACTCGTCCACGAGCAGTCGGAAGGCGTCCTCACCGCCGAGCAGCTCGAAGTAGTTCGGAGTCGGGAGGGCGGTCGACGCGGGGGCGGCGGGCTGGTCACTCACCAGCCCTAGGCTACCCGGCGACCGGAGCCTCGTTGAGCCGCCGGGCGCGCTCGATGGCTGCGGTGAAGCGCTCGTGCGGCGGCCACGCGCTGAGCGCCACCAGCACCAGCACCACACCGGCCACGCTCCACAGGCCGATGACCTGGTGCAGGGGCCAGTGGTTGGCCAGCACGCCGGTGATCAGCACCGCGCCGCCCTGCATCACCTGCACGCCGCCCTGCATCACGCCGAACGCGCGGGCCCGGTAGACGTTCGGCAGCGCCTGCACGAACAGCGCGTTGATGGTGGGCAGCATGCCGGCCAGGCAGAAGCCGCAGGCCGCCGCCATCAGGCACACCGCGAACAGTGACGGGTTGAGCAGCGCCGGGACCAGCATGATCGGGGTGAGCACGGCCAGCGGCCGGATCAGCGACCGGCGCACGTGCGGTGCCATGAACCGGCCGACCACGATGCCGCCCAGCACGTAACCGGCCGGATTGGCGAGCATGATCATGCCTTGCGCGAAGCCGCGCTCGGAATCTCCGTCGAGCGTCAGGTGGTGTGCCCAGACCGCGGCGAGGCCCTCCGGCACGATCGCGAACAGGGTCACGCTGAAGACGAGCACGGCGATGGCGCGCAGCGCGGGGATCCCGAAGACCACCCGGAAGCCGTCGGCGGTCTCCCGGACCAGGTTGCGGCGCGCGCTCGGGTTGCCCATCGCAGGTCGGTGCCGCACCACGAACGTCAGCAGCAGCGCCGAGACGGCGAAGGTGCCGGCGTCGAGCAGCAGCGACATCCGCGGGTTCATGGCGGCCAGCAGGCCGCCGGCGAGGTAGCCGCCGATCTGGGCGGCCTGGCCCGCGCTGATGTTCAGCGATATCCCCACCACCAGGCGGTCGCCGGTGAGGATGGCCGGATACAGCGCGGAGCGGGCGGCCTCGTAGGGCGGGTTGCCCAGGGCGGTGAGGAAGAGCAGGCCGATCAGGACCGGGACCGGCAGGCCGGGCACCGCGACCAGCGCGATGAGCACCATCCGCGCCAGATCACTGACGATCATGACCGAGCGGTACGGGTACCGCTCGGCGACCGCGGCCAGCATCGGGCCCAGCAGCACCCACGGCGCGAAGCTGATCGCGAAGGTCGCCGCGGCCATGCCGGCCGACTGCGTCTGCTCGTAGACCAGCGTGGTGACCGCGGCCTTGGCCAGGTAGTCGCCGATCCAGGACAGCACGCTCGCACCGAGCATGCCCCGGTACTCGCGGATGGCGAGCACCTCACCGAAGGTCGCGCGGTGCTCGGGTTGCGAGCCGGGCGGATCGTTCGGCGGGGGTGTGTTGGTGCGAGTGGGGTGGTGCACCACCGGATGGTCCTCCATCGATCACGACATTGGTGTCGAGGACCGCCATCCTGTCGCAGAGTCACGCCGAATGACCGTCCCAGAAGGGATGTCGTCGGTTGATTCTGCCCGATCGGTGGATAAAGCGCTAGCCTCTACGGCTGATGCCACGCTGTCCGGTCAGGGGGCTGTCGGCTCCTCAGCGGGCACCGGTGCCCGCAGCGAGCGGGTCGCCTGCATCTGCGCCGCGATGCCCGAGGCCTCGAGCGCTTCAGTGAGCCGGCGGCGTATCTCCCGCTGCAGGTCCCACTGCCGGTCGGCGGAGGTCTTGCAGACGGTGCGGATCACCGCGCCGTCCACGCTGATGCTCTCGACGCCCAGCACCTGCGGCGGCTCCACGAAGTCGGCGGACCACTCGGGATCGCGCGAGAAGGCGTCGACCGCCTCGCGCAGCACCGACGTCGCCTCCTCCACGCCGACGAAGCCGATCGGCACGTCGATCATGACGGTGGCCCAGCCCTGGCTCTTGTTGCCGACGCGGACGATCTCGCCGTTGCGCACGTACCAGATCACGCCACGGGCGTCGCGGATGGTGACGGTGCGCAGGCCGACCGACTCGACCACACCGATCGCCTCGCCGGTGTCGATCACGTCGCCCACCCCGTACTGGTCCTCCAGCAGCATGAACAGGCCCGCGATCAGGTCCTTGACCAGTGACTGCGCGCCGAAGCCGAGGGCCACGCCGACGATGCCGAGGCTGGCGATGAGCGGGCCGACATTGATGGAGAACTCGCTGAGCACGATCAGGAAGGCGACCGAGAACACCGCCACGGTGACCATGCTCTTGAGCACCGAGCCGATGGCCTCGGCGCGCTGGCGCCGGCGCTCGGGGAACATGCTCCCGGCGTTCAGTACCGAGACCGGCACCTTCTCCCGGATCGGCCGCAGCATCGTCGGCACCTTGCCCTGCGCGGTGCGTGCCACGATCTTGTTGATCGTGTGATTCAGCAGCGCGCGGGCGATCATCGCCACGAGAATGATGACGATGATGCGCAGCGGCTTGATGAGGATGTAGTAGCCGCCGTCGGCCAGCCACTGCGAGTCGGAGAAGTTGTAGACGCCCTTGCAGATGGGGTCCTGCAGGCACGCGGTGGAGGGGGTCTCCGAGGGGTCGGGGGCGAGAAGGCTCAACGGCATGGCTAACTGGCTACCTCATCAGTCGGTCGGTGGTGCGGGCGGCCTTGGTGGACTTTCCTCGCATATGCCAATGAGCAGGGCATAACGCGGCTGAGAATTCATGAGACCGCCGCAAATTGTAGGTGCATTCACCAGATCAATCGGGGACGATGGTCACAATGACGCGATGACGTGACTGTGCCGCCGGAGGGTGAGACCGATGCCTGACATACGACCCACAGCCGCCTCCGCCGCGTTGCTCCTCAACGCGACCTATGAACCGCTGTGTGTCGTGTCCGTGCGCCGGGCCGCCATTCTCATTCTCTCGGGCAAGGCCGTCTGCGTCGCCGACGGCGACGGGGTGCTGCACAGCTCTCGCGCCCGGGTGCCGGTCCCCCTGGTCGCCAAACTCACCCGATACGTGCGGGTGCCCTATCGCACCCAGGTCGGCCTGTCCCGGCGCGCCATATTCGCGCGCGACGGCGGGCGCTGCGTCTACTGCCAGGGCCCCGCCGAGACGATCGACCACGTGCACCCGCGATCCAAGGGCGGGCAGCACGCCTGGGAGAACGTGGTCGCCGCCTGCGCACGCTGTAACCATCACAAGGGCGACAAGACGCTGGCCGACCTCGGCTGGCGTCTTCCCATGAAGCCCACGGTGCCGCACGGCGCGATCTGGCGCGTGCTCGGCCACCGCACCCCGGACCCGCGCTGGGCGCAGTGGCTGGAGACGGTCTGAGGTTCAGGCCTTGTGGGCACTGACAAGGCTCGCGAACACCACGATGTTGTCCGCGTAGCCCAGCTCGCCACCCACCCAGCGCCCACCGCAGGTGATCAGCCGTAGCCCGGGCCGGGTGTAGTCGTGGTAGATCCGGTCGACGGGCAGGCTCTGCTTGCTGAACCGCTCGACCGTGTTGACCTCGAACACGGTGACCCGGTTGTCCCGGCGCGTGATCTCGATCTTCGCGCCGGGCTTCAGCTCGTCGAGGCGGTGGAATACGCCGGGCTTGTCCTTGGTGTCCACGTGCCCGACGATGATCGCCGGCCCGTACTGCCCGGGGGAGGGCCCGTCGTCGAACCAGCCGGCCTCGTTGCGCAGCAGCAGCGAGGGGGTGTCGATCGCGCCGCGTTCGTCCAGGCCAACCCCGTGGATGTACGCCTTGACCTTGATCGTCGGGATCTGGATCCGCAGCGGGCGGCTCGGGCCGAGCACCGGGAACTCGCCCGGCGGAGCCTTGCCGGGTCCTCGGAACAGTTCGGCGAACGAGAAGCCGTTGGCCTTGCCCAGCCCGATGCCGACACTGAACATCCCGACCAGGAGCAGCACCACGGCCAGCGGCCCGCGCAGACGGCGCAGCACGGCGTCAGGCGGGGGTCAGCGGGCCGCGCCCGCGCCGTCGCGACAGCAGCAGCACGCCCAGGCCCAGGCCCATCGCCGTGGCACCCGCGCCGATCAGCGTCGCGCCGCCGTCCCCGGCCAGCGCGCCGCCGCCGGTGTTGGGGCCGTGCTGCGGGCTGTCGTGGTTGACCACCCACAGCGTGGTGGTGGCGGTCTGCCGGCTCGGACAGGTCAGCTTCACGTTGTAGCCGCCGGCCTTCTTCTTCTCGGGCACCGTGGCCGCCGCGATCAGGTACACGTTGACCGGCTCCACGGTGACCGTGCCGAACGCCTCGGAGTGCACCTTCGCGTTGTTCAGCGCGTCGCCGCAGCTGGCGCGGATCGCGACCTGGAAGCCGGCCTGGATCGTGCTCGGGTTGACCTCGACGAAGACACCCTCGGCGTGCGCGGGCGCCGGCGCGGTGAGCGCCGCGACGGCCAGCGCCACGGCACCGGCCGCCACCCGGAGAGCAGACCGCATGTTTCCCCCAAATCGGTTATCCCGCCCGATCACCCCGGGCTAGCCCAAATCCTCTCATCCACCCATCACCCCACACCCCCCGAAACATGAAAAAAGGCCCGAAACGGACGCCGGGCGACCCGCCCATCGCCTCGCGGATCGCGGTCGCCGGGTCGCGGATCGCACCAAGATCGCCCGACTTGCCTGGCACCCGTGCGTATCTTGACCGCCCATTCGCCCACTTGCCTGGCAAGTCGAGTGATCATGACCGGGCCGCCGGGCGCCGGGCCGCCGGGCGCCGGGCGCCGGGACCGCCGGGCGCCGGGATCGCGGGGCGGCGGGCGGTAGGGCAGGGCGGCGGGCCAGCCCGGAGGGCGGGGCGGCCCGGAGGAGGGCGGGTCAGGAGGCGGTGGGTGGGGTGAGGGGGCGCCAGGCGAGAGGGGTGGAGAGGATGAGGGTGCTGGAGGGGCGGCCGTGGGGGGCCAGGCGGTCGATGAGGGCTTCGAAGGCGTCCATCGAGGTCGCGGCGACCTTGAGGACGCTGCAGGCGTCGCCCGTGATGCGGTGGATCTCCAGGATCTCCGGCCATTCGGGCACCGACGGGTCGCGCAGCACGCAACCCGCGCCGTAGCAGGACATCTGGATCAGCGCGACGACCGGCCGGCCGGCCGCGGTCAGGTCCACGTGCGCCCGATAACCGGCGATCACGCCGGATTCCTCCAGTCGCCGCACCCGCTCGGCGACCGCCGGCGGGGACAGGTGCACCCGCCGGGACAGCTCACTGAAGGACAGCCGAGCGTCCTCCTGCAGCTCGCGCAGCAGCGCCCAATCCATGTCGTCCACGACGCGCTTTCCCTTCGTAAACGAAACGCCCCTACCCCAGTATGAACGTTAAGCGGATCGCCCCGAGTGCCGTTGATTCGGCATTCCATCCGAGGGCCTCACGGAGACATCATGACGTTGACCAGAGCACCTGGAGGAACGCGTGACCGCTCCATCGACGACGACCGCAGCCGTACGCCCGGCGACCGCGCAGGAACGCGCCGAGCGCGCCGAAGCCAACGGCGGTGAGCCGACCCTGGAGTTCGCCCAGCGCACGCCGTATGACGCGTACGTGCATGCGAGCACCCTGCACACGCTGCAGCAGACGCTGAGCAAGGACCCGGGCGAGATGTCCTTCCTCATGATCAGCCAGGTGATGGAGCTGTACTTCGGGCTGGTGCGCTTCGAGCTGCGGGAGACGCAGCGGCTGCTGGCCGAGGACGACGTGTGGGGCGCGCTCGCCCCGCTGCGGCGTACCGCGCTGCACCTGGACGGGCTGAACGCGGCCTGGAACGCGCTGCACTGGATGACGCCGGCCGACTTCAACCGGTTCCGCAACCTGCTCGGTGAGGGCTCGGGCTTCCAGTCGGCGATGTACCGGCACCTGGAGTTCCTGCTCGGGCTGAAGACCGCGTCGCTGATCCGCCCGTTCCAGCGCCAGGACGAGGTCTACCACGACCTGCTGGCGTCGCTGAACGGCACGAGCGTGTGGGACGACGTGATCGCGCTGCTGTCCCGCCAGGGCTTCGACATCCCCGCCGAGCTGCTGACCCGCGACTTCGCGGTGGAGCACGAGGCGCACCCGGCGGTCGAGGCGGCGTGGGTGCAGATCTACGAGAACGAGGGTCCGGACAACCACCTGCGGATGCTCGGCGAGGCGCTGACCGAGGTGGCCGAGCGCTTCGACGACTGGCGGCACCGGCACCTCAAGGCGGTGGCGCGCACGATGGGCGCGAAGGTCGGCAGCGGCGGCTCCAACGGCTACGCCTGGCTCCAGCGCAGCATGGCCCGCACGGTCTTCCCCGAGATCTGGACCGCCCGCACCGCCATGTAAAGCGTGATCATGAACTTATGGCACGGGTCGACGGCGTGTCGGTGCCATAACCTCCTGATCAGGACGACATTCGAGACAACAGCGAGAGCAGCATGACGTTCACTGAGGAAGACGCCCGGCGTCGGGACCAGGTCGATCCCGGCCACCGGGAGCTGTTCCGGGTTCCGCCGGCCGAGGGCGGGGGGTACGCGGAGACGGCGTACATGGCGGGCAACTCGCTGGGGCTGCAGCCCCGGGCCACCCGCGACGAGCTGGTCGAGGACCTCGACGCCTGGGCGACGCTCGGGGTGGAGGGGCACCTGGACGCGGCGCGGCCGTGGCTGCCGTACCACGAGCTGCTGACCGAGCAGGCGGCGCGCCTGGTCGGCGCGCTGCCCGCGGAGGCCGTGGTGATGAACTCGCTGACGGTCAACCTGCACCTGCTGATGGTGTCGTTCTACCGCCCCGCTGGCGCCCGCACCCGCATCGTGATCGAGGACGCGGCGTTCCCGTCCGACAGCTACGCGGTGCGCAGCCAGGCCCGCTTCCACGGCCTGGACCCCGACACCACCGTGGTACGGCTGCGCCCGCGCGCCGGGGAGGACACCCTGCGCACCGAGGACGTGCTGGCGTTCCTGCGCGACGAGGGCGACTCGGTCGCGCTGGTCATGCTCGGCGGGGTCAACTTCCTCACCGGCGAGCTGATGGACATCCCCGCGATCACCGCGGCGGGCCGGGCCGCGGGCGCGGTCGTCGGCTGGGACCTCGCGCACGCGGCGGGCAACGTGCCGCTGCGGCTGCACGAGTGGGACGTCGACTTCGCGGCCTGGTGCTCGTACAAGTACCTGAACTCCGGCCCCGGCGCGCTCGGCGGCGTGTTCGTGCACGAGCGCCACCTCGGCGACCCGGACCTGCCCCGCTTCGAGGGCTGGTGGAGCACCGAGGCGTCGACCCGGTTCGAGATGACGCCGACCTCGCGCCCGCCGGCCACGGTCGAGGCGTGGCAGATCTCCAACCCGCCGATCTTCGCGATGGGCCCGGTGCGCACCTCCCTCGACCTGTTCGACAAGGTCGGCATGGACGCGCTGCGCGAGCGCAGCCTGCGGCTGACGGCATACCTGGAGAGCCTGCTCGACGAGGTGCTGCCGGGACGGCCGCTGGCCCAGGTGACGCCGCGTGACCCGGAGCGGCGGGGATGCCAGCTGTCGGTGCGGACCACCGAGCTGGGCGCGAACGACTTGGCCCGGCGGCTGCGCCACGAGCACGGTGTGATCGCCGACGCACGCCAGCCCGACATCGTGCGCTTCGCGCCGGTGCCGCTGTACTCGACCTATCACGACTGCTGGCGGGTCGCCCGGGCGCTCGCTGCGATCTTCCCGCTCGGCGGGGAGAAGGCATGAGCGGGCGCGACGAGCGAATCAGGTGGACCGGCAGTCGTGCCGCCGACGAGCGGAGCGAGGAGAAGGCATGACCGAGAACAAGACTGTCGCCGTCGTCGGTGCGGGGCTGGCGGGCAGCCTGCTGGCCTGCTACCTGGCCCGCCGGGGCTACACCGTGACGATGTACGAGCGCCGCCCGGACCCGCGTACCGGCAAGGTCGAGCGTGGCCGCTCGATCAACCTGGCGCTGTCCGAGCGTGGCCTGGACGCGCTGCGCCGCATCGACCTGGACCGCTCGGTGATGGCCGACGCGCTGCCGATGCGCGGCCGGATGATCCACCCGGTCGAGGGTGAGCCGGGCTTCCAGCCCTACAGCAGCGACGGCGAGCGGGCGATCAACTCGATCAGCCGCGGCGCGCTGAACAACGCCCTGCTGGAGGCGGCCACCACGCGGCCGAACGTGTCGGCGCACTTCGACCACCGCCTGGTGGGCCTGGACCCGAAGACGGGCGAGATGCGCTTCGACACCCCGCACGGTGTGGTCGAGGCGCAGGCCGACGTGGTCATCGGCACCGACGGCTTCAGCTCGGCGGTGCGCGGGCAGCTGCTCGCCCACATCGGGCTGACCGAGAGCCTGGACTTCCTGGAGCACGGCTACAAGGAGCTGACCATCCCGGCCCGCGACGGCGAGTTCGCGATGGACCCGGGCGCGCTGCACATCTGGCCGCGCGGCGCGTCGATGATGATCGCGCTGCCGAACCCGGACCGCTCCTTCACCTGCACCCTGTTCTGGCCGACCGGCGGCACCAACGCGTTCGCGTCGCTGAGCAGCCCGGCTGCGATCGAGAAGCACTTCGCGCAGGTGTACCCGGACGTGATCGAGCTGGCCCCGAACCTGGTCGACGACTACCTGCACAACCCGGTGGGCGTGCTGGGCACGGTCCGGTGCAGCCCGTGGCATGCGTACGGCCGGGTGGGCCTGCTCGGCGACGCCGCGCACGCCATCGTGCCGTTCTACGGCCAGGGCGCGAACTGCGCCTTCGAGGACGTCGTCGAGCTGGATCACATCCTCGACGAGACCGGCGACGACTGGGACCGGGCGCTGCCCGAGTTCGAGGCGCGCCGCCGCGAGAACACCGAGGCGATCGCGCAGATGGCGTTGGAGAACTTCGTCGAGATGCGGGACAAGGTCGCCTCCCCGGTGTTCCAGGCGCAGAAGAAGGTCGAGCACGCGCTGGAGCGGGCGCTGCCCGGCCGGTACGTGTCGCGCTACGAGCTGGTGTCGTTCTCGACCACGCCGTACGCCCAGGTGCAGCAGCGGGTGCGCCGTCAGCAGCGGCTGCTCGCCGCGGCGGCGGGCGCGGCGGTGCTGGCCGTGGGCGCGCTGGCCGCATACGCCTTCCGGAAGGGCACGGGAGCATGAACTGGGACCCCATCCTGATGACCGGCCGCCCGGCGGGTGAGCCGGGGCTGCTGCGCAACTTCGTCGGCGGGGAGTTCGTCGCGACGGGCAAGACGTTCGCGAAGGTGTCGCCGGTGACCGGCGAGAAGATCTTCGACGTGGCCGAGGCGGACGCGTCGACCGTGGACGCGGCGGTCAGCGCCGCTCGCAAGGCCCTGCACGGGCCGTGGGGGCGGATGAGCGAGGGCGAGCGCGCGGCGGTGCTGCGCCGGGTCGCCGACGAGCTGGAGCGGCGCTTCGACGACCTGGTCACGGCCGAGGTCGCGGACACCGGCAAGAGCATCTCGCAGGCGCGTACCCTCGACATCCCGCGCGGCGCGGCCAACTTCCGGGCCTTCGCCGACATCGTGGCGACCGCGCCCACCGAATCGTTCATGACCACGACGGCGGCCGGCGGCCGCGCGCTGAACTACGCGGTGCGCAAGCCGGTCGGCGTGGTCGCGATCATCGTGCCCTGGAACCTGCCGCTGCTGCTGCTCACCTGGAAGCTCGCCCCGGCGCTGGCCTGCGGCAACGCGGTGATCGTCAAGCCGTCGGAGGAGACCCCGTCCTCGGCCACGCTGCTGGCCGAGGTGATGGCCGCCGCAGGCGTGCCCGAGGGCGTGTTCAACCTGGTGCACGGCTTCGGCCCGGACTCGGCGGGCGAGTTCCTGACCAAGCACCCGGGCGTCGACGCGATCACGTTCACCGGCGAGTCGGCGACCGGCAGCGCGATCATGCGCGCCGCGGCCGACGGCGTGAAGGCGGTCTCGTTCGAGCTGGGCGGCAAGAACGCCGGGCTGGTCTTCCCGGACGCCGACCTGGACGCGGCGGTGGCCGGCTCGGTGCGGTCCAGCTTCACCAACGGCGGCCAGGTCTGCCTGTGCACCGAGCGGCTGTACGTGCACCGCTCGGTCTTCGACGAGTTCGCCGACCGGCTCGCCAAGCAGGCCGCCGAGCTGGCCTTCGGCTGGCCGCACGAGCAGGCCACGGTGAACATGCCGCTGATCTCGCGGCAGCACCGGGACAAGGTGCTCGGCTACTACGCCCTGGCCCGCGCCGAGGGTGCGACGGTGCTGGCCGGAGGCGGGGTGCCGAGCTTCGGCGACGCCCGCGACGGCGGCGCGTACGTGCAGCCGACCGTGCTGACCGGGCTGGCCCAGGACGCCCGGGTCAACCGCGAGGAGATCTTCGGACCGGTGTGCAGCCTGATGCCGTTCGACGACGAGGACGAGGCGTACACGCTGGCCAACGACAGCGCGTACGGACTGGCGAGCACGGTGTGGACGCGGGACGTCGGCCGGGCGCACCGCGCCGGGTCGCGCCTGGACGCCGGGCTGGTCTGGGTGAACACCTGGTTCCTGCGCGATCTGCGCACCCCGTTCGGCGGCGTGAAAGCCTCGGGGGTGGGCCGCGAGGGCGGCGTGCACTCGCTGGCCTTCTACTCGGAACTGACCAACGTCTGCGTGGACCTGTCGTGACCGCGGCCACGACACGAGAGGTGAGCATGACCATCGGCAAGGAAACCGTCGACGAGGCGGTCCGGCTGCTGCGCGAGGCGCAGGAGACCCGCACCCCGTGTGCCCCGCTGCGCGAGCGGCTGCTCCCGGTCGGGGACGTGGCCTCGGCGTACGCGGTGCAGCGGGCAATGACCGAGCAGGCCGTCGCGGCCGGGCGGCGCATCGTCGGCGCGAAGATCGGGCTGACCAACCCGGCGGTGCAGCGGCAGCTCGGCGTCGGCCAGCCCGACTTCGGGGTGCTGTTCGCCGACATGGCCGCCTTCGACGGGGCCGAGGTCGACGTGACCCGGATCCTGCAGCCCAAGGTCGAGGCGGAGGTCGCCTTCGTGCTGGGCCGGGATCTGCCGCACGAGCAGGTCACCGTCGCCGACGTGGTCCGGGCGACCGACCACCTGCTGCCCGCGATCGAGATCGTCGGCTCGCGCATCGCGAACTGGGACATCTCCATCGTGGACACGGTGGCCGACAACGCCTCCAGCGCGATGTTCGTGCTGGGCAACCGGCCGGTGCCGCTGCCCGGCGTGGACCTGCGCCTGTGCGGCATGGTCCTGGAGCACGAGGGCGAGCCGGTCTCCGTCGGCGCGGGCGCGGCCTGCCTCGGCAACCCGCTGCACGCGGTCGCCTGGCTCGCCGAGACCATGGCCGCCGCGGGCACCCCGCTGCGCGCGGGCGACGTGATCCTCTCCGGCGCCCTGGGCCCGATGGTCCCGGTCACGCCGGGCGCCGCCTACGAGGCCCGCATCTCGGGCCTCGGCTCCGTCCGCACCCGCTTCTCCGCCCAAGCCGGATGACGCACATGGCTTCCACAGCAGGGCCAGGCGCGACGGACGTGTCGATCATGAAGTTGTTCCGGCGACACGCCGTCGAGCCGTGCCATAAGTTCATGATCAACCAGGAAGAGCGGTGGGTGCGGTGAAGGCCGGAGTGGCTGTCATCGGGTCGGGGAACATCGGGACCGATTTGATGATCAAGGTGTTGCGGCTGAGTGGGTCGCTGCGGATGGTGGCGATGGTCGGGATCGATCCGGAGTCGGACGGGTTGGCGCGGGCTGCGCGGCTCGGGGTGGCGACCACGGCCGAGGGCGTGGACGGGCTGGTGGGGATGCCGGAGTTCGCGGAGGTGGACGTGGTGTTCGACGCCACGTCGGCCGGGGCGCACCGGCGCAACGACGAGGTGCTGCGTAAGCACGGCAAGATCGTGATCGACCTGACCCCGGCCGCGATCGGGCCCTACGTGGTGCCCACGGTCAACCTGGACGAGCACCTAGACCAGTCCAACGTGAACATGGTGACCTGCGGCGGGCAGGCGACGGTGCCGATCGTCGCGGCCGTGCACGCGGTGACGCCGGTGGCGTACGGCGAGATCGTCGCGTCCATCGCGTCGCGCTCGGCGGGCCCCGGCACCCGGGCCAACATCGACGAGTTCACCGAGACCACGGCCCGCGCCATCGAGGTCGTCGGCGGGGCGGCACGCGGCAAGGCGATCATCGTGCTGAACCCGGCCGAGCCGCCGCTGCTCATGCGCGACACCGTGTACTGCCTGTGCGCGGACGCCGACGCCGACCGCGCCGCGATCGAGGCCTCGATCGAGGACATGGTCAAGCAGGTGCAGGGCTACGTGCCCGGCTACCGGCTCAAGCAGAAGGTGCAGTTCGACGAGGTCACCGTCCCGATGCTGGACGGGCCCGCGCTGCAGGTGTCGGTGTTCCTGGAGGTCTCCGGGGCGGGGCACTACCTGCCCGAGTACGCCGGGAACCTGGACATCATGACCTCGGCGGCGCTGCGCACGGCGGAGCGCCTGGTCGAGAAACGGCGCGGTGTGAGCATGGAGTTGGCGGCATGACGGAGATCTACGTACAGGACGTGACCCTGCGCGACGGCATGCACGCCATCGGGCACCGGTACACGGTGGACCAGGTGCGGCAGATCGCCGCGGCGCTGGACGCGGCGGGCGTGGCCGCGATCGAGGTGGCGCACGGCGACGGCCTGGCC
Organism: Catellatospora sichuanensis; assembly: GCF_007483665.1. Taxonomy (GTDB): domain Bacteria; phylum Actinomycetota; class Actinomycetes; order Mycobacteriales; family Micromonosporaceae; genus Catellatospora; species Catellatospora sichuanensis. The sequence continues at coordinate 241,270 of NZ_VIQO01000024.1, forward strand.
GGTTCCAGCGTGAACTACGGCCACGGCGCGGCGACCGACGCCGAGTGGATCGCCGCGGCTGCCGAGGTGATGACCCGGTCGAAGCTGACCACGCTGCTGCTGCCCGGCATCGGCACCATCGCCGACCTGAAGGCGGCGCGTGACCTCGGGGTGACCAGCGTGCGCATCGCCACGCACTGCACCGAGGCCGACATCTCGGCCCAGCACATCGGCTGGGCCAGGGACAACGGCATGGACGTCGCCGGCTTCCTGATGATGTCGCACATGAACGACCCGGCCGGGCTGGCCAAGCAGGCCAAACTGATGGAGTCGTACGGCGCGCACTGCGTCTACGTCACCGACTCCGGCGGCCGCCTGCTGATGCGCGACGTCGCCGAGCGGGTCGACGCCTACCGGCAGGTGCTGGACGAGACCACGCAGGTCGGCATCCACGCCCACCACAACCTGTCGCTCGGCGTCGCCAACAGCGTCGTCGCCGTGGAGCACGGCGACCGCCCCGGCGTACCGGTGCGGGTCGACGCGAGCCTGGCGGGCATGGGCGCGGGCGCGGGCAACGCGCCGCTGGAGGTCTTCGTGGCCACCGCGGAGCTGATGGGCTGGCAGCACGGCTGCGACGTGTTCGCGCTGATGGACGCCGCCGACGACGTGGTGCGCCCGTTGCAGGACCGCCCGGTGCAGGTCGACCGGGAGACGCTGTCGCTCGGTTACGCGGGCGTCTACTCCAGCTTCCTGCGCCACGCCGAGCGCGCCTCGGCGAAGTACGGCGTGGACGTGCGCTCGATCCTGGTCGAGCTGGGCCGCCGCCGCATGGTCGGCGGCCAGGAGGACATGATCGTCGATGTGGCCCTGGACCTGGTCCAGGCGGCGGAGGGAACCATGAGCGAGCGCAGCGAGCGAATCACGGGCAGCGCAGTCCTGTCGGCTACGGGCGAAGCGAGGAGCGGGCAGTGAGCGTCTCCGACATGGCCGTGCTGCTGGACGACGCGGCGGTCAACGCCACCGCGATCCCGCAGCTCACCCTCGCCCACGAGCTGGACGTGGACGGCGCGTACGCGGTCCAGGAGGCGCTGATCGCGCGCCGCCTCGACCGCGGCCAGCGCCTGGTCGGCATCAAGATGGGGCTGACCAGCCGGGCCAAGATGGCGCAGGTCGGCGTGCACGAGGTGATCTGGGGACGGCTCACCGACGCCATGGCCGTGCCCGACGGCGGGCAACTGAGCCTGGACGGCTTCATCCACCCGCGCGTCGAGCCGGAGATCGCGTTCCTGCTCGGCGAGCACGGCATCGCTGCCGTCGCCCCCGCGCTGGAGATCATCGACTCCCGCTACGCGGACTTCCGGTTCACCCACCCCGACGTCGTCGCCGACAACACCTCGGGCGCGGCCTTCGTGATCGGCCCGTGGCAGCCGATGCCGGCCGGCGTGGACAACCTCGGCGTGCTGCTGGAGGTCGACGGCAAGGTCGTACAGGCGGGTTCGACCGCGGCGATCCTCGGCGACCCGCGCCGCGCGCTGGCCGAGGGCCGCGCCCTGACCGCCCGCTACGGCGTGGCGCTGGAGCCCGGCTGGGTCTTCCTGGCCGGCGCGGCCACCGCCGCGGTCCCGCTGACGCCCGGCGCCCACGTGCGCGCCACCGTCGAAGGCCTCGGCACCGCCTCCCTGAAGGTGACCCGATGACCCCCGCCCGCCGCCTCGGCGCCCGCGGGCGCAGTTTCGGGGAAAGTGGCGGAATCGAGCCCGCGATTCACGCAGTTTCCCCGAAACTGCAGATCGAGTGCGACGAGGTGACGGCGTGAGCGGGGCGAAGGTGGTGGTGGGCAAGGCCACGCCGCGGGGGAGGTTTCCGCACGTGAAGGTCGCGGGTGGGTTCGCGTTCGTGAGCGGCACGTCCAGCCGTCGCCCGGACAACACCATCGCCGGGGCGCAGGTCGATGCCATGGGCACGACCAGCCTCGACATTCGCGAGCAGACCCGCGCGGTGATCGAGAACATCGGCGACATCCTGCGCTCGGTCGGTGCCGACCTCTCCGATCTCGTGCAGGTCACCACGTATCTGGTCAACATGAACGACTTCGGCGGGTACAACGAGGTGTACGGCGAGTTCTTCGACGCCACCGGACCCACCCGCACCACGGTCGCGGTGCACCAGCTCCCGCACCCGCACCTGCTGATCGAGATCCAGGCTGTCGCACTGCTGCCCGAAGGAGGATCGAAGTGACGGAGATTTCCGAGCCGGTGAGCTTCCCCGGCTGGATCGAGGACAACCAGCACCTGCTCAAGCCGCCGGTCGGCAACAAGCAGATGTTCCCCACGGGCGACGACTTCATCGTGATGGTGGTCGGCGGCCCCAACCAGCGCACGGACTTCCACGTGGACCCGTACGAGGAGTTCTTCTACCAGATCAAGGGCACCCTGCGGATCAACCTGATGACGCCGGACGGCCCGCAGACGATCACCGTGCCCGAGGGGCACATGTGGATGCTGCCCCGGCTCACCCCGCACTCGCCGCAGCGCGAGGCCGGCTCGATCGGCCTCGTCATGGAGCGGGTCCGCGAGGAGGGCACGCTGGAGAAGTTCCGCTGGTACTGCCCGAACTGCGCGAACATCGTGCACGAGGTGGAGCTGCAGGTGCGTGACATCGTCGCCGACCTGCCCCCGGTCTTCACCGCGTTCTACGGCAGCGAGCAGGCCCGCACCTGCGCCAAGTGCGGCACGCTGCACCCGGGCAAGGGCTGATGTCGCCCGTCGTCGACGTGCACACCCACGTCGTGCCCCAGGGTTGGCCGGAGCTGTCGAGCGCGTGCGGTGGCGACGGCTGGCCCTGGCTGCGGGTGGACTCCGAGCGGGCCGCCATGATCATGATCGGGGAGACCGAGTTCCGGCCCATCGGCGCGCAGTGCTGGGACGCGCCGACCCGGCTGTCCGACATGGCCGACGACGGCGTGGACATCCAGGTCGTCTCGCCCACCCCGGTCTTCTTCTCGTATGAGCGCCCCGCCGACCAGGCGATGAAGGTGGCCCGCATCTTCAACGACCTGGCGCTGGAGGTCTGCGGCGCGGGCGGCGACCGGCTGGTGCCGTTCTGCCAGGTGCCGCTGCAGGACCCGGACCTGGCCTGCGCCGAACTGGACCGCAGCCTGGCCAACGGGCACGTCGGCGTCGAGATCGGCAACCACGTCGGCGACCGGGACCTCGACGACGCCGGCATCGTCCAGTTCCTGCAGCACTGCGCGCAGGTCGGGGCGCCGGTGTTCGTACACCCGTGGGACATGCCGACCGGGCCGCGCCTGGACCGGTGGATGGCCCGCTGGCTCACCGGCATGCCCGCCGAGACGCACCTGTCGGTGCTGTCGATGATCCTGGGCGGGGTGTTCGACCAGGTCCCGGACACGCTGCGGCTGTGCTTCGCGCACGGGGGCGGCAGCTTCCCGTTCTGGCTGGGCCGGGCCGACAACGCCTGGCACCGGCGGGGCGACGTGGTACGCGGCCAGTCCGCGCTGCCGCCGAGCGAGTACACGCACCGCTTCTCCGTCGACACCGTGGTGTTCGACCCGGCCGCGCTGCGGTTGCTGGTGGACACCATGGGGGAGGACCGCGTGCTGCTGGGCAGCGACTACCCGTACCCGCTGGGCGAGCGCCCGGTCGGCGCGGTGGTGCGCAAGTCCGACTTCCTCAGCGACGCCCAGCGCACCAAGTTGCTCGGCGGCAACGCACTGGCCTTCCTGGGGAGGGCGGCATGAGCGAGCACAGCGAGCGAATCAACCGGCTCGGTGGTGCGGACGACGGGCGGAGCGAGGAGGAGGCATGAGCGAGGACCGGTCGGTGCTCACGCGCGAGGCGAGCGCGCCTGATCTCGCCCTGCGCTACGGCCCGCGGCCCGAGCACGTCGCCGACGGCTGGTGCGGCGACGCCCGCGCCGCCGTCCGACCGCTGGTCGTGATCGTGCACGGCGGTTTCTGGCGGCCGGAGTATGACCGTGCCCACACCCGTCCGATGGCCGCCGCGATCCGCGACGCGGGCTGGACGGTGGTGTCGATCGAGTACCGCCGCGAGCCCGGCGATCCGGACGCCACCGTGCGCGACGTCGCCGAGGCGCTCGCCGTCATGCCCGGTGAGCTGGGCGGACACGACGGACGAGTGATCACCGTCGGGCACTCGGCGGGCGGCCACCTGGTGCTGTGGGCGGCGATCGCCGCGCCGGCGCCTCAGCAGGCCGGTACGCTGGCCCTGGGGCCGGTGGCGGATCTCCGGCTGGCCCAGGAACTCGGGCTCGACGGTGCGGCGGTCGTCGATTTCCTGGGCGCGGACGCATCGACCCGCGGAGATCTGGACCCGGTCCGCCTGCCCGCCCCGACCAGCCCGACGGTGCTGGTCCACGGCGTGCAGGACGCGATCGTGCCGATCACGCTGGCCGAGGCGTACGCCGTCGCGCAGCCGGGCAGCCGGCTCGTCGCGGTGCCCGGCGCGGCCCACTACGCGGTCATCGACCCGCTGTCGGCGGCCTGGCCCACGGTGCTCGCCGAGCTGTCGCGACTGGGTGACTGAGACGGCACGCGACCACCCCTGAGCAGGTGGCCGCGTCCTCTCCGCTAGCGTTGAGACGTTAATCAGGACTCGAGCCGGGGGGCTTCACGGTGTCCACGCCAGATCTACCTGATCTACTGATCTACGCAGGCATCCCGCTCGCGGTGATCGGGATCATCTTTGCACTGGTCTATGCGGCCGGTGGCCGCAACGCCAAGCGGTACCGGCCCGGTCGGCCGTACGAGTTCGCGCCGGTGTGGTTCCTCGCCCGGCCCGAATCGGACGGCCCCGAGGCGCAGCACGCGGCGCTGGACGCGGCTGCCCGCGCGGAGCTGACCGCGGCCGGCGACATCGCGCCGGTCGTGGACGTGACAGGGGGCGCAAGTGACCGCTGGTGACCACTACGCCGTGTCCAGCACGGCGGTGCTCGACGGGCCGTTCACGACCCGTCAGCTGCTGCGGCTCGACGACGCGCTGCGCAAGGCCGACGAGAACAGCGGCCTGACCTTCAGCGTGTACGTCGGCGAGGTCAGCGAGCCGGTGCGCGAGGGCGCCGAGCTGCTGCACGCCCGGCTCGCCCACCCGGCCGAGTCGGTGCTCATCGCCGTCGCGCCGGGCCAGCGCCAGCTGGAGATCGTGACCGGTTCGCTGGCCCGCAAGCGCCTGTCGGACCGCGACTGCAAGCTGGCCGCGCTGTCCATGGCGGCCGCGTTCGGCGGCGGCGACCTGGCCGGCGGCCTCGTCAGCGGCCTCGCCCAGCTCACCGGCCTGGCCGGCAAGCCCTAGACGGCAGCAACGGAGAAGGGGCCGGACGCGACGCGTCCGGCCCCTTCGTCTGTGCTCAGGAAGCCGCGGCGTCCTTGGCGCGCGCCTTCAGGGCGCGCTGTACCCGGTCGTTGCCCTCGGCCATGAGGCGGCGCAGTGGGGCCGGGTGGCCCTCGGCGGCCTGCCACGCCTGTGCCTGCGCGACGGTCTGCGGCGACACGTCGAGCGTCGGGTAGGCGAGCACCACGAACTCCTGCGCGGGTTCGCTGTCGCGGGTCGCCCAGACGCCTGCGACCTCGGTGAAGAAACTCGGTGTGTACGGTGCGGTCAGTTCGATCTGGGCGGGGTGCTGGAAGCCCTGGATCAGCGC
>NZ_VIQO01000025.1 GCF_007483665.1 Catellatospora sichuanensis
GTCGGCCTGCCGCAGCAGCTCCGGGGCGCTGCGGGCGTCGGCGCTGGTGGCGATGCCGATGCTGGCGATGCCGGAGACCAGCCGGTCGTCGATGGTGAACGGCTCGGCCAGCGCGGCCACGATCCGGCCGGCTCGTCGTCGGCCCGGCGGCGGCCCGCGGGCGGCTCCTCCGGGGTGCGCCTGCGACCGCCCTGGGTGTCCTCACCGGCACGGCGGGCACCGCCGGCGGTGTCCTCACCGGCACGGCGGGCACCACCCGCGGTGTCCTCGTCACGGCGGCGGGCAGCCGGAGCGTCGCCGCCGCGCGGGCGGCGAGCGGCGTCGGCCGGAGCGCCGGGGGCACGGCCCGCCGGGGCGTCGTCGCTCAACGCGCTCAGCTTGTCCCAACGGCTGCTGCCGCCGTCGGTGAAGTCACTGTCGTCGAACTGGTCCTTGGCCTGCTTGGCGCCGCGCAGGTCGTCGAGCCAGCCGGTCTCCTCCTGCGGGACCTCCTCGGCCTCGCCGCCGCGGCCCTTCTTCCGGCCCCGTCCGTCGGTCGCATCGGCCCTGCTCATCGGTTCTCCTCGCTGCGCTCGTCGGCGCGATGAGCTGCCCTGAGCCCCGGGGCTCCCTCGCAACGCTCACTCACCGAGTTCTCCTCGCTTCGCTCGTCGGCCCGCTGAACCGCACTGAGCCCCATGGTTCGCTCACTGCGTTCGCTCACGGCTTCTCCTCGCTGCGTCCGGTGCTGCCAGTCCCGCGGACCACGGCGCGCAACCTCGGCAGGCGTTCGGCGATGTGCCGTTCGCCACCGTGTCCGGTGGGACGGTAGTAGTCCACTCCCACGAGATCGTCGGGTGGGTACTGCTGACCCACCACACCTCGGGCGTCGTCGTGCGGGTAGCGGTAGCCGATGCCGTGGCCCAGGCCCTTCGAGCCCGCGTAGTGCGCGTCACGCAGGTGCGAGGGCACCGCACCGGCCTTGCCGGCCCGCACGTCGGCGATCGCCGCGGAGATGGCCGTGGTGACCGCGTTGGACTTGGGCGCGGTGGCCAGGTGCGCGACCGCCTGTGCCAGGTTCAGCTGTGCCTCGGGCAGGCCGACGTGCTGCACGGCGTACGAGGCGTTCACCGCCGCGGTCAGCGCCGTCGGATCGGCCAGGCCGACGTCCTCGCTCGCGAAGATGATCAGGCGGCGGGCGATGAAACGCGGGTCCTCCCCGGCGGTCAGCATCCGCGCCAGGTAGTGCAGCGCCGCGTCCACGTCCGAACCGCGCATGCTCTTGATGAACGCGCTGATCACGTCGTAGTGGGCGTCGCCCGCGCGGTCGTAGCGCAGCGCGGCCACGTCGACCGCGCGCTCCGCGGTGGCCACGTCGATCTCGGGCACGCCGTCGCCGTCGTGGATCGCGAGCGCGGAGCCGGCCGCGGCCTCCAGCGCGGTGAGCGCCTTGCGCACGTCGCCGCCGGCCAGCCGGACCAGGTGGTCCTCGGCCTCGGGAGCGATGGTGACCGTGCCGCCCAGGCCGCGCGGGTCGGCCAGCGCGCGGCGCACCAGGCCCCGGACCGCGTCGTCGTCCAGCGGCTTGAGGGTCAGCAGCACGCAGCGCGACAGCAGTGGCGAGATGATCGAGAAGTACGGGTTCTCCGTGGTCGCGGCGAGCAGCGTCACCGTGCGGTCCTCGACCGCGGCCAGCAGCGAATCCTGCTGAGTCTTGGTGAACCGGTGCACCTCGTCGATGAACAGCACGGTGGGCGGGCCGCCCGCGCGGCGGCGGCGGCGCGCGGTGTCGATGACCTCGCGCACCTCCTTGACCCCGGCGGTGAGCGCGGACATCGCGACGAAGTGCCGGTCGTCGGCGTCGGCGACGAGGTGGGCGATCGTGGTCTTGCCGCAGCCGGGCGGCCCCCAGAGGATCACCGACATCGGCGCACCGCCCGCGACCAGGCGACGCAGCGGCGCCCCCGGGGCCAGCAGGTGGTCCTGGCCGACGAGCTCGTCGATGCCGGCCGGGCGCAGCCGGACGGCCAGCGGGGCGTCCGCCGACGGCGCCTCGAACCCCGGCGAGCTGATCCTGCGATCAGCCGTCGAGGGCTCCAGGGGGAAGAGGCCGTCGGTCTGCATCACGCAGACGATACCCGGCACCGCGACAGGCCGCCTCGGCCGATCTTCGACAACCCGACCGGTAAGGTGACACCGTGGCGATCACCCCTGACTTCATCGGACGTGACGACCTGCTCGCGAAGGTGGACCACCATCCCTACGCGCGCCTCACCGCAGGCGGTGACGACGTACGGGGGTATGCCCTGGACGGCGCGCTGGCCTGGACCTCGCTCGGCCCGTGGGGCCCGATCGCGGCCTCGCTCGGCGATGCGGCCCCGGTCGTCGCGCTGTTCGCCCGGCTCGCCGCCGACGGCGCGCTGACCGCCGGGAGCTGGCTGCACCTGCCCCGGGTCACCCACGCCGAGACGGCCGCGGCGCTGCCCGCCGACGTACACGACGACTGGGACTACCTGTGGACCACCGGCACGCCCGCGCCGCACCCGGGTGAGGCCGGCGTGGTCGCGCTGGACGCCGCCGACCACGACGGCATCGCCGCGGTGCTCGACGACGCGCTGCCCGGCAGCACCAGCCGCCCCGGTGACCCGCGCATCCGGCAGTGGTACGGCATTCGCGACGGCGGCCGGGTGGTGGCCGTCGCGGGCGACCGCAGCCCGAACGGCGTCGGTTTCCTGGCCGGCATCGCCGTCGCCGCCGACGCGCAGGGCCGCGGCCACGGAGCCGCCCTCACCACCGCCCTGACCCGCCGCCTGGTCGCCGAGTTCGGGGTCAGCTCGCTCGGTGTGATGTCCGACAACACCCGTGCCCTGGCCCTCTACCACCGTCTCGGCTACGCCGAGTCGATCGCCCGCACCTCCCTGCGCCTGGCCTGACCCACCCCCCTTTTTTTATAGACGCTGGCCTATCTCATCGAAAATTCGGAGATCATATTCGATGAGATAGGCCAGCGTCTACAGAAAGGCGGGTGGCGGCGCCCGGCGGAGGATCACCAGGGCAGGGCGGTCTCCGGCAGCAGGTCGAGCAGGTAGGCCCCGGCGAGCACGGAGCCGACGGTCCAGAGCAGGAACACGAACACCCAGAAGCCGCCGGGCAGCCGGGTGATCCCGGCGAGCTGGTCGGGGTCGGAGCGCATGCCGCTGCCCCGGCGCCGGTGCAGCTGCACCTCCACCACCGGGCGCACCCCGCCGATGAGCAGGAACCACACCCCCGTGTACGCGAACAGCGCCTGCCACGGCCCGGTGGCGTACCAGGAGACGGCGAACACTGCCGCGCCGGTGGCCAGGATGAGCAGCAGGCCGTAGAAGTTGCGGATCATGATAAGAATCGGGACCAGCAGCAGGATCGTCAGCCACAGCAGCAGCCGGATGTGCCCGCGGTCGAGCAGGGCCGCGCCCCCGATACCGAGCAGCGACGGGGTCGCGTATCCGGCGAGCAGGGTGACGGCCATGCCGATGCCGGTCGGCTTGCCTTTCATGATGGTCAGCCCGGAGGTGTCCGAGTGCAGCCGGATGCCGCGCAGGCGCCGCCCGGTGAGCACCGCGGCCGCCGCGTGCCCGCCCTCGTGCGCGATGGTGATGGCGTTGCGCACCACGCGCCAGGTCGTGTTCACGCCGACCAGCGCCAGCGCGATCAGCCCCGCCCCGGCCACGACGCCGAACGGGGGCTGCGCCTGCGCGCCGAGGATGTCACCGAGGGAGATCGACACCAGCGCACCCTACCCGCGCTCCCCCACCGGCACGATCCCCCGCCCGGCCCCCGTCCACGGGCCCGCCCGCCCCGGGCACCGCCACGACCGTCCTGCAGTTTCGGGGAAACTGCAGGAATCACTGACGCGTTTGCTGCAGTTTCCCCGAAACTGCGCACGGGTCCACCCGGCGGCAAGGGGGCGGGGCGGTCAGGGGAGGAGTTCGGTGACGCCGCGGAGGCGGGTGTGGAGGACTGAGCGGGCGAGGGTGGTGTCGAGGCGGACCTCGGCGGGGGAGATGAAGCCGCGTTCGAGGGCGGAGCCGCCGGGGACGCGGTCGGCGGGGATGCCGTGCTTGGCGGCGACGCGTACGCCCAGCTCGTGGCGGCTGATCGGCTCGGGACCCGCCACGTTGAGGATGCCGCGGAAGTCGCCCTCGGCGAGCTCCAGCAGGGCCGCGGCCAGGTCGTCGACCGCGATCGGGTGCCGGATGTGGTCGGTGAACAGCACACCGCCCACCCGCCCGGCCGCCATGTCGAGCGCCAGCTGGTGCTGCTTCGAGTCGTCGTCCCCGATGATCAGCGACGTGCGGGCGATGGCCGCGTCCGGATGCGTCGCGAGCACCGCGGTCTCCGCCGCCGCCTTGGCCGCGCCGTACGGGTACACCGGCTCCGGCAGGTCGGCCTCGGTGTAGGGCGCCGGGCGGCCCTTGAAGATCGCGTCGGAGGACACGTGCACCAGCCGGGCGCCGGTACGCGCCGCGGCCGCCGCCACCCAGGCCGCGCCCAGCGCGGTGACCGCCCAGTCCGACTGGACGTAACTGGTGTGCACCACGGCGTCGGGCCGCAGCTCGTCGAGGAGCAGGCCGACGGCCGCCCGGTCCCGGACATCGAGCGGCACCAGCCCTTCCACGCGAGTGGAGTGGCTGGTGCCGGTCACGTCGTGCCCCGCCGCGCGGGCGAGGTGGAGCAGGCGGCCACCGGTGTATCCCGAACCTCCGGTGACCAGGATCCGCATTACTTCGCGGCGGCCTTGGCCTTGGCGGCGTCCTCGCCCGGGGCCTTCGGCTTGGCGTCCACGCCGGCCTCCAGGCGCTGCTGGGCCGTGATCGGGGTGGGCGCGCCGGTCAGCGGGTCGAAGCCGCCGCCCGACTTCGGGAAGGCGATGACGTCGCGGATCGAGTCCACGCCGGCCAGCAGCATGCAGACGCGGTCCCAGCCCAGCGCGATGCCGCCGTGCGGCGGGGGGCCGTACGCGAACGCGTCGAGCAGGAAGCCGAACTTGTCCTTGGCCTCCTCGTCGGTGATGCCGAGCAGGGTGAACACCCGCTTCTGCACGTCGCCGCGGTGGATACGGATCGAGCCGCCGCCGATCTCGTTGCCGTTGCAGACGATGTCGTACGCGTACGCCAGGGCCTTGTCGGGCGCGGACTCGAAGTTGTCGATCCAGTCCTCGTTCGGCGAGGTGAACGGGTGGTGCACCGCGGTCCACGCGCCCTCGACGACGCCCTCGCCGGGGATGTCGACCGGCTCGAACATCGGCGCGTCGACGACCCAGCAGAACGCCCACGCCGACTCGTCGATCAGGTTCGCCCGCTTGGCGATCTCGATACGGGCCGCGCCGAGCAGGTCCTGCGCGTGGCGGCGGGTGCCGGCGGCGAAGAACACCGCGTCGCCGGGCTTCGCGCCGACCGCGTCGGCCAGCCCGGCCAGGTGCGCCTCGGACAGGTTCTTGGCGACGGGGCCGCGGGCCTCGCCGGTCTCCGCGTCGAGCACCACGTAGGCGAGGCCGCGGGCGCCGCGCGCCTTGGCCCAGTCCTGCCAGCCGTCGAGCTCCTTGCGGGTCTGCGACGCGCCGCCGGGCATGACCACCGCGCCGACGTACTCGGCCTGGAACACCCGGAACTCGGTGCCCTCGAAGTAGCGGGTCAGCTCGGTCAGCTCGACCGCGTAGCGCAGGTCGGGCTTGTCGGAGCCGTAGCGGTTCATCGCGTCGTGGTACGTGATGCGCGGGATCGGCGTCGGGATCTCGTGGTTCGCCAGCTCGCGCCACAGCGAGCCGACGATCTCCTCGCCGAGCTCGATGACGTCGTCCTGGGTGACGAACGACATCTCGATGTCGAGCTGGGTGAACTCGGGCTGCCGGTCGGCCCGGAAGTCCTCGTCGCGGTAGCAGCGCGCGATCTGGTAGTAGCGCTCCATGCCGGCCACCATCAGCAGCTGCTTGAACAGCTGCGGGGACTGCGGCAGCGCGTACCACGCGCCCGGCTGCAGCCGGACCGGCACCAGGAAGTCGCGGGCGCCCTCGGGCGTGGAGCGGGTCAGCGTCGGGGTCTCGATCTCGAGGAAGTCGCGCGCGCCCAGCACCTCGCGGGCGATGGCGTTGGCCCGCGAGCGCAGCCGGATCGCCTTGGCCTGGTTGGCCCGGCGCAGGTCCAGGTAGCGGTGGCGCAGGCGGGCCTCCTCGCCGACGGTGACGTGCTCGTCGATCGGGAACGGCAGCGGCGCGGCCTCCGACAGCACGGTCAGGTCGGTGACGGTGACCTCGATCGCGCCGGTCGGCAGCTCGGGGTTCTCGTTGCCCTCGGGACGCGTGCCCACGGTGCCGGTGACCTTGACGCAGTACTCGTTGCGCAGCGCGTGGGCCTGGGCCTCGTCGCGGAAAACGATCTGCACGATGCCGGAGGCGTCGCGCAGGTCGATGAAGGTCACTCCGCCGTGATCACGTCGCCGGGCCACCCAGCCGGCGAGGGTGACGCTCTGGCCGGCGTGCTCGGCACGCAGACTGCCAGCGGTGTGGGTACGGATCACGATGCTCTCCTCGGACTGCGGAAACACGCCGCGGAACGCGGTGCGGCGCCAGAGGTCATTCTCGCATGTGCCCGGGTTCGCCCTGCCGCGAGCGCGGCCTACCTGAAATCCGCCTCAAACACGGCCCAAGAACGGCTGAGCGAGCTTTGTCCCCCGCCCCGGATATCCGAGGCTCGTTCACGTGATGTCCGGGCTGCGCTCCCCGTCGCGGCGCGCCGTCTCTCACGCGGCACGCCGCCGGGGTCGCCGCGCGCCCTGCCCGTCAGCCGACGGTGGACACCTCCGAGTAGGGCCGGCCCTCCCACCAGATCGCGTCGACGACGATCTGGTCGGAGGCGCGGTGGAACTGCACCACCACCCGCTCCGGATCCGGCTGCGAGGTGGCCACCTGGTAGTCGCCGCGCGGCGTGGCCGAGACCAGGTAGACCCGCTCGTGGGCCATCCGGATCACCGCGGTGCCGCCCGCGGTCGGGAAGCTGCGCAGGTAGGAGCGGGAGCCGTCGGACTCGGTGAACACCTGCCAGCCGTCGACCGTCATGGCCGGTGACGGCTGGGGCTGCGCCGGCTTGCCCGCCGGCGACGGCGACGTGCGCGGCGGGGCAGGTGACGACAACGTCGCCGGGGGCGCCACGGACGGCGACGGCAGCGGCACGAGGGTGACGGTCGGGACCGGACGCGACGGCGTGGCCAGCGGCGCGGGCGGTTGCGGCGGCAGCGCCTCCAGGCGCAACGGCACCGGCTCGGGCACGGCTGTGGCCAGCACCGGGCCCAGTCCCACCCAGACCACGGCCGCCGACGTGGCGGTCACCGCGGCCCAGCCGCCGACGTACCCCGCCGACCTCGCCGCAAACGGCCACCCCGAACCCATCCCGCTATCTAACAGCTTCCGATACGGTGCGAGCCATGCCCCTCGTACTCGTCGTGGAGGACGACCCCGCCATTCGCGACGCGCTCGGCAACGCCCTGACCGTCGCCGGCTACGCCGTGCAGACGGTCGGCACCGCGTTGCAAGGTCTCAAATCGCTGACCAGCGAACGCAGCGAGCGACCCGACCTGGTCATCCTCGACCTCGGACTGCCCGATCTGGACGGAGCCGACGCCCTGCGCATGATGCGAGCCGTCAGTGACGTGCCGGTGATCGTCGCCACCGCCCGCCGCGGCGAGCACGACGCGATCCGGCTGCTCAACTCCGGCGCCGACGACTACATGACCAAACCGTTCTCCGCCGCGCACGTGACCGCCCGGGTGGCCGCGGTGCTGCGCCGGACCCAGCCGCGGACCGAGTCCTCCGACACCGTGGTCGAGATCGGGCCGCTGCGCATGGACGAGAGCACCCGCGTGGTCACCCTGGACGGCACCCCGCTGACCCTGACCCGCAAGGAGTACGACGTGCTGGCCTACCTCGCGGCCCGGGTGGGCCGGGTGGTGACCCGCCGCGAACTGTTCACGGAGGTGTGGCAGCAGCCCTTCGTCGGGGCCGACCAGACCCTGGACGTGCACCTGTCCTGGCTGCGGCGCAAGCTCGGCGAGACCGCGGCGCAGCCGCGCATGCTGCGTACCATCCGCGGCGTCGGCGTGATGCTGGTGCCGCCCTCATGAGGGCCACCCTGGCCCGCGGCGCGCTCGCCGTCACGTCGATGGTGGCGCTGGCCTTCCTCGTGCCGCTCGCGCTGGTCACCAAGCAGATCGCAGAGGACCGCGCGCTGCTCGACGCCCGTCAGCAGGCTGCCGCGGTGGTCACGGCGCTGGCCGTGTCGAGCGACCCGGCGGTGCTGAGCCGGGCCATGGCGGCCACCGCCGACGGCCCGCGCCAGCGCCTGGCCGTGCACCTGTCCACCGGAGTATCGCTGGGCGCGAGCCGGGCCGAGATGGCCGACATCAAGCTGGCCGCCGACCGCGGCGGCTCGCTGACCGCGCCGGTCGAGGACGGTCTGGTGTACCTGCAGCCGGCCGCGCTCGACGGCGGCCGCAACGCGGTCGTCGAGGTGTTCGTCCCCGAGGCGGACCTGTCCCGGGGCGTGGCCACCGCCTGGTGGTCCATGGGCGCGCTGGCGGCGCTGCTGGTCGCGGTGTCGGTGGCGCTGGCCGACCGGCTCGGCTGGCGGGTGGTGGGCGCGACCAGGCAGCTGGCCCGCGCCTCGCGCGCGGTCGGCTCCGGCGACCTGACCGTGCGGGTCGACCCGGCCGGGCCGCCCGATCTGGTCGAGGTGGGTGAGGCGTTCAACGCCATGGCGGACCGGCTCAACGCGGTCATCGACGCCGAACGCGAGCGCGCCGCCGACCTGTCGCACCGGCTGCGCACCCCGCTGACCGCGCTGCGCCTGGACACCGACGCGCTGCCGCCGGGCCCGGAGAGCGACCGGATGCGCCAGGCCGTGGAGGCCCTCGACGCCGAAATCGACGCGATCATCGCGGGTGCCCGCCGCACCGCCGCCGAACGCGCCGCAGAGGAGACCGACCTGGTGGACGTGGTGGCCGACCGGCTGGCGTTCTGGGCCGTGCTCGCCGAGGACCACGGCCGTCCCTGGCAGGTCGTCGGCGCGGACGAGCCGGTCTGGCTGCCGGTGCCGCGTACCGACGCGATCGGTGCGGTCGACGCGCTGATCGGCAACATCTTCCGGCACACGCCGCACGGCACCGGATTCCGCGTGACCGTCACCCCCGACACCCTGGTGGTCGAGGACGGCGGCCCCGGCATCGCCGACGCCGACGCGGCCCTGCAGCGCGGCGTCAGCGGCGGCGGCTCCACCGGCCTCGGCCTCGACATCGTCTGCCAACTGGCCCGCCAGGCGGGCGGCAGCATCGCCGTCGACCGCGGCGACCTCGGCGGCGCCCGCGTCACCGTCACCCTGACCCCGCTGGCCCCCGCGGCTCCCGCCCACGCCGCCGCAGTCCGCTTCCGCCGCGGCCAACAAGCCTGACCCCGCCCAGCTACCGCTCCCGCGCCCCGCGCTCCATGCCGAGATCGCTGTTTCGTGTCAGAAAGTGCAGCCCGACCACACCTCTCGACACGAAACAGCGATCTTCACCCGGCTAGGGCCTCGGCCGCGGCCTGGCCGCAGACGGCGGCTGCGCCGTGCGTGGCCAGGTGTACCGCGCCGACGGGTGCGCCCGCGGCGACGCCCATCTCGACCACGACCGTCTCCGGGCGGGCCGCCACGACGGCGTCGATCAGGTGCGCCAGCCAGGGGTGGCGGTGCGGATCGCGGCAGACCAGCACCGGGATGCGCCCGTCGGCTCCGGCGAGCACGTCGGCGATGGTCGCCCGCTCGTCCAGGCGGATCACGGTGGTCTCGGGGCACAGCTCCTTCAGCGGCGCGCCCACGCCCCACGGCGTACGCGCCTCGATGGCCAGGTTCATGGCGACGCCGAACTCGACCACGTGCGCGGGCCCGGCCAGCGGCAGCGTGCCCGCGCCGGTGACGCGCAGCGCGCGGCGCGCCGCGGCCAGGCCGATCTCGGGACGGTCCGCGGCGAGCCAGCGGGCTGCGGCGGCGGCACGCTCGCCGCGCTGGGCCGCGCTCTCGGCGGCGAAGACGGCGACCCGCGAGGCCGCCTCGGCCAGCCGGCTCTCCGGCAGCTCGCCGCTGACCACGGCGTCGACGATGCTGGTGCGCAGCAGCTCGACGACGGCCTCGTCGGCGCTCTCGCCGCCGACGCAGATGGCGTCCGCGCCGCCGGCGATGGCCAGCGCGGCCGCGCCGCCCAGCCCGTACCGCTGCGACACCGAGGCCATCTCGATGCCGTCGGTCACCACCAGGCCCTTGAAGCCGAGCTGCGCCCGCAGCAGGTCGATGAGCACGGAGCGGCTCATGGTGGCCGGCCGCTCCGGGTCCAGCGCGGGCACCAGCAGGTGCGCGGTCATGATGGAGCGGACCCCGGCGTCGATCGCGGCGGTGAACGGCGGCAGCTCGACCTGGCCGAGCCGGGCGGCGTCGACCTCGATGATCGGCAGCCCGTGGTGGGAGTCGACGCCGGTGTCACCGTGCCCGGGGAAGTGCTTGGCGCAGGCGGCCACGCCGGTGGACTGCAGGCCGCGGATCCAGGCCGCGGTGTGCCGGGCCACCAGGTCCGGGTCGCCGCCGAAGGAGCGTACGCCGATGACCGGGTTGGCCGGGTTGTTGTTCACGTCCGCGGCGGGCGCGTAGTCCAGGGTGATCCCGGCCGCGGCCAGCTGCGCGCCGATGTCGGCGGCGACGGCCTCGGTCAGCGCGGGGTCGTCCACCGCGCCGAGGGCGTGGTTGCCGGGCCGGCGGCTGCCGTGCTCCACGTCGAGGCGGGTGACGTCGCCGGACTCCTCGTCGACGGCGATGATCACGTCGGGGTTCTCCGCCACCAGCGCCGCGTTCAGCGCCGCGACCTGGTCCAGGTCGACGATGTTGCGGGCGAACAGCACGACGCCGCCCAACCCGTCGTTCAGGCGGCGGCGCAGCCAGTCGGGCGGCACGGTGCCGACGAAGCCGGGTTGCAGCACCGCGTCGGCCAGCCGGAGCAGACCACGATCGTGCAGGTGGGGCCGCTGCCCCGGCGCTGTGGCGGTGCCCAGCGCCGGGGACGTGCGGTGGTCTGTCGTGGTCATGCGCGTACGGCCCCCGTTTCAGAGTCGAGGACCACACACTATTACTTAAGTTTCCTAATTAAAAGTCCCCTCCACCACCGGGATGAGATCCACCGCCGGAGGTGTCCAGTTTCCGGCCGTCGCCTCGACCTGTTCGCCCGATCGGATGTCCTTCACGGTGTCCGCCGCGTCCTCGGCCCCGGGGAACCACACGTACGGAATCCCGCGGCGGTCGGCGAACTTGATCTGCTTGCCGAACTTGGCCGCACTCGGCGACACCTCGGTCGCGATCCCCCGCGCCCGCAACTGCGCCGCGATGCGGTCGCACGCCCGGCGGTCCTCCTCCGCCCCCACGGCGACCAGCACCGCGGTCGGCACCGATCGGCTGGCCGACAGCGCGTTCTCGCCGAACAGCACGCCCAGCAGGCGGCTGACGCCGATGGACAGACCGACGCCGGGGAACCGGTCGTTGCCGGAGCTGGCCAGGTTGTCGTAGCGCCCTCCGGAGCAGACCGAGCCGTAGCGCTCCAGCCCGGCCAGCTGCGTCTCGTAGACCGTGCCGGTGTAGTAGTCCAGTCCGCGGGCGATCTTCAGCTCGGCCCGGCACAGCCCCGGCGAGTGCGCCCCGGCCGCCTCGACCACGGCGGCCAGCTCGGCCAGGCCCTCGTCCAGCAGCGGGTCACTGATACCGAGCTTGCGCACGTCGTCGACGAACGACGTGTCGTCCGACGAGATCTCCGCGAGCGCCAGCACCAGCTTGGCCTGCGACTCGGTCACCCCGAGCGGAGCCAGCTCCGCGGTGACCCCGGCCGGGCCGATCTTGTCGAGCTTGTCCACCACCCGCATCACCGCCTCCGGGTCCACCAGGTCCAGTCCCTGGTAGAAGCCCTGCAGCACCTTGCGGTTGTTGACCAGGACGGTCGGCTTGGGGATGGGCAGCCCGGCGAGCGCGTCACCGATCACTAGCGGCAGCTCGGCCTCGTAGTGCGCGGGCAGCGTGTCCCGGTCCACGATGTCGATGTCGGCCTGCACGAACTCGCGGTAGCGGCCCACCTGCGGCCGCTCGCCCCGCCAAGCCTTCTGGATCTGGTATCGGCGGAACGGGAAGTGCAGCTTGCCCGCGTTCTCCAGCACGAAGCGGGCGAATGGCACGGTCAGGTCGAAGTGCAGGCCGAGGCTCGCGTCGGAGGTGTCCTCGCCTTCGGCCTGCAGGCGGCGCAGCACGTACACCTCCTTGGAGGTCTCGCCCTTGCGCAGCAGCTGGTCGAGCGGTTCGACGGCGCGCGTCTCCAGTGACGCGAAGCCGTACAGCTCGAAGGTGCGGCGGATGTGGTCGAGGAAGCGCTGCTCGATGATGCGCTGCGCGGGCAGCCACTCCGGGAAGCCGGACAGCGGCGTGGGCTTGCTCATGAAAACGTCACTCCAAGGGAAAAGTCTGAATCAGAAGCCCCGGCGGGGCGCGTCGCCGACGGTCAGCAGGTCGCGCAGGAACGGGTTGCGCGCGCGCTCGCGGCCGATGGTCGTCGACGGCCCGTGGCCGGGGAGCACCACGGTCTCGTCGGCCAGGGTCAGCACCTTGTCGCGCAGGCTCTCGGCCATGCGCGCCATGCTGCCGCCCGGCAGGTCGGTGCGGCCGATGCCGTCGCGGAAGAGCACGTCGCCGGTGAAGCAGAGCGGCTCGCCCTCCTGCCCGGGCATCCGGAACATCACCGACCCGCCGGTATGGCCCGGCGCATGGTCCACGGTGATCTCCAGCCCGGCGAGGCTCAGCACGGCTCCGTCGGTCAGCTCGGCGACGTCGTCGGGCTCGGCGTAGGGCAGCCGCCCGCCGAACATGGCGCTCAGGTCGACCGACAGCGCCTTGGCCGGATCGGCCAGCAGCTCACGGTCGGCCGAATGGATCCAGGCGGTGATGCCCCGGGCGCCGCACACCGGCGTGACGGAGAAGGTGTGGTCCAGATGCCCGTGGGTGAGCACGACGGCGGCCGGCCGCAGCCGGTGCTCGGCGAGAACCGCGTCCAGGTGGTCCATGACCCCGATGCCCGGGTCGATCACCACGCACTGCTCGCCGGGAGCGCTGGCGACCACATAACAGTTGGTCCCGAACGCCTGCGCCGGAAAGCCCACCACAAGCACGACAAAACCCCTCTCCGCAGACTTCAGCGCCCAGCCTAGTGCCAGCGCGGGCATCGACGGCGCACGGCACGAAGGCTCCGGAAGGCGATCATCCATCACAGAACCAGGACGGGCATACGTGTTTCTCAGCGTTTACCCGTACACTCGCTCGGACGTGTGGCGCGGCCCACGCCCGGCGGAGGCCGGCGCGGCGCGTGATGCGACACCAACCCCCTAACGTGATAAAGGTGACACAGCGGACATGCTTCGCTGCGGTCAAAATGGTGACAGGAGGAGCTCGGGTGGCTTCCAGCAATACCCGACAGCGCAAGCTGGCCCGCGCCAAGGTCGACCGGCAGATGGCTCGCCGGGCCGATCAGGAGCGCCGCTCGCGCCAGCTCAAGGCGGTGTTCGGCGGACTGTTCGCGATCGTGCTCGTCGGCGTGCTCGGGGCGTGGAGCCTCGGCGCCTTCGACGCGAAGCCGACGGAGACGGTCGCCGAGACCTGCGCCTGGAACCCGCTGGACCTAGCGGGCAACCCGTCCCTCAAGGACGCGGGCAAGCCGGCGACCAGCGGCATGCCGACCTCGGGCACGTCCGCGATGACGGTCGCCTTCGGCAGCGGCAACGTCGTGGCCGAACTCGACCGCACCGCCGCCCCGTGCGGCGCGGCCAGCCTGAAGTACCTCGCCGACAGCGGGTTCTACAACGACACCAAGTGCCACAAGCTGACCCACGGCGAGGGTGACTTCGCGCTGGCCTGTGGTGACCCGTCCGGCACCGGCAACGGCGGCGCGGCGTACTCCTGGTGGATGGAGAACCCGCCGGCCACCGCCGAGGACCCGAGCGCGGCGCCGTCGACCGGCACGAGCGCGTCGGCCGCGGCGACCCCGAGCCCGAACGCGGCCACGGCGGTCCGCTACCCGGCCGGCACGGTCGCCATGACGCCGAACGTCAACGGCAGCCAGTTCGTGATCTTCTACCAGGACTCGACCACCGAGACCGCGTACTCGATCGTCGGCAAGCTCACCTCGGGCCTCGAAGTCATCAAGAAGATCGCGCAGGCCGGCACCACCGCCAACGAGGCGGGCGAGGCGACCAAGCCCAAGCAGGACGTCGTCGTCAAGACGCTGACGGTGGTCGACACCACCGCCCCGGCTTCGCCGTCCACTCCGGCCAGCCCTGCCGCACCGGCCCCGTCCGGTTCGGCCACCACCCCGAAGCCGTCGGCCTCGACCGCCAGTTGATCAGTAGTAGCAGGAGGACAGACCCGTGAGTTCCACGATCCAGCGCCAGCGCGCGGCAGCCCGCGCGCGGCTCGAGCGCCAGATGGGCGAGCGGCTGGAAGAGGCCCGCAAGCGCAAGCAG
Source organism: Catellatospora sichuanensis (assembly GCF_007483665.1). Classification (GTDB taxonomy): domain Bacteria; phylum Actinomycetota; class Actinomycetes; order Mycobacteriales; family Micromonosporaceae; genus Catellatospora; species Catellatospora sichuanensis. Next base: position 14,576 of record NZ_VIQO01000025.1, read on the forward strand.
CGCAACGCCATCATCGGCGCGGCGGTGGCCCTGCTGCTCGTCATCGGCGGCGCGGTATGGCTGACCAAGGCAGTCAGCGGCGGCGACGAGGACCCGGCCGCCGCCAACCCGCTGCCGCAGGGCAACGTGTGCACCTGGACGCCCGACGACGCGAAGGCGAACCCGAACCTCAAGGACGTCGGCACGCCGCCGACCGAGGTGAGCACCAAGGGCACCCAGACCATGACGATCACCACCAACCACGGTGTGATCGAGGCCAAGGTCAACACTGCCAAGGCGCCCTGCACCGCGGCCAGCATGACCTACCTGGCGAGCAAGAACTTCTTCGACAACACGAAGTGCCACCGCCTGGTCACCGAGGGCATCAAGGTGCTGCAGTGCGGTGACCCGAGCGGCACCGGCAACGGCGGCCCGTCCTACAAGATGGCCGAGGAGAACCTGCCCAACGTCACCGAGCCGACCAAGGCGTACCCGCCGGGCACCCTCGCGATGGCCAAGACCCAGGCTCCCAACAGCACGGGCAGCCAGTTCTTCATCGTGTACGGCGAGAGCCAGCTCGGCCCGGACTACACCGTGCTCGGCACCATCACCAAGGGCCTGGACGTCGTGGAGAAGGTCGCCAAGGACGGCATCGCGGCCGACGGGATCGCGCCGAAGACGCCGGTCACCATCACCTCGCTGAAGATGACGCCGGCCGAGAGCTGATCGCCGGTACGACACCAGTCGAAGAGGGGCGGGGCCTGACGGCCCCGCCCCTCTTCGCGTCCCCGGGTCCGTCGGTTGTGGACGCCTCGGGGTCACCGGCCGATGCACGGGATGCCGGAAGGCGCTACGCTGCGGTTCCACCTGTGACAGGAGACCCGTGGCCACACCCCCCTGGACGCCCGACGCCAGTTCGCACCAAGCTCCCGCAGGTCAGCGCCGCGCCACCAGCGGATGCCTGATTGCGGGCGTGGTCACCGCCATCGTCGTGGTGCTGATCTGCACGGTCGTCGCCGCGGTCGTGCTGGTGCAGCGGCTGCGCGACGAGGCCGCCACCGGCGCCGGGCCCGGGAACGAGCCGGCCGCCGCCGCGAGCGCCGGCTCCCCCGCGGGCGGCGCGTGCCGCTGGCTGCCGACCGACGAAGCGTCGAACCCGAACATCAAGAACGTCGGCACCCCGCCGACGACCGTGCCGACCAGCGGCGTCCAGCAGCTCACCATGACCACCGACCACGGTGTGATCAAGGTGCAGGTCGAGACCGCCAAGGCGCCGTGCGCGGCGGCCAGCATCACCTACCTGGCGGGCAGGAAGTTCTTCGACAACACCCGGTGCCACCGACTGGTGACCGAGGGCATCGAGGTGCTGCAGTGCGGCGACCCCACCGCCACGGGCATGGGCGGTCCGTCCTACCGGTACGCCGAAGAAAACCTGCCCAACGTCACCGACCCGGCCAAGAACTACCCGGTCGGCACCCTGGCCATGGCGAAGACCCAGGATCCGGCCACCACCGGCAGCCAGTTCTTCATCGTGTACGGCCCCAGCCCGCTCACGCCCGACTACACCGTGCTCGGCACCCTCACCGCGGGCCTCGACGTCGTCCAGGCGATCGGCAAGGCCGGCGCGGTCGACCCCGCAGGCAAGGCCGCCACCGACGGGGCCCCAAGCTCCCCCGTCACCATCACCTCCCTCACCGTCACCCCCGCCTGACCACCCGGCCACCCGGCCCGCCCGCGGGCACGACTCTTGAAGACTCGCGCCCTCGTCGACATGACGAGGGCGCGAGTCTTCAAGAGTTGTGGTGGAAGTCGGGCGGTCAGGCGCCGGAGGTGACGCGGTAGGCGTCCATGACGCCTTCCACGCCGCGTACGGCGTTGAGGAGGTGGCCCAGGTGCTTCGGGTCGGCCATTTCGAAGCTGAAGCGGCTGACGGCGATCCGGTCGCGGGTCGTGGTGACCGTCGCGGACAGGATGTTCACCCGCTCCTCGGACAGCGCCCGGGTGATGTCGGCCAGCAGCTTGTGCCGGTCGAGTGCCTCGACCTGGATCGCGACTAGGAACATCGAGCCCGCGGTCGGCTTCCAGGTGACCTCGACCAGCCGCTCCGGCTGCGCCTTGAGGTCGCCGGTGTTGACGCAGTCCTCGCGGTGCACGCTGATCCCGCCGGAGCGGGTCATGAAGCCGTACACCTGGTCGCCGGGCACCGGGGTGCAGCAGCGGGCCAGCTTGATCCAGACGTTGGACACGCCCTTGACCGCGACACCGGGATCGTGGCCGGGCGCCCGGGTGCGGCTGGGCCGGGTCGGGATGGTGGACTCGGCGATGTCCTCGACCGCGCCCTCCTCGCCGCCATATCCGGCGACCAGGCGCTGCACCACCGACTGCGCCGAGACCTGACCCTCGCCGACCGCCGCGTAGAGCGACGTGATGTCACTCAGGTGCAGCTCACGGGCGATGGCCAGCAGGCCGCCCGCGGTCAGCAGGCGCTGCAGCGGCAGGCCCTGCCGGCGCATGGCGCGGGCCAGGGAGTCCTTGCCCGCGTCGATGGCCTCGTCGCGGCGCTCCTTGTTGAAGTACTGCCGGATCTTCGTGCGCGCCCGCGAGGATTTGACGAAGCCCAGCCAGTCCTGGGTCGGACCCGCGCTCTCCGACTTCGACGTGAAGATCTCGATCACGTCGCCGTTGGACAGCACCGACTCCAGCGGCACCAGCTTGCTGTTGACCCGCGCGCCGATGCAGCGGTGGCCCACCTCGGTGTGCACCGCGTACGCGAAGTCCACCGGCGTGGAGCCGTTGGGCAGCGCGATGACCTCGCCCTTCGGCGTGAAGACGAACACTTCCTGGCTGGACAGGTCGTGGCGCAGCGCGTCGAGGAACTCGCCCGGGTCGGACGTCTCGCGCTGCCAGTCCAGCAGCTGGCGCAGCCAGGTCATGCCGTCGATGTGGCTGGACGGGCCGACCACCGTGGAGTTGGCCTTCGGGCCCTCCTTGTACTTCCAGTGCGCGGCGATGCCGTACTCCGCGGTGCCGTGCATCGCGTGGGTGCGGATCTGCATCTCGACCGGCTTGCCGTTGGGGCCGATCACGGTCGTGTGCAGCGACTGGTAGAAGTTCATCTTCGGCATGGCGATGTAGTCCTTGAACCGGCCGGGGACCGGTTGCCAGGCCGCGTGGATCACGCCGAGCGCCGCGTAGCAGTCGCGCACGGTGTCCACCAGGATGCGCACGCCGACGAGGTCGTAGATCTCGTTGAAGTCGCGGCCGCGCACGATCATCTTCTGGTAGATCGAGTACAGGTGCTTGGGCCGCCCGGTGACCTTCGCGTTGATCTTCGAGCCGCGCAGGTCGGCCTGCACCCGGTCGGTGACCTGCTTGAGCAGGTTGTCCCGCTGCGGGGTGTGGTCGCTGACCAGGCGCTGGATCTCCTTGAAGCGCTTGGGGAACAGCGTCGCGAAGGACAGGTCCTCCAGCTCCCACTTCACGGTGTTCATACCGAGCCGGTGCGCCAGCGGGGCCAGGATCTCCAGCGTCTCGCGCGCCTTCTGCTCCCGCTTGGCCACCGGCAGGAAGGTGAGCGTACGCATGTTGTGCAGCCGGTCGGCGAGCTTCACGACCAGCACGCGCGGGTCCTTGGCGGTGGACACGACCATCTTGCGGATCGTCTCGGCCTTGGCCGAGTCGCCCAGCTTCACCTTGTCGAGCTTGGTCACGCCGTCGACGAGCAGCGCCACCTCGTCGCCGAAGTCGGCGCGGGCCGCCTCCAGGGTGTAGGGCGTGTCCTCGATGGTGTCGTGCAGCAGCGCGGCCACCAGGGTGGTGGTGTCCATGCCGAGGTCGGCCAGGATGCTCGCGACGGCCAGCGGGTGCGTGATGTACGGGTCGCCGGACTTGCGGAACTGGCCCTCGTGCCACTGCCGGGCCGTCTCGTACGCCTTCTGCAGGACGCGGATGTCGGCCTTGGGGTGCGCGGCCCGGTGGGCGGCGATGAGCGGCTCCAGCTCCTCGCTGACGCTGGCGGACTGCCAGGGCGCGTTGAAGCGGGACAGCCGGGCGCGCACGCGGCGGCCGGACGGCACACCGGCGAACATGCCGAGCTGGTTGGTGCCGGGGGCGGCCCGCACCTCAGGTGCGGTGGCGCGCTCCTCCGGGCCCCGGTCGGCCTCGGCCGGGGACTGCTCGTTCGTGCCCGGGAAGGGCAGCACGGCTGCTGCCTCGCGCTTGGCGGGCTCGGCCGCCTTCGCGCCCTTCGCCGCCTGGGCCTTGTCTGGCCCGTTCCCGGCCGGTGACGTCTCCGCCACGGCCACGCTGGGGGCGACTTCCTGAGACAACGGCCGCTCCTTCGAGTGAGGTTCGGATAGCCCATGCTACCTGTGTTCGGGCTCGTCGGCCGATTTGCCGACAGGTGCGTACCGCAGCCGGCAGCAGCCGGGGAGGGCACTCGTGGCGTCCGTCACCCGGGCGGGTGGCGGGCGCGATGGATCCGGGCGCTCCGTGCGCGCCCCGGACGGTGGTGTGCGTGGGGCGCTAGATGCGCAGGAGAGCGTGCACCGGGCGCTCGCCCAGGCGCTCGCGGCCGCCCAGGAAGCCCAGTTCGATGAGCACCACGAAGCCGGCCAGCTCGCCGCCCGCACGCTGCACCAGGTCCAGCGTGGCGTCGGCGGTGCCGCCGGTGGCCAGCACGTCGTCGACGACCAGCACCCGCTGGCCGGACGTGAACGCGGCCTCGCTGATCTCCAGGGTCGCCGTGCCGTACTCCAGGGCGTACGTGGCCGCGTGGGCCACCCGCGGCAGCTTGCCGGCCTTGCGTACGGCCACCACACCCGTGCCGGCGGCGTACGCGACCGCGGCGGCCAGCACGAAGCCACGCGCCTCCACGCCCACGACCACGTCGAACGAACCGGCGTACTGCGCCACGATCGCGTCGATGACGCCGCGGAACGCCTTGCCGTCGGCGAACAGCGGGGTCAGGTCCTTGAACAGGACACCCGTCTTCGGGAAGTCCGCCACGTCGACGACCATGTCGGCGACGAGCGCCGCGGTGGCGGGCCCGCTGTCACCCTGGATCAGATCGTTGGTCACGGGCACACCCTAGTACGACCGGCCCTGCCGCCACACGTTCATCGCGGGTCACACCAGCCGGCTGTGTCGCCCGGCACACGGCCGAGGCCCGGCCCCCTGACGGGAGACCGGGCCTCGGATCGTGTTACGGCAGGTCAGCGACGCTTGCCGGCGGGACGCCCCGCGGGACGTCCGGCCTTGGCGCCGACGGTGGGCTTGGCGCCCGCCTTCGGAGCCGCGCTGCCCGCACCCGCGCCGGCCTGCGCCGGCAGGTCGCCCGCCGGGGCCTTGGCCGGAGCGGCGCGACGCGCCAGCACCCGCGCGGTGTGGTTGGCGATCTTCGGGTCCTTCTCCTTCAGCCACACCAGCACCGGCGTGGCGAAGAACAGGGACGAGTAGACCGCGGTGCCCATACCGATGAACAGCACCAGACCGAGGTCCTTCAGCGTGCCCGCGCCGAGCAGGCCCGCGCCGATGAACAGCAGGCCGCCGACCGGCAGCAGCGCCACCAGCGCGGTGTTGATGGACCGCATGAAGGTCTGGTTCAGCGCCAGGTTGGCCGCCTCGGCGTAGGTCTGGGTGCTGCTGCCCGTGATGCCGCGGGTGTTCTCCTGCACCTTGTCGAACACCACGACGACGTCGTAGAGCGCGAAGCCCAGGATCGTCAGGAAGCCGATCACCGTCGACGGGGTGACCTCGAAACCGACCAGCGAGTACACGGCGGCCGTGGCGACCAGGTCGAACGCGAGCGAGGCGACCGCGGCCGCGGCCATCTGCCACTCGAAGCGGATGACGAGGTAGATGCTGACGACCAGGACGAACAGCGCCAGACCGATCAGCGCCTGCTCGGTGACCTGCGCACCCCAGGCCTGGCTGACCCGGTTGCCGCTGACCTGGTCGACGTCGATCTTCAGCGTCGAGGCGATCTGCGCCTTGACCTCTAGGGTCTGCTCGTTGGTCAGCGAGGAGCTACGCACCGTGATCGCGGTGTTGCCGATCTGCTGGGCGGCGACCAGGGTGGCGTCGGGATCGACCGACAGGATCGCGTCGTCGATCGCCTTCTCGACGTCGGCGAGCTGACCGGCCGAGCTCGGCACGGTGAACTCGTTGCCGCCCTCGAACTCGATACCCGGCTTGAAGCCGATCAGAGACATGGCCAGGATCGCGATCAGCAGCATGCCGCCGGCGACGCCGAACCACAGCTTGCGCCTGCCGACGATCTGGAGACCGGCCTCACCGTTGTAGAGGCGGGTTGCGAGACCACTCATCACTTAGCCTCCTTGGCTTCGTGCAGCACGCGGCCCAGGCCGCTGACGCGCGGGGAGAGGAACGCGTCGGTACGCGCGAACATCGCCATGATCGGGTGACGGAAGAGGAACACCACGATCAGGTCGAGCAGGGTCGCCAGACCCAGCGCGAAGGCGAAGCCCGCCACCGCGCCGGAGGAGACGAGGTAGAGCACCAGCGCGGCCATCAGCGAGATCGCGTTGGCGGTCAGGATCGTCCGGCGGGCGCGCACCCAGGCGCGGGGCACCGCGCTGCGCGGGCTGCGGCCCTCGCGGATCTCGTCCTTCAGACGTTCGAAGTAGATGACGAAGGAGTCCGCGGCGACACCGAGCGAGACGATGAATCCGGCGATGCCGGCGAGCGTCAGGGTGAAGCCCATCTCCCGGCCAAGGAACACCAGCGCCAGGAAGGTCAGCGCCGCCGACAGGATCAGCGACAGCACGATGACCGTGCCCAGCAGGCGGTAGTAGAAGAACGAGTAGATGACGACCAGCAGCATGCCGATGCCGGCTGCCAGCAGACCCGCCTTCAGGTGCTCGCCACCCAGGGTCGGGGTGATGGTCTGCGCCTCCTGCGGGAGGAACGTCATCGACAGCGAGCCGTAGTTCAGGTTGTTCGACAGTTCGGTGGCCGACTTCTGGTCGAAGTCACCGCTGATGACGGAGTCGTCGCCGAGCACACCCTGGATCTCCGGCGAGGAGATGATCTTGTTGTCCAGGACCACCGCGACGCGGCAGTGGCTCTGCGGGCCGACCGCGGTCTGGTCGCACTTCTGGCCCTCGTTGTTGAAGGACTCCTTGGTCAGCGAGGTCCACTTGTCCAGACCCTCACTGGAGAAGTCCAGCGAGACCACCCGGCGGTTGGTGTTCTGCTCGACCTGCGGCGACGCCTTGTCGACGTCGGTGCCCTTGACCTTCGACACGTCGAGCAGGTACTTGGCACCGAGCTCGCAGGCGACGGCTTCGGCGTCCGGGTTGTTGATCGAGCCCGGGGGGCGCTTGTCGAGCTGCTCGCAGGTCACCTGCGGCACGTAGAACTGCACCTTCGGCGGCAGCAGCGCGGCCTCGAAGCCGTTGAGCTGAGCGAACGGCTGGAGCACCTCGATCTGGGCCGGGTCGGCCGCGACCGCGGTCAGCTTGCCGGCCGCGTCCCAGGCGGCCTTGCCGACCTTCGCCTGCACCTGCTCCAGCGTCACCTTCGGGTCCGCCGGAGCGGACGGCTTCGGCGCGGCGGCCGGGCTGGCCGAGGCGGCGGGGGTCTTGCTGGCCACCGGGGTCGGAGTCGGGGTCGGCGCCATCGCGGCACCGCCGCCGGTGCCACCGGACGACGCACTCACCGACGGCTTCGGCGTAGCCGCCGGGCTGGCCGCGGTGCTCGGCTTCGGGGTCGCGGCGGCGCTCGGGCTCGGCGACGCCTGCGGCGCGGCGGCCAGGCCGCTGCCGTCGGTCTGGCTCAGCACCTTGCGGAAGAACAGCTGGGAGGCCTGGCCGACGTCGTTGATCGCGTCGTTGCCCTTCTTGGCCACCGAGATCACGATGTTCTGGTCGCCCTCGATGACGACCTGCGCCTCCGCCACGCCACGGGCGTCGACCCGCTCGGCGATGATGCGGCGGGCCTGCTCGAGGTCCTGCGCGGTCGGCGGCTGTCCGTCAGCGCCGGTCTGCGCCTGGAGGGTGACCCGCGAGCCGCCGACGAGGTCAAGGCCGAGGTTTGGGGCGAGGCGATCCTGCCAGCCGCCCTTGCCGCCGAACCAGACCGCGCTGGCGAGGATGACGAAGATGGCGCCGAGAAGGGCAAGTTGCCTCCCGGGGCGCATCTGTCCCTGAGGTGGTGCCACGGCTGTCGAGTCTCCCTGGAATGAATGACGGATGGGGATGCGCCACGGCCGGCGCGGAAGAAGATGCGGTCAGCCGTGGCGTGGGGTCAGTGAATTACTTGTCTTCCTTGACGGGGTTGTCCACCACGTGCTCGGTCGGCGCGGTGACCTGCTCGGTCACCCGGCCCACGGCCGCGCGCGCGTAGCGTGCGGTCACGCCGGGCGAGATCTCGAGGGTGATGCTCTCGTCGTCCGTGGAGACCACCGTGCCGTACAGGCCGCCGATGGTGATCACCTTGTCGCCGGCGCCCAGCGACTTCTGCATCGACTCGGCTTCCTTGCGGCGCTTCGCCTGCGGCCGGATGAACATGAAGTACATCAAGCCAAAGAGCAGGGCGAACATGATGATCGTCGGCAACGCGCTGCCGGAATTACCGCCCACTTTGTGACCTTTCCACACGGCCCCGCCGCACGGCTGTGCACGCCGGCGGTGGCATCTGTCGTCCGTTCGGACCGCGCGAAGTCTAGTCGGTACGCGAGCGATCGCACACTTGCGGTGTAGGTCACGTTAAGATCTCGAACGCGAGGTCCGCTTACGTGTCCGGCTGGCCGTCGACGGTGAACAAGTCGGGTACCGTGGTGGCACCAGCACCAAAAGTACCATTTGGTGGTTTTTTACCTAGGTGCCGCCACGCGGCAGCCGTCGCCACCCGGCCCCGGGGCGTACGCGCCAGCAGGCCCGCCCGCACCAGGAACGGCTCGACGACCTCCTCGACCGTGTCCGGCTGCTCCCCCACGGCCACGGCCAGCGTGGACACCCCCACCGGGCCCCCGCCGAACAGCTCGACCAGCGACACCAGCACCGCCTTGTCCAGGCGGTCCAGCCCGATGTCGTCGACGTCGTACACCTTCAGCGCCGCGCGCGCCGAGGTCACGTTGACCACCCCGTCCGCGCGCAGCTCGGCGTAGTCGCGCACCCGGCGCAGCAGGCGGTTGGCGATACGCGGTGTGCCCCGGGACCGGCCGGCGATCTCCGCGATGCCCTCCTGCGTCGCCGCCACCCCGAGGATGCGCGCCGAGCGCTGCAGCAGCGAGGCCAGCTCCGGCGCGCTGTAGAACTCCAGATGCCCGACGAAGCCGAACCGGTCCCGCATCGGACCCGTCAGCAGCCCGGCCCGGGTGGTCGCGCCGACCAGCGTGAACGGCTCCACGTCCAGCGGGATCGCGGTCGCGCCGGGACCCTTGCCGACCATCACGTCGACCCGGAAGTCCTCCATCGCGCTGTAGAGCAGCTCCTCGGCCGGTTTCGCGATGCGGTGGATCTCGTCGATGAACAGCACGTCGCCCTGCTGCAGGCTGGTCAGCACCGCGGCCAGGTCGCCCGAGCGTTCGATCGCCGGGCCCGAGGTCATCCGCAGCGCCCCGCCCAGCTCGGCCGCGACGATCATGGCCAGGGTGGTCTTGCCCAGCCCCGGCGAGCCGGAGAACAGGATGTGGTCCGGCGGCGAGCCGCGCCGCAGCGCGCTGTGCAGCAGCACCTCCAGCTGCTCGCGCACCCGCTCCTGGGCGACGAACTCCGACAGCCGCTTCGGGCGCACCGACGCCTCCGCGTCGCGTTCCTCCGGCGAGGCCAGCGCGCTGACCAGTGAATCGGTCATCGCGTCTTGCCCAGCAGCCGGATCGCCTGCTTGAGCAGCACGGGCACGGGCGGGGTCGGGCCGTCGATCGTCTCCGCCACCGCGGTGACCGCCTGGTCGGCCTGGGCCTGGCTCCAACCGAGCCCGACCAGGCCCTGGCGCACCTGCTCGGTCCACGCCTGCGGGCGGCCGCCCTGGGCCGGCACCGCGGCCACCGGGCCGATCTTGTCGCGCAGTTCCAGGACCATCCGCTCGGCGCCCTTCTTGCCGATGCCCGGCACCTGGGTCAGCGTCGAGGTGTCCCCGTGCGCGAGCGCGGCCCGCAGCACGTCCGGCGTGTGCACGGACAGCGCCGCCTGGGCCAGCTTCGGGCCCACGCCGCTGGCCGTCAGCAGCAGCTCGAACAGCTGCTTCTCATCGTCGTCGGCGAAGCCGAACAGGGTCAGCGAGTCCTCGCGCACGATCAGGGTGGCCGACAGCCGGGCCTGCTGCCCGACCCGCAGCGACGCCAGCGTGCCCGGCGCGCAGAGCAGGCGCAGGCCCACCCCGCCGACCTCGACCACGGCCGCGTCCGCGCCGATCGAGGCGACGTTCCCCGCCACACTCGCGATCATCACTGCCTGCCCTTCGCGGTACGGATGGCCTCGCTCAGCCGGTCGCGCGTGCCACCGCGCCAGATGTGGCAGATCGCCAGCGCGAGCGCGTCGGCGGCGTCTGCCGGGCGGGGCGGCGCGTCGAGCCGCAGCAGCCGGGTGACCATCGTGGTGACCTGTTTCTTGTCGGCCTGACCGGAGCCGGTCACGGCGGCCTTCACCTCGCTGGGAGTGTAGGTGCGCACCGGCAGCCCGGCACGCGCGGCCGCCAGCACGGCGACCGCGGCCGCCTGTGCGGTGCCCATCACCGTGCGCACGTTGTGCTGGCTGAACACCCGCTCCACGGCGACGCTCTCGGGCTGGTGGCGCGCGATCAGCTCGGCCAGGCTGCGGTCGAGGTGCAGCAGCCGGTCGGCCAGGTCGGCGTCGGGATCGGAACCGATGACGGTGTAGTCGATCATCACGCAGGGCCGGCCGGGCACGCCCTCCACCACGCCGACCCCGCACCGGGTCAGCCCGGGATCGACGCCGAGCACCCGCCGCTGCCGCACCTGCACCGCTGCTCCGTCCGCCGCGCCGTACGTGTGTACGACACCGACACCCTAGTGGACACCCCCGTCAACGGGGCCGACGCCACGTCACGCACGAACACGACACCACGTCGGACCGCCGCGTGGCGCCGGGATGCCGCCCACACCGGCACGGACACGGTGCCGCACGCCACATCCCTTCCCGGCACACTGTGTGGGCCGGACCCATGTGCCCGCTCCCACGGTCCTCGTAGTTTGACGAGCCATGACGACCGCGACGCCGCCACTGGTACGACTCGACCTCACCGGCCGCACCGCACTGGTGACCGGCGCGGGCAGCGGCATCGGCCGGGCCTGTGCGGCCCGGATGGCGCAGGCCGGAGCCAAGGTGATCGTGGTCGACCGCGATGCGGCGTCGGCCCGGCTGGTGGCCGACGAGATCGGCGGCACCGCGGTGGTGGCGGACCTGGCCGCGCCGGATGCCCTCGACGACATCGACCCGGCCGTCGACGTGGTCGTCAACAACGCGGGCCTGCAGCACGTCGCGCCGCTGCAGGACTTCGACCCCGACCGATTCACCTACCTGCACCAGGTCATGCTGGTCGCGCCGTTCCGGCTGGTACGCCGGGCGCTGCCGCACATGTACGCCCAGGGCTGGGGCCGGATCGTGAACATCTCCTCGGTGCACGGGCTGCGCGCGTCGGCGTTCAAGGCGGCATACGTGTCGGCCAAGCACGGCCTCGAAGGCCTGTCGAAGGTCATCGCCGTCGAGGCCGCCCCGTACGGCGTCACCGCGAACTGCATCAACCCCGCCTACGTGCGCACCCCGCTGGTCGAGGGGCAGATCGCCGACCAGGCCCGCTCGCACGGCATCGACGAGACCGAGGTCATCGAGCGGATCATGCTGGCCAAGGCGGCGATCAAGCGCCTGATCGAGCCGGCGGAGGTCGCCGAGCTGGCCGCCTACCTGTGCACCGACGCCGCCTCGTTCATCACCGGCACGTCCATCGCCATGGACGGCGGCTGGACAGCCCAGTGATCGGCGGGGTAGGAATGCGAGCCATGCCCTCCTCGACCATCCGGTTCCTCGAACTGCTCGAGCGCGAGGCGGCCCCGGTCGAATTCGAGGGGCCGCTGGTGCAGGCGCGCTCGCGGGGCGCCGGCCCGGACGAGATCGCCGAGCTGGAGGAGGCGAAACTCGCCGCGCTGCGGGTGCGGGCGCTGCTGGAGCGCCGCCGCCGCCGCGAGGCGGAGCTGTCCGGCCTGTACGACACCGCGGGCGACCTGGCCGGCCTGCGCGACCTGGACGCGGTGCTGCACGCGATCGTGCACCGGGCACGCAACCTGCTCGGCACCGACATCGCCTACCTGACCATGAGCGACGACGCCGCGGGCGACGTGTACATGCGGGTCACCGACGGCTCGGTCTCGGCGAAGTTCCAGCGGTTGCGGCTGCCCCTGGGCGCGGGCCTGGGCGGCCTGGTCGCGCAGACCGGCACGCCCTACGCGACGGCCAACTACCCCGAGGACCGCCGCTTCCACCACACCGGCGAGATCGACGCGGGCGTGGGCGAGGAGGGGCTGGTCGCCATCCTCGGCGTGCCACTGCGGCTGGGCTCGCGCGTCATCGGCGTGCTGTACGCGGCGAACCGCTCCGAGCGCCCCTTCGCCCGCGAGGAGGTGTCGCTGCTCGTGTCGCTGGCCGCGCACGCCGCCGTCGCCATCGACACGGCCCGGCTGCTCGGCGAGACGCAGACCGCGCTGACGGAGCTGTCCGCGGCGCATACCAAGATCTCGGCGCACAGCGCGTCGGTGGAGCGCGCCGCCGCGGCCCACGACCGGATGACCGCGCTGGTGCTGCGCGGCGGCGGCGTCGAGGAGGTGGCCGCCGCGGTCACCGAGGTGCTCGGCGGTCGCCTGATGGTGCTCGACGCCGACGGCCGCACCCTGGCCGCCGTGGGCGCGGATGGCATACCCGGCGGCCCGGCGCATTCGGGAGCGGTCGCGAGCGCGCTCGGACCGGACGGTCCGGTGCTCCTGCCCGATCCCGCGATCGTGGCCGAGGCGCTGGCGACTTCGCGGGCCGACGGCCGAGCCGTGCGCCGGGGCGGGCTGTGGTTCGCCGCCGTCGTCGCCGGCGCGGAGAACCTCGGCGCGCTGGTCTGGCGGCCGCAGCACGACACCGGCCACGCCGACCAGCAGATCCTGGAGCGCGCCGCGCTGGTCACCGCATTGCTGCTGCTGTTCCGGCGCACCGTCGCCGAGGCCGAGGGCCGGGTGCGCGGCGAGCTGCTCGACGACCTCATCGCCCGGCCGGTACGCGACCCCGAGTCGCTGCGGGCGCGGGCCCGACGGCTGAACGTGGACCTGTCCCGCCCGCATGTGCTGGTCTGCGTCGACGACGCGGCGGCCACCTCCGGTCCGGCCCGGCAGCGGGCGGTGTCGTGGGCGCACACCTTCGCCGGTACGCACGCCGGGCTTGCCGCCACCCGCGACGGCCGGGTGGTGCTGATGGTGCCCGGCACCGACGCGGGCGCGCTGGCCCGCTCGGTCGCCCGGGAGCTGGGCCGGGTGCTCGGCCGCCCGGTCACCGCGGGCGCGGCCGGGCCCGCCGCCGAACCGGCCGGGCTGGCCGCGGCGTTCAAGGAGGCCGACCACTGCGCCACCGCGCTGGCCGCGCTGGGCCGCGTCGGCGACGGCGCGTCGACCGCCGAGCTGGGTTTCGTCGGGCTGCTGCTGGGCGCGGTCCGCGAGGGCGGCGACCCGGACGTGACCCGGTTCCTGCGTGACACCATCGGTTCGGTCGTCGACTACGACCTGCGCCGCGGTACCACGCTGGTCAAGACGCTGGAGTGCTACTTCGGCACGGGCGGCAGCCTGGCCCGCGCCGCCGAGCAGCTGCACGTGCACGTCAACACGGTGACCCAGCGGCTGGACCGGGTGGCCCAGCTGCTCGGCGCGGACTGGCAGCGCCCCGACCGGGCGCTGGAGGTGCAGCTGGCGCTGCGCCTGCACCGGCTGGGCACGAACGCCGAACAACTTTCCGACTGAGGCCCCACCCGCGCCCGCTCCTCGGTGGTAGTGACAGACGACAGCATCTCGTCCGTCCACTGAGGAGTCCCGATGCGAAGACTGGCCCTGCTCGCCGCCGCCGCTGCCGTCGCCCTGGCCGGGTGCTCGGGCGGCGACCCGGTGCCGGCCCCGAGCCCGACCGGCCTGAACGCCGGTGCGGCCTGCGAGCTGCCGGCCGGCGCGCGGCAGACCCGTTTCGGCGAGCACGGCGCCGACCTGGGCGGGGTCATCGTCGGCAGCGGGAAGACGGGGATCGTGCTGGCCCACCAGAACGGCGGCGACGTCTGCCAGTGGGCGCCGTACGCCATCGAGTTGGCCGGGCAGGGCTACCGGGTGCTCGCCTTCGACTTCGGCGGGTTCGGGGTGTCCACGTCCGGCGACGCGGGCAATCCGCAGCAGGTCGCGGCCGCCGCGGCCACCCTGCGCGCGGACGGCGCGACGGGCATCGTGCTGGTCGGCGCGTCGATGGGCGGCACCGCCGTGCTGGCCGCCGCGCCCACCGTGACGCCCGCCCCGCTGGCCGTGGTCGCGCTGTCCGCGCCGTCGGTGTTCGGCGCGAACGCGCTCGATGCGGCGCCGAAGCTGACCATGCCGGTGTTCTACGCCGCGGGCGAGTTCGAGAGCAGCTTCGCCGACAGTGCTCGCGAGCTGCACGGGCTGACCCCGAAGACGACCGCCAAGGAGCTGCTGATCGTGCCGACCGACTGGCACGGCGTGTATCTGCTGACGCCGGGCGGCTCGGCCGCGACGGACACCGTGCGGGCGAAGCTCGCCGAGTTCCTCAAGGCCCATGCGCCGCTCTGACGGCGGCGCACGGCCGCGGCGAACGGGGGTTCGGCGTCGTTCCGGATCAGGGTGCCGGAACGCCGTCGAGGGGACGCCGCAGCAGCTCCGTCGGTGACAAGGGCACTTTCCACGACATCTGGCGAGGTGAAAGTGCCCTTGCTTTCGGCGGGGCGGGAGAACGCGTCACCGCCTGGGGTCCACCGGGCCGGGCCTCAGGCGGTGACGCCTCGCAGCACCACGTCCACGATCTGCTCGGGCAGGTCGTCCACCTCGTCGAGGCGGGGGTTCCAGCGCACCATGCGGTGCAGCAGCAACGGGCTGATCAGCATCGTCACCGTCACCTCGAGGTCGAGGTCGGCCCGCAGCTCGCCGGTGGCGACGCCGCGGCGCAGCACCTCGCGCATCACCTCGCGGCGCGGCTCGGTGATCGCCTCCTGCCAGATCCGGTACGCCTCCGGGCTGCGCGACACCTCCGGCATCAGGCAGGGCATCACCCGAACGGCACGCTCGTCCTTCTGGCCCACCACGCTGAGCAGGCGGATCAGGTCGGCGCGCACCGAGTCGCCCAGCGGTTGCGTCGGCGGGCCCTTGAGCTTGATCAGCGTCTCGAGCAGCAGCTCGTCCTTGCCCGCCCAGCGCCGGTAGATGGTCGCCTTGCCCACGCCGGCACGGGCCGCTATCGCCTCCATGCTCAGCGCCTCGACGGTGACGCCCTCCTCGAGCAGGTCGAGGACCGCTTCCAGGATCGCCTCATGCGCGCGGGAGCTGCGCGGACGCCCTTGCGTCCGCGCAGCTCCCGGGGCCGCCGGCAGTTCAGCGAGCTCAGTCATGGTGAACGGAACCTTACCCGACCGTGGACAGCCGGGACGGCCGCTGGACGTCGCCCTCGTCGCCGTCCCCGGCGGGAACCGATCGGTTCACCGGGACCCCGGCCGGAACCGGGGGGCCACCGGCGCCCGGCGCCCCGCCGGGACCGCCCGCACCCTGCGCCGGCTTCTTCGGCATCCAGCGCAGCACCACCGCCACCGCGATCAGCGCCACCAGCGTGGAGCCGAGCGCCGCCCAGTGCATGGCGTGCACGAAGGCGTCGTTGGCCGCGGTCACCAGCGGCGCGCCCGCCGGGCCGAGGTTGCCGGCCACGCCGTACGCCCCGGCGACGGACTCGTTGGCGATGTCGCGGATCGGCTCGGGCAGCGCGGCCGTCGCGGGCTCGATCTCGCCCCGGTAGACCCCGGCCACGACCGAGCCGAGCACGGCCACGCCCATGGCCACGGCGACCTGCCGGACCGTGTTCGACACGGCCGAGCCGACGCCGGCCTTCTCCCGGGGCAGCACCGACATGATGGTGTTGGTGGCGGGCGGCATCACGTTGGCCATGCCGGCGCCCATGAAGAAGAAGTTCACCACCACGATCCAGATCGGGGTGTCCACCTGCAGGGTGGCCAGCACCGCGAAGGTGGCCCCGGCCACCAGGATGCCGGTCGCCGCCACGGTGCGCACACCGAACCGCTTGACCAGGTTCGTGCTCAGCGGCGCGAACACCATCTGGCCGACCGCGAACGGCACCAGCAGCGCCCCGCTCTGCATCGGCGAGTAGTCCCGCACCAGCTGCAGGTAGAAGCCGACGAAGAAGAACGAGCCCATGGAGGCGAAGAACAGCAGGCCGATGCTGGCCACCGAGGCCGAGAACCGGGCGTCGCGGAACAGCTTCACGTCCAGCGAGGGGTGTGTGGTGCGCCCCTCCCACCAGACGAACGCCGCGAGCACCGCCGCGCCGCCGATCAGCGAGGCCCAGACCTCGGGCCGGCCGAAGCCGTGCTCGCCGCCGTCGACGATGCCGTACACCAGTGCGACCAGACCGACCACGGACAGCACCACGCCGACCAGGTCGATGCGGCCCGGCTGCGGGTCACGCGACTCGGGGACCAGGAACGCGACCGCGACCAGGCCGAACAGGATGATCGGCACGTTGATGATGAATACGGAGCCCCACCAGAAGTTCTCCAGCAGGAAGCCGCCGAGCAGCGGGCCGATGGCGACCGCGAGGCCGACCGAGCCGGCCCAGATGCCGATCGCCTTGCCGCGCTCGCGCGGGTCGAAGACGTTGGAGATGATCGAGAGCGTCACCGGCATGATCGCCGCGCCGCCGACGCCCATGAAGGCTCGGGCCGCGATGAGCTGGCCGGGGTCCTTCGCGTACGCCGAGAGCACCGACGCGATGCCGAACAGCACCAGCCCGATGAGCAGGAAGCGCTTGCGCCCCCAGCGGTCGCCGAGCACACCGAAGCTGAACAGGAGCCCGGCGAAGACCAGGGTGTACGAGTTGATGGCCCACTCCAGCTGGCTCTGGGTCGCGCCCAGGCCGTGGACCGGATCGGCGAGCGTACGCATCGCCACGTTGAGCACGGTGTTGTCGAGCACGACCACGAGCAGGCTGATCACCAGCACGCCGAGAATCGCCCAGCGCCTCGGGTGCCCGGTGTTGGCAGAGTCCACGTGTTCCATCCCCCAGGATTCCGATACGGTTCCGTTCCGTATCGGAAGTGACGCTACGCCCAGCCCTTCAAATACGAAACCGTCCCGTATCGAAAGTGACCCACCCCACTCCGGGAATAACGCCACGCGCCCCGGCATCCATGCCGGGGCGCGTGCCTCGATCATCCGACTTGCCTGGCAGACGTGCGTATCTTGACCACCCATTCGCCCGTGTGCCGGGCAAGTCGAGCGATCTTGAGCCGGTCGATCGGCGGTCAGCCGCGGCGGCGGAGCCAGTGGGCGACGGTGCCCCAGACGCCGCGGCGGAAGATGAGGACGGCGAGGACGAAGATGGCGCCGGTGACGAGGCCGATCTGTTCGAAGCCGGCGAAGGAGAGCCAGTCCTCCAGGCGGGTCACGCCGGCCGCGCCGACGACCGGGCCCCACAGGG
Organism: Catellatospora sichuanensis; assembly: GCF_007483665.1. Taxonomy (GTDB): domain Bacteria; phylum Actinomycetota; class Actinomycetes; order Mycobacteriales; family Micromonosporaceae; genus Catellatospora; species Catellatospora sichuanensis. The sequence goes on from NZ_VIQO01000025.1 coordinate 32,260, forward strand.
TGCCGATGCCGCCGAGCACCACGATGATCACGGCCTTGCCCGAGGTCGTCCAGTGCAGCACGTCCAGCGAGACGAACCGGTGGCCGATCGCGAACAGCCCGCCGCCCAGCCCGGCGGTGAACGCCGACAGCAGGAAGGCGGCCAGCTTGTACCGGTGCACCGGGTAACCGAGCGCGCGAGCGCGGGCCGGGTTGTCCCGGATCGCCACCAGCACCCGGCCGAACGGCGAGTGCACCGCGCGCCAGACCAGGAACAGCCCGCCCGCCACGATCGGCAGCGCCGCGTAGTAGAAGAAGTACTCGTCGGTCAGGTCCAGCCCGAACAGCTCGCGCGGCACCCGCTGCAGGCCGTTCTCGCCCTGGGTGACCGAGCGCCACTGGTTGGCGATGTAGTACACCATCTGCGCGAACGCGAGGGTGACCATCGCGAAGTAGATGCCTACCCGCTTGACCGCGAGATAGCCGACCGGCACCGCCAGCACCACCGCGGCGAGCGCGCCGACCAGCACCGCGGCCGGGAACGGCAGGCCCCAGTGGATCGCGGCCAGGCCCGTGGCATAGGCCGAGGTGCCCCAGAAGGCCGCGTGCCCGAAGGACATCAAGCCGGTGTATCCGAGCAGCAGATCCACCGCCACCGCGAACAGCGCCCAGCAGGCGATGTCCACGGCGACCGTCGGGTAGAGCCCGTTGGGCAGCCACAACGCGACCAGCACGGCCGCCCCGGCCAGCGTCCAGCGCAGCCACCGCGGCACGATCGTCCCGCCCGCGCGGCCGGGCTCCGATGCAGCGCCGGGCTCCGCTCGTACCCCCTGGGTTTCGATCGTCGTGCTCATGCCGGGGCCTCCTCTCGTCCGAACAGGCCGGCCGGGCGCCACAGCAGCACGCCGGCCATCACCAGGAACACCAGAACCTGCGACAGCAGCGCCCAGTGCTCGCCCAGCGCCTGCACCCAGGCCTGCACCAGGCCGATCGCGAACCCGGCAGCCACCGAGCCGAAGATCGAGCCGAGGCCGCCGATCACCACCACCGCGAAGACCACGATGATCAGATCCGCGCCCATCAGCGGATTCACCGCCCGGATCGGCGCGGCCAGTACGCCTGCCAGCCCCGCCAGGCCGATGCCGAACCCGAACACCGGCGTCACCCACCGGCCCACGTCGATGCCGAGCCCGGTGCTCAGCTCAGGGCGCTCGGTGGCCGCCCGCACCACCATGCCGACCCGGGTCCGGCTGAGCAGCCACCACACGCCCACGCACACCGCCACCGCTATGACCAGCACGAACACGCGGTACGCCGGGAAGTCGAATGCGCCGAGGTCGACCGAGCCGGACAGGATCTCCGGGGCGTCGTACGGGCTGGACTGCACGCCGTAGCGGGACTTCACCGCGTCCTGCAGGATCAGCGTCAGGCCGAAGGTGAGCAGGAAGTTGTAGAGCGGATCGAGGCGGGCCAGCCGGGCTACCAGCAGCCGCTCCACTGCCATGCCGAACAGGGCCAGCGCGAGAGGCATCACGAGCAGCGCCCACCAGAACGACAGCCCGACCTCGGTGAGCAGGACGTACGCCCCGAACGCACCGAGCATGTAGATCGCGCCGTGGGCGAAGTTGACGACACGGAGCATGCCGAAGATGACCGCGAGACCTAGCGCCAGCAGCGCCAGGAAAGCACCACCGACCAGCCCGTTGAACGTGTGCTGCAGGAAATTGACCATGGAGTGCGGCCTTCCGGGTTTGGAAGGGCACCTTCCACAACACATAGCGATGTGAAGGTGCCCTTCCTTTCACAAGGTCAGGAGAGTTTGCAGTCGGGGCTGGGGGTGCGGAAGGCCTCGGCGGCGGGGATGGTGCGTAGGACCTTCACGTAGTCCCACTCCTCGGTGACCTCGGCGGGGGTCTTGACCTGGGCCAGGTAGGCGTCGTGCACGACGCGGTGGTCCTCGGCGCGGATCTTGCCGTTGCGCAGGAAGACGTCCGAGACGGTCTTGCCTTCGAGGTGCTTGACCACGGCGTCGGAGCCGTCGGTGCCGGTGGCCTGCACGGCCTCCAGGTACTGCAGCGCCGCGGAGTAGTTGGCGGCGTGGGCGAAGGTGGGACGGACGCCGGCGACGGTCTTGAACCGGTCCGCGAAGGTGCGGTTGGTGAGGTCGTAGTTCCAGTACCAGGCGTCGGTGTAGGTGGTGCCGGCCAGCGCGGCGGGGGTCAGCGAGTGGATGTCGGTGAGGAACATCAGGCCGACCGCCAGGCTCACGCCCTTGTCCCGCAGCTTGAACTCGTTGTACTGCTTGACCAGCGCGACCAGCTCCGCACCGGCCTGCATGGTGCCCAGCACGTCCGGCTTCGGGTTCAGCGTCGGGGCCTTGAGCAGGTACGTCGAGAAGTCACCGCTGGTGTTCGGGAACGGCGCCGCGTCCCGGCTCACGATCTTGCCGCCAGCCGCTTCGACCGCCGCGGAGAAGCTCTTCTCCATGTCCTGGCCGAACGCGTAGTCCGGGTACACGATGTACCAGTTCTTCTTCCCCTCCTCGGTGGTGTTGCGGCCGGTGCCGTTGGCCAGCATGTACGTGTCGTAGGCGTAGTGGAACGTGTACTTGTTGCAGGACTTGCCGGTCAGGTCGGTGGTCGCGGCGGAGATGTTGAAGTAGAGCTTCTTCTTCTCCTTGGCCACGTCGGCGACCTTCAGTGCGGCCGACGAGGTCGGCACGTCCAGGATCACGTCGACGGCCTTGCGGTCGTAGAGTTCGGCAGCCTTGGCGTTGGCCACATCCGGTTTGTTCTGGTGGTCGGCGGTCTCCACGCCGAACTCCTTGACCACGGCCTTGTCGCCGTACTTCTCCTTGTAGTCGGCGATCGCCAGCTCGACCGCCTTGATCGAGTTCTTGCCGGACAGCTGTGAGTAGGCGCCGGACTGGTCGTTGAGCACGCCGAACACGACCTTGCCGTCGGACAGCCCGCCACCGGCGGCATCGGACTTCGGGCCGCCCCCGCCGCAGGCCGTGGCCAGCAGTGTGGTGGAACACAACATCACAAAAACCGCTCTGGTACGCATGACGTCTCCCTGGGGTGTGGGTGGTGCCTTTCAGATGCCGAGGTAGGCCAGCAGGTCCTTCTCGCGCGCGGCGACCTCGGTGTTATCCAGCGACTCCACGACGCGGCCCTCCGCCAGCAGGTGATGGCGGTCGGCGACAGTGGTGGCGAAGTGCAGGTTCTGCTCCACCAGCAGCACGGCCACCCCGTGCTGCTTGGCCTGCCGCAGGATGTCGCCGACCTGCGCGACCAGCAGCGGGCTCAGGCCCTCGGTGGGCTCGTCGCACAGCAGCAGCCGCGCGCCCATGCGCAGCACCCGGGCCAGCGCGAGCATCTGCTGCTCGCCGCCCGACAGCGTGGTCGACGGGGCGTTACGGCGGGCGTGCAGGTGCGGGAACGCGTCGTACACCTGCTCCAGCGACCACGGCGACGGGCCGACCACCGGCGGCAGCGACAGCGTCTCGGCGACGGTCAGCGTGGCGTAGCAGCCGCGGTCGTCGGGCACCCAGCCCAGCCCGGCCCTGGCCCGCCGGTGCGCGGGCTGCCCGGCCAGCGATCTCCCGTCCAGCTCGACGGTGCCGCGCTGGCCCTGGTGCAGGCCCATCACGCAGCGCAGCAGCGTGGTCTTGCCGGCGCCGTTGCGCCCGCACAGGGTCACCACCTCGCCCGCAGCGATCTCCAGGCTCACCCCGCGCAGCACCTGCGCCTCGCCGTACCAGGCGGACAGTTCATGAATGCGCAGCACGGACGGCTCCCTCACCCAGGTAGGCGGTGATCACGCGTTCGTCCGCGCGCACCTCGTCGTACGGGCCCTCCACCAGCACCCGGCCGGACTGCAGCACGGTGACCCGGTCGGCCAGCGCGCCGACCACGGACATGTTGTGTTCCACCATGACCACGGTCCGACCTGCACGGATGGCGGCGATCAGGGCCACCGTGCGGTCCACGTCCTCCAGGCCCATGCCCGCCGTCGGCTCGTCCAGCAGCAGCACCGACGGCTCCAGGGCCAGTGCCAGCGCGAGTTCCAGGGCCCGCTTGCGGCCGTACGCGAGCGCGTCGGCCGTCGTGCCCGCCAGGTCGGCCAGCCCGACCATGTCCAGCAGCTCCATGGCCCGCGGGGTGTAGCGGCGCATCAACTTCGCCGAACGCCAGAACTTCCAGCCCAGCGACGATCCGCTCTGCAGCGCCAGCTCGACGTGTTCCAACGCCGTGAGCTGGCCGAACAGGCTGGTGATCTGGAAGGAGCGGGCCACGCCGCGGCGGGCGAAACCCTCCGGGGCCAGGCCCGTGACGTCCACGCCGGCCACCTCGATGCGGCCTGCCGTCGGCGGCGCAAAGCCGGTGAGCAGGTTGAACAGTGTGGTCTTGCCGGCTCCGTTGGGCCCGACCAGTGCATGCACGCTGCCCGCCGCCACGGCGAGGTCGACGCCGTCGACCGCACGGAAGCCGCGGAACTCCTTGATCAGCCCACGAGCCTGTAAAGCCGGGTGCTGACCTGCAGCTCCATCTGTGCCCATCTGCTGCTCCTTGGGATGCTTCGTGCCACGTGACCCGGGTCACTGCGAATGCCCGGGAAACGTATGACTCACCAAGCGGCAACAGCCATGTAACGCGTCCACACAATCGACACGTCGACGATGTGCGATTCGCGCGGTTCCGCTCCGCTCGTCTGCCACCATCGGATGAAGCGGACAAACCGGTCCGTCGTACGAAACAGAGGGGTATCGGCATGGCCAACGCACCCGGCGTTCCCACCTGGGTCGACCTGAGCACCACCGATCTGAAGAGCGCCACGGAGTTCTACACCCAGCTGTTCGACTGGGACGCCGAGGTCACACCCGAACCCGAGGCGGGCGGATACACGACATACCTGATCGACGGCAAGCAGGTGGCGGGCGCGGGCCCGATCCAGGGCGAGAGCCAGCCACCGATGTGGACGACGTACGTCGAGACCTCCGACGCGGCGGCCACCGCCGCCAAGGTCGTCGAGTTCGGCGGCAGTGTCCTGCTGGAACCGTTCGACGTGCTGGGATACGGCCAGATGGCGGTCTTCCTGGACCAGGCCGGGGCGATGTTCGCGGTGTGGCAGCCCGGCACCCACGGCGGCGGCGAGATCTTCCGCAGGCCCGGCACGCTGGCCTGGAACGAGCTCACCACCCGCGACCCGGAGGGCTCGAAGATCTTCTACGGCAGCGTGTTCGGCTGGAAGCCGCAGGACATGCCGCTCGGGCCGGTCATCTATACCGAGTTCCAGCTGGACGGGGCCTGCATCGGCGGCATGATGCCGATGGAGGGCGACACCTGGCCCGAGGACCTGCCGCCGCACTGGATGGTGTATTTCCACGTCGCCGACTGCGACGCCGCCGCCGCCCGCGCCCAGGAACTCGGCGGCACCGTCTCCATCCCGCCCACCGACATCCCACCCGGCCGCTTCGCCGTCCTGGCCGACCCCCAGGGCGCCTTCTTCTCGATCATCAAAGTCATCCCCGAACGCCTCGCCGACTGAAAGCGAGGAAGGGCACCTTCTTGACGCGCCGCGTCAAGAAGGTGCCCTTCCTCGCTATCTCCCCCGCCATGACCTGGGCGACCGCAAGCCGTGAGCCGTGAGCCGTGAGCCGCGCCTGCAGTTTCGGGGAGACTGCACGAATGGTCGCGCTCGATCCTGCAGTTTCCCCGAAACTGCAGGACGCAGGCACGCACGCCGATCAGTGGTTAGCGGGCTGGTCTGCGGTGGCGTCGGTGACGATGTCGTCGATCATGCGCGCGAGCCGCAGATCCAGGTCGGTGAGACCGCCGGCCGCGTGGGTGCAGCAGGTGAACGTGAGGTGGCGATAGCGGATGTCGATGTCCGGATGATGATCCATGCTCTCCGCCGCCTCGCCCACCTTGGCCACCACGGCCAGCGCGGCGGGGAAGCTGGGCAGCTTCACGGTGCGGGTGATGCCGTGCACGTCGCCGGTCCAGCCGCGCAGGGCGGCCAGGCCCTGCTCCAGCTCACCGGGGTTGAGGACTTCGACCATAGAGACCATGATGCCCAGAATTCGCCCTCTGTCACCCGAATAGCGGAAAGAAGACCGGCCCGGACGCGCAGATCGCCCGACCTGCCTGGCAACCGGGCGTATCCGGATTCAAGATACGCACAGGTGCCCGGCAGGTCGGGCGATCAAAACGCCGGGTCGGACCCGGCCGCCATCAGGCCTCGATCTTCTCGATGATCTCGTCGGAGATGTCGAAGTTCGCGAAGACGTCCTGGACGTCGTCGCAGTCGTCGAGCACGTCGATCAGCTTGAGCACCTTGCGGGCGCCGTCCTCGTCCAGCGCCACCTGGACGCTGGGTACGAAGGTCGACTCGGCCGACTCGTACTCGATCCCGGCGGCCTGCAGCGCGTTGCGGACCCCGAGCAGGTCCCCCGCCTCGCTGATGACCTCGAACGACTCGCCGAGGTCGTTGCACTCCTCCGCGCCGGCGTCGAGCACCGCGCCGAGCACGTCGTCCTCGGTCAGGCCGTTCTTCGGCACGATGACCTGGCCCTTGCGGGAGAACATGTACGACACCGAACCGGCGTCGGCCAGGTTGCCGCCGTTGCGGGTCAGTGCGGTGCGCACCTCGGTCGCGGCGCGGTTGCGGTTGTCGGTGAGGCACTCGATCAGGATCGCCACGCCGTTGGGGCCGTAGCCCTCGTACATGATGGTCTGCCAGTCGGCCCCGCCGGCCTCCAGGCCGGAGCCCCGCTTGAGTGCCCGGTCGATGTTGTCGTTGGGGACCGAGTTCTTCTTGGCCTTCTGGACCGCGTCGAACAGCGTCGGGTTGCCCGCCGGATCCGCACCACCGGTGCGCGCCGCCACCTCGATGTTCTTGATGAGGCGGGCGAACAGCTTGCCCCGCTTGGCGTCGATCGCCGCCTTCTTGTGCTTGGTCGTCGCCCACTTTGAGTGGCCGGACATCAGATCCTCCGTCAGCGCGCTGGTGAAGACTCCCCCGGGTCAGGAGGCCTGGTCACGCACCATGTCGACGAAGAGACGGTGCACCCGCAGATCCCCGGTGAGCTCCGGGTGGAACGAGGTGGCCAGCAGGTTGCCCTGCCGGACCGCGACCATCCTACCGGTGGCGGGGCCTGCGGTGACCCGGCCCAGCACCTCGACATCGCCGGTGACCGACTCGACCCACGGCGCGCGGATGAAGATCGCGTGTACCGGCTCGCCCTCGACGCCCGCGATGTCGACCGGGGCCTCGAAGGAGTCGACCTGGCGGCCGAAGGCGTTGCGGCGCACCGTCATGCCGATGCCGCCGAACGTCTTCTGGTCGGGCCGCCCGTCGAGCACCTCGTCGGCGAGCATGATCATGCCGGCGCACGATCCGTACGCCGGCATGCCTTCGGCGAGTCGCTTGCGCACGGGCTCGTACACCTCGAACGCGAGCGCCAGCTTGCTCATGGTGGTGGACTCGCCGCCCGGGATGACCAGGGCGTCGATCTCGGCGACCTCCTCGGGGCGGCGCACCGGCCGACCGATCACGTCGCACTCGGCCAGCGCGGCCAGGTGCTCGCGCACGTCACCCTGCAGCGCTAGTACGCCGATGACGAGGTCTGGCACGGGTCCTCCCAAGAAGATCATCCACTGTAGGTCGAGTCTATGCCGGAACGGGTGCGCTCCCGTTCACGGCCTGCGCCGATGTGGCGGACACCGCGCCGAAGGCGTTCGCCTCGGGCTCGGGCACCGCGATGACCGGCGCGGCGAGCATCGCCGCCTGCGCTCCGGAGCGGTCCGCACCGAAGACGCCGCCGACCGACATGACCTCGGCCGCTGACTCCGCCGGGACGGCCGCGGGCGAGGTCGGAACGGTCGCGGGCCCGGCCGGGACGGCCACGGGGGCCGTGACCGAGACCGTGGCGCGGGCCGCGGCCGTCAGCGCCTGGTCCAGGTCTGCCCACAGGTCGTCGGGGTCTTCCAGGCCGACCGACATGCGCAGCAGGTTCGGGGTGATGCCGCCGGTCTGCTTGCCCTCGGCGTCGACGAGCCGGTGCGTGAGCAGGGCCGGGTGCTCGATCAGCGAATCGACCGAACCGAGGCTGACCGCCGGGGTGATCAGGCGCAGCGCGGCGACGACGGCCGCCGCGTCGCCGGAGGTCTCGAACGCGATCATCGCGCCGGGGCCGCGCATCTGCCGGCCGACCAGCCCGCGCGGGTCGCTGCCGGGCAGGCCCGGGTAGTGCACCTTGCTGATCCCGCGGTGCACCGACAGGCGTACGGCCAGGGTGGCGGCGGTGGCCTGCGCGGCACGTACCCGCAGCGGCAGCGTGGCCAGGCCGCGGTGCAGCAGGTAGCCGGCCAGCGGGTGCAGCACGGCGCCGGTGAGGATGCGCACCTGGCGCAGGGCGCCGGCGCGCTGCTCGGCGCAGGCGACCACACCGCCGAGCACGTCGCCGTGCCCGCCGAGGTACTTCGTGCCGGAGTGCACCACGTAGGACGCGCCCAGCTTGGCCGGGTTCTGCAGCACCGGGGTGGCGAAGGTGTTGTCGACCAGCACCGGCACGTCACCGGCCTGGATGCAGACGGTGGTGATGTCGACCAGGCCCAGGGTCGGGTTGCCCGGGGTCTCGACGACGACCAGGCCGGTGTCGGGGCGGATCGCGCCCGCGACCTCGTCCTGGTCGACCCAGGTCACGGCCAGGCCGAGCAGGCCGATGGAGAGCAGGTGGTCGGTGCCGCCGTAGAGGGGGCGCACGGCGACCACGTGCCGGCGGTCGGTCATCAGGCAGGCGGCCTGCAGCACCGCGGTGATCGCGGCCATGCCGGAGGCGAACGAGACGGCGGCCTCGGTGCCCTCGAGCTCGGCGAGCGCCTGCTCGAAGCGGGCCGTGGTCGGGTTGTAGAGCCGCTGGTAGACCGGGGTCGCGGCGGTGGCCGCGCCGTCGGCGAACGCGCCAAGGGCCGCACCGGCGGCGACCTGGTCGTGCATCGGGTACGTGGTGGAGAAGTCCAGCGGGAGCGCGTGCACACCGAGCTCGGCGAGGTCAGCGCGGCCCGCGTGCACGGCGCGGGTGTCGACGGCGTAGGTCATGGGCGTGATCTTCGGGCCTTCTTCGGCCCTGGTAAACAGGTTCCGAATACTCTTCGGGGCATGGCCGAAAACACCGTGCTTGATGCGATCGACGCGGCGATCCTGCGCGAGTTGCAGAACGATGCGCGGATCTCGAACAAGGATCTGGCGGCACGCGTCAATGTCGCGGCCTCGACCTGCCTGGAGCGGGTCCGGGCGCTGCAGCGCCGCGGGGTGCTGGCGGGCTTCCACGCCGACGCCGACCCGGCCGCGCTGGGCCGCCCGCTGCAGGCGTACATCGCGGTACGGGTACGCCCGCACAACCGCGACGTGGTGGAGCCGTTCATCCGCTTCGTGCTGGACCTGCCCGAGACGATCGCGCTGAGCCACATCGCGGGCGCCGACGACTTCCTGGTCCACGTCGCCGTTCGCGACGCCGCCCACCTGCAGCGACTGCTCCTGGACGGCTTCACGTCCCGCCGTGAGGTCGCCCACCTGGAAACCCAGCTGATCTTCTCCCACATCCGCAAGTGGGACATCGGGCCGATGTGAGCCCGGAACGCGAAGATCGCCGTCTCCGGTCGGAGCCTGCGGGGTGACCCGAGGTTCCGACCCGAAACGGCGATCTTGGCACTGACCGCGGCGGCGGAAGCCGACGCGATATGCGACCGGCCGCGCGGATGGGGCGCGGCCGGTCACGGGTTCACCAGCCGCGCTCGGCCAGGCGGTGCGGCTGCGGGATCTCGTCGACGTTGATGCCGACCATGGCCTCGCCCAGGCCGCGGGAGACCTTGGCGAGCACGTCCGGGTCGTCGTAGAACGTGGTGGCCTTCACAATCGCCTCGGCGCGCTGCGCCGGGTTGCCCGACTTGAAGATGCCCGAACCCACGAAGACGCCCTCGGCCCCGAGCTGCATCATCATCGCGGCGTCGGCCGGGGTGGCGATGCCGCCCGCGGTGAACAGCACGACCGGCAGCTTGCCGGTCTCGGCGATCTCCTTGACCAGCTCGTACGGCGCCTGCAGCTCCTTGGCCGCGACGTACAGCTCGTCGGCCGGCAGCGAGGCCAGCTTCTTGATCTCGCCACGGATCTTGCGCATGTGGGTGGTGGCGTTGGACACGTCACCGGTGCCGGCCTCGCCCTTGGAGCGGATCATCGCCGCACCCTCGGTGATCCGGCGCAGCGCCTCGCCCAGGTTGGTCGCGCCGCAGACGAAGGGCACGGTGAACTGCCACTTGTCGATGTGGTTGGCGTAGTCGGCCGGGGTCAGCACCTCGGACTCGTCGACGTAGTCGACGCCGAGCGCCTGCAGCACCTGGGCCTCGACGAAGTGGCCGATGCGGGCCTTGGCCATGACCGGGATCGAGACGGCGTTGATGATGCCGTCGATCATGTCGGGGTCGCTCATGCGGGACACGCCGCCCTGGGCCCGGATGTCGGCGGGCACGCGCTCCAGCGCCATGACGGCGACGGCGCCCGCGTCCTCGGCGATCTTCGCCTGCTCCGCGTTGACGACGTCCATGATCACGCCGCCCTTGAGCATCTCGGCCATGCCGCGCTTCACGCGGGCGGTGCCGGTCACCGGTACGTTCACAGACTCGGTTGCAGACATGATGTGGCGCTTCTCCTGACACACGGGATCTCGAGGACCGCGGAGGAGGGCCGCCTTCGGTCGCACAAGGCGGCGGCAGGCTCCGCTGGCCTGAATTCTACGCGGGACGGAGCAGGCCACCCGACGGCCAATCAGCACTCTGTGGCCCGGCCTGTGACCTGAGTCACAGGTGTGACCTGCGACAACTCAGTGGAGGCCGCAAATGTACCCGAACCTCAGACAGCGCTCAAGGTCGGGTCGTCGATGTCGAAGTACGACGGGCGGGTGTGCTTGCGGTTGAGCCGGAGCAGCCGCACCAGCGGCCGCTCGCGGGCACCCAGCGCGGCGCGGACCAGGTCGGTGTGCATCTGGCGGGCCAGCGCGACGCGGCGGCTGGCCGCGATCACGGCCGCCCCGTTCGGCTCCTGCGGGTCGAGGGCCTGTTTGCGCAGCATCCGGGTGAGGTCGTTCTCCGAGGCCTCCCGGTCGTCCTCCCGGGCGTCCAGTGCGGCCCGGGCGGCGGCGTACAGGTCAGCGCCCGCCGGATCGCCGACCAGCTCGGTCTCGGCCAACACCGCGGCGGCAGCCGCACGGCGCACCAGTTGGGAGTCCAGCGCCCGACCCGCCGAGGCGGCACGCAGGTGCAGGCGGTCCACCCGTCCCGCCGTCCAGGTGACATACGACGCGATCACGACCACCAAGGCCACCACGCCGATCACCCAACCCATGCCGGGCATCGTAGTGGTGCGCTGTTACGGCCTCACCACTGCGCGGGGGGATCGGCTCCGCTGACCGTCTCGCCGAGCGCCTCTATGGCGCTGTTGTAGACCTCCAGCACCCGTGCGGCGACCACCGGCCAGTCGTACGCGGCGACCACCCGCTCGGCGTGCTCGGCCAGCTCACGGCGGCGCTCGCCGTCGTCGAGCAGGGCGGTGACGGCCTCACCCAGCGACGTGGCGTCCCCGTTCGGGAACAGCGCGCCCGCCCGGCCGCCGTCCAGCACCCGGCGGAACGCGTCCAGGTCGGTGGCGACCACGGGCGCGCCCGCCGCCATCGCCTCGGTGAGGATCATGCCGAACGACTCCCCGCCGGTGTTCGGCGCGATGTAGAGGTCGACGCTGCGCAGCATGCGCGCCTTGTCCTCCTCCGACACCTTGCCCAGGAACGTGGTGCGCTCGGCCACCACCGGCGGCAGGTCCACCTCGTCGAGGTCACCGGGGCCGGCCAGCAGCAGCCGCAGGCCGGGACGCTGCGGCATCACCTCGGCCAGTGCGCGGGCGAGGATGTCGAAGCCCTTGCGGGGCTCGGTGAAGCGGCCCAGGAAACCCACGGTTCCGCCGTACCCGGGCCGGCACTCCCCCGGCCAGCCCGGCAGCGGCTGCGCGTCGGCGAAGTGCGCCACCGAGACGCCGTTCGGGATCTCCACCGCGCCGCCGTCCAGGTGCTCCACCTGCACCCGGCGGGCCAGCTCGCTGACCGCGATACGGCCGGTGATGCGCTCCAGCACCACCCGCGCCACCGGCGCGCCGGCCGCCAGCGCCCGCGATCGGGTGATCGCGGTGTGGAACGTCGCCACCACCGGGCCGCGCGCCGACATCACCGCCAGCAGCGACAGGCTCGGCGTGAGCGGCTCGTGCACGTGCAGCACGTCGAAGTCGCCCTGGTGCAGCCAGCGGCGCACCCGGGCGGCCGAGATCGGACCGAAGTTGAGCCGGGCCACCGAGCCGTTGTAGGGCACCGGCACGGCCCGCCCGGCGGCCACCACGTACGGCGGCAGCGGCTGGTCGTCGTCGGCGGGCGCGAGCACGCTGACCTCGTGCCCCATCGCGATCAGCGTCTCGGCGAGGTCGCGCACGTGGAACTGCACGCCGCCCGGCACGTCCATCGAGTACGGGCAGACGATTCCGATCCGCACGTCACTCCTCGGGGTCGGTGGCGCCCGCGGCCGACGTGGCGCGGGCGGCCGCCGGGTCGCCCGCGGGCGGCTCGGTCAGCCACAGCTTCTGCAGCATGTGCCAGTCGGCCGGGTGCGCCGCGATGCCGCGGGCCATCCCGTCGGCGACCTGCTGGGTGAGCAACCGGACCCGCACGTCCAGCGGGCCGGCCGCGGCGTCGGGCACCGGCAGCGGGCCGACCACCCGGCCACAGCCCGCGTCCGGCTCGTACCACATGTCCACCACGAACAGCGGCGCGCCGGTGCGCAGCGCCAGCATCGCCGGACCGGCCGGCATGCGGGTGCGCCCGCCGAAGAACTCCACCTCGACGCCGCGCGCGGACAGGTCGCGGTCGGCCAGCAGCGGCACGATGTGCGCCTGCCCGAGGGCCTGGACCAGCGCGTCGATCGGCGAGCCCGGCCCGCCCGCGGTCGGGATGATGCGCATCCCGAGCTGCTCGCGGTACTCCAGGAACCGGCGGTACAGGCCCTCCGGCTTGAGCCGCTCGGCGACCGTGGTCAGCGGCACCCCGTGCGCGGTGACCACCGCCCCGGCCGCGTCCCAGTTGCCGGCGTGCGGCAACGCGACGATCGCGCCCGTGCCCGCCTCGTGCGCCTGGATCAGCTTCTCCACGCCGTGCAGCCGGAACCCCGTACGCAGCTGCGCCTTCGACTTCGACGGCAGCCGGAACGCCTCCAGCCAGTAGCGCGCGTACGAGCGCACCGCGTCGCGGACCAGCTCGTCGGACGGGTCGTGCCCCAGTACGTTTCTCAGGTTGCGGGCCAGCCGCTGCACGCCCGGACCCCGCTTGGCGGCCGCCCGGTCCGCGCCGGCCCGGAACAGCGCCGACGCCGCGGACTCGGGTAGGGCGCGGACCAGCCGCCACCCGGCCGCGTAGCCGAACTCGACCATCCGCTCCTTGCCGCTCACGCCTTCTCCTCGCTGCGCTCGTCGGCGGCGCGAGTCCTTGCCCACATGATTCGCTCGCCCTGCTCGCTCATACGGCGTCCCCGGCCGACTCGTGTTTGTGGACGTGCCACATGCGCTGCCAGACGGTGAACACCGAACCGGCCGCGAGCAGCCACAGCGACGCGGGCAGGCCCCAGGACAGGCCGAAGCCGGTCAGCAGCGCGCCGACGCCGACGATGATCAGGCGCTCCGCGCGCTCGACGAGGCCGACGTGGCAGGACATGCCCAGCCCCTCGGCCCGCGCCTTGACGTAGGACACGATCTGCCCGGTGACCAGGCAGATCAGCGCGGCGGCCAGGGAGGCCCTGTCGCCCGTGCCCGCGTACCACCACGCGATGGCCGCGAAGATCGCGCCGTCGGCGACCCGGTCCATGGTCGAGTCCAGCAGCGCGCCGTACCGGCTGGCGCTGCCGCGGGCGCGGGCCATCGCCCCGTCCATGACGTCGGTGAGGCCGCACACTAAGATGATCACCACGGCGGCGATCCAGTGGCCGCGCGCCGCGAAACCGAACGCGCCCACCAGGACGCCCAGGGTGCCCACCACGGTCACCGCGTTCGGGCTGACACCCGCTCGCAACAGGGCCCGGCTGAGGGGATCGAGCAGGCGGGCCGTGCCGGCCTTGCCCACCACGCTGAGGATCTTCGCCATGATGGCGCTAACGATAGCGGTGGCCCCCGGCACGCTCGACGGCGGCGACACGCTGACGCCGGGCTTGTGTCCGTACGCCCGATGGGTGTGGGATCGGAAACAATGCAGTAACCGACACGGCTACAGGAGGCGGACAGATGGCGCGCGGCGACAAGGAGAAGGTCTCACAGGCTCCGGCGCAGGTCGCCGAGCAGCCGTCAGACGTGCGCAACGTGGTGGTGGTGGGGCACGCCGGCAGCGGTAAGACGACGCTGGTCGAGGCGCTGCTCGCCGCCACGCAGACGATCAGCCGGGCGGGCACGGTCATCGAGGGCACCACGGTCACCGACCACGATCCGGCCGCGGTGAAGCAGCAGCGCTCCGTCGCGCTGGCCTGCGCCCCGCTCACCCACCAGGGCGTGAAGGTCAACCTGCTGGACACCCCCGGCTACGCCGACTTCGTGGGCGAGCTGCGGGCGGGCCTGCGCGCCGCCGACGCGGCCCTGTTCGTGGTCAGCGCCTGGGACGGCATGGACGCCGCCACGGCCACCCTCTGGGAGGAATGCGCCGCGGTCGGCATGCCACGCGCCGTGGCGATCACCCGGCTGGACCACCCGAGGGCCGACTTCGACGAGGCCCTCGCTTTGTGCCAGCGGGTGTTCGGCGAGGAGGTGCAGCCGCTCTACCTGCCCATGCACGGCGACGACGGCCAGTCCGTGGAGGGCCTGATCGGCCTGATCTCGCAGCAGGTGTACGACTACTCCGGCGGCTACCCGCCCCAGGTACGCCAGCCCGACGCCGAGCATCTGCCGGCGATCGAGGAGTCCCGCGGCGAGCTGATCGAGGGCATCATCGCCGAGAGCGAGGACGAGACCCTGATGGACCGGTACCTCGCCGGCGAGGCCATCGACTCCCAGGTGCTCATCGACGACCTGGAGAAGGCCGTCGCCCGCGGCCACTTCCACCCGGCGGTGCCGGTGTGCGCGGAGACCGGCGTCGGCCTGGACGCGCTGCTGGAGCTGCTGACCCGGGCCTTCCCGACGCCGCTGGAGCACCCGCTGCCCGCCGTCACCACCGTCGACGGCTCCCCGCGCGACGCCCTCGAATGCGACCCGAACGGCCCGCTGGTGGCCGAGGTGGTCAAGACGACCATCGACCCGTACGTGGGCCGGGTGAGCCTGGTCCGGGTCTTCTCCGGCACGCTGCGTCCGGACACCCCGGTGCACATCAGCGGCCACGGCCTGGCCGAGCGCGGCCACCCCGACCACGACGCCGACGAGCGCGTCCTGCACGTCTACTCCCCGCTCGGCGCGAACCTGCGTGAGGTCGCCAAGTGCGTGGCCGGCGACATCTGCGCGGTCACCAAGTCGAGCGCCGCGGAGACCGGCGACACCATCTCCGGCAAGGACAAGCCGCTGCTGATGGCCCCGTGGCTGATGCCCGAGCCGCTGCTCCCGGTCGCCGTGGTGCCCAAGACCCGCTCCGACGAGGACGCGCTGGCCAAGAACCTGGCCAAGCTCGTCGCGGGCGACCCGACGCTGCGCCTGGAGCGCAACCCGGAGACCCACCAGCTGGTGCTGTGGTGCATGGGCGAGGCGCACGCCGACGTGGTGCTGGACCGGCTGCGCGCGGGCGGCGTCGAGCTGTCCACGGAGCCCGCGAAGGTGGCGCTGCGGGAGGCGTTCGCCGCCCCGGCCAGCGGGCAGGGCCGCCACGTCAAGCAGTCCGGCGGGCACGGCCAGTACGCCGTCTGCGCGATCCAGCTGGAGCCGCTGCCCCGGGGCACCGGCATCGAGTTCGTCGACAAGATCGTGGGCGGCGCCATCCCGCACAACTACATCCCCAGTGTCGAGAAGGGGGTACGCGCGCAGGCCGAGAAGGGCATCGTGGCCGGCTACCCCGTGGTCGACTTCCGGGTGACCCTGGTCGACGGCAAGGCGCACAGCGTCGACTCCTCCGATGCGGCGTTCCAGACGGCGGGCAGCATGGCCCTCAAGGACGCCGCAGAGAAGGCGCAGGTCACCCTGCTGGAGCCGGTCGACGAGGTGGTCATCACGGTGCCCGACTCGGCGGTCGGCGCGGTGATGAGCGACCTGTCCGGACGGCGCGGCCGCGTGCTGGGCTCGGAGTCCGACCCGGCAGGCGGCGAGCGCACCCAGGTCCGCGCCGAGGTGCCCGCCATCGAGCTGCTGCGCTACCTGGTGGACCTGCGTTCGATGACGGCGGGCGCGGGCACCTTCACCCGCGAGTTCGCCCGCTACGAGCCCATGCCCGGCCACCTCGCCGACCAGGCCCGCAAGGAGCACTCCCCCACCCGTTGACCCGGCTGCCCCGCCGCGTCGCCCGCCAACCTGCACTTTTGATAGACATTGGCCTATCTCATCGAGTTTTCGTAGATCGAACTCGATGAGATAGGCCAACGTCTATGAGAAACGGGCGGGGCGGCTGCCTCCCACCGGGACCGGGAGCGGTCAGGTGGTGGCGGGGCGGCCGGCGGCGAGCAGTTCGGACACGGTGACCAGTTCGTAGCCGCGTGCCCGCAGCTCGGTGACGATGCCCTTGATGTTGTCGATGCAGACCAGGCGGTCGTCGGGGCCGGTGTCGTGGGCCAGGATCACCGCGCCCGGGCGGGCCTGCTCGGCGGTGTCGGCGACGATGCCGCCGGGGCTGTCCACGAACAGGTTCTCGCGCATCCGCTGTGACCACATGACGACGTCGTAGCCGAACTCCTCGGCGACGGTCAGCGTGGTGCCGGCGAGGTGGCCCCACGGGGGGCGCAGCAGCGTCGGGACCCGCCCGACGTGCTCGACGATGGCGTCGTGACAGCGGCGCAGCTGGTCGCGTACGCCCTTCTCGTCGCGCTGGGCCAGGTCCTTGTGCGACCAGGTGTGGTTGCCGACCTCGTGGCGGGCGTAGCGCCCCTTCACCAGGGCGGCGTTGCGCATCAGCCGCTCACCGACCACGAAGAAGGTCGCCTTGGCGTCGAGCTCGTCGAGGGCGTCGAGCACCCGGGGCGTCCAGTCCGGCTCCGGGCCGTCGTCGAAGGTCAGCGCGATCAGCGGCCGGTCGGTGGTGACGTGCCACAGCACCCGCACCGCGCCGCCGTGCCAGCCCAGCTCGTTGCCGGCGGGGGCGTATCCGCCGTCGAGGGGCAGCCGGTCCGGTCCGAACCAGGCGCGCACCTTGGGCGCGGCCACCGCGGCGGCCGCACCGACGCCGCCCGCGGCCAGCAGGCGCACCATCTCGCGCCGAGAAACCATCATGGACCCCCGTCCCCCGTCACACCGCGTCGAGGAACCGGGCGGTGCGGGCGTGCCGTCTACGCCGATGGTGACGTGTGAGGACCCCTCCCAGGTTCCCTTTGCACGATCACGTCACACTGCGTGACGGTGTCGGGCAGCCCGCGCACCGGGCGCGGGCTGCCCGAGCGTCACCAGATCAGGCAGAACGGGTGGCCGGCGGGGTCGGCGTACACCCGCCAGTTGTCGCCGCCGCCGGTCAGGCGGGTGGCGCCGAGGGCGAGCGCCTGCACCTCCGCCGCCTCGACGTCGGACACCTCCACGTCCAGATGGAACTGCTGGGGGTGTGCCGGATCGGGCCACTGCGGGGCCTGGAAGTCGGCGATCTCCTGGAAGATCACCGGCAGCCGTCCGTCGGCGGAGATCATCGCACCGCCCTCGCCCTCCCAGGTGACCGGCAGGCCGAGCAGTTCGCTGTAGAAGCGGGCGAGCGGCCCGGCGGAGGCGCAGTCGATCGCCACGTCGGCGACGGTGGTGCCGTCGACCTCGCCCTGGCAGAGGCAGAACGGGTGGCCGGCCGGGTCGGCCAGCACGGTGAAGGTCTCGCCGCCGCCGGGCAGGCGGGTCGCGCCGAGCGTGACCGCGCGCTCGACGGCCGCGGCCATGTCCGGCACCCGCAGGTCGAGGTGCATCTGCTGCGGGTATGCCGGGTCCGGCCAGCGCGGCGGCACATGGTCCGGAGCCTGCTGGAAGCCGAGGCGGGTGCCGTCGGCCGCCTTGAGGGTGATCCAGTCGTCGTCGGCGTAGAGCTCGTCCAGCCCGGCCAGCTCCGCGTAGAAGGCGGCCAGGCCCTTGATGTCGGGCGCGTCGAGCACGACGGTCTTCAGAGTGCCAATCATGGCAGCCATCCTTCCGCGTGGGTCTGACAGCAGCCCGATACCCGCCCGGCGCGTCGCCATGCCCGCGATCAGGCCGGCCAGGCCTCGCGGAGCAGATCGCGGGTGTCGGTGAGCAACTGTGGCAGGGCTTTGGTGCGCGCGACCACGGGCAGGAAGTTGTTGTCCCCGCCCCACCTCGGCACCACGTGCTGGTGCAGGTGCGCAGCGATGCCGGCGCCCGCCGCGTGGCCCTGGTTGAGCCCGATGTTGAACCCGTGCGCGTTGGAGACCTTGCGGACCACCCGCATCGCCGTCTTGGTGAACTCGGCCAGCTCCGCCGTCTCGGCCGCGTCGAGCTCCGGGTAGTCGTCGATGTGGCGGTACGGGCAGATCAGCAGGTGCCCCGGGTTGTACGGGAACCGGTTGAGCACCGCATAGACGGCCTCACCGCGTGCGACGACCAGCGCGTCCGGGTCGGATACCGGCGCGACGCAGAACGGGCACTCGGTCGGCTTGGCGCCGCCGCTGACGTACGCCATGCGCCACGGCGTCCACAGCCGCTCCAGGCCGTCGGGGTCGGGCGAGGTCATGCCCGCGCCTGCGCGGTGTGGGGCACGTCGGGACGGCCGATGACCCGCGTGGTCAGCTGCATCCAGCGGTCCGGCTCGGGCAGCGGGACGAACCCGACCTCGGCGTAGACGCCGTGCGCGTCGGCGGTGGCCAGGATGATCCGGTACACGCCGAGCGCGTGCAGATCGTCGCGGACCGCCGCCACCGCCCACCGGGCCAGGCCCTGCCCGCGATACGCGCTGTCGACGAACACGTCGCACAGCCACGCGAAGGTCGCCCCGTCGGTGACCACGCGCAGCAGGCCGACCTGCGCCCCGTTCGGGGCGTAGATCCCGTACCCGGTGGAGCCGGCCAGCGAGCGCTCGATGACCGAACGCTCGCGACCGTTGGCCCAGTAGCTCTCCTGGGCCAGCCAGCGCTCGACGGTGTCGAGGTCGAGCCGCGCCGGGTCCGTGTCCAGCACGAACCCGGCCTCGTGGTGACGCATGCTCACGCTTCCTCCTCGCTGCGCTCGTCGTCAGCGTGAGAACCCGGCAACATGGTTCGCTCGCTGCGCTCGCTCACGCCGCGCTGCCCGCCTCGGCGATCTCCGCCACGGGGGCGGACGGGCCGGTGTTGACGCGCGAGCGCACGATCTCGGTCACGTGGGCGACGGCCTCGTCCAGGCTCACGCCGTTGCGCTGCGAGCCGTCGCGGTAGCGGAAGGACACGGTGCCGTCGGCCAGGTCCTGGTCGCCGACGATGGCCATGAACGGGATCTTCTGCTGCTGCGCGGTGCGGATCTTCTTCTGCATGCGCTCGTCGGAGCCGTCCACCTCGGCCCGGATGCCCGCCTTGCGCAGCTTCGCCACGAACTCGTACAGGTAAGCGGCGTGACCGGCCTCGTCGTCGGAGCGGATCGGGATGCCGACCACCTGCACCGGCGCCAGCCAGGCCGGGAACGCGCCCGCGTAGTGCTCGGTGAGCACGCCGATGAAGCGCTCGATCGAGCCGAACTTGGCACAGTGGATCATGACGGGCTGCTGCCGCGTCCCGTCCGCCGCCTGGTACTCCAGCTCGAAGCCCTTCGGCTGGTTGAAGTCGTACTGGATGGTCGACATCTGCCAGGTGCGGCCGATGGCGTCCTTGGCCTGCACGGAGATCTTCGGGCCGTAGAAGGCCGCGCCGCCCGGGTCGGGCACCAGGGTCAGCCCGGTCTCCAGGGCGCACTGCTCCAGCACCGCGGTGGCCGTGGCCCAGTCCTCCTCCGAACCGACGAACTTCTCCGGCTTGCTGTCGTCACGGGTCGACAGCTCCAGGTAGAAGTCGGTGATGCCGAAGTCCTTGAGCAGGCCGAGCACGAAGTCCAGCAGGTGCTTGATCTCGGCGGCCGCCTGCTCCTTGGTCACGTAGGAGTGCGAGTCGTCCTGGGTGAAGCCGCGCACGCGGGTCAGCCCGTGGATCACGCCCGACTTCTCGAACCGGTACACCGCGCCGAACTCGAACAGCCGGATCGGCAGCTCACGGTAGGACCGCCCGCGCGACCTGTAGATCAGGTTGTGCATCGGGCAGTTCATCGCCTTGAGGTAGTAGTCGCTGCCCTCCATGTCCATCGGCGGGAACATGGTCTCCTTGTAGTAGGGCAGGTGACCCGACGTGTGGAAGAGGCCTTCCTTGGTGATGTGCGGGGTCCCGACGTACTGGAAGCCCTCCTCGATGTGGCGGGCGCGGACGTAGTCCTCCATCTCGCGCTTGATCACACCGCCCTTGGGGTGGAAGACGGCCAGGCCCGAGCCGATCTCGTCGGGGAAGCTGAACAGGTCGAGGTCGGTGCCCAGCTTGCGGTGGTCGCGGCGGGCCGCCTCCTCGAGCAGCTTCAGGTAGTCCTTGAGCTGGTCGCGGGTCGGCCACGCGGTGCCGTACACCCGCTGCAGCTGGGGGTTCTTCTCCGAACCGCGCCAGTATGCCGCCGCGGAGCGCATCAGCTTGAACGCGCCGATCAGGCGGGTGGACGGCAGGTGCGGGCCCCGGCACAGGTCGCCCCAGCAGCGGTCGCCCGTCTTGGCGTCGAGGTTGTCGTAGATGGTCAGCTCGCCGCCGCCCACCTCCATGACGTCGTCGCCCGCGTCACCCTTGATGTCGACCAGCTCGAGCTTGAACGGCTCGTCCTTCAGCTCGGCCTTGGCCTCGTCGAGCGTCTCGAAGCGGCGGCGCTGGAAGCGCTGCCCCGACTTGACGATCTCCTGCATCCGCTTCTCGATCTTGTCGAGATCGTCCGGGTGGAACGGCTTGGGCACCGAGAAGTCGTAGTAGAAGCCGTTGTCGATGGGCGGGCCGATGCCCAGCTTCGCCTCGGGGAAGATGTCCTGCACCGCCTGGGCCAGCACGTGCGCGGTGGAGTGGCGCAGCACGTTGAGGCCGTCGGGGGAGTCGATGGCGACCGGCTCGACCGCGGTGTCGACCGTGGGAGCCCAGTCGAGGTCGCGCAGGCGGCCCTCGGGGTCGCGGACCACCACGATCGCCTTGGGGCCGTGCACCGGCAGGCCGGCCTCGGCGATCGCCTCCGCGCCCGTCGTCCCGGCCCGGACGACGACGGGGTCGGCCTGTGGCGGGCTGATCGAAACGCTCACGGTGATCTCCTCATGTCCTCTGCAGCGGTTTGTCCGGCTCCGGCCATGCTATCGGTCGCGCCGATCATGCCGGTTACCGGTTCCGGCCGCCCGCGGTTCACCCGGATGCTCTTTCACGCGGGCTTCGACGGCGTTAGATTGGCGCCATGGCGAGCGCTGACCTGGCAAGGACTCTCGATCGTCGGTATCAGACCTACTTCGCCGACCGCGCGGCGGTGCCGTTCGCGGTGCGCACCGGCGACGGCACGCCGCCCCGTGTCCTGGGCCCCGGCGATCCGGCCTTCACCATCGTGGTCAGCGACCCGCGGGGTGCCAAGGCCCTGGCCGGGCTCGACCAGTTCCAGATCGGTGTGGCCTACCTGCGCGGCTGGCTGGACATCGAGGGCGACCTGATGGCCGCGCTGAAGGTCCGCGGCATGTTCCACGACCGTCACCCGATCGCGTGGCTGGCCCGGTTCGCCCCGGCGCTGCGGCTCGGCGGCGCCGAGCACGACCGCCGCGCGATCTCGTCGCACTACGACAACGAGTCCGAGTTCTTCCTGACCTTCATGGACTCCCGGCACCGCTGCTACACGCAGGGCGTCTTCGCGCGCGACGACGAGCCGCTCGAGGACGCGATGACCCGCAAGATGGAGCTGGCGCTCGACGCGCTGAAGGTCTCCCCCGGCGACCACATCCTGGAGGTCGGCGGCGGCTGGGGCGCGTTCGCCGAGTTCGCCGCCCGGCGCGGGGTGCACGTCACCACGCTGACCCTGGCGCAGGAGTCCGAGCGTTACCTGTCCGACCTGTTCGCCCGCGAGCAGCTGCCTGCCACCGTGGTGCGCAGGCACCTGCTGCGCTACGAGGCGCCGCGCCGCTACGACGCGATCGTCAACATGGGCGTCACCGAGCACCTGCCGAACTACGCCGCCACGCTGCGAAAATACGCCGAACTGGTCAAACCGGGCGGTCACGTGTACCTGGACGCCCTCGCCATGCGGGCCAAGCACCGGGTGTCCACGTTCATGAGCCGCTACATCTATCCGGGCAAGTCGTCGCCGCTCGTGCTGCACGCGTACCTGCGCCAGGTGGCGCGCTCGCCGTTCGAGCTGGTCAGCGTCGACGACGACCGGCACAACTACCACCTGACCTGCGCGGAGTGGGCCCGGCGGCTGGACGCGGCCCGCGAGGAGGTGGTCCGGCGCTGGGGAGACCCGCTCTACCGCCGGTTCCGGCTGTTCCTCTGGGGCTCGGCGGCCAGCTTCGACACCGGCCTCGTCCAGGCGTACCGCTGGGTGCTGCGACGGCCGTGAGCGACCGTTTCGCCCGGTGAGGTCCGCTCTGCGCGGTACCGTCTGAAGGTGTCACCAGACCTCACGCTCGGGGTCCTGTCCCCATTCCTGGGGGGCTGGTACTACGGCGGCGTGCTGGCGGGGATCGCGCGCGCCGCGGCGGAGGCGGGCGCGGGCGTCATCGCGATCCAGACCCTCGACGCGGGTACCGAGCACATCGAGGTCACCGAGCCCCCGGAACTGTCGTACCCGGTCGCGTGGCAGCACGTGTCCGGTTTCGTGGTGGTGCTGCAGGCGGTGTCGCACCGGTATCTGCACACGCTCGCGCAGACCGGCCGCCCGTTCGTGTCGGTCAGCCACGCGCTGCACGACCTGGCCTACCCCGTGGTGATGCCGGACAACCGGACCGGCGTCACCGAGGCGGTGGACCACCTGGTCGCCCACGGGCACCGCCGGATCGCCTTCGCCGGGCGGCTGGAGACCGGCGACATCCGGGAACGGTACGAGGCGTACCTCCAGGCGCTGGCCGTACACGGGATCGAGCCCGACCCGGGGCTGCTGTTCCACGCGCCCACCAACCAGGTCGACGGCGGCGAGTTCGCCGCCGAGCTCATGCTGGCCGCCGGGCTGCCCTCGACCGCGGTCATCGCCGGCACCGACGAGAACGCGACCGGCATCATGCACGCGCTGGCCGCCGCCGGCCTGCGGCTGCCCGCGGATCAGGCCGTGATCGGCTTCGACGACCTGCGTTCGAGCGCCTACCTGATCCCCCGCCTGACGACGGTGCGCCAGCCGACGGAACTGATCGGCCGGGCGGCCGCGACGACGCTGCTCGGCATGATCGGCGGAGACACCGAACCGCCGGCGCGCATCCTCGTGCCCACCTCGATCATCGTGCGCGAGTCCTGCGGGTGCAGCGGCGATGTGGCGTTCCACGCCGACACCGAGGCGCCCGCGCCGCACCGCCGCCTGGCCGACCTCATCGCCACCACCGTCGCGCCCGTGCACGGCTCGCTGGCCTCGGCCGACGCGGCCGATCTCGTGCACGCCGCCGAGACGGTGGCGCGCGCCGTGCAGGACGGCTCGGCCGAGGCGGCCGAGCTGCGGCCCACCTGTGAGGAGGTACGGCTGGCGCTGGAGCTGCTGCTGCGGCTGTCCGGCGGGCGGCCGGAGGCGCTGTACGAGATCGCGCAGCTGATCCGCGACTACGGCCAGCCCGCCAACGGAGTGCTGCTCATCCTCATGGAGATGCGCGGCCGGACCCTGTTCCGGGACAGCTCCCTGCTCCGCGAGACGCTGACCGCGCAGTACGAGGTCGGCATGGAGCTGCTGCGCGGGCACCGGGAACCGGCCCGGCTGGAGTGGCTGCGACGCACCTGGGTCCGGGGCGGCTGCCTGGGGTTGTGGGCGGGCGGGCTGCCGCCTTCACTGGCCGACGCCGCCCTGGAGATCATGGGCCTGTTCGTGCCGGGCGAGACACCGTCGGTGGAGCCGTCGGTGCCGGTCAGCGCATTCCCGCCACTGCGGGTGCGGGAGCTGGCCGACCCGACGGCCAACCTCATCGTCTTCGTGGTGCCGGTCAAGGGCGGGGCCAGCGACTGGGGCTTTCTCGCCGTGGTGGACTCCGTGTCCACCGGCGGCGCCACCGGCCGGGAGCCGTTCAACCAGTGGGCCGCGCTGCTGGCGGTGGCGCTGGACCGGCAGGCGCTGCTGAAGGAGTCGCTGCGGCAGAAGGAGCAGCTGCGCATCGCGGCCCTCTACGACGAGCTGACCGGCCTGCCCAACCGGTCGCTGTTCCTGGACCGGCTGCGCCAGGCGATCCGCCAGTCGCGGCGGCGCAGCGGGCGGCCGTTCGGGGTGCTGTTCCTGGACCTGGACGGGTTCAAGGTGGTCAACGACAGCCTCGGCCACTCAGCCGGGGACCGGCTGCTCAAACAGGTCGCCAAGCGGATCAAGTCGACCCTGCGCGACTCGGACACGGTGGCCCGCTTCGGCGGCGACGAGTTCCTGGTGCTGCTCGACGACGTGACCGCGCCACACACCCCCGCCCAGGTCGCCGAGCGCCTGCACGGGGTGCTCGCACAGCCGTTCCAGCTGCACGGCCAGGACGTGGTGGTGACCGCCAGCATCGGCATCACGATGAGCAGCCGCCGCTACAGCAACGCCGAGGACCTGCTGCGCGACGCCGACATCGCGATGTACTCGGCGAAGTCCCGGCACAAGGGCCGCCACGCCGTATTCGACGTGGCGATGCACGCCAAGGCGGTCACCCGGCTGCAGATCGAGACCGAGCTGCGCCAGGCGCTCGACAACGGCGAGTTCGAGGTGCACTACCAGCCGATCGTGGCGCTGCGCTCGGGCCGGACCAAGGGGTTCGAGGCGCTGATCCGCTGGCGGCACCCGCTGCGCGGGGTGCTGTCACCGGCCGCGTTCATGCCGGTCGCCGAGGAGACCGGACTGATCATCCCGATCGGCGGCTGGGTCGTCGACGAGTGCTGCCGCCAGCTGGCCGCCTGGTATGCGGCCGGCATCGCCACCCCCGGACTGTCCGTCGCGGTCAACGTGTCCAACCGCCAGTTCTGGAGCGGCAACGTCATCGACGACATCACCCAGGCGCTGGACCGGCACCGCCCCCCGCCGGGCAGCCTCGCTGTGGAGATCACCGAGGGCGTGGTGATGGAGAACGTCGCCCCGGCCCGCGACATCCTGCACACCCTGCACGACCTCGGCTGCCAACTGCACATCGACGACTTCGGGACCGGTTACTCCTCATTGGAGGCGCTGCACCGGCTGCCCATCGACGCGCTGAAGATCGACCGGTCTTTCGTCTGGCAGATCGACACCGACGCGCGTAGCGGTGAGCTGGTGCGCACCATCGTCCTGATGGGACGCAATCTCGGCCTCGACCTGATCGCCGAGGGCATCGAGACGCCCGAGCAGCGCGACTACCTCATCCGGCTGGGCTGCGGGTACGGGCAGGGCTTCCTGTTCTCCCGGGCGGTGCCCGCCGACGTGGCCTGCACGCTGCTCGGCGAGCCCACCTAGACTGCCGATCATGTGGCTGTTCCTGACCCTGTTCTCGGTCGCCGTACTGACGCTCGCCATCTGGTGGCGCTGGCGCAAGTCGTCCCACCCGGCCGCCCGCCCCGCGGGCAGGCGCCCCGCCGGCAAGCGCCCGCCGGGGCGGCCCACGGGCACGAAGAAGGCGCCTGCGCCCGCGGGCGGCCCGCAGCCCGGGGAGATCTGGTGGGCGGACGTGCCCTACGAGGACGGCCCCGGGTCGAAGGTGCGGCCGTGCGTGGTGCTGCGGGTCAAGGGCGGCGCGTTCGAGATCCTGAAGATCACCAGCCAGGACCAGAGCCATCGGCGTGACCACATCGAGATCGCGACGAAGTCATGGGACGCCGATGCCGACCACAACAGTTACCTGGACCTCAGCGACCCGATCACCGTCACCACCGCCGCCTTCGCCAACCGCGCCGGCGCCCTGGACACCCCCACCTGGCGCAAGGTGAAAGCCCTCCACCAGGCCTGACCGGCTCCAGCGCGCACGCGCTCCCCGCCTGTTATCGACGTTGGCCTATTACGTCGACTTCGATCTTCGCCCAGTCGATGTAATAGACCGACGTCGATGCTGCCCGGGAGTGGCGGGTCAGGCCGTGGCGGCGTAGACGTCGATCTCGGTGAGCAGGGCGGTTTTGACCTGGTCGGTGGCGAACGAATGGCGGACGCCCTGGCGGGCCAGCTCGGCCACGCCGGCCGCGTCGAGGTCCAGCAGGCGGGCGGCCACCTCGTACTCGTTGTTCAGGGTCGTGCCGAACATCGGCGGGTCGTCGGAGTTGATGCTGACCGGCACACCCGCGGCCACGATCGCGGCGAGCGGGTGCTCGGCCAGGTCCGCCACGGCCCGGGTACGCAGGTTCGAGGTGGGGCACACCTCCAGCGGGATCGCGTGCTCGGCCAGGTATGCCAGCAGCGCGGGGTCCTGCGCGGCGAAGATGCCGTGGCCGATGCGCTCGGCACCGAGCTCGCGGATCGCGTCCCAGACGGTCTGCGCGCCGGTGGTCTCCCCCGCGTGCGGCACGCTGTGCAGGCCCGCCGCACGGGCCTGGTCGAAGTACGGCTTGAACTGGGGCCGGGGCACGCCGATCTCGGGACCGCCGAGGCCGAAGCTGATCAGCCCGTCCGGACGCCGGTCCAGCGCGATGCGCAGGGTCTGCTCGGCCGACGGCAGGCCGGCCTCCCCCGGGATGTCGAAGCACCACCGCAGGACCAGGCCCAGTTCCTTCTCCGCCTCGCGCCGCGCGTCCTCGATGGCCTCGCAGAACGCCTCGGCCGGGATGCCCCGGTGGACGCTGGAGTACGGCGTGACGGTCAGCTCGGCGTAGCGCACCTGCTGCGCGGCGAGGTCCTGGGCGACGCCGTAGGTCAGTGTGCGTACGTCCTCGGCGTCGCGGATCAGGTCGACGACGCTCAGGTAGACCTCGACGAAGTGCGCGAAGTCGGTGAAGGTGAAGTACTCGGCGAGCAGCGCGGGGTCGGCCGGCACCGGGCTGCGGCCCTCGTGCCGGGCGGCCAGCTCGGCCACGATGCGCGGGGAGGCCGAACCCACGTGGTGCACGTGCAGCTCGGCTTTGGGCAGTCCCGCCACGAAGCTCGCAAGATCGTCCTTAGCCATGCCGGCACTTTACCTTCCGGCCCCGGTCACGAGGGTGCGGCGGTCCGCCGGCCGACCGCGAAGACGCGGCGGAACGGGAAGTCGACGATGGCCCCGTCCGCTGGGTAGGCGCTGATCAGCGCCGGTTCGAGGGCCACGCAGAAGGCCTCCCACGCGCCCGGCTGCTCGGCCAGCGCGGCGCGCACCGGACGCAGCGCGGTGCCGGTGAGCCAGGTGAGCACCGGGTGCGGGCCACCGGTGACGGGAAGCTGGTGCACGTACTCGGTCTCCCAGGTGTCGGCCGCGCAGCCGGCGGCGCGCAGCAGCCGGGCGTACTCCTGCGACCCGGGCACCGACCGCGGCTGCTCGGCGATCTCACCGAGCAGCGCGGACCAGCGTGACGAAGCACACAGTTCGCGCAGCGCCCGGTGGGCCGGCCCGTCATGGTTGCCCGGGACCTGCAGCGCCAGCCAAGCACCCGGACGCAGCGCCCGCGCCCACCGGCCGACCAGTTCCTCCTGACCGGGCACCCACTGCAGGACCGCATTGGTGACGATCACGTCGACCTCCGGCCCCGGCAGGTACTCGCGCACGTCACCGACCTGGTAAGACACCGGTCCCGGGCCGCCCTGGTCGGCCACCGCCTTTTCGATCATCTCGGGCGACGAGTCGATGCCGCGCACCTGCGCTCCGGGCCAGCGCGCGGTCAGCGTGGCCGTCAGGTTGCCCGGCCCGCAGCCCAGGTCCACGACCTGCCGCGGTTGCTCGGCGTCCACCCGGGCCAACAGATCGTGAAACGGGCGGCCGCGTTCGTCCGCGAAGCGCAGGTAGGTCTCGGGGTTCCACATGGGCGGCCTCCATATCGCAAACCGTACGTACGTCTTGGTTTGAGCCTAGCGCGATGCGAACGGCTGGCGCAATCCGGTCCGGGACAGCATCGAGCCCCGCATACAGGGCATGATGCGGGGCTCGACACGCTCCGGCGGGCCCACAGGCCACGCGGAACGACAAACGGGCCGGTGTGACACCGGCCCGTTAGGGTCAGACGACCGCCGCCGGAGCACCAGGCTCCGGTGGCGTCACCTTGGGAAGATCAGAGCGGGCGGACCGCGTCGGCCTGCGGGCCCTTGGCGCCCTGGACGATCTCGAACTCGACGCGCTGGTTCTCTTCGAGGCTGCGGAAGCCGCTGGCCTGGATCGCAGAGAAGTGCACGAAGACGTCAGCGCCACCACCGTCGACGGAGATGAAGCCGAAGCCCTTGTCGGCGTTGAACCACTTGACGGTTCCCTGAGCCATTTTCACCATTTCCTTGCACAAACTGAACCGCGCCGCACACCTCGTGCGGGGGCTGGCCACTGAGTAGCGGCAACCGGCGGTCCTCTCATTCTCAGGGAGGGCAACGCGAGCAGACCACGTACATCAAAAACCAAGCACGAGTGTAGCCCACATCGCGCGGCCGTGGGGACCGGGATGATCGTGATTACAGGTTCCGGGGTGGTTTCCGAATCGTTACCAACCTTACTGTTGTCAGCGCTGGACAGTTCGAGACCGAAAGCGCTTGCATGGCTTGCGTCACCTTGCGGTAGTCCGGTACCAGGGGGCTGCGCTCCGACAAGCTCACGAGGAGGAAACTCCATGGCATCCCACAGACAGCGGCGTCTGCTCGCCTTCTCCGGTGCGGTCGTAATGGCTCTCACCGTCGCGGCGTGCGGCGGCGGCGAGTCCGACAACACCTCCGAGGGCAAGCTCGACACCCCCGAATGCGCCGCCTACAAGGACTACACCGGCATCTCCGGCGAGACCGTCACCATCTACTCCCCCATCCGCGACGCTGAGGCGGGGCTGCTGGAGGACGCCTGGAAGACGTTCGCCGACTGCACCGGCGTGAAGATCGAGTACGAGGGCAGCGGCGAGTTCGAGGCGCAGTTGAAGGTCCGCGTCGAAGGTGGCGACGCACCTGACCTCGCCTTCATTCCGCAGCCGGGTCTGCTGGAGTTCTTCGCCAAGGGCGGCAAGCTCAAGGCCGCCGGCGAGAAGACCAAGGCCATGGCCACGCAGAACTTCTCCCCCGACTGGCTCAAGTACGGCACCGTCAACGGCAGCCTGTACGGCGCCCCGCTGGGCGCCAACGTGAAGTCGTTCGTGTGGTACTCCCCGTCCCTGTTCAAGGAGAAGGGCTGGAAGGTCCCGACCACCTGGGACGAGATGATCAAGCTCAGCGACACCATGGTCGCCGCCAATCTCAAGCCGTGGTGCGCGGGCATCGGCTCGCAGGACGCGACCGGCTGGCCGGCCACGGACTGGATCGAGGACGTGCTGCTGCGCGAGCAGGGCCCCGACGTGTACGACCAGTGGGTCACGCACGCCATCCCGTTCAACGACCCGCGGATCGTCTCGGCGACCGACCGGGTGGGCTCGATCCTGAAGAACGAGAAGTACGTCAACGGCGGCATCGGCGGCGTGAAGTCCATCGCCACCACCACCTTCCAGGACGGCGGCCTGCCGGTCGTCCAGAAGAAGTGCGGCATGCACCGCCAGGCCTCGTTCTACGCCAACCAGTGGCCCAAGGGCACCAAGGTGGCCGAGGACGGCGACGCGTTCGCCTTCTACCTGCCGGCGATCGACCCGGCCAAGGGCAAGCCGGTGCTGGGCGGCGGCGAGTTCGTCGGCGCGTTCACCGACACCCCGGCCGTGCAGGCGGTGCAGACCTACCTGGCCAGCCCCGACTTCGCCAACAGCCGGGCCAAGCTGAACAACTGGATCTCCGCCAACAAGGGCCTGGACGTGGCGAACGTGTCCAACCCGATCGACAAGGTGGCGGTCGGCATCCTGCAGGACAGCGGCGCGGTGTTCCGCTTCGACGGTTCGGACCTGATGCCCGCCGCCGTCGGCGCGAACTCCTTCTGGAAGGGCATGACCAACTGGATCAACGGCACCGACACCAAGGCCACCCTCGACTTCATCGAGGGCACCTGGCCCAAGTGAGCCGGTAGTTGATCTATCTACGCCGTGTGGGTCCCGTTCCGGGGCTCACACGGCGTAGTCTTCCTCCCGACCGGTGCCCGAGGAGATCGCGTTGAACTTCGACTTCACCGCCGAAGCCCCGAAGTTGATGATGCTGCTGTACGGCGTCATCGCCTTCGCCGCTGTGGTGGGCCTGTTGCTGCTGGTGCTGGACGTGCTGCCCGCACGCAAGGACCGGTGGATCGCGCTGGGGCTGCTCGCGCCGGCCGGTCTGCTGCTGCTGGTGGGCCTGATCGTGCCGGCGATCCGCACGATGGTCCTGGCCTTCATGAACGCCGACTCCAGCGAATTCGTGGGCCTGGAGAACTTCGGCTGGATGTTCACCGACAAGAACTCCGGCATGCTCCCCGACTTCAGCAGCGATCCCGTGCAATACGGCGTGCTGCTGAGCACCCTGCTGTGGGTGCTGCTCGTACCGACCGTCTCCACCGCGGTCGGCCTCGTCTACGCGGTCATGGTGGACCGGGCCAGATTCGAGTCGTTCGCCAAGTCGCTGGTCTTCATGCCGATGGCCATCTCGTTCGTCGGCGCCGGCATCATCTGGAAGTTCGTCTACGAATACCGCCAGGAGGGCACCGAGCAGATCGGCCTGCTCAACCAGTTCGTCGTCGCGCTCGGCGGCACGCCGCAGCAGTGGCTGCTGGACGGGCCGTGGAACACGCTGTTCCTGATCGTGGTGCTGGTCTGGATCCAGGCGGGCTTCGCCATGGTGGTGCTCTCCGCGGCGATCAAGGCGATCCCCGCAGACATCGTCGAGGCCGCCCGCATCGACGGCGTGACGGCGTGGCAGATGTTCTGGCGCGTCACCATCCCGAGCATCCGCCCGGCCCTGGTCGTCGTGCTGGTCACCATCTCCATCGGCACGCTGAAGGTCTTCGACATCGTGCGCACCATGACCGGCGGCCAGTTCGGCACCAGCGTGGTGGCCAACGAGATGTACACGTACTCGTTCCGGGCCGATGAGAAGGGCAAGGGCGCCGCGCTGGCGGTGCTGCTGTTCCTGTTCGTCATACCCATCGTGATCTACCAGGTCAGGCTCATGCGCCGCCGCCGGCTGGAGGGAGCCCGATGAGCGAGCATCGCGAGCGAATCCAGCAGGCCGTTTCAGCTCATCGTGACGACGAGCGCAGCGAGGAGGAGCGATGAGCACGGGTACCGAGACGATTGTCGCCGCACCTGATGCCGAGGTCCCGCCCACGGTGGGGGGCCGGGTGCGCAAGAAGCTGACCAGCCGCACCGCGAGCGCCGTGTCGCTGGTGATCGCGCTGCTGTGGACCGTGCCCACGATCGGCGTGCTGGTCTCGTCGATCCGCCCGGAGAACGAGATCAAGTCCAACGGCTGGTGGAACTTCTTCGCCAACCCGCAGTTCACCTTGGAGAACTACGAGCAGGTGCTGTTCGGGTCCCGGTCCGCGTCGGGCGGGCTGGCCGGATACTTCATCAACTCGCTGGTCATCACGATCCCGTCGGTGCTGTTCCCGCTGGCCTTCTGCGCGCTGGCGGCGTACGCGCTGGCGTGGACCCGGTTCCGCGGCCGCGACTGGGTCTACATCGGCATCTTCGCGCTGCAGATCGTCCCGCTGCAGATGGCGCTGATCCCGCTGCTGTCGTTCTTCAACTACGGCGTCTCGCTGGGTGGGGTGCAGCTGCTGCCCGCCTGGGATCTGGACGGCCCGGCCAAGTTCATCACGGTCTGGTTCGCGCACACCTGCTTCGCCCTGCCGCTGGGCATCTTCCTGCTGCACAACTTCATGGCGGAGCTGCCCGGCGACCTGGTCGAGGCGGCCAAGGTCGACGGCGCGTCCCACTCCAAGATCTTCCGTTCGGTGGTGCTGCCGCTGATCGTGCCGGCGCTGGCGTCCTTCGCCATCTTCCAGTTCCTCTGGGTCTGGAACGACCTGCTGGTAGCCCTGATCTTCGCCGGTGGCCCGAAGAACGCCCCGCTCACGGTGCGCCTCGCGGAGCTGGCCGGAAACCGCGGCAACGAATGGCAGCGGCTCACCGCCGCCGCCTTCGTCTCGATCATCGTCCCGCTGACCGTGTTCCTGTCCCTGCAGCGCTACTTCGTCCGCGGCCTGCTCGCCGGCAGCGTCAAGGGCTGACCGAAAGGAAGGGCACCTTCTTAACGCTATGCGTTGCAGAAGGTGCCCTTCTTAACATCTTCGGCCGCTGACCAGGACGGATGTTGTTGCGTGGTGGGGCCGTCAGCGGCCGAGCACGGAGCCGCCGTTGACATTGATGATCTGACCGGTCACGTACCCGCCGGACTCCCCCGCCAGCCAGCACACCGCCTCCGCGATGTCTCCCGGCCGGCCCGCGCGGCCGACCAGGGTCTGCGCCACCCGCGCCGCGTGTCCCTGCGGCGTCATCCGGCCGTCGAAGAACTCGGTCTCGGCCACGTATCCGGGTGAGATGACGTTGGCCGTCGCGCCGTCCGGGCCGAGCTGTGCCGCCAGGTCCATCACCCAGCCGTGCAGCGCCGCCTTGGCGGCGGAATAGGGGCCGCCACCGCCCCGCTGCGCGGCGATCGAACTCAGCAGCACCACCCGCCCGCCCGGACGGCGCAGCAACGGCAGCACCGCCTCGGTGAGCAGCACCGCGGTGAGCACGTTGGTCTCGAAGGTGGCCCGCCACTGATCCGCCACGGCGGTCAGCCCTGCGCCGTCGCGGCCGAGGTATCCGCCCGCGTTGTTCACCAGTACGTCCACCGCCCGCCCGGCCAGCGCCACAGCGACGCGCTCGGCCGCCGCGGGCACGCTGAGGTCGGCGGCGATCGTCGTCACGGCCGCCCCGGTCGCCGCGCGGATGCCTGCGGCGGCCTGCTCGAGCACGTCCGCCCGACGTCCGATCGCGACGATGTCGTGTCCTCGTTCGGCCAGTGCCAGCGCGGTGGCCGAGCCGATGCCGGTGCCCGCCCCGCTGATCACCGCCAGCGGCCTGTTCTCCCCATGATCGTTCATGCGGCGACCCTACCTTCAGCCTGCCCTCGCGCACGGCCCACCGCGGCACCCACCAGGCGACCCGGTTCGGCATGCAGACGCGGCCGACCGCCCGACGCGAGCGGGCCGGACACCACCACGTGAATCTTGTGCACTTTGTGCTGCCTCGGCGACACCAACTGCACAGGATCCGAAGCCAACCCTGATCGCTCGCCGACCGCCACGCCGAAGCGGACGTCAGTTTCGGGGAGACCGCACGAATCGCGCCGTTGAGCCAGGCAGGGGCTCGTGCGGCGGCGGGAACTGCGGCAGGATGCCGGATGTGAATAGTGTTCGCGTCGCCGTACCCGCCGATCTGCCGGCCCTTGCCACCACCCTGGCCGAGGCGTTCGGCGACGACCCGGTATGGACCTGGATGGTCCCCCCGCGCGGCCGCCACGCCCGGCTGGAGCGCATCTTCGGAGCCCTGCTGCGGTATGCGGTCCCGCGCGGGCACGTCTACACCACGGGGGACCGGCAGGCGGTGACGATGTGGGCCCCGCCGCACGAGTGGCGGCTGCCCACACCCGCGGTCGTCCGGGCGGCCGTGCCGCTGCTGCGGGCCACCGGCGCACGGCTGCCCCACCTGCTGGGCCGGATGGGCGAGATCGACCGCCTGCACGAGCGCCAGCCCGCGGAGCACTGGTACCTGGAGTTCATCGGCACCACGGTCGCCGCGCGCGGCACCGGACTGGGCTCGCTGCTGCTGGCCGACGCGCTGGCCCGCTTCGACGCCGCCGGGCTGCCGGTGTACCTGGAGTCGTCGCACGAGCGCAATCTGAGCTTCTACCGCCGCCACGGCTTCACCGTGACCGGGCAGCCGCCCATGCGCTCCGGCCCGCCACAGTGGACGCTGTGGCGCGATCCCGGGGCGGCCTAAGGGCGGGGCGGGCCATGGACATCCGGCCCGGCTCGGGTCTCGCGGACCATGAGCGGGCCCGCCGGACCGCCCTCGGACGGGTCCGCGGCACCCGTCCGAGGGCGGTCCGGGCGTCGCTTCGTGTCAATGTGGAAACATGCCCGACACATCGACGCCCGGCCCGTGGGAGCGCTTCCGCAGGTAGGGGCCGATTCGGTTAGCAGCCAAGGATTTCCTGGTGGTTGCCTACAGATTCTGGGGCGATGAAGGGTCTTCCCCTCCGGCCCAGTTGTCGCTATCGTTCCAACAAACGTCCATGGGAACGCTTCCACGGATGTTCATCAATGTAAGAATTCGTCCCGTCGATGGCCCGCCCGGACGCCATCGCCGGCCGCTCCCAGAGGCGGTCGGTCGCCGATCTCCCTACGACCGGCGACCGACCTCCCTCCGGGTGCCGGAGAGGAGGTGAAGCTCGCGACTACGTCGCGTGCCAACGGCTCCCGCGCGTCACGCTGCCTCGTGACCCTGCCGCTCGGCAGACACAGGGCGTGAGCACCCGATGGGGGCGGGGACTGCCCTTCCCCGCTCCCATACCAATCGGCATTCTCCGCCTCAGCGCCCAGCAGCACCAGACTTACGCCACATGTGCGAAAGTCTTTACACCACATCTCCACCCGTCACAGGGATGAGGACAACTGTACCTGATCATGGGAGCGTTCCCATCCATGATCAGTCCTTTTCCCAGTATCTGAGGAGCACCACATGCCAGGTCCTGTCGGCCGATCTCTCACCCGCCACACGGTGCCACGCCGTGCCGGCTGGACCGCGGCCTACGCCTCCACCGCAGCCCGCGCCGACACCGGCGTGGCCACCTCCACCGTGGCCGCCGCGCTGACGAGCCGCGACGCGACGGATCCGACGCCGGATCCGTCACCCACCGCCACGGGGCTGCAGTTCCCCGACGGATTCATCTGGGGCGCCGCGACGTCGGCGTATCAGATCGAGGGCGCCGCCGCCCTCGACGGCCGCGGACCGTCGGTGTGGGACACGTTCGCCAAGACTCCCGGCCGCGTGCGCAACGGTGAGCATGGCGACGTCGCCGCCGACCACTACCACCGCTGGTCGACCGACCTCGACCTCATCAAGGAGCTGGGCCTGCGGTCCTACCGCTTCTCCATCTCCTGGCCCCGGGTCGTGCCCGGCGGCAGGGGCCCGGTCAACGGCAAGGGCCTCGACTTCTACCGCCGGCTGGTGGACGGCCTGCGCGAGCGCGGCGTCACCCCGATGGTGACCCTCTACCACTGGGACACCCCGCAGGAGCTACAGGACATCGGCGGCTGGGAGAACCGCGACACGGCCTACCGCTTCGCCGAGTACGCCGCCGTGCTGGCCGAGGCGCTCGGCGACGCCGTGCCCAACTGGCTCACCCTCAACGAGCCGAAGACCATCGTGCAGAACGGCTACCTGTACGGCTCGCACGCCCCCGGCAAGCGCGACGAGGCCGCCGCGTACGTGGTCGCGCACCACCAGTTGCTCGCGCACGGTCTCGCCGTGCAGGCGATGCGCCCGCACCTGAGCCCGCAGACCCGGATCGGCCCCGCGCTGAACCTGCACCCGTGCTACCCCGCCGACGAGAGCCCCGAGGCGCAGCAGGCCACCGTGCTCTACGACGGCTACGAGAACCGCCTCTACCTCGACCCCATCCTGAAGGGCCACTACCCGCAGGACGTGCTGGACGACGTCGCCCGGTTCTCCCCGATGCAGAAGCACATCAAGGACGGCGACCTCGAGGTCATCTCGTCGCCGGTGGAACTGCTGGCCGTGCAGTACTACTGCCCGATATACGTCACCGGTGACGGTGAGACGGTGCGCAAGCACCCCACCAGCGAGGCGTTCTGGCAGCAGATCTACCCCGAGGGCATGTACGACATCCTCACCCGCATCAAGAAGGACTACGGCGACATCGCCCTGACCATCACCGAGAACGGACTGCCCTGCCCCGACGTGATGGGCCCCGACGGCACCGTACAGGACACCGGCCGCATCGCCTTCCTACGCGACCACTTCGCCGCCACGCACCGGGCCATCACCGACGGGGTGAACCTGGAGAGCTACCACGTGTGGTCGCTGATGGACAACTTCGAGTGGCAGGAAGGCTACGACGAGCGGTGGGGCCTGGTGTACGTCGACTACGCCTCCCAGCAGCGCACCCCCAAGGCCAGTGCGCGCTGGTACAGCGGAGTGATCCGCGACAACGGCCTGTAGAGCCTCCTCGGTGGTGGGAGACCCTCGCGTCCACGCCGCCGGGTGACTGGGCCGGGTGACCTCATGGTCGCCCGGCCCGTAGCATTTCCGGCCTGCTCAGGCCTCCAGCGCCCGGCCGAGCGCCGCGACGTCGTCGTGCAGCTGCCGGCCGACCTCCCAGTCCAGCGTCGCCTCGCTCACCCGCTGATCGATCTTCGTGTGGGCCGCCTGCACCTGGGCGGCCAGCAACGCGCCGGTCGGCCTGGCCTGGACCAGGTTGTTCACGGTGTTGCGCAGGTCGGTCGCGACGTCGGTGCGCACCTTGCCGCCGCGGGCGGCATCGTCGACCGTCTTCAGCGCGGCGTCCTGCGCCTGCTTGACGGTGAGCACCGGGGCCGGCGACGGGCCGGCCGTCGGCCCCGCCGGAGCCGAAGTGCTCGGGGCGGGCCGGGAAGCGTTCGCGGTCGGCGAGGCCGCGGGCGTCGTGGGGGTCGTCCCGGACGGATCCGCCGACGCCGGCTGCGTACCGAAGCCGGGCGTGCTCGCCGGCGGCGTGCCGACCGCCTGACCCGGCTCACGTGGAGACTCGCGGGTGGGCAGCGTCCAGACCAGCGCTCCGAGCACGGCGACCCCGGCCGCCACCGCCGCCACCGGCAGCAGCCGCCGCGGCGAGCGGGCGGGCACCGCGCGCAGGACGCGGGCCACCTCGGCGGCCGTGGGACGCGTCGCGGGATCGCGGCGCAGCGCTGCGGCCACCACCGCGGCGACCGAGCGGGGCAGTTCGGGCACGTCCGGCGGCACCACCGGGCCGTGGTCGGCGGCGACGTCGTCCCAGCCGCGCACCCGGAACGGCGGACGGCCGGTGAGCATCTCGTACATCACCACGCCCAGCGCGTAGACGTCCGTGGCGGGCTCGGCGGGCATGCCGTCGAGGCGCTCGGGGGCGACGTACGCCGGGGTGCCGAAGCTGGCACCGGTGCTGTCGTCGTCGGGTTCGCCGACGCGGGCCGCGATGCCGAAGTCGAGGACCGTGACCTGTTCCCCGTGCACCATCACGTTGTCCGGGGTGATGTCGCGGTGCACCACGCCCCGGCGGTGCGCCACCTCCAGCACCGCGGCGATGCGGGCGCCGATGCGCACCGCCTCCCGCCAGGGCAGCGCGCCCAGCGCGATCCGGTCCGCCAGCGGCTCGCCGGCCACCAGCTGGAGCACGATGACCGCGATCTCCTGCCCGTCCGGGGTGCTGGTGCGCACGAAGTCGTGCACCCCGGCGACGTCCGGGTGGTTGAGGCGGGCCACCGCCCACGCCTCACGCCGGGCCAGCTCGCGCAGCCGCTCGTCGCCGGACAGGCGCGGGTCGAGCACCTTCAGCGCGACGAGGCGGTCGAGCGTCTCGTCGCGGGCCCGCCAGATGACCGCCATGCCGCCGACGCCGATCCTGTCGATCAGTCGGTACCGCTCGACCATCAGGTCGCCGGCGCGCAGCGGGTAGGCGTAGTCGGTCATGAACGGCACGTTGCTGCATGATCCGCTGTGGTGTCAACGGTTGCCCGGACACGATTCCGGATCACTTAAACGATCCAGCTCCCACCTGCTTCACGACCCCGCGGCACCGTTCACCGGACGCCGACCGCACGTCCCTCCTGTTGGGACCGCTGCGCCGCCTCCAGCACCGCCACCACCTCGCGGGCGAAGCGCACGTCGCACGGGTGTGCCGGGCCGCCCTCGCCCGGATGCCGCGCCTCGGCGAGCAGCTCGTCGATCGCGCGGCCGAAGTTGGCCACCGGGTCGCCGGACCCGCCGGGCAGGTCCAGCACGCCGGCCTCGCCGTGCAGCTGGTACTCGAACAGCAGCGCCGTCGGCGGCGCATCCAGCGTGAGCATCAGCACGCTGACCGCGCCGCTCTCATGGCGGGCCAGCACGTGGCTGGTGGCGTGCGCGCCGGCCAGCGAGGTCACCTCGGTCACCGGTCCCAGCACGGGCAGCAGCCGCGACAGCGCGTGCGGGCCGATGTCCCACAGGCCGCCGTGCACCTTGCGCCAGGTCGATCCGCTGTACGGGCCGCCCTGCGCGAAGATCGAGGCGTACATGGTGACCCGGGCCGAGCTCCAGCCGCCCGCGGCGGACGCCTGCTCCAGCGAGCGGGTGACCTCCGGGTCGAAGCGGGAGGTGAAGAAGACCACGCTGGCCACGCCGGTGTCCGCGACGGCTTCGACCACGCGGTCGGCGTCGGCTGTGGTCAGTGCCAGCGGCTTGTCCAGCAGCAGGTGACGGCCCGCGCGGGCGGCCCGCTCCGCGATCGGCGCCTGCACGTCGGGCGGCAGCGCGACCGCGATGGCGTCGACGTCGGCGATCAGCGCGTCGACGTCGTCATAGGGCCGGGTGCCCAGGCGCGACGCGAGCGCGGCGGCCTTGGCCGGATCGCGTCCCCACACACCGACGAGCTCAGCCTCGGGGTGGGCCACCAGTGCGGCGCCCTGGGTCTGCTCCGCCCAGTAGCCCGTGCCGAACAATCCGAATCGCATGAAGATCAGCCTAGCCGCCCACGGGTCCGGCGCGGTGGCGGCCTGTCGGGCGCCCGGCCGCGGACCGCCGTGTCGGCGGTGCGGCGCCGCTCAGGCCTTGGCGACCTCGTCGAGATAGCGCTGCTGCAGCGCTGTCGGCAGGCTCGGGTCGTGGAAGCCGCCGAAGGCCCACGGCTCGTACTGGTCGGGCAGCATGGCCTTGACGCGGTCGGGGTAGCCGAGCCCCGCCTCGGCGATCCGCACCCGCGGCGGCTCGCTCAGCTCGACGACGACCGGGCCGGAGATGCGGGCGGCGAAATCCCACGGCTGGCCCGGTTCCCCGGCGGCGCAGAAGAAGTACGCGTACACCACGCGCACGTCCTGCATCCGGGTCGCGTCCGCGGGCTCCATGCCCATGGTCTCGGCCGTGCACAGCACGGTGTCCTCGGCGGCGACGTCGTGGCCGTGCTGGTGGTGCTCGGACGGGGACGACTGCGCCAGGATCACCGCGACGCGGTCGGCGAGCACGTCCTTCAGGTCCGCGGGCGCCGCCACCGCGAACAGCCCGGCCACCAGCCCCAGCGCCAGCAGCTCGGGCACCAGCCACCAGGCGTTGCGGCGTACCGCGGTCATCGACACGGGCACATGCTCGCACCCGCCATGGCACGGCGCAACCATTTGCCGAGGCCGCTGATCACATGGTGGAATGTCAATGCCGTGGCGCTGCGAGGGCAGACGTGGAGCGCGCCGCGGCCAGTGCGTGAGCCGCGCCGACGCGACGGACCGTCCCTGACCCCTGTCGCCGGCCCACCGTGGTCGCGGCAGGGGTGATCCCGTATCCGCAGCACGGCTCGTTCCGTCCACTCCGGACTTCCGCGGTCCGTTTTCACGGCGTACCGCCGGGACCCTCCGCCGGAGATGGCGCACGTCCGTGCTGGAAAGGACAGCACATGAACAAGCTGAAGGCCGCCGCTCTGGCGGCGGCGGCCACGCTCGCCGCCGGCCTCGCCATCACGATGATCAACCCTGGCACCGCGGCGGCGCACGGCGCGCTGCTCACCCCGGGCAGCCGCACCTACCTGTGCTATCTGGACGGCAAGTCGAGCACCGGTGAGGTCAAGCCGACCAACGGCGCCTGCCAGAACGCCGCCGCCGTGGGCGGCACCCAGCCGTTCTACGACTGGTTCGGCGTGCTGCGCTCCGATGGGCAGGGCCGCACCCGCGGTTTCATCCCCGACGGCGCGCTGTGCAGCGGTGGCGCCACCAAGTTCGCGGGCTTCGACGCGCCGCGCAGCGACTGGCCGCTGACCCACCTCACCTCCGGTGCCAACCACAGCTGGCGCTACAGCAACTGGGCCGCCCACCCGGGCTGGTTCTACCTGTACGTCACCAAGGACGGCTACAACCCCAACCAGGCGCTCACCTGGGCGGACATGGAGGAGCAGCCGTTCCTGAGCATCGACCACCCGCCGATGTCGGGCCCGGCCCCGGACGGCTACTACTACTGGAACGGCAACCTGCCCTCGGGCAAGTCCGGCCGGCACGTCATCTACTCCGTCTGGAAGCGCTCGGACAGCCAGGAGACCTTCTACGGCTGCTCGGACGTCATCTTCGACGGCGGCAACGGCCAGGTGACCGGCATCAACAACCCGCCGACCAACCCGTCAAACCCGCCGTCCAACCCCGCCTCGCCGTCACCGTCGCGGACCGCGTCGCCGTCGCCCAGCGCGGCCTCGCCGCGGCCGAGCAGCCCGGCGCCGTCGACCCCGGCACCGTCCATCCCGCCGGGCGCCTGCTCGGCGACGTACACCCAGATCGGCAACTGGAACAACGGGTTCCAGGGAGAGATCAAGGTGACCGCGGGCGGCACCGCGGTCAACGGCTGGACGGTGAAGGCCACCTGGGCCAACGGCCAGACCGTGAACCAGAGTTGGAGCAGCACCTACACCAACGCCACCGGCTCCACCACGTTCAAGAACGTGGCCTGGAACGGCAGCCTCGGCTCCGGTGGCAGCACCACGTTCGGATTCCTGGGCAACCACAGCGGCACCAACAACCTGCCGACGCTGGCCTGTACGAGTCCGTGACCTGACCGATGACCGGTGGCGCCCCCGTCCGCGGGGGCGCCACCCGGTGGCACGGCTCATGGCCGCCCCGGTTTCCCGTACTTCTCGACCACCTCGAACGGCGTCTGCGGGAACCACTCGGACTCCCCCGCGGGCAGGCAGTTCCGCGCGACGTTGACGGCGAGGCCGTCGCAGTGCTGCGCGGACAGGACGATGTACACGGAGAACGTGTGCGTGCCCGGGTGCAGCGGCTTGAGCGGCGGCGACGGGAAGGCCGAGAACGGCAGGCCGTCCGCGCCCACGAAAGTCCGCAGCACCTCGGGACCCGCGGTGACGACCCGCTCCCGGTCGGTGCCGCCGTCGATCACGTACTTCGCGCTGCGGAACTTCGCGTTGAAGTCGTCGATCGGGGCGGGCAGCTCGGGGGTGTACCCGGCCGGGTAGACGGCTCCGTCGGGGCCGGGCGCCGTGGTCCACGAGTTCGCCAACACCACCCACCGCTCGCCGGCGCGCACCTCCAGGCAGATCGGCGGGCTGACGATGCGCTCTTCGATGCCGTAGATCTGGTTGAGGTTCGCGCCCGAGAGCGTGATGCAGTCGTGCTCGGCCGGTGGAGCGGCCTGCGCGGCGCCGCCGGTCAGGGCCGTCGCCAGCGCGAGGCCGGCGAGTGCGGCGAACATTCGCCAAGGTCTCATCGAGACCGCCTTCCATGTCGAGACGGATGTATAACCGCAGGTCAAGCGGCTAAGACAGGATCACTCAGGCAGCCTGGCGACCGTCATGGACACGCCGTCAGACGACCCGGCAGGCCGCCGGAGGGCCTAGTAAAGGGCGCTGTGCAGGTCGAGGCGGCGCAGCACGTCGTCCACGGCCTCGGGCTCGCGCGCCCGGTGGTCGAGCACCGCGGCCCGCGAGGCCGCCAGCAGCTGTGCCCGCACGTCGCCGAGGCGCTGGCGCTGGCGTACCCAGTCGTCGTCCTCGGCCTCCTCGTCGAGCAGGATCGCGCGCTGCCACTCCCCCAGCCGATGCGCCGTCTCCGCGCTCACCGTGCCGTCGGCCCGCAGTTCCTGCAGCCGGCGCAGCCCGGCGTCCTGGGCCACCGCGATTACCTCCCGCTCGGCCTGACGGCGGCGCTTCGCGCCGGTGCTCAGCCCGAGCCGGCCCACCAGCCAGGGCAGCGTCAAGCCGGGCAGCAGCAGGGTGACGACGGCGACCACCGCCGCCACGAACACGATCTGCGGGCGGGCCGGGAAGTCGCGTGGCAGCGCCAGCGCGGTCGCGATGGTGACCACCCCGCGCATGCCCGCCCACGCCACGATCAGGGTCTCGCCCCACCCCACCGGCACGTCCGCAGGGTCGCGCGAGCGCATCCGCTTGGCCAGGCCGCCGACCCCGAACATCCACGCGAAACGCACCGCCACCAGGGTGAGGCAGATCAAGATCGCGAAACGGGAGTACGGCCACAGGCCCGGTCCGATGTCGTCGAGCGCCTCGATGAACTCCAGCCCGATCAGCCCGAACGTGAACCCGGTGACGAGCTCCTCGACCACGTCCCAGAAGTTGCGCCCGGACAGCCGTCCGGCCACGTCGTCGGGGTCGGCCCGGGTCGCGCCCAGCCAGAACCCGGCCGCGAGCACCGCGAGCACCCCGCTGGCGTGTGCGGAGTCGGCGGCGAGGTAGGCGGCGTACGGGATGAGCAGGCTCAGCCCGGCCCGCAGCTCCGCGGTGGGCAGCCGGTCGAACAGCCAGCCGAAGAGCACACCGGCGGCCAGGCCGATGCCCGCCCCGGCCACGGCCGAGTAGGCGAATGAGGCGACCGCGCCCCAGACCGACAGGGTTCCGGTCAGCACACCTGCCACCGCGACCTGGTAGATGGTGAGCGCGGTGACGTCGTTGAACAGCCCCTCCCCTTGCAGCAGGGTGACCGTGCGGCGAGGCAGGCCGAGCCGACCCGCCATGGCGGTGACGGCGGCCGGGTCGGGCGGAGCCGTGATCGCGCCGAGCACGACGGCCGCGCCCAGCGGCAGGGCGGGATGGATGCGCGTCGCGACGGCGGCGACCGCGGCCGTCGTCACGAACACCAGCGCCACCGCGAGCAGCAGGATGGGTTTCCAGCCGCGCGCGAACCGTCGCCAGGAGCTGCGCTGCACCGCGGCGTAGAGCAGCGGCGGCAGCAGCACGGGCAGGATGACCTCGGGGTGCAGCGACAGCGAGCTGCCGGGCAGCAGCGCGAGCGCGGCGCCGAACAGGGTGGCCACCACGGGCGCCGGCAGCCGCAACCGCGCGCCGACGGGCACGCAGAGCAGACCTAGCACCAGCAGCACGAGGATGACGGTGCGTTGGTCCATACCGCTCATTGCACGTCATGACCTGGCGTTATCCGCGGCACGACACGATCAAGAGACGGCGATGGATTTCGTCGGAGTTTGTTGGTAGTCTCGCCGAAGTAACGACGGCGACACCTCGCCGCGGGCACAGAGCACCGCCCGCTCCGGTGATGATCG
The DNA here is from genome assembly GCF_007483665.1 of Catellatospora sichuanensis. Lineage (GTDB taxonomy): Bacteria > Actinomycetota > Actinomycetes > Mycobacteriales > Micromonosporaceae > Catellatospora > Catellatospora sichuanensis. The sequence goes on from NZ_VIQO01000025.1 coordinate 75,848, forward strand.
GGCACCGGAGCGGGCGGGCAAATGCGAAGTTCATGGTCGGTGCGTGCGGTCGCCTCGCGGCGAGTGGCGCGACACGGCTCCAGCCGAACGGTATTCCGTGAAGGCTTTTGTAAGTGAGGCCCGGGGACACTGTCCACGCACCGACCTCGACCACCATAGCTCCGAAATCCGTACGCGCCGAACACCGTCGCCGTGACGATCTTCACGATGGTGCGGGAATATCACCCGGACGCGCGGGCCGCCCGCTGCTCGATCGGGTTCCCGACGGCGGCCGGATCCGACCGGATGGCGCTTGATCTGCACTGGTCTTGCCGCAAGGATGTGCGAGTGTCAACTGACCCCTCCACTTCCCGCGCGCCTCGACGCCGCAAGAGCGCCGCCTCAGCGGTCGCCTCCGGACAGACGACCGCCGCCGACGGCTCGATCCGCACCCGGCTCGGGCGCGACGCCGACAACGACATCGTGCTGGCCGACCTGCAGGCCTCACGCCACCACGCCGAGATGCGCCGCCTCGGCGACGCCTTCCACATCGTCGACCTGGGCAGCCGCAACGGCACGTTCCTCAACGGACGCCAGGTGCAGAAGGCGACCCTCATGCACGCCGGCGACATCGTCTCGATCGGGCGGCACGAGCTGCTCTTCGACGGCGTACAGCTGCACGACCATGTCGACACCGGCCCCGCCTCGATCATCGCCGACGACCTGACGGTGCGCCTGGGCAACAAGGTGCTCATCGACGACGTCAGCTTCGCCCTACCGGAAGGCAGCCTCCTCGCCCTGATCGGCCCCAGCGGCTGCGGCAAGTCCACGCTGCTCAAGGCGCTCACCGGGCTGCGCCCCGCCACCCAGGGCCGGCTCTGGTACGGCGGGCGCGACCTGTACGCCGACTACGCCCAGCTGCGCTACCGCATCGGCATGGTGCCCCAGGACGACGTGCTGCACAAGCAGCTCAAGGTGCGCACCGCGCTGCGCTTCGCCGCTGCCCTGCGCTTCGCCGACGACGTGCCGCGCAAGGTGCGCTGGGCGAAGGTCGACGAGGTCATGGACACCATGCGGCTCACCCCGCGTGCCAAGGCCCGCATCGACGTCCTCTCCGGCGGCCAGCGCAAGCGCGCCTCGGTGGCCATGGAGCTGCTCACCGAGCCGTCGCTGCTGTGCCTGGACGAGCCCACCTCGGGCCTGGACCCGGCGCTGGACAAGGAGGTGATGGGCGAGCTGCGGGAGCTGGCCGACAAGGGCAAGACCGTCGTCGTGGTCACCCACAGCGTGCTGCACCTCGACATCTGCGACCGGGTGCTGGTGATGTGCCTGGGCGGCACGATGGCCTACTTCGGCCCGCCGGACCAGCTGCTCGGCTTCTTCGGTGCCGAGGACTACGCCGATGTCTTCACGAAGATCACCGAAGAGCCGGAGCGGTGGACCCGGGCCTTCCGCAACTCCCCGCTGTATGCCCGTTACGTCAGCGCGGTGACCCCGTCGAACCGGGCCGAGCCCGCCGTGCTGCCGGTGCCGCCGGCACCGGCCGACGTGGTGTTCGACCCGGCGGCGACCCAGCAGCCGCTGGTGCCGACGCAGCGCACCGATGAGCCCGACCTCACCGAGGCCATCGCGCCCCTGCCGGTGCCCGACACCGCCGACGACGCCGAGCCCGCCTCGGTCAGCGTCGACGACGCCCTGGCCCGGGTGCGGCCCAACGTGAACGCGGCCAAACCCGGCCGGGCCAATATCGACCGGCGGAAGTTCTCGCTGTTCGCCCGCAACCCCAGCGCGCCGATCCGGCAGTACTTCACGCTCTGCCTCCGGATGATCAATGTCATCCTGTCCGACCGGGGCTTCAGCGCGTTCCTGCTGGCCATGCCGCTGATCCTGGCGGTGCTCGCCTATACGGTCCCGGGCGAGGACGGCTTGACCAAGCTGCCCCCGTTCAGCCTGCAGGCGCAGCAGCTCCTGGTGGTGCTGGTGACCGGCGCGGCCTTCCTGGGCACCGCCGCCTCGGTCCGGGAAATCGTCGCCGAAGCGCCGATCTACGCCCGGGAACGAGCCGTGGGGGTGTCGGCCGCGGCATACCTGAGTTCGAAGATCACGGTCTTCTTCATCATCAACACCGCTCAGGTGGCACTGTTCGTCTACCTGACGCTGTTCGAGGGCCCGCCCACGGAGTCGCTGGTCATCCCGAGCCAGACCGCGGAAATCATCGTCGCCATGGTCGGCATCTCCCTGGTGTCGACGGTGTTCGGCCTGCTCGTCAGCGCGCTGGCCCGCACGACGGAGCAGACCACCCCGATCATGGTGGTCCTGGTGATGGCGCAGCTGGTGTTCTCCGGCGGCCTGTTCGTGCTGGCCGGGCAGCAGGTCATGGAGATCATCTCCTGGATCTTCCCGACTCGCTGGGGTTTCGGCGCCGCGGCGGCCACGGTCGACGTCGGCGCGATGCTGCCGCCGAGCTTCCAGGACCCGCTGTTCGCACACGTCCCCGAGAACTGGATCAAGTGCATGATCCTGCTCGGCGTGCAGATGGTGGTCCTGATCTTCCTGACCCGCCTGGCACTGCGCCGCCACGAGCCCGGCCGCTCCTGACCGACGCGACCACGGAGCCCCGTCCCCGCCGCTACGGCAGGAACGGGGCTCCGCCCGTATCCGGCTCAGCGGCCCCCGCCGGGTGAAGATCTGTTCGCGTCGATCAGGCTGCGGAGTGGTCGGCACCCTCGGTGTGGAGCACCCTCAGGCGGGTCGCGCCGGCGGCGATGAGGCGTTCGGCTTCGGCGGCGACGCGCTCGCGCCGTGTCTCCAGCGGGACGCTGCGGCCGCCGCTGACCGCGAGGTCGAGGTGCAGGCGGTTCTTGCCCGCCTTCGGCTCCCGCTGGAACCAGAAGCGCGGGCCGACGCCCGCCGGGTCCTCGATCGAGTCGAGGCCGTCGGCGCCCTCCAGCTCCTCCTCCGGGATGCCCTTGGTGAGCCAGTACGAGCGCCAGGTGGGGTGCCCGTCCGGCGGCTGCTGCGGCCGGTAGTGCAGCGCGAGCGCCCAGAACTCCACCAACCGCCCCGGGTCCGCGCAGTCGATCGTCACCTGGATCCGTGTAGCCAGCAGCCCGCTCCTTCGCCGTGCCGGATCAACCACGCCGTTGTAGCAGACGGGTCCGACGCAGCCGGGTCGAAATCAGGAGACGGGGACGCGGGCGGCCAGGGGGCGGCCGGTCAGGCGGCGGTACGCCAGGAACAGCTCGCAGCCCAGGCACAGGCCGAAGACGGCGTTGAGGAAGGCGGCCGCCAGCGCGAAGGAGGCGGCGATCGCCCCGGTCAGCGGCGAGCCGAGCAGGTAGCCCAGCGTGGCCACGGCGGCGAAGACGAAGCCGACGGCCTGCGCGAAGCGCACCGGGGCCAGCGGCTCCAGCTCCGCGGGCGGGCCGAGGCGCGACGCGAGCAGGGTGCGGTAGACCAGCCCGTACGGGCCGAGGCGCGGCTGCGCCGCGGTCAGCGCGAACACCACGGCCTGCGCCAGGGCCAGCCAGCCGGAGCCGGTGACCAGCACCGCCACCATGACCAGGGCGGTGAGCGCGGCGGCGAACCGGGGACCGCGGGGGTCGGTCATGCCATCTCCTCGGGTGACTTGCCGGCGGCACGAGCCCGGCGCGCTGTCGCCGATCCGTTCATGCGGAGTTCTTCTCGGCCGGTGTGGGCAGCAGCGGCGCGACGGCGGCCAGCACCTGGGCGCGGGTCGGCGCGCCCTGGGCCCGGCCGGCGATCCGGCCGTCCGCGTCGACGATCAGCACGGTGGGGGTCTTCCAGATGTCCAGGCCACGGACCGCGTCCAGCCGGCTCTCCGCGTCGACCTCGACGTGGGCCACGCCGGGCGTGGTGCGGGCGACCTCGGCGCAGACCACCCGGGTGGTCCGGCACGGGGCGCAGAACGCCGAGGAGAACTGGAGCAGGGTGACTTCGCCCTGCTCCACGCCCAGCTCGGCCAGCAGCGGATGCACGGGGTCGGCGGTGGCGGGCACGGCGCGAACCCTACCCGCCCGGCGGCGGTGGACCAGCCCGTACGCGGAGGCGGCGAGCAGCGCCACACCTCCGACGATGAGCCCGGTCATGTCCATGGTCGCCAGCGTGACACGTGATCACCCCGATTGGCGATGATCATCCCGAGGAACGGACGCGGTTCACACCCCGGCCACACGGTTTTCATTCAGACTCCGCGCCCAGTCCGCTCTTCACCCCGGCTACGAGGCCCGGTGCCGGCCGGGGCCTCCGCGGCCGGCACCCGCCGGCACCGGCCCAGGCGGCGCCGGCGACACCGGCGTGGCCTCGTCCTCGAACACGAGCTCGCGCCCGGCTATCCGGACCGCCTGTTCGAACTCCTCGTCGGAGGTGTCGTCCCAGTCCGACAGCTCGCCGGCCAGCCACTGCCGCCAGGCGGTCGCGATGCGGTCGTACTCGGCGATGCCGCGCGGGGTCAGCGTGACGGAGCCGTCGACGGCGGCCAGGTATCCGTCGGCGACGGCACCCTGGAACGCGGGCCACAGCACCTGCGGCGGCAGGTGGTAGTGCTCGGCGATGTCGGTCACCCGGGCCTGCCCGTAGTGCTCGGCGAACAGCACCACCCGGGACAGGCACCAGGCCAGCCCGACGCCGCCGTCGACCCCGGCCGAGGCCAGCACCCGCGGCGCGACGGCGGTGCCCTTCTGCCGCCATACCGTGGCGACGGCCCGTTCGAGCTGCTCGGTGCGGTCCGGGGACTCGGGCATGCCGAAACCCTCGCCCATGTCCCTGGCCGCGGCCCGCGCGGTGTCGCGTAGTGGCACCTGTTTGAGGAACAGCGCGATGAAGGCGGCCAGCAGGCCCACCGGCACCGCTGCCAGGAACACCCGCTGCAGCGCCTCGGTGTAGCCGCCGACCACCAGGATCCGGATCGGGTCCGGCAGGCTGTGCACCCCGGCCGGGCTTTCCAGTCGGCGTGGGTCGAGCGCCCCCAGCAGCGGCCCGAAGCGCTCCAGCTGCGCGTTCAGCGAGTGGGTGTACACCGTGCCGAACAGCGCCACCCCGAACGCGCTGCCCAGCGTGCGCAGGAACGTCACCCCCGAGGTGGCCACGCCCAGGTCGTGGTAGTTGACGGTGTTCTGCACGACGATGGTGAGCGTCTGCATGCTCATGCCCAGCCCGAGGCCCAGCACGAACAGGAACAGCGACTCGACCCACAGCGTGGTCAGCGCCGTCATCTGCGACAGCAGCCACATGCCCAATGCCGTGATCAAGCCGCCGAAGACCGGGAACCACTTGTAGCGGCCCGTACGCCCGACGATCGTGCCGCTGGCTATCGACGTGATCAGCAGGCCGAACACCAGCGGCAGCATGCGCAGCCCCGACGCGGTCGCCGAGGCGCCCTGGACGTACTGCATGAACGTCGGCAGGAAGGTCAGCGCCCCGAACATGGAGAAGCCGACGATGAAGCTGAGCACCCCGCAGATGGTGAACACCGGATTGCGGAACAGCCGCATGGGCATCATCGGCTCCCGTGCCCGCACCTCCACCAGCACGAACAACAGCAACGCGACGAAGCCGCCGACGCCCAGCCCGATGATCTCCGGGGACAGCCACGGGTACTCCACCCCACCCCAGCTGGTCATCAGGATCAGGCAGGTGGACGCGACCGCGATCAGGGCGATGCCGAGGTAGTCGATGATCGGGCGGCGGGCGGTGGGCAGCTTCGGCATGGTCGACGCGCAGATGAACATGACCAGCAGGCCGAGCGGGATGTTGATGTAGAACGCCCACCGCCAGGACAGGTGGTCGGTGAACAGGCCGCCCAGCAACGGCCCGAGCACCGTCACCACGCCGAAGACCGCGCCGAGCGCGCCCTGGTACTTGCCGCGCTCGCGCAGCGGGATGTAGTCGGCGATCAGCGCCATCGCGGTCACCAGGATGCCGCCCGCGCCGGCCCCCTGCACGCCGCGCCAGGCCACCAGCCATGCCATGTTGTGCGCGAACCCGCAGAAGAACGACGCCACGATGAAGATCGCGACACTGACCTGGAACATCAGCTTGCGCCCGAACAGGTCGCCCAGCTTGCCGGCCAGCGCGGTGGCGATCGTCTCGGCCAGCAGGTATGCCGTCACCACCCAGGACAGGTGGGAGGCTCCACCCAGGTCCCCCACGATGGTCGGCAGCGCCGTCCCGACGATGGTCTGGTCCAGGGCCGCCAGCAGCAGGCCGAGCGCCACCGTGCCGAACACGGCGTTGCGCCGCACCGAGCTCAGCTCGCCACTGCGGTCCATGCGCTAACACTAATTGCCGCGTTTCGCCCGCAAGCCCGGTTCCTCCCGCTCCGCAACCCTTAACGACCTGCGCCTTCGCAAGTAGTCCCAGGCCGCAGGTCTTTAAGAGTTGCGCGAGGTGGGACGGGCCGGGGCGGGCCGGCCGGGGTGGGGCGGCGGGCAGGGGCGGGGCGGGCAGGGCTGGGGCGGGGTGGGCCGGACAGGGCGGGAGGGACCCGGCCCGCGCATCGGGGGGATGGCCGCGGGCCGGGGGTTCGGGTCAGCGGGTGAAGCCCGCGGTGATGCGGGTGAACTCCCAGTCGGGCTGGGCGATGCCGCTGCAGTTGGCCACCACGCCGCCGCCGGCGCAGCCGCGGTCGCGGTTGACCGACCAGAACGCCAGGCGCGCGATCGCGTTGGCGTTGGCCCAGTCCTTGATCTGCGTCCAGGTCGCGGTGCTGGTCAGCTCCTGCTGGTCGGACAGGCCGTTCATGCCGGAGATGCCGACGTGGGCGTACGCCGTGGCGTCGCTCCAGCCGAACGCCGTCTTCAGCGCGTTCTTCAGGCCGACCGTCGCGTTGACCGTGTTCTGGTACATGTTCGCGCCGCCGCCGAAGTCGAACGGCATGATCGTGAAGATGTCGATGTTCGCGCCCAGCGCCGCGGCCTGGTTGATCAGGCGGGTGCCCCACCAGCTCGGGCCGGTGGTCGTGGTGCCGAACGTGATGATCGTCTTGATGCCGGGGTTGTTCTGCTTGACGATCTTCAGCGCGCCGAGGACGCGGTCCTGCACGACCTCGTTCTCGAACTCGTCGGTGTTCTCGATGTCGACGTCGATCGCCTTGAGGTTGTACGCGTTGATGACCTGCTGGTACGCCCCGGCCAGCGCGGCCGCCGAGGAGCAGTTCGGGCCGAGCTTGTTGCCGCTCCAGCCGCCGATCGACGGCACGATCTCGCCACCCGCGGCCCGGATCGCGTTGATGGTGCTCTGGTCGGCCCCGCCGGTCAGCGGCCGGTTGCCGTCCCAGGCCGGCGTGCAGCCGCCGCCGGACAGGATGAACGCCATGGTGAACCACTTGATGCCGGTGGCGCTCATGACCGTGGCGGGCGCGGGCGGGTTGCCCCAGCCGACGTAGTAGTAAGGCGCGGCGCCCTTGAAGCCCGAGCTGGTGCAGCCGGACGTGGTCCCGGTGACGGCGTTGCTGGCCACGGACTCGCCGCTGTTGTTGTACGCCTTCACGGTGTAAGTGTGCGCCGTACAGGCGCCCAGTCCGCTGTGCGTGGCGGAGGTGCCGGTGACGGTGGCGCGCACGGTGCTGCCCTCGTACACCCGGTAGCCGGTGACCGTGCCGGTCGACGCGCCCCAGCTCAGCGAGACGGAGGTGTTGGTGACCGAGGTGACCGACGGGTTGCCCGGCTTGCCCGGCACGCCCGCGGGCGGCGGCGAGGAGGTCGGCGGCGTGCCACCGCCGCAGCTCGCGCCGTTGACGGTGCAGTTGGTCGGGTTGCCCGAGCCACTGGCGTTGAAGCCGAAGCTGGTCGACGCGCCGGGGCCCAGCGTGCCGTTCCAGCCCACGTTGGTCGCGGTCACGTGCTGGCCGGACTTGGTCACCGCGGCGTCCCAGAACACGCCCATGGTGGTGCCGGAGGGCAGGTCGAACTGCACGTTCCAGCTGGTGATGGTCGACGAGGTGTTGTTGGTGACGGTGAACTTGCCCTCGTAGCCGGAGCCCCAGCTGGAGACCTTGGTGAACGTCGCGGTCGCGGCGTGGGCCGGCGACGACGCGACGAGGGAGAGTGCGCCGGCCAGCAGCGCCACGCCGAGCGTGGCGAGCCCGGCCCGCAGGGACCTTCTCATGAGGCGGTGGTCCTTTCGAGGTAGCGCGCGGCGGGCGACGGCTGCGGAGAGCACGTCGCCCGACGGCGAGCTGTGGGGGACGGTCGGACGCTCATGAGCTTGAATGCCACATTAAATTAAAGACGATTAACAGTAAAGAGTGTTGTCGATTCTGGCACGCGAAAGGGGGCGCCCCACCTTGCGGGACGCCCCTTCGTGCAGCTCACCAGTTGTGGCCGGCGACGTACGAGAGCTGGGCCAGCACCGTCTGCCCGGCCGTGTTGGGGTGGAAGTAGTCCCAGGTGCTCACCTGCGACAGCGCGAACGGGTAGTTGAACACCGCGTTGTCGTCGAAGTCGCAGTTGGCCCCGTAGGCCGCACACGCCTGCGCGAGCTGGGCGTTGAAGTCGACGACCCGCTGGCGCACCCGGTCGCGGCGGTCCGCGTCGGCCTGCGCGGTGGAGGTCGGGTTGGCCAGCAGCGACTGGCAGATGCCGAACAGCGACCAGGCGCTGCGGGCCGAGGACGAGCCCTTGCCGACCTCCCACAGCCGCTTGACGTCCGGGATGGAGATCAGCGCGACCCGTGCGCTGGGCAGCCGGGTCTTGAGAGTGTTCAGGGCGGTGTCGATGGAGGCCCGGAATGCGGCCACCGAGGTCATGCTCGACTCCGAGCCGGTGCAGGCGTCGTTGGCGCCGATCAGGATGGTCACGTAGTCGACGTTGCGCCCGGCCACGGTGTTGGCCTGGCCGGGCATGTCCGCCGCCTTCGCACCGCTCCTGGCGTCGTTGTAGTTGCGGCCGTTGATGGCCGTGTTCTTGGCCAGGACGCGGCGGTAGTGGCTGTTGACCGAGGCGTAGCTGCCGGTGCTGAACGAACGGGCGGTGCAGTCGGAATACCAGCCGCAGGCGTTGAAGCCTCGGGTGATCGAGTCACCCATGCTGGCCATCGAGTTGGGGATGGGACCTGCGGCGGCTGCCGGGTTCGCCGACAGAATGACCGCGGCCAGGGCAGCGGCGAGCGCGAGGGACGGACGCGCGAGACGCATGGGAGCCTGCCTTCCGGGGGGTACGGAAAACGCGGATAAGGGGGCACGAACCACCGCGCGGGCACGCGGTTACCGAAGGGTAATGTCCGTGTGGCCTAGGTCACAAGACCCGGAATCCCTATTGGCCGTCCGCTTCGGACAGTCCTGCGTCCCGCTGGTATGCCGCCCGTGCCGCCCCGTCCCCGACCGCCACCTGGTCCGGCACCAGCAGGCGGTAGGCCAGGTCCCGGCCCGCCTGCGGCAGCAGCGCCAGCAGCCGCGTCAGCGGATCCAGCCGCCCCGGCACGAACGCCTCGAAACGCGGACGCCGGATCACCCGCTCCACCGCTGCGGCGACCGCCTCGGGACGCAGCCGCGGCACGCCGCCGTGGCTGGTCCCGACGGCCAGCGCCGTCTCCACCACCGCCGGCATCACCAGGCTGACCCGCACACCCGTACCGCGCAGCTCGTGGCGCACACCGGCGGCGTACCCGTACACGGCATGCTTGGTCGCGGCATAGGTGGCCTCGCCGGGCGGGCTGATCCGGCTCGCCACCGAGGCGATCGTGACGATGTGCCCGCGTCCGCGGGCCCGCATCCGCGGCGCCGCGGCCAGGAACCCGTGCCGCACCCCGTGCACGTTGACGTCGAACTGCCGCCGCGCGGCCTGCGCCGGCTCGTCGGCGAACGGCCCGACCCACATCACGCCCGCGTTGTTCACCAGCACGTCCACCGGCCCGTACGCCTCCTCGGCCCGGTCCAGGAAGGCGTCCATGCTCGCCTGTTCGGTGACATCCAACTCCACCGGCAGCACCTCACCGGCCAGCGCCGCAGCGGTCTGGGTCAGTGCGGGCAGGTCGCGGTCGCCGAGCACGACGTTCGCACCGGCCACGGCCAGCCGGGCGGCCACCGCCGCGCCGATCCCCCGGGCCGCCCCGGTCACCGCCACCGTCAACCCCGCGACGTCCCGCCCCATCCCGCACCCCTTCACCACGCTCCCGCACCCGCGGGTGGCACACCCTAACTCCGCGCACCGCCCGCACGCCTCCCGCCGACCCACCCCACAGCGGATCCCCGCCCGACCCTTCCGCCCACGCCGGTCCGCAGCCGTCCACGGCCGCGCCCGGCGCGACCCGGCCGCCCGGCCGCCATGATCGCTCGACTTGCCTGGCACATGGGCGAATGCGGGCTCAAGATACGCACAGGTGCCTGGCAAGTCGGATGACCTTGGGGGTCTGGGTGCGGGTGACCGTCCGGGTAGGAGTGTCGACCTGCGGGGCTTCACAGATCGTGCGGAAGCGGGCACGATGAGTCCCATGCCTGAGGGGGGACGGCTGGCGCGTGCCCGCGAGCTGGTGAGCCGGCTCGACTTTCCGGCTGCACAGCAGCTGCTGCGCGACCAGCTCGCACTGGCCCACCAGGATCCGCGGCAGGCCGACGCGGCCGAGGCGGACACCGCCGCGCTGTACGCCGGGGTGCTGCTGCACCTGGGTGAGCCGCATGCCGCGCGCAGCTGGGCGGCGTACGCCCACGCCGCCGCGCAGACGCTGCACGGCGACCTGGACCGGCACACCCTGCACGCGCTCGGCGTGCTGGCCGTCTGCATGCACCGCACCGGCGCGCTCGACCGGGCCGCGGACCTCTATCGCGACCTGATCCGCGACCTGTCCCTCACCCACGGGCCCGACGCCGACCGCACGCTGTCCGCCCGGGCCGACGCGGCGGTGGTCGAGCATGCGCGCGGCACCTGCACCGACGGCCGCAGGCAGCTGTCGGAGGTGCTCGCGGCGCACGCGTCCCGGCACGGTCCCGGGCATCCGGTCAACCTGCGCATGACCATCCGCCTGGCCGGCATGTGGCGCGACTGCGGCGACTTCGACCAGGCGCACGATCTGCTGGCCAGGGTGCGGGAGCAGGCCGCCACGCTGCCCGAGGGCGACGACGTGCACCGGCTCCTGCAGGCGGCGGTGCGGGCCCGCGCGCAGACCGACCACCGCTGCGGCACCGCGCCGTCCGAGGACGAGGCCGGGCGCGCGGAGGATCCGGGGCCGGGCGTGCTGCCGGTGCTGATCCCGCACGCGGAGGACCTGATCTCCGGCCCGCATCAGCCCGTGCCGCGTACCGCCGAGCCCGACGAGTGGCCCGACGACGAGATCTTCGAACGCTACGACGATCCGGCCCGGCAGGCCCGCGCCCGGCGGTCCGGCCCGGTGGGCACGACGCCGCGCCGCAGGGACGACGCCGACGCGGGCGTCGACGACCTGCCCGACTACGGCAGCCCCGACCGGGAAGCCGACCCGGCCGGCTTCGGCATGCCCGCACAGGAGGCGGGCCGGACCGGCTCCAGCGGGTCCACCCGAGGGGCGGGCCTGACCGGCCGGGATCATGGCCGCTCCGCGGCCGACCCGGGACGCACCGGCCCCGGCCAGGCGATCCCCGCGCTGTACCTCGCGCCCGGCCGACCGTACGTGCCCGTCGACCCGGCATACCCGATCGCCACGACGCCGCCGCCGGGGCTGCTCGTGCCGCAGCGCACGGCGTCACCCGTACGGCGGTGGCGCGGTGGCGGGGCCGCGGCACTGGCCGTGGTCGCGGCGGTGGTCGCGATCGTGGCGCTGGTGGGCACGTTCATCCTGGCCGGCGAACGCGGCAAGGGTGAGGCGACGCCGTCGCCCGCCGCCACCCCGAGCGGCCCCGCCCCGTCGGCACCGCCGCCGGTGACCGGGCTGGCCGTGGCCGACCTGGGCACACGGCTGCGCATCAGCTGGTCCTACCCCGACGGCGCGACCGCGGCGGTGGTGCTGTCCGCCGCGCCCGCCGGGCAGCCGATGCGCGCGCTGCAGTCGCTGCCCGCCGGGACCGAGACGGTCACCCTGCCCGGCTTCGACAAGGACGAGGACTACTGCGTCACGGTCACACTGGCCTACAGCGCCGACCAGACCGTGATGGCGCCCCCGGTGTGCACCGATCGGCGGCGGTCCCCCGCGGCCCGCCCCTGATCGCCGCTGGTGGGGAGTCGGCGGCGGCTCGCCGTCCAGGCGGCTCGCCGCGACGAGCCACCAGCGCAGTCACCGGGACGACCGGGCTGCCGCGGTGGCGGCCAGCTCCCGCAGCCACAGGCTCTCCCGCTTGCGCCGTTCCATGGTGGCCAGCACCGCGGGCGGCAGCGGGGCGTGGCGCAGATGCAGCGCGACCAGCTTGGCCAGCGTCATCACCGGTATGTCGTACGAACTGTCCTCGGCGAACGTCAGCAGCTCGGCGACCAGGTCCGGGGGCAGCTCGTCGGGCAGCAGCGGGCACAGCGCCCCGATCACGCTGTCGACGTGCCAGCCGCGGTCGGCGCTCCGGTGCCGCAGCAGTGCCCGCAGCAGTGCCGTGAGCCGTGCCGGCGGCATCCCCGCCGCCAGCTCCAGCAGCGGCCGCATCCCGTCCACGCCCGCCGCGCCGCCCGAGCGCCGCAGCGCCACCAGCGCCGACGCGGCCGCGTCGAACTCTCCACCGCCGGCCAGGCGCTCCACCCGGTCGAGCAGTTCGGTGTAGGTCACCAAGCCGGACATCCGCCACCCGCCCGGGCGAGACGGTCCACAATGGTCTGCATCGTCATGCCGCGGGAGTGTAGGCAGGGGCACCGACAAAGAAGATCCGCCGACCCCGGACCGCGGGTGCGGCCAGGATCGGCGGACGGTGTTCGCTGGGTTCAGCCGGCGCGGCGGTTGGCCCACAGTCGCGGGCCGTGGCCCTGGCTCGACTTGGGCGTGACCGCCTGCTTGCCGTACGCCTGCTGCTGGGTCTTCTTGCCCTTGGCCCGGCGCTCGGCGCGGTTCATGGGCTGCTGCTCGACCTCTTCCGCGGTCTCGTCCGCGGCGGGGCTCTCCGAGCTGTGATCTTCACGCATGAATGTCTCCTACGGATGCGGGCACGCCGACGCTTGCCGGAACGGGCAGGGGCGTGGTTAAAGACGGATCAGACGGCGCGGGCCCGTGGGCCGGCGCGGCACGCTCGCCGCGCAGGTGACACGGCGCGGGCGTGGGGATCACGCTCAGATGTACATGCGCAGGAGCCTAGCAGGCCGCACGAAGATCCGCATACGCGCAAGGTGGCATACGCGCCGCAGTCGTGCCCGCGCCACCGACGGCGGCGCGGGCACGACTGCGGCCTGCGGCGCGGATCAGACCCGGGTGAGCTTCACGGCGTCGGCGATCACATAGCCGGCTCCGCCGCTCCAGCGGCTCACGCCGACGGCGTTGTAGTCGCCCCCGGCGAGGCTGAAGGTGCCCAGGTTCACCCAGACCCCGCCACTGCCCTGCTGGTTGACGTGCACCGTCTGATTGCCGCCCGTGGTCACGACGACGTACGGCGTGGTCGCGTTGTAGCCCGTGTTGGCCGGATACCAGACCTCGACCCGGTAACTGGCCGTCGCGGGAACGTTGAACTTGTACCAGGCTGCGTCCGAGACGGCCGCCGGGTTGGCGAACCGGTAGTCGGCGCCGAAGCGCTGCGCCGAGTACGTCGAGGTGCCCCAGTTGGCCGAGGCGGTGAACCGGCCCGCGGTGGTGTTGTCCACGGTCGACGTCCACGACGGCGGCGGCGGCGTCGTGCCGTTGACCAGCTGCATGAAGTACGACCAGTTCCAGCGTGAACCCGGGTCGGTGTGGGTCGCGCCGGGGACCTCGTTGTGGCCGATGATGTGGGCGCGGTCCCTCGGGATGCCGTACTTGCTGGTCACGCTACGCACGATGGCGGCCGAGGCCTGATACATGGCCTCGGTGTACCAGCCGTCCTGCTCGACGTAGCCCTCGTGCTCGATGCCGATGGACTGCGTGTTGTAGGTCCAGTTGCCGGCGTGCCAGGCCACGTCGGCCTCGCGCACCATCTGGGTGACCGCGCCGCCCTTGGACACCACGTAGTGGGCGCTGACCTGCGCGGCCGGGTTCTGGAACCAGTTGATGGCGCTGGTGTACGAACCCTGGACGGTGTGGATGACCACGTAGTTGATGTTGTAGTCGGACTCGCGGCTGGCGTTGGTGTAGTTGCTGGTGCTGGCGGGCACCCAGGCCGCCGGGCCGTAGTCGGTGCTCGCCTGCGCGGCGGTGGGCACGGACAGCAGCGCGCCGAGGGTCAGCGCGACGCCGCCCGCGAACGCCGCGGCACGGCGCAGCAGGGGTGTGGCGGTAGCCACCATTCGAGGCCTCCCGGGGTAAGAGGATCTGGTGGCCAAACATTAATGAACATACATCGATCTCGTCGATAACCTACGAATAACAACTCAACGACGAAACTTAACTCCATAGACCGGGGGGGCGCCCCGCGGCGCCCATCGCCATGAGATAGACGTTGGCCTATTACATCGACTGGGCGGCGATCAAAGTCGATGTAATAGGCCAACGTCTATGAAAAAACGGGGCGGCGCGCAGTGCGCCGAGCGGGCGGTGCGGTCAGCGGGTGCGGCGGTAGAGGAGGTCGAAGATCTGGCGGCCGGCGGCGATGCCGCGGCGCTCGAACTTGGTTACGGGGCGGTGCGCCGGGCGGGGGGCGAAGCCGTCGTGCAGGTTGGCCAGGCCGTCCGCGGCGTCGAGCACCTCGGCCATCTGCTCGGCGTAGTCGGCCCAGTCGGTGGCGCAGTGCAGCACGCCGCCCACGGTCAACCGCGAGCGCAGCAGCGTCACGTTGTCCGGCTGGATGAGCCGGCGCTTGTGGTGGCGCAACTTGGGCCACGGGTCGGGGAAGTACACGTGCACCGCGTCCAGGCTGTCCGGCGGCAGCATCTGCCGCAGCAGGTGCAGCGCGTCGCCCTGGGCGACCCGCACGTTGGCCAGGCCGCGCTCCTCGACGACGGCCAGCAGGTTGCCCAGGCCGGGCGGGAACACCTCGACCGCCAGGTAGTCGCGGCCCGGGTCGGCGGCGGCCATGGCGACGGTGGCGTCGCCCATGCCGGAGCCGATCTCCAGCACCAGCGGGGCGCGGCGGCCGAACAGGGCCTCGGTGTCCAGCGGGGGGTACGGGTCGGCGATGGTCACGCCGTAGGTGGGCCACAGCCTGGTCAGCGCGTCCTCGTGCCGCCCGCTCACCCGCCCGCGACGGGGGTAGAACGTGGTGATGCGCATCATGCGGCGGCCGTCGTCGAGAGTGTCGGCCAGGTCAGAGGTGGTCACAAGACAGTCAGGATACAGCGGCGGCCCCCCGCGCCGTCGGGCGCGAGGGGCCGCCGACCGCCCACGTCAGCGCGCGGACGGGTGGTCAGCTCACTTGGCGAGCGCCTGGCCCTGCTTGTCCGAGAACTTGCCGATCAGGATCATGATGAAGTCGATCAGCACCCACAGGCCCAGGCCACCGAAGGTGATCAGCATCAGGATGCCCGTGCCGATCTTGCCGACGTAGAAGCGGTGCACGCCCAGGGCGCCGAGGAAGAAGCAGAGCAGCAGGGTGACGAGCCAGGACTTGCTGGTCGTCGCCGTCGTCGTGGTCACAGAGGTGTCCTTCTTGTCAGGGTGGGCCGATCGCCGAGCCGCGACCAGCGAGAACGGACCGTAACAACAGCCCCACCCGTGAACAACCACCACAACGGGTGACCCCCGGTCATCCCCACAGCCAACGTCTGCCCGCCGGGGGTGAACGAGGCAGCGCGGAACCGGGCGACCGGTTACCATCGACGCAAACGAGCGATGTCGAAGGAGGAGCCATGACCCACGCGCTCTTCACGTCGTTCGTCGTACGCGTAGCCGACTCGGGCCGCGCGTAGTCTCTTCGATCGCCGCGCCCCAGGGCGCGTGGCGGTCACCCCACCTCTCTCGCGTTCGGGCGCCTTATCCCCACCGAGGTGAGGTCATGAGCCTTCCGGACAAGCCGACCATCGACGGTCTGCCCGACAAGTGGGCACAGCGCTGGGAATCCGAGCGTGTGTACCGCTTCGACCGCGCCGCGCCGCGTGAGCGCGTGTTCGCCATCGACACCCCGCCCCCGACCGCCAGCGGCGAGCTGCACGTGGGGCACGTGTTCTCGTACAGCCAGACCGACATGATCGCCCGCTACCAGCGCATGCGGGGCCGGGCCGTGTTCTACCCGATGGGCTGGGACGACAACGGCCTGCCCACCGAACGCCGGGTGCAGCAGTTCTTCGGGGTGCGCTGCGACCCGTCGCTGCCGTACGACCCGGAGTTCACTGCGCCGGACAGGCCCGGCAAGCACCAGGTGCCGGTGTCGCGGCGCAACTTCATCGCGCTGTGCGAGCGGCTGACCGCGCAGGACGAGGAGGCGTTCGAACAGGTGTGGCGGCTGGTGGGCCTGTCCGTGGACTGGTCACTGCTCTACACCACGATCGGCGAGCGGGCCCGTGCCGTGTCGCAGCGCGCTTTCCTGCGGGCGCTGGCCCGTGGGGACGCCTACCCGGCGCAGGCTCCGACGCTGTGGGACACCACGTTCCGCACCGCCGTGGCGCAGGCCGAGCTGGAGGACCGGGACCGCCCGGGGGCGTACCACCGGCTGGTGTTCCATCCCGACGCGGCCGGCGCCGCACCGATCACGGCGGCCACGCAGAGCCGACCGGTGGTCGTGGCGACCACGCGGCCTGAGCTGCTGCCCGCCTGCGTGGCGCTGGTGGCGCACCCGGACGACGAGCGTTACCGCCCGCTGTTCGGCACCACGGTGCGCTCGCCGCTGTTCGGCGCGCGGGTGCCGGTGCTGGCGCACCGGCTGGCCGACCCGGCCAAGGGCACCGGCATCGCGATGGTGTGCACGTTCGGCGACACCACCGACGTGATCTGGTGGCGCGAGCTGGACCTGCCGACCCGGCCGGTGCTCGGCTTCGACGGCCGGTTCCTGCCCGACGCCCCGGACGGGCTGTCCGAGGACGGCCAGGCGGCCTACGCCGGGCTGGCCGGGGCGACCGTGCACACCGGACGGGAACGGATCACCGCACTGCTGCGCGAGCGCGGCGAGCTGCTCGGCGAGCCGGAGCCGATCACCCACCCGGTGAAGTTCTACGAGCGCGGCGACAAGCCGCTGGAGATCGTGTCCACCCGGCAGTGGTACATCCGCAACGGCGGGCGCGACGAGACGCTGCGGGAGCGGCTGCGCGAGCGCGGGCAGGAGCTGACCTGGCAGCCCCCGCACATGCGCACCCGCTACGAGCACTGGGTGAACGGGCTGGCCGGCGACTGGCTGATCAGCCGCCAGCGCTTCTTCGGCGTGCCGATCCCGGTGTGGTATCCGCTGGACGCCGACGGTACGCCCGATCACGACCGGCCCATCACGCCCGCCGAGCACGCACTGCCGATCGACCCCAGCTCGGACACCCCGCCCGGGTACGCCGAGGACCAGCGCGGCCGGCCCGGCGGTTTCACGGCCGATCCCGACGTGATGGACACCTGGGCCACCTCGTCGCTGACGCCGCAGATCGCGGGCGGCTGGGGGTTCGACGACGACCTGTTCGCCCGGGTGTTCCCGATGGATCTGCGCCCGCAGTCCCACGAGATCATCCGTACCTGGCTGTTCGCGACGGTGCTGCGCGGGCACACCGAGCACGACGCGCTGCCCTGGCGCACCGCGGCCATCGCGGGCTGGATCCTCGACCCGGATCGCAAGAAGATGTCGAAGTCGGTGGGCAACGTGGTGACGCCGCTGGGCCTGCTGCAGGAGCACGGTTCGGACGCGGTGCGCTACTGGGCCGCCGCGGCCCGGCCGGGCGCGGACACCGCCTTCGACACCGGCCAGATGCGGGTGGGCCGGCGGCTCGCCATGAAGATCCTCAACGCGACGCGTTTCGTGCTCGGCCTCGGCGAGCCCGCACCCGACGCGGAGGTGACCGAGGCGCTGGACCGTGCCCTGCTGGCCGCGCTGCAGCCGGTGATCGCCGAGGCGACCGCGGCGTTCGAGCAGTATGACCAGAGCCGGGCCCTGGACGCCGCGGAGCGCTTCTTCTGGCTGTTCTGCGACGACTACCTGGAGCTGGTCAAGCTGCGCGCGTACGGCCAGCACGGCCCGGCCGCCGCGGACTCGGCCCGGCTCGCCCTGCGCACCGCGTTGTCGGTGCTGCTGCGCCTGTTCGCGCCGGTGCTGCCGTTCGTGACCGAGGAAGCCTGGTCGTGGTGGCAGCCCGGCTCGGTCCACCGCGCCGCCTGGCCCACGCCATCCGAGCTGGCTGCCGCGGCGGGCGATCCGGCGCCGCTGGCCGCCGCGACGGCCGCGATCGAGGCGGTGCGCCGGGCGAAGTCCGAGGCCAAGGTGTCCATGCGCACCCCCCTGCGCGGCCTGGCCGTCCCCGAAAACGCCGCCTTCGCCTTGATCGAGCAAGACGTCCGCGACGCCGGCGTGATCACCTCCATCACCCGCCACCCCTCCCCCACCTACCTCGCACAGGTCTGAGGAAAGGAAGGGCACCTTCACATCGCTATGCGTAGTAGAAGGTGCCCTTCTTAACGGTGGTCGGCGAACATGATCCCTGTTTCGCGCCAGATCAGGCCCCACTTTCTGACACGAAACGCCGATCTTCGTCACCGGGGCCTGGACGGTCGCGGTCAGTACGGGTACGCGCGGGTCTCGGTGGCCTTCACGGCGGCCCAGACTTCGGTGCCGGGCAGGAGCCCGAGCTGGGCGGCGGCCGCGGGCGTGATCTCGGCGGCGGCGCGGATCGGGCCGCCCAGCTCCACCCGCAGATGGTCGCCGTGCGGCAGCACGCCGACGACGGTGGCCGCCCAGGTGTTGCGCGGGCTGCCCGCGGGCTGCTGCGGGTGCAGCGCGACCGACGACGGCGGGAAGGCGAGGAACGCGTCGCCGTGCACCTCGTCGTCGGCCACCATGGCGAATCCGCCGGGCAGTGTGACGGTGTGCCCGTCGGCCCGGCCGCGGTACAGGTTCAGGCCGACCAGCCGGGCGACGTACTCCGTGCGCGGCTGGGCGGTGACACCCGCCGCGTCGCCCTCCTGCACGATCCGGCCGTCCTCGACGATCACCAGCCGGTCGGCCAGCACCAGCGCGTCCAGCGGATCGTGGGTGACCAGCAGGGTCGCGCCCTCGTGCGTACGCAGGTCGTGGTGCAGCCGCGCCCGGGTCTCCATCCGGGTACGCGCGTCCAGCGCGGCCAGCGGCTCGTCGAGCAGCAGCAGATCCGGGCTCACCGCCATGGCCCGCGCCAGTGCCACCCGCTGGGCCTGCCCGCCCGACAGCTGCCGGGGCCGCTGCCGGGCCAGCGCCGTCAGCTCGACGCGGGCCAGCCAACGGGCCGCCTCGGCACGCGCGACGCGGCGCGACGCCCCTCGCGCCTGCGGGCCGAAGGCGATGTTGTCCAGCGCGGACAGGTGCGGGAAGAGCAGGTAGTCCTGGAACACCACGCCGACGCGGCGGTGCTCCGGCGGTACGAAGATCCCGGCGGCCGGATCGTCGAGGACCTCCTCGCCCAGCCGCAGCCGCCCGGCGTGCAGCGGTAGCAGCCCGGCCATCGCGCGCAGTGCCGTGGTCTTGCCGGCGCCGTTCGGCCCCAGCAGGGCGACGACCTCACCTTGGGCCACGGACAGCGCCACGTCGAGCCGGAACCCGGGCCGCTCGACGACGAGGTGCGCGGAGAGCAGCGCCCGCCCGCAGGGCCATCCCCCGACTGTCGCCCCGGTGCCGACCGCGGTCCGCGGGTCAGTCACGTTCGACCACCACGTTGGTGGACTTGATGACGGCGACGGCGACGCTGCCCACGTCGAGCCCGAGTTCCTCGACGGCCTCCCGGCTCATCAACGACACCACCCGGAAGGGGCCCGCCTGGATGTCGACCTGGGCCATCACGGTGTCCTTGACGATGGCGGTGACGATGCCGCGCATGCGATTGCGGGCCGAGGAGCGGTCGGCGCGGCCGTCGGGGTCGTCGGCCTGGGTGCGGGCGTACGCCGCGAGGTCGGCCCCGGCCACCATCCGGTGGTCGTGCTCGTCGCGGTGCGCCCGCAACCGGCCCGAGTCGACCAGCCGCCGCACCGTGTCCGCGCTGACGCCTAGCAGCTCCGCAGCCTCACCGATCCGAAATGCGGTCATGCGGCGAATGTACCCCTGGCATCTGCGAGCGCCGCGCGGTCCGAGCGACTGCCACGCGGCGGAGGCTCGGGACGTCCGAAACGCCATCGGCGGCCTGCGCCGCAGCGGAGGGGCCGGAACGCGTGTCGGGGAACCCGCCGCCCGAGGAGAGAAGGCGGCGGGTTCCCCGATGACCGGACGTGACGCGCGGCCACGCGCCCGCCCGGTACGCCGCGGCCCGACCGGCTGGACGTCTCCCGCACGTCCGGAGGTGCTCCCCCAAGCACCTTCCAGGGCGGGGCGTCGTCGGACCGCCGGTCGCGGCCGCGTGGAGCCCGACAGGCTCAGGCCTGGCGGGTGGCCTCGCCCTCAATTTCGATCTTGAGGGTCTTGCCGACCAGCACGCCGCCGGTCTCGAGCGCCTGGTTCCAGGTCACGTTGAACTGCTCGCGGTCGATCTCGGTGGTGGCGGTGAAGCCGATGAGCTCCTGGCCCCACGGGTTCTTGTTCACACCGCCGAACTCGAGCGCGAGCTCCACCGTCTTGGTGACGTCCTTGATGGTGAGCTCGCCGACGAGGGTGAAGTCCTCGCCCGACTCGGCCCGCAGGCCGGTGCTGCGGAAGCTCAGCTCCGGGTACTTCTCGGTCTCGAGGAAGTCGCCGGTGCGCAGGTGGTTGTCGCGGTCGGCGACACCGGTGTCGATGCTCGCGGTCTGCACGACGGCGTTCACCGACGAGGCCAGCGGGTCCTCGGCGATCACGATCTCGCCGGCGACGTCCTTGAACGCGCCGCGCACCTTGCTGACCACCATGTGCTTGATCACGAAGCCGACGCGCGTGTGCGCGGGGTCGATGGCGTAGGTGCCGGGCGTGGGGATGGTCAGGCCGTTCCAGGTGCGGGTGTTCAGCGTGGTCATGTCCGTGTCCTCCGATGGAAGCGTGCATCTCTTACGTGACGGTTCAACTATACGCGGCGCAACGATATTTCGGGTATCGACACGCTGTTTTCCGGATCACTCAAACGCTCTCGAACAGGAGGACCACTCAGCCCATGGGAATATGCCCTTTTTCAGATGAGATGCACGCCACAAATCCTGGCACATCGGAGATCTCCGGGCAGTCTTGAGCATCCCCGACCTCTCCCCCGAAGGTGCTGCGATGCCGCCGCTCAACCGGATGACTCGACTCACGCTGCTCGCCGTCGTCGCGGGAGCCGTCGTCGCCGCCGGGGCGATGCCTGCCGCAGCACTGGCCAACTGGGCGGTGGAGAAGTCCGCGCCCGCCTACGACACGCTCCCCGAGGTGCTCAAGCACCCCACCACGGCGCAGGCCAGCTACCTGTACGCCAACGACGCCAAGACCGTCGTCACCACCTTCTACGACGAGAACCGCCGCGACGTGACGCTGGCCGAGGTGGCCCCGGTCGTCCCGCAGGCCGTCGTCGCCGCCGAGGACGCCCGCTTCTACTCCCACCACGGTGTCGACCTCAAGGGCGTACTGCGCGCCGTGGTCGCCAACGGGGCCAGCGGCGGCGTCTCGCAGGGCGCCTCCACGCTGACCATGCAGTACGTGCGCAACGTGCTCAAGAGCGACCCCTCGCTGTCGACCGAGGAGCGCGCCGCGGCCACCGAGCAGACCCCCGCTCGCAAGATCCGCGAGGCCCGATACGCCCTGGCGGTGGAGAAGGAGCTGAGCAAGGCGCAGATCCTCGAGCGCTACCTGAACATCGCGTACTTCGGCTCCGGCGCGTACGGCATCTACGCCGCCTCGCACACGTACTTCTCCAAGGACCCCGCGCAGCTGACCCTGAGCGAAGCCTCGCTGCTGGCCGGGCTGCTCCAATCGCCCGAGGCGGACAGCCCGCTCAACGGCGGCATCGAGCGCGCCCTGGCCCGCCGCGACTACGTGCTCACCGCGATGACCGGCACCGGCGTGATCACCGCCGCACAGGCCGCGACCGCCAAGGCGAGCACGCCCGTGGTCAAGCGCGGCTCGAGCCCCAACGACTGCACCGCGTCGCGGGCCGGCTGGGGCTTCTTCTGCGACTACTTCCGCAGCTGGTGGCGCGACCAGGACACGTTCGGCGACACCGCGGAGGACCGCGAGCAGGCACTGCGCCAGGGCGGCTACCGCATCGTCACCACGCTCGACCCGAAGCTCCAGAACGCGGCGCAGACCCAGGTGACCAAGGTGTACGGGTACACCGACAAGCGCGCCCTGCCGATGGCCGTGGTCGAGCCCGGCACCGGCAAGGTCCTGGCGCTCGCGGTGAACCGCCGCTACAGCGCCGCGACCGGCGCGGGCAACACGATGAACCAGCTCGTCGCCGGCGGCACCGGCATCCACGGTTACCAGGCCGGTTCGACGTTCAAGATGTTCACCATGCTGGCCGCCCTGGAGGCGGGCAAGACCCTGGACACCCGGTTCGACGCGCCGACCAAGCTCACCACCACCTGGCCCGAGGCGACCGGCCCGGCCAGCTGCGACGGATACTGGTGCCCGCGCAATGCCAACCCGGCGTGGATGGACGGCAAGCGCGACATGTGGACCGGCTTCGGCCGGTCGGTGAACACCTACTTCGTCTGGCTGGAGCAGCAGGTCGGCGCGGACAAGACGATCGAGATGGCGCAGCGGCTGGGCATCAGGTTCCGGCACCCGGACAACGCCTCGCACGCGGCCACCGACGCGGCCGGCTGGGGCTCGTTCGTGCTGGGCGTCTCGCTGACCACACCGCTCGACCTGGCCAACGCGTACGCGACGCTGGCCGCCGACGGCGTCTACTGCGCACCGCTGCCGGTCGCCGCGGTCACCGACGGCACCGGTCGGCAGCTGGACGTGGCCGACACCACGTGTGGTCCGGCGATCAGTCCCGAGATCGCGCGGGCGGCCACCGACGCGGCCCGTTGCCCGGTCGGGCAGTCCGGGGCGTTCGGCCGCTGCGACGGGGGCACCGCGACGGCGGTGTCGGACCTGCTCGGCGGCCGCGCGGTGGCCGGCAAGACGGGCAGCTCGACCGACAACATGACCGAGTCGTTCGTGGCGTACACGCCTCAGCTGGCCGCGGCCGCGATCGCGGCGAACCCGGACACCCCCACCGACGCGGTCGGCGCGGCGGTGCTGTCGAAGGTGTACCGGGCCGTCGCCTCGACCCTCGCGACCGGTTCGCAGGGACTCGAGGTCAAGGATTTCCCGGCCCCGCTGCGCGAGTCGGCGTTGTCGCCCGAGCCGGAGCCGACCGAGCCGACCGAGCCCCGGGACGAGTCCCACGACGGGGACGGCGACAACAACGGCGACGGCAACGGCAACGGCAACGGCAACGGCGACGACCGTCCGGGCCGCGGCGACGACAACGACGACAGCGGCTCCGGCGACAACGGGAGTGACAACGGCTCCGGCGACGAGAACGGCGACAGCGGCTCCGGTGGCGGCAACGGGGGCGGCCGACCCGGCCGTGGTGGCGGCCAGGCGGGCGGCGCTCAGCCGCCCGGATCCGGCCGCTGACCCTCGGCGCACCCGCACAGGCAGGCCAACTGCCGCAAGGGTTAAGAAGGGCACCTTCTACAACGCATAGCGTTGTGAAGGTGCCCTTCCTTCTACTCAGCCGGTCAGGAGAGCGGCGGGTAGGCGTTGGCCATCAGCTCGGCGAACTGGGCCGGGAACCAGGCGCCCGAGATGGGGGCGTTGGCCAGGGCGCCGGTCAGGTTGTTGCCGTTGAGCTGGTTGCCGGTGTAGGTCGGGTCGCACATCCGGTCGAAGCCCTTGCCCTCGTTGTTCGGGATGAGGGAGGAGGAGCCGTCGGACTCGCCCGGGGGCTTCACCCAGACGTACGCGTCGATGCCGGTGGCCGGGGCCGAGCGCGGACGCTCGCCCATGCCCGCGCCGGACTGGTTGCACCAGTTACCCATGTGGATGCGCCGGTCGATGCGCGACTGGTTGACGAACGTGTCCACCGAAGTGGAGGTGCTCGCCGCGGTGGGCCGGTTCGCGCCGCCCCAGCCGTTGCGGGACGTGTCGATCAGCATGCCGATGTTGGAGTTGAAGCCCTCCGTCACCAGACGCTGGCGGAACGCCTGCGCGAACGACTGCTCGTCGACGTAGTAGTTCCAGTCCACCCACTTGCTCTGCCGCACCGAGGTGCCGCCGACCGAGGTGTTGATGGTGAAGTACGGCTCGACCGTGGCCGAGTAGTTGGCGGTGTTGGAGATGAAGCCGTGCACCTTGTCGACGGTGCTGCCCTCGGCGACCGCGGCCTCCTTGAACTTCACCGCGGACGGGCCGAAGTTGGTGTCCCAGCCGATCCAGCCGTGGTGCGCGGCGTCGATGTAGTTGTAGACGTTCGAGATCGCGCCGAGCTTGTTCAGCGCGTACCCGACGCCCTTGACGTAACCGCCGTTGGAGTTCATCGTCGCGCACTTGGCGATGTTCAGGTTCGTCACCAGGTTCGGCAGCGAGTCGATCTCGATGACCGCCACGATGCGCAGTGCCGCGTACTTCGACTGACCCATGATCGCGGCGATCGGGTCGATGTACTCGGACTTGTACCGCGGCAGCTCGTCCACGCCCAGCTCGCCGTTGCTGGCGAGGGCCGAACAGTCACGGCCGGGCAGGTTGTAGATCACGAACTGGACGGTCAGCGGGCCGCTGCCGGCGTTGTACTGCCGCAGCGCCTCGTCGAGGTGGGCGGCCAGGCCCATCGAGCCGTTCGAGCTGCTGCCCGACGTGCCCGCGATCGCCGCGATCCGGTCCAGCCAGACGGCGGTGGAGATGTTGGAGACCCGGCTGCCACCGGACACGGAGGCCGCCTTCGCGCTCCACTCCGGGTTCACGTAGCCGCGAGCCCCCGCGTACGGGTTGTCGACCTTGCCGCTCTGCGTGATGTCGTTGTCGATCTCGGTCACGGCCAGCGAGGCGCCGGTGTAGCCCGAGGCGGACGCCGCCACGGTCGCGGTGCCGTTGGTCTGGTCGCTGTCCTCGGCGGCCGCGATGGCGACGCTGACGCCGGCGACCGCGTTCGACGGGGTCAGCGTGACCGACGTCGGCGCGGTGATGCTGGTGTCGCCGCTACGCGCCAGGGCCACCGTCACGTTGGCGGTCGGCGCGGCGCTGAGCTTGACGTTGACCGTCGAGCTGCTGCCCTCGGCGACGCTCACCGACGACGGCGTGATGATGATCGAGCGGGGCTGCGGGCTCGCGCTGGTGCTCGGGCTCGGCTGGGTGCTCGGGCTGCTGCTCGGGCCGCCGCTCGGCGTCGGGGTCACCCCGCCCGTGGTGCAGGTGGTGTTGTTCAGCGTGAACGACGTCGGCTTCGGGTTGCTGCCGGTCCACCGGCCGTTGAAGCCGATGTTGGTCGACGCGCCGGTGCCGAGGCTGCCGTTGTGGGACAGGCTGGTGCCGGTCACGTTGGCGCCGGAGGCGGTCCAGTTCGCGGACCAGCCCTGGGTGTACGTCTGGCCGGACGGGAACGCGAACTTCAGCGACCAGCTCGTGATCGGGTCACCGGTGTTCTTGACGGTGATGGACGCGGTGAAGCCGCCGCTGCCGGGGGCTTCGGTCCAGTCGTTGGTGGTGTACGTGATGTCACAACCGGGCGCGGCGTGCGCGATCGCCGCGGGGAGCGTGACAAGGCCGGCGACCACGAGGGCGCTCGCACCGGTCAGCGCGATCACCTTGCGCCTTCCGGACAGCCTGATCGGGAATCTCATTGCCTTCTCCTTGGGCCGTGTCCGGATCCCCGGGCAGGGGTCCGGTGTGGACGATTACGGCCACGGCCGGAGGAGGGCCGCGCCGAGACGCCACGAGGTGGTGCGGATTGCCCGGCCCGGCGGGCGGAACTGAGGTGAACGCAGACGACCGGAACGCGGTCCGTGACAACGCCGTCCCGGTGAGACACCGGGTGCCCTCGGCGATGAAATCGCGTGTGCTCCCAACGCGAATGCGGTCATCGTCGCACACGAAACAAGCCCGACACAACACCGGACATCTATGCGTTGACCAGCGGATGAAAGTTTCAGGCGCGGTGGTAGAGCACCGCCGAGATCAACCGGACCACGTCTTCGTGCAGTGCCGCGAAACGGCCCTCGACGTCCTCGCCGGCCGACCCGGTGTACGGGTCGATGGCGTGCAGCAGCAGTTCGTTGATGCCGCCGACGATGGCCAGCGCCTGCGGCTGCGACAGCGGCTGCAGGTCCGGGTCGCTGAGCCGGCCCACCTCCACCAGGTCCACCAGAGTCCCCGCGAAGCGCTGCAGGGTCAGCTGGCGCAGCATGAACGCCCGGTGTCCGGCCGCCTGAACCTCGATCAGCATGGTCCGGGTGAACGCGGGCATCGTCTCCAGCGCGCCGAGGTAGGCCGCCGCGCCGTCGCTGATGCGCTGCGGCCACGGCTGGTCGCCGGACGCCGCCGCACGGATGATCAGGATCAGCCGGTCGCAGACGTGTTCGTAGAGCGCCATCAGGCACTCTTCCTTGGCCGTGAAGTGCTCGTAGAAGGTGCGCTTGGAGACCCTGGCCAACGCAACGATGTCGGCGATGGTGGTCGATGCGTAGCCCTTTTCGGCGACGCAGGTGGCGAGCGCCGCGGTCAGGTCACGGCGGACCGACTCGGGCGTCCGGGTGGGGGCGGCCAAGGCTCCTCCGCTGGTCGGGCGCGTCAGGGGTCGAATGGGTGGAGACTGTACCGGTGGCTCGTGGCGAATTCGGGCCTTCCCTGCCCTGTTACCCGATGGTAATTTCTCGGGCAAGGGCTGGTACTCGCTGGTACCACATAGGAGGTCGCCTGTGAGCAGCGACAATGCGGATCGCCATACCCGCATCGCGATCATCGGCGCCGGCTTCGGCGGGATCGGCACGGCCATCCGGCTGCGCGGCGCGGGCCACCGGGACTTCCTGGTCTTCGACCGCGGCGACGAGGTCGGCGGGACCTGGCGCGACAACTCCTATCCCGGCTGCGCCTGCGACGTGCCCTCGCACATGTACTCCTTCTCCTTCGCCCGCAACCCGGGCTGGAGCCGCAGCTTCTCACCGCAGCCGGAGATCTGGGCCTACCTGCGCCGCTGCGCCGACGAACACGGTGTGCGCCCCCACCTGCGGCTCGGGCACGAGCTGCGCGCCGCCGCCTGGGACGCGCAGGCGGGGCTGTGGCGGCTCGACACCTCGCAGGGCGCTTACACCGCGCAGATCCTGGTCGCGGCGGGCGGGCCGCTCACCGAGCCGTCGATCCCCGAGCTGCCCGGGCTCGGCGACTTCCGCGGCGAGACGTTCCACTCCGCGCGCTGGCGGCACGACCTCGACCTGACCGGGCGGCGGGTCGCCGTGGTCGGCACGGGAGCGTCGGCGATCCAGTTCGTACCGCAGATCGCACCTCAGGTGGCCGCGCTGACGCTGTTCCAGCGCACCCCCGCCTGGGTGCTGCCACGCCGCGACCGGCGCATCAGCGTGCTCGAGCGGCGACTGTTCCGCTCCGCACCGTTCACCCACTGGCTGGTGCGGGCCGGGGTGTACTGGGGACGCGAGTTCCAGGCCACCGCATTCCTGCGCCCGGCGCTGATGCGGTTCGGGCAGGGCATGGCCCGCCGGCATCTGCGCCGTTCGGTCGCCGACCCCGCGCTGCGCGAGCGGCTCACGCCCTCGTACACGATGGGCTGCAAGCGGGTGTTGCTGTCCAACGACTTCTATCCCGCGCTGGACCGCGCCAACGTGGACGTGGTCACCGAGCCGATCACCCGGATCACCGCCGACGGCGTGGTCACCGCCGACGGGCGGGAGCACCCCGCCGACACCCTCGTGTTCGGCACCGGCTTCCACGTCACCGACCTGCCGATGGCGCAGGCGATCCGGGGCGCCGACGGACGCACCCTGGCCGAGCACTGGGCCGGCAGCATGTACGCCTACCGCGGCACCGCCGTCACCGGCTTCCCGAACCTGTTCCTGCTGCTCGGCCCGAACACCGGGCTCGGCCACAACTCCGTCGTCTTCATGATCGAGTGCCAGATCAGCTACCTGCTGGGCGCGCTGCGCCACCTCGACACCGCCGGCGTCGCCGCGATCGAGCCGCGGCCGGAGGCGCAGCGGGCGTACAACGCCGACCTGGACCGCGCAATGGACGGCACGGTGTGGACCAGCGGCGGCTGCCGCAGCTGGTACCTCGACGCCAGCGGCCGCAACTCCACCCTGTGGCCCGGCTACACCTGGTCGTACTGGCTGCGCACGCGCCGCTTCGACGCCGCCGCCTACCGGGCCGTACCGGCCCGCACTCCCGTCACCGAGGAGCGCCGATGAAGAATTCGCTGCGCGGCCAGGTCGTGCTGATCACCGGCGCGGCCCGGGGCATCGGCGAGCACACCGCCCGGCTGGCCGCGGCCCGCGGGGCACGGATGTCGCTGGTCGGGCTCGAACCGGCCCGGCTGCGCGCGCTGGCGGAGGAGCTGAACACCGTCGCCGACGCGGCTTGGTTCGAGGCCGACGTCACCGACTCGGCCGCGCTGGAGCAGTCCGTGGCCGGGACTCTGCAGGCATACGGGCGCATCGACTGCGTGATCGCCAACGCCGGGATCGCGGGCCTCGGCACCGTCGCGACCGGCGACATCGAGGCGCTGGCCCGCACCGTCGAGGTGAACCTGATCGGCGTGATGCGCACGGCCGCCGCGACGGCCGCGCCGGTCATCGCCGCCCGCGGCTACTACCTGCTGGTGTCGTCGACCGCGGCGTTCACCGCGCTGCCCGGCATGTCCGCGTACTGCGCGGCGAAGGCCGGGGTCGAGCACTTCGGCAACGCGCTGCGGCTGGAGCTGGCCCATCACGGCGTCGGCGTCGGCACCGCCCATCCCGGATGGATCGACACCGACCTGGTCCGCGACGCCAAGGACGACCTGCCGTCGTTCCGCGCCGCGTTCGGCAGCCTGCCCTGGCCGGTCGGCTCGACCAGCTCCGTCGAGCAGTGCGCCCGCGCGTTCGTACGCGGCGTCGAGCAGCGGCGCAGGCGGGTCTACGTGCCGCGGGCCATCGGCGGCGTGCAGCTGCTTCGCACGGTCGTGAACAGCTCGTTCAGCGACCGGCTGGTGGGGCGGCGGTCACGGTCGCTGGTGCCTGCGCTGGAGCGGGAGGTGGCGGCGCTGGGCCGCTCCTTCGGCACGCACAGCGCCGAGACCGTCCGAGGGGAGACCCGATAAGCAGGCAGGCCGCATCGTGCGGTCTGCGCGCCGGTTGCGGCGAGGAGGGGGCGGCATGACGATCGAGGTGGCGTACGAGCGGCGCGGCGCGGGCGAGCCGCTGGTGCTGATCCACGGCATCGGCCATCACTGGCGGGCCTGGGAGCCGGTGCTCGACCTGCTGGCCGAGGCCCACGACGTGATCGCGATCGACCTGCCCGGCTTCGGCCGCTCGCCGGTGCCCCCCGGCGGCATGCCCGGCGACATGGCCCAGACCGTCGCCGCCGTCGCGTCGTGGTTCGACGAGCAGGGCCTGCACCGGCCGCACGTGGCGGGCAACAGCCTCGGCGGCGCGATCGCCCTGGAGCTGGCCGCGGCCGGGCTCGTCGCCTCCGCGACCGCGATCGCTCCGGCCGGTTTCTGGAAGCGCTGGCAGGTGCGGTACGCGCTGACCGTGCTCACCGCGCTGCGCTGGGGCACGCTGCTGCCGCAGCCGATGGTGCGCGCCAACATGCGGCCCTCGCGGACCCGGGCCCTGGCCTTCGCGATGCTGATGCGCCACCCCGGCCGGCTCGACGCCGAGCGAGCAATCGCCGACGCCCTCGCGCTGCGGACCGGCGCCGGGTTCGGGCCGGTGGCACGGGTCGCCGCGCGAGGCTACGAGTTCCGGGGCGAGCCCTCCGTGCCGGTGACCGTGGCCTGGGGCGATCGCGACCGGATCCTGCTGCCGCGCCAGGCCGGGACCGCCCGGCAGCGGCTGCCGCAGGCGCGGCACGTGACCCTGCCGGGGTGCGGTCACGTGCCGATGAGCGACGACCCGGCCCTGCTCGCCGAGGTCATCCTCGCCACCACCGCCCGCGGCGCCTGATCAGCGGCACTGAGGTGTTTGGAAGGGCACCTTCCTCTACGCATAGCGATAAGAAGGTGCCCTTCCTTCGGTTGACGGCTCAGGGGGCGAAGTCGAGGACGACTTTGATGTCGTCGGGTTGGTTCTCCAGGGCTGAGGCGTAGTCGGCGGCGGGGACGCGGCGGGTGATCAGGGCGGAGAGCCAGGCCTGGTCGGCGGACTGGAGGGCGTGGGCGGCCTCCTGCCAGTGGCGCAGGTTGGCGTTGACGGAGCCGAAGACGACGTTGTTCTCCAGGACCATGTCGCGGTTGAGGCCGCCGAGGTCCAGGGCGAGTTTGCGGCCGCCGCTGGACACGCCGGTGAGGCATACCGTGCCGTTCGGGCCGACCTGGTCGATGACCTGCGCGATGACCGGCGGCGCGCCGGTGCACTCCAGGACCAGGTCCGGTTCGAAGTCGAGGTCGCAGACCTGGCCGGTGTGGTAGGTCGCGCCGAGGCCGGCGACCAGGTCGAGCTTGGGGCCCTCGGTGGCCCGGTCGAGCACGTGCACGTCGAGGTCGCGCTGGCGGCCCAGCAGCGCGGCCAGCAGGCCGATCGGGCCGGCGCCGGTGACCAGCACGGTCTGCGGGTCGTAGCGGGCGCGCAGACCGATGCGTTCGATGTGCTCCCAGGCCTTGGCGACCACGCTGGTCGGCTCGAGCAGCATGCCCACCTCCAGCAGCGAGGCGTCCAGACCGACGGCGAAGTCGGGCTCGACGCGCCAGCGCTCCCGGGCGAAGCCGTGCCGTTCCTTGATGCCGCACTCCACATACTGGCCGTTGCGGCACATGTCCCACTCGCCGACCAGGCAGTTGACGCAGGGCACGGGGTCGGGCCGGCGCACGATGCCCGCGACCAGATCGCCGGGCTGCCAGCGGCCGGAGTCGTCGGAGATGACCCGGCCCAGCGACTCGTGGCCGATGACCAGGCGGTTTCCGGGGCCGGGCGCGGTGCCGTACTCCCCCGCGACGATCTCGCGGTCGGTGCCGCACACGCCCACGGCGACGGCGGCCACCAGCACCTGCCCCTCGGACGCGTCCGGTTCGGGCAGGTCGTCGACGTATCGGGCCGAGTTCGGGCGTCCCGCCTCGACGATCAAACCTCGCATAGCCGTCACCCTAGGCTCGTCGGTCACCATCCGCCGGGCAATCGCCCGCCGACCCGGTCATGTCCACGATGTCCGGCTTGCCGGGTGTACCGGCCAGCGTCAGACGCCGCTACTCGCACGTGCGACAACACCACGTGTCGTGCATCCTTTACGGCATGTCCACCGACCGCGCCCCCTCCGCCTACCCGCCTGCCGCCCGGCTGAACCTCGTGGAGCAGATCCACGGCCACCGGATCGCCGACCCGTACCGGTGGCTGGAGGACCCCGCCGACCCGGACACCGCGGCCTGGTCCCGGGCGCAGGCCGAACTGCTGGCGGCCGCCCGGTCGAACTGGCCGGAACGCGGTGCGCTGCGCGACCGGCTGGCGCAGCTGCTCGCCGTCGGCGCGGTGACGGCACCCGTCTGGTACGGCGATCGCGGCTTCTTCCAGCGGCGGGCGGCCGAGCAGGACCACGCGGTGCTGCTGGTGATCGAGGCCGACGGGACCGAGCGGGTCCTGCTCGACCCGAACGCCGTCGACCCGACCGGCGCGACGACACTGGACTGGTACTACCCGTCGCCGGAAGGCACGCTGCTGGCGTACGCGCTGTCGGTGGGCGGCACCGAGGAGCCGCTGCTGCGGGTGATGGAGGTGGCCACCGGCACGATCGTGGACGGGCCCATCGACCGGATGCGGCACACCGCGATCGCCTGGCTGCCCGGCGGCGAGGCCTTCTACTACTCGCGATTCCTCGCGCCCGGTACGGTCGACGGCGACGACCCGAAGCTGCACCGCCGGGTGTACCTGCACCGGCTCGGCACCGACCCGGACACCGACCCGCTGATCCTCGGCGACGGCTCGCCCCGGGGCCGCTACTTCATGCCGCGGGTGTCGCGGGACGGGCGCTGGCTCACCATCAGCGAGACCCAGGGCACCGACCCGCGCAACGACCTGTGGCTGGCCGACCTGTCGGCGAGCCCGCCGGACGCGCCCGCGCTGCGCCCCGTGCAGCAGGGCGTGGACGCGATGACCTACCCGCACTTCCACGGCGGGCTGGTCTACCTGCAGACCAACCGCGACGCGCCCCGGTGGCGGCTGTGCGTGGCCGACCCCGCCGACCCGGCGTACCCGCACTGGCGCGAGCTGATCGCCGAGGACGCCGGAGCGGTGCTGGACGACTACGCCATCCTCGACGGCCCCGCGCTGGAGTCGCCGGTGCTGCTGGTGGCCACCACCCGGCACGCGCTCAGCGAGCTGACCGTGCACGGCCTGGCCACCGGCGAAGAGATCGCCAAGGTGGCGCTGCCCGGCGTGGGCAGCCTCGGCCCGCTGACGTCCCGGCGCGACGGCGGCCACGAGGCCTGGTTCAGCTACGGCGACCACACCACGCCCGGCACCGTGCACCGTTTCGACGCCCGGGACAACACGGTCGGCCTGTGGGCCCGGCCGCCCGGCGCGGTAATGGTCGGCGACGTGGTGACCGAGCAGGTCACCTACACCTCGGCCGACGGCACCGACGTGCGCATGTTCGTCGTGGCGCCCGCCGCGCCCGCCACCGGGCCACGGCCCACGCTGCTGTACGGCTACGGCGGTTTCAACATCTCGCTGACCCCCTGGTACTCGCCGATGGCCATCGCCTGGGCGGAGGCCGGCGGGGTGTGGGCGGTGGCGAACCTGCGCGGCGGCGGCGAGGAGGGCGAGCAGTGGCACCGTGACGGCATGCTCGCCCGCAAGCAGAACGTCTTCGACGACTTCCACGCCGCCGCGGACTGGCTGGTCGCCTCGGGCACGACCACCCCGGGCCAGCTGGCGATCATGGGCGGATCGAACGGCGGCCTGCTGGTCGGCGCGGCACTGACCCAGCGGCCGCACGCGTACGCCGCGGTGGTCTGCTCCGCGCCGCTGCTGGACATGGTCCGCTACGAGCTGTTCGGCCTCGGCTCGACCTGGGCCGGGGAGTACGGCACCGCCGCCGACCCGGAGCAGCTCGGCTGGCTGCTGTCCTACTCTCCGTACCACCACGTGCACGAGGGCACGGACTATCCGGCGGTGCTGTTCACCGTGTTCGACGGCGACAGCCGGGTAGACCCCCTGCACGCCCGCAAGCTCACCGCCGCTCTGCAGCACGCCACGTCGAGCACGCGCCCGGTGCTGCTGCGCAGCGAGGGCGACGTCGGGCACGGCAACCGGTCCGTGTCACGAACCCTGGACCTGTACGCCGACGAGCTGGCGTTCCTGACCGCATACACCCGGCAGGCCTGACGTCGCCCGCCTCGCGTGGGCGATGCGGGCTGATGGTCACGGCTGAACCCTCTATACGGTTGGATCATGCCGCTGACGCTGCCGACCCATCCTGTCGCCGTCGTCCCACTCAAGCTGTGGCGTCCCCGCTGGTTCGACGGCGTCGCGCTGACGATCGGCACAGTCGCGCCCGACCTCGCCTTCGCCGCCGACGGTTACGGCGTGACGATCCACAGTCACGCGTGGCACGCCCCCCTGTGGTGGGCGTTGCCGCTGACCGTCGTCGGCACCAGGTTGGTCCGCTGGGCAGCGCCGACGATCGCCGCGCACCTGCCCGCAGGCGGCCCTCTGGCCCTGCGCGACTACGGCGTGCTGGGCCTGGCACGTCATCGCCGGCGGGTCACCGCGACCTCGGCGCTCATCGGTGCGGGCAGCCACATCGGCTGGGACGCGTTCACCCATCCGACCGTCGACGGCGGCCGCGTCATCTTCCCGCTCCTGCATCGCCAGGCATGGCCGGCCATGCCGTGGTGGGAGTTCCTGTCCGCTGCCTCCAACCTGGTCGGCTTCGCCGCCGCCATCGCGCTGCTGGTCCATGTCGGCCGAACCCGCCTGCTGCGGCGCTGGTACGGGCAGGGACCGCCGACGGCCGCGCCACGGCCGATCCCGTTCTGGTCCGTGGTGACCCTGGTGTTCGCGCTCGGCCTGGCATCGCTGCCCCTGCACCCGGTGCGGCTGATCGGCGACCAGGCCGTGCGAGTGATCCTGTTCGCCGCACTGGCACTCTTCGCGGGCGCCGCAGCGGTACAGGCGCATGCCTCCCTACGGCAGCGCGGATCTTCGAGTCGACCCGTTCCGGCAGTTCGGCACGGCGGGGACGGGACCGACCCGGCCGCTCACACGACGTCGGGCATGGCAGCCGATCGTTAACAGGGACCACAGACCTGTACGCCGACGAGCCGGCGTTCCTGACCGCGTACACCCGTCAGGGCCGGCGCCGCCGGGGATCCACCGCCAGGATCATGCACTCCCAGCTGGTGTCCCGGCGGCCGGCGGAACGGTCCGGCCGGCCGGGACCGGTCCACTGGCTGAGCAGGGCCGGCCCGCCGTGCCGCCGGATGTCCACGTGCCGGGAGACCTGGCCGGAGCACCAGGTCAGATCGTCGCCGGCGGCATACAGGGCACGCGCCGTACCCGACCAGAACACCGTGTCCCCGTGCTCATGCACCCCGAGGGCGTGCTCCCGCCAGTCCCAGCCCGGCTCGGCGACGGGCGGCCGCGGCGGCGGCACGCTCATGAAGGCGAGCCTGCCCGGCCGCGGGCCGCGGCCCAGCCGGGTGCGTAGCGCGGTCCAATGCGCCGGCCGCAGACCCACGTCGCCTCGCATGATCAGCAGGTCGCCGAGGCCCTGTTCGCGTGACCAGAACTCGGCGTGCTCGTCGCGCGGGTTGCGCCGCAGCGGCACGTGGACCGCGGTGTGCGGACTCACCGCGGCGAGCCGGAACAGTGCGCCCAACCGCCACAGGTCCGCGCGTGACGCCGTCAGCGCACCCGTGTGCTGCCACAGCAACAGGCTCTGGTGGGTGTCACGCAGGGGCGGATCCGGCACCACGACGCGGCGCAGCCGTGACTGCCCGGGCACCGCGTGCACGCGCACCCGCAGTGCGGTCCGCCTACGCTCCACCGACCCCCCCGTCGCGCCTCCGCGGGCACCCGTCGCACGCAGGGACCACATGGTATTGCCAGCCCATGCTAGAAAGTGCCGTGACCGACACCCCTGACGTGCACCTGCAGCTGGCTCTCCTGGCCTCGCGGCGGGTGCGGCAGTATCAGTCCGCCGCCAACGGCATCGCCGCGCTCGGCTTCGCCGGCACCGTGCTGCTCTGCGTGGCGGCGGCCACCGTCGGTCCCCCCACCAGCGGCGTCTTCGACCTGGCGGGCCGGCAGGCCGTCCTGCTGCTGCTGGCCTCGGTCCTGTGCGGGCTGAGCGCGGTCGGGGTCAACGCCGCCCGGCTGTGGACGCGTTTCTACCACGCCGAATCCGAAGGTTGGCTCGACCAGGTGGTCCCGGCCGCGGAGCGTGCCACGGTCATCCGGCAGTTCCTGGCCGGCAATCCGGCCCCGACGGCGCTGAGCGTGCTCTGGACGGCCATGCTCGGCGTGACGTCGGCGTCCACCGCCATCACCGCGCTCATGTTCCTGCCCTGGACGGGCTAGGGGCACCGCGGCCACGTTCCACTGCGGCAGGGAGAATCCCGGCATGCCGTTCTCCCTGCGCACCGCCGACGCCACCGACATCGAGCAGCTGCTCGCCTTCTGGAAGACCGCCGCCGAGAACACCGACCGCGGCGACGCCGCCGAGGCGGTAAACGCGCTGCTGGCCCGCGACCCCGAGTCGCTGCTGCTGGCCGTGGACGGCGACGAGATCGTAGGTTCGCTGATCGCCGGGTGGGACGGCTGGCGCTGCCACCTCTACCGGTATGCCGTGCACCCGGACCGCCGCCGCCAGGGCATCGGGCGTGCCCTGCTGAACGCCGCCGAGCAGCGGTTCGCGGCCCTGGGCGGGCGGCGGGCCGACGCGATGGTGCTCGACGCCAACGAACTCGCCGCCGAGGCGTGGACCGCCGTCGGCTATGCGCGGCAGCCGCAGTGGTCGCGCTGG
Organism: Catellatospora sichuanensis; assembly: GCF_007483665.1. Lineage (GTDB taxonomy): Bacteria > Actinomycetota > Actinomycetes > Mycobacteriales > Micromonosporaceae > Catellatospora > Catellatospora sichuanensis. The sequence goes on from NZ_VIQO01000025.1 coordinate 111,972, forward strand.
GTCAAACCCCTGACCGCCCGCTGACCGGTCGCCGTGGTGCACGGCACGGGACAGCGGCGTGCCCGCGCCACAAATAGGATCATGAAATGCGCCAGCCCCTCGACCGCATCGCCCTGATCTCCGATGTGCACGGCAACCTGACCGCCCTGGAGGCGGTCCTCGACGACATCGACGCCCGCGGCATAACGCGCATCTTCAATCTCGGCGACTACGTCGGCAAGGGACCGCGCGGGCGTGAGGTCATCGACCTGTGCCGGGAGCGGTGCGAGGTCAACATCCTCGGCAACTGGGACGACTTCCTGCCCGATCCCGCCCGGACCTTCGACACCCCGACGAAGTCATTCGCGTGGTGGCTGGCGCAGCTGTCGCAGGGGCAGGGCGAGTGGCTGCGGGCGCTACCTTTCAGCCACGACTTCCTGATGAGCGGGCGACGCGTACGGCTCTACCATGCCTCGTCGGGCACGGTGCACCACCGCGTCCGCTTCGACCACGACGAGGCGGAGTTCCTGTCGATGTTCGCCAACACCCCGGCGACCGGCGACGGACCGGAACCGTCGGTGGTCGGCTACGGCGACACCCACGACCCGTACTACGAGGTGGACCGCGCCCGGCGCACCCTGTTCAACACCGGCAGCGTCGGCAACTCCATGGACGACCCGACCCCGGTGTACGTGATCCTGGAGGGGGTGTACGGGTCCGAGGCCGAGGCGCCGTTCTCGATCCAGTTCGTGCGGGTGCCGTACGACGTGGAGGCCGAGCTGGCGGTGGCCCGGAGATGGGCATGCCCGAGTACGCGGGATACGAGTCCGAGATCCGGGACGGTGTCTACCGCGGTGAGATGGACAAACCGGGCGGCCCCGGCTACCACCGACGCCCGCGGACGTAGGCCGCGCCGGTCAGGGCCGGCCGGCAGCGCGGTCCACCCGGCCGGCCGCTTCATACCGCCCAGCCCAGTCGAATCGAGCTGCTCGGATCCCCGCTGTTCAGCTGCGGCGCTAGCCTTGCCGCGTGCACATTCTCCATGACCGGTCGGTGGGCCGACGACTGAAGGGATTCCTCGACCAAGCGCGGCGATTCGACCCGACCCCGGAGGAGGTGATCCGTTCCGAGGGACGGGTCGTCGACGCCTGCGGGCGAGAGAGCAGAGCCCCGGAGGAGATCATCGAAGCGATGGTCCGGTTCGAGCAACGCTTCGGCGGCATCGGCTACAAACTTCTGGTCGGCAATCCCATGACGTATGGCCTGAGGGTCAAAAGGCATGGCCCGAGGCGCGGCCCCACGGCCTACCTCACCGAGCAAGGCTGGGCGTTTGCCGGGATCGTTGACGGAGACCTCACGTGGGGCCTGGATGTGCTGGTAGACGGCCGCGTTGCCGTCGACTACGGCGAGCCCATCGCATACAGGGTTCTCAACCGCAATGTCGAGCAGCGTCTTCAGAGTGATGCGTTGCTGGCGGAACTGCGCCATCGGCCCCACCGGAGCTTCGAGTTCAGGGTCGCCAACAAGGTCACGCCGTCGATCCCCGACGCGGGGCTGCCGCCGGTGCTTCCGGAAGCAAGCGGCGAAGGGGCCCTGTGGTGGGGCGGCGGCGAGTCGGCCTTCTTCGCTCGACTTCACAGCTGGATCTATGACGGCATGGACAGTTGGCAGCTGTGGGCGTTCGCCGTCCAGCCCTCCGCCGTCCAGGACGTGCGTGATCTGGTTGCCTTCCGGGCACTCCAGCCGGTGGAATCCACCTGGTGTCACCTGTGCGGTGAGCCGACGACAGCCGGGGAGACATGCACGCAGGCCCCGGGTAAATCGGCTTGAAACGGCTTGGAACATGGACCGTATGAACGAGCGCAAGCCGATGATCGCGATCCTGACGGGTGCGGGTATCTCCACCGACTCCGGAATCCCCGATTTCAGAGGTCCTCAGGGCGTATGGACCAGGGACCCGGCCGCGGAGAAGATGTTCACGTACGAGTACTACATGGCCGACCCGGCCGTGCGCCGCGCCTCGTGGCGGGCCCGTGCCGACAACGCGGCGTGGACCGCCCAGCCCAACCCGGCGCACCTCGCGCTGGTCGAGCTGGAGCGGGCCGGCTTCCCGGTGCGGATCATCACGCAGAACATCGACGGCCTGCACCAGAAGGCGGGCTCGACCCCGCGCAAGGTGCTGGAGCTGCACGGCACCATGTTCACGGTGCGCTGCATGGGCTGCGGTGAGCGGGGCACCATGCGTGACGCGCTGGACCGGGTCGAGGCCGGTGACCCGGACCCGGCCTGCCTGTCCTGCGGCGGCATCCTCAAAGCCGGCACGATCATGTTCGGCGAGAACCTGGACAGCGACACGCTGAACCAGGCCGGCTCGATCGCCAAGGCGTGCCGGATCTTCTGGGCCGTCGGCACGTCGCTGCAGGTCCAGCCGGCCGCGTCGCTGTGCGCCATCGCCATGACCGAAGGGGCGAAGACCACCATCGTCAACGCCCAGCCGACCCCGTACGACGTCGTCGCCGACCAGGTCGTCCGCGACCCCATCGGCGAAGCCGTCCCCCGCATGGTCGCCGCCCTCATCGCCGCACACCCGTCCTGAAGATCGCGACGATCTTGCGTGAACCGTTGGGTATGCCCGTTGTGGGCGTGTCGCACCCACCATTCGCGCAAGATCGTCGTGATCAGCGGGGGGCGTCGGCGGGGTGGGGGGTGTCCGCGGGGTGGGGGGTGTCCGTGGGGCGGGGGGCCATGGCTACGGCCCAGGCTTCTTGGACGCCGAGGAAGACCAGGATGGATAGGAGTACGGCTTCGAGTTGTAGTGGGGTGAGGCCGATGCCCAGTGCTTTGACGGCGCTCGGGGGGAGTACGGCGATGAGGGTGACCAGGGCGTAGGCGGGGACGGCTACGTAGCGGAGCAGGTTGGCGATGCCGTGGGTGCCGGTTTGGCGCTGGAGCTGGCGGGCGAGCAGGATCGCGCCGATGCCGCCGGCGATGCCGGCCAGGGTGAAGGCGGTGCGCCAGAGCAGGACCACGGTCGGGGCGACCTGGGCCAGCAGGGACAGCGTGCCGGGGATGGCGAACTGCAGGGAGACCAGGTAGGCCATGCGGCGCGAGGCGGCGTCGTGGCGGCTGAGCTCCTTGCGGTCGGTGACCACCACCAGCCACAGGCCGAGCAGGGTGAAGTTGATCGCGGCCACCGCGGCGTAGAACGGATCCAGGTTCACGGTGTCCGATCGTACGGCGAAATGCACCTTTTAGGCCGTCAATACTCGGTCGTCCGAGGACGATCATGGAGGTACTGTCTCCCACCATGGCCGCCGCCCTGGAGCTCTATCTCGACCCCGTCGCCACCGCGCGCCTGCGTACCCTCTGGAACGCCCTGGAGGCCGAGGGCGTGCCCACCCTGCGCGATCTCACCCACCGCAAGCACCGGCCGCATCTCTCCATCACCAGCGCGGACGTGCTCGACGGGCCGGCTGTCGAGGCGGCGCTGCAGGGGCTGGCGATCGCGCCGCCGATCAAGCTGGCGTTCGACCACATCGGGCAGTTCCTGGGCCGGGTGCTCTGGCTCGGCCCGGTGCCGACCGCCGAGCTGCTGGCCCACCACGCGGCCGTGCACGGGCGACTGGCCGCGGCGGGCATCGAGACCGGCTCGTTCTACCAGCCCGGGGCCTGGGTGCCGCACTGCACGCTGTCCATGCGGGTGCCGCTGGTACGCATGACCGACGCCATCCGGCTGTGCCTGGACATGCTGCCGCTGGAGGCGACCGTCGTCGGCGCGGCCGTCGCCGACCACGCCCGCGACCTGTACCACCCGCTCCCCACCACCGCCTGAACGAAGGAAGGGCACCTTCTTATCGCTATGCGATATAGAAGGTGCCCTTCCTAACTCCTCGCCGCGTTGACCTGCGACATTCCGCAGGTCAACGCGGTCCTGCCGATCGCGTGATCAGCGCTGGACGCGGGCGCCTGCGCCCGCCATCAGCGCCTCGACCTCGGTTCGGGTCGCCATCGAGGTGTCGCCGGGGGTGGTCATCGCCAGCGCGCCGTGCGCCGCGCCGTATTCGACGGCGCGGCCCAGGTCACCGGTGGTGATCAAGCCGTAGATCAGGCCACTGGCGAAGCTGTCGCCACCGCCGACCCGGTCCATGATCTCCAACGCGGGGCGGTGCGTGGCGTGCGCGAAGCCGTCGCGGCTCCAGGCCACCGCGCCCCAGTCGTTGACCGTCGCGCTGCGCACGGTACGCAGCGTCGTGGCCACCACCTTGAAGTTGTCGTACTCCTGCACGACCTGGCCGATCATCTTCTCGAAGTTCTCGGCTTCCAGGTCCGACAGGTCCTCCGAGGTGCCGGGCACCTCGAAGCCGAGGCTGGCGGTGAAGTCCTCCTCGTTGCCGATCATCACGTCGACGTAGCGGGCCAGCCGCCGGTTGACCTCCTGCGCCCGCGCCTTGCCGCCGATCGCCTTCCACAGGCTGGGGCGGTAGTTGAGGTCGTACGAGATGACCGTGCCGTGGCGGCGGGCAGCCGCCATCGCCGCCTCGATCACGTCGGGCGTGGTGTCCGACAGCGCGGCGTAGATGCCTCCGGTGTGGAACCAGCGCACGCCCAGCGTGCCGAACAGGTGCTCCCAGTCGACGTCCTCGGGACGCAGCTGCCCGGCGGCGGTGTGGCCCCGGTCGGAGACGCCGACCGCGCCGCGCACGCCGAAGCCGCGCTCGGTGAAGTTGAGGCCGTTGCGCACGGTGCGGCCGATGCCGTCGTACGGCAGCCACTTGACCAGCGAGGTGTCCACGCCACCGGTGAGGATCATGTCCTCCAGCAGGCGGCCCACCTCGTTGTCGGCGAACGCGCTGACCAGCGCGGTACGCATGCCGAAGCACCGCCGCAGCCCGCGCGCGACGTTGTACTCCCCGCCGCCCTCCCAGGCGCGGAACGAACGCGCGGTGCGCACCCGGCCCTCACCCGGGTCCAGGCGCAGCATCACCTCGCCGAGCGAGACCAGGTCGTATCGGCAGTCCTCGGCGGGACGGACGTCAACGGGCATCGGACTCTCCCCTCGTGTCGGTCTCGGCCGGCCGGGTGGCCGCGACGGCCGCGGCCGTACGCCGGGTGATCTCGGCGTAGTCCCCGGCGGCCAGCAGGTCGGCGGCGACCATCCAGGTGCCGCCGACCGCGAGCACGGCCGGCACGGCCAGGTAGGCCGCGAGGTTGGCGGTGGTCACCCCGCCGGTCGGCACGAAGCGCACGCCCGGGAACGGGGCCGACAACGCCTTGACCATCGGGGCGCCGCCGAGCTGCTCGGCCGGGAAGAACTTCACCACCTCCAGGCCCGCTTCGAGAGCCATCTGGATCTCGGTGGGGGTGGCCACGCCGGGGAACACCGGCACGCCGAGTTCCTGGCAGCGGCGCACCACCGCGGCGCTGAAGCCGGGGCAGACCACGTAGCGGGCGCCCGCCTCGACGGCCCGCTCGGCCTGCTCGGGGCTCAGCACGGTGCCCGCGCCGACGAGCAGGTCCGAGGACGCCGCGAGCCGCTTGATCGCGTCGAGCGCGGCGGGCGTACGCAGGGTGACCTCTATGGAGTGGAGGCCGCCCGCGGTGAGCGCGGCGGCCAGCGGCTCGGCCGCGGACGCGTCGGGAAGGATGACCACCGGCAGTAGCCGGTCACCGGCGAGCAGCCGGATGACGTCAGATGAGCATTCATGTTGGTGAACTACAGTCACGTATGTGACCATAGTGGCAGACGAAGGGATTGGCAATGAACCAGCAGGGGGCCGACCGCCCGCCGGTGAAGTCCGCCGACCGCACCCTCGAGCTGCTCGAGGCGCTCGCCGCCGGCGGCCCCCGCGGGCTCGTCGAGCTGTCCCGGGAGCTGGACATCCCCAAGAGCAGCCTGCACGGTCTGCTGCGAACGATGAGCCAGCGCGGCTGGGTGGAGACCGACGCCACCGGCTCGCGCTTCGGCCTCGGCGTCCGCGCCCTGCAGGTCGGCGCGGCCTACCTGGACAGTGATGACGCGATCGGGCTGCTCAACGCCGCTCTGGACGCGCTGTCGGCCCGCTTCGGCGAGACCGTGCACCTCGGCCGGCTCGACGGGCCGAACGTCGTTTACATAGCGAAACGCGAATCGGCCCATCCGCTGCGGCTGTTCAGCGCGATCGGCCGCCGCCTGCCCGCCCATGCCACCGCGCTGGGCAAGGCACTGCTGGCCGCGCGCCCCGACGCCGAGGTCGACCGCCTGCTCGACTGGCCGCTGACCGCGCTCACCGCGCACACGCTGACCACCCCCGACGCCCTGCACGCCGAGCTGGCCCGGGTGCGCGAGGCCGGTCATGCCGAGGACCGCGAGGAGAACACCGAGGGCATCATGTGCCTGGCCGTCGCCGTGCCACTGCGTACGCCGGCCGTCGACGCGATCAGCGTCTCCGTCCCCCTGGCCCGCCTGCGCGACACCACGGTCACCGAGATCGTCACCGACCTCCACCGCCACGCCACCCAACTCCGCGCCGCCGCCCACCTACTCCCCTGACCGGTCCCACGATCAACGGACCTGCCTGGCACCCGTGCGTATCTTGACCACACATACGCCCGGGTGCCAGGCAAGTCGAACGATCGAGAGCGGTCAGGCGCCGATGGCGGACTTGACCTTGGCGATGGCGGCGGTCTCGGTGTCCTTGACTCCGCCGGAGGCGTTGGCGACGTGGTCGCAGGCGGCGGTGATGACCGAGCGGAACTCGGTCAGGTCCTGTGGTGACTTGGCCTGCAGGATGCCTGCCGACTGCTGCAGCGCGGTGAGCACACCGGACTCCAGTTCGGCCGGGGATCCCTTGGGGATCTCGGGCAGGCCGCCGGATTTGAACACGCTCTGCAACTCGGGTGACGCACCCGCGAGCGCCTTGGCGCCGGCGATGCTCTCCTTGAAGCTCGCGAAGAAGCCCGGGTCCGCATGGGACACGAGGAACACGGCGCCGAAAGCCGCGGTGCGCAGGGTCTGGCGCTCTTGATCGGTGTATTCCGTCATGCGGCACATTCTGGACGAAGCATGTCCATGCCAGAGGCCATTTCGCTGCTTTTGCTTCAGCCGTTCGGCCGACCCCCTAGGGTCGAGGAAGAGTGTCCAGCACCGAGTACGGGGGTAACGGGAAATGGCAGTCGACCTCAACCAGATCATGAAGCTGATGAGCGACCCGCAGATCCAGAGCCTGCTCAAGGGCCTGTTCAGCCAGATGAGCGGCGGCGGCGGTGGCGGCGGCGGCGGCGGCGGCGGCGGCGGTCAGGCGAACCTCAGCGGTCTGGTGGATCAGCTGAGCAAGTCGGGCCTGGGCCCCCAGGTGCAGTCCTGGATCGGCACCGGCAAGAACGAGAACGTCACCGGCGCGCAGCTGCAGCAGGCGCTGGGCGGCGGCACACTCGAGCACGTGGCGGAGGAAGCCGGCACCACGCCGCGCCAGGCCGCCGACGACCTCGCCAAGGTGCTGCCGGAGATCGTGAACCAGGCGACGCCGCAGGGCCAGATGCCCGACCCGCAGCAGCTCCAGCAGATGATGGGCAAGCTGTTCGGCCAGTGACACCACCGGCCGCATCTGCGACCGTCTGCACCAGCGCCCGCCCGGCCCCGCCGGGCGGGCGCTCACGTCCATCCCCGGGTCGCAACTCTTGAAGAGTCGCGGTCTCAAGCGCCTCTGGATGCCGCGACTCTTCAAGAGTTGCCGCTCGGCGAGCCGTGGGCGTCACGTGCCGGTGGCGGCGCGGGCCACCTGGATGAGGCTGGCGTGGTGGCGTTCGGCGTCGTATGCGGCCCGGCCGCCCCGTACGCCGAACAGGCGCTTGCGGTAGACGAGGAACACCACCGCGCCGATGTTGATCAGCAGGGCGGTGACGCGGACCCAGGTGACGCGCTCGATCAGCTCGTACACCTCCAGCGGGATGAACGCCGCGGTGGCCACCGCGGCCAGGTATTCGCCCCAGCGGCGCAGCAGCCACAGCCCGGTGCCCTCGGCGAGCTGGAGCAGGCCGTAGCAGGCCAGCCCGGCGGTGATCCAGGAAAGCGTCTGCGGCCGGGTGGCCAGGGCGGTGCGCGCCAGGTGTACGAGCGGCGAGTCGGCCAGGTTCCAGTGCAGCCGGTCGGCCAGCGGCTGCAGCAGGGGCAGGTCCTGGTCGAATTCGGCCCGCACGGCGGGCTGCTCGCCGCGGAAGCGCCAGACGGCGTACGCCCCCAGCAGCAGCAGCCCACCGCGGACCACGCGCTCGACCGCCAGGGCCCGCAGCACCACGGCGTCGCGCAGCAGCTGCCCGCGCAGCGGCACGGGGGCCTCGTCTGCGGGGCCGGCGGCGCGCGGCGGGCCGGGCACGTAGTCCCCGCAGCGCAGGCAGCGCCAGGCCGCTCCCTCGACGGTGTGCACCCGCAGGTGATCGCGCAGTTCGGGCTCGTCCGGGGCGTAGCTCAGGTGGTGCCGGGCGCAGGCCAGCAGGTTCCAGTCCATAGCGCTCCCACCTGACTCCGACTCATAGATTATCCGGTTTCAGCCCGTTTCAGACCTATTGGTCGGCCACCAAGACTGAGTGAAATGTCCGTATTGCCATCAGCCGAAAGTACTACATCAACACAGCCTGAAAGCCTGGAGTGGGGCCGTGAACTGCACCTTCGTAGCGCTCAACAGTGGTCCGGGCCACTATTCGCAGGTGGGCACCGGTCGATCTCCTTTCTAAGCTCGTCGAATGCGTGGCAACGGAGCACACGAGCAGCGCGGAGTCGGCCGTCACCGAGCGGCCGCCCGCCAGAATCCCCTGACCAGTCCCCTCAAGTCCCTCGCGGAGGCGATCAGCCGGCTCAAGTCGGCCGACTCGCGCAAGCTGATGGCAGTGACCGGCCTCGTCGGCGTCCTGGGCGCCGCCACGGTCGGCGGAGTGGCGGCCGGTGCCGGCGCACCCGACCACCAGGTGACCCTGCAGACCGCGAGCGCGAGCCGGGCCGTGGCCGACCAGGCCGCGACGCGGTCGATGGACCGCGCCGCGACCACCGCGGTGAAGCCGGTCGAGGCCGCAGCCCCCAAGGCAGCGCCCAAGGCCCAGCCGAAGGCCGCAGCCCCCAAGGCAGCGCCCAAGGCCGCCCCGAAGGCAGCGCCCAAGATCGCCGCAAAGCCCAAGGTGGCCGTGAAGCCGAAGGCCGCCCCCAAGCCGGTCCTGCGCCCCGTCGCCGGGCTGGACATGACCCAGATGCGCAACGCCCAGGCGATCGTGCAGGCCGGCAAGGAGCTGGGCCTGCCCAAGCGCGCCTACGTGGCGGCCGTCGCCTGCGCGATGCAGGAGAGCCAGCTGTACAACCTGGCCAGCACCGTGTACGCGGAGTCGTACAACTACACCAACCAGGGTGAGGGCTCCGACCACGACTCGGTCGGCCTGTTCCAGCAGCGCCCGACCTCCGGCTGGGGCACCGTGCGGGACCTGATGCAGCCGAAGTACGCGGCGACCCAGTTCTACAAGGCCCTCGACAACGTCACCGGCTGGCAGGACATGCCGCTGACCCTGGCCATCCAGGAGGTCCAGGTGTCCGCCTTCCCGTACCACTACGCCAAGCACGAGACCCGCGCCCAGCAGGTCGTCGACGCTCTGACGCGATAACCGCACGCCACCGCGGCGGTGAATCACTGCCCCGGCCGTCCGAACCAACCGGTTCCGGATGGCCGGGGCTCTTCCATGCCCGGCGGCAGCGGGGCCAGGTGGAACCGCGTGATCAGGTTCGCCAGGATGGTGCGCAGCGCGGACAGGGTCCGGCCGCGGTCGCCGCCGCCGTCGTGCAACAGCACGATCGCGCCCGGGGTGGCCTGCGAGGTCACATCGGCCGCGATGCGGTGCGACGGCCCGAGCTGCCAGTCGTGCGGGTCGATCCGCCAGTGCAGCGCGGTCATGCCCAGCCGCCGAGCGGCGGCCACCACGACCGGTGACCAGTTCCCGCCCGGCTGGCGGTAGTAGGAGATGCGCGCCGACGGTGCCGCCCTGGTGAGGGCCTCGTTGGTGCGGCGCAGGTCGGCGAGCACCGTCTCCTCGTCGCGCAGGCCCAGCCACACGTCGTGGCTCCAGCTGTGGTTGCACAGCGTGTGCCCGTCCGCGACGACATCACGCACGAGCTGCGGATACTTGGCGGCCTTGGAACCGATCATGCAGAAGGTGGCCTGCACACCGTAGTCGCGCAGCAGCGCCAGCACCTGCGGCGTCCACACCTCGTCAGGTCCGTCGTCGAAGGTCAGCGCGACCTCGGGGGTGCCGGTGGTCAACCGGCTGCCGAACGGGCCGCCGCGCTCGACGGGCAGCGGGGGGCGGTCGGGCCCGGTGATCGGCTGGGGCTGGGGCGGCAGCGGCGGCAGCGCCAGCCGGGCCAGCGGCGCGACCCGATCACGTGAGATCTTGGGGCCGCCCTCCGGCCGGTCGCCGAGCCCGGCCCGGGAGCGGCTGCCGGCGAGGTGTCCGAGCAGGAATCCACCGACGAGGATGACGACGCCCAGCACCAGCGCGGTGACGATCACGCGCCGTCCGTTCCCGGGTGCTGATCCGGCACGCATGACTCCTCCTGCGGCCTACGTATCTGCACCATAGCAAAATGTCCAAAAGGGGCGTATCGAATCGTCGCGCTCGGTCTATTCACGAGCAGGATTCGCCTCACGACGGGAACGGCGGGCGCCAGAAGGCGGAAGAAAAGGGCAGGGCGCCCGCCGCTTGCGACCGGCACCCCGCACGACGGGAAGGTCAGCGGTTCCCGCGGACCAGTGGGAACGGCAGGGTCTCCCGGATGGACCGACCGGTGAGCAGCATGACCAGCCGGTCGACGCCGATGCCGAGACCGCCGGTGGGCGGCATGGCGTACTCGAGCGCCTGCAGGAAGTCCTCGTCCAGCTCCATCGCCTCCGGGTCGCCGCCCGCGGCCAGCAGCGACTGCTCGGTGAGCCGGCGGCGCTGCTCGATCGGGTCGGTGAGCTCGGAATACGCGGTGCCCAGCTCGGTGCCGAAGGCGACCAGGTCCCAGCGCTCGGCCAGCCGCGCGTCGACGCGGCTCTGCCGGGTCAGCGGGGACACGTCGGTCGGGAAGTCCTTGTAGAACGTCGGCATGACGGTCTTCTCCTCGACCAGACGCTCGTACATCTCGAGCACCACCGCGCCGCGGCCCCACTTCGGGTCGTACGGGATCTTCGCGTCGTCGCAGAGTTTGCGCAGCTTCTCCACGTCGGTGTCGGCGGTGATCTCCTCGCCGAGCGCGGACGAGATCGCCTCGTCGACGGTGCGCACGGTCCAGTCCCCGGACACGTCGTGCGGCTGCCCGTCATGCACGATCACGCACTCGCCGTTGGCGGCCTGCGCCGCGGACTGCACCACCTCGCGGGTCAGCGTCAGCATCGAGTCGTAGTCGGCATAGGCCTGATACGCCTCCAGCATGGAGAACTCGGGGTTGTGCTTGTAGTCCACGCCCTCGTTGCGGAAGGTGCGGCCCAGCTCGAACACCTTCTCCACGCCGCCCACGGCCAGCCGCTTCAGATACAGCTCGGGCGCGATGCGCAGGTAGAGGCGCAGGTCGTAGGCGTTGATGTGGGTGGTGAACGGGCGGGCGTTCGCGCCGCCGTGGATGCGCTGCAGGATCGGCGTCTCCACCTCGATGAAGCCGCGGTCGCTGAACGACTGGCGCAGGCTGTGCACCGCCGCGCTGCGCGCCCGCAGCAGGTCGCGCGCCGTACTGCTGGTGATCAGGTCGAGGTAGCGCTGACGGACCTTCGCTTCCGGGTCGGTCAGGCCGCTGTGCTTGTCCGGCAGCGGGCGCAGGCACTTTCCGGTGATCTCCCAGGTGTCGACGTGCACCGACAGCTCGCCGCGTTTGGTGGTGACCACCTCGCCGGTGACACCGACGTGGTCGCCGATGTCGACGGCCTCGGTCCAGGGAGCGACGTCGCGGTCGAGCATCAGCTGCAGCTCACCGCTCCAGTCCCGGATGGTCGCGAAGGCGATGTGGCCATGGTCGCGTTGCAGCATGACCCGGCCGGCCACCGACACCCGGTCGCCGGTGCGCGTGTCGGCGGGCGTCTCCGGATGCCGGTCGTGGATCTGCCCACAGGTCGCGGTCGGGTGGAAGCCCACCGGGTACGGGTCGACGCCGTCCGCGCGCAGCCTTTCGAGCTTGGCCAGGCGTACCGCCATCTGCTCGTTGACGCTCTCGTCGTGGGCCGCACCGGCCAGCTCGGCCGGTTCCGCCGGTGCGGGCAGGCCCTCCAGCACGGGTGCCGCGGTCGCGTCCAGTGCCGCGACCGGGGTGCCCGGCACGGTCAGGAAGCCTTCCGCGATCGCCGAGGCCAGGCCGACCTTGGCCAGGTCGCGCCGCTCGCCGAAGCACAGGAAGCGGGGCACCCACTCCGGCTGGTACTTGATGTTCGAGCGGTACAGCTGCTCCAGCTGCCACCACTTGGAGAAGAACATCAGCACCCGCCGCCACAGCCGCAGGACCGGCCCGGCGCCGATGCGGCCGCCCTCCTCGAACACCGCCCGGAACACCGCGAAGTTCAGCGACACCCGTTCCACACCCAGCTTGGGCGCGGCGTTCATGAGCGCGGTGACCATGAACTCCATGACACCGTTCTCGGCCTCGTGGTCGCGGCGCATCAGGTCCAGCGACAGGCCGCGGCGGCCCCACGGGCTGAACGACAGCATCGAGCGCACGATGCCGTCGCGGTCGCGGGCCTCGACCAGCACGCACTGCCCGTCGTTGGGGTCGCCGAGGCGGCCCAGCGCCATGGAGAAGCCGCGTTCGCTGTCGGTGTCGCGCCACCGCGTGGCCAGGTCCGCGATCTCCTTCATCTCGTCGGGCGGGATCTCGGCGTGCCGACGCACCGTCGAGGTGTATCCGGCCCGCTCGACCCGGTTGACGGCCTGGCGCACCTGGCGCATCTCGCGGCCGTCGAGGGAGTACCGGTCGGTCAGCAGGATCGCCTCGTCGCCCAGTTCGAGGACCTTCAGCCCGGCCTTGTGGTACGCCGTGGCGCCCTCCTCGCTCGCGCCCATGGCCGCCGGAGTCCAGGCGTAGCTGCGCGCCTCCTCCAGCCACGCCTCGATGGCCCCGCCCCAGGCCTCCGGATCACCGACCGGATCCCCGCTGGCCAGGCTCACGCCGTTGACCGGGCGGTAGGTGACCGCCGCCTTGCCGCTGGGCGAGAAGGTCGCCAGCTTGTCGCGGCGGGTCGCGAAGTAGCCCAGCGAGTCGCGCTCGCCGTAGCGGTCCAGCAGCCCGCGCACCTTCACCTCGTCGGCGGGCTCCAGCACCGAGTTGACCTGCTGTGAGCGCAGCAGTGTGAACAGGGCCGCAAACACCGCGATCGCGCCGAACAGGCCGAGCACGAAGTTGACCCAGCCGGGCGCGGCGCCGTCGCGGGTCACGTCGAACTCGAACGCGCCGCCGAGCACCTTCTCCGCCGCGTACGCCAGCTGCTCGCCGGCGTCCGAGCCGAGCGTGCCGGGGAACGCGGCGACGAGGCTGTAGCCGAGGCCGATGCCGACCGCGGCGACGCCCGCGAAGACGGCGAGGGCCTTCCACACGGCGCCTTTGCGGATCCGGGCGTAGAACTGGTTGCGGGCCAGGAACAGGATGACCAGACCCGCGACGCCGACGAGTACGGCGATGCTGGTGGCCACCCGGCCCCAGCCGCTGAACAGCGGCACTCCGGCATCGTCGACCAGCTCGCCCTCGGGCACCAGCGTGATGACGCCGAGCGCGAGCACGCTCGATCCGACGTCGATGACCAGGTAGACGATCATGGTCCACCAGGCGATCCGCTTGCGCCGTGCGGTCGCCGCGGCGAGGACCGCCATGAACGCGGCGTACGCGAGGTTCGCCGGGACCGGGATCAGGACGTCGTCCAGCACCCGGCGCACCGTCTGGGTGCTGTGCCCGATCGCGCCGCCGACTGCGGCCAGGGCGCTGATCAGGGCGATGCAGGCGATCAGGATGGCGAATACGCGGGGCACCGATTCCCGCCAGTCGCGTTTCGCGCGGGTCGCCGTGTCCACGTGCCACCTCGTCTCGTCGGCGAAGTATCCAGGCCGTCAACACGAACATATGGCACTCACTAGACTTAACGCAGCAAATACGATGAAAGCTCAGGTATGGAGGCGGAGGTGGGACGGTGTCCGACTGGTTCCACCGCACGGTCGTGGAGACCGGCCGCCTGCCCCTGTTCTGCTTCTTCGCCGGGGTGATCTTCGGGTTCGTCTTCATCCGGTTCTCGGTGCGCATGATCCGGGCGCAGGTGAAGTGGTGGCCCGGCAACGTCACCCCCGGCGGCGGCCTGCACATCCACCACGTCGTCTTCGGCGTCGTGTTCATGCTGGTGGCCGGGGTGGCCGCACTGATCGTGCCGGACGAGTACGTCGTCTGGCGGTCGATCCTCGCCGCGCTGTTCGGCATCGGCTCGGCCCTGGTGCTCGACGAGTTCGCGCTGATCCTGCACCTGGAGGACGTCTACTGGTCAGAGAAGGGCCGCACCTCGATCGACGCGGTGTTCGTGGCGGTCGCCGTGACAGGGCTGCTGGTGCTCGGCGTACGCCCGGCCGGGATCGACTCGCTGATGCTGGCCGCCGCCGCCGCGGGCGGCATCGGCTGGGCGATCGCCGGGGCGATCGCGTCCACCCACCTGGGGCTGGTGCTGCTCACCCTGGTCAAGGGCAAGATCTGGACCGGGCTGATCGGCCTGTTCGTCCCGGTGCTGCTGATCGTCGGCGCGATCCGGCTGGCCCGCCCGCACTCCCCCTGGGCACGCTGGCGCTACACCAGGCCGACCCCGAAGGCCGCCGCGAAGCTGGCCAAGTCGACCTGGCGGGAGGTGCAACTGCGGCGGCCCGCGATCAAGGCGAAGATCTGGTTCCAGGAGCTGCTGGCCGGACACCACGACGCTCCCCCACAACGGTGAGGCGGGCCGATATGGTGCAACCACCGTCGTCAGTGGAGGAGCAGCCCAAGGTGCGCCGTGCTCACGTCATCACCGCCTGGGCGGTCTGCACCCTGCTGGGCGGTCTGCTGCTGGCCCTGCCCGACGACGGGCCCCGCATGATCTCGTTCAGCGACGCGCACGGCCCCGGACTGCTCGACACGGTCGGTGCGGTGCTGGCCCTGGCCGGATCCGCGCTGGCCTGGTGGTGGATCTGGCGTGACCGCCGCCGGCTGGCCGCCGCGCCGCTGTGGTGGCAGGTCACCGCCCCCATCGCGGGCGGCCTCGGGCTCGGCCTGGTCGTCGCGTCGGTGTTCGGCGACTTCCCGCTGTGGTGGGCGGTCGGCGCGCTGCTCGTCACGGTGGTCCAGGTCGGGTTGTTCGTCTCGGTCATCGGCATCGGTGCGCACCGGCCCACCCGCGTACGGGTGACCGGCTACGTCACGCGCGGCGCGAACGACGCACTGGAGCTGCTGATCTTCGAATATCCGAGCACGCCCGGCACGCACCTGCCCGGCGGCGGCGTCGAACGGGGCGAGCTGCTCAACGACGCGATGGTCCGGGAGACGTACGAGGAGACCGGCGTGTCCGGCCCGCTGGCCGTGCTCGGCGTCGTGGGCGTGCAGAGCGGCCGGTTCGCCGACACCCGCCGGCCGTACCTGAACGTCTACTTCCACCTGCGCAGCGACGACGACCGCGGCCAGTGGCGGCACACCGTCATCGGCGATCCCGGCGTCTGGGACACCGGCCTGGTCGTCACCTGCCGCTTCATCCCCCTCGCCAAGGCCCGCGAGCTGCTGCGCGACACCGGCAACACCCAGCATGCCTTCCTCGACCTGCTGGCAGTCCCCGCCGCCAACCCCCTGTCCTGAGCCGCCCGCGGGTACGATCCCGCCGTGGCGTCCCCTCATGACCGTTTTCCGTTGCTGTTCGCCCCGCAGCGGTGGGAGTGGGCCGGCGTCGACTGCCGGTTCTCCATCACCCCGCCGCCGGACCGGCTCGTCACCAACGTGCACGTCGTCGGCTTCGCCGGCGACCGGATCGTGCTCTGCCGAGACGCCCGGGACGTCTGGTTCCTGCCCGGCGGCACCCGCGAGCCCGATGAGAGCGTCACCGAGTGCGCCGCCCGTGAGCTGCGCGAGGAGGCCGGTGCGGTGCTGCGCGGCCCGCTGCACGTCGTCGGCGCGCATCACGCGGTGTCCGACCAGCCCGCGCCGTACCGGCCGCACCAGCCGCACCCGGAAATGGCCTGGCTGTGGTGCTTCGCCGAGGTGAGCGTCGAGGGCGCACCGGTCAACCCCGACGACGGCGAGACCGTCCTGGAGGTACGCGCGCACGCGCTCGACGAGGCACGCCGCCTGCTCCTCACCGACGGCCCCTGGTACCCGGAGCTGGTCACCCTCGCCGCCGAGCAGCGCGCCGCCGGCACCGCCCCGCCGCTGTGATCATGCCGGTCTCGCAGTTTCGGGGAAAGTGCACGCAACGGGACGTCGATTCCTGCAGTTTCCCCGAAACCGCAAGGCCGCACGGCGTCGGCGACGCGGCGGCGGGTCCGGCGGTTCCCGTGGTGGGGTGTGGGTCAGGGATGGTGGGTCGCGTCCGCGGGGCGTAGGGGCACGACGAGGTAGCGCAGGTCCACGCCCGGTTCGGGCGACACGGCCGTGAACGCGGTGGGCCGCAGCGCGGACTGGATCTCCAAGCGCGCCTGGCGGCCGGCGAACGGGCGCAGCGCGTCGAGCAGGTAGCGAGCTTGGTACTGCCGGGTCAGCCGGTCGCCCAGCAGGTCGGCCTTGAGCGTCTCGGACGACTCCCCGGCCAGCGGGTCGCTGCCGCGCACGCACAGCTCACCGTCGCCGAGTTCGAGGGTCACCGCGCCGCGCGGCCCGGCATAGTGCGCCGCCCGGCCGACCGCGGCGGCCAGGGCGTCCGCGTCCACCCGGACCGTCGCCTCGGCCTGCGCCGCCAGCAGCTGGTCGAGCTGCCGGTCGGGAAAGGCCACCGCCAGAGATGCCGTGCCGACCGTCCACCCGGGCCAGGACAGCGCGAACAGGCCGTCCTGCGCATGCAGGGTCACGTCGGCCGAGCGGCCCGCCTGGCGGCCGAGCTCGGTGACGAGCGCTGCCGGAACCAGCACGTCCAGCTCCGCGTCGGGCTCCGGCCGCCAGGCCGGACGCGCCGCGGCGAGCCGGAAGCGGTCCGTGGCCAGCATCGAGACGACCGCGCCCGCGGAGCGCATGCGCACCGCCGTGAACAGCGGCAGCGCGTCCTCCCGGGAGGCCGCGCCGGCCACCGCGGCGGCGGCCCGCCAGTCCGCGCCCGTGAGCACGCCCACCGCCGCGGGCGCCTGCGGCGGGCGGGCAAAGGTGTCCAGGTCGAGCCGGGGCAGCGCGAAGCGGGCCCGGTCGGTGCGCACTGCCAGCCGCGCGCCCTCGGTGCACAGGCGCAGCTGCGGAGCGTCCAGCGTGGCCACGGTGTCGGCCAGCGCACGCCGCGACACCACCGCCTCGCCGTCGGTGTGCGCCGTCGCGGCCACCCGCACTCGCGCCCACGCCTCGCCGTCGGACGCGGCCAGCTCCAGCCCTTCGGCGTCGGCCCGCAGCAGCACCCCGGCCAGCGCGGGCTGATGCGCCCGCACGGGCAGCAGCCGCAACAACTGCGCCGCCGCCTCGGCCAACGAACCCGCCCCGACCGTCACATCCAACGACATGGGCCGCACGCTATCCACCGGGTACGACAACCCGGCAGGGCCGACGCCATGCCCGCCGTCCACGCGCCGCGCGGGTAGGGTGCGCCGGGTGGACGAGACGAGCCGGCGGGCGGTGGACGCGGCGGTGCGGTGGCTCGACACGCACCACGGCAGCGGACCTCAGCAGCAGACCATGCGCATCCTCAAGGTGACCGAGGAGGCGGGCGAGGCGGCCAGCGCCTGGATCGGCGTACAGGGCCAGAACCCGCGCAAGGGCGTCACGCACACGCCCCGCGAGGTCGCCGACGAGCTGGCCGACGTGGCCCTCGCCGCGTTCGTGGCGATCCGGAGCCTGGGCTTCGACCCGGCGGAGGTGCTGTCGGCCAAGGCCGCGAAGGTGCTCGACCGGATGGCGGCGCACCAGGCGCTCACGACGCAGCGCGGACAGGACACGGCCCCGCGCTGATCTGGGCGGCCGCGCCTCGGGCGACGGCGCAGTGCGGGACGCCGCCGACGTAAGGACCTCCGCCGGTGTCGATGCGTGATCATGCGGGCGGTTCGCTCGTTGCACCTCCGTAGTTCCCTCGACGCACGGAAGTGAGCGCGATAATGGTGATCAACCGGCGTTCGCTGCTCGGCGGCGCGGCCGTGGCGGGAGGGCTGTTCGCCGCCGGTCCCTTCAGCGGCTTCCTGGCCCGCGAGAGCAAGCCGCAGCCGCCGTCACGGATCAAGCTCGCACCCACGGCCGACCTGCGCGACGGCGTGCCGCGGCTGTGGGTACCCGAGGGCTTCGCCTACCGCTCGTTTCACGACACGGAGTGGCCGGTGGTGCTCGACGACGGCTCCCGGCTGCCGGGCAGCCACGACGGCATGGGCGCGTTCCAGGCACCGGGCGGCAACACGATCCTGGTGCGCAACCATGAGGTCAAGATCACCGGGTCGGCGTTCGGGCCGGGCCACGTCACCTACGACCCGGCGGCCTGCGGCGGCACCACGACGATCGAGGTGACCCGGTACGGCGAGGTGGTGCGCTCGCACACCAGCCTGAGCGGCACACACACCAACTGCTGCGGCGGGCGGATGCCGTGGGGTACGTGGGTCAGCTGCGAGGAGACCGTGCACGGCCCGGACGTCGCCGGGCTGGGCAACTACCTGCTGCGGGAGCGGCACGGCTTCATCTTCGAGGTGCCCGCGCAGGGCGCGGTGGAGCCGCAGCCGATCACGGCGGCGGGCCGCTTCGCGCACGAGTCGGTGGCGTACGACCCCGCGGGCGGCGCGCTCTATCTGACCGAGGACAACTTCGCCTTCGCCAGCTGCTTCTACCGGTACCTGCCACCGCGCGCGCCGGATCCGCTGCGCGCCGACGGGCGGGGCATCGCCGACGGGGGCCGGCTGCAGGCGCTGGCCGTGAAGGGTCGCCCGCGGCTGGACCTCGCGGCCGCGCAGGAGCCCGGGGCGATCTTCCCGGTCACCTGGGTCGACATCGACGACCCGGCGCCGAGGTTCCCGTACACCGAGGGCGTGCCCGCGCCGACGAGCGAGCACAAGGCGCTGCGCCACGTGGGCGACCAGGGCCGCGACGGCGGCGCGGCGCTGTTCTCCCGCCTGGAGGGCTCGACCTTCCGGCAGGGCGTCGTGTACTTCACCTCCACGCAGGGCGGGGGCCGGGCGGAGAAGGACGACGGGCCCTTCGACAGCGGCTACGGCAACGGCCACGGGCAGATCTGGGCGTACCACTGCGCGGAGGAGGTGCTCCGGCTGGTGTACCAGGCCCCCGCAGTCGACGGACTGGACTTCCCGGACAACATCACCACCAGCCCCAACGGCACGCTCATCCTGTGCGAGGACGGCGCGAACAACAACTACGTGCGCGGGCTCACCCGGCACGGGCAGGTGCTCGACATCGCGCTCAACCGGCTGACCAACCGCGCCGGGGTGTCGCGCGAGGCCGACGAGTTCGCCGGCTGCGCATTCAGCCCGGACGGGCACACGCTGTTCGTGAACGTGCTCGCGGTGCACGGGATGACCATCGCGATCTGGGGGCCGTGGGCGAAACTCGGCATCTGAGCGCGGCCCGCGCTCCCACCCGGCGACCGGGCTGGAAAACTGCTATGTGCGCAGGTCCAATTGCGAGATCATCGACGTATGGGCACTCTGCCACAGCTGTCGACCAACCTCACCCTTGATGACTCCGACACTCCTCGGGACGTCGTCGACGCGATGATCCTCGCCCCGTTCAGCACGGGCGAGCAGCCGTACGCCCACACCGCCCGCCTGCCCCGCGTCCGCAAGGAGGCCAACCTGCTGCCGGAGGAGGGGCGGGTGCTGCGCGTGGCCACCGACGACGGCCTGCGCAGCCACCTCGCCGCGGGCGACGGCTGGACGCTGCGCGCCGCGCGCTGGCGCGGCGGCGTCGCCGAGGTCACCGTCACCGCGACCACCGAGGAGCTGGCGCTGCGCATCCTCGACGCCGCCACGCGCAACGCGCGCGAGGACCACGTCGAGCGCGCCGACACGGTGCCGATGGGCTTCTGGCACCACTCCGCCAAGCGCGGCGCGCAGCGCAGCACCCGGCCGATCACCACACCGGCGTGGGACGCGATCCGGGACAACTACTCCGCCGACGTCGCAGGCTCACTGGAGCGCCTGATGACGCTCACCCCGGACTCGATCAGCGGCCGCCTGCTGCTGCTGCACGGCGTGCCGGGCACCGGCAAGACCACCGCGCTGCGCGCGCTCGCGCGGGCGTGGTCGTCGTGGTGCCAGGTCGACTGCGTGCTCGACCCGGAGAACCTGTTCCACGACTCCAGCTACCTGATGGAGGTCGCCATCGGCGACGACGAGCAGGAGGAGCGGCGCTGGCGGCTGCTGCTGGTCGAGGACTGCGACGAGCTGATCTCCTCGGCCGCCAAGCAGTCCAGCGGCCAGGCGCTGTCGCGCCTGCTGAACCTGACCGACGGCCTGCTCGCCCAGGGCCGTGACGTCCTCGTCGGCCTCACCACCAACGAACCGCTCAACAAGCTGCACCCCGCCGTGGTGCGCCCGGGCCGCTGCCTGGCCCAGATCGAGGTCGGCCCGCTGCCCTTCGCCCAGGCGAGCGCCTGGCTGGGCAGCACCGCGGGCCTGAGCTCCTCCGGCGCCACCCTGGCCGAGCTGTTCGCCATCCAGCGCGGCGACCGCGACCTGATCCAGATGACACCCGAACCCTCCACCGGCTGCTACCTCTGACGGGGTCACAGCAGGCGACTGCGGCCCCAGCCGCGGTTCATGCGCCAGGCGGCGTAGAGGCCCGCGGCGAACGCGACCAGCAGCAGGACACCGCTGCCACGCAGCACGGCCGCGGTGTCCCCGGCCGCCGCGCCGCCCAGCGCCTGCAGCGCCCAATAACCGGGGGACGCGGGCGCGATCGTCTGCGCCCAGCCGGGCAGCAGGGACAGCGGCACCATCGCGCCGCCGAGCGTGGACAGCAGCAGCGCGCCGAGGTCGTTGACCGCGCCGAGCTCGCTGTGGCTGCGTACCGTCATCGCGGCCGCGGCCCCGAGCAGCAGCAGGGTGACCGCCCAGGCCAGGGCCGCCAGCGCGAGCAGGTCCGGGCGGGCGACCCGAAGGCCGAGCGCGACCACGCCGTACCCGAGCACCACCGCCTGCTGGGCCAGCAGCACCCCGCCGAGCGCGACCGCCTTGCCGGTCAGGATCTGCCACGGTGACGCGGGGGTGGCCCGCAGCCGGTCCAGGGTGTGCCAGGAGCGTTCGGTGAGCAGCGAGCCGCCGACGATGGACAGCCCCAGCAGCGAGAACAGCACCAGCATGCCGGTGACGGCATGGGTGGTGCCCTGGTCGCCGATGGCGGCGCGGTAGAGCGGCCGCAGCACGGTGATCATCACGAGCGGCATGCCGATGCGGCTGATCACCGCCCCGGGCTCGGCCGCCAGCAGGGCCAGGTTGAGCCGGACGAGGGCGAGGCTACGCATGATCGACCGCCAGGGCGTGATAGAGGTCGTCGAGGGTCTGGTGCCCGGCCCGCAGCTCGTCCTGGCTGCCCCGGGCGATGACCCGCCCGGCCCGGCAGACCGCGAGCGTGGCCCCGAGATCGGCCAGCTCGGGCAGGTAGTGGGTGGTGTAGAGCACGGCGGCGCCGTCCGCGGCGCGGGCCCGCAGCAGTTGCAGCAGTGCGGCGCGGGTGCCGGGGTCGGCGCCGGTGGTCGGCTCGTCGAGCAGCAGCAGCGCGGGCCGGTGCAGCATCGCGGTCGCGGCCTGGGCCCGTCGGCGCTGCCCGCCGGAGAGCAGGCCCACGGGCCGCCGGAGCACGTCGGTGAGGCCGAGCGCCTGCGCGGTGTCGTCGATCGCCTGGCGCAGGCCGCGCCCGCGCAGCCCGGCGAGCGCGCCGAACAGGCGCAGGTTGTGCTCGACGGTGACGGACAGGTAGAGCGCGATCTCCTGCGGGGCGAGGCCGACGAGGTGGCGGGCGCGGGCCGGCGGCAGGCCGCCCACGGTGACGGCGCCTGCGTCCGGGCGGGTCAGGCCGGTGACGATCTCGACGAAGGTGCTCTTGCCCGCACCGTTGTGGCCGATCAGGCCGCAGATCTCGCCGGGCGCGACGGTGAGGTCGAAGCCGTCGAGGGCGGTGACCGGGCCGTACACCTTGCGCAGGCCGGACGCGTGCAGCATGCCGCGCCTCCTTTGTGATCTACGCTGTATAGATCTACACTGTAGAACATGGCGGAGCAGGGTGTCGAGGCCCGGCGGCGGGAGATCCTGACCGCCGCGCTGGCGCTGGCCGACGAGCGCGGCCTCGACGCGCTGTCCATGCGCGCGGTCGCGGCGCGGGTCGGGGTGACGCCGATGGCGCTGTATCCCCACGTCGGCAACAAGGACGCCCTGCTCGACGGCCTGGTCGACCTGCTGCTGGCCGAGCTGCTGCCCGCGGCGGGCACGGCCGGGCAGTGGCACGTCAGGCTGCGCGCCATCGCCCACGCGGGCCGCGCGCTGGCCCACCGGCACCGCACCACGTACCTGCTGCTGCTGGCCCGCCCCGCGGTCACCCCCGACGCGGTGCGCCTGGTCGACGCGATCTACGGCGCGCTGCTCGACGCGGGCGTGCCAGAGGCGCAGGTGCCGCGCCTGGAGCGGCTCGTCTCCACATTCGTGCTCGGCTTCTCGCTCGGCGAGGTCGCCGGCCGTTTCCCACCCGCCGACCCGCGCCGGCACGACCGGGCCGAGGCCGCGGGCGGCGCGGCGCCCGCGCATCAAGAACTTTCGGCGGTACTGGCGCAGCCGGCCGACTGGGACGCCGAGTTCGACGCCGGGCTCGACGACCTGATGCACGTCATCACGAGCCACGTCCCGCCGGCGGCGCCGGTTCACCGACAGTCCGGACGTTGACGCGCCGGTCCAGCTCACACAGGGTTAAGAAGGTGCCCTTCCGCTACACATAGCGATGTGCAGGTGCCCTTCCTTTCGGTGGGGCGCTTGGCGCAGGTGCGGGAGTCTGCCATCGTTGGGCCGTGACCGTGTCCGAGAGCGCACCGCAGCTGCCGCAGCCGTCCCATGTCGCGCTCGCCACCAGGCGGTGGGCGGATGCGCTGGTGGACGACTCCGGGCGTAATCAACTGGCGTACTACCGCGATCTGCGGGCCGGCACGCTGCGGCTGGACACCGCGCGGCCGGAAGCGGTGACGATGCTGACGGCCGGGCGCACGGTGACGCTGCGTCAGCTGTTCCCCGACGACGTCGCGCACGCCGACGCGATGCGGCGCGCGCGCACCATCCGGACCCGGATGCGCACCCTCGCCGAGGAACGCGGCGTCGACGTCGGTTACCTGGCCAGCGGAATCGCCAGCTGGTGGGAGCCGGACCGCACGCCGCGCTCACCGGTGCTGCTGCACCGGCTGACCGTACGCACCACGTCGGCTGCCGAGACCGACTTCGCGCTCATCCTCGATCCGGAGCCGACGGTCAACCCGGTGCTGCTGTTCAAGCTGTTCAAGGAGCACCGGCTCGACATCGATCCGGAGACGCTGCTCGACGCGCTGCCGGAGGGTCCCTACGATCCTGCGCCGCTGTTCGAGCAGCTGGCCAAGGCGGCGCAGGACGTGCGCGGCTTCACGGTCAGCCCGGAGCTGCTGGTGGGCACATTCCTCTACGAGAAGCTGCCCATGGTCGCCGACATCACCGAGCACGGCGAGCTGCTGGAGAGCAGTGAGGTCATCGCCGCACTGGCGGGCGACCCGCGGGCGTTGAGCGAGCTGTACGCCACCGCGCCGGTCGAACCCGACGCGCCGGACCGGCTGGCCCCGGCCGACGAGTTCCTGGTGCTGGACGCCGACTCGTCGCAGAGCTACGCGGTCAACGCCGCGGTGGCCGGGCACCACCTGGTGGTCAAGGGTCCGCCGGGGACCGGCAAGAGCCAGACCATCGCCAACATGATCATGGCGTTGGCGGCACGCGGGCGCACGGCGCTGTTCGTCGCGGAGAAACGGGCCGCCATCGACGCGGTGCTGGACCGGCTGAACCAGGTCGGCCTCGACGACCTCGTGCAGAACCTGCACGGCGACCAGCAGAGCCGCCGCGAGCTGGCGCGGGCCCTGGACTCGCGGCTGCAGCGGGCGCGCCACGAGACCCGGCCGACCACCGAGGACACCGACCGCAGCCTGGTCGACGCGCGCACCGCACTGTCGGCCCACCACGCCGCGCTGCACACCCGGCACGACCCGTGGGGCCTGTCCATGTTCGAGCTGCAGTCGCGGCTGCTGGGCATCAGCCCTGCGGACATGACCCCGCAGCGCTGGTCCGGTGACGACCTGGCCCGCCTCGACGCGCCGACCGCCGCGCGGCTGCGCGCCGCGGTGACGGAGCTGGCGCAGCTGGGCGCGTTCGACCCGGAGCCCGGCCCGGGGCCGTGGGTCCGCTCGACGATCCCCGACCGCGCCGCCGCGCAGC
This sequence comes from Catellatospora sichuanensis, assembly GCF_007483665.1. GTDB lineage: Bacteria > Actinomycetota > Actinomycetes > Mycobacteriales > Micromonosporaceae > Catellatospora > Catellatospora sichuanensis. Next base: position 136,533 of record NZ_VIQO01000025.1, read on the forward strand.
TGGCGTACGCGCTGGCCGGGCAGGCCGCGACCACGCTGGCCCCGGCCCGGCAGCAGCTCGCCGCGCTGGCCTCGCACCTGGGCCTGTCCGTGCCGGGCACCTTGTCTTCGGCGCAGAAGATGGCCGCGCTGCTGTCCGAGGTGGACGTGACGCTGCGGCGGCTGCGGCCGCAGGCGTACACCGCCGACCTCGGCGCCTGGGCCACCGCGTCCGCGACCGGCCCCGAGCGCGCCGGCATGGGCTTCTGGCAGCGCCGCAAGGTGCTCAAGCAGATCCGGGCACACTGGATCGCGCCGGGCCGGCCGAGCACCGCCGAGCTGCACGAGGCCGCCGTCGCCGCGGCCGACGAGCTGGCCCGCTGGCGCGTGGTGAGCCGCGACGGGCAGCCGCCGCGCACCAGCCCGTCGGCCGCCGCCGCGCTGGCCGTGTTCGCCGAGTTCACCGGGGCGCTCGAGTCGCTGCGCGGCTACGTGCCGATCGACAACGACGACCTGACGCTGCTGCAACCCGAACTGGACCGGCTCGCCGGCGACCAGGCCGACCTGCTGCGCACCGCGCGCCGCAACGAGCTGGCCGCGGGGCTGGTCGAGTGGCGGGCCCGGCGGCTGCTGGACGAGCTGGCGGTCCGCGGCGTGGGCGGCGACACCGCCCGGGCCGGGGCCGCGTTCGACCACGCGTGGCTCAGTTCGGTGCTGGAGCACGTGCGTTTCACCGACGAGCACCTGTCGACGTTCCACGGCGCGGCCCTGCACGCGGCGGTGACCGAGTTCCACACCGCCGACGCCGCGCACATCACCGCGGCCGCGCAGCGGGTGCGGCACCTGGCCGCCCGCAACCTGATGGCGGTGCTGGACGAGTTTCCCGAGCAGCAGCAGCTGGTCCGCCGGGAGGCCGCGAAGAAGGCCCGGCACCTGCCGGTACGTCGGCTGTTCGAGCAGGCGCCGGACGCGCTCACCGCGCTCAAGCCGTGCTGGGCGATGAGCCCGCTGCTGGTCAGCCAGGTGCTGCCGGCCCGGGTGCTGTTCGACGTGGTCATCTTCGACGAGGCCAGCCAGGTCGAGCCGGTCGACGGCGTGCCCGCCATCATGCGCGGCCGCCAGGTCGTGGTGGCCGGTGACGAGCACCAGCTGCCGCCGACCAACTTCTTCCAGCGCGCCGACGGCGACGCCGACACTCCCGACGACGGCACCGCGCTCGGCGACGACGTCGAGTCGCTGCTGCAGGCGTTCGCGCACACCCTGCCGCTGCCGCAGGTGCGGCACCTGGCCTGGCACTACCGCAGCCGCGACGAGCGGCTCATCGCGTTCTCCGACCGGCACGTGTACAGCCCGAACGGCAACGCGCTGACCACGTTCCCGGGCGCGGACGCCGGCGACTGCATCAGCCACGTGCTGGTCACCGGCGAGGCCGACCCGGATGCGTCGGGCGAGAGCGGCAACGCCGAGGTGCGCCGGGTGGTGGAGCTGATCCTCGCGCACGCCGCGCAGCGCCCCGCCGAGTCGCTCGGCGTCATCACCATGGGCATCACCCACGCCGAGCGGGTCGACGCCGCGCTGCGCCGGGCGCTGGCCACCCGGCCGGAGCTGGAGCCGTACTTCTCCGAGCACGGGCACGAGCCGTTCTTCGTCAAGAACATCGAGCGGGTGCAGGGCGACGAGCGCGACGCGGTGATCCTGACCGTCGGCTACCCGAAGGGTTTGGACGGGCGGATGCTCTACCGCTTCGGGCCGCTGAACACCAAGGGCGGCCACCGGCGGCTCAACGTGGCGATCACCCGCGCCCGCCGCCGGATGACCGTGGTCAGCTCGTTCACCCACCTGGACATGGACCCGCAGCGGCTGCGGGCCGAGGGCGCGGTGATGCTGCGCGACTTCCTGGCGTACGCCTCCTCCGGCGGCCGCCGCGAGACCCTGGCCACGGTCACCGCCCCGGCGCTGAACCCGTTCGAGGCCGACGTGCTGGCCAAGCTCACCGCGGCGGGCATCCCGCTGGTGGTGCAGCACGGCGTCGGCGGGCACCGCATCGATTTCGCCGCCACCCACCCGGACGATCCGGAGCGGCTGGTGCTGGCGATCGAGGCCGACGGGGCGTCGTACCACGCCTCGCCGACCGTGCGCGACCGCGACCGGTTGCGCCAGCAGCACCTGGAGCGGCTGGGCTGGCGCTTCCACCGAATCTGGTCCACGGACTGGATGCGCCAGCGCGAGGTCGAGATCGCCAAGGCGCGGGCCGTGTACGACCTCGCGGTGTCGGAGTCGGCCGGGCTGCCGATGGACTCCGTGGCCGAGGGCGTCACCCTGCGGCTGCCGTCGGCGACCCCGCGCAGCCTGCCCAGACCCGAGCTGCCATCGGCGACGCAGATCACCGAGGTGCCGCGGCAGACGCTGGCGGACCTGATCCGCTGGATCGAGAGCGACGGCCTCAACCGCACCGAGGACGAGGTCGTCGCCGAGGCCACCACGGCACTGGGCTTCGCCCGCCGCGGGCCGCGCATCACCGAGACGCTGCGCCAGGTCCGCAGGGAGACGATCGGCGGCAGCGCTACTTCTTGACGGCGCTGCGCAGCACGTCGCGCATCGCGTCCAGCATGGGGATCTGGTCCAGTTCGGACGCCGAATGCCAGCTGGGCTCCACCATGATGCCATCGGGCTGAGGACGCAGATCACCGCCGAGCACGGTCACCCCGTAGAGCATGAACACGCCGTGGAAGTCGATGCCGCCGGTCAGCTGCCGGTGGTCCGAACCGACCTCCAGCAGCGCGTCGACCCGGACCTCCAGGCCGGTGGTCTCGGCGAACTCGCGCACCACCGTCTCCGCCGGGTGCTCGCCGTGCTCGATGGTGCCGCCGGGCGGCATCCACTTGCCCAGGTCCCCGTGGGCGCTGCGGCCGATCTGCACGAGCAGCACGGTGTCGCCCTCGCGCGCCAACCCGTACGCCGAGACCCGCTGCCACTGCCTGACCATCGTCACGAAGAGAAAGCCTGCCACGTTCTCGCGCGGTCGCACAGATGGTCGAACCGCTGATTCGCCACTCAGAGCGCTTGTTCCTGCTCACACCTGCCAGAATTCGGCCGAGCGCGACACCCCGGCGACGGCGGGCCGGCGGGCCGGCCGGCGTGATGGTCGGTGACCCGCGCAGCTTCGGCCTGGACTCCCCCGCTTCGCGTGCCCCGCGGGTGGACGCGCTGCGAACAGCAGGTTGACCGCGCGAAATTCACCGGTTCGGCGGAGGCGAAGTCGGCCTTTCGACGAAACCGCAATGACATATGCCGCGGCCTATGCTCGCGGGCATGGCACGTGACCCCGACTTCGACCCCTGCGCACTGGTCGAGCACGACTCCGGTGAGTTCAGCCTGACCTTCGACGACTTCGACGACTACGTGGACATCTTCGACGAGCAGGGCTGGCTCGGCAACGGCTACGCCTGGGAGGGCGTGGTGCAGGTGCTGCTGTCCGAGCGCTCGCCGGAGGTGCTCGACCAGGTCGAGTTCGACTCCGAGGCCGACCTGTTCTCCGTACGCGCTGCCGAGACCGAACCGCTGCAGGAGGTGGCCGCCGCCATCCGCGACGCGGTCGTCGACCTCGACGTGCTGGCCGACGCCATCACCCGCGCCGAGGAACAGGGCCTGCTCGACTGATATCGGATGCTGCGGCCGGACCTTTCGGTTAGGTTCCGGCCCATGGCCGACATGACTTACCCGCCCAAACCCCGCCCCGGCGATCGCATCGCGATCCTGTCCCCCAGCGCTGGGCTGCCCGCGGTCTTCCCGGACGTGTACGACCTGGGCCTGTCCCGGCTGCGAGATGAGTTCGGGCTGGTCCCGGTGGAGTTCCCGACCACCCGCGCGGCGGCCGCCGCGCCGCACGAACGGGCCCGCGACATCACCGCGGCCTTCGCCGACCCGTCGATCGCCGCGGTCATGGCCAGCATCGGCGGCGACGACCAGATCACCGTGCTGCGCCACCTCGACGACGACGTGATCCGGGCGGACCCGAAGCCGTTCTTCGGCTTCTCCGACAACACCAACCTGCTCAATCACCTGTTCGGCCTCGGCATCGTGGCGTATCACGGCGGTGCCGTGATGACCTCGCTGGCCCGCGGCGGCGGGATGCACCCGCTGTCCGCGAGCAGCCTGCGCGCGGCCCTGTTCACCTCCGGCTGGCACGAGCTGACCGCATCGGCCGACCACGGCGACGAACCGAACGACTGGGCGGACGCCTCGCTGCGCGGCGTGCCGCCGCGGATGTGGCCGGTCGACGGCTGGACCTGGGAGGGACCACAGCGTGTCGTGGAGGGCCCGCTGTGGGGCGGCTGCCTGGAGATCCTGTCCTGGCTGTCGCAGGCGGGCTTCGTCGCGCCGCCGGAGCGCTTCGACGGGCACGTGCTGGTCGTGGAGACCTCGGAGGAGATGCCGAGCGCCGACGAGGTCTTCCGGACGCTGCGCAACATGGGCGAGCGCGACATGCTGGGACGCTTCGCGGCCGTGCTGGTCGGACGGCCCATGGCCTGGAACTTCGAGCGGCGTCCCACGGCCGAGCAGAAGGCGGCGTACCGGGCCGAGCAGCTCGACGCGGTCCGGCAGGCCGTGGCCGCGTACGCCCCCGACGCGGTGCTCGTCCTGGACCTGGACATCGGCCACACCGACCCGCAGCTGATCCTGCCGATCGGCGGCGACGTCCGGGTCGACGCGGTCGAGCGGCGGATCAGCGTGCGCTACTGATCACGCGGCTCGGGCGGGGAGATCACCGCGACCCGGGTCTGCGGCAGGCCTTCGGGGTGGTGCTCGCGGACGTACGCGATGAGCTTCTCGCGGATCTCGCAGCGCAGGTCGTAGGCCTTCGCGGCATCGTCGGCCGAGGCCAGCACGCGTACCGCCATGGTGGTCTCGGTGGTGTCGACGACCTGCAGCACCCAGTCGCGCCGGTCCCACAGCGGCGACGCCTCCACGACGCGCTGCGCCTCGGCGCGCAGCGCGTCGACCGGCATGCGGTGGTCCAGGTGCAGCGTCGCCGCGCCGAGCACCCGCGAGTCGTTGCGGGTCCAGTGCTGGAACGGCGTGGTGGTGAAGTAGGTGGTGGGCAGCACCAGCCGCCGCTCGTCCCACAGCCGCACCACCACGTAGGTCAGCCGCAGCTCCTCGATACGGCCCCACTCCCCCTCGACCACCACCACGTCGTCGAGGCGCAGCTCGTCGGTGAAGGCCAGCTGCAGACCGGCGAAGATGTGGGCCAGCGTGGCGTGCGCGGCCAGCGCCGCCACCACCCCGGCCAGCCCGGCCGAGGCCAGCAGCGACGCGCCCAGGGTACGCAGCGGCGCGAAGGTCATCAGGATCGACGCGACGGCCAGCAGGGTGACGGTGACCGCGGTGAGCCTGCGCAGCATGCCGATCCGGGTGCGGGCCCGCCGGTAGCGCCGGTTGTCGGCCACGTCCACGGGCAGCCGCCGGAACGCGGCGTCCTCCAGCACGAACAGCACCCGCACGACGAGCCAGGCCGACGCCCCGATCAGGGCGATGACCAGGGCATGGTGCACCATTTCGCGGGCCGGGCCGGCGAGGTCGGTGAACGGCAGCGCGACCAGCAGGGCCACCACCACGAGCACCGCCCGCCACGGCCGGCGGCATGCCTGGCTGAGGTGCTCCATGAAGCGGCGGTAGCGGCGACGGCCGATCCGGCGCACCACCACCGCGGACAGCCATCCGGCGATCAGGGCCGCCAGCAGCGCCGCGGCCACCACGACCACGGCGCGCAGCAGGTGCTGGGCGTCCATCAGCGGACCCCTGGACAGGTCGGCACGGGTCCACCTCTCACAACGGGTGCAGTGATCACGTTGCCACGCCTACCCGGCTCCCGATACGTGAAACGCCACCCGCGCCCGGGAAACGGGTGCGGGTGGCGTCAGCGCCGTGGGGGCGTCAGAGGGCGGCCAGTACCGCGGCCGGGGCCTCCACGATCTCGCCGGTCGGCTTGTCGATGGTCACCGGAGCGCCGAAGTCGCTGTAGCCGATCTTCATGTCGCCCAGGCCCGCGGTCGGGGCCAGCTCGCCCAGGGCGACCGTCACCGAGGTCAGCCGACCCTGGTCGTCGATGGTCGCGGTGAACGGCACGGCCTTGACCTTCTCGCCCAGCGTGGCCGCCATCGACGAGTTCACCGACGGCGCCTGGCTCAGGTCGAGCACGCCCTTGACCTTTCCGGTGCCGTCCCACTGCACCTGCGTGGCCGTGGCCAGCATCTTCGAACTGTAGGACGGGTCCTCCAGCGACTTGCGAAGCGAGCTCTGCGGCCCGAGCTTCGTGACGTCGATGTGCATCCAGCCCTTCGGCATGCCGGGCACGTCGGCGGCCTTCAGCCACACCTCGTCGGCGATCTGGACGAACTCCATCTTCATGCCCATGACGTCCATCGTCGAGGCGGTCTTGCGGCCCGGCCCGTCGAGCCGGCCCGTGACGTTCGCGCCGGCCACGCCCGCGGACATGGTCATCGTCATCTTGGCCGTGGTCTGCTTGAGCTTGCCCGCCGCCGCGGCGAGCGCCTCGGCGGCCGCCGCTGTCTGAGCGGGCGCCGACGCCGACGCCGACGTGCTGGCGGATGTGCTCGCGCCCGGCTGCCCCGTCGACTTGCACCCGGTCGCCAGGGTGGCGAGTGCGATCAGGCCTACTGCCGCTACCCCGAAACGTCGTGTCTTCACGTGGTTCCTCCCCATCGGTGCCCCGATGCGGTCCCGGGGCACAGCTTCCGGAGCCTAGTCAGGCTCCGCCAAGGTCGCCGTGCGGCGCGAATGCCTTGACGCGGCGGCCCGGTCTCCGTGATGATCGGCGACGACACGTCGCGACCTCGGCGGATGCCGCATGACCTCGGCTGCGGACCGTACGGGCTGAAACGTCGACTACCCATCGACGAAGGGCGACACACCATGCGTGTTCCTCATCACCGTGAACTCGATGTGCTGGTGCTCGGCGGCGCCGGCGTGGACACCATCGTCGAGGTCCCGCAGCTGCCGCTGCCCTACGCGGACAGCTACCTGGTTCCGGCGATCACCACGCGGGCCGGCCAGACCGGGGACTTCCTCGCGCTCGGGTTGCAGGCACTGGGCCTGCGTACGCACCACGTCGACGTGCTCGGCGACGACCCGGAGGGCGCGCTGGTGCGGGCGCTGCACGAGAAGGCGGGTATCGGGTTCACCGAGCTGCCGAGCAGCACCGGCACCAAGCGTGCGGTCAACCTGGTGGGCCCGGACGGGCGGCGGCTGTCGCTGTACGACGTCAGCCGCGGCGGCGAGCACGACCGCTTCCCCGTACCGCTGCTGGCGGAGCTGGCCGCGGGCTGCCGCCACGTGCACGTCTGCATCACCCATCCTGGCGCGCACGCCCTGGCCCAGCTCGCGGGCCTCGACGTGACCGTCTCCACGGACCTGCACAACTGGGACGGCGAGAACCCGTACCACGAGCAGTTCGCCGCGGCCGCCGATGTGGTCTTCGTCTCCGCGACGGCGCTGGCCGACCCCGAGGCGGCGCTGCGGAGGGTGCTGGCGCTGGGCCGGGCCCGGGTCGCGGTCGCGACCGACGGCGACCGGGGCGGTTACCTGCTGACCAGCGACGACGAAACGGTGCGCCGGTTCGCCTCGGTGCCGCCGCCGCGGCCGGTGGTGGACTCCAACGGCGCGGGCGACGCGTTCGCCGCCGGATTCCTGTATGGACTGCTCAGCGGCTTGCCGCCGCAGCGTTGTGCGGCGTACGGTGCGATTACCGGCGCACACGCCTGCACGGTCACGGCGACCGAAGTGGACCCGCTTGACCTCGCCGGGCTACTGGCACGCGGTCAGACGTTTTGAGTGGTGCGCGTGCGGTTACATGGGGTGCATGAGCCTGCTGTTCCGCAAGTCCTTCAAATTCGGCCCCCTGCGGTTCAACTTCACCAAGGGCGGCATGTCCTCCTGGAGTCTGCGCATCGGTCGCTGGTCGTGGAACTCCCGCACCCGTGCCCACCGCGTCGACCTGCCTGGCCCGTGGTCCTGGAAGCAGGACAAGGGCGGCAAGAGCTGAGCTAACCCGGCTCAGGTGCGCGCCGCTCACGCAGGGCGCGCACCTTGCTGCGGTTGCCGCAGCGTTCCATCGAGCACCAGCGGCGACTGCCGGGCCGGGAGGTGTCCAGGAACACCAGGCCGCATCTCTGCCCGCCGCACTCGCGCACCCGGTCAGCATACGGGCCGGTCAGCACGTCGACGACGTCCCGCGCGACCGTCGACAGCAACTGTGTGCCGGTGGCGGGCAGCGTCCACACCCGATCGAAGCGGGCACCTGTGGCCTGCAGCCGGGGGGCCAGCGGGGATCGCGCCGCCGCGTCGTCGACCAGTGCGGTGATCCCGGGCGGGGCCGGGCGGTCGTGTATCAGTGCCCGGGCCAGCTCCCACAGCCCGTTGCGCAGCCGCACCACGGCCGCGAGTTCTGCCTCGGTGACGTGCACCCGCGCCGGATCCAGGCGCAGCCGGCACAGCTCCGACCAGGTGGCCAGATCGGCCGGCGCGTGCAGCGTCTCGAACACCGCCAGGTCACCGGGGCCGCCGGAGACCAGCAGGTCCAGCCAGAGCGTGCCGGGATCGAACCGGAACACCCCACCCGATGGTGGACGCAACACGAAGCCCGGTTCCATGTAACCACTATATGTGGTTACATGGCAGAGGTACAGACCGGACGAGAGGAGAGCGTCATGGCACTGGACTGGAAGGTCGTCATCGACTGCGCCGACCCGCACGCGCAGACCGCGTTCTGGGCACAGGCCCTGGGCTACCAGGTCGAGGACAACTCCGTCCTGATCGACCAGCTGATCGACCAGGGCGTGCTCGGCGATGATCTCTACCTGGAGGTCGACGGCCGCAAGGCCTTCCGTGACCTGGCCGCGGTGCGCCACCCCGACGACCCGGTGCAGCCGGTCAGCGGCACCGGCCTCGGCCGCCGCCTGCTGTTCCAGCGGGTCCCCGAGCCCAAGCAGGCCAAGAACCGGCTGCACCTGGACCTGCACGCCGGTCCGGAGCGCCGCGACGGCGAGGTCAAGCGCCTGGAAGGCATCGGCGCCACGATCCTGCGCGAGGTGCAGGAACCGGGCACCCACCACGTGGTGATGGCCGACCCCGAGGGCAACGAGTTCTGCGTGCAGTGATCAGACGGACAGCTTCCACTGCTCGCGCACGCCGATGCGGCGATACCCCAGCCGGTCGTTGATCGCCAGCATGTGGCCGTTCGACGGGTCGGTGGTGGTGCGCACGCGGCGCACCACCCCGCCGTCGGCGGCCAGCCGGCGCACCATCTCCGCTTTCAGCCACAGCCCGATCCCGCGCCCCCGGTGCGCGGGCACCACCACGGTGTCGTCCTGGTGGGCGAGTTCCGGGGCCAGCAGCGGGACCTCCAGGACGGTCAGCCCGGCCACCGTTCCGCTGGCCTCATGCACCGCGGCGACCACCCGCCGCTGCAACCCGGCCGCCCGCGCACAGCGCTCCCTGGCCCGCACCAGGTCAGGCGTGTTCGGCGCGGACCGGTAACCGAGCCCGCCGTCGGGCGAGTCGGCCATCGCGTCCACCGCCTCGGCATACGAGGCCAGCAGTTCCTCGGGCGCCTCCTCGGACCAGCACACCAGCCGGTATCCCGGCACCGGGCGGTCCCCCAGCGCCGCCGGGTCGAGCGAACCCAGGTCGACCTCCGACTCCCACAGCTCCTGCGCCTTACGCGCGCTCGACGCCGCCGCCCAGTCCGGCCCCGGGGTGCCCCGGACCGCGCTCAGCACCAGCGTGTCCCGGCCCGCGTCGGACGCGGCCGCGCGCATCGCGGCCAGCAGCGCGGACCCGTGGCCCGACCGGCGGTGCCGCGGATGCACGATCACCTCGGCAAAACCCCAGCCGAGGTTCTCCCGATCGGACAGGAACAGCTCGGCCAGCCCCACCACCTCGCCGTCTGCGCAGCCCAGCCAGCGCAACACCCGGCCGTCCGGACGGGGCGCGAGCAGCGCCGCGGCGCGCGCCGCCGGGGGCATGGACCCATGCCCCGGGTCGTCTTGGGCGTCCGCGGCCGCGACCACCTCATGCCAGCACGCCAGCTGCTCGCGCAGACCCAGCCGTGGATCGAACAGCGCCACAGTCATACCGGTGTTGTAGCGCGCCTCACCCCGTTCACGCCATCGACTTTGCGGCACGGGGAAGGGCGGCCCGGCGGCCCGCCCCCGTTGACAGACCGACAGGCCGCATCGCCACGCCCCACCGTGTATGCCGCCATCCTCCGCGCGGCCGGTTGCGCGGCGGTTGCGCGCTGACTTGACCGTCGACAGGACGGTCCGACACCCTGGGCGGGACATGGGAGCAAGCGTGATCACATTCGGCGTGCTGGGACCGCTGGCGGTGCACCGCGAGGGGCAGCCGGTGGAGCTGCCGGCCGCGATGCTGCGCCGCCTGCTCGCCGTGCTGCTCAGCCGGGCCAACCAGCCGATCTCCGCGGACCGGCTCGCCGACACGCTGTGGGACGGCAGCCCGCCCGCCACCGCCCGCAAGACCCTGCAGGTGTACGTGCACCGCCTGCGCACCGCCCTCGGCGACCCGGCCCGGGTCGCCCACGGCCCGGGCGGTTACCGGATCGCCGCCACCGCCGCCGAGCTGGACAGCCTCGCCTTCGCCGACCTACTCGGCCAGGCCCGGGCCGCCCGCCGCGCCGGCGACGACCCCGCCGCCGCGGACCTGTTCGAGCGCGCGCTGCTGCTGTGGCGCGCCGAGCCCTACGCCGACCTGCCCGCCGACGCGCTGCTGGCCGAGGATGTGCAACGGCTGTCGGAGGAGCACCTGCGGGCCCGTGAGGAGAGCCTCGGCCTGCGGCTGGACCTGGGCGGCCAGGCCGAGGCGGTTCCTGAGCTCGCCGCGCTCGCCGCCGCCAACCCGTACCGCGAGAGCCTGCTCGCGCTGCTGATGCTGGCCCTGTACCGGGCCGGACGGCGCGCCGACGCGCTGGAGGTTTTCCGGGCGGCCGGTGTCCGGCTCGCCGACGAGCTGGGCATCGACGCCGGGGCGGCACTGCGCCGGCTGCACGCCGCGGTGCTGCGCGACGACCCCCACCTGACCGGGGTGAGGGTGTCCGAGCTGGACACACTCGCCTACGGCGGGGCAGTGGCCGGGACGCACATGCCCACGGTGCCGGCACAGCTGCCGGCCGACACGCCCGTGTTCAGCGGCCGGGCCGACGAGCTGCGCCGCCTCGACGACCTGCTGCCCGATACCCCGACGACCGGCCTGACCACCGTGGTCATCTCCGCGATCTCGGGCACCGCGGGGGTGGGCAAGACCACCCTGGCGGTGCGCTGGGCACACCGGATCGCCGACCGCTTCCCGGACGGCCAGCTCTACCTCAACCTGCGCGGCTACGACTCCGCCGGCACGGCTCTGAGCACCGCGGAAGCGGTACGCGGCTTCCTCGACGCGCTGGCCGTGCCACCGCACCGGATGCCGACGACCCTGGACGGCCAGCTCGGGCTGTACCGCAGCCTGCTGGCCGGCAAGCGGGTGCTGGTGGTGCTGGACAACGTCCGCGACGCCGAGCACGTGCGCCCGCTACTGCCCGGCTCGCCCGGCTGCCTCGTGCTGGTGACCAGCCGGCAACAGCTGCCCGCCCTGGTCGTGACGGAGGGCGCCCGGCCGCTGACGCTGGGACTGCTCGACGCGGCGGAGGCACGCGAGCTGCTGAGCCGCCGACTCGGCCGGGACCGTCTGTCCACTGAGCCGGCTGCGGTCGACGAGATCGTACGGATCTGCGGTGGGCTGCCGCTGGCGCTGGCCGTGGTGGCCGCGAAGGCCGCGACCTCGCCCGATGCCGCGCTCGGTGAACTGGCCGCGCAGCTGCGCGCCGGGCAGGAAGGGCTCGACGCCCTCGCCGGCTGGGACGCTGCGACGAACGTGCGAGCCGTCTTCTCCTGGTCCTACCGCAGCCTGCCGGACCCCGCCGCGCGGATGTTCCGGCTGCTGGGGCTGCACACCGGCCCGGACCTGACCCCGGCAGCCGCGGCCAGCCTCGCCGCGGTGCCCGTGGCGCAGGCCCGCGAGGCGCTCGACACGCTGGCACAGGCTCACCTGGTCACCGAGGGCCCGGCCGGTCGGTTCGGCTCGCACGACCTGCTGAAGGCGTACGCCGCGGAACTCGCCATGGCCGACGAGCCGCCTGCCGACCGGCACGCCGCGTCACGCCGACTGCTGGACCACTACCTGCACACGGCGTTCGCCGCGGCTCGGCTGCTGTCGCCGCACCGCGACACGATCACGCTGGCGCCGATCGTGCCCGGGGTCCGGGCCGAGGAGGTCGCCGACCACGCGGCAGCGCTCGGCTGGTTCACCGCCGAGCATCCGGTGCTGCTGGCCTGCATCCGGCAGGCCGGCGCGACCGAGGCCGTCGGGGATGTCGGCCGGTTCGCGTGGACGGTCCAGACGTTCCTGGACTACCAGGGTCGCTGGCACGACCTGACCGAAATCCACCACCTCGAGCTGGCCGCCGCGCTGCATGCGGGCGATCAGGGCGATCAGGGCAAGGCCCACCGCGGGCTCGCGCTCGTGCTGACCCGCCAGAGCCGCCTGGACGAGGCGCATGAGCACTACGGACACGCGCTGCGGCTGTACGCCGCCGTCGGCGACCAGCACGGGCAGGCGCACATCCACCGCGGCATCGGCTGGGCGCTGGAGCGCGAGGGCCGCTGGCGCGAGGCGCTCGGCCACGCCGAGCAGGCCCTGGAACTGTTCCGCGCGGCGGGCCACCGCTACGGCGAGGCGCGGGCGCTGAACGCGGCGGGCTGGGACCACGCGCAGCTCGGCGAGTACGGGCACGCGCTCACCCGATGTGGTCAGGCGCTGGCCATCCTGGAGGAACTCGGCGACCGCAACGGCCAGGCGGCCACCTGGGACAGCCTGGGCAAGGCGCATCACCATCTCGGCGCGCACGACGAGGCGGACCGGTGTTTCCAGCAGGCGCTGGGCCTGGTCCGGCAGTCCGGCGACCGCTTCAACGAGGCCGGCGTGCTGGACCACATCGGCGACAGCCGGCTGGCCGCCGGGGATCCCGAGCGGGCCCGGCAGGCATGGCAGCAGGCGGTCGACATCCTCACCGCGCTCGGCAATCCCGAGGCCGAGCGCGTCAGCGCAAAGCTGCCGGTGCCTACAGCAGCTCGATGATGGTGGCGTTGGCCATGCCGCCGCCCTCGCACATCGTCTGCAACCCGTAGCGGATGCCGTTGTCGCGCATGTGGTGCACCAGCGTGGTCAGCAGCCGCGCGCCGCTGGCACCCAGCGGGTGCCCGAGCGCGATCGCGCCGCCGCGCGGGTTGAGCCGGGCCGGGTCGGCACCGGTCTCGGCCAGCCACGCCAGCGGGACCGGCGCGAACGCCTCGTTGACCTCGTACGCGCCGATGTCGGCGATGGACAGCCCGGCCCGCTTGAGCGCCTTGGCCGTCGCCGGGATGGGCGCGGTGAGCATGATCACGGGGTCGTCGGCGGCCACCACGGCCGTGTGGATGCGGGCGATGGGGGCGTACCCGTGCTCGGCGGCCCATGCCGACGTGGTGACCGCGATCGCGGCCGCGCCGTCGGAGATCTGCGACGCGGTGCCCGCGGTGACCACGCCGTCGGCCTTGAACGGGGTCGCCAGCTGGCCCAGCTTCGCCAGCGACGTCTCGCGCCGGATGCCCTCGTCGGCGAACACGTCGCCGACCGGCGCGATCTCCGCGGCGAACAGCCCGCCGTCCGAGGCGGCCGCGGCCTTGTGGTGGCTGGCCAGCGCGTACTCGTCTAGCTGTGCCCGGCCGAAGCCCCAGCGGGCGGCGATCATCTCCGCGCCGACGCCCTGGTTGAACGGCACCGGGGCGTCCCCGGCGAAGCCCTCGACCCCGGCGTAGCGGCTGCGGACCTCGGGTCCGTACGGGAAGCCCAGCTCGCCGACAGACGAGCCCATCGGCACCCGGCTCATCGACTCCACGCCCGCGGCCACCACGAAGTCGGCCTGGCCGGACAGCACGGTCGCGGCGGCGAAGTGCACGGCCTGCTGGCTGGAACCGCACTGGCGGTCCAGGGTGGTGCCGGGCACGGTCTCCGGCCAGCCCGCGGCGAGCACCGCGTTGCGGCCGATGTTCCAGGACTGCTCGCCGGTCTGCGAGACGCAGCCGAGGATGACGTCGTCGACGTCGGCCGGGTCGAACCCGGTGCGGTCGCCGAGGTCCTGCAGGATCTGCCCGGCCAGGTCGACGGGGTGCACGCCGGACAGGCCGCCGTTGCGCCGGCCGACAGGGGTACGCACCGCTCCGATGATCACCGCATCACGCATGACAGCAGCCTACTGCGAAGTAACCTGAACGGTCACTCAGGTCCTCGGCGCGGATCCGCGATCAGAACCGGGCCAGTCCCGCCACCAGTAGCGCGACCAGCACACCGACCGTGATCCAGCGCGCCCGGCCGGACACCCGCAGGTCCACCAGCACCGCGGCCAGCGCATACGCGGCCATGATGGCGACCACCCACAGCTGCGGCACGTTCCGGAAGGACCGCCCCAGCAGACCGAACGCCAGCAGCAGGAACACCCCCGGCCCGGCCAGCGCGACCTGCCACGCCGGACGCACCCGGGCCAGCCGCAGCAGGCCCCACATCGACAGCGCCGCGCCCAGCAGGCACAGGAAGATGACGCCGAGCGCATCGCCCAGGCACTCCATGCCGCCGACGCAGCCCCGCAGCTGGATCACCGCGTAGGCCAGGCCCATCCAGACGGCCAGGGACACGAAGGCGCATCCCGCGGCGCGGGCGGCGCGGGCCGCCGGGCTCACGCCGGGATCGGGCTCGATGCTCGTCATGCCGGACATCGTGACAGACCGCCCGGGGTCCCGGCACCGGCGCTATGGTTGGCCCCCATGAGCCTTTACGACGTAACGATCAAGACCCTGCAGGGCGGCGACGCCGACCTCGCCCAGTACCGCGGCAAGGCCGTGCTCGTCGTCAACGTCGCCTCCCGCTGCGGGCTCACCCCGCAGTACACCGGCCTGCAGAAGCTCGCCGAGGCCTACGCCGACCAGGGGCTGGTCGTGCTCGGCGTGCCCTGCAACCAGTTCGCCGGGCAGGAACCGGGCAGCGCCGAGGAGATCGCCGAGTTCTGTGACGTGAACTACGGCGTGACCTTCCCGCTGACGGAGAAGGTCGACGTCAACGGCCCCGCCCGGCACCCGCTGTACGACCTGCTCACGCAGACCGCGGATGCCGACGGCGAGGCCGGCGACGTGAAGTGGAACTTCGAGAAGTTCGTGGTCGACCGGTCCGGCGCGGTCGTCGCCCGGCTGCGCCCGCAGGTCACCCCGGAGTCGCCCGAGCTGGTCGGGACCGTCGAGCGCGCCCTGGCCTGATCACGGCCGGCCCTCGTCGGGCCGTACCTCCTCGTCCGCCGGCTGGTCCGCGGGGGCCGCGGGGGCTGCCTCCAGGGCGGGCAGCCCGTTGCGCGGCTGCTCCTGCTTGGGCACGTCGCGCAGGGGGAGGTACGGCTCGGCGTCGGGCGGCATACCGGCCGCGATGGCCCGCGCCCGGCCCAGTTCGGCGTCGAACTTCGCGCCGAGCAGCACCGCGACGTTGGTCAGCCAGAGCCACACCAGGAACACGATGACGCCGCCGAGCGCGCCGTAGGTCCGGTTGTACGAGTCGAAGGTCGCGATGTAGTACGCGAAACCGCCCGACACCGTGATCCAGGTGCCCATCGCCACCATGGTGCCCGGTGTGATCCACCGGAACCCGCCCAGCCGGGCGTTCGGCGCGGCCCAGTAGAGCAGCGCCAGCAGCAGGTTTATCACCACCACCAGGACCGGCCACTTCACCACGTCGAGCACCTTCACCGTGGTGTCCTCGACGCCGAACGCGCGCCCCACACTGGTGGCCACCCGGCCGCTGAGCACCACGGCCAGCGCACTCGCGGCCAGTGACACGCCGGTCACCGCGGTGACGAACAGCTGCACCGGCACCGTCTTCCACAGCGGCCGGCCCTCCGGCACGTCGTAGATCACGTTCGCGGCGCGCATGAACCCGCCGATATAGCTGGTCGCCGACCAGAACGCGATGGCCAGACCGACCGCCAGGGCCACCCCCGCCGCCCGCTGGTCGTAACGCAGATTGTCGATGATCTCCAGCACGGCGGGCCGGGCCGGTGGCGGCGTCAGCTGGCTCAGGTTCTCCGCGACCGCGTCGCCGGTCGCGCGGCCGAACAGGCCCACCCCGGCGACCAGCACCAGCATGCCCGGCAGGATCGACGTCACGCTGTAGTAGGTCAGTGCCGCGGCACGGTCCGCCAGTTCGTCGTTGAGCAGCTCCACCACGGTGCGGCGGGCCACCCCGAGCCAGGCGCGGAAGCTCAGCTGCGACGGCCGCTCCGGCCCGCGGGCCAGGATGTGGAGCAGCCGCTCCCGGTGTGCCCGGCCCGGTTCCCTCGTACGTGCCACCGCTGCCTCCGCCACCGCGCGATCGATACCCCCGTATGACATCAGAGGTGAACGGCGCCCGACAAGCTCGGCACGGTCACGGCGTCGTCTGTGGATCACGCACACGGACCGCGTCCGGCACGTATTATCAGGTCACCCCCGGTGACGGCAGTGCACGTCGGTGCGCTGCGGCAAGTACGACGGGGGTAGGGCGATGGGCTGGAAGTACCACTCACCACCGGGATGGCCGGAGCCTCCGGAGGACTGGACTCCGCCGACGGGCTGGCGACCCGATCCTGCCTGGCCGCCCGCGCCCGACGACTGGCAGTTCTGGGTCAGCGACGGGGCCGACGACCCCACCCTGATGTTCGAGCTGCCCGACGACGACGGGCCGTTCACCAGCCTCGACGAACTCATCGGCAACCCGACGCCGCCGCGCGAACGACCCGTGGCCGGCGTGCCGCTGTCGGACCCGGTGCCCGACGCGGTGCCGGCCTGGTCGGACGGGGACGCGGTCGCCGAACCCGCCGCGACCGACGTGGACCCGGCGCCACACCCGGAGCCTGTGTCGGCCGCCGCGATGCAGGCGCCCGAACCGGCGACGGCTGAGCAGGTGACACCGGCCGCGGACGCCGGACCGGCTGCCGCGGCGCAACCGGAACCGGCGCCGGTCCTGGCGGCAGAGACCGCCATGGCGATGGACGCGGCCGCGGACGCGGTGTGGTCCGACGAGCATCCGCGGCCGGCCTGGTCGGTCGATCCCGCGATGACGGCCGAGCCCACCTGGATCACCGAGCCCGCACCCGAACCGGCCCTGCCCGACGAGGCGCCACCGGCCTGGACCGACGAGCAGGCCGCACCGGCCTGGACCGACGAACCCGCGGTGTCCGCCGAACCGACGTGGGCCCGCGCGACCGAGGACGACGGAGCGACTCCCGCGGCCGAGCCGACGGATGAACCGATGCCGGGGGTGCCGACGCCGACCGAGCCGGAACCGGCGGCGACAACGTGGGCGCGACCCGAACCCGAACCGGCGGCAGCCCCGATCGCACCACCCGAGCTGGAACCGGCAGCCGCCACGGCGGCACGGCCGGAACTCGAACCGGTGGCCATGGCCGCGCCGCCGGAGGCCGCGGGCATCGGATTGCCCGACTTCGCCGCCACGACACCCGAGGCTGTCACGGCTGCCGAACTCGCGCAGCCTGCGCCCGAACCTGCCGCCACGGCCCCGCTGACCTCGGGCATCGCGTGGCCGTCGCCGCCCGACGCGGCGTCCTCGGAGGACCCCGCGGCAGATCGCGGCATACCGACGGCAGGCGTACCGGTCACGGGGGTCCCGGTCATGGCGTTCGCTGCGGAGCCGGCGGCCGACCCGGCCACGCCGCAGCCCGACGCCTCGCACGTGCCCGCCCACGCGGCACAGCACGTGCCCGCGCACGCCGCGCCGCCTTCACGTCGGCCGTGGTGGGTCTGGGGGCTGGCCGGTGCGGCCGGACTGATGCTGTGTGCCGTGCTGGGCGTGGGCGGATTCCTCGCCGTGCGCTGGGGTGACGGCTCACCGGCCGCGGTCGCCGACCCGAGCGCGACCGCGATCGGCGCGGTGCCCGAAGCGGAGCCGACCCGGCAGGCGCAGGGCCGACCGATCCCGACCCCGAGCCGGCGGGCCACCGAGGCACTGCCGCAGGACCAGGTGTTCGAGGGCGTCGGACCGCAGGTGGTGCCGGTGGAGCTGGGCGACACCTTCCACACCGTGGCGCTCACCTACGCCGGCACGGGCCCGTTCGTGGTCCGCACCGTCAAAGCCGACGGCCAGGAGATCCAGACGCTGGTCAGCGCCGCGGACAGCTATGAGGGAGTACGTCCGCTGGACCTGGGCGAGATGCGGCCCGACGCGGTGAGCATCCAGGCCGACGGCGGCTGGCGCATGGTGGTACGGCCGCTGGCGTCCGCGCAGACGTTCAGCGGCACCGCGTCCGGGGTGGGCGCGGACGTGCTGCTGATCCCGCGCACGGCGGCGGAGTCGGTCAAGGTCGCGTTCGACCACCGCGGCACCGGCAAGTTCACGGTGCAGGCGATCGGCTCGGACAGCGCCACGCTGATCAACCAGGAGGGCGACTTCACCGGCGAGACCATGCTGCCCCGCGGCACGGTCGTGGTCGTGATCGACACCAACGGGGTGTGGACCTTCAGCCGCGAATAGCTGCGTACCATCACCGCCATGGGTCCGCTGGACGGCTTGAAGGTGCTCGAGGTCGGGGGGATCGGCCCCGTTCCGTTCTGCGGCATGTACCTCGCCGACCTGGGCGCGGACGTGGTTCGGGTGGACCGTCCGGGCGGCGGCGTCACCGCCGTGGACCCGCGGTTCGACCTGCTGCACCGCGGCAAGCGCGCGGTCGCCGTCGACCTGAAGGACCCGGACGGCGTGGCGCTGCTGCTGCGCCTGGTCGACCGGGCCGACGTGCTCATCGAGGGCTTCCGGCCGGGCGTCGCCGAGCGCCTGGGCTTCGGGCCCGACGTGTGCCTGCACCGCCGCCCGGAGCTGGTGTACGGCCGGATGACCGGCTGGGGCCAGGACGGCCCGCGGGCGCACACCGCCGGGCACGACCTCACCTATCTGGCCGTCACCGGCGCGCTGCACGCGATCGGCCGGGCCGGTGGTCCGCCGCAGATCCCGCTCAACCTGCTCGGCGATTTCGCGGGCGGGGCGATGTATCTGGTGGCCGGCATCCTCGCCGCGCTGTGGCGGGTGCGTGGCGGCGAACCGGGCCAGGTCGTCGACGCGGCCATCGTGGACGGGGTGGCGCACCTGACAGCGATGCAGTGGGGCATGCACGCGGGCGGCACCTGGCTCGACGAGCGCGGCGTGAACCTGTTCGACGGCGGCGCGCCGTTCTACGACGTGTACGCCACCGCCGACGGCCGCCACGTCGCGGTGGCCGCGCTGGAGCCGCAGTTCTTCGCCGTGCTGCTGGCCCGGCTGGACCTGCCGGCCGACACCCCGCAGTACGACCGGGCGGGCTGGCCCGAGCTGCGCGAGCGGCTGGCGCAGCGGTTCGCGGCGGCGCCCCAGGCGCACTGGGCGCAGCTGTTCGCCGACTCCGACGCGTGTGTCGCCCCGGTGCTGTCGATGGGCCGGGCGCCGGCCGACCCGCAGCTGTCGGCGCGGGGCACGTACGTGGTGCGTGACGGTGTGACGCAGCCCGCACCCGCGCCGCGGTTCTCCGGCACCCCGGCCGAGTTGGACCGGCCTCCGGCGCTGCCCGGCGAGCACACCGCGGAGGTCCTGGCCGACTGGTGCGAGCCGGGCTGAGGTTGCGGGCCGCCTTTAGCGTCAGGGCATGACGACCAGCATCGTGTACGACCGCAAGGAGCAGCTCGCCCAGATCCAGAGCGGGCTGCTGCCCGGCGAGCAGGTGATCGCTGTCTACGACGCCATCGGGGCGGGCACGGGTTTCATCGGGCTCACCGACCGCCGCGTGATCATTCAGGACAAGTCCTTTGTGGGCAAGAAGACCGCGATCACCAGCATCCCCTACGCGAAGATCACCAGCGTGAGCGTGGTCAGCAACAAGTCCTGGGCCGGGCAGTTCTTCTCGACCGGCGCGATCGCCATCAACGTCGGCACGCACGTGTACGAGATGGAGTTCCGCGGTGACGAGAAGTCACACCATGTCCACGATCTGATCCTGCACCGCATCACGAGCTGAGCAACCTCTCGGCCCCCGTCAGGCGTCTGGTGACGCGGCAGGGTTACGGCGACGGCCGGCAAATGGCAGGATGTCGCGTGACTCAGCGGGGACAGTCCGTAAGGCCGCGGCGCGTCATGCCGCGGCCTCGACGGGCATCGAGAACGGGAGATCGCTCCATCATGGTCGGCGCCGACGCTTCGCGGCCGCTGCGGCCCACGGACCCTCGTGAGCTGGGCGGTTACACGCTCCTGGGACGCCTGGGCGAGGGCGGCATGGGCAGTGTCTACCTGGCCCGCGATCCGAAGGACAGCCTCGTCGCGGTCAAGGTGATCCGGGCCGACCTGGCCGGGGAGCCCGAGTTCCGGCAGCGTTTCCGCAGCGAGGTGGAGCGGGCCAAGCAGGTGCCGCCGTTCTGCACCGCCGAGGTGCTCGACGCCGACCCCGACCACGACTCCCCCTACCTGGTGGTCGAGTACGTGGACGGCCCCAGCCTGTCCAGCGTGGTGCAGCAGCGCGGCCCGTTGACCCCGGCCAACCTGCACGGCCTGGCCATCGGCGTGGCCACCGCGCTGACCGCGATCCACGGCGCGGGCGTCATCCACCGCGACCTCAAGCCCAGCAACGTGCTGCTGGCGCCGGGCACGCCGAAGGTCATCGACTTCGGCATCGCCCGCGCGGTCGAGGGGCAGCCCGGCAACACCCGCACCGACCAGCTCATCGGCACCGTCGCGTACATGGCCCCGGAGCGCCTGGACACCAAGGCGCGCAAGGCGCTGACCCCGGCCGCGGACGTGTTCGCCTGGGGCGCGGTGGTCGCGTTCGCGGGCACCGGCCGGATCACCTTCGCCGCCGACTCGATGCCCGCGGTCGCGGTACGCATCATGACCGCCGAACCCGACCTCGACGGCCTCACCGGGCCGCTGCGTGAGCTGGTCGAGGCGGCTCTGGCCAAGGACCCCGCCGACCGGCCGACAGCCCGCGACCTGCTGGACCGGCTGCTCACCCGCGGGCCGGACCGGGCACTGAGCTCCGGCGAGCTGCCCCGGCAGGCCGCGGCGGCGGCCGAGGCGGGCAGCAAGTTCGCGGTGGTCGACGCCGATCCGACCAGCCTGCGGCCGGAGACCGACACGCCGCGGCTGCGCGACTCGCGCTGGGCCAAACCGGCCGCCGCCGGGCTCGGCGCGACCACGCTGCTGCTGGGCGGCCTCACCGTCGCCCTGTTGACCGGCGCGCTGCCGGCGGGGTTCGCCGCGGCGCCGTCGCCGACCGCCTCGCCGAGCGCCTCCCCCACGCCGTCGCCAAGCCCGAGCCAGAGCCCGAGCGCGTCCCCGACGCCGTCCCCGGCCGTCTCGCTGTCTCCCTCGGCCTCACCGAAACCGTCGCGTCCCGACCCCTACCGGTTCGAGAAGCTGAACCGGCCGATCAGCTGGCCGGTGCGCGAGGACGACGTCAACGGGGCCACCTGCCGTTACGAGAATCAGTCGTTCCTGGTGACCACCCTGAAGGACTGGAGCTACCAGTGCAGCGGCCCGGACGACAACCGGACCAATTTCCGGGTCGAGGTGGAGGTTGCCCTGATCGACAAGGGGGCCTGCGCCGGGATCTGGTTCCGCTATCGCGCCCTGCGCGGCTACGAGCTGCGGGTGTGCCAGGACAAGGTCCGCATGATGCGCCACGGCGACGGCGACGGAGTCGTCCGGACGCTGATGGACTTCCCGCCGCTGGAGAAGCCGCTGACGCTGGGCAAGTTCACCAAGGTGACGATCTCCGGTGCCGGGCCGCAGTTCCGCGTGTACCTGGGCACCAAGGAACTCACCCGCGTGCCGGTGGAGAACGCGCAGTTCGTGGAGGGCCGCGTGATCCTGGGCGTGTCCACGGTGGGCAAGGTCGGCGTCGCGCCGTGGCGGGTACGTTTCCGTAACATCTCGATGTGGCAGAGCGCCTTCTGAGCCGGCCCGCCCGGTTTATGGTGAAGCGGGTGGGCGGCGTGGGCGGCGGGTGAGCCCGTGAAGCAGGCCGAGAGGTGACCCGATGTCGGACGTGGAGGTCTTCGACTCCCGGCGCTGTGAGCTGGGTGAAGGACCGCTGTACGCACATCGCGACGGCCGGGTCTGGTGGGTCGACATCCTCGGCAGCCGGGTGCTGTGGCGTTCCGCCGACGGCGGCGAGTCCGGCGAGGTGGGCACCTCGGCGCACGTCGGCGCGGCGGTGCCGGCCTGCGGCGGCGGTTTCGTGGCCTGCCTGCCGGAAGGTCCGGTGCGCCTGCTGCCCGGCGGGGGCCGGCAGCGGCTGCCCGGCTACCCCGGTGACACCGACGGGATGCGCTCCAACGACGCCAAGGCCGACCCGGCCGGGCGGCTGTGGCTGGGCACGATGGCCTACGACGAGCGCCCCGGCGCGGGTGCGCTCTACCGCCTCGATCCGGGCGCGGACGCGCTGACGACCGTCTTCACCGGGCTGACCATCAGCAACGGGCTGGGCTGGTCGCCCGACGGCGCGACGATGTACCACATCGACACCCCGACCGGCCGCGTCGACGCCTACGACTACGACCTCGGCTCCGGGCAGCCGGGGGCGCGGCGCACCTTCACCCGGATCGACGAGGGTCACCCCGACGGCATGTGCGTGGACGCCGAGGGCGGGGTGTGGGTGGCGCTGTGGGCCGGGGGCGCGGTGCGCCGCTACACCCCGGACGGCCGGCTGGACCGGGTGGTCGCGTTGCCGACCCCGCTGGTGACCAGCTGTGCGTTCGCCGGACCCCGGCTGGAAACCCTGGTGATCACGACGGCGGCGGTGGGCCGGCCCGACGATCCGCACGCCGGCCTGGTCTACGCCCACCAGCCGGTGGACGTGGTGGGGCGGCCCGCGGACTGCTTTCGCGGTTGAGCTTTCTCCACACGGGACCGATCCGCATAAGCATTAGTGAATCTGCCTCACTTCGGTATGCTGAGCTGCCTATATTCGTGGCTATGGTGCAGCGGTTAATCAGCGCTTTCGGCCGGTACAGCGGAATGCTCCGCGCCGGTGTCCTGGGTGGGGTCGTGCTTGCCCTCGCCTCGCTACCGCTGGCCGTACCGGCGGGCATCGGAGCCATGAAGGGCGCGGCCATCTATCAGAGCCTGCCGACCCAGCTCAAGGAGCATCAGGTCGGCCAGACCACGTACGTCTACGCCAACGACGGCAAGTCGTTGATCACGATGTTCTACGACGAGCATCGCAAGTTCGTGCCGCTGAGCTCGCTGAACCCGAACGTGGTCAACGCCGTGCTCGCCGCCGAGGACGCCCGCTTCTACTCCCACATGGGCGTGGACTTCCAGTCCATCGCCCGCGCCTTCGTGGCCAACCGCCAGCAGGGCGAGGTCTCCCAGGGCGCCTCCACGCTGACCATGCAGTACGTGCGTATGGCCCTGCGCGACAGCGCCACGACGGCCCAGGAGGCGGTCGCGGCCACCGAGCAGACCCCGCAGCGCAAGCTCAACGAGATCCGGCTCGCGATCAAGCTGGAAGGCCAGTGGACCAAGCAGCAGATCATGGAGGGCTACCTGAACATGGCCTACTTCGGCCATCGGGCGTACGGGATCTACGCCGCCTCCCAGATCTTCTTCTCCAAGGAGCCCAAGAACCTGACCCTGGTCGAGGCCGCCACGCTGGCCGGCCTGGTCAAGGCGCCCTCGTCGTTCGACCCGGCGAACCAGACCACCCCGGCACTCGACCGGCGCAACTACGTCATCCGGCGGATGGCCGACCTCGGCTTCATCACCACCGAGCAGGCCAACAAGGCAACCGCCGAGCCGATCAAGCTGAAGCTCAGCAGCCCGCCGCGCGACTGCGGCTCGGTGCCCGCGGCCAACCGCGACTGGGGCTTCTTCTGCGACTTCTTCAAGAACTGGTGGATGCAGCAGCCGGCGTTCGGGCCCAACCCGGTGGCCCGGCTGGACAAGCTGCGCACCGGCGGCTTCAAGGTGGTGACCAGCCTCGACCCGAACCTGCAGGCGTACTCGATGAAGGACCTGCTGAGCCGGTCCAAGACCGACATGCGGCTGGCGTACGGCAACGTGGTGGTCCAGCCCGGCACCGGCCGTGTCCTGGTCATGTCGGTCAACCGCGTCTACTCGATGGACCAGAGCAAGAACGGCCCGAACTCCGACCCGATCAAGCGGTCCTTCAACGTCAAGGGCAGCTACCCGAACACGGTCGCGCCGCTGCTGGGCGGCGGTGACATCCCCGGTTACCAGGCCGGGTCGACGTTCAAGATGTTCACCATGGTCGCCGCGCTGGACTCGGGCATGAAGATGTCCAAGTCGTTCTACGCACCGCACCGCTACACCTCGATCTACGTGGTGGAGCCCGGCGGGCCGGCCGCCTGCGGCAACCGCTGGTGCCCGTCCAACGCCAGCGGCAGCATGACCGGCAAGCACAACATCTACACCGGCTTCGGCAAGTCCGTGAACACCTACTTCGTGCAACTGGAGCAGGCCGTGGGCTCGGACAAGGCGGTCCGGATGGCCGAGAAGATGGGCCTGGTCTGGCACACCGACGTGGACCGGCTGCACGCCTCGCCCAAGCACGCCGACAAGTGGGGCGCGTTCACGCTCGGCGTCGCCGACACGACCCCGCTGGAGATGGCCAACGCGTACGCGACCGTCGCCGCCGAGGGCATGTACTGCAAGCCCAGCCCGGTGCTGTCCATCAAGACGCCGCAGGGCGCCGAATTCACCACGACCGTCGACGGCAAGCAGGTCGAAGCCGCCGCCCCGCAGTGCAGCCGGGTGTTCAGCCAGGACGTGGCCCGTGCCGCCACCGACGCCGCGCGCTGCGTCACCGGGTACAAGGCCGCCCGCGGCAGCTGCGGCGACTGGTCCACCGGTTCCCGCGTGTACCCCATGATGGAGCGCCCGATCGCGGGCAAGACGGGCACCACCGACGACACCCGGGCCGCCTGGTTCGTCGGGTTCACGCCCGAACTGGCCGCGGCCAGCTTCATCGCCGACCCCGACTACGTGAAGAACGTGGCCGGCGACGGCAACTACAACATGCCGCTGGACGCGGTGACGAACTCGCTGAAGTACGCCCTGAAGGACAAGCCGGTGCGCGACTTCAACCCGCCCTCCAGCGACATCCTCAACTGAGGCCCTCCCGGACCGCCGCCCCACCCGCCGCACGGGTGGGGCGGCGCGTTGCCCTCAGGACAGCACGGAGCGCTGCTCCGGCACCCGCCAGTCGCTCATCCAGGACTGCTCCAGCGCCAGCGCGTGGCACAGCGACTCGGCGGTCCACTGCTCGTACGGCGCGGGCAGGGCGACGGCGTCGGTGCGCAACCGGCGGCAGGCGGCGTCGAACAGCCGCTGGTCGTGCCGCCCGGTCCCGCCCTCCAGCAGCCGCCGCGCCTTCACCAGCTCCTCCACCAGGGCACGCTCGACCTGCCCGGCCAGCAGCGGCGGCTTCGCGTCGACGTCGACCCGGCGGCCCAGCATCGCGGCCGCGGTCGCGGCGAGGATCAGCAGCACCGCGAGCCGGAACACCACGGCCAGGCCGTCCTGCAGGCCGCCGGAGGCCAGCGCCGCCGGGCGCGCCCAGCCGAGGACGTCGGCCAGCCCCAGCAGCGGCACCATGTCCACCAGGTGCCAGGTGTAGTCGGCCACGGCGGCGACCACGACGTCCAGCGCCGCCAGCACGTCCGGGTTGGGCACCCGGTCGCCCAGCTCCACGTCCGCGGGCACCGCCGCCGGGGCGTGCACGCTCAGCCAGCCGGCCCGCCACGCGGCGACGGTGAGCACGGCGGCCAGGGCGGTCACTCCGGTCAGCCGGGGCACCACCGCGCGCAGCTCGCGGCTGCGCGCCCAGCGGTGGGCCCAGCTCACCCGGTCGGCGTGCGGGGCGATGCGGCGCGGGCGGACGACGCGCAGCAGCCGCCGGTGCATCGGATCGCTCAGCCACGACGGCAGGTCCAGGGCGGCGGGCTCGCGCTCGAAGCGGACCGGAGGCCGCCGCCAGGACCAGTACTCCCGGGCCACCGCTGCCTGCCTGCTCGCCTCACTGCGCCGGCGCAGCCCGCGGCCGACCCGGACCAGCAGCGCGACCAGCAGCGCGGCCGCCGTGGCGAACAGCACCGGCCCCGGCACACCGGGCTGCACCGCCGCCGCCGCGACGACGGCCACGCCCAACACGGCCGCGGCCGCCCACACCGCCAGGCGGAGCAGCGTCGACAGCCCGACCCACAGCCACATCGCGCCGGGGAACGGCAGCACGCCGTCACGTTCCCGCCGCGGCAGCCGTTCTGTCCGCACCGCCAACTCGTTGACCCGGGTGAAGTCCGGCTGCAGGCGCGTCGTCCCGCCGACGGTTCTGACGTCCATGGCGCTCCCCAGATCTCGCGCGCACGGCGCGGCAACGGTATTCAAGCCGCAGACTAGGGCAAATCAGAGCGATTGACAGTCAACTGTCTTACACATGGACGGACCGGGTGTGCGACACGGTAGTCCGGACCGGTGGTCCCGCCGCCTCGCGGGTGAAAGGCTCACCCGACCGGGTGACCGGCGCCGGCAGCCACGATCCAGCTCAAACGATGGGAAGGGCACCTTCTACAACGCATGGCGATGTGAAGGTGCCCTTCCTTTCCGTCAGAGACGGGTGAACCAGTCCCGCACGGCGTCCACGCCGTACCCGTCGCCGAGCGCGGCCATCAGTGCGACGCGGGCCTTCTCCGCCCGCAGGCCGCGGGCGGGAATCGCGCCGAGGCGCTCGGCCATGCCCACGTCGCGCGGCAGTTCGCCCGGCGCGGCCGGGTGGTGGCTGCGGGAGGCGATCACCACGGGGATGTCGCCGTCGACCAGGTCGCTGATCGCGGCGAACAGGCTGGCCGGCACGTTGCCCTGGCCGGTGCCCTCCAGCACGACCCCCTGCACGCCGCGGTCGGCCAGGCCGCCGAGCAGCCCGGGGTCCATGCCGGGGTGGGTCTTGAACAGCGCGACGTCCCACTCCGGCTCGCCGCCGCCGTACGGCGGGCGCGGCGGCGCCACGGCCAGGCGCTGCACCCGGCCGTCCACGACGCGGGCGAGCGGCCCGTGCGGCGCCGAGCTGAACCCGGCGGACGCGTCCGCCAGGGTGACCCAGCGTGCGGCGTGCAGCTCGCCGCCCGCGCAGACGACGGCGCCCAGGCCCCGCGCCGCCGGGTCGGCCGCGGCGGTGAGCGCCGCGGCCAGGTTGGCCGGGCCGTCGCTGTCGTCGTCGTCCAGCGCCCGCGCCGCGCCGGTCAGCACGATCGCGGCCCGCTCGGCGGCCGGACCCGCCATCAGGTCCACCAGGTACGCGGTCTCCTCGACGGTGTCGACGCCGTGGGTGAGCACCACGCCGTCGTAGTCCCCCGCCGCCTGCCGCACCCGGCGGCCCAGCGCCAGCATGGTGGTCGGCGAGATGTCCCAGCCCGGCTCGGAGGTCACGTCCACGACGGTGACGTCCGCGCCGACCGGGCCCGCCGCGGCGAGCAGCTCCGCGCCCGACGCGACGGACTCACGCCCGGCGCGCCGCCGGTACGCGATGGTGTCCTTGGTGGCCAGCAGCAGGACCCGGTTGCCCATCCGAGCTCCCCGTGCTCAGGCCGGCGGGTTGAGCGCCGTGGGCAGCGTGACGCGGCCGCCCAGGGCCAGGAAGACGCGCAGCACGGCGTATCCGGCCAGGGCCACCAGGCCGAGGCGGGCGATGGCGAGCACCACGTGCCCGAGCGCGTCGATCGTCTCCGGGAACGTGTCGACCCAGCCCAGGCCGCCCAGTCCGATCAGGAAGGTGACGCCGCCGAGCAGGACCGCCACGGCGTACTCGATCAGCGCGACCAGCGCGAAGATCTTCGAGCCGGCCAGTTGCGGGCTCAGGTGCGTGGCGATCAGGACGGCCACCAGCGGGAACGCCATGAGGAACAGGTCCAGGAAACCGGCCGACTGCGAACGGGAGATCAGGGTCGTGTGCTCCGCGGGCAGGATCCAGCGCAGGAACTGGAAGCCGAGGTAAAGCGCGACGTAGCCGAGCAGCGCGAGCGTGAACAGCAGTCGCAGTGGCTTGAGGCTCTGGTCGGCCGTGGTGGTGACGGGGGTGGTCATGGCGGCATCCTAAACGCGCCGTCCGCACCGGACAAAACGATACATGAGCGGCCCCGCACCTCTGACCGGTGCGGGGCCGCTACGTTTCCGAGGCGGGACTGTGGTGCCCGACTGCACTCGCCGCTCTGATCACCGGCCGGAATCGTGACCGGTTCCCTTGGAGTTGAGGCGCAGCGTCACCACCAGACCGGCGTGATCGGAAGGCCACAAGCCGGTGGACGTCCGGTCTCGCAGCTCCTCCCCGATCAGCTCGGCCCAGACAGCCGACAGTTGTGCGGGCTGGTAGAAGACGTAGTCGAGACGCCGGTCCAGCTTGGACGGCACATTGCGGAGATCGGCGTCCTGGAGGGCGGTGAAGCCGTCCGCTGCGCCACGGGCGACCAGCCAGGCGTCGTCATAGCCGCCGGTGGCGAACGTGCCGTACGGGCCTGTCGCGTCCGTGGGTGTGGCGTTGAAGTCGCCGACCGCGACGACCGGAAGCGGCGATTGCGCCAGTGCGGTGTGCAGCTCCTGGCCCTGGGCGTTTCGGATCGCCGGCGGCGCGGGCTCCAAATGCGTGTTGGCCACCCGGACCTGCGCCCGCTTGTGTCCGACACCCACGTCCACGGTCGACCAACCGCGCACTCTGGTGAAGGTGACCCCGGCCGGAGTGGTGAAGACGAGCTTTGCGGCATAGATGTTCGACTGCGCGTTCGTCACCCGGACCCGGTCCTGTACGAGGATCACGTCCCGGTCCGTGAAGCTCGCCTGTTCAGTGGCGCTGATGGGCAAGGTGGTGGTGTTCGTGGTGTTGACCGCGGCGGCATGGTAACGAAGACCGGCCGTGGCCAGCTCGCGGAGCAGGATGTCCAGGAAGTCATAGGTGATCTGGAGAGAACCGCCCAGTGGTCCCCGCTGCCACAGGGCCACCTCCTGGAGGCCCACCACGTCAGGTCGGTCCCGCCTGAGCAGATGCGAGATGGCTCGGGCGCGGGCGGGGAAGTCGGTGGCGACCATCTGGTCGTAGGCGATCCCGGCCAGCCGGACGAGTTCCTGCGGGGTCGGTGCGGTAGCCAGAGGTGCTAGGTCGGCACCCAGGTAGACGTTGTATGTGGCGATCTCGAGCTTTCGCTGAGTGTCTGCCTGAGCCGGGGTGGCCTGGACCGCTGCGGCGGCGGCCAACCCCGCGGCGGCCAGTAGTGCAAACAGCCTTCGTCTCATTCGGTCTCTCCTCACGCCGGCTCGGCTCCGCTTGAACGCGCGCCGTCACCACCAGAATCTGGGCACCACGACGGTAACGGCGAAATCGCCCATACGTCTCAGGAACGGCGAGAAAGGAGTTCACCGTCGGAACGGCTCATTTGTGATATATGCGTCAGACATCGAGGGCTGGCCGGTCAACCAGGGAAATGGCCAACCAGCTCTGGCGGTCACGATAGATCCGGCCCGAACACGATCGGCGCGCCGCTTGACGGCGCTCGTACAGGCGTTCGAGAATGCGCAGGTGAAGCACAGGGCACAGGCGATCGTCGCGGTACACCTGATCCTCCGGCGCGGCGACGACGTGCTGCTGGGTCTGCGGCTCAACACGGGCTGGTCCGACGGGTGCTGGCACCTGCCGGCCGGGCATCTCGAGGCGGGCGAATCCCCGCTGGAAGCGCTGGTGCGCGAGTCGGCCGAGGAGCTCGGCCTCGCCCTCGACCCCGCGCACGCCGAGCTGGTGCACCTGCTGCACTACCACGAGTCGCCGCCGCGGCTGAACCTGTTCTTCCAGGTCCGCCAGTGGTCCGGCAGCCCGGTCAACGCCGAGCCGGACAAGTGCGCCGACCTGCACTGGTTCTCGCTGCGCAAGCTGCCATCACCGCTGGTCGGCTACGCGGGCGCGGCGCTGGCGCGGCTGCGGGACGGCACGCCCTACAGCGAGTGGGCCGAGGCCGGGTCAGCTGCCCGGTAGGCCAGGTGCCGCAGCCCGCGTCGCACCTGCACGCGCGAGCCGAAGCGCAGGTCGCCGAGCCAGTCCGGCGCGCTCTCGCCGCGGTGCCATGCGTAGTTCGCCAGCGCGTATGCGTACAGCGGCAGGGTCATGCCGGACCGGCGGCGCGAGCACCGCACCGCCACCCGGGAGCCGAAGACGCCCAGCCCGAAGTAGACCGTGACCAGATCGGCGAGCCGCTCGGAGTCAGGCTGGTCCGGCTTGATCCGCCCGTCGCCGACCAGCAGCACGTGCCCGAGTTCGTGTGCGATCGTGGCCACCAGCGGCACCGGATCGGCGGCGTGCCCGAACGCCACCGCGATCACCGGGTGGCCCTCGCGCAGGCGCAGGTGCCCGTCCGGCACCTGCCGCGAGTGCAGCTCCAGCTCGACCCGTACGGGGTCGACGCCCATCCGCAGGCAGATCGCGTCGAGCAGGGTGCGCGCCTCCTGCACGCCACCGCGGTATCCGGCGGGCACCAGGTCCGCCGGGCGCGCCGGCGGCAGTTCCAGCGGCCCACGGCCGAACTCGCCCACGAGCCACGCCAGGGACGACGCCAACCAGGCGTCCTCCTCGGGACTGACGGGACATCGGGGACCGAACCAACGCATGATCCGCATTGTGCGACGCCGATGCCACTGTGAGCTAGTGCCTTGTGCGCAGTCGTCCGCGTCCGGCGCTCGCTTTCCACTGTTCGGCCTGGTCAGGACGGGGGTGCCGCGGTCGGCAATCCGACCGTACAGTTTGCGCGCCCGAGCCGCGGACCGCGCGGATACGCCCGGTCGCGCTCGCCCGCCGTCGTCGGCCGCGGGCCGCCAGGCGCCCACACCACCGAGGCCGGCAGGCGTCAAGAAGGGCACCTTCTACATCGCAAAGCGATAAGAAGGTGCCCTTCCTTCGTTCTGGCCTAGTGGAGCCAGGTGGTGTCGGCGCCGATCTTGCCGGGGGCGGGGTTGTTGGGGAGGGCGAGGACGTAGACGCGCAGGTTGGCCTTGCCGGAGGCGGTCGCGGACAGGGTGCCGTTGGTGACGGTGATGGAGGTGCCGGTGACCGCGTCGGTGTATACGCCGTTGGGGACGCCGGTGAAGGTGGCGCTGCCGGAGACGGTGACCAGCGCGAAGCTGTCCACCGTCCCGCTGGTGTAGCGGCGCTTGTAGGCCATCTGGCCGGATACGCCCTCGGTCGAGTACTGGCCCATCTGCAGCGCAGGCACGGCCCGGCGGATCTGGTTGAGCCGCTGCAGGTGCTTGACCAGCGGCTTGTTCAGGGTCGTCGCGACCGCACCGGTGGCGCTGGAGACCACGCCGAAGTCGGGGGCGGTGACGCTGCCCTCGACGTTGGCACCGTAGTAGGCCCGGCCGGTGGTCGCCAGCGGGCAGCTGGGCCCGCAGTCGATCTGCTTGCCGGCCTGGAATTCGATCTCCGAGCCGTAGTACAGCGTGGGCACGCCGCGGAACGTCCACATCAGCGACATGTTCTCGGCCCAGGCGTCGGTGCCCCCGGCGTAGCGGGTGCTCGACTTGTTCGGGCCGTAGTCGTGCGAGTCGACGTACACCACGTTGTAGGTGGCGTCGTTGACGCTGTCGTCGCTGTCCCTGCCGTTGTTGAAGGCGTTGGGCGCGTCCCCGAAGTTCATGTGCATGCGCATGTCGATGATGTTCATGCCGGAGAACTGCGTGCGGTCGGGCGCGTGGTAGACGTTGCCCTGCAGGAAGGCGTTGGTGCTGGTGGGCTGGTTGCCGGTGCCCAGGTTGTTCTCGTAGTTGAACTGCTCGATCGCCGCGGTCACGTCATTGGCGCTGTAGGTGGCCCGCTCCTTCCAGGTGAAGAACTGGGCGGAGTGGTTGACCGAGCCACGGTTCCACTTGTCGTTGACGAACGCGGCGACCTCGCCGAAGACGTAGAAGTCCTTGGCCTTGGCGGCGCCGTACTTGCTGATCAGCTTCTGTTCCAGGGCGGGCAGGAAGCGGCGGTTCCAGGTGACGCGCGGGATGTGCACGGCGGTGTCGATGCGGAACCCGTCCACACCCATGTCGATGAACCGGTTGTACGCGTCGATCAGGTACTGCTGCACCGCCGGGTTCTCGGTGTTGAAGTCGGCCAGGTCCTCGTGCAGCCAGCAGCTGCGCGCGTCCTCGCCCTCCCAGTTGCCGATCCAGCACTGGTGGAACAGGTTGCTCGGGAACATGCCGGAGGTGGGGCTGGGCCACTGGCAGTTGTAGACCTTGTAGCCCTCGGCGCTGTAGAAGCCGCTGAACACGCCCCAGTTGCGGCAGGTGTTTCCGGCGGGCTCCGGCGTCGACCACAGGTCGCCGGTGTAGTGGCTCTTGCCCGAACCCGGCTCGACCGACAGGCCGTCGTAGGTGAACGACGGGTTGGGCACGTCGTAGTACCAGCTCCACTGGCTGTCGCGCACGCCGTACACGGTCGGCGTGAACAGGCCCTTGGCGCCCCAGCGGGAGCTGTGGTTGTAGACGACGTCCTGGTAGATCTTCAGGCCCTTGGCGTGTGCGGTGTCGATGAGGCTCTGGTAGCTCGCGCCGGGCGACTCCAGCCGCGCGTCGATGCGGAAGAAGTCGTAGCCGTGGTAGCCGTGGTAGTCGTAGTCGGACCGGTTGAGCACCACCGGCGTGATCCAGATGGCGGAGAAGCCCAGGCCCTTGATGTAGTCGAGCTTCTGGATCAGGCCGGAGAAGTCGCCGCGGAACATCGGGTCGCCGTTGGCGGCGTTGCCGGACTTGGTGTGCTGGCTGCCGCCGCGGTTGTTGGCGGTGTCGCCGTCGTAGAACCGGGCCGTCATCACGAAGTAGATGGCGTCCTTGCGCGGGTCGCCGCCGAGCATGGTGCCGGTCGTGGCGGGCGGCGGGGTGCTCGGCGAGGTGGACGGCGTCGGGGACGGCGAGCCCGGTGGCGAAGTCGACGGCGACGGCGAGGCGGTGGCACACGGGTCGCCGGTGCCCTTGACTCCGCCGGACACGGTCACGTTTCCGGTGCCCAGGGCGTAGTTGGCCCCGTTGTTGTTGTCCCAGGTGCCGGAGCCGTTGTTGAACACCGCCTGCAGCCCGGTCGCCGTACCCAGGTCGATGGTCTTCTTCCGCCAGCCGGTGCAGGCGGCGTCCATCGCCACGCCCGGCACGGTCGTCCACGCCCCGCCGGTCGGCGCGTAGTGGATGTTCACCGTGGTCCAGGCCGCGTTCGGCCGGTAGAACACGGTGACGTCGTTGCCCGCGGCCGGTGAGGACGACGGGGAC
The DNA here is from genome assembly GCF_007483665.1 of Catellatospora sichuanensis. Classification (GTDB taxonomy): domain Bacteria; phylum Actinomycetota; class Actinomycetes; order Mycobacteriales; family Micromonosporaceae; genus Catellatospora; species Catellatospora sichuanensis. The sequence goes on from NZ_VIQO01000025.1 coordinate 169,970, forward strand.
GGCGAGGCGGTGGCACACGGGTCGCCGGTGCCCTTGACTCCGCCGGACACGGTCACGTTTCCGGTGCCCAGGGCGTAGTTGGCCCCGTTGTTGTTGTCCCAGGTGCCGGAGCCGTTGTTGAACACCGCCTGCAGCCCGGTCGCCGTACCCAGGTCGATGGTCTTCTTCCGCCAGCCGGTGCAGGCGGCGTCCATCGCCACGCCCGGCACGGTCGTCCACGCCCCGCCGGTCGGCGCGTAGTGGATGTTCACCGTGGTCCAGGCCGCGTTCGGCCGGTAGAACACGGTGACGGTGTTGGCAGCCGACGCGGGCAGCGTCAGCAGCGGTACCAGGCTCGCGACGAGACCGGTCAGGGCGAGCAGCATTGCTCCCCACCGGGCGCGAGCACGACGTCGAGCGCTCACGACAGCTCCTCACACGGGGCCGTGCGGCATCGACGGAGGCCGGTCCATCCGTTGTGGATGCGGACACCGTTCTTGCGCAAGGCGATTGAAAGTTTCTGAAAGCTAGCAACAGATTTCAGGCATGTAAAGAGCCGCACTCATCTATGGCATGCGCCTGACCCGCCACCCCTGCAACAGAGGCGACTGAAATTCCTTTCAACACCCGGCGGGTACGCCGCACCGCGCGGCCCGTGCATCGGCCGCACTTCCGGACCGGGTCAGGACAGCAGCCGCGCTCCCAGCGGGCGCTCGCTCACCGCACCCGCGGCGCCGATCTCGACCCGGTACGCGTCCGCGCCCTCGGCGCTGGTGACGGCTTCGGCCAGCTCGGTACCCACGTAGTGCAGCCCGGTGCCGTCGTCGGTGGCGTAGCCTGCGGGCAGCAGGCCGCTGCCGACGTACTGGTGGAACCGTTCGCGGCGGGGCTGGTCCGGAAAGTCGTGGTGTACCCCGTTGCTGTACGGCAGGAACGCCAGCGCGTCGGTGACCGGGTCCAGGTCGTCGGAGAACGAGTCGGTGCTGCCTCCCACGTGCCAGCAGATGCTGCCCGCGCTGCCGCCGCCGAGCACCACGCCCGCCTCCCACGCCTCGCGCATGACCGCGTCGAGCCGGTGCGCCCGCCACACGGCCAGCAGGTTGACCACGCTGCCGCCGCCGGCCCAGATCAGGTCCTGCGCCAGCAGGTGCGCCCGCACGTCGGCGTGGTTGGGCTGCGGGAACAGCCGCAGGTGGGTGACCGTGTGCCCGGTGTCGTCGAACGCCTGCTGGAAGGCGGCGATCGCGGCGGGGTCGTCGCCCACGGCGGTCGGCACGTAGCAGATCCTGGCGCGGCGCACCCCGGTCAGCGAGACCGCGTGCTCCATCAGCAGGCTGCGCTTTCGCGGCGGGACGCCCGGCGGCGGGCGCAGCAGTCCGGACGCGGCGAAGATCTGCGGTGGACGGGCCATCAGGTGATCATGCCACACCCGGCGCGGCCCGCCGGTCGTGCCGAAGTTCTGTCCACATCCGACCACCGACGTAAAGGAAGGGCACCTTCTTAACGCTATGCGTAGAGGAAGGGCACCTTGTTAACACCCACTGGCCGTCGTGCTGCCACGACGACCGGTGGCGGGGGTGACCTAGCCTGCACGGCAGAGCGTCCGAGGAGGGCCACCATGACCGACCAGCAGCCGAAGACCCCACCACCGCAGCAGCCGCCGTACCCGTACGGCCACTACCCGCCGCAGCCGCCGTACAACACGTACGCGATCCTGTCGCTGGCGCTGGGCATCTTCGTCCTGCCCCCGCTGGGCATCTACTTCGGCAACAAGGCCAAGCAGCAGATCGCGGCCACGGGCGAGCGCGGCATCGAGCTGGCCAATGCCGGCGTCGTCGTCGGCTGGGTGCTGACCGGCCTGATGGCGGCCTTCTTCGTGCTGTGGTGCGTCATGGCCGTCACGATGTTCGGCACGTTCGGCCTGTTCAGCGTCGCCACGGTCGGCGCCACGTCCTGACCTGCCGCCGCGCGGGCACGGACGACGCGACCGGGCCCGCCGACCGCGTCGAGAGGGGCAGCGCGACCGGCGACGAAACGCTAGCCTGGCGCGTCACCGATCTTGGGGAGCGCGCGATGGAATTCGAACTGTGCCTGCGCCTGTGGCAGGAGGAGCGGGCGCAGATCCGCCACCGCCTGCGGGTCGCCGCGACCTGGAGCGCCGCCTGCCTGGGTGCGTCGGCCCTGCTGTTCGGGCTGTCGCTGCTCGCCGAGGCGATCAACCGGGAGTGGCCGGTCGGCGGCGGGACCGCCGTGGCGGGGCTGGCCATGATCGTGATCGGCGGGCTGGGCATCGGGGTGGTGACGGTGGTCCGGTCGGAGGTCGAGACGCACCGCCGCCGCGCGGAAGCGCTGTTCGCCGAGTTCGCCCTGCCCGCCGACGACCGCGCCCGGCTGCTCCAGGACAACCGGGGTGCCTACAACACCGCGGACCGGGAGGTCATGCTCACCGTGCCGCTGCTGGCGGCACACTGGATCGTGATCATCGGCGGTCTGCTGGCCCTGCTCATCGCGGTCGCACCGGCCTGACGGCCACGCGGTCAGGCCGGGGGCACCCGGTCCAGGATCGTGGCGAGGTCGAGGCCGGGCGGCAGGGTGCCGAAGGCCAGGCCGCGGTCGCCGGCCAGCCGCGAGGCGCAGAACGCGTCGGCGACCGCGGCCGGCGCGTGCCGGACCAGCAGCGAACCCTGCAGCACCAGCGCCATCCGCTCGACGATGCGCCGGGCGCGCAGCTCGGCGTCGGCCGTGTCGGCCAGCTCCTTGCGCAGCTCCTGCCAGGCCTGATCGAGCCGGGTATCACCGCCCAGGCCCGCCGCGACCTCCTGCTCGTACGCGGCGAGGCTCTGCGGTTCCCGGGACAGCGCACGCAGCACGTCGAGGGCGTTGACGTTGCCCGAGCCCTCCCAGATGCCGTTGAGCGGCGCCTCCCGGTACAGCCGCGGCATGCCGGAGTCCTCGGTGTAGCCGTTGCCGCCCAGGCATTCCAGGGCTTCGGCGACCATCGCCGGCTGCCGCTTGCACACCCAGTACTTGGCCAGCGCGGTGGCCAGCCGGGCGAACTCCTGCTCGCCGCGGTCGCCGCGGGCGGCCCGGTCGACCGCGCCGGCCACCCGCATCACCAGCGTCGTGGCGGCCTCCGACTCGATCGCCAGGTCGGCCAGCACGTTGCGCATCAGCGGCTTGTCCAGCAGCGGGCCGCCGAACGCGTGCCGGTGCCGGGCGTGGTGCACGGCCTGCATCAGCGCGGCCCGCATACCGGCTGCGGAGCCGAGGCCCGAGTCGAGCCGGGTCAGGGACACCATCTCGATGATGACGGCCACTCCCCGGCCCTGCTCGCCGACGAGCCAGGCCACGGTGTCGTCGAATTCGGGCTCGCTGCTGGCGTTGCTGCGGTTGCCGAGCTTGTCCTTGAGCCGCTGGATGCGGAAGGTGTTGCGGGTGCCGTCGGGCAGCACCCGGGGCACCAGAAAGCAGGACAGGCCGCCGGGCGCCTGGGCCAGTACGAGGAACAGGTCGTTCATGGGCGCGCTGGTGAACCATTTGTGCCCGCGCAGCAGCCAGGTGCCGTCCCCGGCGGGGGCGGCCGTGGTGGTGTTGGTGCGCACGTCCGAGCCGCCCTGCTTCTCGGTCATGCCCATGCCCGCGAGCAGACCTCCCTTGGTCTGCGGGGCGCGCAGGCCCGGGTCGTACACCCGGCCGGTCAGCAGCGGCTCGAAGCGCGCGGCCAGGTCGGGCTGGGCGCGCAGCGCGGGCACCGCGGCGTACGTCATCGAGATCGGGCAGGTGTGGCCCTGCTCGACGACGCTCCAGACGAGCAGCCCGGCGGCGCGAGCCACGTGCGCGCCCGGCCGTGGGTCGGCCCACGGCCCGCCGGCCAGGCCTTCGCTGACGGCGACCCGCATCAGCTCGTGCCACGACGGGTGGAAGTCGACCTCGTCCACGCGGTTGCCGTACCGGTCGTGGGTGCGCAACTGCGGGGTGTGCCGGTTGGCCTCGTCGCCCCAGCGCTGCGCCTGCTCGGTGCCCGCGAGCCGGCCGAGCCGGTGCAGGTCGTCGAGGTGCCAGGTCGCGCCCTCGCGGACCACCGCGGAAAGCAGCGCCGGGTCGGCGGCGACGTCGTGCCCGGCCAGCGGCGGCACCTGATTGAAGACCTCGTGGGTGGCGACCATCTCCACATCCTGCCCTACCGGCTGAACGAGCGTTAGCCCTCCGGAAGCACCGCCGTCGCGGCTGGCCCGCCCTGCTCGGGTGCTGCGGTCACGGCCTCGCCGCCCACCGCGGCCGCCACCTGGCCAGGGCCCCGGACCAGCCGCACCCAGCCGGCCAGGTTGCCCAGTGCCACCAGCACCAGCGCCAGCAGCGCGAACCCGAACCCGCCCTGGTCGTGTACGAAGTCGCCGAGATCCTTGCCGGCCGGCAGCGGCCCGGTGAGCTGCTCGCGCAGCCGCTCCTCCACCAGCACCCGCACGGTGGCCTGGTTGACCAGCAGGAACAGTGCCGCGATCGCGGCGAGTGCGGCGACCACGCCGCGCCGGGTGCGGGCCCGGCCCACCCCGATCGCGATGAGCACGCCGACCACGAGCAGCACGAGCACCGTGCCCGCCAGCGGCTGCGGGGCGAGCACATCGTTGCGCTGCTGCTCGGGTGGCAGCAGCTTGTCCGCGGTGACGTCCGGCGTGCCGCCGGTGGCCAGGTCCCAACCCGTGTAGGTGGTCGTGCCGCCCGGCGCGGCCCGGCCGTAGCCGCCGGGCGCGTCACAGGACACGGTCAGGAACGGGGCCGCGAACAGCAGGCCCGCCAGCACCAGCCCGGCCGGGCTGAGCAGCCGGGAGAACCGGCGCACCGATCGACGCTCGTCGTCTGCCATTCGCGACAGCCTAGGCCGCCCCGACCCTCCCGTCACCCCCAGCGGTACGACCGACTGCCCCCACGCCGTAATGCCACCACGCACATCACGCCCCGCCGTGCCGCCGTGCCGCCGTGCCGCCGTGCCGCCGCTGCAGTTTCGGGGAAAGTGCACGAATGCGGGCGGACATTGCTCCACTTTCCCCGAAACTGCCGCATGCGGCGACCACCGCGGGACGGCGGCGCGGCGGCGACCACCGCGGGACGGCGGCGCGGCGGCGACCACCGCGGGACGGCGGCGTGGCGGCGGCGCGGGCATAATCGCCGGGTGTTCGAGGAACTCTGGGTGACCGCCGCGCACGTCCGGGCGCTCGACGAGCGGGTGCGGGGCCTGGTGACGGGGCTGTTCGTCACCGGCTCGGTGCCGCTGGGCGACTACTGGCCGGGCCGCAGCGACATCGACTTCGTCGCGGTCATGGATCGCGTGCCGACCGCCGAGGAACTGGCCAGACTGGCGAAAGCGCATCTGTCACTGCCCGAGGACGGCCCGGTCTACGACGGCATCTACCTGACCCGCGCGCAGCTCGCCGCACCTCCGGCCGAGGGCGACACCGCGCCGCAGATCCTGGCGGGCGATTTCCAGCCTGCGCAGGCCGGCGGGCAGCTCAACCCCGTGACCTGGCTCGAACTGGCGCGCCACGGTCTGCCGATCCTGGGCGAGCGGCCCGAGGTGGCACTCGACGAAGGCGTGCTGCGCCGGTGGTTGCTGGACAACCTGTCCGGCTACTGGGCGGACTTCGCCGCCCGGGCGACGCCACAGTTCGCGGCGCTGCCGCCGGACATGCCGGTGCCCGCGGATCCGGTGCTGTGGGCGGCGACCGGGCCGGGCCGGCTGCACCACACGCTGACCACGGGCGAGGTGACGACGAAGACCGGCGGCGCGCGGCACACCGCCGAGGTGCTGCCGCAGTGGGCCGACCTGTGCGAGCGGGTCGTCCGAGCACGCGCCGGCGACGACGTGCCGTTCACCGCCGCCGACGGCCTGGCCTCCATGGGACTCATCACCGACGTCGTGGCCGACGCCCGCACCCGCTGGACGCGCTGACCCGGCCGCGCGACTTCAGCCGAGGGCTCGCCGGGCGAGCATCCCGGCGGGCATCGGCGACCCCTTCTCGCGGACTTCCTGCAGCGTGGAGTACACGGTGACCGTGACGCCGGCGCGGACTTCGCGTTGGTACGTGATGTGCCGCACCACCGCGATCATGCCGCGCGAGGACGACCTGAGGTGATCGGGCGTGCTGCCCGTCGTGCTGATCAGGTTCCCTGTCGCTCCGTCGGGTTTGCCGACGATCATGCGCGGTCCAGCGCAACTGAACGATGGATGAGGCCGACGCCGGGCGCAGGTCACGGAACGGTCAACCACCACTTCCATCTATTCGCATTAATCATTTCGATGGCTAGTCTGCGCCTGCCGGTAACCCCCGGCACACCCGTGATCCCCTGAGGAGTCAGGCCTTGCGACCCTACGCAGCAAAACGCGCCCTGCTCGCCCTCGCCCTGGCGGGCACCGCGCTGGCCGCCCCCGCGGCCGCCACGGCCGCCCCGGCGCCCGTCGCCGCGCGAGCCGCGGCACTCGCCCTGGCCGCGCCGGACATCTCACTGACCAACGTGAAGGCGCACCTGCAGCAGTTCCAGACCATCGCCACCAGCAACGGCGGCAACCGCCGCGCCAACACCGCGGGCTACACCGCGTCGGTGAACTACGTCTACAACAAGCTGGTCGCCGCGGGGTTCTCGGTGGTCAGGCAGAACTGCACCTCCGGCTGCACCAGTGGGGCCGGCCCGAACGTGATCGCGGACTGGCCGGGCGGCGACGCCAACACGGTCTACATGTTCGGTGCGCACCTCGACGGCGTCGCCGCCGGGCCGGGCATCAACGACAACGCCTCGGGCTCGTCGACCCTGCTGGAGATCGCGCTCACCCTCGCCGCGACCAACCCGTCGATGCTCAACCACGTGCGGTTCGGCTTCTGGACCGACGAGGAGCAGGGCCTCAACGGTTCGCAGTTCTACGCCAACACCCTGCCCGCGGCGGAGCGCACCAAGATCAAGGGTTACTTCAACTTCGACATGGTCGGCTCCACCAACGGCGGCTACTTCATCAACCGGATCACCTCCAGCATCGGGCAGGTCCTGAAGGCGTACTACGACACGAACTTCCCGGGCCTGAACCCGGAGGAGAACGTCGAGGGCGCGGGCCGCTCCGATGACGCGTCGTTCAACGCGGTCGGCATCCAGACCTCGGGCGTGGCCGCCGGGGCGAGCGCCAACAAGACCTCGGCGCAGGTCGCCAAGTGGGGCGGTACCACCGGGGACTACGACCCTTGCTACCACGCGTCCTGCGACACCTACCCGTCCAACATCAACGACACGGTGCTGAACCGGGCCGGCGACGCCGCGGCGTACGCCCTCTGGACGCTGGCCACCGGCACCCCGGCGACCTCGGTGTGGACGGACACCTTCGAGACGGCGACCGGCTGGACCACCAACCCGGGCGCCACCGACACCGCCACGACCGGCGCATGGGAGCGCGGCGACCCGGGCGACACCAATTCCAGCGGCGCCAAGCAGCTGGGCACCACGGTCTCGGGGACCAACGACCTGGTCACCGGACGGCTGGCGGGCACGGCCGCGGGCGACTACGACCTCGACGGCGGTGTGAGCAGCGTCCGCTCCCCGGCGGTGACCCTGCCGGCCAGCGGAACGATCAACCTGGCGCTGAACTGGTATCTGGCACACGGCTCGAACTCGTCCAGCGCCGACTACTTCCGGGTCTCCATCGCGCACAACGGGGGCACCACCACGCTGTTCACCCAGGCGGGCGCGGCCAGCAACCGCAACGGCTCGTGGGCACTGGGCACCTGGAACATCTCGGCGTACGCGGGCCAGTCGGTGCGGATCCTGATCACCGCCGCCGACGCCTCCACGGCGAGCCTCGTCGAGGCGGGCGTCGACGACGTCAAGATCACGGTGTCCTGACGCCTGTCGATCATCGGAGCCCCACCTGCGCTGTTCCGGCGGCACGGGTGGGGCTCCGGTCACTTCGCAAGCTCAACGTCACCCACTCGGAGTATGAGTATCGACACAGTGCGTCGCGGCATCCCGAGGGCTGTCCGTTCACTCTTTGGCCCTAGACTCCACCGTCGGCAATCGAACGGCCGCATTCAACACCTTCACTGGAGGATTAGCGAGACGATGGCGATGACCAACGGCAAGACCCTGGTCACCATGATCGCGGCAGGAAACCGCGAGATCCAGGACTTCCTCGATTCAGACCAGCGAGAGACTCCCTACCTGGTCATTGATCCCAAGGTCGCGGCGCAGCAGTACCGCCGCCTGACCGACGCCTTCCGCGAGACCCAGGTCTTCTACGCGGTCAAGGCGAACCCCCAGCCGATACTGATCAGGCTTCTGGCCCGGCTGGGATCTTCTTTCGACGTGGCGAGCCCCGCCGAGATCGACCTCTGCCTCTCCGAAGGCGCCGATCCGAGCAGGCTGTCGTACGGCAACACGATCAAGAAGGCTGCGGACATCCGCTACGCCTACGATCGCGGCGTACGCATGTTCGTCTTCGACAGCGAGGCCGAGCTGCGCAAGCTGGCCGAGCATGCCCCCGGTTCCGCCGTCTTCTGCCGCCTGCTGGCCGGAAGCGCCGGCGCGCAGTGGCCGTTGAGCCGCAAGTTCGGGTGCTCCCCGGACATGGCGGTGGAGCTGCTGGATCAGGCCCGCACCCTCGGGCTGGTGCCGATCGGGGTGTCGTTCCACGTCGGGTCGCAGCAGCTGGACCCGTCCCGGTGGGATCCGAGCATCGCCCAGGCCGCGCGGGTGTTCCGCGAACTGGGTGAGCGCGGCGTCCAGTTGACGCTGCTCAACTGCGGTGGCGGCTTCGCCACCGGATACCAGGAGCCGGTCGCGCCGATCCAGGCGTACGCCGATGCGATCAACACCGCGGTCGAGCGACATTTCGGCCCCTGGCGGCCGTCGCTGGCGATCGAGCCCGGCCGCTTCATCGCGGCCGACTCGGGAGTGCTGCGGGCGCAGGTCGTGCTCGTGTCGCAGAAGTCCTACGACGATGATCACCGATGGGTCTACCTGGACATCGGTCGCTTCGGCGGGCTGGCCGAGACGGAGGGCGAGGCGATCCAGTACCGCCTGGTCACCGCGCGCGACGGGGAGCCGACCGGTCCGGTCGTGCTGGCCGGGCCGACCTGCGACAGCGTCGACATCCTCTACGAGAAGGCGCCCTACCGGCTGCCCCTGGATCTGAGACCGGGCGACTACGTCGACATCCTCGGCACCGGCGCCTACACCACCACGTATTCTTCCGTTGGCTTCAACGGTTTTGCACCTTTAGCAACGTTTTGTATCGGAGACAACGCGTGAACACGATCCCCAAGCTGGCCTTCGGCGGCCGCATCCTCCTGCTCGGCAGCGGCTCGGTGTCGCAGTGCCTGCAGCCCCTGCTGCTGCGCCACGTCGACATGGACTTCACGCGTCTGACCGTGATGGACTTCGAGGACCTCGCCCACACCGCCGCGGAGGTCACCGCCGCCGGCGCGACCTACGTGCGTGAGCGCATCACCCCGGAGAACATCGAGACCAAGCTCGCCGAGTACGTCGGCGACGGCGACGTCCTGATCAACCTGGCGTGGAACATCGACACCGGCGTGATCATCGACTGGTGCCAGCGCCACGGCACCCTCTACGTCGACACCTCCGTTGAGGAGTGGGACCCGTACGCCGACCAGCTCGCCGCCACCCCGCAGTCGCGGACGCTGTACGCCCGGCACATGAAGCTGCGCGAGCGGGCCAAGGGCTGGAAGTCCGACGGCCCCACCGCGATCGTCGAGCACGGCGCGAACCCCGGCCTGGTCAGCCACTGGGCCAAGATCGCGCTGCTGGACATCGCCACCGCGATGCTCAAGGAGCCCGAGCGCCTGTCCAAGCCGCTGGACGCCGAGCGCAAGGCCAAGCTGGAGGAGGCCCTGGCCAACCGCGACTTCGCGGCGCTGGGCATGCACACCGGCACCAAGGTCATCCACATCTCCGAGCGCGACACCCAGGTCAGCGACAAGCCCAAGCAGGTCGGCGAGTTCGTCAACACCTGGTCCGTGGAGGGCTTCTACGAGGAGGGCATCGCGCCCGCCGAGATGGGCTGGGGCACGCACGAGCCCAAGCTGCCCGAGCACGCGTACACCCACGAGTCGGGTCCGCAGAACCAGATCTGCCTCGCCCAGACCGGCATCACCACCAAGGTCCGCTCCTGGGTGCCGCTCGGCGGCCCCATCATCGGCATGGTGGTGCGCCACGGCGAGGCGTTCACCATCAGCGACCACCTGACCGTGTGGGAGGACGGCAAGGCGGTCTACCGCCCCACCGTGCACTACGCGTACCAGCCCTCCGACGCCGCGCTGAACAGCCTGCACGAGTGCCACATGAACGGCTACGAACTGCAGACCAACCAGCGCATCATGAACGACGAGATCATCAGCGGCATCGACGAGCTCGGCGTGCTCCTGCTCGGCCACGAGCTCAACGGCTGGTGGGTCGGCTCGCAGCTGGGCATCGACGAGTCGCGCGCCCTGGTCCCGCACCAGAACGCCACCACGCTGCAGGTCGCCGCGTCCGTGCTGGGCGCGGTCTACTGGATAGTCAACAACCCGAACCGGGGCCTGTGCGTCCCCGACGACCTCGACGCCGAGGCCGTCCTCGAAGTGGCCAACCCGTACCTGGGCCCGGTCCCGTCGGTCCACACCGACTGGACCCCCCGCAGCTCGTACTACGACCCGTTCGCCAACTTCCGCCCGAAGACCGGCGACGACACCGAACCCTGGGCCTTCGAAAACTTCCTGGTCTAGGAAAGGAAGGGCACCTTCACATCGCTATGTGTTGTAGAAGGGCACCTTCTTAACGCCGCGGCCCCGGTCACCTGCTGGTGACCGGGGCCGTTGCGCGTTCGGGCGTGTCCCGGGCGGCCCGTATGGTCAGCGCCCGGTCAGGCCGACCGGCATGGCGCTCACCCGGGCAGCTGGGTGAGCCGGGACTCGACGGCCGACTTGACCTGCGTCGTCAGCAACTCGGTCGACTCCTGGTCAGGTCCATAGGTGTTCACCAGGATCACCACCCTCCCGCGCCCGAAGTACGTGTAGCACACCACCTGCTTGGTCGACTGATCGCTGTAGCAGGCCGCGGCACCGTGGTAAAGAGCGGAATCCACGCTGATCTTCGTGCTCTCGATCTTGCGGAAGGTGACACCCGCCTCGCGGTAGGACTTGCACCCCTTCAGGATGGGCTCGACCTTGGCCACGACGTCCTTGGCCTGCTCCTTCGGCAGCACGAAGACGTCCTGCCCGACGATCCCGGCCTGGCCGATCGTCCAGGACCGCACGTGAGTCAGGACCCGCTTCGCGTCCGCGGTGGACGAAGCCGAACGCTCGCCGCACGCGGTGACGATGCCGACCGGGAAACCCGGCCAGGAGTCGCGGTCGGACGCGCGCACGACCTCCAGGCCACCCGAGTTCACCACCGTCGTCAGGAGCTCATCGCTGACCATGGCCGTTTCCATCAACTGGATCGGGGTCAGCGAGGCCGCGGGCGACGGGGCGCCCGGTGCGGATGGCGTGGGCGATGCCACCGGCGACGACGGCGGCGTGGGTGCGGCGACCGGGGCGGCCGGACCGCAGCCACCCGCGAGCAACGCGGCGACGACGACCAGCGGTATGAGGTGTCTCAACGTCCTGCTCCTGAACTCGGCGAGGGAACGGCGCACGATACCGCCGAATCAGGCCCGCGGCGATACCGCTGCGCTTCGCCGCCGCACCGTCCCCGTCCGCGCTCAGGTGTCGGGTGCCGCAGTGTGCACGCGTTGAGCATGTCGCCGCGTGGTGGAGCCGACGTTGGGCCGGTGGTGGAATGCGATGACCACCGAGGGAGGCCGGCTATCGAGCCAGCGGGCCGCCGATCGGACGCCGATGCGGCGTCGCCGAACTGCCCACCGACGGACCGCTGCGTCGCAGGTCACGCGCCCGGCGCGTTAACAAGGTGCCCTTCCATGACGCATAGCGATGGGAAGGTGCCCTTCCTTACCTCTGGGCGGGGTGTTGGGGGGTGCGCTGGTCGCGGCGGTTGGGAACGGGGTCGGCGGCCGGACGGGTGCTCGCGGCGGGGCCCGAGGGGGCGCGGCGGGCAAGGCGGCGGCGCACGGCACGGCCGCCCACACGCACGGCTGCGGCCGCGGGCTCGGCAGGAACGTCGTCCGACGCCGGGTCGGCGGCGGCAAGCACCTGGGGCGCGAGTGAGGGAAGGGGGCGGCGCGGAGCACGGCGGCGCAGTTGGAGGACGGCGACCGAGGCCAGGACGGCCAGGCCACCGGCGGCCTGGACGGGGCTGAGGCGCTCGCCATAGACCAGCACGGTGGTGGCCACCGTCACGGCGGGCTCGGCGCAGGACAGGATCGCCGCGGCGGAGGCGCCGACGTCGCGTACGCCGACGAACATCCCGGCGATCGGGACGACCGTGGAGATCACGGCCAGCAGCACGATCCACACCCAGCCCGACGCCTGGTGCGGCGTGTGCAGGCTGCCGGTGGCCAGGCCCGCGGCGGCCAGGCTGACGGCCGCCGAGGTGCAGACCACCGCGGTCACCGCGAAGATGTCCAGGCCGGCGGGCAGACCGGCGGAGACAGTCAGATAGAGGGCGTACGCCACCGCGGCGCCCAGCGCCAGCAGCACTCCCCCGGTCGCGACCGAGCCGCCGACGCCGCCCGCGCCGAGCATCAGCAGCATGCCCGCCGCCGAGCAGGCCAGCGCAGCCAGCCTGCGGCGGTCCGGGCGCTCGCGGCGCAGTGCGATCGCCAGCACGGTGACCAGCGCCGGGTACGCGTACAGCAGCAGCGCCGTCAGCGAGGCGTCGATGCGGGCCAGCGCCCCGAAGTAGAACCCGGCCTGCAGCGCGTAACCGACCGCGCCGAGCCCGACGCAGACGGCCAGAGCCCGCCCGCGGGGCAGCGGCGCGCGCCGCCAGGCGACCACGGCCCACAGCAGCACGGCCGCGAGCGCGAACCGGCCGGCCAGCATGGTCGGCACGTTGAACCCGGCCGCGTACGCCTGCTTGGCGAACACCGCCGACATGCCGAATCCCGTCGCGGAGACGAGCACCAGCACGGTGCCACGCCGAACCGAGCGGGCTTGCGGCGTGCTCACGGCGGCGGGCGCGGCGACGGTGGTGGTCATGACACAGAACGGTAGGTCGGGTTCAGCCATCGAGGTAGCCTTGGTTTCCAGCGCTGTCCAAAGGCATTTCCTATAGATCGAACCGAGGGAGCACCTTGCTTTCGCTGCACCAGCTCCGCTGCTTCCTGGCCACTCTGGAGCACGGCTCGTTCACCGCCGCCGCGGGCGCCCTCGGCTATGCCCAGCCGTCGATCTCCGAGCAGGTCCGGCTGCTGGAGCAGCAGCTCGACACGACCCTGTTCCGGCGGGTCGGGCGGGGCCTGGTGCCGACCGAGGCGGCCCGGGCCCTGCAGCCGCACGCGTCCGCCGCGCTGGCCGCCGTCGACGAGGCCGGGCGGGCCGTCGCCTCGGTGCGGGAGCTGCTGACCGGCACGGTGCGCTTCGGGGTGTTCCGCACCGCCCGGTTCTACCTCGCCGCCGACCTGGTCGCCGACGTGCTGCAGCGCCACCCCGGGGTGCGGATCGAGCTGGTCGGGCAGAACTCCGCCGAGGTCCTCGAGCACCTGCGCAAGGGCCGGCTGGAGGCGGCGGTGATCGCGCTGCCGGTCGAGGACGAGAACATGGTCGTCACCCCGGTGCTGCGCGACGAGCTGGTGTACGTCAGCGCCGACCCGACCCGGCTGCACGCCCGGATCACGCCCGCCGATCTCGCCGCCGCCCAGCTGGTGCTGCCCGACGCGAGCTGGCGCGAGACCGACACCACCCGCCGCCAGCTCGCCCAGGCGGTGCAGCGCACCGGCCACCCGCTGCGTCCCCGGATCGAGGTGGAGGACACCGAGACGGCGCTGGACATCGCGGCCCGCGGCCTGGCCGACACGGTCACCTGGCGGGGCGTGCTGCACGGTCTTGGCGACCGGCTGCCCGCCGGGCTGGGCTGGGCCCCGTTGCGCCCGGCGATGTACGAGACGTTCGCCGTGGTCCACCGGGAGGGCGAGCTCTCCCCCGCCAGCCGCGTGGTGGTCGACCTGGTCACCGCGCGGATGCGCGGCCTGGACCGGGCGATGCGGGCGCGCACCGGCTGATCCGCGCCCGCCGCCGCGGGCGTCGTCCTTCGGCTCGCCACGGCGGACCGGCTCCGCTGTGCACTGCGCGGCGCACCTTTGACCAGGCGAACACGGGGTCGTCATGGTGCCCGGCACCATGGCTAGACCGTCCTAGGCTGCTAGGTGAGTGGCTCGATCGGTGGAGCGAGGCGTCGCCGTCCACACCGGATCACGACAAGCTGCGTGACACTTTGCTATCTAGCGTCACATTTCTATGTGTGGTAGAAATCTTCCCATCGCTGCGCAGCGGACGGCATTTAACTCCAACACCCCCAGGAGAATCCCCATGTCCCGCTTCGTACCCCGGGCCCTCACCGTGGTCGTCGCCGGCGTCATCGCGTCCGTGCTGGCGTTCGCCAGTCCCGCGCATGCCGCTACGTTCCTCACCCACTCGCAGGCGGCCTCGCAGCTGAGCGCAGCCGGCATCACCTGGTCCTCGAGCGGCAACTGCAGCAACCGCAACAACGCCAGCTGCACCTCGTTCACCGACGTCCGCCAGGTCACCATCAACGGCATCAAGACGCTCAAGAGCGCCAGCGGCTGCGCCATCAACATCACCGCAGGCACCGAGACCGGCCACTCCTCCGGCACCTACAGCCACTGGAACGGCTACAAGCTCGACATCAGCAAGTACGCGTGCATCGGCAACTACATCAAGGCCCACTTCACCTACGTCGGCTACATCTCCGGCTGGGGCTACCAGTACCGCTCCGGTGCCGGCAACCTCTACACCGACGAGGGCAACCACTGGGACATCCTGTTCTACAACTGCGGCGGCTGCTGACCAACGCTGCCGGACCCGTGCCGCCCCTCCCGCGGCACGGGTCCGACCCGCCGGGACCTCAGCGGACGTCGGCGACCGGCCCGTCGGGCACCAGGAAGATCTCCTTGTTCTCGGCGACGAAGAGCAGGTCGTGGGTGCCCGGCACGTAGCTGCCGCCCTCCACCGAGGCGTTGCCCGCCGCCGATGCGAACGTGTCGGTGTGCACCGGCTTGCCGCTCATCGCCTTGCGCAGGAAAGCGTCCCCGGTCAGCGCCGGATCGGCCGCGAACACCCAGTACCGGGAGTGGCCGGCCAGGGTCAGCCGGGTCCGGTCGTCGGAGACGGTGCTGACCGAGATCTTGTTCACCGCGTGGTCGAACTTCGTCACCGGCAGCAGGGCGACCGGCGCGTTGCGCTCGGCGGGCAGCACCGCCCGGTACACCGGGGAGTTGGTGGTCTTGGCGAAGATGTAGAGCTCGCCGTCCAGCCAGAGCATCGCCTCGGCGTTGCGGGTCCTGCACCCCGGGGCCGGGTCGGGAAAAGCCAGGGGATACTTCGCGGTCACCACGAACGGGTCGTCGGTGTCCGGCTCGGGCTCCAGAGTGCGGTAGAGATACTGCTTGCTCACGCAGTCGTTCGCCCCGATGTCGCCGATCCACAGGTTGTCGTCGTCGTCGATGACGACGTCCTCCCAGTCGGTATTGGCCCCGTCGAAGACCTGCGCGAACGGGAAGTTCTCCCCGCGGCGTACGGGATGGGACTGCGCGTCCTCGCCGAGCCGGATGGTCCACAGCGCGGCCCGCGGCCGCTGCGTGGTGGCGCCGCCCCCGTCGCGCAGCCAGTAGAAGACCCCGGGATGCCGGCGGCTGGCCACCAGACCCGAGGCCTCGCTGGCGGGCAGGTCGGCGGTGTGGATGGCGATCGGCTGCCCGGCCTTGGCGGCGGCGCCGGGCACCAGGCGCGACGGACTCTCCGCGAACGGTGCGGCGGGCTCGGCGGTCTGTGCGGCCGGCGACACGGCGGTCTCCCCCGACGCGGCCGGATCCGGCGCGCCGGCAGCGGCCGGATCCGGCTTGCCGGGCCACGGCCGACTGTCCGGGTCGGGGGCCGACAACAGCGCCACAGCCGTCGCCAGCACCGCCGCCGCAAGGAGCACGAATCGCTTCATACCCTCTAAACGGGGCAAACCACCCAGACGCAACCGGCAGGCGCGGCACGGCGTCTACCCAACATGACGATCCCTCGCTCGCACGGCCGCCTGCTCGCGGCGATCCTGCTCGCCACCGCGCTCGCCGGATGCGCGGGCCAGCGCGACCAGGCAGGCGCCGCACCGGGCGGCCCCGGGACACCGCCCGCCTCCGGCGCCGCTGACGGCAGCCCCGCAGTCGAGACACCGCGCTCACGGCTGCCGCACGACACCTCGGGCACACCCACCGCGGGCTGCCGCGAGGGCCGCCCCATGCCCAGCTCGTACCAGACCCAGGGCATGGACGTGTACCCGGCCAACGGCCCGCTGCTCGACGCCCTCGACCGCATCTCGGCGGCCGGGAACAGCCGATTTCAGAAGTCCTTCGCCGGGGTGCAGATCGTGGAGGACCGCGGTGAGGGAGCCGTCCACCGGGTGCCCGACGCCGCGTTCGACACCTTCATCATGAAAGAGGCCGGCGCCGACATCTGCCTCTACCTGCGCGACGCCCGCTTCAGCGCGGCCACGCTGACCGCCTTCGGCGATCGCATCTCCGCCGACTTCGCCTACTGGCGCAAACGGGGCATCAACGTCAACTCCGTCGGCGGCAAGGGCCAGGGATCGGGGATCACCGTCGGCGTGGCCGCCGAGGACATCGACGAAGCCCGGGTCGAGCTGCCGAAACGGTACGGCACCCGGATCCCGATCACGATCGAGGAGCAGGGTCCGATCAGAGCGTTATGAAGCGGTGGCAGGCGTCACCGGCCCTGCACGGGCGGCCCGGCCGAGCAGGCGGCACACTTCGGGGGTGACCGACACCGCTGTTGACTTCGTCCGCTCGTACGCCGCGCTCGCCCCGGTGCCCTTCCTGCCGGAGCTCAAGCTGCACCAGGCCGACGAGCCGATCGGCCTGTGGGAGCTGACCGAGGGCGAGTACCGCAGCGAGCAGCCGCCGCCGTTCTGGGCCTTCGCCTGGGCCGGCGGGCAGGCGCTGGCCCGTCACCTGTTCGACCACCCGGAGACGGTGGCGGGCAAGCGGGTGCTGGACATGGCCGCGGGCTCCGGGCTGGTCGCGGTCGCCGCGGCGTTGACCGGGGCGGCGTCGGTGCGCGCGGTGGACATCGACCCGCTGTCGGCCGCCGCGATCGGGCTCAACGCCGCGGCCAACGGCGCGCAGGTGTCCGTGGACCAGGCCGACATCCTGGGCGGCGACGCCGCCGATGCCGAGATCGTGCTGGCCGGGGACGTGTTCTACAGCCAGGCGATGGCCGACCGGATGCTCGGTTTCCTGCGCCGGGCGGCCAAGAACGGCGCGCGGGTGCTGGTCGGCGACCCGGACCGGGCGTTCCTGCCCAAGCCGCTGTTCCGCGAGGTGGCCGCCTATGACGTGCCGGTGCCGTTCGCACTGGAGAGCGTGACGGTCAAGCACACCCGGGTATGGGAGCTGCGCGGGCCGGCGAAGGCCTGACTCACCGCTGCGGCACGCCGAGGCCGCTGAGGATCAGCAGCCACACGCCCTCGTACGCGGCCTTGATGTCGGGGTCGTTCCACTCGGCGATGTGCGCGGGATTGTGGAAGCGGCTGGTGGCGTCGAACACGGCCCGGCCCATCCGGAACGGATCGCCGACCGTGAAGTCGCCGCGGCCCACCCCGTCGGCGATGATCTCGCCGAGCTGCGCCGCCAGCGCGTTGACGTGCGCCTGGACCACCTCGTCGGCCTCCAGCGCCAGGTGGTAGTACGTGGTGAACAGCTCCGGCTCGTCGCGCGCCCGGCTCTGCTTGGCGTCGCACAGGGCGTCCAGCCACCGGCGCAGCCGCGGCTGGGCGGGGCCGCGCTCGGCGGCGATCACGGCCAGCGGCTCGGACAGCCGCGCGAGCCAGCGCTCGGCGACCGCGTTGCGCAGCGCGGCCTTGCTGGGGAAATGCCGGTACACGGTGCCGTGGCTGACGTTGAGCGCGCGCGCGACGTCGACGACGTTGGCCTTCGCCGGCCCGTAGCGGCGGAGGGCCTCCTCCGCCGCTTCCAGGATCCGGTCAGGTGTGAGCGGAGCATCTGCCATAACGAGGCAGACCTTACCTCTCGCTGTCGAGCGCCGACATCGAATGCGGGTCGTAGCGGTCTCCGGAGACCGATCCGGCCGGTACGGCCGAGGCGATCCGGGCCAGGTCGGTCTCGGTCAGCACGACCGGCAGCGCGCCCAGCGACTCCTCCAGCCGCGCCCGGGTGCGCGCGCCGACCAGCGGCACGATGTCGTCGCCCTGGGCCGACACCCAGGCCACCGCGATCTGCGCGACGCTGGCGCCCTTGTCCTGACCGACCTCGCGCAGCGCGTCGACCAGGGCCAGGTTGCGGTCCAGGTGGTCGCCGGCGAAGCGGGGCAGGTGGCCGCGGAAGTCCCCGGCCACGGTGGCGCGGTCGCGGGACCAGTGGCCCGACAGCAGGCCGCGGGACAGCACCCCGTACGCGGTGATGCCGATGCCGAGTTCGCGGGCGGTGGGCAGGATGTCGGCCTCGATGCCGCGGGAGATCAGCGAGTACTCGATCTGCAGGTCGGCGATCGGGTGCACGGCGGCGGCCCGGCGCAGCGTGGACGCGCCGACCTCGGACAGGCCGATGTGTCGCACGTAGCCCGCCTTGACCAGGTCGGCGAGCGCCCCGACGGTCTCCTCGATGGGCACGTTCGGGTCGAGCCGGGCCGGGCGGTAGATGTCGACGTGGTCGGTGCCCAGGCGCTTGAGGGTGTACGCGAGGAAGTTCTTGATCGCGACCGGCCGGGTGTCGACGCCGTTCCAGCCGCCCGCGGCGTCGCGCAGCGCGCCGAACTTGACGCTGATGACGGCGTTGTCGCGGTGGCGGCCCTTGAGCGCGTCGCGCAGCAGCAGCTCGTTGTGGCCCATGCCGTAGAAGTCACCGGTGTCGAGCAGGGTGATCCCGGCGTCGAGGGCGGCGTGGATCGTGGCGATGCTCTCCGCCTCGTCGGCGGGGCCGTACAGGTCGGACATGCCCATCAGGCCGAGCCCCAGAGCGGAGACGCGCGGGCCGGAGGTGCCCAGACTGCGAAGTTTCATGATGTCGGTAGCCATGCCGATACGATACGACTGACAGATGACAGATTTCAAGTTTTGTCATTCGTATAGTGAGCGCGGTCACCTTCACCTGGCGATCCGCGCCGCAGGCGCTCCCTGCGGTGGACCCGCCGCGACAACCGGCGGCCCGGCCTGGGCACGGGCAGGTCGCCGTACCGGTCCCGGACGTCCCGGCGATACGCCCAGGCCTCGTGCCAGACGTGCAGGTAGACGCCGCGGGTGAAGTAGCGGCCCGGCCCGGTGATCGGATAGCCGTCATGGTCGTGGTAGAGCCACCACACCGGCAGCACGCTGAACACGACGTAGTTGAGCCCGACCAGCGGCAGGTAGAGCGGCCCCAGCAGGCGCGCCTGCCGTACGTGCAGGTCTTCGTGGCGCTCGTTGGCCGGGGTGCCACCGGCGATCACGTTGCCCAGCGTGGTGGCGTACCCCCGCATGGCCTGCTCGTGGATGTCGATCCGGCCGCGACGGCAGCAGCGCGGCGGGTCCAGGTGGTGCCCGCGGGCCAGGTTGACGGCCAGGAAGCCCGCCCCGGCGATGGTGTTGGCCAGGCTCCAGCTGTGGTCGACCGCGAACAGCGCCACCCCGCGCAGGTTCGGCGGATATGCCCGCACCCGCCCGACCGCCCACCCGTACGGCACCGCGACCACGGCGACCGCTCCGGCGGCGACCACGGCCCCGCCCGTACCCAGCAGGAATCCGGCCACGGCAGCCACCGCGACCTGGATCAGCGCCGACAGCGCCCCCACCGCATACGCCCCTATACGCGCACCCTACCCACCCGCCCCCACCCCCGGACGGTCTCGATCATCCGACTTGCCTGGCAATCGGGCGTATCTTGGCGCGGCATTCGCCCACGTGCCAGGCAAGTCGGATGATCATCACGCGGGTTCAGCCCTCGCGGTGAGTGGTGGGGCCTTCGCCGGGCGGGGCGGGGGCGTACTTGTCGCACTTCTTCATGGCGGCCTGGAACTCCGGGTCGTCGAGGCTCATGCCGGGCTGGTTGCCGTCAGCCTGGCTGCCCTCGTCGGTCGGCGCAGAACCTGGCGACAACGGCGTCCGGCACAACGTCGCGGCGGGCGGCCGGCTGCTGGTGTCCACCACGTCCCGCGGCGACGGCACGGTCGAGCTGCGGGTGGCCAACACCGGGCCGGTCATCCCCCGCTACGAGGTGCCGAGCCTGTTCGAGCCGTTCCACCGGTACGGCGGCGACCGGCTCGCGGCCGCGCCCGGCGCGGGACTCGGGCTGTCCATCGTGCGCGCGGTCGCCCGCGCGCACGGCGGGGACGTGCGGGCCGTGCCGGGCGAGGGCGGCGGCCTGGTCGTGACGGTCACCCTGCCGCGGGCCGCGGCCCTCGACGAAGAACTCGCGGGTACGCCGGAAGCAGCGGCCCGCCGCTGAGGCGGGCGGTCAGCCGATGACGTCCAGGAAGGCGCGGGCGATGACGGCGTGGCCGGCCAGGTTCGGGTGGATGCGGTCGTGCGCCCAGTCGGCGGGCCGGGTCGAGGTGAGCACCCGGTCGAACGCCGCCTGCACGGGCACGTGCAGCGCGCCGAACTCCTTCGCCAGCGCGGCGACCGTGGCGGCGTAGTCGCCGGTCATCGCGTACTGCGGGTCGTCGCGGTCGGACTCGATCAGGTACGGGTCGGCGAGGATCAGGCGGCAGCCGGTGCGCTCGACCGCCGTGGCGAGCAGCGAGCGCAGCGTCGTCGCGTACTCGTCGAGCGGCACGGCGGCGTCGGGCCGGTTCTCGAAGAAGCGCCAGACGTCGTTGATGCCGATCTTCACGCTGAGCCAGTCGGGCTGCTCCTCGACGACGTCGCGCTCCCACCGGGCGGCGAGGTCGCGCACGGTGTCGCCGCTGATGCCGCGGTTGGCCCAGCTCAGGCCGAGTTCGGGACGGTCGGCGGTGACGAGGGCCTGCACCAGGCTCATGTAGCCGTTGCCGTAGGGCGCGGCGGCGTCGCGCCTGCCGCAGTCGGTGATGCTGTCGCCGATGAACACGATGCGCTGACGTGGCTGGAAGATCACCGGCCCATGCTAAGCGCCCGGCCCCGCGGGCGCGACCCTCAGCGCGGCGGCGACAGCAGCCAGGGGTCGGTCAGGTCGTGGTAGGACAGCATCGAGGTCAGCTCCTCGGCCCGGTCGAGGGCGCCCTGCAGCTCCGGCGGCAGCTGCCGCTGCTCGCCCGCGCGGGCCTGCTCCACCGAGGTGAAGTACACCGCTTCGGTGAAGGTGCCGTCGTGGTGCAGAGCCACCGTGCCGCCGATGAGGTCCGGGCGGAAGGCGTGCAGGCTGGCCGACAGCCGTACGACGCTGTCCATCATCCGGTCCGGGTCGGTGGTCTGGCCCGTGATGACCTGTACGAAGCCGGCCTTGTCGGAACCGGTGGCGAGATACCCGCGCACGTCCGCGCTGTCGTGGAAGGTCGGGTCGGCGACCAGCGGCGCGGTCTCCTGCCACCAGCGGTCCTGCTCGGGACGCCTGCTGTTGGCCTGGGCCGCCTCCGCCGAGGCGAACCGGGCGAGCACGACCAGCCGGCCGTCGGCGGTGACCCCGCCGGTGCTGCCGAGCCAGCCGTCGGCGCCCGGGGACAGCTCGCGCACCCAGCGTTCGAATGCTTCGCGTGCCGCATCGGGGTCGGCCACGCGGCCGCGGATGACCTGAACGAACATGGCGGACCTCCCGTCCCCCCGACGGTACGTCCCGACCGGCCACCCGGGTCGCCGAAGCCGGATCTCGGCCCGTTCTGCCTGCATATACTGCTTGGCGAGGTGGATGCCATGGACCTGCTCAACGGCTACCGGGCCAGTCTGGCCGAGTTCACCGACCGCGTCGCGCAGGTGCGGCCGCAGCAGTGGTCGTCGCCCACGCCGTGCCCGGAGTGGGACGTCCGTACGCTGGTCAATCATCTGGTGGGCGAGGACCGCTGGACCGTGCCGATCTTCGCCGGGGCCACCGTCGACGACGTCGGTGACCGGTTCGCCGGCGACCTGCTCGGCGCTGATCCCGTCACGGCGGCCGCCGACGCGGCCCGCGAGGCCGAGGCCGCGGTCACCGCGCCCGGGGCGATGGACCGGATCGTGCATCTGTCCTTCGGCGACACCGCCGCCAGCGAGTACGCCTACCAGCTCACCGCCGACCATCTCATCCATGCCTGGGACCTGGCCGTGGCGCTGGGTGTCGACCCGGCGCTGGACCCGCAGGCGGTGAAGGTGGTCGCGGACTGGTTCGACACCGAGGAGAACGCGTACCGCGGGGCAGGGGTCATCGGCCCGCGTTTCGATCTGCCCGACGGAGCCGACGCGCAGGACCGCCTGCTGGCCGCCTTCGGCCGCGATCCGTCCTGGGCCCCGGACTGACCCGTGGGCCCCTTGGCCGCAGGTGCGGTGGTGGGCGGGCTCAGGCCGCGCTGAAGGCGGTGACGTGGGTCGGCTGGTAGACGCCGAGGGTCGCGCCGCCGGGCAGGCGTACCACGGCCTCGGTGCCCCACTCGCGCTTCGCGGGCGCGACGATGATCTCCAGGCCGCGCTCGCTCCACTGTGCCACCGTGGACTCCACGTCATCGGTGGTCAGGTACAGCTCGCAGCGGGTGTGCGCGTCGGCCGGGTGGAAGGCGATCTCCGCGGGCGGCGCCTTGAAGATCAACCAGCCCTCACCGGTGTCCACGTGCGGGAAGCCGAGCACGTCGCGGAAGAAGGCGCGGTCGGCGTCGGCGTTCGTGCTGTAGATCAGAGCATGCATACCGTTGATCATGTCTTGATGATATGCCGCCTGACCTGGGCAGCAGAACGCTTCCGCGGTCTGGTTCGCACGGTGGGCTCATTCGAAGAGCGAGTGCGGCGCGCCGTGGTCCTCCCGGCGGCGCTGCCGCCGCCGGCGGGTGATCACGATCAGGTCGACGACCGTGACGGCCATCAGCAGCACGCTGAACCAGCCCAGCCAGGTCAGTCCGAAGGCGAACGAGATGACCGCCAGCACGCCCGCGAACACCAGTCCGAACCCGGCCAGTGCCAGCCGGAGGTTCAGCGCGCTGTACGGGTGATCGTGGGTGCCGTCCGGCTTCTGTCTTGTCATCGTGGCCTCGATTGCCATTCTAGTCCGCATCAGGACGGCTCAGGATGATCGGCAATGTGGCGCAACGGCCGGATCCGGCCGGAGCGGGCCGCGCCACCGCGTAGGCCGCCCGCCCCGCACCTACCATGAGAACCGACCCCTACCAGGCGGGAGAGGCACATGTCCGGCGCTACGATCGCCGTCACCGGGGCCACCGGCCGGCTCGGTCTGCGGGTGGCGCAGCGCCTCGCCGAGGCCGGGCTGCCCCAGCGCCTGCTGGTGCGCGACCCCGGCCGCGCCCCCGAACTGCCCGGCGCGGAGGTGCGCCGAGCGGCGTACGGCGAGCGCGCGGCGGTGCGCGACGCGCTGACCGGGGTGGACACGGTGTTCATGGTCTCGGGCGCGGAGTCCGCCGAGCGGGTCGACGACCACCGCACGTTCATCGACGCCGCAGTGGCCGCCGGGGTGCGCCGGCTGGTGTACACCTCGTTCTTCGGCGCGGGCCCCGACGCCACGTTCACGCTCGCCCGCGATCACTGGGCCACCGAGCAGCACCTGCGGGACACCCCGCTGGCCTGGACCTTCCTGCGCAACAACCTCTACCTGGAGATGCTGCCGCTGTTCGCCGGGCGCGACGGGGTACTGCGCGGTCCGGCGGGCAACGGCCGGGTGGCCGGGGTGTCCATCGCCGACGTGGCGGGCGTCGCCGCGCTGGTGCTGCGCGAGCCCGGCCGCCACGACGGGCAGACGTACGAGCTGAGCGGGCCGCAGGCGCTGACTTTGGAGCAGGTCGCCGAGATCATCACGTTCGTGACCGGGCGGCAGACGAGCTACCACGACGAGACCGTCGAGGAGGCGTACGCCTCCCGGGCCTCCTACGGCGCTCCCGGCTGGCAGGTCGAGGCGTGGGTAAGCACGTACCTCGCCATCGCCCGGGGGGAGCTGGCCGCCACCACCGGCACCGTGGAGCGGTTGACCGGTGCGCCCGCGGTGAACCTGGAGGAGCTGCTGCGGCTGGGCTGAGCCACCGGATCCGCCCGCCCAGGAACATGCCCGCCCGGCGGATGACCCGCGGCTCCGCGGACGCGTTCCGGACCCTCGATCCCGGCGCGGATCAGCGTAGGCTGAAGGCATACGTTGGCTCCGGACCCCGGCGACGTCACGCACGTCGATTCCGTGGAGGTCTCCGTGAGCATCCTTGGTTCGATCGTCGCCGTCCCGCGATTTCACCTCGGCGTGGTGCGTCCGGGTCTGGCCGTGCGCCGGAGCAGAGCACCGGCAAGCGGCGCAGCATGATCAATGAGCGGGTCATGCGGGTCTGGGCACAGGTCGGCAAGCAGACGCAGGGCGCCCCTGTGACGCTGGCGCACATCTGCGCCGCCGCGGTGGAGGGCGTGCATGTGGACGGGGCCGGTTTGACGATCATGGTGAGTTCCACGGTCCGCGACGTCGTGCACACGTCGGATCAGGTCGCCGCGGAGCTTGAGGAGTGGCAGCTGACCTACGGGCAGGGCCCGTGCGTGGACGCGTTCGCCTCCGGCGGTCCGGTGCTGGCGCTGGATCTGTCGTCGTCCGAGAGCCTGACCCGCTGGCCGGTGTTCACCCCGGCCGCCCTGGGCAGCGGCGCGCAGGCCGTGTTCGCCCTGCCGCTGCAGTTCGGCGCGATCCGGCTCGGCGTGCTCGACCTGTACCGCTCCCGGCCGGGCGCGATGAGCCGGTACGAGCTCGCCGACGCGCTGGCGTTCGCCGAAACCGCCGCCCTGACCCTGCTCGACGGCGTGGCGGGGCAACAACCTGACACCGCCGAACTGGCCTGGCAGCGCGACGACCCGACCGCGCACCAGGCTCAGGTGCACCAGGCCACCGGAATGATCATTGCGCAGCTCGGCACCAGCGCCGAGGCTGCTTTCGCCCGGCTGCGCGCCTACGCCTACGCCCACGATCGCAGGCTGGGCGATGTGGCCCGCGACGTCGTGGAGCGCCGGCTGCGGTTCGAGCCCGATCCGCTGGACAACCATGATCACGATGAGGGAGTGCCCGCGTGACCGCCCGATACCGAAACCACGTCGAGGACTATCGTTGTGGGGGGAGACGCGTATGAGAGAACGACAGTTGGCCGACGCTTTCGTCGAGCTGGCCGACACCCTCGTCGACGATTTCGACCTGATGGACTTCCTCCACCAGGTGACGGTGCGGTGCTCGCAGGTGCTCGGCGTGGCTGCGGCCGGCCTGCTGCTGACCGACCAGCGCGGCGCGCTGCGGGTCGCGGCCGCCTCCACCGAAGAGACCCGGCTGCTGGAGCTGCTCCAGCTGCAGACGGACGAGGGACCCTGCCCGGAGTGCTTCCACTCCGGCGAGGCGGTGGCAGTCCCCGACCTGTCTTCGGCCGCCGACCGCTGGCCGCGCTTCGTCGCCCAGGCCGCCCAGAGTGGATTCGCCTCCGTCCACGCCCTGCCGATGCGCCTGCGCACCGACGTCATCGGGGCCCTGAACCTCTTCGGCGCCCGGCCCGGCAAGCTCGACGACCACACCATCCAGCTGGGTCAGGCGCTCGCCGACGTGGCCACGATCGGGCTGCTGCAGGCCCGCGCCATCCGTCACCACGAGACGCTCGCCGAGCAGCTGCAGACCGCGCTCAACAGCCGCATCATCATCGAACAGGCCAAGGGCGTCATCGCGGAACGCCGCCGCATCGACATGGACGAGGCGTTCACCCTGCTGCGGGAGACCGCCCGCCGCGAAAACCGCCGGCTGTCCGAACTGGCCCGCGCGGTGGTCGACGGGACGGAGCCGGTCCTGCCCGAACGATCGACGCCCATGGCTGCCGGGCAGCCGCCGATCCGCTTGCGCCACCACGACGGCAGCGTAGGCTGAGCACACGATCGGAGACACTCTGATCAGGTCGGCGTCGGGTGAACCACGCCGACCGTTTCCTTCACACCGCCCAGACCCCGCGGTCAGACCAGGCAACACCGGTGGCCTCAGCAGAGGCTTCCGGCCGGTCGGCACGCCGCTGCCTCCAGCCGTCGAGGGCGTTGATCCGTATGACCATCTCTGCCGAGCGCCCGGTCCGTTCCACCGAACAACTGCTGCAGGCGCGCGCCGAACTGGCGGCGGACGACCCCGAACGCGCCCGGATCCGCGCCCGGGTCATCGAGGAGAACCTGCCCATGGCCCGGCGGCTCGCCCGGCGCTTCGCCGGACGCGGGGAGCGCCTGGAGGATCTCGCCCAGGTCGCCGCCCTCGCGCTGATCAAAGCAGTCGACGGCTACGACCCCCAGCGTGAGATCCCGTTCAGCGGATACGCGGTGCCGTTCATCCTCGGCGCCGTCAAGCGGCACTTCCGTGACGCCGCCTGGGGGATGCGGGTGCCCCGCGCGGTCAAGGAGATGGGCCACGTGGTGGCCGCCGCGGCGAGTGAACTCAGCCAGCAGCGCGGTCGCACGCCCGGCGCGGCCGACATCGCCGACCACCTGGACCTTGCACTGGCCGACGTGCTGACCGCGGTGGGATCGTGGCAGGCATACCGGGTGATCTCCTTGAACGCCCCGCCTTCCGGCACCGCGGGCGCCGACCTCATCGAGCGGATCGGCGACGTCGACGCGCGCTACCAGGCCGTCGAGGAGCGCATGTCACTGCGCCCCGTGCTGGCCGCGATCCCGCCCCGGGAACGGCGCATCCTCGCCATGCGGGTCTACTGCCGGATGAGCCAGGCCGAGATCGCCGCCGAGATCGGCCTTTCCCAGATGCACGTGTCCCGGCTGCTCAAACAGACGCTCGACCGGCTGCGGGCGGCGATACCGGAATGAGGCCGGCCGGCGCCGGAAACCGCGCCGAGATGAGCCCGATCCTCACCTCGGTGCGGCTTCCGGCGACGCGGTTCATGTCACGACAGCCACGAGGCCTCGATGAGGGCTTGTGTGGCGGCCCGCTCGTACACCGCCGCGGACAGCCAGGCCCGGGTGAAGCCCTCCGCGTCGTCGCCGGTGAGGCGGCCGAACGCGTCCCGGGGCCGGAACCGGGCGGCCGTGCCCAGCTCGGCCGACAGGTACGCGCCCAGGTCCAGGCGGGCCCGCCGCAGCCGGCGCTCCTGGTCGTCGGCGAGCGCGTGCACGCCCCGGCCGCCGCTGACCACCCGTTCCAGGTGGCGGCGCAGCAGCTGCAGCGCCGGATCACCGGTCGCGGGCGGGCGCCCGGCGACGGCCGCCTGCTGCTGACCGGACAGCAGCTGGCTGCGGTGCAGGCGGTCGTATCCCAGGTCGGCATGGCCGGACCAGGCCGCCGGCAGGCGCAGCCCGTCGCCGGTGCCGGGCGCGATGCCGATCGACAGCGCCTCGACGGTGGCCCGCCGACCGGGGTCGGGACGGCCCACCACCAGCAGTTCCAGGCCTGCCGCCGCGCCGAGCAGCCGCAGGTTGTCCCGGTATGCCAGCTCCGGGTGGTCGTCGGCCACGGTCAGCACCACCGGAGCCCCGTCGGCGGTCTCCGCGAGCACCGCGTCACCGGTGGCCGCGCCGCTCAGGCGTACGGAGAGGAACACCAGGTCGGATCCGGCCAGGCGATCCCCGACCGGCTCGGCGAGCGCGGCGAAGGCACGGCTGACCTGCTGGTCCAGCGGCTCCTCCCACAGCGTTCGCAAGGGCGGCTCGGTCCAGGCCGCCCCGGCGGCGCGCACCGCGCGCACCGATCTGCCCGCGCCGAGCCGGCCTGAGGCGCTGGCCGTGCCCCCAGAAACGATCATTCCCGCGCGGGTCAGCTCGCGGTGGGTCAGCCCGGCCTCGCCCAATGCCACCACCGTGTCGCCGGAGCGGGCGGCCCGGTCCGCGCCGCCGGGGGCGACGTCGGTGACCGTCCACAGCCGACCGGCGCGGTCCACGACGTAGGTGGCCGTGCCCGCGTAGCCGGACTCGGCGACGACGGGGACCGTGCACAGGCCGTACAGGCGCAGCCCGGCCTGCGGGTCGTAGCCGCGGCGGGCCACGCCGAGCAGGTCCGCGGACTGCCCGGCGGGCAGGTCGTCGGCGCGCAGCCGGTGTGACACGGTCAGCAGCTCGCGCAGGTCGTCGGTGAGCTCGGCCAGCCGGAACTGCGGCTGCGACTCGCGCAGCGCCTGCAGCCCGGCGGCGACCCGGGTGCCTGCCGCGGCGGCCCGGTGCAGGCCGTTGGCGCGGCCCTCGTGCACGGCCCGCAGCAGCGCGGTACGCAGCACCAGCCCGCTGCCCGTCGTGCCCGCCGCGAGCACCGCCGCCCCGGCCCGCCACAGCCCTTCGGCCGCGTCCCGCTGCCGTGGCGTGAGCAGGACCGGCACGTCACCGGGATCGGCGCCGCCGGAGCCGGTCTCGCGGGATGCCGTCGCCGCTCCGTCCACGGTGGGCCCGGACGGGCCCGGGGCTGCCTGTGCCGTCGAGCCGACCCCGTCCGCTGCCGGTTTGCCGTCCGCATCGGCAGGGCCGGCGCTGTGCGGTTCGTCGGGCTGCGGTTCGTCGTCGAGGCCGTCGTGGACCGGGGCCAGCGCCAGCACCGCCACGCGGTGCAGGCAGTTGGGCGCGAGCAGGCAGCTGCACCGGGCGTCGGCCCCGGTGCGCACCACTCCGCCGGTCAGCGTCAGCGTGACCGTGGTGCCCTCGTCGACGGTGACCGTGACCTGGTCGTCCGCCGTGGACACGGGCCAGGCCGCGGCCCGGGTCACGGCCTCGTCGACCTTCTTGCGCAACCGGCCCGGCAGCGCGTCGAGCGTCTCCGCCAGGGCCGGGGCGGTCACCGCGGGCAGCCCGTTCACCGCCGCTCCCCTCTGCCGTGGCGCACGCCGTCTTCCCTGCTCGTCGTGTTCACCGGCGTACCTGCTCCCCGACCCAGCGGGCCAATTCGAGCGGGCTCAGCGCCGCGATCGGCATGCCTGCCGCGACCAGCTGTCCCGCGGCCGCGACCGAGTAGCGCGGCCGTCCGGCGTCGTCGAGGCTGGCGCAGCCCAGCACGGTCGCGCCGGACTCCACCAGCGCGCGCACCTCGGCCAGCAGGCCGCCCATGGAGTACCCCTCCTCGAAGTCGCTCACCAGCACCACCAGCGTGCGCGTGGGCACGGTGACCAGCGAACGGGCGTGCCGCAGCCCGGCCGCGATGTGCGTGCCGCCGCCGACCTTCACCTCCAGCAGCAGGCTCAGCGGGTCGCCGACCCGGTCGGTCAGATCCACCACCTCGGTCGAGAACGCGACGAAGTGCGTGCTCAGCGCAGGCACCCCGGCCAGCACCGACGCGGTGAGCGCGGACCAGATCACCGACTCCTCCATGGAGCCGGACACGTCCACCACCAGCACCAGGCGCCAGTCCACGCCGCGGCGGGCACGGGTGCGGAACACGGGCCGCTCGGGCACCACGGTGACCCGGCCGTCCTCGCCGCGGCGGCTGGTGGCCAGGTTCGCCCGCAGGGTGCGGGCCAGGTCCAGCCGTCCGCCGGGGCGGGAGGTGGGCCGGGGCGTGGTGAGTCCGTTGAGCGCCGGGCGCAGCGTGGTGGCCAGTTCCCTGGTCAGCTCCGCGATGATGCGGGCCACCAGCGGGCGCAGCCGGGCCACGGCCGCCTCGGGCAGGCCACCGGCCAGCGACAGCACGTCGCGCAGCAGGTCCATGGACGGGCGCACCGCGTCGGGGTCGAGCTCCAGTGCCGCGTCGAGGCGGCCGGACTCCACGGCGGCGGCCAGCACCTCCTCGCGTACGCCGGGTCCGAACAGCGCGGACAGCTCCTCGGACCACTCGCGTACGCCGGGAAACGACGGCTCGCGTCCCGCTCCCGCGCTGCGGTCCTCGCGCGCGCCCTCACCCCGTCCCATGCCGTAGAGCTCGTCCAGGGCGGTGGCGTACCGCCGGGCCTTGCCACCCATGCCGGCGCGGTCGCGGCCCAGGATGAGCCGCCACCGGTCGGCGGGCGACAGCTCCCCGCTCGGCGCGGGCCGGGCCGCCTTGTCGACGGTCCTGCCCGCAGGAACTCCGGCGACACGGGTGTCCGGCGTCGAGC
Organism: Catellatospora sichuanensis; assembly: GCF_007483665.1. Classification (GTDB taxonomy): domain Bacteria; phylum Actinomycetota; class Actinomycetes; order Mycobacteriales; family Micromonosporaceae; genus Catellatospora; species Catellatospora sichuanensis. Next base: position 200,227 of record NZ_VIQO01000025.1, read on the forward strand.
GGTGATCCGGACCGGTCGCCGCAGCCGTTCCCGGCGCACCGGCGCCGGACATCTCCGCGCCTACCGTCGGGGCCTCGGACCCGGCCGTGCTTTCAGCCGACGGGTGGGACGCCGGGCCGTCGGTGCCGAGCAGGCCCAATTCCACCAGTGCGGCCCGGCCCGCGCGGTCGGCCAGCAGCCTGGCCAGCAGTCCGTCCGGGTCGTCGACGTCGCCGAGGTCAGCGACGTGTCCGCCGAGGCGTTCGTCGACGACGGCCAGCAGCCGGTCGCGCCCGGCGGGGCTGGCGGTGTGGAAGCCGCCGCGCAGTGCGGGCAGCCGGGTCAGGAAGGCCTCGTCGGGCATCGCCTCGACGCGGTCGAGCAGCCCGGTCAGCACCCCGGAGGCGGCCTGCAGCAGCGGTTCGGCGACGGCCAGCAGACCGCTGACGTGCCCCTGCAGGGCGCGGCGTGCCTCGTCGGTGCCCGCGGTGTCCACCCAGGAGGCCACGCGCACCCCGAACTCCTCCGGCGGGACGTGGCCGAGCAGCACCCGCACCGCACCGGCGGCGGCGGCCATCAGCGGCGTACCGCGGGCGGCCAGCCGGGCCAGCGCGTCGGTGAGCCGCAGTGCCGACCCGGACGCCTCGGCGCGCTGGGCGAGCGCGGCCAGCGCCCGCGCGTCGTCGACGTCCTCGGAACCCGCGAGCCCGTCGACCTGGCGAACGGCGGCGGTCTCCACCACCTCGGCGGTCGCCGCGACGGCCGTACGGTCCGGTTCGGGCAGGCCCGGCACGTGGCCGACACGCAGCCGGTCGAGCAGCGCCAGCGCCGCCATCGCCTCGGCGAGCGAGCCCTGGGCGGGCAGCACCGCGGCGACCTCGGCCAGCCGCCGGGCGGCCAGCGCGGGCAGGCCGCACACCGCGGCGGCGTGCAGGCCCTCGATCACCTCGGCCGCCGACGGGCCGCCCGCGGCGGTCTCGCGGCGGCGGCGCTCGGCCAGCGCGCCCTCGGCGGCCTGTTCCAGGGTCACCCCGCGCAGCCCGGCGACCTCGATGCCGGCCTCGGTGTGCGGGGTCCACTGCAACCGCCAGCGGGTGGTGATCGCGTCGACGCCGCCCGCGCCGCCGTCGCCGGCGACCGGTTCGGCGTACGCCACACCGCAGGTGGCCAGCCGCTGCAGGGTGACCTCGCGGCGGCGGTCCAGATCGGAACGCAGCGGGTCGAGGCGCGTGTCCTTGGCGGCGTCGCCGGGCCCGGGCAGCCGCAGCGCGGCCAGCAGGTCACGGACCGCGGGGCCGAGGCCGGAGCGCGGGGTGCCGGGGGCGAGCCGCCCGCGGCGGTCCCCCACCAGCACGTGTTCCATCGCGGTGGCGACGACGCGGCCGCGGCCGAGCACCTCGCCGTGCGCGAGCACGCTCTGCAGCGCCTCGACCAGCTCGCCGCGGCCCGGGGCGGGCAGCCCGCGCAGCCGGGCCAGGTCGACGGCGAGCCGGACCGCCTCGCGCGCCTCGGCGGGTCCGGCCGGGTGCCCGGCGGCGCGCACCCGGGCGCACACCGCGACGACGGCGGTCAGCGCCGCCGCCTCGACCTGGGCCGGGTCGCCCGCGGCGGTCAGCACGGACTGCTGCCACTGCGGGTCGCGGATGCCGGCCGGGTAGCCGGACCGGGCGTCGAGCAGCCCGAAGGTGTACGGCACCAGCGACGTCACCACCTTCGTGCCCGCCGCGGCCGGGTTCGCCGGGCCCGCTTCGCGCAGCGCCGGGGCGTGGAACGCGCCGACCAGCATCGCGACCCGCTTGCCCGCATGCTCGGCCAGGCAGCCGCGCATGTACGCCTCGCGGCGCAGGTCCAGCGTGGACACCCCGTCCCCGGTCTCGGCGTCGCGGCGCAGCGCCCAGCCGACCAGCAGCGCCGCCCGGCGTACCGCCTCGGGGTCGGCGCCGGGCGCGCGGGCCTCGACCATCCGGTCCCACATGTCCTCGTCGGCACGGCCGGTGGCGGCGCCCTTGAGCGCCCCCGCCAGCGACAACCGCTGCCCCGCCGGGCCCGGCACGGACTGTTCCCGCTCGTGCCAGGCACGGTCGGCCAGCGGCAGGTCGCACGGCACGACGGGCACGCCGTGGCGCACCGCCCAGCGCACCGCGACCAGCTCCGGTGAGAAGTCCGCGAACGGGTAGAACGCGGGCCCGGCGTCGCCGACGGCCCCGGCGAGGGCGACCGGCGCCGTGGTGGCCGCGTCGGCCAGCCACGGCAGCCACTGCCCCAGCTCCGGCGGCAGCTCCAGCAGCAGCACCTCGGGCGCGTACCGGTCGAGCAGGTCGGGCAGCACGACCGACAGCGCGGGCGAGTGGTGCCGCACGCCGATCAGGAACGGGTCGCGCTGCCCGGCGAGCTCGGCGACGGCGACCGCCGGGTCGCCGTCCAGCGCCGTCGTCTCAGCCACCGAGGACATCGCGCAGCTCCCAGAGCCGCCGCCACAGCCGCGCGCCGTCCTCGGCGCGGCGGCGCACCGCCCCGTCCCAGTAGCCGAGCAGCTTCGCGCCGTCGGCCGGGTCGTCCTTGCGCACCACCCCGAGCAGGTGCCCGGGCAGCAGCGACAGCACGTCCCGGTCGCCGGGGAAGTAGGCCTGGGCCAGTGCCAGCGAGGTCGCCACGGCGACCGCCTCGGCGGTGCTCATGACCGTCGACGGGCGTTCCACGTCCCAGCCCTCGACCGAACGCCCCTCACGCAGGTCCCGGAACGCGGTGACCAGCGCCTCCAGCACCGCGTCGTCGACCGCGAACGGGGCCTTGACCCGCTCCAGCGCGGCGCGGGCCTGGCGGCCCACCAGCGCGGTCTCGGCCGCCAGGTCGCCGATCGGGCCGACGGTCTCGAAGTTGAAGCGGCGCTTGAGCGCCGCCGACATCTCCGACACGCCGCGGTCGCGCAGGTTGGCGGTGGCGATCAGGGTGAAGCCGGGCGCGGCGTGCACGGTCGCGCCGTCGGTGCCGGCCAGCTCCGGCACCGCGATGCGGCGGTCGGACAGCAGCGAGACCAGCGCGTCCTGCACCTCGGGCAGGCAGCGGGTGATCTCCTCGACGCGGGCCACCCCGCCGGTGCGCATCGCCGACAGGATCGGCGAGGGCACCAGGGCCTCGCTGCTCGGGCCGTGCGCCAGCAGCAGCGCGTAGTTCCAGCCGTAGCGCAGTTGGTCCTCGGTGGTGCCCGCGGTGCCCTGCACGACCAGCTCGCTGGTGCCGCAGACGGCCGCGGACAGCAGCTCCGACAGCATCGACTTGGCCGTGCCCGGTTCGCCGACCAGCAGCAGGCCGCGCTCCCCGGCCAGGGTGACCACGCACCGCTCGATCAGGGCCCGCTCGCCGACGAACTTCGCCGGCACGGTCAGCTTGTGCGGCAGGCCGTCGCGGCGGTCCTCCTTGGCCAGCTCCAGCTCGCGGCCGTCGCTGCCGGTGATGAAGGTGACCACGGCGCGCGGGGTGAGCCGCCAGCCGGGCGGGCGCGGCCCGCCGTCGTACGCGGCCAGGAACGCCAGCTCGCCGGCGTGCGCGTGCTCGGCAGGGTCGACCTGCCGGGCTGCGGTGGTGGTGGTCATCGGCGCCTCTCGGTTACCAGCTCGTCGAATCGGGGTCCGTCGCCCGCGGTGATCCTGTCCCAGGCCAGGTCGAACAGCTGCGGCGCGGGCGCGACCGGCAGCACGATGTCCAGCCCGGACACGCCGTTCTCGCCGCCGATGAGCAGCGGCAGCTTCCAGCGCTCCAGCGGCAGGTGCGGCGCTTTCAGCGCGAGCCAGCCACCGGGCAGGAACAGGCTGCGCCCGGCCCGCGGCCGCTTGGCCTCGACCACGAGGTCCGTGGCGGCCAGCGCGGCACGGGCCGCCTTCAGCCGGGCCGGCTTCCAGCCCGTCCACAGCGCCGTGTTGCGGTCGGTCGGGTCGGGCAGCGCGAGCAGTTGCAGGTACAGCGCTGCCGCGTCGGCGGGCAGGCCCCGCTCCTGCGCGACCCGTGCCACCAGGTCGGGCACGGAACGGGTCGGGTCCTGGGCGAACCCGTCGATCCCGGCCGGCACCGGGTAGCCGACCAGCCGGGCGAGCTGGCCCCCGGCCAGCGCGTGCAGCGCGGCGAAGGTGCCCTCGTCGTGGCTTTCCAGCTTGGCCCGCAGCACGTGCAGCACCGGGTCGTCGGCGCCGGTCAGCAGCGCCGGGCGCAGGTGCACCACGCGCCAGCCGGTGTCCGGTGGCAGCAGCACCGCACCGGCCGAGACGCCGTCGGGGCCGGTCACCGGGGTGGCACCGGTCGCCGCGAGCATCGCGTCGGCCTTCTTCTCCATGATGTAGCCGACCGGCAGGGACAGCCCCGGGTCGGCCAGCCGGGCCTGGGCCAGCTCCACCACGCGCGGCAGCGCGGCCCGGATCGGGTCGTCGGCCGGCAGGTGGTAGACCAGCCACGGCACGCATTTCGCCAGTGCGACCAGCACGTCCTCGTCGTCGATGCCCTTGACCGTGCCGTGCAGCCAGCGGCAGGTGTCCGGGCTGGCGATGCCGTGGATCAGGTCGGACGCGTTCATCGAGCCGTCCACACCGGCCTTGTCGATGGCGACGATCAGCTCGTCGCGCACCGGGCGGCGTACGCCGTGGCGCTCCGTCCAGGCGGCGGCGAACGCCCCGATCGCCGGACCGTCCCGCCACAGCGTGCCGAGGTCCGTGGGCAGCAGCAGGGACAGCGTGCGCGCGGTCACGGTCACGTGGCCCAGCCGCATCCGGGACGCGGCGGCGGCCGCGGCCGCGGCGTCGACACCGCCGAGCTGCTCGCGCACCGGCTCGGACTCCGCCTTGTGCCACGGGTGCTGCGGCAGGCCCGCCAGCACCATGGTGGCCTCGGCGAGGCTGATCCCGGCGGCGTCGGACAGCACGGCGACCCGGTCCTGCTGCCAGGCGACCGGCCCGTGCTCGGCCAGCAGGCGGGTGAACTCCGCGAGCACGTCGGGCGTGGCGATGCCGGGGTCGAGCGCCTTCTCCCTGGTGATGGCGTAGCCGGGCAGCGCCGCGAACACCCCGTCGGGGGCGTACTCCAGGCCGGTCACCTCGCGGTCGTCGGTGTCGGCCGACAGCACCAGCAGCCGGCGTGCGCCGAAGGTCAGCACCGTGCCGGGCAGTCCGTCCTCGTCGACCGGCTTGTCCGACTTCAGCTGGATCTGACGCAGCCTGGCGCCCGGCGCGAGCAGCCCGCTGCGGGCGCACACGTCGAGCAGTTCCAGCAGTGCGGCCCGGTGCTCCGGAGAAGTCACCGGGCTCGCCGCGCGGTACATCACCGCGGGCAGCACGCCGAGCACGTCGAACCAGTCGTCGTCGGCCTGCAGGTCCAGCTGCCCGGTGGGCGCTTCGGCGGCGGTGAACGCCGCGCCGGTCCCGGTGAGCAGCCGGACCGCGCTGTCGCCGCGGCTGTAGCAGTACGGCATGAGACCGGACAGCGCGGCGGCGAGCACATGGTCCTGCACGCCGCCGGCCCACTGCTCGGCCGGCGCGGCGGCCGTCGCGGCGGCGCGGCCTTCGCACCGGTCACGTAGTTCGGCGAGCCGGGTGACGTGCGCGGCGGCGCGTTCCACGAGCCCGCCGATCCCGGCCCGCAGCGACGGGTCGGTGACCGCGGGCAGATGCCGGGCGACCAGATCCGTCAGCGCCTCCTGCGCGGCGGCGGCGTCCGCCGCGGCGGACACGGCCTCGACGGCCTCGCCCAGCAGCGCCGCGCACTCCTCGTCGGTGACCGCGCGCAGCGCCGCCGAACCGGCCTCGTCGCGCGGACGCAGCAGGTGCCAGTAGCCGGCCGTGGGCACCAGCCGGGTGCCGCGGGCGTACGCCGACGGGCCCTGCGGGGGCGTGTACTCGCCGAGCACCAGGCCCTCGGGGTCGACCAGGGTCAGCGTGCTGTTGCGCCAGTGGTGCGTGGAGAGCACCCCGCAGACCACGTCCGAGCCGGGCAGGTGCAGCGCCCCGACCAGTTCGCCCCTTTTCGCGACCGTGGGGGGCAGGGTGTATGCGGTGCCGTCGGTCGACTGTCCGGCCAGGCTGCCGTCGGCGCGTCGGCGCACCCGCCAGCCGAGCAGCGCACTCTCGGCGCCCGGCGCGCCTGGGTCGCGCGGCGCCAGCCGGGACGAGCCCAGCACCAGCGTCTCGGAGTCCGCCGCGCCGTCTTCGAAGAACGCGGGCAGGCTGGCCCGGCCGCGCTCGCCGGTGACCGGGTCGAACTCCTGGCAGACGAGCGTGGTGCCGTTGTGGCGCACCACCCAGTGCGTCACGCCGTCGGTGAGCACCCGGCCGACGCGCCGCTCGCTGCGGTCGCCGACGTGCAGCGGCCGGCCGCCGGCGGTGCGGCCGCCACGGGGCAGCGGCAGCGAGGCGACGTCGCTCATGTCGAAGGCGTTGTCGGGCACGGTGAACACGTCGTCGGGCGCGCCGCTCCAGTAGCCGGACCGTTCCCGGCCGATGTCCCAGCAGACCAGCAGCTGGCGGTCGACGTAGCGCAGCACCAGCCGCCACAGGTAGTGGCGCTGGTCGGCGGGGATGCGCAGCATGTGCTCCAGCTCCACGCCGTGCTCGCCGACCACCAGTACCAGGTCGCCGCGGCGCAGCACCAGGTGCGGCCACTGCGCCACGACGGCGAGGTTGTCCTCGTCGTCGGTGCCGGTCACGCCCAGCCGGGCGACGGCGTCCTCCAGCGCGGGCCAGCCGAGCTCGTCGAGCAGCCCGGTGCGCAGGGTGCGGCCCAGCAGCGCGGCGACGTCGTGGCCCAGCAGCTGCCCGGCCGCCTCCGGGTTGACGGCGACGCCGTCGGGGCAGCCCAGCACGGCCAGCCGGTCCAGGTGTGCGCCGAGCGTGGGCAGGCCGTGTCCCGCGGTCTGCGCGGCCAGCCGGTCCAGCAGGGCGTGCGCCGCGGTGCGCAGGCCCGGCACGGCCGTGACGGCACGCACCCGCTCGGGGTCGCCCGTGATCTCCCGGTAGTTCGGACGCAGGTGCTGCTCGACGGCCTCCGCGAGCGCACCCAGGAACCGGCCGTCCCCGGCGAGCGCGACGAGGTCGCGGCGGCCCTCCCGCTCGTCGGTCAGCCAGCGCGAGACGAGATAGCGGGCGGTCTCCGGATCGGCCACCGGCACGCCGAGCGCCAGGCACGCGTCGAGCAGGTCGAGGTCGACGCCGCTGTGCCGGCGGCACAGCACCACCGGCAGCCCGTCGGCCTTCAGTCGCCCTGACATCCGGTCCAGCAGCGCCAGCAGGTGCGCCGAGCGGCCGCTCAGCCGCCAGCCCCGCCGCTGGCGGTGCACGTCGAAGCGGCCGAGCCAGCCCGCCGGGCCGTCGGGCGACTCCGCCGCGAAGGGCACCGTGCCCTGCGGCTCGGTCAGCGCGGCGGTCGCCCCCGCGCGCTCCAGCACCTCCAGCCAGACGTCGTCGGCGACGTGCTGCGGGAACATGCCCAGCAGGCGGCCGCGCAGGGCCGGGTCGGCGGCGGCCAGTTCGGAGAGCGGCCCGGCGTACGCGGCCCAGAAGCCCTCCGGTGCGCGCGACAGCGACGGCGCGGACAGCAGCTGCCCGAGCACCTGCCGGTCGGCCTCGGCCTGGTCGAGCTTGGCGGCCTTGGCCAGGCGGCGCAGGTCGGTGTGCATCTGCGCGTACGGCGGCAGCCCGCCCAGGGTCCGCTCCACGCACAGCCGCAGGAAGCGCTCGTAGGCGTCCGCGGGCGTGCAGCGCGCGGCGAGTTCGCGGGCGTGCTGCGACAGCGCCTTCGCGGTCAGTGCGCCGGCCAGCGCGAACTCCAGGAACACCGCGTGCTGGCGCTCCTCGTCGATGCGCAGCGCGTAGGCCCGCTCGGCGTCGCGCGCCTTGCCGAACATGGTCGCCGCGTACGTGGTGCTGTCGGCGGCCAGGAACGCCCGGCCCGCCTCCTCATAGAAGGTCGGCAGGAAGTGCGGCACGGCGCGGGCCAGCCGCTCACCGAGGGCGTTGAAGCCGTCCTTGGCCGGGCCGATGCGCGACTTCGCCTGCCGGGCCAGCCGCTCGATCTCCTTGACCAGCGCCAGCGCGTGGTGGCCGTTGGCCGGATCGTGGACCAGCGCCCAGGCCGGGAAGCCCAGCGCCTGCTGGCGGACCAGGCCCACCTCGTTGACGGGGGCGGGCTTGTCGAAGCCGAGGAACTCCATGCTCAGGTCCTCGGCCGCGCCGATGGTCCCGGGCACCAGCCGCACCACGGTGCGCTCGCCCAGCACGGGGTGCCGGTAGGCACGCGAGGTCAGCGCGTCGACGGTGTCGTCCTTGGCCACCGGCGCCCCGGCGGGCAGCACCGCCCCTGCCTCCAGCAGCGTCATGTTCTGCTCGCTCATGCCCGCACCTCGCTGCGCTCGGCTCCGTCATGCCATGCGGCGTTCATGATTCGTTCGCTGCGCTCGCTCATGCCTCGTCCCCCTCGTCCTCGTCCGCGTCGCCCGCGTCCTCGCCCGCGTCTTCGTCCTCGTCCTTTTCCACGACGCGCCCGGCGTACAGGGCGGCGGCCATGCGGGTGCCCTCCGACCAGGCGACCGGACCGACCTCGCCCAGGGTCAGCGAGGTGCCGGTGCGGTCGGTGAAGACCAGGTCCCCGGTCTCGGTCTCGTAGTACGGGTCGTCCGAGCCGACCCAGGAGCGCGCCTCGACGGTGACGCCGACCTCGAACACGCGGCAGACCGCGTTGCCGCCGCGCACCGGGTAGCCGAGCTTGGTGGCGCGGGCGGTCAGGTGGCGAAGCTCGGCGTACTTGCCCCCGGCGTACTCCCCGATGCGCCGAGCGGACGGATCCGCCTCGGCCGGGCGGACGAAGATCTGCCGGAACAACTGGTCCACGGACTGGGACACGCCCAGGTCCGCGGCGAACTCGCGCAGGTCGTCGAGGTCGGGCAGGGTCACCGGGTGCGGGATCACCACCCGCGCGGCGGGCCGCCGCACCGTGTCGCCGTCGAGGTTCACGATGCCGATCTGCCCGGCGGCGGCGTCGCGCAGGAATCCCACCTCGTCGGGGTCGAACGCGCCGTCGTCGTCGAGCACCCCGACGAGCAGGTCGGTCAGCGCAGCGCGCCAGGTCTCGTCGGCCCACACGTCGGCCAGCACGGCGACGGGCACCGGCAGCGAGCGGACCATCCACCGCTCGATGTCGGACCGGCACTGCGCCTCATGCCGACCCAGCCACTCGGTGAGCTGCCGCAGCCCGGTCACCACCGGGTCGTCGCGCAGCGCCGACGGCACCGACTTCAGCTCCTTGCCCTTGGCGTTGCGGGCGATCAGATCGCTGCCGCGCAGGGTGACTTCATAGCCACCCGATGCCACCAACCATCCCATGTGGACGGCCACCTCCCTGTCGAAGACACCGGACGCTAAACCACCGTGCCGACAGTCCGGCGTACACGGCTGGTCGCGGCCCCGCCCCGTCCGCGGCATACCGACCGGGAACCATTCGGCCACACCGCTCGCGGCGGCGCGCGGCGGGGTCCCTTGCCGCGCCGGGGCGGCCCGCCGGACCGGCCGCGGGGCCGTGCGCACGGCCATGTCAGCGGCATAAACGGGCGTGACCGCACACGTCGGGAGTACCGTCGGAGGTCCAGCGGCGCGTACGGTTCGCCCGGCGAACCGGTTCCGACGGGTCGCGGGGCAGGGCGTCGGCGGTGGTCAAGGAGGCGGCGGTGAAGGGCAGAGCGCTCGTACTCGGTGGCGGCGGGGTCACCGGTATCGCGTGGGAGCTGGGGATCCTGGCCGGACTCGCCGAGGCGGGGGTGGATCTGAGCACCGCAGACCTGCTCGTCGGCACGTCGGCGGGGTCGGTGGTCGCCTCGCTGATGGCCACCGAGCCGAGCCTGGAGGAGCGCTACCAGACCCAGCTCGAAGACCCGAAGGACGAGGTCGCGGCGCGCCTCGGCATGCGCACGCTGCTGGCGTACGGGTGGGCGATGGTGCGCAGCCGCGCCCCGGAGCAGTACCGGGCCCGGCTCGGCGCGCTCGCGCTGACCGCCGCGTCGATGACGCCGGAGGAGCGCAAGGCGGTCATCGCGTCCCGGCTGCCCGTGGTCGACTGGCCGGCGCAGCCCCTGAAGATCACCGCGTCGGACGCGCACACCGGCGAGTTCACCGTGTTCGACCGCGACAGCGGGGTGGAGCTCATCGACGCCGTCGCCGCCAGCTGCGCGGTGCCGGGGGTATGGCCGCCCGCGGCGGTCAACGGCCACCGCTACATCGACGGCGGGATGCGCTCGGCGACCAACGCCGACCTGGCCCGGGGGCACGAACGCGTGGTCATCATCGCGCCGGTGACCGTCGGCGGCGGGCTGGTCACCAGCACCGCCCGACACGTCGCCGAGCTCAAGGCGGCCGGTGCCCAGGTGACGGTCATCAGCCCGGACCGGGAGGCCCGGACCGCCATCGGTCGCAACATGCTCGACCCGGCCCGCCGGGCGGCCTCGGCCCGCGCCGGACGCGGCCAGGCCGCACTGGTCGTCACGCAGGTCGGCGCCGTCTGGTGCTGAGCCCGCCACCGACCGTCCCTTCACGATGCTCCGAGCAACCTTCGAGCAACCTCCGAGCAACGCGCACGCCGGTCCTTGCGACAACGAGCTGACCAGCAAAAACACGATGTGATGCCACTCTCGCCGGCTGTTGCCGACCCGGAGTGGCCAAAGCTTTCAGGTAGCGCTATGCTCGAACATGACGCCCGTCTTGGCGACTTCCCCCGTGGTTGCCAAGACGGGCGCTTTCTATTGCCCCGAACCCCTCCCGCACCGTCCACTGAGGAGGGCGACGGCACCTTCACAGAGCCATACGTGGAGGAAGGTGCCCTTGTTCACCGCTGCCTCCGCGGCCTGCGGTGGCCGGGTCGGTCGTCTGTCGGTCGGGTCGGGTATCGTCCCGCGCGGCGAGGCTGTAGCGCAGAGGTCGTCGCGCCTTGACTGCAAGCTGGAGGACGTCGGTTCGAATCCGACCAGTCTCGCCCCTACCGGACCTGGGGAGGGTGCATGCCGCACAGCAGCACGGACGTGCCGGCGGCACGCGTGCCCGCGGCTGCCCCGACCGGCCCTGCGGCCACGCCCGGCCGCGCGGCAACACCCGAGTCCGCGGCAACGCCGGAACCGGTGACCCCGTCCCGCCCGATCACACCGTCCGATCTCGACGCCTGCCTGCGGGTGCTGGCCGCCGCCGGTCGCGGCGAGCTGGGCGCGCCCGCGGCGCTGGCCGTCGAGCGAGCGGTCGCCGAGGCGCACCGGGGCGGCAAGAAGCGCCGAAAGGCCGACCGGGCGGCACACCGCGAGCAGATCGACCGGCAGCTGCTGGCCACCGCCAGCCGTTTCCGCGAGGAGATTCCCCACGCCGCGGCCGTTCACCACCCGCTCCCCCACGGGAACCCGACCGTGCGGGCCGGGGCGGACGAGCCGGTCGCCCCCGCGCGGGCGCTGCTGCACCGCCCGCGCCGCTGCTACGTGTGCAAGGAGCGGTTCCGGCAGGTCGACGCCGACTACCACCAGCTGTGCCCGCCGTGTGCCGAGCACAACCGCGCGCGCCGCGACGCCCGCTGCGATCTGACCGGCCGCCGCGCCGTGGTCACCGGCGGCCGGGTGAAGATCGGCTTCCACATCGCGCTCAAGCTGCTGCGCGACGGCGCGGAGGTGCTGGTCACCACCCGCTTTCCGCGGGACGCGGCACGCCGCTTCGCCGCGCTGCCCGATGCAGGCCAGTGGTCGCACCGGCTGCACGTGCACGGCACCGACTTCCTCGACCTGGCCGGGGTGCTCGGCCTCGTCGACGCCGTCGGGCAGCGCTGGGACCACCTCGACATCCTGGTCAACAACGCCGCGCAGACCCTGCACCGGCCCGCGGCATACCACCGGGAGGTGCGCGCGGCCGAACTGCTGCCGCTGACCGGCCCGGCCGCCGCGATCGCCGCCACACCCGCCCGCCACCGCCCGGACACCGCCCTGGTGCTGCCCGAACTGGCCCAGGCGCTGTTCCCCGCCGGGCACACCGACGAGACCGGCCAGCCGCTGGACCTGCGCGAGGTCAACAGCTGGACGCTGCACGCCCAGGATGTCAGCCCGCGCGAGTGGCTGGAGGTGCACGTCGTCAACGCCTTCGTGCCGTTCCTGCTGACCTCGCGGCTGCGGCCGCTGCTGGCCGCCGCGCCGCACCCGGTGCGGCACGTGGTGCAGGTGTCGGCGATGGAGGGCAGCTTCTCCCGCGACAACAAGACCGAGCGCCACCCGCACACCAACATGGCCAAGGCCGCGCTGAACATGCTGACCCGGACGCTGGCCGCCGACTACCACGGCGACGGCATCCTGATGAACAGCGTGGACACCGGCTGGGTCACCGACGAGCGGCCGCACCCGGACAAGCAGGCCCAGCGCGAGGCCGGTTTCCGCCCGCCGCTGGATGTGATCGACGGCGCCGCGCGGGTGTACGACCCGATCGTGCGCGCCGAGGCCGGCGACCCGGTGCACGGGGCGTTCCTCAAGGACTACCGGCAGGTGGCATGGTGACCGAGCACGAGACCGCCGCGAATCCGGTGCGCTGCCCGGCGATCGCCCACCCTGAGGCGGGCCTGGCCGATCCGGCGGACTTCGACGCGCTGCTGACCCGGCTGGCCGACCCGGCCGGGGTGGCCGCGTCCGAGGACTTCCCGCGCGGCACGCTGCAGCCCGACGGCCGCCTCGACCTGTGCAAGCAGGGCCTGGGCCCGGTGGTCGCGGCCCGGGTGGTGCAGGCCGCCGTACGCTTCCCGCACGCCACCCACCTGCTGCTGGGCACCAACGGCCTGGGCAGCGACGGGGCCCGCGCGGTCGCCGACGCGCTCGCGCCCGGCCATCACGTGCAGACCGTGTACCTGGGCTGCAACCGCATCGACGCGGACGGCGCGGGCGCGCTCGCCGACCGGCTCGCCGCCGACGCGACGGTGCGGGCGCTGTGGCTCAAGCGCAACCCGATCGGCGACGAGGGCGTGGCCCGGCTGTGCGCGGCCCTGGCCGCCAACACCACGCTGCGCACCCTGGACCTGGTCAACACCGGACTGACCCGGCACGGCCTGCAGGCCCTGGCCGGAGTGCTGGCGCACCGGGCCACACCGCTGGAGCGACTGTTCCTGGGCGGCAACGGGCTGCGTCCCGACGCGGTGCCGGCGCTGTCGGCGATCGTGCGCGACGGCCGGGTCCGCGAGCTCTACCTGGCTGCCAACCACCTCGGCGACGAAGGCGCGGCCGCGCTCGGCGAAGCGGTCGAGGGCCTGCCGATGACGCTGGGCCTGGGCGGCAACGGCCTCACCCCGGCCGGGGTGGCCGCGCTGGCGGCGCGGCTCGGCGCCTGGACGGCACTCGACCTGGCCCGGCCGCCGTCGGAGCGGGCGCTGGGCGCGCTGCCCAACACGGTCGGCGACGCCGGCGCCGCGGCGCTGGCGGCGGTGCTGCCCGCGAGCCGGCTCCGGCGGCTGGACCTGCGTTTCACCGGCATTACCGGACGCGGCGCGAAACTGCTGCTGGCCGCACTGAACGACGACATGCCGCTGCGCTACCTGGGCATCAACCACGGCGTGCCGCGCCGGCTGCGGCGACTGGCCGCGGCCACCCTCGGCCCGGCCGAGCAGCCGCACCCCGACATCAGCGCGATCGCGAGCGTGTACCGGTGACCGACGCCGAACTGACCGTCTGGCAGCGGGTGCGCCGCTACGCCGTGCCGCCCCGGATGATCGCCGGGTGCATGGACCGGCGGCTGGCCGGGGACTGGCGCGGTGCCTGCGCGGCGGGCCGGGTCGACACGGACGTCGACCTCGCCGAGGTGGGCCGCCGGTTCGGTGCCGAAACAGCCGAGCGGATCGGCGCGGAACTGGCCGGGTTCGCGCCCGACCTGCTGCGCTGGCACCTGCCGCGGGCGCTGGGCGGGCGCACCAGCCTCGCCACGGGGCTCACCTTCACGCTCGCGCCCCGCCTGGACGTGGTCGACCAGGACACCGTGGCACTGCAGATCGAACTGCCCAAGACCGTGGACGGTTCGCAGCGCCTACGACTGACCGTGGCACCGCTGGGCAAGGCGCCCGGCCCCGAACTGCCCGGCCACCTGTGGCACGCAGACGACACGGCGGGGCTACGCCGGGCGTACGGCGGCGACGCGTTCCGCCTGCCGTTCCTCACCGCCGACGGTGCGCCGGTGCCGTACGACGGCTTCGCCGCCGCGAGCGGCGACGGGGCGCCCTCCCGGGCCGAACGCTCCGCGGGCCTGCTCGCCGCCGAACGGCTGGCCGAGGCCTGGCGCGAGGCCGGGCTGGAGTTCGACGAGACGCTGCCCGCCTTCCGGTACAGCCACTACAAGGTGACCCGCGAGCAGGTGCTCGGGCACCGGCTGCACCTGATCGCACTCGCCCCTGCGGTGCGCGTGCTCGCCCGCCGGTACGCCGCCGAGGGCGTGGTGCTCAACGCGGACTGGCGGTTGCGCTTCCTGTTCACCCCGGACGGCGACACGGTGCGGGCCAGGATGCTCGGCGAGGACGAGCGCCGAAGCGACCTGCCCGCGCTGGCCGAGCCGCTGTACCGCGTACCCCCTGATCTGGAACTGCTCTATCGCGGCCTGATCACGCCGGCGGACCTGCACCCGCTGGTGCGCGCGGCGCTGTTCCCGGACGCGCCCGGCGACCCCACCGCGGCGCGCGGGCCGGCGTTCGGGCCGGTGCGGGTGCGCTGCCGGGGTCAGTGGCACCGCATCGACAACGCCGGCGGGCGGCTCGCACCTCTCGACCACACGCCCGAGGAGGTGCAGCGGGAGCAGGCGCTGCGGGCGCTCGGCGGCAAGGTGGCCGGCTGCTTCGCCGCCCAGCAGGGCTGGACCGACGGCAGGACGCGGCTGCCCCGGGCGCTGCAGGACCAGCGGCGCGAGCTGATGCAGACCATCCTGCACGGCGACACCGACACGCTGCTGGCACTGCTCGACGCGGGCCTGGACCCGCACGTGCGCGACGGCCGCGGCTCGACCCTGCTGCACCTGCTGCGCTGCCTCGACCACGAGGTGCTGCTGCCCCGGCTGCTGGCCGCGGGCCTGCCCATCGACGCCCGTGACCACCGCCGGCGCACCCCGCTGCACGTCGCGGTGGGCTGGGTCGGCACACCCGCGCTGGTGTTGGCCCTGCTCGAGGCGGGCGCAGACCCGCGGGCCGAGGACGACAACGGCACTTCCGTCACGGACCTCGTCGAGTACAAGGGCTTCGAGTACTACGAGGACGAGAGCGGCGAGAACCACCGCGACCTCAAACTGATCGCGAAATACATCGAGGAGCACGAGTGAGTCAGGCTTTGCGGGCGGCGGACGAGCTGATCGCGGCGACGCGGGCGTGGCGTAGCGAGCCGGTGTCCGATCCCCGGGTGGAGGCGCTGGCGCTGGCGGTGTCGGCGAACCTGCCGGTGCTGCTGTGGGGCGAACCGGGCATCGGCAAGTCCGCGTCGCTGCAGCAGCTCGCCGCCGGGTTGGGCGTGCCGCTGGAGACGGTGATCGCCAGCGTGCACGAGCCCTCGGACTTCGCGGGGCTGCCCATCGTCGGCGACGACCCGGCCGCCGACGGGGTGCCGATGGCGCCGCCGGACTGGGCGGTGCGGCTCGCGCGTACCGGGCAGGGCCTGCTCTTCTTCGACGAGCTGTCGTCCGCGCCCCCGGCGGTGCAGGCCGCGCTGTTGCGGGTGGTGCTGGAGCGCCGGGTCGGCAGCCTGGAGTTGCCGGCGTCGATCCGCATCGTCGCGGCGGCGAACCCGCCGGCGAGCGCGGCCGACGGCTGGCATCTGAGCCCACCGCTGGCCAACCGCTTCGTACACCTGCACTGGACGCACGATCCGCGGGTCGTCGCCCGCGGTCTGGCCGGCACCTGGCCCGCGATCACCGTGCCGGTGGTGCATCCGGCGCGGACGGCGGGAGCGGTGGCCCGTGCCCGGGGCACCGTCGCGGGTTTCCTGACCGCGCGGCCGGGTCTGGTGCACCACCTGCCCGCCGACGCGGACAGCCGGGGTGGTGCCTGGCCGTCGCCGCGCAGCTGGGAGATGGCGCTGCGCCTGCTGGCCTTCCACCTGGCCACCGACACGGGCCGGGATGCGCTGACCACGGCCCTGGTGGGCGCGGTGGGAGACGGCGCGGGCCTGGAGTTCAGCACGTACCTGGAGGAGCTGGACCTGCCGGACCCCGAGCGGGTGCTGGCCGACCCGAAGGCGTTCGCGCTGCCCGAGCGGGGCGACCGCCAGCTGGCGTTCCTGACCGCAGTGGTGTCGGCGGTGCAGGCGCGCACCACCCACGAGCGCTGGGACGCGGGTTGGGTGGTGCTGGCCAAGGCGGTGGACGCGGGGGTGCCCGACGTCGCCGCGCGGGCCGCGCTGGACCTGGCCGCGCTGCGGGACACGGACTGGCCGGTGCCGGCCGCGATCGACGCCTTCGTCGAGGTGCTGAGCCTGTCGGGAATGCTCCCGGCGGCGCGATGACCGCGGCATCGACCGCGGGCCCGCAGCCGGGCGGAGCGGCGGAGCAGGTCCCGTCCGCGGCGCGCGGCGTTCCGCTGGACCGGGCGAAGCTGCTGGCCGCGCGGTTCCGGGCGGCGGGAGAACGGCCTTACCTGGCCACCGCGCTGTACAGCCTGACCGTGGTGCCCAGCGAGCGGGTGCCGACGATGGGCGTGGACCGGCACTGGCGCTGCTACGTGTCCCCCGCTTTCGTCGCGGAGACGCCGGTCGAGGAGCTGGCCGGGGTGTGGATCCACGAGGTGGCGCACCTGCTGCGCGACCACCACGGCCGGGCCGACCGGCTGACCGCAGACGAGCGCGCCGACCACCACCGGGTCAACCTCGCCCAGGACTGCGAGATCAACGACGACCTGGTCGCGGACGGCCTGCCGCTGCCCGAGGGCCGCATCCACCCGGCGCTGTACGACCTGCCCACCGGCCGGCTGTTCGAGCAGTACCTGCCGTCGCTGCCCGCGACCCCGCGCTGCCGGGGCCGCTGCGCCGGGTCCGCCGCAAGCGGCGACGCGAACGGGGTTGCTGCCTGCGACTGCCCGTCCGTCGAGTGCGGCTCGGGCGCGCACGGGCACCAGTCGCCGTGGGAGCTTGCCGAGGGGGCGGCGCCGATCGTGCGTGGGGTGGAGGCCGACGCGATCAGGCGGCAGACCGCGCAGGCGGTGCGGGCCCACGCGCGCGGCCGCGGCACCGTGCCCGCAGGCTGGCAGCGCTGGGCCGAGCAGATCCTCGAACCGACGATCGACTGGCGGCAGGCCCTCGCCGGGGCGGTGCGCGAGGCGGCGGCCTGGGCGGGCGGCGCGGTCGACTACACCTACCGGCGGCCGTCGCGGCGCGGGGCCGCGCTGCCGGGCGTGGTGCTGCCGAGCCTGCGGCGCCCGCTGCCGCGGGTGGCGATCGTGATCGACACCTCGGGTTCCATGTCCGACGACGACCTGGCCGCGGTGCTGGCCGAGGTCGGCGGGGTGCTGCGGGCGGTGGGCGTACGCGGCAACCGGGTCGCCGTGCTGGCCTGCGACGCCGACGTGCACGCCGCGCGGCGGGTGTCCACCGTCGGCGAGGTCGTGCTGGCCGGCGGGGGCGGCACCGACATGCGGGTGGGCATCACCGCGGCGCTGGCCGTGCCGGAGCCGCCGCACTTCGTGATCGTGCTGACCGACGGGTACACGCCGTGGCCGGACGCGGCGCTGTCGCGTACCCGGATCATCGCCGGCCTCGTCGGGGCGGACGCGCCCAAGCCTCCATCCTGGATCGAGGCCATCCCGATCACCATGACTTCAGGCAAAACATGAGCTGCGTCCGAGAAAGGGTGCTTTTGTAATACCCAGAAGATCTTCGGATCTCGGGGAAGGAAAAGCAGCCATGGGTACGTCTCTTCGGCGTGCGGCCCTGTCCGCAGCCATCGGCGTCGCCGCCGCGACGCTGGTCTCGCCGTCGGTGGCGCTCGCCGCGGCCGACGTCACCGTCAACCCGTCCGCGGTCGCCCCGGGCGGCCGGTTCACACTCGCCGCGTACTGCGGCGCGGGCGCGGTCTCCGCCTCGGTCAGCGGCACCACGATCGGCGGGCCGTCCGAGATCACGCTCAACCCGTACACCGAGGGCGGGCCGGGCGCGTTCAACGCCGAGCTCACCGTGCCGTCGACGACACTGCCGGGCACCTACCAGCTCAACGTCACCTGCAGTGACGGCGAGACGGGCGCCGGCACGCTGGTCGTCTCGCCGACCGGCGCACCCGCGGGCGGTGGCGGGTCCACCTCCGACGGCCCCAGCCGGGCCCTGCTGGGCGCGGGCTCCGGCCTGCTGGCCGTGTCCGGCCTGGGCGCCCTCGTGATGCTGCGTCGGAGGTACCGTGGCCACCACTGCGCCTGAGCCTGCGTCCGGCACCGGACCCGCTCCCGAGTCCGCGCCCCGAGCCGTTTCCGCGCCTGAGGTCGTGCCGCTGCCCGCGTCGGAGATCGGGCGCGCGCGGGGCCGCCACCGCGGCCGGGGACGCACCGGCCGCAGGGCGATCCTGCTGCTGGCCGGCGCGGCGCTGGCCGGGATCGGGCTGATCGCGGCGGCGTTCCTGATCACCCCGGCGGGGCCGCCCCAGCCCTCCGACGACGCGTCGGGGCGCTACCAGCTCGTCGACACCGACCGGCGGCCCGACGCGCGCGGGATCCGGCCGCTGGACCGGTCCGCGCCGGTGCGGGTGAAGATCCCGTCGATCAAGGTGGACGCGGTGGTGGTCACCATGGGCACCAACTTCGACGGCAGCCTGCAGGTGCCCGAGCTGAAACATCCGGAGCTGACCGGCTGGTACCGCTACGGGCCCAGTCCCGGCGAGCGCGGCAACGCGGTCATCGTCGGCCATGTCGACACCCGTACCAGCGGCCCCGCCGTGTTCTTCCAGCTGGGCTCCCTCAAACCCGGCACGAAGATCGAGGTGCAGCGCCTCGACGGCTCCCTGGCCACCTTCACCGTCGACGTCGTCAAGTCCTTCCCCAAGGACGAGTTCCCGGCCCACCGCGTCTACGGCGCCACCGACGACATGGGCCTGCGCCTGGTGACCTGCGGCCCGCCCTACGACCGCACCGACCGCAACTACCTCAACAACATCGTCGTCTTCGCCACCCTCACCAAGACCCGCCCCGCCCGATCAACTGGTTGATCATGAACCTGTGGCACGGTTCGACAGCGTGTCGCCGCCACAACTTCATGATCGATGCGGGCTGGACCGGGCCGGGTCAGTCGGGGACGCCCCAGGTGAAGCGGTGGACGTGGATGCCGAAGTACGGGAAGGACTCGATCGCGGCCACGCCGGGCATGGGGCGGACGCGGTCGTTGATCAGCGCGGACAGGTCGGCCATGCTGGCGCAGACCACCTCGGCGAACAGGTCGAACGAGCCGGCGGTGGCCACCAGGTAGACGACGGCGTCGAGCTCGCCGAGCGCCGCCGCCACGGCTGCGGCGTCGCGGTCGGTGCGGATGCCCAGCAGGGCCATCACGGGACGTCCCGTCTTGAGCGGGTCGGTGACCGCAGCGATCTGCATGACCCCGGCGTCGGTCAGCCGCTGGATGCGCTGGCGTACGGCGGGCCCGCTCAGCCCGACCTCCTGCCCGAGGTCGGTGTACGACGCCCGCCCGTCCACCTGCAGCCGCCGGATCAGCGCCTTGTCGGTCGCGTCGAGCTCCATCAGCCGACCAGCTCCGCGACGGCCTGCTCGAACACCTCGGTATGCCGGGCGATGTCGGCGTCGGAGGTGTCCGGGCACATCAGCGCCATGTTGTGGAACGGTGTCATGAGGATGCCGCGGTTGAGCGTGTACAGGTGCATGTACTCGTCGAGCAGGTCGTCGGCGGCCGCCGCGGACTCGCCACCCGTACGCGGCGCGGGTCGGGTGAACCGGTATTCCGCGCGCGCCCCCAGCTGCGTGACCGACCACGGCACGTCGGCGGTCTCCAGGATGCGCCGCACGTCCTCGGTGTAGTCCCCGGCCAGGCGGATCATGTGCGCGAACGCGTCGTCGGTGAGCACCTCGTCCAGCGTGGCCCGCATCGCGGCCAGCGACAGCGCGTTGCCGGCGAGGGTGCCGCCCACGCCGCCGACGTCGACGATGTCCGCGGCGCCGGCGGCGGTGATCCGGTGCACCCGGGCGGCGATCTCCTCGGTGAGGCCGTACGCCCCGCACGGGATGCCGCCGCCCAGCGACTTGCCGATGACGAAGAGGTCCGGGCGCAGCCCGTCGCGGGCGGTCATGCCGCCGGGGCCGGCCGAGATCGTGTGCGTCTCGTCGATCATCAGCAGCGCGCCGTACCTCGTGGCCAGCTCGCGCAGCCCGGTGAGGAAGCCGGGTTCGGGCAGCACGATGCCGATGTTGGTGAGCGCGGGCTCGGTGAGGATCGCCGCGACGTCGCCGTGGGCGAGTTCGCGTTCGACCGCGGCGAGGTCGTTCCACTCGGCCACGCGGGTGGTCTGCGTCGGATCGACGGCGGGGGCGACGTTGCCCGCACGGCTGCGCGGCGCACCGTCCGGTCCGACCACGATGAACGTCTCGTCGACCGAGCCGTGGTAGCAGTACGAGAAGACCAGCAGTTTCGGCCGGCCGGTGACGAGGCGGGCAAGCCGGGCCGCCCAGCGGTTGGCGTCGGTCGCCGACAGCGTGAACGACCAGCGTGGCAGGCCGAAGCGGCGGGTGAGCTCCGCGCCGACCCATTCCGCGTCCTCGGTGGGCAGCATGGTGGTGATGCCGCCATCGACGGCGATGCGCCGGTGCACCGCGGCCACCGTGGCCCGGGGGCTGTGCCCGGCCATGGCGCCGGTGTCGCCGAGTGCGAAGTCCAGGTAGGTGTGACCGTCCACATCGGTGATCTTGTTGCCGTGCGCGGTGGCGTACGCGAGCGGGAAACCGCCGGACCACTTGCTCATCCACGTCATCGGCACCCGCCCGAACAGGTGCTCGGCCCGCTCGTGCACGCGCATCGACTCGGGGTGCTCGGCGCGGTAGGAGTCGCGTTCCCGGTCCACCAGAGCGGTCACCCGACTACGATCAAGGGTGGTCATGGCCGCACATTAACACGATTTCTAAAGCCAAACTCCGGTGATGCGTTGAATTCCGAAGCCCAGGTTAAGAAGGTGCCCTTCCTCTACACATAGCGATGTGAAGGTGCCCTTCCTTTCCTCAGGGCGGGTTCAGGGTAGGAGTTTGGCGAGTTCAACGCGGGAGCGGACGGCGAGTTTGGCGAAGATGTTGCCGAGGTGGTGCTCGACGGTGCGGGGGCTGAGGAACAGCTGGGCGGCGATCTCGCGGTTGGTGGCGCCCTGGGCGGCGAGGCGGGCGATCTGGCGTTGCTGCGGGGTCAGCTCGCCGTCGGGTTCGGCCAGGCGCTGCCGGGCGGACTCGCCGGTCGCGCGTAGTTCGGCGCGGGTCCACGCGGCCCAGCGGTCGGCGTGCAGGCGTTCGAACGACTCCAGCGCGCTGCGCAGCTCGACGCGGGCCTCGGTGCGTTTGCGGCGGCGGCGCAGCAGCGAGCCGTAGAGCAGTTCGGTGCGGGCCCGCTCGAAGGCGCGCTCGCCGACGGCGTGCAGCTCCAGCGCCGCCCGGAAGTGCTCCTCCGCCTGGCCGCCCTCGCTGAGCAGGGCCCGGCAGCGCGCGGCCAGCGCCAGGTTGTCCGGGCTGCTGGTGCTGTCGGCCCACGGCTCGAACGTGGTGAACGCGGCCCGTGCCGCGTCGGTCGCCCCGCTGCGTACCGCGGCCTCCACGTAGGTCGGCACCGACAGCGCCGCCACCGCCATGTGCCCCTGGCCGGGCCCGGCCCTGGCCAGCCCGCGTAGGCGGCCCGCGGCGTCGGCGTGGCGGCCCAGCGACAGGTCGAGGAAGGCCAGCGCCCAGGTGCTGAGGGCGGCGGGCAGGCCGAGCCCGTACAGGCCGGCCCGGTCCAGCGCGGTGCGGGCGCGCAGCCGGCAGGTCTGCTCGTCGCCGTGGATCGCGTCGAGCAGGGCCAGCGCGGCCAGGTGGTGGCAGGCGCCGTTGCCCTGGCCGGTCTCGGTGGCGGCGCGCAGGCCCTCCAGCGCGTTGGCCGTCGCGGCGGCGTGCCGCCCGGTCCAGAATTCGGCGTACGCGCTGAACTCCAGGGCTTTGGGCACCATGGTGAGCGCCCCGCGCCCGCGGGCCAGCGCGACCGCGCGCGAGGCCATCACCCGGCCCTGGGCGTTGTCGCCGAGGATCAGCGCGGCGATGCTGGCCCAGATCAGCGCGGACGGGTCGTCGATGCGCGGTGCGCCGTCGAGCACCGCCCGCAGCGGGGCCAGCGCCGCGCCGAACCGGCCCAGGAAGATCGCCGACAGCGCCTCCAGGTAGTCCAGCATCACCGTGGCCTGCGGCGAGCAGCCCGCCCCGCGCAGTGGGGCCGCCTGTGCCGCGACCTGCAGGAACCGGCGGTGGTCCCCGGCGTACACGCCCGCCTCACCGGCCCGCATCATGGCCCGGATGGCCAGTTCCGGGTCGATGGGGACGAGCCGGTGCGCGGCGGTCAGCAGCGCCTCGTACGCATCGGTGGCCCGGCCGTCGCGCAGGTCGATGTCGCCGCGCAGCAGTTCCAGCTCGCCGCGCGCGGCCGCGCCCGGAGCCACCGGCAGGGCGCGGTCGAGCAGGTCACGGGCGTGCGCGGAGCGGCCCGCGTGCCAGGCGTCGCGGGCCGCCGCGGCCAGCCGCCGCGCCTTGGCGCCGTCGTCGCCGGTGCTCAACTCGGCCGCGCGCTCGTAGGCCGCCGACGCGGTCGCGAACCCGCCGCGGCGGCGCGCGGCGGCGGCCGCCGACTCCAGCTCCTCGGCCAGTTCGTGATCGGGCGCCAGGCCCGCCGCGGCCCGGTGCCAGGCCCGGCGCAGCGGCCGGTGGGTCTCGTCCAGCAGCCCGGCCAGCAGCGCGTGCGCGGCGCGGCGGTGCGACAGCGGCGCGGTCTGGTAGATCCCGGCGCGCACCTGAGGGTGCCGGAACTCCACGCCCGTCGGGCCGACGCGCAGCAGCCCGGCCGACTCGGCCGCCTCCAGCGCCGACAGGTCGATGCCCGCCGCGTCGGCGGCGCGCATCAACAGGTTCGCGTCCAGCTCCTCCTCGGCCGCGGCGATCAGCAGCAGCCGCCGGGCCTGCTCCGGCAGCGCCCGCACCCGGCGCAGGAAGGAGCGCTGCAGGCCGACGCAGGGCGGCAGCGGCTCGGGCAGCGGGCACACCCCGTGCAGCTGGTCCTGCGTCAGGGCGCCGACCAGTTCGGTGACCGCCTGCGGGTTGCCCGCCGCGGCGGCGGCCAGGCGCAGGCGTACGCCCTCGGCCACGGCGACCGGCGCGACCCGGTCCACCACCGCGGCGCAGGCCGCGTCGTCCAACGCCGACAGCGCCAGCACCGGCAGCCCCGGTGGCGGCAGCTCGTCGTCGTCGCGGGAGGCGAGCAGGATGACGACCGCCTCACCGGTGACCGCGTCGGCGGGGTCCAGCCGCCGGGCGGCGAAGGCCAGGGCCTCGCGCGACGGCCGGTCCAGCAGGTCGACGTCGTCCACGCAGACCAGCACCGGCCCGTCCTGCGCGAGCAGGGCCAGCAGCGCGAGCAGCGCGGCCGGCAGCAGGCAGGCGCGGTTGTCGGCCTCGTCGGCCTCGCCGTCGAGCACCCGGTGCAGCGCCTCGGCCTGCCGCGGGGGCAGTTCGGGCACGCGCCGGGCCACCGGCCGCAGCACCCGGTGCAGCCCGGCAAAGGCCAGGTCCGCTTCCGCCTCGATCCCGCACCCGTGCAAGACCTGGATACCCCGGGCTTCGCCCATCGCGTACGCCAGCAGCGCGGTCTTGCCGAACCCCGGCTGTCCGCGCAGCAGCAGCGCACCGCCGCGCCCGGCGCGGGCCCCGTCCAGCATGGACGTCAGCGACAGCAGTGCGCTGTCGCGGCCGTGCAGCGGGCTCGGGAACGGGGTCACGTCCAGAAGTTACTCACAAGTTAACGTCGTGCGAAAGACCGATGCGTTGTTTCACGGATGCGAAGCACGCCCGACATCACCCACGCTCTGTCCCACCGATCTCCATCGAGGAGGACAGATGCGAAAGTCAGCCGGCCTGCTCAGCTCGCTGTGCGCCGTACTCGCCATGGTCGTGATCGCACCGTCGCCGGCCCAGGCCGCCGAACGCGATCCGGTCATCTTCGTGCACGGCTACAAGGGCGGGGCCTGGAACTGGAACGACATGATCGCCGACTTCAAGGCTGACGGGTGGAGCGGCGGCAGGCTGTTCGCGATGTCGTACGACATCGCGCAGTCCAACAAGACCACCGCCGCACAGCTGCGCTCGCTGGTCGACTCGGTGCGCGCGCAGACCGGCGCGGCGAAGGTCGACATCGTCGCGCACTCCATGGGCAGCCTGAACTCCCGGTGGTACCTGAAGTTCCTCGGCGGCACGTCGTACGTGGACCAGTGGGTGTCGCTCGGCGGGCCCAACCATGGCACCAACCTCACCCCGATCTGCTCCTGGCTGATCACCTCCTGCGCGGAGATGGCCCCGGACAGCTCCTTCCTGCGCGACCTCAACGCCGGCGACGAGACGCCGGGCGGGGTGCGCTACCAGACCTACTGGTCCAACTGCGACGAATTCATCAACCCCGACCAGAGCACGATCCTGTCCGGCGCCGCCAACACCAACGTGGGCTGCATCGAGCACGCCTGGCTGCTGGTCAGCGACCCCGTGTCGCAGAGGGTCCGCACCCTGCTCAAGTCCTGACCGGACGGACCGACGGCCTTGCGCCGCCGGGAGCGCCCTCGCACGCGCCGCCCCCTGCGAGGGCGCTCTCCCGTGGGGAGGCGTCAGACAAGGTGCCCTTCCTCCGTCAGAGGGCGGCGCGGTGTCGGGCCTGGGTGATGGCCCAGGCGGCGTTGACGAGGCCGATGTGGCTGAAGGCCTGGGGGAAGTTGCCGAGCAGCTCACCGGTGTGCGGGTCGACCTCCTCGGCGAGCAGGCCGACGTCGTTGGCGTACGCGGCGGCGCGTTCGAAGACCTCGGTGGCCCGGTTGACCCGGCCCGCCTCGGCCAGTGCCTGGGCCAGCCAGAACGTGCACAGCAGGAAGGTGCCCTCCTCGCCGGCGAGGCCGTCCACGCCGCCTTCGGCGCGGTAGCGGTAGACCAGTCCCCGGTCGTCGGTGAGGCGGTCGGCGATGGCCTCGATGGTGGCCAGCATGCGCGGATCGTCGGCAGGCAGGAAGCCCACGATCGGCATCATCAGGCAGGACGCGTCGAGGTCCGCCGAGCCGAAGTACTGTGTGAACGCCCCGGCGGTGGCGTTCCAGCCGTCGCGCAGCACGCGCTCGCGAAGTTCGTCGCGGGCGGTCGTCCACTGCGGGACGCGGTCCTGCGCCTCGAGCCGCTCGGCCAGTCTGATCGCCCGGTCCAGGGCCACCCAGCACATCACCTTCGAGTAGACGAAGTGCCGGGCCGGGCCGCGTACCTCCCAGATGCCCTGGTCGGTCTCGTGGCAGCGGACGGCCGCGGCGTCGGCCAGCGCCACCAGGAACGAGCGCATGTCCTCGTCCATCCCAGTGATCTTGTCGGACAACCGGTACGCGGCGGCGAGCAGCTCGCCGTACACGTCGATCTGCTGCTGATTCCACGCCCCGTTGCCGACCCGCACCGGCCGGCTGTCGCGCCAGCCGCGCAGGTGCGGCAGGGTGCGCTCGGACAGGTCGTGCTCGCCGCCCACGCCGAACATGATCTGCAGCGGCGTGTCCGGGCCGATCGCGGCGGCCGCGGCGGTGGTCATGAAGGCGAAGAAGTCGTCGGCCTCGTCGGGACAGGCGGCGACCCACAGCGCCTCCATGGTGAAGCTCGCATCGCGCACCCACGAGTAGCGGTAGTCCCAGTTGCGCTCGCCGCCGACACCCTCGGGCAGCGAGGTGGTCGCCGCGGCGACGATCGCCCCGCTGGGCCGGAAGGTCAGCCCCTGCAGCACCCGGCCGCTCTGGTGCACCAGGTCGTGCCACGGGCCCTCGTAGTTCTGGTGCAGCTTCGACCACGCCCGCCAGGCCTGCACGGTGTCCGTCATGCGATCGGCGAGTTCCTCCTGCGACCAGACCCGGGCCGGCTCCTGCTCCAGGGTCGAGCGGTGCAGCGCGAACCACACCTCGTCGCCGACCCGCAGCGTCAGCCCGCCCTCAGCGTCGCAGTTGCGGGTGGCGAGCTCGGTCGGGGTGGTCAGCACCAGCCACTCCGCGCCGCCGCGGGCGGTCAGCCCGCCCTCGACCGGGGACAGCAGCGGGCGCAGCAGGCCGTACTCGGGGCGCGGCTGGTAGCTGACGCGTACGTCGACCTCGCCGTCGCGGCAGCTTACCGAGCGGATCAGCAGGTGGGGTGCGGCGACGCCGAGGTCGTGGCCGTGGCCGTGCCGGTTGGGCCCGGTCGCCAGGGCGTCGGTGACCGCGAGTGTGCCGGTCGGGGTGTGGAAGGTCGTCTCCAGCACGAGGGTCTGGTCCAGGTAGCGCCGGGTCGCCGTGTACGGCCCGGCCGGGGCGATGGACCAGTGCCCGGCGTCGTCGTCGAGCAGCCTGCCGAACACCGACGGGCTGTCGAACCGTGGAAAGCACAGCCAGTCCACCGAGCCGTCGCGCGTGACCAGGGCCGCGCTGTGGCAGTCCGAGAGCAGCGCGTGGTCGGCAATGGGTACACCGCTCACGGTTCCAGTCTCGCGACCGGCCTGCCCGACCGCCCCGCGTTCGGCGATATGCGCTGGTGCGCGGACGTGCTGGAGCACCGCATGCCGAACTTGCCGGGCCGCTCAGGTGAGGGCCGCTTCACGCCCCGAGTGCGCGGCGATCAGGTCCGCGGCGACACCCGCGGCCAGGCATTCGGCCACCGCCTCCTGACGCGCGGACTCCCAGTGCCTGCGGCGGGCGGCAATGGCCGCCGCGATCGCGGCCAGCTCGCGCACCGAGCGGGAGTCGGCGTCCGACGGCGGGTTGGTGCGGGCCGCGTCGAAGGCGCTGGAGATCGCGTCCGGCTCGGCGTCGGCCAGCTCCGCGATCTCGTCGAGGTCCCACTCGTGGTGCACGACCAGATTCGCCGCGTACAGGTTGCGGTTGGCCGCCACCACGTCCAGGTGGTAGCTGCTGAAACGCACCATGTCGGTCGCCTTGTGCACCCGGGTCAGCGGATCCGTGGGCAGCACGAGTTCGGCTTCGCGCAGGTGGTGCACCGCCGTGGCGCGGGCCTCGGACAGCAGGTCGCGCAGCTCGTTGGCCAGCTGCTGGCGGTGCAGCAGCTCGTGCCCGGCGTCGTAGAGGTGCGGCGGAGTGGTCGACCACTCGGCGATCAGGCGCACCCGTCTCTCGTCCGCGCGGTGGCCGCAGATCACCTCGGCCAGGTCCTCGGTCGTCCAGTCGCGGTTGCCGTGCAGGTACGCCGCCGCCTCGTCGCGGGCGCGCAGGGCCGTGCCGTACGCCTGGCGGATGTCCGCACTCACGGTGCACGCCTGCATCGCCCCGGACGTGGTGCCGAGGGCCTGCACGGCCCGCAGATCCGCACGGAGCCGGGAGACATTGATATGGGCCAGCGGGTCGCTACCGACGCCCGCCCGCGTCGCGTCCATTTATGCAGCGTACGCCCATCTGCGGCGGGTTGCCGTGGGGTCACTTCAAGGCGTCGGCTCGGTATGCCGCGCCCGACGTCCGGAACCTGCCCCGGTACGCCGCGGGCGGCATGCCGAGCCGGCGCAGGAACGCCCGCCGCATGGTCTCCGGGGAGCCGAACCCGGCCCGCCGGGCTACCACGTCCAGCGGTTCGTCGCCGGTCTCCAGCAGGTTCTGTGCCGCTTCGACCCGGGCCAGCTCGACGTAGTTGGCCGGGCTCAGCCCGGTCTCGTCGCGGAAAAGCCGGGTGAACTGCCGCACGCTGAGCATGGCCCGGCCGGCCATCGCCGCCAGCGAGTGGTCGGCGGCCGGGTCGAGCACCACCGCGTCGAGCACCGGCCGCAGCACCTCGCCGTGCCGGCCGCCGCCGAGTTGCCGCACGCTGTACTGCGACTGGCCGCCCGGCCGCTGCAGGAACACCACCAGGTGCTTGGCGACCAGGCGGGCGAGTTCCGGGCCGTGGTCCTCCTCGACCAGGCCCAGGGCCAGGTCGATGCCGGAGGTGACGCCCGCCGAGGTCACGATCGCCCCGTCCCGCACGAAGATCGACTCGGCGTCGACATCGGTCTTCGGGTAGCGGGCGGCGAGCCGCTCGGCCAGGTCCCAGTGGGTGGCCGCCCGGCGCCCGTCCAGCAGTCCGGCCGCGGCCAGCACGAACGCGCCCGCACAGACCGAGGCGGTGCTGCCCGCGCCCGCGGACAGCCGCCGGACCTCGGCAAGCAGCGCCGTGTTCCGCTCGCTTGCGGCGACGTCCGGGGCGCCGGGCACGATCAGCACGTGCATGCCCGGCGCCACGTCCGCGAGCGCGACGTCCGCGCGCAGGCGCACCCCGCTGCTGGTGCGCACGTCGGCGCCGCCCGGCGAGGCGAGGCGCACGCGGTAGTCGGCCCCGTGCTCGTCGGCGACGGTGAACACCTCCACCGGGCCGGTGACGTCGAGCAGCCGGACCCCGTCGTAGGCGACCACGACGACCTCGTACGCCCCACCCATGCCGGACGACCTCCTCAGCTCACTGCACCAGCAGCACCGACACGACCGAAAGGCGGCTGACGTCGCTGCTCACACTGCCCGCCAGCGCGCCGAGCCGGCCGTGGTGGCGCGGGCCGAGCGCGATCAGGTCCGCGCCGACCGCCCGCGCCCGGTCCGCCAGCAGCTGCGGCACGTCGCCGTAGAGCGTGGGCAGCACGCTGCCGTCGGCGACGACGCCGGTCTCGCGCAGCCGCTCGACCGCCACGCAGACGAGCTTGCGGGCGAGCGCGTCGTCCGCCAGGTCGACGACGGCGTCGTACACCATCATCGACTCGTCGGCGTGCGCCACGTAGACGTTCGCGCCACTCGTGCGCGCCAGGTAGGCGACGGTGTCGAGCAGGTGCTCGTCGCGCGCCGAGCCGTCGATCGCGGCCAGGATGGTATCGAACATGACGTCACTCCGATCGGGTCGAGACGGGTGCGGGCACGGCCCGCAGGTGGCCGACGGGGGTGGGCTCGGCGGTGCCCGGCTCATCGCGGCGGGCGCTGTCGCCCGCGGTCTGCGGGACGGCGGGATGCTCGCGCTGCCACAGCGCGACCAGTGCGGCGATGCCGAGCAGGGCGACGGACAGCCACAGTCCACGGGCGACACCACCAGGGCCGTCGGACAGCAGCCCGGACAGCACCGGGCCGATCGCCTGGCCGGCCGAGAACGCCACGGTGAGCAGGGCGATGCCGGCGGCCCAACCCTCGGCAGGCAGCATGCGGCGCGCCATCAGGGTGGCCGCGGTGGGACCGGCCATGAAGCTCGCGCCGAACACGACCGCCGACAGCAGCGCCGCGAACGGGCCCGCCTCGATCAGCAGCACCGGCAGCACGCCGAGCAGCACCAGCGCCGCGACCAGCGCGGGCGCGCGGCCGCCGGGCAGCCGGCCGATGACCCGGCCCCACAGGGTCAGCGTGGTCAGCGCGGAGACCGCGCCCAGCACCACGAAGAACACGGCTGTGAGCCAGGTGCCCAGGCCCTGGCCGCGCAGCAGCGCCACGACGAAGGTCATGTAGCTGACGTAGCCCGCGCCGAACAGCAGGTACCAGGCGAACGTCGGGCCGAGCCGGCGAATCTGCACCGGGCTGAGCAGCGCGGTGTGCGCGCCGCGCGGTTCGGCCACGGAACGTGACCCCCACCGGGCCGGCAGCACCGCGAGCACGGACAGCACGCCCAGCAGCAGCCAGCCGAGCCGCCAGCCGCCGGCGGCCAGCGCCACGGGGACGATCAAGCCCGACAGCACCACGCCGATGCCGACGCCCGCCATGTAGACGCCGACCAGCAGCGCCGAGCGCCGCTGGTGGACGCCAACGGCGATCCGCGCGGCGAGGGTGGAGCCGACGACGAAGGTGACGGCGGTGGCGAAACCGCCCACGAAGCGCAGCGCCAGCAGCCCGGCGAGGTGTGCGGTGGCGGCGGTGGCGAGCAGCGCCAGCGCGCTGACGGCCAGGCTGCCGGTGAAGGCGGTGGACCCGCCGAGCCGTCGTGACCAGTACGCGGCGGTGGCCGCGCCGATGATGTAGCCGACGGCGTTCGCCGTGTTCATGGCGCCCGCCTGGGCGTAGCTCCAGTGCAACTGGGTGTGCATCGGCGGCAACAGCAGGGCGTACGCGAAACGCGTGAAGCCCAGCGCCACCACCGGCCCGGCTGCCAGCGCGAGCGCGGTCATGACCTGTGGTCGCAGGCCGCGGTTGTCGTCCATGACGTCGTATCTCCTTGCCGTTTGTGGCCGGGGTTTCCGGCCCACCCAGGTCAAGGCCCGGCGGCAGGTCGTCCATCGCCGCCGTTCGAGACATCCCGCCCTCGGTTCGAGCCATTGACGTTCGTTTGCATATTTGAAGAAATATTTCAGTGTATGGATTGACTGCGTAGCTCTCCGCCGTCCATGATGTTCGACAAACGTCGATGGGCCCATCGCCGCTCCTCCTGGTAAACACCCCCCACCATGAAAGGAGGCGGACAGTGGCAGCTCTGACCGGCACGATGTCCTGGTTCTGCTGCGGCAACTCCTGGGGCCCGTGCGGCACCGCCGGACACGGCGCCTGCGGCACCTGCAACAGCGGCAGCTACCAGCACGCCTGGCCGAACGCCTCGGCCGCCTGTTTCAACATCACCCGGCCCGACCGCTGCGGCGTCAGCATGACGCGACGCGGCTGCGGCTTCCGGCACTACACCACCAACCGCTGCAACGGAAAACGCATCGGCACGACGATCGCCGACTGCGGGCCGCAGACCGACCTGTGGTGCGGCGAGCGCGCCTGCTGCGGCTCGGTATGCGGCACCAACCGCATCGTCGACCTCACCGCGGCGGCGTACAGCCAGATCGCCAGCCTCTCCTCCGGCCTGCAGCCCTGCAGCGTCGACACCGTGTGAGCGGGGGTACCGAGATGACCGAGACCGTCGACCGCCGCCGCCTGCTCACCAACGCCGTCGTCGGCAGCGCCGCCCTCGCCGGCGCGACCGCGCTCGGCTCCCTGGCGCCGGAGGCCGCCTTCGCCGCCGGTGACCAGGCGATCGAGCCCGGCGCGCCCGACCCCAACTTCGCCGAGGGGCGGATCACCGGCATCAGCGCCGGGATGCTGTTCGTCACCGGCTCCGACATGGCGCTGTGGCGCATCCGGATCACCGGTGGCACCAGCATCTGGAAACTGCGCCCCACCACGTTCGACCAGGTCGCCGTCGGCGACGGCCTGTATGCCCGCGGCCTGCGCCTGCCCGATGGCACCCTCGCCGCCGACTCCGTGTGGGTGAACATCGTCAACGTGCACGCCCACATCGCGGCCATCGGCCGCAACCTGCTGCACCTGGACCACAAAGGCAAGCGCATCGTCGGGCACCTGGTGCCCGGCACCTCGGCCGCCCGCTACAACAACACCCCGGCCGTGTCCGACATGTCGATGCTGCGCGTCGGCAAGCACGTCCAGGTCATCGGCGCCTGGGTGCCCGACACCAACGAGGTCGAGATCGCGACCGTCTACGCGGCCGCCTGACCGAGCAGCGGCGCCGGCCGGGGCCCCCCGCCCGGGCCCCCCCCCCACCCCGGCGGGCGCCCCCCAACCCCCCCCGGGCCCGCGCGGGCCCCCCCCCCCCGCCCCCGCCGCCGAACCCGGGCGGACGCCCCGAACCCCCGCGCGTCCGCCCGCTCCCCTACGACACCCTTCGACACCCGGAGGATCGATGATCTCGTGGATCGCGCCGCTGCAGCCGCTGCTGCTCGGCCTCGTGCTGCTCTGGTCGGCCCGGCTGAAACTGCTCTCCCCGCACGCCGCCGCGGCGGCCGGGCGCAGCGCGCTGGCCCGGCTCGTCGGCGACGAACGCGCGCTGCCCACATACCGGCTGGTCGGCGTCGTGGAGGCGGCACTCGGGCTGGTCCTGCTGGCACCGCCCACGCTGCCCGCCGAGGCGCTGGCCGCCGCCGCGCTGTCGCTCGGCTTCACCGGCTACCTGGTCTACGCCCGCCTCGCCGCGCCCGAGTCGTCGTGCGGCTGCCTGTCCGCGACGCGCACCCCGGTGCGGTGGCGCTCGTTCGCCCGCACCGGCGGCCTGCTGGCGGCGAGCCTGCTCGCGCTGCCCGCGACCGTCGGCTGGTTCGACGTGCTGCGGACCCGGCCGCTGCCGGCCGTCGCGCTGCTGCTGGCCGAGGCGGCCCTGCTGGTCGCCCTCTCCCCCGAACTCGACCGGCACTGGCTCGACCCGCTGCGCCAGCTCAAGGTCCAGGTGACCCGGCCGCTGCCGGCGGGCGGCTTCGACGTGCCGCTGGACTCCACGGTGGAGCAGCTGCACCGCAGCCCGGTGTGGCGGGAGACTGCCGTGCTGCTCACCTCCGACCTGCGTGAACACTGGGACGACGACGGCTGGCGCATCCTCGTCTTCACCGCCCGCCACTTCGGCCAGGAGGTCTCCGCGGTCTACGCCGTCCCGCGCCTGCGCTACCGGCCCGCCGCGGTGCGGGTCGTCCTGATCGACGAGCCCACCGGCCGCGTCGTGCTCAGCCTGGAGTCCCCTCCCGACTCCCCCGAGCCCGACTGGGTCCGCCCGTCCCCGTCCCCGGCCGCCGCCGCGGCCTGAGCCCGCACGGACGCGCTCGAAGATCGCTGTTTCGGGTCAACATCTGCGGTCTGACCTCAGGTTCTGGCACGAGACGGCGATCTTCGCAAGGGGGCCGTCGAGCGTCCGGCGTGGAATCCGTTTTCCCGAAGGGTGAGCTTCTGGCAGCGGGGCAGGTTTCGGTGGTGTGAACTGTAGGCACGAGCGCAGCGTCGGGCTCTCGCGGCGACCACCCCCGCCGCCTCACCGCGTCGCGCTCCCCACCCCGAGTCGCGCACGCCGCGACCTCCGGGAGTCACCGTGCTCGCTACCGTCCCCCCACTCCAGGCCTCCGCCCTGCGTCACGCCGCGACGGCGCTGGCCACGGCCGCACCGCTGTTGGCCGGGCGCGGCAGGCGTACGGTCGACGCGTGGCCGGGCCTGCCTGAGCTGCCCGCCGCCTGGCTGGCCGATCCCGACAACCGGATCAGCACCGCGACCCAGCGCTTCACGGCCTACCGGCGCGGCACCACGGAGATCCAACTGCACTCCGTGCTCGGCTTCGACGAGGACACCCTGGAGCGGCAGATCGCCCGGATCAACCTCGGCCCGCACCGGGTGCGGGTCAGCGCCGGCACCACCTGGCGCGGCTTCGAGGCCCGCTGGGCCTGCGGCGACATCGCGCACCGGCTGGTCTGCCGCGGCCCGCAGCGCCTGGCCGACTTCCTCGACCTGCTGCTCGGCCTCGACTGGGACTGACGGCCGCCCACCTCAGTCGAAGAGGCGGCCGAGATGGGAGCCCTGGCCGCCGACCAGCACGTGCGCCTGCTCCAGGGGCATCCAGTACAGGTCGAAGCGGATCGGATCGTGTGAGCCGTCGCCGGTCTCGTACGTCGTCCAGCGTTCGGGCACCTCGTCGGCGTCGACGGCCAGCTCGTAGAAGTGCCGCACGTGCACGGCGTCGGCTGAGGGCCGCGCGTCGTACTCGCCGACGCCCAGGTAGCGGACCAGGCGCAGGCCGGGCAGTTCGGTCTCCTCGTACGCCTCGCGCAGCACCGCGTCCTCGGGCAGCTCGCCGGGCCGGACCGTGCCCGCGGGCACCTGGATCCCGGCCAGTGCCAGGGTGTCGTGGTCGCCGTGGGCGAACACCACGAGCTTCCCGTCGCGCACGATGTACGCGACGACCTTGCTCACCCGCTTCACGCGAAGAACACCCTGGTCACCGTCTCGGCGACGCAGCAGGGCTTGTCGGAGCGGTCGGTCTCGATCGTCATCCGGGCGGTGACCTGCACCCCGCCGGTGACCTCCTCGACGGACACCAGCGACGCGGACAGCCGCACCGACGCCCCCACCGGCACCGGCGCGGGGAAGCGCACCTTGTTCAGCCCGTAGTTGACGACCATCCGCGCGCCCTCGAACCGGTACAGGTCGCGCACCAGCAGCGGCAGCAGCGACAGGGTGAGGTACCCGTGCGCGATGGTCCCGCCGAACGGCCCGGCCGCGGCGCGCGCCGGGTCGGTGTGGATCCACTGGTGGTCACCGGTCGCGTCGGCGAACGTGTCGACCCGGGCCTGCTCGACCAGATGCCAGGGGCCGGGGCCGATGCTCTGCCCGACGGCGTCGGTGAGGTCGGCGGCGGAACTGAACACTTTCACGGCATACCTCCGGATCAAGGCTGGACCCGCAGATCGTAGTGCCCGCCGATCGTCGGCGGGCATGGAGACGGGCTGCCCGCGCCGTCGGGCAGCCCGTCAAGGGAGGATCACGGCCCGAAGGGAGGGGGCCGCGA
The DNA here is from genome assembly GCF_007483665.1 of Catellatospora sichuanensis. GTDB lineage: Bacteria > Actinomycetota > Actinomycetes > Mycobacteriales > Micromonosporaceae > Catellatospora > Catellatospora sichuanensis. The sequence goes on from NZ_VIQO01000025.1 coordinate 234,692, forward strand.
TCCGGTGATCGTTACGGCGTGGTGCAGGTGAAGCCGTACGCCGTGTTGCCGTCGCCGTTGGGCCGCGCGACCTGGAACCCGAACGTGGTGCTCGCACCAGGGGCGAGGCTGCCGTTGTAGGGCGCGTTCTTCGCCGTCGCAGTCCCGCCGCTGGTGGAGATCACACCGTTCCACTGGCCGACGAGCGAGTGGTTCGGCGGCAGCGTGAACGTGACGGTCCAGCTGGTGATCGCCGAGGTGCCGGTGTTGGTGACGGTGACCGGCTGCATGACGTAGCCGCCGTTCCACGAGGTCTGCACGGTCGCGGTGACCGAGCAGCCGCCGCCCGTGCCGCCGCCGGTCGTGGTGACCGTGACCGTGTTGGACACCGCGGAGACGTTGCCCGCGGCGTCACGCGCCCGGACCTGGTAGCGGTACGACGTGTTCGCCGACAGGCCGGTGTTGCTGAACGACGCCGTGGTCGACGTGCCGACCTGCGTGAACGTGCCGCCGGAGGTGCCGGGGGCGCGCAGGATGTCGTAACCGGTGACCGCGACGTTGTCGGTGGAGGCGGTCCAGGTCAGGTTGGTGCTGCTGGACGTGGTGCCCGCCGCGGCCAGGCTGCTCGGCGTGCTCGGGGCCTGGGTGTCACCGGTGCCGCCGGTCGTGGTGACCGTGACGGTGCTGGACACCGACGAGGTGTTGCCCGCCGCGTCACGCGCCCGGACCTGGTAGCGGTACGACGTGTTCGCCGACAGGCCGGTGTTGCTGAACGACGCCGTCGTCGACGTGCCGACCTGCGTGAACGAACCGCCGGAGGTGCCCGGCGCGCGCAGGATGTCGTAGCCGGCCACGCCCACGTTGTCCGTCGACGCGGTCCAGGACAGGTTCACGCTGCTCGACGTGATTCCGGACGCCGTCAGGTTGCTCGGCGTGCTCGGGGCCTGGGTGTCGCTCGTCCCGTTGTCGAGCGCGTTGTGCACCGCTGTGTACGCCGGTTTCTGCTGGTAGTTGGCGTCGTACAGCAGCGCCGCGCCCTCGCTGGGGAACGTGTCCGGCACCCACGAGTACTTGTCGGTGAAGCCCCAGATGGTGACGCCCGCGCAGGCGGTGACCGCCATGCAGGCGTTGACCACGTTGCTGTAGTACGTCGCCTGGGTGGTGTCCTTGGCCGAGGTGCGCGGCATCACGATGCGCACGTCGAGCTCGGTCACCCGGACCTGTACGCCCAGCGCCGCGAAGCGCTGCATGTTCTGCTGCAGATCGCTCGGGAAGCCGTACTGCGTGGCGAGGTGGCCCTGGAAGCCGACGCAGTCGACCGGCACGTTCTGCGCCCGCAGCGACTGGACCAGGTTGTACATCGCGGTGCTCTTGGCGTTGATGCCCTCGACGTTGTAGTCGTTGATGCACAGCCGGGCATCGGGGTCGGCGGCCCTGGCATAGCGGAAGGCGTCCGCAATGAAGCTCTGGCCCAGCGTGTTGTACCAGAAACTGGACCGGAAGCCGCCGTTCTCGTCGAACACCTCGTTCACCACGTCCCACGACACGACGGACGCGTTGTTGGCGTAGCGGCCGGCGAGCGTGGCGATGTGGTCCTGCATCGCGGTGCGCATCGCGGTCGCGCCCAGGCCCTGCACCCAGCCAGGGGTCTGGCTGTGCCAGACCAGGGTGTGCCCGTGGACCTGCTGGTTGTTGGCGGCCGCGAAGGCGACGATCTGGTCCGCGCCGCTGAAGTTCCAGTTGTTGTCCGACGACTCGGTGGCATCCCACTTCATCGCGTTCTCAGCGGTGATCTGGTTGAACTCGGTCTGCGCGATGGTGCGGTAGGCGGCCTCGTTGGCCAGCGGGCTGGTGGCCGCCGCGAAGCCGATGAACTTGCCCCGGGCCGCGGCGTGGGTGCGCAGGGGCCCGGAGGCGCTGGCGGGCGAGGCCGACAGCACCGGCACGACGAACGCCGACAGCAGCGCCACGACGGCGAGCTGGACGAGGCGGCGGCGTGCTCTGTGGACGGGGACGCGTGGGGGCGTCATGGGTGTCCTCCTCATGATGGCGGAGCGTCAGTGCGGTGGCCCCGGGGCGGCCTCCTCCCGCATGGGACGGTGCGGCGCCTGGTCCGGGCAGGGGACGCCGGCGGTGGAGGACACTCGGTATGGGACACGGCACACATCGATGGAAGCGCTCCCAATCCTGCGCTCCGCCATCGGGTTAAGTCAATAACTTCCGGAAACTATCGACCGGTACTCAGGCGCGCGGCGGCGCGGTGCTGTCGCGTACGACCAGCTCGGTGGCCAACTCGATACGAGGGCTCTCGATCTTCTCGCGCTGGGCCAGTCGCAGCACCGTACGCGCCGCGACCATGCCCATCTCGGCGAGAGGCTGCCGGATCGTGGTCAGCGGCGGGGACGACCAGCGCACCTCGGGCAGGTCGTCGAAGCCGACGACGCTGACGTCGTCGGCCACCCGCAGTCCGCGACGGCGGATCGCCTCGTACACGCCCAGCGCCATCTGGTCGCTGGAGGCGAAGATGGCGGTCGGCGGATCGGCCTGCTCCAGCAGCACGGTGCCGCCCGCGTAGCCGGACTCGTGGTAGAAGTCGCCCTGGTAGATCAGGCTGTCGTCGACGGGCAGGCCGGCCGACTCCAGACCGGCCCGGTAGCCGTCCAGCCGGGCGCGGCTGCACATGAGGCGCGGCGGGCCCGCGATGAAGCCGATGCGCCGGTGGCCGAGGCCGATGAGGTATTCGGTGGCACGCAGGCCGCCGGCCCAGTTGGTCGCGCCGATGGTGGGCGCGTCCATCGGCGGCACGCCCGCCGGATCGACGATGACCACGGGGATGTTGAGGCGGCGCAGTTCGGCCTGCAGCGGCGGCTCCAACGTGGACGTCACGAAGATGACGCCCTCGGTGGCCCGGCTGCGCATGTTGTCCAGCCACTGCTTGGCCGAGGACGAGCGCCGGTGCACGGCGGAGACGACGGTGCCGATGCCCGCGGTGTGGGCGACGTCCTCGACACCGCGGATGATCTCGACGGCCCAGGGGCTGTCGAGGTCGGGGAAGACCAGGTCGACCAGCCCGGAGTTGACCCGCATGCTGGCCGGGCGGCGGCGGTAGCCGTGCCGGGTGAGCAGTTCTTCGACGCGTTCGCGGGTCTGCGGGGAGACGTCGGAGCGGCCGTTGATGACGCGCGAGACCGTCGGCACGGACACTCCGGCCAGGCGCGCGATCGCGGCAATAGTGATCTTGCGGGATTCGTCCGCAGCCACGGGCAGCTCCTTCGTCACCGCTTCAGCCTACGGCCGGAAGGTTTCGGCGCGGCAGAGCGTACCTGGGGCGCGCTCAGGCCGTCACTGCCGTCCCTCAAGCGCTCGAGAAGTTGCGGAAATATACCGGAAGAACCCGGTCCGTCGTCAA
>NZ_VIQO01000026.1 GCF_007483665.1 Catellatospora sichuanensis
GCGAACTCATCCGCACCAACGCCGACCAGACCATGACCATCGACCCCTGCAACCTGCAGCTGCTCTACCAGGGCCGCTCACCCAACTCCGGCGGCGACTACGGCCTGCTGCCCTACCGGCCCGGCCTGCTGACCCGGCAGCGCTGACGCCCCGACCGCGTCCGGGCCGGGTGTCACCGCCGCCCGCCCGGACGCGGCCTGATCGGCAGGCCCGCCTGCCCGAGGCGAGCCGCCCGCCAATCCACGGAACCGCCGACCGCTCCTAGGAGACAGCACATGAACCCGATACTCGGAGGCCGCCCGTTGCGGGCGGCGTTCGCCGGCACCATGCTCGTGGCGATCGTCGCCGCGACGACTGCCGTCCTGGCCACGTCCGCCAGCGCAGGCACGACGCTGGGCGCGTCGGCGGCCGAACGCGGCCGCTACTTCGGCGCCGCCATCGCCGCAGGCAAGCTCGGTGACTCGACCTACGTGAACATCCTCAACCGCGAGTTCAACTCGGTCACCGCCGAGAACGAGATGAAGTGGGACGCCACCGAGCCGTCCCAGAACAACTTCAATTACACCAACGCCGACCGGATCGTCAGCCACGCCCAGAGCAGGGGCATGAGCATCCGCGGCCACGCCCTGGTCTGGCACTCCCAGCAGCCCGGCTGGGCGCAGAACATGAGCGGCAGCGCGCTGCGCTCGGCGATGGTCAATCACATCACGCAGGTCGCGACCAAATACCGCGGCAGGATCCACTCGTGGGACGTCGTCAACGAGGCCTTCGCCGACGGCAGCGGCGGCGGTCGGCGTGACTCCAACCTCCAGCGCACCGGCAACGACTGGATCGAGGTCGCGTTCCGCACCGCCCGAGCCGCCGATCCCGGCGCCAAGCTCTGCTACAACGACTACAACACCGACGGGATCAACGCCAAGTCCACCGGCATCTACAACATGGTGCAGGACTTCAAGTCCCGCGGCGTGCCCATCGACTGCGTCGGCTTCCAGTCCCACCTGACCAACTCGGTCTCCTCGGACTACCAGGCCAACCTGCAGCGCTTCGCCAACCTCGGCGTCGACGTCCAGATCACCGAGCTGGACATCTCCGGGTCCAACCAGGCCAACGTGTATTCCACCGTCACCCGTGCCTGCCTGGCCGTGTCCCGCTGCAACGGCATCACCGTGTGGGGCATCCGCGACAGCGACTCCTGGCGCACCGGCCAGAACCCGCTGCTGTTCGACTCCTCCGGCAACAAGAAGGCCGCCTACACCTCGACCCTCAACGCCCTCAACAGCACGCCGCCCACGAATCCGCCGCCGTCGCCTTCGACGTCGCCCCCCACGCCGGGCGGGCCGGTCGACACCAGCGCGTGGTACATCCTGGTCAACCGCAACAGCGGCAAAGCCCTCGACGTCTACAACTTCTCCACCGCCGACGGCGGACGCATCACCCAGTGGACCCGAGGCACCGCCAACAACCAGCAATGGCAGTTCGTCGACTCCGGCAGCGGCTACTACCGGATCAAGTCCCGCCACTCCGGCAAAGTCCTCGACGTCTCCGGCTTCTCCACCGCCAACGGCGGAGCCATCGTCCAGTGGACCGACAACAACAGCAACAACCAGCAGTGGCGCCTGGCCGACTCCGCCGGCGGCTACGTCCGCCTGATCAGCCGGCACAGCAACAAGGCACTGGAGGTCCAGGGCGCGTCCACCGCCGACGGGGCCAACATCGTGCAGTACGACGACTGGGGCGGCAACAACCAGCAATGGCAGCTCGTCCGCGTCGGATCGGTCACGGCCGCCTTCGGCGCCGCAGCCCACGACGTCGGGCTCACAGCGCAGCGGTCCATCGCGCTCGGCTCCCTGACCGCGGCGACGTCCCGGTCATGACACCGGACGAGACCACACCATGATCAGCCGCCGGTGCGCGGATCGCCGCATCCCCGCACCGGCGGCCTTTTACCTGCTCGGCGACCACGATCGCCGCGGACGTCCACGGCGACCTGCGCCACCCCCACATCCCGGCCCATCGCGGCCACGAGACAAGGAGGATGCCCCCGTGAGCGGCATCGGCACCATCCCGCGAGTCCTGCCCCCGCGACGACGCTGGCGCACCGCATTGATCACCATGCTGGTCACCGCACTGGCCAGCACGGGCCTGGTCGTCCTCGCCAACAGCAGCGCGCAGGCCGCGAGCGTCGACACCAGCGCGTGGTACATCCTGGTCAACCGCAACAGCGGCAAAGCCCTCGACGTCTACAACTTCTCCACCGCCGACGGCGGACGCATCACCCAGTGGACCCGAGGCACCGCCAACAACCAGCAATGGCAGTTCGTCGACTCCGGCAGCGGCTACTACCGGATCAAGTCCCGCCACTCCGGCAAAGTCCTCGACGTCTCCGGCTTCTCCACCGCCAACGGCGGAGCCATCGTCCAGTGGACCGACAACAACAGCAACAACCAGCAGTGGCGGCTCGCCGACTCGGCCGACGGCTACGTCCGGTTCATCAGCCGGCACAGCAACAAAGCTCTCGAAGTCCAGGGTGCCTCCACGGCCGACGGGGCCAACATCGTGCAGTACGACGACTGGGGCGGCAACAACCAGCAATGGCAGCTCGTGCGCGTCGGCACCGACCCGACCCCGAGCGCGTCGTCGTCACCGCCGCCCAGCGGCGGCAACTACACCAACCCGGTGCTGTGGCAGGACTTCGCCGACATCGACATCATCCGCGTCGGTGACGCCTACTACTACTCCGCCTCGACCATGCACTACTCCCCGGGCGCGCCGATCCTGCGTTCGTATGACCTGGTCAACTGGGAGTTCGCCGGGCACTCGGTGCCGGTGCTCGACCATTCCAGCGCCTACAACCTCAGCGGCGGGCGCGCCTACGTCAAGGGCATCTGGGCGTCCACCCTCAACTACCGCCCCTCCAACAGCACCTTCTACTGGATGGGCTGCATGGAGTTCAACAAGACCTACGTCTACACCGCCTCGGCCGTCGACGGCACCTGGACCAAGCGTTCCACGATCAACAACTGCTATTACGACGCCGGCCTGCTCGTCGACGACAACGACACCATGTACGTCGCCTACGGCAACAGCAACATCAGCGTCGCCCAGTTGTCCGCCGACGGACTCAGCCAGGTCCGCACGCAGCAGGTGTTCACGACGCCGTCCAGCGTCGGCACCCTGGAGGGCGCGCGCTTCTACAAGCGCAACGGCAGCTACTACATCTTCCTGACCCGCCCCGCCAACGGCCAGTACATCCTCAAGTCGTCCAGCCCTTTCGGCCCGTACACGATGCAGCAGCTCCTGCTCAACCTGCCCGGCCCGATCTCCGGCGGCGGCGTCCCCCACCAGGGCGGCCTCGTGCAGACCCAGAATGGCGCCTGGTACTACATGGCCTTCGTCGACGCCTACCCCGGCGGGCGCGTCCCCGTGCTCGCCCCGGTCACCTGGACCGCCGACGGCTGGCCCCAGATCCAGCTCGTCAACAACGCCTGGGGCGCGAGCTACCCCAAGCCGAACCTGCCCACCCGCGCGGTCAAACCCATGATCGGCACCGACACCTTCAGCGGCACCGCGCTGGGCCCGCAGTGGGAGTGGAACCACAACCCCGACACCAGCCGATACTCCGTCAACAACGGCCTGCGGCTGCAGACCGCCACCGTCACCAACGACCTCTACAACGCCCGCAACACCCTGACCCACCGCATCCAGGGACCGACCTCCACCGCCACGATCCAGCTCGACTACTCGACCATGCGCGACGGCGACCGCGCCGGGCTCGCGATGCTGCGAGACTCCTCGGCCTGGATCGGCGTCAAACGCGACAACGGCGCGACCAGAGTCGTGATGACCAACGGACTGACCATGGACGGCAGTTGGAACACCACCGGCACCGGCACCGAGAACGCCTCCGCGGCGATCTCCGGCGGCCGGATATGGCTGCGTGCCAACGCCGACATCCGGCCTGGCAGCGGACGCCAGGCACGCTTCTCCTACAGCACCGACGGCACCAACTTCACCTCGCTGGGCTCCGCGTTCACCCTCAACAACGCCTGGCAGTTCTTCATGGGCTACCGCTTCGGCATCTTCAACTACGCCACCCAGGCACTGGGCGGCTCGGTGACCGTGTCCCGGTTCGACCTGACCACCCCGTAGCGGGTGCCCCGGCCGCTACCAGTTCTGGATGCCGGTAGCTCGCCGCAGGCCCGCCGCCGACGGCCGGTGCGGATCTCACCGCTCCGCACCGGCCAAGTCGGGAGCGTACGGCGGCGCCTCCGCCTGCCCCAGCGAGATGCCCACGCGCCCACAACGCGACGGACGGCCGATACTACGCCGCATGCGCGGTGCGGCACCGTAGGAGGCTGCCGACTCGCGACCCCGAGGATGACCGTGCCCGACGCCGAAGACCTGCTGCTGATGTACTTCTTCTCCCTGCTCGTCAACGTGGCGCTGATCGCCCTAGCCGCCTCCCTCCTGGGCCGCATCGCCGACCGATCGGAGCGGCTCAGGAAGCGGCGCGCGGCGGACCTCGCCGCGGCGGAGATCTTCTACGCCGCGCATGGCGAGTTCCACGGCATCTGGCAGGAATGGAAGGCCGTCCGCAGGCAGGCGTTCGCCGCGGCCGACCGTGAGCAGCACCGGTGGGCGCTGTTCGGCCGGGCCTCGGCGGTCGACGCCCGCGTGGAGGCGCTGGTCGCCAGGCTCGCCACGGAGCGCCACCTCACCGACAAGGACCGCACGGTGCTCGGCTGCTACCGCCAGGCGTACCGGATGCTCGGCAGCTGCCTGGAGGCGGACCTGCCGCTCGGGGTCATCCTGCGACGCCAGCCGGACGGCGGGATCCTGCCCGCCGACCACGAGGCCTGGACCGACGCCAGGACCCGTTCGTACGTGACGTTCACCGAACTGGTGACCGCGGTCGGCGCGCTGATCGCCCACTCGGGCGTCGTCCCGTCGGAGGCCCACGCCCGAACGTCGATGCGCGTGATCACCGACAGCGGATTCGACAGCAGGTCCTGGGTGCCACGCGCCCGCGCCGCCCTCGATCTGGCCCCGATCAGCGAACCGACGCAGGGATAGGGCGTCCGGCAGAGGTTTCGCGAAGCCCACCCGGCATGATCGCAACGACCGATCCGCCCCGCTGCAGGGAGACGACCATGAACGACGGCCGCGCCGACTTCGACTTCATCTTCGGCCGGTGGCAGGTGCGCAACCGCAAGCTGCGCGACGTCACCGATCCCGGCTGCGACGAGTGGGTCGAGTTCGACGCCACGGCGCACGCCGAGCCGATCCTCGGCGGCCTCGGCCACGTCGATCGCATCTGGACCGACGCACCGCCCGGCGAGCAGCCCTTCGAGGGGTACACGCTGCGGCAGTTCGACCCGCAGGCCCGTGTCTGGCGGATCTGGTGGGCGTCCAGCCGCAACCCCGGCCACCTCGACCCGCCCGTCGAGGGCGCCTGGCGCGACGGGCGGGGTGTCTTCGACTGCGACGACGTCCTCGGCGGTCACCCGGTCAAGGTCCGCTTCGAGTGGACCCGTGACGGCGCGGACGCCGCCCGGTGGCAGCAGTCGTTCTCCTACGACCAGGGCGTGACCTGGCGGACGAACTGGATCATGGAGCTGTCCCGCACCGCCTGAGCAACCGGCTCCCTGCCACGAACATCGCAGCAGCAAGCGGGGCGGCGCTGCGGCCGCCCCGCCCGGGACCGTCAAGCCTTCTCGGCGAGCACCTCACGCAGCTTGGCGGCGAACTCCTCCGGCTTGCCCGGCATACCGAACTCGCCGCCCATGAAACCGCCGTGGTTGCTGGGGAACACGACCGCCTCGGTGCCGAGCTGCTCGGCGACCGCGACCCCACCGCGGTAGGCCATCTGCCCCTCGGATTCCTCGCCGACCGCCGACACGATCCGGGTCGACGCCGCACGCAGCGCGTCGAGGTCGTATTCGTAGTGCGTGCAGCTGATCAGGTTCTGACCCAGCAGCACGTCGTCACGGGAGCCGTCGTCCTCGGCCGGCATGCCGAACTGGGCAGGGTCCGGCGCCACGGCGTAGTCCGCGGGAAACTCGCCCTGGTGGCCGACCGCGGCGATGAACGCCGCCATGCCGGCACCCGAGCCCTTGGCCTGGTACAGGTCACGGATGAACCGGATCGCGGCCAGCGCCCGCTCCCGGTCCGGCAGCAGCTGCCCCGCCGGCGGCTCGTGCGCGACCAGGGTGCGCACGTCCGCCGGGTGCCGGGCGACCAGGGCCAGTGCGTTGACCGCCCCGCCGCTGCTGGCGAAGATGTCGACCGGTCCCCCGCCGAGCTCGGCGATCAGCCGGTGCACGTCGTCGGCGTGCACGTCGGGGGTCGACTCCCCGGCGTCGGCGGTGCGGACGCTGCGCTGGGCGCCCCGAGGGTCGTAGGTGACCACCGTGCGGTCGGGGAAGAACCCGGCGAGCGTGGTGAACCCGCGGGCGTCCATGGGCGAGCCGAACAGCATCAGGATCGGCTCGGCGCTGTCGGTGTTCTCGCGCACGTCGTAGTGCAGGACCACGCCGGGAACATCGAGTGTGTAGGTCTTCGACTCAGCCATCGGAGCAACTCCTTCTCGGGTCATGTCCAGGTAGACCGTCGCCGCCCGCGAAACTCATCGGTCCGGCGCCGAGAATTTCCCGGAGTCACCGAAACGGGCAAATGCCATCAAGCATAGTGCTGTGATGGGTGGACGCGCCCGCGGTGAACGGGCCCGATGCCGCGTGCGGTATCAACTCCGCATGGAATACGTGCTGTTCCCCGGACGACACCACCTGCTGACCCGCTTCCAGGCGGGCCGGCTCGTCGCGCTGGCCGCCCGGCACGGCGCGACCATCGTCTGGGCGGTGACCTCGGCGAACCACGACAACACCCGCCGCAACCCGGTGCCCTACCACCGGCGGGAGGCCGCGATCGAGCGGTTCAGCGCCATCACCACGCTGCGCTCGGTGGTGGTGCCGGTCTTCGACATGCCGCCGACCCCGCGCTTCGCCGAGGTGACCCTCAAGAACATCACCGTGGCCACCGGTATCGAGCTGACGCCGCACAACACCGTCGTGGCCTGCTCCACCCCTGACGTCGCCGCGCTGTACGAGCGGCTCGGCTTCGCGATCGACCCCGTCGAGGCCGGGCAGACCCCCGCCGCCGAGCGCCCCTGGGACGTCCTTCTGCGCCTGGCCACCGGTGACGAGACGTGGCGGGACCTGGCACATCCCGCCACCGTCGACGTCTTCGACCGCTACCGGCTCGTCGAGACCGTACGCACCGTCGTCAACGACCCGGTCGTCGGCGACGAGGGCGGGCTGACCGCGACCCGCGACTACCGCGCCTACGTGGAGGCGTTCGCCGACAGCGCCGCCCGCAAGTGGGCTGCGGCCCGCGAGCACGTGCAGCCCGGCCGGGTCGTCGACATCGGCTGCGGCGCGGGCGCGGTGCTCGAACTGGCCGACCGGGAACCGGCCCTGCGCGAGAGCGACCTGATCGGGGTCGAGGTCGCCCGCCACCTGTTCGACGAGTGCGTACACCGCAAGGCGCAGGGGGTCTTCCAGAACCCCAACGTGTTCTTCTACCGCCGCAACGTGCTCGGCGGCGCGGTGTTCCCCGCCCGGTCGATCAACACGACGCTGACCTTCGCACTGACCCACGAGATCTGGTCCTACGGCGAACAGGAGAAGTCACTGCGCGCCTTCGCCCAGGCCATCTACGAGCACACCGCGCCGGGCGGCGTATGGATCAACAGCGACGTCTGCGGCCCCGACGACCGCGACCGGCAGGTGCTGCTGCGCCTGGAACGTGGCGACGGCGAGAACCCCGACCAGCCGTGCCCCGACCTGGCCGGGCTGCCGTCGGCGCAGGTCGCGGACTACGTCGCCGGCCTGTCCACGCGGGCCCGCTTCGACCAGTTCACGGTCGATTTCGCCTTCCCGGTGCCGCACACACCGGTCGACGACACCGTCCGGCTGGCGCTGGGTGACGCCATGGACTACCTGACCCGCAAGGACTACTCGGCGAGCTGGCTGTCGGAGACCCGCGAGCAGTTCTGCGGCATGGCGTACGCCGACTGGCGGCGGCTGCTCACCGACGTCGGATTCGAGCTGGACCCGGCCTCGGGGACCAGCCGCAACGACTGGATCGTCGACAACCGGATCGCCCCCGTGGCCGCCCTGAGCGACCTCGACGGCACGCCGCTGGACTGGCCGGTGACCCATCTGCTGCTGGTCGCCCGGCGGCCGCTGAACTCCTGACGTGGGAGGTGGGTCGGCAAACTCGTCAGCGGATGCGGCCGCCCTCGGTGACCAGCCATTCGCCGGTCTCCCAGTCGGACGGCCCGTCCTCGCCGCGGTAGCACAGGTCGAAGCGGATGCCCAGGCCCGGCCACGGATGGCGGATCGGCACGACACGGAAGACGTCCGCCAGGCCCGGGAAGGTCAGCCCCTCGGGCTCGGGGAACATCAGCTCCAGCTCGGCCCGGGTCAGGTCGGTCCATAGGGCGATCTGCCACGTCGTCTGCGTCAGCCGCTGCTCCTGGACCAGCTCGAACCTCGGCTCGCGGCCGACGACGAAGTCGCCGATGTCGCCGGTGCACTCCTCGGACGTCGCGGGCAGGACGAACGGCCACTGCTCGCCGGTCGGGTAGCGGTACATCGCGGAGGCGGCAGCGACGGCGCCCACCAGGTCGTCCCACTGCTCGGCTGGGGTGCCGACCGGAAGGTTCACGCCCGTGTGGTCGACCCGGCGGACGTGACCGGCAAGGCGGCGGGTCAGCTCCGCCAGCTCGACCCGGCCCGGCAGGGTGACCGCTTCGGTCCCGGGGCCGCGGCTGACACCGATGACGTGGCCGGTGTCCAGCGCGACCTCGGGCTCGGGCACGTCGGCCAGCGCGAAGGTCGTGACGGGAAGGGCACCGCGAGGCAGCGGCGGAGTCAGCGTCAGGCGATCGGGACCCATCTCGGCGGAACGGGCATACGGCACGTCGGCCAGCAGCTGACGCAGCCCGTCGATGAAGGCGCGAGACTCGGTCGCCTCGGGCAGCCGGAAGGTGATCTCGGAAAGGCAGTCCATGCGCCAGACCGTAACCGCGTCCGTATCGCATCCGGTGTGACAATTTCCCTGCCTGCGACGCTTCGGCCGGGCGTGGAGCCGACGTCGTCTTCGACCCGCTGACCGTCTGGACCGTCCTGCTCGGTGCGGTGATCTGGCGCAGCGGCTCAGCCGAGCGCTGACCAGCCGCGATGCTCGGCGACCAGGTGCGTTCGAGCGAGTTCGCGGATCTGCTCATCGGGGTCGTCCAGCAGGTCGGCGAGCGACCGGGCGACGCGTTCGGGATCCGCGCCGGAGATCTCCTCAACCATCGCGTACAGGGCGTGGTAGCGGGTGTCCGCCTCCTCGTCCCGGCACAGTGTCCGCAGCGCCTCCAGCGCGCCCGGCTCTATCAGCTCCGGGTCCGCCAGCGACGGAAGCGCCGCCGCGACGTGGAAGCGAACCCACGCGTCCGGGTGCCCGGTGAACCGGAGGACCGCGTCGAGTGCCTCCCGCGCACCGTTGTATCCGAGTGCGGAGATCACCCACCTGAGCACCCGCGGGTCCTGCTCCTGATCGAGCCGCTCGACCAGCAGCGGTATCGCCTCCGCGCCGAACGGCCGAAGCCCTGCCTCGTCTCGCGGCCCCAGTTCGCGCAGGACTCGGGCGCCGAGTTCCCGTGCATGCGGGGCGTCGTCGCGCAGCAGCCGGATCGCGGTGTCGTACACCTCCCGGGTCGGCCGCTCATGCAGGGCGACCAGGTGCGGGACCGGGTCCAGGTAGTCGCCCTCGGGGACCTCCCTCGCCGCGGCGGCGAACAACTCCGTGTCCGACATCCGCGCCGGGTTCACCGGACCGCCGTGACTCCCCATCAGCCCATTGTCGGCGGGTGCACAACGCGATTTCGCTCCCGTCCCGCGTCGGCGGTGAGCGGGCCACGGCCGCGGTGTCCGCCGACTTACAATCCATTCACGACCTTGACTGTCGAGCTGGAGTCCGTGCCAGCCCTCACCCCGACCCGAGGACGCCATGGCCGATCCGCTTGACGACCCCGTGCGATCCGCGCTGACCGGAGCGCACGCCCACCTGGCGCAGCGGCGGGGCCGTATCGTGCGCTACCCGCCGGAGCTGTCCAGGTTCATCTCGATCCCGCATCCGACCACCGCCGACGACTGGGCGGACGCCGCCGCGCTGGTCGGCCCCGGGCAGGCCCCGATCGCCGGCATCGTCGTGGCTCCGCACGACGATTGGAAGGTCACCGGCGTCGGCCCGGGCCTGCAGCTCGTCGAGGACGGCGTCGAGCCGCGCAGCGACGACGAGGCGGTGCGCCTCGGTCCGGCCGACGTACCCGAGATCGTGGCGTTCGTCGCCCGCCACCGCAACGGCCGCCTGTTCACGCCACGCACCCTCGAACTGGGCACCTACCTGGGCATCCGCCGCGGTGGGGCGCTGGTGGCGATGGCCGGGGAGCGGCTTCGGCCGGTGGGCTGGAGCGAGCTCAGCGCCGTCTGCACCGATCCCGCCCACCGCCGTCAGGGCCTGGCCATGCGGCTGGTCCGGGCGCTGATCGCCGGCATGCGCGAACGCGGCGACTCCGCTTTCCTGCACGTGGGCCACGACAACACCGGCGCACGCGCCCTGTACGAGCGGCTCGGCTTCCGGCTGCGCCGCCCGATCTCGATGGGATCGGTCCACATCCCCGAAGACCAGCTTTCGGTTGCGTTCCGGCCGGGCCCCGGCTGAGGGCCGGTCCGGCCGCCGGAGGCGTGCGCGCCTCCGGCGGCCGGTCCGGGGTCGTCAGCGGCAGGACGGGCAGTCCTTGGGCGCGGGCTGACCCGGAAGAGGCAGGTCGTCGCGGAACTCAGGCTGGGCCTTGGTGATCCGGGGCGGCGACACCAGCATGAAGCCGGGAGACAGATCGGAGTCGATCAGCGCCACCAGGTTCGGGTCCTTCGGGTTGGCCACATCCCCCTCGAAACCGGGCGCGGCCCAGCCGGGCACGGTGTTCACCGCCGCGCCACGGGTACGCAGCACGTTCTTCTCCGCCTCGAACGTGACGATGGTGGTGTCGGCGTCGGGGTTGTAGTACTCCTCGTCATCGACGGTGTCGCTGTCCTCGTAGTCGGAGTCCACCACGGTGCAGTTGCCCGCGCCGTCGCAGTCCTCGACCGTGGTGTCCGCCGAGCCGTACTCGCCGTCGGCGGAGACGTAACTGACCACCGTCGTCACCTGCGAGCCGGTCACGTTGCCGTTCTCGTCCCGGACGTACTTGGTGGTCGTCGTCATCGTGCTGACCGCCCCGCCGGCGAAGCGGTGCTCGTCGGTGTAGGTGACGCTGTCCAGGTTGCCGTCGGCGTCGGTGGTGGTCTGCTTCTCCTCGTGCCGGGTGCCGCCGTCGCCGTCGCTGGATTCCCGGGACTGCCCGGTCGTCTGGGGACCCGCGCTCCCGTCGGCGTTCGTGGTGGTCCTGGTGAACCCGCCCTCGCCGTCGGACCTGGTGGTCTGGGAGGCGCCGTCGTTGAACTCGGTGTGGGTGCCGGTCCCGCCGTCGATGGGCTTGGTGCTCTTGACGCCGCCGTGTTCCTGGCCGAAGCGGTACTTCGGGTTGTCCGCGCCAGCGGAGATCAGCCCCATGGAGATACCGCCGATGCGGGCGCCGGGCAGCGAGCCGAGCCCGCCCTTGCCCGCCAGGCCGATGGTGAACCCCTGGGTGGGATCGACGTCGACCCCGCCGGTCTGGAGTTCGCCGAAGGTGAGGCCGAAGTGGGTCAGCGTGTCCCGCCGGGAGGCCATGTCGAACGCGCCGAGCACGTCCATGCCGACCTTGTCGCGCGCGTCCACGATCTCCTGCGGCACGGCGAGGAACGCGCCCAGACCGGCCTCGAAGGACGGCAGTTTGCGATCCAGCGCCAGCTCCACGACCAGTTCCAGGGGCGGGCGGCTGTTCGCGTCGTACGGATTGGTGCCCGCCATCAGCTCGTCGGCGTCGCTGATGCCGTCGTGATCGGAGTCGACCACCCGCCAGGCCGTGTAGCAGCCGGTCGGGTCGCAGACGCGCAGGGTGGACTTGGGTACGGGACGATCTGCCGCGTACGCCGGCTCGACCGCCACGGTGGCGGCCAGCAGCACGGCTGCGGCAACGGTCGCGGCGGTACGCCGCGGGATGTCGAACATCATGCGCCGAGCGTCGGCGAGCCTCCCGGCGGAAGCTCTGGACTGCGCAGTACCCGTCTCTGTCCGAAACCGGCCTGAGCAGCGGTGGCGTGACCACGCAGCAGGCCCGGCAACCCGTTGCGGGCTGCCGGGCCTTTGCCCCTGCCCCAGCGGTGGTTCATCGCCCGGCCCACCAGCGGCTGCCCAGCCCCAGCAGCACGAGGGCGAAACCGGCGATCAGCAGCGACACGACGTCGGGACCGCCCGTCACCGGGAGCACGCCGGTCGCCGCCGCCACCCGGTCAGCGAACAGCCTGAAACGTCACGCTCCAGTTCGTCGTCCACGTCATACCCTGGCAGGCGAGGGGCGCGTCGCCGAACTTCACGCCGTCGGTGACGGTGACGTTGGCGCTACCGCCGCTCTTGGCCAGCGTCGGCAGCGGGTCCGGCAGCGTCCCTTGGCTGGTGACGATGTAGTCCTTGCACGTGTTCACGGCGTCCGCAGGGATCCCGCCGATCGAGATCGGGCCGGGGCTGATGCCGGTGATCTTGGCCTTCACGTTGTCGTTCGGGTTGGCGATGGTCAGCTTCACGTTCGACGTCTCGCCGGGCAACAGCGGCGAGTTGAGCTGTAGCCCGACGACGGTGATCTCCTTCACCATCTCGGCGCCGCCGTTGGCTCCGGCCACGATGGTCGAGCCGAAGACGGCCCACGCCGCGGTGGCGACCATGACGGTGCCGACGATGGCCGTGCCGACGATGGCGGTGGTCCGCTTGGTGTTCCTGGCGTGCTTCATGGCGTCCTCCTGGACAGGGTGGGTCGACCCGCGCGCCCACACGACGCGCCGGCTGCTGGTTGACGTGGTATTACGCCGCGGACATGGGTGTCGCGGGGACAGTGGGCGACGGCTCGGCCGTCGCGTGTTCGGCCGTGGCGGTCGCGGCGGCGGTCTCCTCCGTCGCGGGCCCGGGTGGCGCGGTTTCGGTCGATGCGGGTTCGGGCGGCACGGAACCCGGCGCCGGATCCGGGAACGGCTCCTCAGCGGGTGTCTCCGGGACAGCCGAGGCCGTCGGTGTCGGCGTCGGGCTCGGACCGGTGGACGCGGAGGCGTCCGGAACGTCAGGGCTCGGCCGGTCAGCGGTGGCGGTCGGCACCGGCGCGCCGGGGGTGGCGGTAGGCACGGCAGTGGCCGACGGCGTAGGCCACCGCCCGGCGTGGCCGTCGACCGGGGTCTGCGCGGTACCCCTCCAGGCCGGAGCCGCGGCCGCGACGGCACCGGCCGTGACCATCACGGTGGCGGCGGCGAGCGCGCCGGTGATGGCGAGCGTGCGCCGGCCTCGCCGGGTCAGCGGCTGGTGCACCACGGGCGGCCTCCTGTGTCGGGTGCCGCTGCGCGGATCGCCGGGAGGCGTCCGGTTGCGGCCACGCGAACAACCCTGCCGCATCGGATACGGAAAGGGGCATAGAGCACACGGTGCGTTACAGCTGACACATGGGGCAGCTGAGCAGCGCGGATGTGTAGCCGAGCCCCTCCGGGCGAACTACCCAGAAAGGGTGAACAGTACATATAGATATGTACTGCAGACGATGCGGCGGGCCGCGGCGATGAGTGCCGCGGCCCGCCGTGCGAACGGGTGTTACGCGCCGACGCGGTCGACGATCCCGACCGTCAGCACCGCGCTGGAGAAGAGCACCTGCCCGGCCGTCAGCCCGTCGCCGTCCTGCAGCGCGACCGTACGGGTGCCGAGGTAGGCGTGGCTGGCGCGGTCGAAGATGAGCTCGGTGCGGGTGCCCTGCACCTCGCGCAGGGCCACCGCGACGCCGGCGCGACCGGCCTCGTCGGTGACCTCGCCGATCACGCTCACCCCGGGAATCTCCGCCACGGCGCCGAAGACCGCGGCCAGCGAAGCCGGAGCCAGGTACGCCTCGTCGACGAGGTCCGCCGCGGCGGAGAACGCCTGCTGGTCGCGGGGGTTCTTGTTCGGGTGGTCGTCGACGCCGCGGTAGAGGTGGGCCAGCATCGCGTCCGGATCGCTCGGCAGTCCACCGACGTAGCCCGGGGTCGGCGTGCACGCCTGCGTGCCGGTGACCCCGCCCTTGGACTGCGTCATGACCCCGTCGCGGCAGCCCGGCAGGGGTGTTTCCGACCAGTCTCCACCGCCTGAGCGCGGCCGCTGCCGGATGAGCCCGTCGTGGGTCCCGTCCGCCGACAGCCACACCTGGCGCGCGATCGTGCTCGTCGAGGACTCCCTGGTCGCCTCGTTCATGCCGAGCACCGTCGCGACGGACTCGACGCGGACGAACTGGTCCCCGCGCACCCGCACCTCCGGCTGGAGCCGGGCCTGCGCCGCGGCGCCGGCGAGGATGTCCGCGGCCTGCGCCTGGGCCGCCGGCTCGCCACCGCCGATCGGGATGACCTGCGCCGCCAGGACCACCGCGGTGAGCACCGCGGCCAGCCCACCGACGACCGCGACCCGCGTCCCGGCCCGTCCGGCGAGCAGGCGACGCCACAGCGGCTGCGGGCGTACGGCCCCGGTGAGCACCCGGCGGCGCAGATCCTGCGGCAGCGGACCGGCCGGGTCCAGGGCCGAGCCCAGCTCGTCCAGCAGTTTCATCTCGTTCATCGCTCCACCTCGAAAAAGTCGGTCATCGTGTCCTCGCCGAGCGCCTCGCGCAGCTTGCGGCGCGCCCGGTGCAGCCGGGAGCGCACCGTGCCCACCTTGATCCGCAGCGTCTGCGCGACCTCCTCGTAGCTCAGGCCGCTCCACGCGATGAGCAGCAGCACGTCGCGGTCGCCCGCCGCGAGCCGGCCCAGCCCGTCGGCGAGCGCACCCCGGGCCGACTGGGCGCTGACCGCCGCGTCGACGTCGTCGGCGAACCCCTCGACGACGTCGCCCTCGGCTGCTCGGCTCAGCGCCCGATATCTGGCCTGCTCGGTCCGCCACCGCCGGGCTATCTCCTTGGTGAGGATCCCGAACAGCCACGGGCGGGCGTCCTCGCGGGCGAGGTCGTAGCGGCCGCGGTGGCGGAAGGCGGCGAGGAACGTCTCCGCGACCGCGTCCTCGGCCGACTGCGGCCCGAGCCGCCGGTACGCGTACCGGTGCAGCCCGGTGGCATACCTGTCGTAGATGACGCCGAACGCCTCCGCGTCGTGCCGTGACGCCGCGATGGCCGCCGCGTCCCCGGCGTGCTCGGCCGTCGCCGTCATTGCCGTAACCAATGCACTGTGGTCCCTCCCACCGAATCCGACCTGACACCCGTGTCTCTGCGCCAGGACCGATTCGAGTTCACGGCCGCGCGGCGGCCGCGTCGCGCGACGGCAGCGCCCGGCGGACCCACCGTGCCGGATCATCGTTGCCTGATGCCGTACAACCTGCGGTGTTGCAGGTTCGCGAGATCGCGGCGAAGGTCATCGCACAGAGCACCGTGTGACGAGGACGGCCGAGTCCGTCGGACTCGGCCGGTTCCCCTCCCCCGGCGGCCGTCCGCCTCGGTCAGGCGTCGTCGTCCTCGTCTTCGTCGTCGGCGAACAACAGCATGTCCGCCACGAAGCAGGCGACATCGCGGCCGCCGTCACGGCCGATCCACACCGGATAGGCTCCGTCACCCCAGCCGCTGGACCAGGCCGCCATCGTGTCGTCCTCGACGACGGTGAAGCGCGGATCGACCAGACCGCCCAGGTCCCTGCCCGCCGCCACGAGCCGGCTGCTCGATGCGGCGTCGGTGAAGCAGGCCGTGCCGCCGTCGACACCGAAACCGAAGTACTCGCGATACCCCAGCGCCAGCGGGTCCTGTCCGTCCCGCAGCGCCAACTCCCACGTGACGACGGGCCGTTGCGTGATCGCGAGCCGGACGGCCGCGACGCGGGTGTGCTGCGGGTCGTCGACGAAGCGGGCCAGGCTCACCGTCACCGGATACACACCCGGCGGCACGCCGACGGTGTACGGCCTGGCATCGAAGTCGAGCGCCGACGGGTCGGCCGCGACCACCCGCCCCGACGGCAGCCGCAGGGCGCCCGCCTCGTGCAACTCGATCCGCAGCACACGGCCTGGAATATGGTGCTCGGCGCCTGCGTGGAACAAAGCCTCCACGTCCCCGGCCGCCAACGGCGACGGCGGCCGCCACGGCGGCGCGTCGGCGACCGCGACCGGCAGCATCGGGTCGGTGGCGTCGGCCACCTCCACGGGCCCGAATCCCGCGACCGCGAGCAGTTCGTGCCACCTTCCGAACGTCGGGACCGGCAGCCGGCGCGGCTCCCCCTGCTGCTGCGTGTGCGTACTCGGGCCGCGGTCCCCGAGCGGCTCGTCGACGTCGGTCCGATGGCCGTCCAACCTGTACCAGGTGTGCCGGCGCGCGGCCACGTGCGGGAACTCGTGCTCTCCCGCATCGTCGGGACCGTCCCAGGTGCGGCTGTCGAACAGGAACAGCTCGCCGTCGCCCGCGCGCCGGAACACCTGGGCCGCGACGGTCCGGCCGCGAGCGTCGAAGCGGACCACCTCGCCGTACCCGTCACGCCACGACAGCTGCAGCACCGCGGCGACGTGGCCGTCTCCGACCAGCACGACCGCGTACGGGTCACCGCACGCGTCACGCGCCTGCGCCTCGGCGGGCGTCATCGGGTTGACCACCGCTTTGCGCCAGCCGTCGCCGTACACCGCCGCCAACGTGATCGCCATGACGCAGCAGCGTAGTGGCAGAGCACGTCAGAGGACTTGCCCCGGTCGTGCGTGGTAGTCGATCCATTGGCGCAGGCGCTGGCGGTGGGCCTCGGACACGTCGACGGTCTCCACCCGTTCGGCGAGCACGGCCGCGTCGATCAAGCCGTGTTCCAGCAACGCCGCCGCGAACACATGGTCCTTCTCCCTGCCCGCGACGAGCTTCGACACCACACAGTCGTGCGGGTCGAGCAGGTGACCACGTCCGGGCGCGGTGCCCGGCGTGTCGACGATCACCAGCCGCTGCCGCCAGCCTGCCGGAAGCACCGCGGTGGAGACGCTCACGCCCTGGGCGTAGTAGCCGAAGGTCTCGTGGAAGGGCGACAGCTCGCCGATCGCCCCGTCCACCCGGTCTGCCTTCGCATCGTCCGGGTCGTCGAAGAACGCGACGTCCACCTCGATCGACGCCGTCGCCGCGGCGGGCAGCCGGTCTTCGGGGATCGCGCCCAAAATCGACTGGCTGCCGATGACCAGGATGTCCGGCTCCTGCGCGATCTGCGACGCGGCCCGCAGCACATGCTCCAGCTGCTGCCGCTTCACGCCATCCGCTCCCGGCGCCAGCGCTCGGCGAACGCGGCCAGCACAGCCTGGCGCGTGCTTTCGGGCAGCACGCCGGCGAAGGGCGAGTTCTGGCGCAGCTCGGCGGCGTCGCGGCTGCGCGACGTCAGGACTTCGAGCACCGCCTCGACTCCGGCGTCGAGGACCTGGCGCCAGCGTTCGAGCCACATCGCCGCCATGCCGTCCGGGTGTACACGCTGGAGCCGGCGCAGGTTCTCGGCGGCGTTCGCCAGCACGTCGTCGGGGTCGGCGACCAGGCGACCGGCCACGGCTCGGTGCAGCCACAGCGACTTGAGCTGGTCGCGGGTCAGTTCCGGACGCAGCAGCGCGAGCACGTCCGCCCGCGCGAGCCGTCGGTGCGTCCCCACCCTGACGAAGGGGAGGACACCTCGCTCGCACAGGTCGACGACGTGCTGCCGGGACGAGCGCAGCAGCGTGGCCGCCTCGGTCGTCGTCAACAGGTCGTCGGGACTGCTTTCCATACGTCCACCATGCCTCAGCAAACACCAAAAACGCAACCAGTCCCGCGCCTGCTTGGTCATCGGGGAGTTGTGGCAAGGACACGCCGCCGACCCGTGCCATAGGTTCATGATCATCCCGAGAGGGGGGACCGGCGGAGGATTATCCGGTATAGCGGCATGAATCGGACAGGTTTACTACGCTGTAGCGCACGGACGGTTTCCGCCGGCCGTGAGTCCGGACGGCCGGCTCGACGGGGCCGGGCGATCGAGGAGGCATCCATGTCCGCGGCCGAGTCCATCGCTGCCGGGCCGCCGGCGGGGTCGCTGCGGCAGATGCTCGTCCCGCTCGCGCTGGCGCAGTTCATCTGCAGCTTCGCCGGATCCAACATGAACGTGATGATCAACGACATCAGCACGGACCTGAACACGACCGTGCAGGGCGTACAGATCGCCATCACGATCTTCCTGCTGGTGATGGCCGCCCTCATGATCCCGGGCGGCAAGCTGACCGACCGGTACGGCCGCAAGCGCTGCTTCCTCGCCGGACTCACCCTCTACGGCATCGGCGCGCTGCTCAGCGCCGTGTCACCCGGGCTGGGCGTGCTCATCCTCGGCAACTCGATCCTGGAGGGCGTCGGCACCGCGCTGCTCATCCCGCCCGTCTACATCCTCACCACACTGCTGTTCACCAGCACGACCTCACGCGCCAAGGCGTTCGGCCTGATCAGCGCGATGGGCGGCGTCGGCGCCGCGGCGGGTCCGCTCATCGGCGGCCTGATCACCTCTGCACTGAGCTGGCGTTGGGCGTTCGTGTTCCAGGCGGTCGTGGTGGGTGTGATCGTCGTGCTCGGCCGCAAGGTGCACGACCCGCTGCCCCCGGACCCGACACGGCCGTTCGACACCCGCGGCGCGGTGCTGTCGGCCGCCGGGCTCATCCTCATCGTCGCGGGCATCCTCGCCGCCGACCAGAACCTCTGGCTGATGCTCGTCCTGATCGCCGCGGGCGTGCTGCTGCTGTTCCTGTTCTTCCGCTGGGTACGCGCCCAGGAACGCGCCGGCCGCGAACCGCTGCTGTCCACCACGCTGTTCCGCAACCGCACCTCCAACCTCGGCCTGGTCACCCAGAACGCCCAGTGGCTGATCCTCATGGGCACGTCCTTCACCGTGGCCGCATACCTGCAGGTGGTCCGCGGCTACGACGCGATCCAGACCGGCGTCATTTTCACCGCCGCGACGGTCGGCCTGCTGATCTCGTCACTGGCGGCCGAGCGCCTGGCCAAGCGCCGTCCGCAGCGCACCCTCATCCAGGCCGGCTTCGTCCTCACCGCGATCGGCGTGGTCGTGCTGCTCGCCCTGGTCACCGGCACGCCCAGTGTCTGGGCGTTCGCGCCCGGCCTGCTGCTCATCGGGCTCGGACTCGGGCTGATGCTGACCCCGTCGGTCAACGTCGTGCAGTCCAGCTTCAGCGACGACCAGCAGGGTGAGATCTCCGGGCTGTCGCGCAGCGTGTCCAACCTGGGCTCCTGCCTGGGCACCGCCGTCGCCGGCACCATCCTCGTCGCGGGCATCACCGCGACCCCCGAACGCTCCTACGGGCTGGCCATGGCCGTGCTCGCCGTGGTGGCGGTGGCCGGGCTGTGGGCGGCCGCAAAACTGCCGAGAGCCGCCGCGACCGCGGCGCCGACGACCTGACCGCGGGCGAGCCACGCGACGGCAGCCTGGACCGCGATCCGCCGTCACGTCGGACGCCCGGAAAAGGTGACCTCCGTCAGGTCAGGCTGCTCCAGAACAGCCGCGACATGGGGCGGACGCCGAGGTCGCGGGTCAGCATCTGGGCGGCCATGGCCACCCCCTCGGTGAAGGTCGGGAAGGCGGGCCGCAGCTCGGCGACGTCCTCGACGCGCATCCCCGCCGCCATGCACGCGGCGACCATCTGGATCACCTCGGCGGAGTATTCGCCCAGCACGTGGGCGCCGACGAGCTGACGGCTCGCAGTCTCGACGATCAGCTTGCAGAAGCCGTCGGGACGGCCGTCGGCGACGGGCCGCAGCAGGTCGGCGTACGGGGCCACGGCGACCGCGCACTCGTATCGCGAACGTGCCTGCTCCTCGGTGAGCCCGACCCCGGCGTACTCGGGATCGGTGAAGCTGCCCACGGGCACGATCGCGTGATCGGCACGGCGATGCGCGCCCAGCACCGCGTTCTCACCCGCGACCCGGCCTTCGAGGGTCGCGCTGGCCACGAGCATGCTGTGCCCGTTGACATCGCCTGCGGCGAAGATGTGCGCGACCTCGGTACGCAGGAACTCGTCGGTCATGACGTAGCCGCCCTCGACCGCGATCCCGGCCGCGTCGGCGCCGATGAGATCGGCGTTTCCCGGCCAGCCCACGGCGAAGAACGCCGCGGCGACCGCCACGTCGGCGGCCTGCTCCCCCATCCGGAACACGACGCGCACGCCTGCGTCGCACGTTTCGAGGCGCTCGACGCGGGCGCCGGTGTGCACGTCCATGCCACGGGCCCGGAAGGCCTGCTCGAGCGCGGAGGAGATGTCGGCGTCGGCGCGCGCCACGATCCGCGGCGCGGACTCGATCAGCGTCACGCGGCTGCCGAAGTCCGCCAGGATCGAGGCGAGCTGGCACCCGGTGTCCGCGCCGCCGATGACCGCGACCCGGTCCGGCAGCGCGGTGAGCGTGCGTACGTCCTCGTAGGTCAGGCCCAGTTCGGCACCGGGGATCGATGGGCGCGCGGCCCGCCCGCCGACGGCGATGATCAACCGGTCGGCGGTGAAGGTGCGGCCGTCGGCCGTGGTGACCGTGTTCGCGTCGCGGAACCGCACGTCGCCGGCGTCTTCGACCAGGTCGACCCCCGCGGCGCGGATGTGGTCGGCGACCCGCCTGCGGTGGTAGGCGTAATCGGCGACCCGCTGGGCGTTGGCCAGGGTGGCGGCGAGGTCCACCTCGGGCCGCGGTCCGCGCAGACCGAACGTCTCCCAGGAGTTCCAGTCGCGGACCAGGCGCGCCGCCCGGGCGAGGGTGCGCACCGGTGCCGGTCCGCTGTTGAGCGCGGTGCCGCCCACCCGTCCGCGTTCGACCAGCGTGGCCCGCGCCCCGAGCGCGGCGGCCTGCAGCGCGGCGTTCACCCCGGCCGGACCGCCGCCGATGACCAGCACGCGCATGCGGCCCCCTCCGCCCAGTTGATGCAGTTTTGCATGTTTCACAAGTGGTATATGGGCATAATCGGTTGGTCGCCACGTGATCACGGGGTGTGCCTGCGATGGGAAGCGCGATGGAACTCAAGCCTGCGGCAATGGTCATCCCCAAGGACACCAGCCATCTCGAACAGGGCAAGTACGGCCCGGTCTTCCCGCGCACACCGGCCTGCTACGGGTTCACGATCATCGCGAAGGTCAAGCCTGGCCGCGCGGACGTCATGCGCGAGTACGGCAGCACCCTGGCCAAGGCGTTGGAGTCCGACCCCTACCTGCTGGCGCCGCTGAAGCTGCACTACCTGCGGTGGGTCCTGTTCGACGACGACACCCGGTTCATGTACCAGGGCATCTTCGATACCGACTTCGACAAGTACACCGAGGACGCCGTCGCCCTGTTCACCAAGTCGGGGGTCAACACCGCGTTCGAGAACCTGGAGGGCTTCCCGGAGGACTGGAAGACCAACCCCGAGGCGTTCATCCGGTTCGTGCGCGAGCACCAGTGCCCGAGCTTCATCGAGTACGGCGAGTACCCGTACGTCACCGCCGACGAGATCAAGAAGGCGTTGAAGATCAAGAACGCGTTGTCGGAGATGCTCGACCAGCTGCAGTGAGGACCCGGACCCGATGAACGACCAGCGCCCCGCCCGCGTCTACAACACCCGCCACCAGCCCCGCCCGTACACGCCGGGACGGCGGCGGGTCAGCATCTACGTGGCGTGGAGCTACCCTGCCGAAGCCGGGCGCAACCCGGCCGAGCTCGACAACCGGTTCTCCACGATGACCGAGGTGCGCCGGGTCACCTGGCCCGCCTACGAAGATCCGAAGTGGTCCGACCCGATGCGCTTCCAGCAGGGCATCGCCGGCGCGCTGGAGCTGTTCTTCTGGGCCTGGGTGCCGTTCCAGGACTTCGTCGCGGAGACCACCGGCCACCCGGTGGCGATGTACCAGCGCGTCGACCAGGCGGGTGTGGTCACCCCGCTCGACGAGCGGGTGCTGGCCGACACCGACACCCTGTTCGTCTTCGGCCTCGACCACATGGTCACCGGCCAGGACGCCGCCGCCGAGGAGGTGCAGGCGCTGCGCGACTGGGTGGGCAGGGACGGCACCCGCCTGGTGCTGGGCCCGCACCACGACGTCGGCGCCGGGGACGACCTCGCGGTGCGGGACGTCGAATACCACCACCACGGCGACGCGCTGGTGCCACGCCAGCAGCGCTTCGGCCGGTACACCCGCTCGCTGATGGAAGGCCTCGGCGTGCCGGTGGAGAACCGCTACGGCCTGCGCCCGGCCGTCGCGGCGCCCAGGCGCATCGCCCCGCTGTCGATCAACCGCGACCTGGACACCAAGGGCTGGCTGGCCGACGTGACCAGCTTCAACTTCCACATGCACCTGCCGCACTACGCCGTGACCACCACCGACGAGCAGTCCGTACGCGTGCTGGGCCGCCAGCCCATCGACCTGTCCAAGCCGCACCCGTTCACCGACGCGGGCAACACCGAGTTCAACATGTTCCTGTGGCTGCCCCCGGCGGGCGAGCGGGCCGGCGACATCCTGATGGCCGACTCCACCATCTTCAGCACCCTGTTCGGCGCCGACGACAGCCTGCGCAACTTCTGGCGCAACATCGTCACGCTCTGACGGAAGGTGTGACGTGGAACTGCACGACATCCAGCGCGGGATTCTCAGCCCTCGCCCGTCGCCGTACGCGGCGACCTACCTGCTGTTCCGCATCGACGACCGCGCCGACGGCCGGGAACTGATGCGGCGTTTCGCCGCCGCGGTCACCAGCGCCGCCGACACCGTCAGCCCGCTGGGCGAGACCTGGGTCAGCGTCGCCGTCACCTACCACGGCCTGCGCGCCCTCGGCGTGCCCCAACCGGCACTGGACACCATGGCCTGGGAGTTCCGCCAGGGCATGGCCGCCCGCGCCACCGCCCTGTCCGACACCGCCGACAGCGCCCCCGAACACTGGGAAGCACCACTGGGCAGCCCCGACCTGCACATCGTCCTGGTCGCACTGGCCCCCGACGAGGCGACCCTCGAAGCCGCCATCGACCGCGCCCGGCCCGCCTACGAGAGCCTGAGCGGCGTGACCGCGATCTGGCGGCAGAACTGCCACGCCCTGCCCACCGAGACCGAACCGTTCGGCTACCGCGACGGCATCAGCCACCCGGCCGTCGAAGGCAGCGGCATCGCCGGCTCCAACCCCCTGGAAAAGCCGTTCGCAGCAGGCGAGTTCGTGCTCGGTTACCCCGACGAACTCGGTGGCGTGCAGTCCACCGAACCCGAGGTGCTCGGCCGCAACGGCAGCTACGTGGCGTTCCGCAAACTGCACCAGGACGTAGCCGGGTTCCGGCGCTTTCTCAGGGACAACTCGGCCGGCCTCGAGGAGGAGGACCTTCTGGCCGCCAAGATCATGGGACGCTGGCGCAGCGGCGCCCCGCTGGCCCTGTGCCCGCTGCACGACGATCCCGAGCTCGGCGCCGACCGCGATCGCAACAACGCGTTCCTCTACCGGCAGGACGACCCGGACGGGTTCGCCACCCCCGGCGGCAGCCACGTCCGCCGCGCCAACCCCCGCGACGCGGCCGTGGCCGGTGAACCCCGCCTGCACCGCATGATCCGTCGCGGCACCGCCTACGGGCCGCTGCTGCCCGAAGGGGTGCTCGACGACGACGGCGCCGACCGCGGGCTCATCTTCGCGTTCGTCGGCGCCCACCTGGGCCGGCAGTTCGAGTTCGTGCAGTCGCAGTGGATGAACGACGGCGTGTTCTTCGGCGGCGAGGACGCCCGCGACCCGATCGTCGGCTCCGGTGAGGGCCTGTCCGACTTCACCGTCCCCCGCCGGCCCGTGCGGCGGCGGCTGCCCGCCGTGCCGCGCTTCGTCACCACCCGCGGCGGCGAGTACGCGTTCATACCCGGCCTCAGCGCCCTGCGCTGGCTCGGCGAACTCACCGACTGACACACCGGATCGCAGGCAGGAGACCAGGGTGGACACGCTGCATCTGCTGCTCAACGCCGTTACCGTGATCTTCATTTCGACGACCATGTTCGCCGCCGGCCTGGGCGCGACCCTGTCCGCGCTGCGCGCGGCGTTCACGGACGTACCCCTGCTCGTGCTGGTGCTGCTGGCCAACCTGGTCGTCATTCCGCTGCTGGGCTGGGGGCTGGCCGCCCTGTTCCACCTCGCGACCGCACCGTTCATCGCGCTGCTCCTGATCGCCGCCTCGCCGGGCGGTCCGTTCGGGGCCAAGCTCGGCATGATCCAGCGCGGCGACGTCACCACCGGTGCCGCGATGCAGGTCCTGCTCGCCGCCATCGGCAGCGTCACCTTCGCCGTCACCGCCAACGTCCTGCTCACCGCAGCCGACGTGGGCGGCGGCATCTCGCTCGACGTCGGCGTGCTCGTGCGCACCGTCGCGATCCTGCAGCTCGTGCCGTTCGCGATCGGCCTGCTGCTGCGCCACTACACCGCCGACACCGCACTGGCCTGGCACCCGGCCGCGGTCAAGGTCTCCAACGTGACGTTCCTGATCGTGCTGGCCGGGATGCTGCTGGGCAGCTGGCGCGACGTCGTCGAGCTGCTCGGCTCGCGGGCGCTGCTGGCCGGGTTCCTGTTCTCCGCCCTCGCCTTCGGCCTGGGCACGCTGCTGTCCACCGGATCACCGGCCCGGCGCACCACCATGGGCGCCGTCACCGCCGTACGCAACCTCGGCCCGGCCCTGGCCGCCATCGGGATCGCCTTCAACGACCAGCCCGCCGTCCTCGGCGCGCTCGCCGCCATCCTGCTCAGCGGTCTCTGCGCCGCGATTCCCATCACCGCGGCCCTCGCCCGCCGCCGAACCGGCAGCCGGACCTGATCGGCCGCCCTGCGCCGGGATCACCGCTGCGCAGATCACGGCCCTGCCGAGGGGCATTTTTCCCATTGCTGCCTATACATTCGATATCCGCCGATACGCTCAGATGTGACGCGACAGTGGCGAGGCGGTCCACTCCGGACGCCCGGACCGGAGGCGAGGACCGAGTGATCGAGCGGAACCGTCGGGGCCGGCACCGCGCCGCGCCGGCCACGGTCGTCGCGGCCGTGCTCCTGCTGGGGGCGTGCACGGCTCCCGCGGACGCATCCGTGAGCGTGGCCGCACAGGCCCCGACACCCCAGGCGGAGGCCATCGCGAAGATCGTGCAGGACGCGATGGGCGCGCAGTCGCTGCGGGCCGTCATCGTGAAGGTGACCAGAGGCGACGAGGTCGTCACGTCCCAGGCGTTCGGCCCATCCCTGGACGGCGTGCCCGCCACCACCGACATGCGCTTCCGCAACGGCGCGGTCGTCTTCGCGTACCTCGGCACGCTGCTGATGCTCTTCGTCGACGAGGGCAAGGCCGCCCTCGCCGACACGATCGACCGCTGGCTGCCGACCCTGCCCGAAGCCGGCAAGGTCACCCTGAAAATGCTGGCGAACCAGACCTCGGGCTACCCGGACTACGAGACCGACCCCGGCTGGAACGCGGCCTTCAACGCCGACCCGTTCCAGTCGTGGACCGTCGAGCGGCGGCTGAAGTACGCGTTCTCCCGCCCGGTGCAGTTCGCCCCCGGCACGAACTGGAGCTACTCGCACACCAACTTCATGCTCCTCGGCGAGATCCTCGCGAAGATCGGCGGCAAGCCGCTCGACGTGCTGCTGCGCGAGCGGGTCCTGGAGCCGATGGGGCTGAGCGACACCGTCGCCGCCCAGACCGGCGCCATCCCGTCCCCGGTCCTGCACTCGTTCAGCTCGGAGCGCCGCGAAGCGCTCGGCGTCCCGCCGAAGACCGCGTTCTACGAGGAGTCGACGTTCTGGAACTCCGACTGGGGCACCCCGCCCGGCGCGAACCAGACCTCGACCATCGACGACCTGGCCACCACGGCGATCGCCGTGGGCACGGGCAAGCTGCTGTCGAAGGCGAGCTACCAGGCGATGACCGATACGAACCTGCTCGGATTCGGGCAGGCGCAGGCCGACTGCGCACCGTCGTGCTTCAAGCAGGTCGACGGATACAACTTCGGCCTGGGCGTGATCCGCTCCGGCGCCTGGATCATGCAGAACCCGCTGGTGGGCGGTTACAGCGCCACGGAGGCATACCTGCCGCAGGAGAAGGTCGGCATCTCCGTCGTGACCACGTTCCTGCCGGGCGCCTTCGACTGCAAGGGCGACTACCCCGATGCCAGCGACCACGTGTTCCGGCTGATCGGCGCGTACGTGGCACCGGACTACGCCCCGCCGATGCCGAAGCCGTTCGCGAAGGCCTGCTGATGAGGCCGGGGCAGGCGGATCGCCTGCCCCGGCCTGCGCTCAGCGGGTGATGGTGACCGTCTTGGTGTCGGTCGCCGGGATCCGGACCGTGGTCGCGGAGGCAAAGTCGCTGCCGCCGTACCAGTACTCCCCGTTGTAGGAGTCGAAGACCCTGAACCGGACCTTCTGGTCCAGCACCAGCATCTGGCAGGTGGACCCGACGCCGCCGTCGCAGGCTCCGGCCTCGTCGCCAGTCGTCGCGTTGTACGCCACGTACCAGCCCGAGGCCGGCGCGTTGACCGTGACCGGGGTGCCCTTCTGCAGCTGGATGTCGTAGGTGACCGTCTTGCCGGGCCGGACCTTCACCCGCGTGGCGCCGGGCCGCCCGCCCGAGTTGCCGCTCCACTGCGTGGCGTGGTCGTCAGCGTAGAAGCGCAGCGGCCACTGGTACGGGCCGAGCCAGTCGACCGTGTACGTCCCGTTCGCCGCGGCGGGGAACTCGAGGACCCCGGATCCGATGCGGTAGCCGAAGTTTCCGAAACTTACCCCGGCGTGCTTCGCGGGAGTGCCGTCGGCGGCCCGGATGGTGCCGGTGATGGCGCCCCGGCGGTCCAGCTTGATCGTCGGCGCGGTGACCGTCTGCCCCGGCACCGCGGTGATGACCGCGGCCAGCGACTGGTTGCCGGTGCCGCCGTCGGCGGTGACCCACTGCGCGCCGTACGGCGACGGGGTGTCCCCGTACGGGTTGCCGAAGGCGAACAGCTGGTAGCCGCCGCCCTTCAGGCCGTTGAGGATCACCTTGCCGTCCGGACCGCTCCGGTTGCAGCCCTCCCCGAAGGTCGGGCTCGTCGGCACCATCGCCTGCACGCAGATCCCGGAGACGGGTGCGCCGGTGCCGGCGTCGACCACCGTGGCGGTGAGCTTCGCGACGGGGGTGAGGGCGACGGCGACCTCGGCGGTCCCGCCCTCGGTGACCGTCACCCGGAACTGTTCCGACGAGAGGTAGCCGTTTGCGTAGACGTAAACCCACTGGTTGCCGACGGTGACACCCTCGGCCGTGCCGGTACCGTTCACGCCGCTGACCTCGATCTGACCGGCACGGGCGTGGAACGACGGCAGCGGTGCGCCGGTGAGCGCGTTGGTCACCGTGAACCGCACCGAGCCGGTGGGCAGCAGCACGTCGTCGACCGTGGTGGTCGCGCCGTCGGTCACGGTGAACAGGTTCGCGGTCTCGTACTCGAACTGCCCGGTGGCGTACTGGTCGATGTGGCGTTCGCCGTCGTAGAACCCGACCCGGTAGCCGGAGCCGACCAGCACGCCGTCGATGCGGTATGCGCCGTCGGCGTCGGTGGTGGTCTGGTAGTAGGGCCCGTTCTGCATGCTCACCGACACCGACAGGTCGGCGATGCCGGCACCGGCGCGGTCGGTGAAGCGGCCTGCGACGGAGCCGGTGGCCATCAGGGTGTCGTCGACGGTCACCGTCTGGCCGACCGCGACCTGGTAGCGGGTCGCCTCGGCGACGTTCGCCGTGCCCACCGCGTACTGGTAGGCACCCGGAGCGGTCTCGAACCCGACCCGGTATTCACCGGGCAGCACGTGCATGGTGTACGTGCCGTCGGACTCGGTGTAGCCCCAGGCGCCGCCGGTGTCGGACTCGGCCCGCACGCCGACCGACAGGCCGTTGCCCGCCCGGTCCCGGAACGTGCCGGTGATGATGCCCGTGGGCAGCAGCTCGTCGTCGACCGTGACCTGACCGCCCGCCGGGACGGCGATACGCGCCGCCTCGTTCCATTCGATGGCCTGGTACGCATACTGGCTCGGGTGACCGGACGCGTCGAACTGCACGGTGTAGTCACCGGCGGGCAGGTCGGTCATCTCGTAGCGGCCGTCGCCGTCGGTGCTGGCCCAGCCCGAGCCGTCGCCGTTGACGGACGAGGCCGACACGGAGGCTCCGACGACCGGCTGGCCGCCGTCCGTGAGCCGCCCGGTGATGGAGCCGTTGGCGGCCGCCTGGGCCGGCAGCGCCAGCCCCAGGGTCGCCATGCTGATCGCGAGGGCCAGCACGCCCGCGCGTCGCATAGAGGATTTGAACATGCACGTCCTTGAGGGGTGCGCGAAGCGTCGCCGCGTTCGCAGTGTGGAGCCGCCCCGTGATTTCAAACTGCGGCAGCAGACATTCTCCACACTGGATCGCCTTTTCGCGTGCCCGTTATCGGGCCGGGAGCCACAGCGGCAACGAGGCGGTCCGATCACGACATAAGGCCGTGGTCAGACGTGCGCGTTTCCGGCCGGGAGCTGGGCGAGGTGGCGGTCCACGACGGTCAGCGCGTCCCGATGTGACAGCGCACCGACGAGCACCGGCAGGCGCAGCCCGTCGAGCAGCGCGGCGAGCCGCTGCGCCTCGGCCGGCGCGTCGATCGCCCACCCGGTGTTCCGGAAGACGGCGCCCAGCGTGTGGATGAAACCCGCGAAGGCGGGGGCCAGTGCGGTCGCGAGTGCAGGTGCGACCGCGGCCCGGGACAGGAACGCGATGCTGACCTGCACCTCGGCTCGGCTGGCTGCGTCGTAGGGCAGGTATTCGGCCGCGATGGCGCGGAGCACCGCGGCGGGCTCGCCGGCGGGTTCGCGGTCGAGCCGGTCGCGGACGCGTTCGGCGAAGCGATCATGCACGCTGAGACTCAGCCAGTGCTGCAGCGCGAAGAGCAGCATCTCGTCCTTGCTGGCGAAGTAGTGCTGGACGGCGCCCATCGACACCCCGGCCTCGTGGGCGACCTCGCGCAGGGAGACCGCGTCGAGGCCCTGCGTGCCCGTGATGCGCAGCAGCGACTCGACGATGTGGCGGCGGCGCTGATCATGGTCGACCTTGCGGGGCATGGCCAGAACATATCCTTCTCGGTTACAATGCAGTTGCATTGCAAACACTACCGCGGGGAGACCACCGTGACCCTACGGACGGCGCACAACGGCGATGTCCAGCTCGCGTACGAGACGTTCGGCGCGCCCGGCGGCGAGCCACTGCTGCTCATCATGGGCCTGGACTTCCAGATGGTGTACTGGCCGGACGGTCTCTGCCAGGCGCTGGCCGAGCGGGGCTTCCACGTCGCGCGCTTCGACAACCGGGATGCCGGGCTGTCCACGCACTTCTCCTCACCGGAACCGGAGAACCCGTTCCGGGTGCTGTTCCGGGGCAGCAGCAAGCCGGCCTACACCGGATCGGACATGGTCGCCGACGCCCTGGCCGTCATGGACGCCCTCGGCTGGGACTCCGCCCACGTGTGCGGCACCTCCCTGGGCAGCGGACTCGCACTGGCCACCGCCGTCCTGCACCCGCAGCGGGTGCGCACCGTCACCGCGGTCATGGGCGCGCCGCCGGGGAGAATCAACATGCTGCGGTACGTGAAGTTCGGCGTGTTCCCGCGCTTCGCCCGGATCAAGCACCCCGACACCGACGAGGGCGCGATCAGCACCCTGGTCGACATGATCCGGCTGCTGTCGTCCCCACATCATCCGTTCGAGCAGGAGTGGGCCCGTTCCGTGGCGGAGATCAGCCACGCCCGGTCCCCGCGCGACCCCGGCACGACGCAGCGCCAGACCGCCGCCGGACTCAACCTCGGCACGACCGGCCGCCGACTGGGCGAGATCACCGCACCGACCCTGATCATCAACGGCGCGGACGACCCGCTCATCCGACCGTCCGCAGGGGCCGCACTGGCCCGGCAGATCCCCGGCGCGCAGGCGGTCGTCTACCCCCGCATGGGCCACATCCTGCCCGAACACGTGTGGACCACGATGGCCGACGCCATGACGGCACAGGCCGGGCTCGCGGCGGACGACCTCTGCCGCTGAGCGCAGACCGACTCCTGCTGACGCGTCCGACCGGCACTGACCGAACTCCCGGCAGTTTCTCAGCGGCAGCACACCACGGGCCCGGAAGATCCGGCATGACACCTCCTGCGGCAGACCCGTCGCCCGTATGCCACGACGCACCGCCATCCGGGCCACCCGGCACCGTCGACAGCTCGCCGATGACCTTCTGGCTGCGGCTGCGGCTGCGGACGAGCTGGCTTTTCGGCAAGCTGGAGCAGTAGATGACGTTGACCGACGAGGAGCGCTCGATCAACTGAAGGGAAAGGCAGGCGCACGGTTCAAACCACCGCCAGCCGGGTACGCCCCGATGATCGAGGGTGTCGGGCGACGGCGTCGGTGACTCCTCACGGCGTGGTCGACCCGGCTCGTTCCACGACGCCCCAGGGATCGCGGGAGGACGACTGCCGTGCATCCGGGACCCGTATGAGCCCGCCGGAGGAGACCG
This sequence comes from Catellatospora sichuanensis, assembly GCF_007483665.1. GTDB lineage: Bacteria > Actinomycetota > Actinomycetes > Mycobacteriales > Micromonosporaceae > Catellatospora > Catellatospora sichuanensis. The sequence goes on from NZ_VIQO01000026.1 coordinate 30,708, forward strand.
TGTTTCTGCGACCGAAGAATGGCGAGGGCACTCCGCCCGAGGGTCCGGCCGAGCTGAGCCGCCGCGACTGGAAGAACGTGCTCAAACGCACCGCAAAGGAGTACCAGTCGGACAACCTCAGCGACTGGGCCGCGGCGCTGACCTACCGCTCGGTCATGTCGCTGTTCCCCGCCATCCTGGTGCTCGTCGCGCTGCTCGGGCTCACCGGCGAGGACACCGCCCAGCGTGCTGTCGACCAGGTCGGCCGATACGCCCCCGGCGCGGTACGCCAGGTGGTCGAGAACGCCCTCGCCGAGCTGCAGCGTGGCCGCTCCGGCACCGCGGGCCTGGTCGCCCTGCTCGGCGTGCTGCTCGCACTGTGGTCGGCCTCCGGCTACGTGTCGGCGTTCACGCGCGCCGCCAACGTCATCTACGACGTGCCCGAGGGCCGCTCGTTCCTGAAGCTGCTGCCCGTCCGGCTCGGGGTCACCGTGGTGGCCAGCCTGGCCATCACCACGGTCGCGCTGGCGCTGGTGTTCACCGGTCCGGTCGCCCGGCAGGCCGGCGAGTTCCTGCACCTGGGCACCGGTTTCGTGCAGGTGTGGGACATCGTGAAATGGCCACTGGTCCTCGGGGTGATCGCACTGATCTTCGCGTTGCTGTACTGGGCGTCGCCCAACGCTCGCCAGAGCGGTTGGCGCTGGATCACCCCGGGCAGTGTGCTCGCCGTGCTGATCTGGCTGATCGCCTCGGCCGGCTTCGCGCTGTACGCGGCCAACTTCGGCTCCTACAACAAGATCTACGGCAGCCTGGCCGGGGTCATCGTGTTCCTGATCTGGCTGTGGATCGGCAACATCGCCCTGCTGCTGGGTGCCGAACTCGACGCCGAACTGCATCGCGAGCGCGCCATCACGACCGGGCATCCAGCCGGCGAGGAGCCCTATCTCGAGCTTCGCGAACAGCCGAAGGACCCCGACCACGACGACCCAGGCCGACGTTGAACCCGCTCGACACACGCCACCTTTGAGCCGGGAGCCGTTCCAGCCCGCAGTCCCCGCAGACGAAAGCGGCGACATCGACAAGAACGCACTCGCGAACAAAGCCGCGTTCCGGGTGGCCCGGGTGACCACGCCTCACCCGGACTCATGGCCCGGGGACGGCCCGCGGTGTGCCGCGTCGGGATCATCGGTCTCCGATGTGGCCAGGGCCGCTCGCCAGAGACCCTGGCGGAGAGCTTCGTTGGCCTCCCGCCGGTCCTGCCAGGCCGGGCTCATGTCGATGGCCTGCTTCCCTTCGGCGAGGTTCAGGTCGGCCGCGTGCATGAGCACCCTGATGGAGCCGATCTCGTTGAAACCCTCCGCGCGCAGGAAGGCGATCACATCGTTCAGCGGGATGCCCGCCGCGAGCCGGCCGGACACAGCTGCGACCGCTGCGTCGAACTCCTGATCCTTGAGCACGGCTCAGTATCGCTCGGCGTGGCCGCTACCTTGGCCACGGACCGGACGGCAGGTGACCAACCGACGCGCTCGGTACTTGCCGAGTGACGGGTCGCTACTCGCCCGACAGGCAGGCACTGGCCACAGCGCCCAGTTGGACGATCCTGGCCGACTCGTCCTTGATTCGCATCGCGGCGAGGTACGCCTGCACGAGCACCAGACGGCGTCGTTCGGGACCGACCAGCTCCGACAATCGGATGTAGGCGGCTGCTCTGCGCCTCGGCTTGCCGATTTCGCCTGCCGCCGTGAGCGCCGCGGCGACTGCTGCGGCACGGACGGGGGCGGGCAGGAGTTCGGCGGCGCGCGCCAGGTGTTCGCAGCGCCGTGCGGGATCGTCGATGGCGATGAGCGCCGACAGCGCGGCCTGCTGCTGCTCGCCGTCGAGGTGTGGGATGAGGGTGGTGAGGACGTCGGGGTGCTCGTCGGCGTCGTGGAGGAATGTCGCCAGGACTCGGTCGAGCTGGTCGTGGTTGAGGAACGCGCTCAGTCCGACGACGATTCGTGCCCGGTCGTCGCGCCGGGAGAGGATCTCCAGGAGCGTGTCGATCTGCCCGGCGGTCATGGCCGGCGCGATCCGCATGAGGTCTTCGGGCAGCAGCAGGCCACGATGCGTACGCAGCGTCGCGAGCGCCCGGTCGATGCTGGATCGCTGCTGGTCGGCAGGCAGGTGCGAGATGCTCACGGACATTGACCGGAACGGGTCGGTGGCGCAGGCGCGGCCGGCGACTTCCAGGACTTGCTGCTGCTGTTCCGGCTGCAGATACGGCGCGAGCAGCTCCCGTCGCCAGGGATCATCAGTCGCCTGCAGTGTGTCCACGACCTTGTCCAGCTGTTCGGGCCGCAGGTGAGGGAGTAGGTCGTGCAGTGCGATGTTGCTGATCAGGTCGTCGGGGTCGGCGTCTTCGACGGCGGACAGGGCGGCGCGGACGGCACTCGCCCGCTCTTCGTCGGGCAGGTGCGGGATCAGCGCGGCCAGTGCACGGGCACGACCGCCGCAGTCGGTGAGCCGGCAGACGGCGTTCAGCGCACGGACCAGTTGTTGTCGGTCGAGGTGTGGCGCGAGCCTGCCGAGGTGCGCGGCGACGATGTTGGCGTCGGTGGGGGCGATGGCGTCGTCCAATACGCCGTCACGCTGTTCGGCGGTCAGGTGCGGTGCGGCCAGGATCAGCATTCCGGTGCGTTCGGCGGGTTTGATCGCTGCTCTGATCCGGTCGAGCGTGACGGCGAGTTCGGGGGCGCTCAGGTGCGGCGCGAGCCTCTGGAGCAGGTCGTCGGTCAGCCCCCACGCGTCGGCAATCCAGGTGGTGGCGGCCGGTACGGCGATCGCTCGCTGCTCGGGCGTGAGCCGGGGCATCAGGGTCGCTATGGCGCCGACGAGGCTCAGGTCTTCGTCGGTGATGATCGCGTCGAAGACGATCCCGACTTGTGCCGCTGACAGTGGCACTTCCGCAAGTGCGCAGATGAGGCGGCCGCGTGGGTGCTCGTCCAGGACGGGGATCAGGTCGAGAACCTGCTGCACCTGGAAGCCGTGAAGGTACGGCAGCAGGTCTTCGAGCAGGCTCACCTGAGCGTGCTGGTCCTGCAGTCCGGCGACCGCGCTGAGGAGCAGGTCGGCGGTCACCTCTGTCGGCGTCGGGCCGCTGGAGAAGAACGCGGCCGGCGGGTGTACGAAGGCCACCCGGTCTGCGGCGTCACGGTGCAGTTTGACCGCGCGGTTACTTTGACGCGCATCGCTCATGCCCCAAATCGCATCGGCGGCTACGGCTCCGTAACGACGTGCCTTCTTGCTTTTCGAGCGCTGGTCCGAGCATCTGTACTGCTGAACTCCGGGAACAGCGCTGTCACGGACCTTGACGAGCTGTCGCGGGTCCGCGACATTGCTTCCCCGCATCTTTCTGGGCAGTCCGAGGGTCTCGAAACCGGGTCCAGCGCAGGGCTTGATTCCCAACTGAGCCCACTTCTCGTCCTGCTCGATCGAAGCGAGTACCGCCTGAAATTGTTCCTGCGCCTCATCGACATCGCGGTGGTAGATGAAATGCCACACCCAGAGGTGTCCATCGGACACAACGGCCAGGTGTGGAAGCACATCGAAGTGTTTGACAGCGTCGGCCAGCAGTCGGCTACCGGGCCGAGCGTCCATCAATGCCGATCCGCGCAGGGCAATCGCGACACTTCGCGCCGGATCGTTGGGATTATCGCCGGTCAGGTCCCCGAACACTGTCATTGAAGCTTTCTCCAGGAAATCTCCAGGGCTGCCGGCCCGGACACGTCCCCGGATATTACTGCAGAGGGTTTGACGGTTTCCGATGCCGCTGTGCAGAACCGGAACGTCATTCCGGAGTTGACTGCATGTGATGCCGGACGCGTCGGTGCGGGCCGTCGCGACTGATCTTGCCCCCACGGTGTCGTTCCCGGCACCTAGACTCCCGCGACGTGACGTCACCCCCCACCCCGATCGAGGCGGCCTTCTCCCTGTTGCAGCAGGGCCGCCTGGGAGAAGCCGAAGAACTCATGGCGCGTGAACTGCAAGCGGTCACCGCGAAGCACGGTCACGGCAGCCCGGCCTGGGCCTCGACCCAGTGCGACCTCGGAAACGTGCTGCTGAACGCCGATCAGATCAACCGTGCGATCGAGTGCTACCGCAACGCGACCGCCGCGTCCACCGACGACCCGCAGTTCCGCAAGGAACACCTGACGTACCGGCTCAACCTGGGCCTGGCCCTGCGGATGGCCGGACGGCTCGACGAGTCCGAGGAGGAACTCCGCCGCGGCGCCCAGGACCGTTTGACCTTCTACGGCCGCGGGCACGCCGGATACGCGTTCGGCCTCGAACCGCTGGCCGACGTGCTGCTCCAACGTGGCGACGTTCGGCAGGCCCGCCAGGTCGTCGAGGAGACGGTCGACAACCTCTGGCGCAACGGCCACCCGCACGTCGCGTCCGCGCTGGCGCTGCGCGCCGAGGTCGTGGCGGCCGGAGCCACCGGGGACCCGCTGTTCCCCCCGATGGACCAGCTGCCGGACCCGCTCATCGAGCAGGTGGCGCAGGCCGTACTGAACCGGCAGGGCCAGGGCGACCCGGCGACCTTCCCGACCGTCCTGAAGGCCCTGGTCACCACGCTGGAGGCGCGACTCGGCGCGGACCACCAGGCGACCCTCAACGCACTGTCCATGCTCGCCAACAGCGGACGCGACCGCGGCGACAACGCCGGGCGCGTCGACGCGATCCAGCGGGTCCTCGCCTCCTACGACCGTCAGGGCCTGGCCGAGCAGGCGCTCATGGCGGCCCTCGGGCTGGCGATGGCGCAGAGCGAGGTGGGCGAGAAGGACGCGGCGCTGCACACGTACGCGTCGGCGTACTCCCGGGCCGAGCGCATCGGCAGTCCGGAGCTCGCGAGCCAGGTGCTGCGCAACTGGGGCCTGGCCCTGCGCGAGGCCGGGCAGACACACCTGGCCGAGCAACGGCTGGGCGAGGCGGTGGCACAGGCCCGGCAGGGCGGCGACGGTGAGACGCTCGGCCGGGCGGATGTGGCCCTCGGCCTGTTCCTCCAGCACGAGGGACGCCTGGAGCAGGCGCGAACGATCCTGGAGGAGGGACTGTCCGTCCTGGACCCCGTGCACCCCGACGCGATGATAGGCCGCAGCCACCTCGGCGCGGTCCTGGACGGCCGCACCTGCGGCTGCGGCGACATGGAGACGACGATCACGGAAGCGTTCCGCGACTTCGTCGCCGGCAGACTGCCTGCTGACCTGCTCGCCCGCCTGGACGTCGCGATCGCGGACGGCGATTTCAAGATCGATGTCGAGCTGCGCCGCGAGCCGACCCAGGACGAACTCGAACGGCTGAACAGCGTGATCCAGTCTGCCCACGCAGAATTCCGCCGCCGCCTGAAAAGCCCTCGATACGCAGGCTGACCTCGGCCTGACGGTTTCGGGGAGACTGCCGGAAGCAGACCGTCGGGAACGCGGTCTCCCCGAAACCGGCCCGTCATCAGGCACACCCCCGCGGGACGTCGCCGCTGGGACCCGCTCGCGGAATACCGTGCTGCCCGCCGTCAGCCATCGCGCGATGGCTCCGTCGGCCCTCTGGGCGCACGAATGCGTGACCGCGCTGCCCTCGCCACCCGGCGCCCCGTCCCGGCCATCAGGAATTCAAAGATGGGACTTGTTCAATATTGTCGGGTTGTGATGAAATCAGACGCGCTTCTTCTGAGGGCGCACCAGAACGCACGTCTCGGCGGACGTGTGACCCGTCATCGCCTCTGAAGGAGACGGCATGATCCGCCGCAGACTCCGCGCGTGCATCACGCTCCTCACCGCCCTGGCCGCGAGCGCGACCGTGGTCGCTCTCACTCCCGCTGCCGCGGCGGCCGCCGTCACCTGGACGGTCACCGGGCCGTCCGGCGTGATCTCCGCCCAGGTCACGCTCGACAGCGGCGCACTCACCTTCGGCGCGTCGAGCCGGGGCAGCGCCGTGCTGCTGCCCTCGCCCATCGGCATCGAGACCGCCACCGCAGACCTCACCCGCAACCTGGTCTTCACCGCCCGCGCCGACCAGTCGGTCACCGAGTCCTACACGATGCCGACCGGCAAGAAGCGCAGCCGGCAGACCACCTACACCCAGACGACGCTGTCGTTCACGGGCACGGCCGGCGCCCGGCTCGACGTCGTGGTGCGCGTCTCCGACGCCGGGGCCGCCTACCGCTACGTCCTGCCGGGCAGCGGCCCGGTCACCGTACGCCGGGAGGCCTCGTCCTGGGCCCTGCCCGCCTCGGCACCGGCCTGGCTGGTCCCGCCGAACATCGAGGACCAGGGGGTCTGGTTCGAGACGACGGCCGGTGGCGCCGCGGCCAACAACTACGGCGTGCCCGCCCTCTTCGACGTGGGCGGTGTCTTCGCCCTGCTCGCCGAGTCCGACCTGGACGGGCGGTACGCGTCGAGCGCGCTGTCGCACCAGGCCGGCTCCGGCACCTACACCACCTCGATCACCGCGGCTCCGGTCACCGCCACCCTGCCGCTGGCGACACCGTGGCGCACGGCGGCGATCGGCGATCTGAAGACCGTCACCGAGTCGACCATCGTCGACGACCTCTCGGCTCCGGCCAGGTTCGCCGACACCTCGTGGGTCAGGCCCGGCACGGTGGCCTGGTCCTGGCTGACCGAACACGCCAGCCCGTCCGACGCGGCCCGGCAGCGGCAGTACATCGACTTCGCCCAGCGCAACGGCTGGGGCTACGTCCTCATCGACGAGGGCTGGCAGTCGAGCTGGCTGCCGGGAGTGGTCACCTATGCCCGGGACCGGGGGGTAGGGGTGATCGTCTGGTTCAACTCGGCCGACCTCCAGACCGCCCAGCAGCGCGAGGCATGGCTGCCGCTGGTCAAGAGCTGGGGCGTCGCGGGCGTGAAGATCGACTTCAGCTACCAGTTCACCCAGCCCACCCTGAAGTGGTACGACGCCGTACTCGCCCGCACGGCCGAGCTGAAGCTGATGGCCAACTTCCACGGCAGCGCCACCCCGCGCGGCATGCAGCGCACCTGGCCCCACGTCATGACGGCGGAGGCGGTCTTCGGCGCCGAGCAGCAGCAGAACCGGGCCGCCCTCAACACGATGCTCCCCTTCACCCGCAACGTCATCGCCAGCATGGACTTCACCCCGGTCACCTTCAGCGTCAACCGCGACACCACCGACGCCCACGAGCTGGCGACCGCTGTCGTCTTCGAATCCGGCTGGCAGCACGACGCCGACAACCCGGCCAGCTACGAGGCCCGACCCGAGGCGCTGCGTATCCTCAACCAACTCCCCGCGGCCTGGGACGAGACCCGGCTGCTCGGCGGCCGCCCCAACCGGGAGGCCTACGTCGCCCGGCGCAACGGCACGAAGTGGTATGTCGGCGGCATCTCCGCCCTCGCCGCGAAGACGTTCCAAACCCCGCTCGCCTTCCTCGGCACCGGCCAGTGGCTCGCCGAGACCGTCCGCGACGGCTCCGGCGGTCTGCTCCGCGAGATCAGGATCGTCACGAGCTCGGCCACCCTGTCCGTGCCGCTGGCGACCCGGGGCGGCTTCGCCACCGTGCTCTGCCCGTACACCGCCGGGATGCTGAGCTGCGGCACCGGCGATCCGGGCGGCATCCTCAAGGGCCAGGAGTCCGGCATCTGCGCCGACGTCCCCAACAACAGCCAGACCAACGGCACGGCCGTCGCACTGTGGGACTGCCACGGCGGCGCCAACCAGCGGTGGACGGTCAACCCGGCCGGGCAGCTGCTCGTCTACGGCACCAAGTGCCTGACCGCAGCCGGAAGCACCGACGGCTCCGCCGTGCAGATCAACGACTGCACCACGGCCACCACCCGGCAGTGGACGGTCAACGGCGACGGCTCCGTCGTCAACGCGGCCTCCGGCAAGTGCCTCGACGCGTACGCCAACGGCACGGCCAACGGCACCGCCCTGATCGTCTGGACCTGCAACGGCGGCCCGAACCAGAAGTGGCACCGCAACAGCACACCCGCCTTCCTCAAGGGCGCCGCGTCGGGACGCTGCGTGGACGTGCCCAACAGCAACCAGGCCAACGGCACCCGGCCCGCGCTGTTCGACTGCCACCGCGCCATGAACCAGACCTGGACCTCGACCCCCGGCAACCAGCTGCGGGTCTTCGACGGCAAGTGTCTGGCGGTAGCCGGCGGCGCCACCGCCGACGGGACGGCCGTGCAGATCTTCGACTGCAACGGCTCGACCGGGCAGCAGTGGCGGGTCCGGTCCAACGGCTGGGTCGTCGGCGTCGGCTCAGGCAAGTGCCTGGACGCCTACGACAACGGCACGGCCAACGGCACCCAGCTGATCCTCTGGCCCTGCGGGCCCGGCGACAACCAGAAGTGGAACCGCGCCTGACGGTCCGAGCACCTGCCGCCCGCGGTCCCAGGAATTCGGCCGACGAAAATTCGGTCGATGCGCAACCTGGGGAGTGGGGATGTCGTGTTGTCCCCGTCCGGCCTGACGGGGTCGGCATGACGGATCGGATGGACAGGGATGGCACCTCGATGAAGGCGGCCGAGGCAGGCTCGGCAACGCCTGCGCACGGTATCCTCCGCGCTCCTGAGCACACGCCGTCCGCCTGACATGTGCCGGCACCGGCACGATCAAGGTAACGCTCCAGATGGCCGACGCCGGCAGCACCAGAACAGTGCGCTGCTCCGACAAGCCCTCTCAGATCACGATCACGATCACGTCGAAGCGCGACGCCACCCTGAAGGTGCGGATGGAACGCGACCCCAAGGCACCGGAGGTGGCCTTCGACTACAACGTGTGGATGAAGTGACCCGCATGGGACCGGCCGCGTTCCGCGGCCGGTCCCGGTCAGCGCGGCAGCCGCGCCCGACAGGTCGGACTTCATGCCAGGTGATACCCACGACGAGGTTCCGATGTCCTGCCCATCAGCGGACCTCCTCGTCTACAGTCTCCGCTCATGCAGGATGCGATGGACCGGATCGCCTGGTCGGAGCTGGAGCACAACTACGGCGACGCCGCCGACATCCCGCAGCACCTGCGTGCGTGCGCAGACCAGGACGCGGCTGCGGCCGGCGATGCGCTGGGCGAGGTATACAACCTGCTCTACCACCAGGGCGGCTGGATATGCCCGGCGGCCTCCGCAGCGCTGCCGTTCCTGCTCGATCTGGCCTGCGGGACGGCCAGACACCACCGGCACGAGATCGTCGAGCTGATCGGCAGGCTCGCCCGCGAAGCCACCACCGTCGAACGGCGCTTCCTGGACGCCGGGTGGCAGCCGGCGCTGGACACCGCGAGGCCAAGGATCCTCGCTCTCCTGGATGATCCGGATCCGCGGGTACGCAGGGAGGCCACGCTCCTGGTCGCAGACGGCATCCGCCACCCCGATGCGGTACGGGCGCTGCGCCGGCGGTGGGAGGTCGAGACGGACCGGGTGACCCGCTGGGACCTCGTCCTGGCGCTCGGCGTCGTATGCGCGCGGCAGCCAGCGGACGAACCGCTGCGGGCAGCACTGTTGCCGCTGCTCACCCACGACGACCTGCAGATCCGCCTGGCTGCGGTGCACGCGCTGACCGGATCCGAGCCCGGTGCCGCCGTGTCGCACGTGGATACGCTGGTACGAGCCGTCTTGCACGACGACGCGGCAGGCTGGCAGGAGTCGGCATGGATCGGCGGCAACCGGTCCACGATCATTCACAGCACCGGCGCGCTGATGCGCCCGGACCCGGTCGCTGCAACGGCATACACCATCGGCATCAGCCGCGGTGGCGACACCGACCAGCTTGTCGCGACCATGGATGAGGCCGGGCGGGTCCTCACCGAATGGCGTACCGTCACCGGCGCGATCCTCCCCTTCCTTGCCGATCACCTCGACCATGCCGCATCCGAGGTCCGCTACCGCGCGGCGTACCTGCTCGCCTGCCTCGGCACCGAGGCCACCGCCTTCGCCGACCAGCTCGCCACGCTTGCCGCCGACTCGGCACTGCGCGACTCCCGAAAGCAGGTCACCGTCGGCGATGCAGCCGTGTGGGCGCTGGCACGCCAGCACGACCCGCGCTGCCTGCCAGGACTCATCGAGCGGCTGACCAGCCGACGGCTCGGCTTCGACACCGCCGCAAGCCACTTCGGCCGCGACGCGTTCGTGCTCTGGCAGCCCGGCATCGACGAGGTACTCATCCCGCTGCACGAACACACCGAAATCCTCATCGGCGCCGTCGCTACCCGCCTGGCCGCCGCCCGTGACGACAAGGCGTTGGCGTCAAGCCTGTGCAGGGTGATCGAGCAGTGGGGTCCGTCGGCTGAAGCGGCCCTGCCCGCCGTCGCACCGCTACTGGAAACGGGGGACAAACACCTGTTCGGCACGGCCGCCCGTGCCCTCGGCGGAATCGGCCCGGCCGGTGCCGCCTTCGCCGGCACCCTGCGGCGCAGATCCGGTGAGCCCGACGCCGCATGGGCACTGTGGCGAACGGGCGCCGACCTGGAACTCGGCAAGGACATGCTGGTGCGCCACGTGGTGGAGCATCGCGGACAACACCACGGAATCCGCCTGCTGGCAGACCTGGGCTCCGAGGCTGCCTCGTGTACCGACCTCCTGCGGCAGGTGATGCACGCCGGCGACGATTGGGCACGCGTCGAGGCGGCTCACACGCTGTGGCGCGTCAGCGGCGACCCGGGCGGGCCGGCGGCTGTCCTGACCGACGTGGCGCGACCGCTCGCCGAAGGCACCGGCCTTCCGGTCCGGCTGGCAGCAATGCGCTATCTCGCCGCGATCGGTACGACGATTGAACTCGCGACCGGCATCGCACAGGCCGTGCTCGACAACCCGCGGCGGATTGCATACTTCGGCGGGTGGCGCGCCTTCACCGAAGATGAAGACCTCCGAACCGCTGCCGCTCGCCTGCTCGTGCCCCGTCAGGGAAGAGCCGACGGCTGTCCGTGACGATGCGAAGGGGTCTTGGAGGCTTCCCGGCTGGTCCGGTATGACGCTCGCATGAATCGCCGTACCGGCTGCTCTGCTGTCGCGGCACTTGTCACGGCATGTTCTGAAGGAAGTCGCCGTAGAACAGACCGAGGCCGATGGCGACACCCGACGCAGCGACGATCCAGAATCGCACGACGATGTTGACTTCTGTCCAGCCGCCGAGTTCGAAGTGATAATGAATCGGCGACATCCGGAAGACCCGCTTGCCGGTCGTGCGGAAAGAGATGACCTGGATGACCACGGACATCAAGCTCATCGCGAACAGGAACGCAATGATCAGCAGCAATATACTGGTGCGTGTGGCCATGGCAAAGGCGGCCATCAGCCCGCCGAGGCCAAGCGCGCCGGCGTCCCCCATGAAGATCTTCGCAGGCGAGGTGTTCGACCAGAGGAAGCCCAGGCATGCCGCGGAGATGGCAGCGGCGATCATCGCCACTTCGAGCGGATCGCGGACCGAGTAACAGTAGGCGTCCGGGTTGGCCGCATAGCCCGTGGTGTCGGCACACCAGTGCTGATACTGCCAGTAGCCGATGATCGCGTACGCGCCGGCGACCAGGACCGACGCGCCGGTGGCCAGACCGTCCATACCGTCGGCCAGGTTGACCGCGTTACTCATGAACATCACCATCAGCACGAACAGAACGACCGCGCCGATTTTGGTGATGTCGAGCCACGAAATATCTTTTACGAACGATATCTTGGTGGAGCCGACCGTCTCCCCGTTGGATGACGGGTAGTACATCGCAATAATCCCGAAGATGGTGCCCACCAGCAGCTGGCCGAGCAGCTTGCCCTTTGCGCTCAGCCCGGCGCTACTCTTTCCGGCCACCTTCATGTAGTCGTCGATGAAACCGATCGCGCCGCAGAAGACGAACACGCCCAACAGCACGAGACCGGTGACGGTCGGACTGACCTGGCCCATCTGGGCCTCTGGCAGCCCGAGAAGCGCAAAGTGCCCAGCCATGTACGCGACGACCGTGGCCAGGATGAACGCCAGTCCACCCATCCCCGGCGTACCACGCTTGCCTTCGTTGGATTTGAGAGCCAGCTCATCCCTGATGGGCTGGCCGGCCTTCAGCCGGTGCAGAGCCTTGGCGAGTAGAGGTGTGCCAAGCAGCGACAGCACGAACGCCACCGCCGCCGCGACGATCACGGCTCTCACGGACGTACACCGCCGTGCGCAGCGGCTGAGCCAGGGCGCTGTGGTGAGTCCGCGATCTGCCATGCCCGGTATCGCGAGCCCATCACCAGCACCACCCCATCCGCACGCACCCCCGAGTTCTCGACTCGGCCGAGCGGCAGAATAACGGCTCAACGAAATCAGCGGGGGGCGGCGGTGCTGGATGGGGCGCCACCGCGGGTCGGTGGTCACCGTCGGTCGTCCGCCGCAGCCCCGCCACGCCGTTCCTAGGCACCATAAGCACCGGCGGGGACCGCATCGGCTGACCGCCGCACAGAAACGTCGAGCTGCCGTCACGGTTCGCCGAATGTGCCGGGCGCTGGCTCGGCACCCCACCGTCGTACGCGGATCCGGTCGACTGACCGCCGGCCACGGGCGCCCGTCCGTGACCGTGCGACGACCGGAAATGCGTTTCTCCGATGGCGTGTGCCCCATAGGATCTCCGGTGATCAAGGGAGATGACATGGTGGGCGATTTCCAACAGTTCGTGACGGATGTAACTGCACGTCTGGCCGCGATGTCCAAGGGCGAGTTGTACGTCGTCGGCGACGGTCTTGACCGGGACTCACTCTGGCTCACCTTTCTCGATTCCTTCCCCGCCGGCACCAATCTCCGGTTCCGTGAGCGGTCCGAGTACGACTGCTCGACCTGCCGCGGCTTCGTCAAGAACTTCGGCAACGTCGTCGAGATCCACGACGGACAGATAAGCACCGTCTGGTCCGGGGTGTCGGCATCCGACCCGGTCTTCTCCGTCGTCGCCGCCGCAATGGACGAATTCGTCCGCTCGCTGCCGTTGTCCGGCGTTTTCCGGTCCACCGAGGCGCAGTACGGGACGAGGACGACCCGGTCGCTGCGCGACGGCCAGGTCGAGGTGTGGGACCACCTGCACGGCCGGGTGGAGAAGCGGCACCGCATCAAGGACGTCGGCGCGGCACGGGGCACCTTCGACGCCGCGGTGCAGGTGTTCCAGCGTGGCCTGGCCGAACTGACCCTGCATGCTCTGGACACCGTCGTCGACCTCATCGACGACAATGCGCTCTACCGCGGCACCGAGCATCGCCGGGCGGTGACCGAGTTCCGGTCGCTGCAGAACCGGTGGACGCAGGCGGCCGATGGCCGGGCCTTCATCTTCGCCAACGCCATGAACCCGGCGGCCCGATTCCGCAACACGGTGATCGGCACCCTCGTCCAGGATCTTTCCGCGGGCGTCGACCTGGAGCAGGCGGTCCGGTCGTTCGAGGCGAAGGTGGCACCACAGAATTACCAGCGCCCCAAGGCGTTGATCACCCCGGCCATGGTCAAGGCCGCCATGAAGACCATCGACGAGTTGGGCATCGAGGAGTCGTTGCAGCGCCGGTTCGCCCGGCTGTCCGACGTGTCGGTCACCAACGTGCTGTGGGTCGACAACGACACACAGGCGCGGATGAAGGACGGCATCGAAGGGCTGCTCATGCAGGCGGCCACCACCAGGTCCGCAGGTGCGCGCCTTCGTGACGCGAAGCCGGAGGAGATTCCCGTGGTCACCTTCATGAAAGACATCCTGCCCGGCGCCGCGACCATCGACCTGTGGGTCGCCAACAGCCACGAACCGCACTTCGTCAGTCTCACCACCGGCCGGCACCCGGCCGCCCCGCGGCTGTTCACCTGGGACAACGATTTCGCATGGTCCTACCGCGGCAACGTCACCGACTCGATCAAGGAAAAGGTCAAGCGGGCCGGGGGCAACGTCACCGGCAAGCTGCGGGTGAGCCTGTCCTGGTCCAACCACGACGACCTCGACCTGCACGTTTTCGAACCCAACGGGGTCCACATCTGGTACAGGGACAAGCGCAACAAACTGGACGTCGACATGAACGCGGGCGGGGCGTTCTCACGCGAGCCGGTGGAGAACATCACCTGGACCGGCCACATCCCCGACGGCGAGTACCGGATCGAGGTGAACCAGTACAACAAGCGGGAAAGCACCGATGTCGGCTTCGTGATCGAGACCGAGAGCAACGGGAAGATCGAGCAATACAGCCACGAGCGTGCGGTCGGTCACAAGGACACCGTCGAGGTGGGCCGGATGACGGTCGTCGACGAAGTGATCACGGCTTTCCGGCCGGGTAAGGACATGCAGCGGGGCAGCGCCGGCAAGGACCTCTGGGGCATCACCACCGAACAGTTCGTGCCGGTGTCCACCATCATGTACTCGCCGAACCACTTCGACGACAGCGAGGTCGGCAACCGCCACTACTTCTTCATCCTGAAAGGGTGCGTGAACGACCAGCCGACCCGAGGAATCTACAACGAGTTCCTCCGCGGCGACCTGCAACCGCACCGCAAGGTGTTCGAGGTTCTCGGCGACCGCACCAAGTGCGAGCCGTCCCCGGATCAGCTGTCCGGCCTCGGCTTCAGCTCCACGGTCCGCAACTCTGTGGTCGCCAAGGTGACCATGACCGGCGGTCGGCGCCACCTCATCAGCATCCAGTTCTGATTCCCTACCCGGACATCCGAGAGGCCACCATGACCATTTTTGAAATAGCCACGCGGGAGAAGTTCCGCTACCCGTCGGCCAAGGGCCTGCTGACCACGGAACAGCTGTGGGAGCTTCCGCTGACCGCCAAGTCCGGCTTCAGCCTCGATGACGTGGCCAAGGCCGTCAACGCCGAGCTCAAGGCCATCGACACCGAGTCGTTCGTGGCCACCGAGGCCAATCCGGCCAAGGCAACCTTGGAGACCAAGTTGGAGGTCGTCAAGCACGTCATCGCGATCCGCCTCGCGGAGGACCAGGTGGCGAAGGCAGCGGCAGCCAAGAAACTGGAGAAGGAAAAGCTGATTGCAGTCCTCGGGCGCAAGCAGGACGCGGTCCTGGAAAACCTGACCGAGGCAGAACTGCTTGCCCGAATCGACAACCTGTAGCCCGCCGACAATCAACGTCTGCCGGCAGGCCAGCACATCGCCGAGAAGTACGCCGCCCTGCAAGTCTTGCGTGACCACGCCGAAACCCACGGCTACTTCTCGGCGAAGCCATCGCGAGTCGAGTACATTCGACGATCATGGCGGGCAGTCGGGAGCCCCGCCGGTCGGTGCAACCCGCTTCGTCGGCCGGACGGAATAGTCCGACAGAGATGGTTTCTGAAGCCGAGGCGTTGGCCGCCGCCAGCCCTTCGACCACATATCGAAGAAGTCGGATAGTTGCGGTGAGGAGCCCCTAGAGGTACGGTCGCCGTGTCACCCCGGTCCTCGGTGGCGGTTCCGCTAGTCCGGATTCGCCAACCGTTGGAGGGTCGGCATGAGCACATCCGTGCGTGTCACCACCGCACCGATCTCGCCGCCCGAGCAGCCCGACCGCTGGCAGCCTCGCCCGGGGCGCGGCAAGCCCGTTGACATCACCGCCGACTGGCCGAGCGAAGCCGATCCGCTGCTCGTCCTGCTGCACGCCCTGCCGGCCGACGACCCGCGACGGGCTGGCACGCGGGCCAGGGCGATCGAGTGGTACCTGCCCATGACCGGCCACCTGGCCCGGCGGTTCACCCGCCGCGGCGAACCCCTTGACGACGTCACGCAGGCGGCGGTCATCGGGCTGATCAAGGCAGTCGACCGATTTGACATCACTCGCGGCGTTCCCTTCGTCGGCTACGCGGCCCCTACCATCGTGGGCGAGATCGTGCGGCATTTCCGCGACAACACCTGGGACGTGCGGGTGCCGCGCCGCGTGCAGGAGCTCTACCTTCAGCTCGCCGTGGTGACCGACGAGCTGACCCGCGATCTGCAGGGCTCGCCGAACTCTGCGCAGCTGGCCGAACGCCTTGCGGTGAGCGGGCGCGAGTTGGGCGTCGCCCGGCAGGCCAGCCAGGCCTACCGGCTGCTGTCGCTGGACAACACCCGACCCGACGGCGACG
Organism: Catellatospora sichuanensis; assembly: GCF_007483665.1. Taxonomy (GTDB): domain Bacteria; phylum Actinomycetota; class Actinomycetes; order Mycobacteriales; family Micromonosporaceae; genus Catellatospora; species Catellatospora sichuanensis. The sequence goes on from NZ_VIQO01000026.1 coordinate 46,726, forward strand.
AGCAGCTGTCGGACTCGTTCGGGGCGTGCGACCCCGGCCTCGGGACCGTGGAGAACCGGATGCTGCTGCAGCGGCGACTGGCCCGCCTGTCGGTGCGCGACCGGCGGATCATCGTCATGCGCTTCGAGCACGAGTTGACCCAGTCAGAGATCGCTGCGCAACTGGGAGTCTCACAGATGCACATCTCACGGCTGCTGGCCCGCTGCCTGTCGCGGTTGCGGCAGATGGCGTGACCCTCACCGCACGTCGACCCGCTCTGGCCGATTTCGGCCAGCCGCGGATGCGCGGCCGGCTGCACGCGTACGGCTTTTTCGTCGCCGCCGTCTGCGGCGTGGTCATGGTCGGTGTTGCCGCCACCCGGCCGGGTCTCGCACCGGCCGTCAGCACCGCGATCTACAGCGTCACCGTCTGCGCGCTGTTCGCCGTCAGCGGGCTCTACCACCGCCGGGTCTGGAGCGAGCGGGGCTACCAGCTCATGCGCCGACTCGACCATGCGATGATCTTCGTTTTCATCGCCGGCACGTACACGCCACTGTGCGTACTGCTGCTCAGCCAGACCAAGGCGACGGTGATGCTGTCGACGGTATGGACCGGTGCGTTGGCCGGCGTCATGGTGTCGATGATCTGGCCACACGCGCCCCGCTCGGTGACAGCGCCGTTGTATCTGGCTCTCGGCTGGGCGGCGGTCGTGATCCTGCCCGAGGTCGCGCACGTGGGCGGAATGGTCGCGCTGGTCATGCTGGCTCTGGGCGGCATCGCCTACAGCGTCGGCGCAGTCCTGTTCGCACTGCACCGACCGGACCCCTGGCCTGCGGTGTTCGGCCACCACGAAGTGTTCCACGCCTGCACGCTGGTCGCCGCGCTCAGCCACCACATCGCGATCTACCTCGCCGTGTACGCCTGAGACAGCTCGCAGGTCGGCGGATCGCGCCCCTGCCGCCGGGCCACGACCACGTGCGTCAGGTCGAGCAGCGGGTCCTGATCACGGACTCGCGAGTTCGGGAATGCCGGCCAGGTCGGTGGTGATGGCGTTGGCAACTTCGCCCAGCCGCAGGTTGTTGCTGCGGCAGTAGGCGCGGATCAGCCGGAAAGCCTCGTCGACACTGACGCCGCGCGATTGCGCGACCGCACCCTTGGCCTGTTCGATGACGATGCGGCTGTTCAACGCCCCCTGCAGCTGCTCGCTGAGCCGCTCCCCGCGGCTGATCGCCCGCTCCTGGAGCAGACCTATCGACGCCACGTCGGCCAGGGCCTGCACGATCTCCACATCGGTATCAGCCAGGCGCCCACCCACCCGGCTGCTGAACACGTTCATCGCGCCGATGCGTTCGGCGCGCAGCCGCAGCGGGAACGCGTGCACGGAGCGGAACCCGGCCTGCACCGCCCGCGGTGCGAACAGGGGCCACCGATCGGCGGCCTGCTGCAGATCGGCGTTGACCACCGGTGTGCCGGTGAGAAAGGCGTCCAGGCAGGGGCCTTGCTGATTCTGGACCTGGAACAGCTCCAGCAGTTTGACGTTCTCATCCGAGGCCGCCATGAACTCCAGCCGGCCGTGTTGGTCGGCCAGCAGCAGCCCGACCGGTGAGGCGTCCAGCAGATCTGCGGTGCGGCCGGCGAGCAACTGCAGAAACTCGATCAGGTCGAACTCGTCGACGAGGGTGTCGGCGATCTCGACGAACACCTTCGCGAGTCGTTGCGCGGATACGGTGGCGGTCATGGCTGCCTCCTTCCCCTTCCCGGGATAGGTGAGGTGATCGTTCATGGCTGTGGAGTGTCGAAACTGAGGCGCCGGGCGACGACGTCGGCGGCGACGTCGTACAGCCGCAGGTCGTGCACGAAGGCGTGGGCGCGCATCCGCACCATCGCCTCGGCCAGGCTCACCCGCAGCTGGACCATGACCATCCCCTGGGCCTGGAACAGCTCGGCCCGTGAACCCAGCGGGTCGTCGAGCCAGCCGTCCGCCGCGCCCCCGCGGTCGTGGCCGTCGAGCAGGGTCGCCACCGCGATCTCGGCGAAGGTGAGCGCCAGGGTGAGTTCGTCGGGGGAAAGCATCCCGGTCTCGCTGCGGAACACGTCCATCACCCCGAGGCGGGCGGCACCGACTTGCAACGGGAACGCGAACACCGCCCGCACACCTTCGGCGTGCACCGCCGGGGCGTAGACGGGCCAGCGGGTCATCGCACCATCGGCCAGATCGGGGACCAGCACGGGGCGCATGGACCCGTACGCGTCGATGCATGGGCCTTCACCGAGGGTCAGTTGCAGCTCTTCCAGGCGTTCGGTGGGGGCATCTGACGCGGCTGTCACGCCCCGCAGCCCGCTGTCGGCCATCACGGTCAAGCCGGTTCCTGAAGCGGACAGCGCACGCGCCGCGGCGCTGCACAGCCGATGCATTCCGGCGCTTACACCGTGCGTGTCGCCATCGGCTGCGGGCTCGCTGCTGATGAGCGCTTCCACCCGGGCGTAACGGTCCCCCACCGCTGTCACCCGCATCCGCGGGTGACAGCGCCGGTTGCCAGGCCATCTGTCACCACGCGGCGCGCTGTCGGTTGCATCGCTTCACCCTCAACGTGAGTTTATGCCGCCGAGGGCCAGGGCAGCCGCGCCGGTTGCACGCAGCCGGCATCGGCCGAACCGTACCACTTCGACGCCGACAGGTGCCGATCTCGATCAAGCGGTGCGGTTTGTGCCGTCGGCAACCGGGCATCGCGTACAGTACGAGCACCAAACCGAGCATTTGGCTATGCCCGGACCCCGGCAGACCCCAGCAGGCGCCCGGAGGTGACCGGTGCGCAACCCACCCCAGCAAACCGATGATCATCCCTGTGGCTGGCAGCGCTCATATGCAGGACGCCCAGGACGGGGTCCTGCGCGATCAGGGCGCCACCAAGCCGCTCACGCTGCAGCGACGACCACGAGAGGGCGTCGCAACCGGGTGAGCCGCCACCGCGACTGAACCGCTGACCGCAGCCAGGCGCGCTGCGGCGGAACGTGCGTCCGGATCCTTGATGTTCACCCCGCCGGTTGCGGACGGACAGGTGCGGCCCGTCCCACGAGTAGCCGCTGCGCAGCAGCCGGGGACATCACCCGCACTGTCGCCCAGTCTGCCGGCAGGCTTTCGCGCAGAGTGGTCACCTGGTCCAGCCCTGTCAGCTGGATCAACTCGCGAGTGATCGCCGACGGTCCACACAGCGTGACGGCCACGCCCGGTAGACGTGCCAACAGGTAGAGGTAGCGGACCAGGCCGGCTCCACCGAAAGTGACGCCGGCGAGATCTACGTACAAAGACTCGCAGGACACGCCGTCCAGCTCACGCTGCGCCAGACTTACGTCCGCGGGGTCGATCAGGTCGACGTCCCCCGCTATACATATGCACGCCACTCGTCCCTGACAGGTGCGAGTAACACTGATGTTCATGGGGTGCTCGTTCACGTGCCCCACCTCTGGCGTACCTATCGGCTGCCGAGGTCTTGGGCAGAGGGATCAAACAGTCAACACGAAGGACTTTACTCTTTCCGCAGCGGCGGAAAGGCGCTGCCAGCCGATCGGATTTCTGTCGCCCGCTGCCGAAACAGGCACTGATATGAACTGCGTGTGCCTTTAGAACCCACCGGTATCAGCGCGCTCCGGCAGACCAGGCAGCGCATGGCCCGCGATGGCCGAGGCCCGGCCACCTAGACTGCGACCATGGCCGAGATCATGTCCCCGACCCCTCAGAAAGCCTTCGAGCTGCTGCTCGCCGGTAACAAGCGCTTCGTTGCCGGCGCGCCGGAGCACCCGAACCAGGACGCGACCCGCCGTGCCGAGATCGCACCGGGCCAGCGCCCGTTCGCAGTGGTGTTCGGCTGCTCCGACTCCAGACTGGCGGCAGAGATCATCTTTGATCGTGGCCTGGGTGACCTGTTCGTGGTGCGCACCGCGGGTCACGTGATGGGCGCGGAGGTGCTGGGCAGCATCGAGTACGGGGCAGACGTACTCGACTGCCCGCTGGTACTGGTCCTCGGCCATGACTCGTGCGGCGCGGTGGGCGCCGCCTGCGCCGCGCTGGAGGACGGGATCGCACCAGCCGGCTACGTCCGCGACGTCGTCGAGCGGGTGACCCCGAGCGTGCTCGCGGCCCGAGCCGCGGGCCTGTTCGAGCCCGACGAAATCCTGGCCGAGCACATCAGGCATACAGTCGATCTTCTCCTGGACCGCTCTCGGATGCTCGCCGAACGAGTAGAAGCAGGCCAGGCCGCCGTCGTTGGCCTGTGCTACCGGCTGGCCGACGGCAGCGCCCAGGTGGTATCCGCCCGCGGCCTCGACCTCACCGCCAACTCCGCGACCTGACCGCTGATCTGATCAGGCGTCGGCGACGCAGTGGCCAGATCGCGGAGAACTCTTCCTGCTCAAGGAAGCGCGCTCCGCATCCGAGCCTCCCGAACGCAAGCCGCTGACCAGGCACGGCGTGATCCTAACCACACTCCAACAGCTCAGGGTCCAGTTGTGACTACTGCGCCAGTCCGAACCCGGCGGCCATAACGGAGCGGCAGGCTCAAACCTCCGGTGGACCGAATGTCCAAAGATCGATCGCATTCAAAATTGCCAGCGCTCATCGAGAATTGCCCGCCGCGGCGTTGATGATCGACGTCGGGCGGGCCGAAAATGATGTCAGGGCACGAGTGGGATGTGCTTGACTCATCGCCGTCTGCAAGGCGGTAGATGGAGGACTGCGCCCTGTGTTCACTCATGGACCATTGAGGTCGCGACCGTTCCGCTACGTGTGGGGCGGGGAAACCCTGTCGATGGTGGGCGATGCCGCCTACCAGATCGTGTTCATCTGGCTGGTCTTGTCGATCTCTGACTCGCCGGCCGTGCTGGCCGCGGTGCTCGTTGCGACCGGGATCCCCCGCGGGGTGCTGCTGCTGGTCGGCGGGGCGGTCACGGACCGGTTCTCACCCCGCGCCGTGATGCTCGGCTCGCACCTGGTGCGCGGCGTCCTGCTCACCATCCTGACGGTCCTGGCCGCCTCGGGAGGCCTGCGGGTCTGGCATTTCTTCGCGATCGGGATCGCCTTCGGGATCGCGGACGCGTTCTTCTGGCCGGCAAGCGGCAGCATCGTCCCTTCTCTGGTACGGGAACCCGACCTGCCGCGGGCGAACGCCCTGATCGGTGTCGCGGAGCAGGCCAGCGGCTTCGTCGGGCCCATCCTGGGCGGCGTGCTGCTGACCACCACCAGTTCAGCGTTCGCTCTGGCGTTCAACGCCGCAACGTTCTTCGTCGCCGCCCTGACCCTCCTGGCCGCGCCGAAGGCATCGGGCGCTCCGGTGCAGGACACCCGTTACTCGGTGGCGCAGTTGCTGCGCGAAGTACGTGGCGGCCTGGCCCACGCCGGACGCAACACCGAAGTGCGCATGGTCCTGCTGCTCATCTCCGCCGCGACCCTCAGCTACAGCGGCCTGTTCGCCGTAGGGCTGCCAACCTTGGCCGGACGGTTCCCTGACGGCCCCATTGTCCTGGGCGTCATGGTGACCGCGTGGGGCCTGGGGCAGCTGGTCGGGGCCACGTCAGCGAGTGTCACCGGGCTGCCCCGACGCTGGGGGCTGCTGATCATCGCCATGGCGATCGTCGAGGGCACATGCTTCGCGGTGCTGGGATTCGCCCCGCACTACCTGGTAGCAGTCGCACTCCTGGCGGTCCTGGGCATCGGCGTCGCCTACTCCACGGACGTCGCGCTCCCGACGTTCATCCAGACCCGGACGCCACCGAACATGCTGGGTCGGGTCAACGCCGTCATCAACCTGCCCCGCGTCGTACTGGAACCGGTGTCCATCGCGGCAATGGGCGCCTTGGCCGTCCTCGACGTCCGCTGGACCTTCGCCCTGGCCGCGGTGCCGATGCTCCTGGTCGGCATCGGGCTTGCCACCAGCGCCACCGCCCGCCGCCTCAGCACGAGCACCCCGCAAGCCCTCGACACCGACCTACCTCAACGCCTCGCCGTGACCGTCTCGCCGTGACCGTCACGGCACGTCCGAGGCAGTGCGCTCGTTCTGCGGCCTACATCAATGATCCGGCCCACGATTGGCCGTCCGAAAGCGCACGCCGGTTCGGGACGCACCCGGTCCAGGTCGGGATTCACGGCGATCCGCTGTGGCAGCGGAACGAGGTCGATGAAAAAGTCAATGGGCTGGCACAGCGCGCAGATGGACATGGTGGGTTGTCGTCCGCCGCGCGCCGGTGCAGGTGCGGTGACGGCACAAGGAAGTCATGCCTTATCAAGGCCGCGATACTGGGATCGAACCAGTGACCTGTTCCGTGTGAACGCGGTCCTGGCCTCTCCTCCGATGTCGCCCACTGTCAACGCGACTGGATCAGGGCGTACTTCCCACCGGTTGGAAGCGCTCGGACCGGACCGCGGTCAGCGGGTTCGCTGACTTCTGCTGACTCTCGGCGGACAGCTCCGCCGCCTGGTTCCGCCGTCAGCCGTCCTAATGCTCGGCCCACGGGTCGTCGCTAGCCCATACGTCGAGCGGCCACGGCGAGGGCATAGGAAGAATCCCGGGGATCCTGGACGTCGACGTCTGTGGCGGCGAGGCAATCAAGAGCGATGCCGGCGCGCTCGGCGATCTCTGTCCGGTGGTGGGCAAGTTGAGGAGCCTCCACCAGGAGTATCGCGGCAGCAAGGGCGGCAGAGCGAATCGAGGCGTCATCGTCGTGAAGGAACGGCGCGATGACCGTGAACAGCGCTGGCCGCATCGCCAGCACAGCGGATACGTCAGGATCGTCATGAGGGCTGTCTTCTGCGTCCCATATGAGGTCTCCGAGCCAGATAATCAGTTCAGAGCGAAGCGGGGCTCGTCGGTTCTTCTGCCCTCGGCGCCTCCCGAACATGCATTCGGTGGCGGTACGGGGGTCGGCGAGGATCGCGGCGATGTACTGGGCGGCGGGCACGGTGGCTGGGTAGATGCTGTTCTGATGGCGTACGGGCTCCAGGTCGTTCAGGGCTTCGGACTGTGCGGCCGGATCAGGGTCCAGAAGCGCGCGAAGTGCGGCGGGTACCCACTGCGCGTCCCCAATTGAGGTAAAGAGATCCAGATCCGCCCAGTCGGTGTATCGGAGCAGGGCATCGGGGTCGGGCAAGCCGGTTGCGGTCGGATACTCCGAGGAATAGTTGCCGCTCGTCACGGGCGAAGACTACGCCAGCGAAGACGCCGCACCAGCGGTGGCGCTGTTCGTCAAGCGTCTACACGACGGTCAGCTTGGGAAGCCCGATCTGGCGATGGACGGCGCGTCGCTTGATCTGGTACGCCGCAGCTTAGGCGCGGTCACATGGGTACCGCCGACATCCGAGATTCCCCGCCGATTCCCTCGACACCGAACACGCAACGGGCACGCTCGTGCACTCGGCTACCTATCGAGTATGCGGGCCTTCTGAGCCTCATACTCAGCATCCGTCAACGCTCCAGCCTCCCGCAGCTGATGCAGCTTCTCCAGAAGGACGACCGGATCGTCGGACCCATGCTGGCCGCCTACCTCTTCACCGATCTTCTTGGCAAGCGAGCTGTCCCGCGCGCGGCCGAGGAGGAACGCGATAAACGCGAGGACGATTACGACCGGCACGATGACTTCCATGACGGGTCAGGATAGGCGCCTCAAGCAAGGTCTGGGAGCTGCACTACACCGTGACCTAGGTAGCGGTGATCTCCTTGCGGCGGCAGTCTCTGACCGAGCCGGCGGTTCTCGGAGCGGGCAAGGGCTCGGCGGAGGGTAAGGAGCCGACCGCGGAGCGGCTTGGCCCTTGATCGGTCCGAGGTTCACCGGTACGCCCTTGTGGTGTCGCCGCAAGGAGATCACCACCCCGACCACCCCATACAACCCGCACCAGTCCGGCTGGATCTCTGCAGCGGTGGCCTGGGTCTGGGGCGGAGCCCCAGTGCGCTCTTGCCCACCTGAGGCCGCAGGATGAATGGGTGGACCTGCCTACTGTGACCGTCAAGCTGTGGCGTGCTGACGCCGTGGTGTTGTTCGACTGGCTGATGGAGACCGACCTGAACTCCGTGCCGATTACCCATCCTGCCCAGAAGCAGGCCTTGGCCGATCTGCTGTCGGTGTTCGAGCAGGAGTTGCCGTACACGACGGACGCGGCGGAGATCGCCTCAGCGAAGGACGAGGTTGCGAAGGACATGGGCTGGTAGGCGTCAACGGGCCTGTCGGCGTCGCGGGAGGGACGGTCAGGACCACGACGGGCATCCGACATGGCTTGGATCTCAGTCGCGGAAAAGTGGCTGCGCGCCCCGTCCCCCGCGCGGGCCGGAGGCATGAGCGCGGGGGAAGACGCGGGCGCGCGGGCCGCGCTTGCGCGGCCCCTTGATCTATGAAGCGGCTTATTCGGCAGACGGCTCAGAGCCCAAGCCACTCAGATAGACACTCAGACATGAAAAGAGAGCACATCCAACAATGGGATGTGCTCTCTGAGCTGGTGGGCGATACTGGGATCGAACCAGTGACCTCTTCCGTGTGAAGGAAGCGCGCTCCCGCTGCGCCAATCGCCCGCAACGGAATGGAACTCTACAGCACCCTCGGCATCCCGCGCATCTCGGTACCCCTTCGGCGTGGCGGACCCGACAAAACACCCGGAACAGCACGAGACGAGGTGCTCATCTTGAGCACCTCGTCGGAGTGCTGACCGGGCGTCCGGCCGGAGTTGCCTAGCTCAAGGGAGTGATCATCCTGCTGACCGTCACTGGTCAGCAGTTGATCATCGTCCGGCCAGCAGCCGGTTGACCGCCGCGTCGACGTCGAGGTGGTCGGTCTCGCGACCGCGGGGAACCACGACGTAGGTGCGGCGCAGGAAGCGTACGAGCACGCTTCGTGGGACCTCGAAGAGCGCGTTGCCGTCGGGCGACGACAGGGCGAGCGCGACGAAGTCTCCGCGCGGGGTGGCCCAGGGCCAGACCCGCACGTCGCCGATGCCGGCCGGTTCGTCGAGTCCGGTGACCAGCAGTTCACGGGCGAACGACCAGCTCACCGCCTCGCCACCGGCGGACTCGGCATGGAAGAGCACATGCACCGCGTACGGGTCGACCGGGTCGTAGCGAAGACTCGCCCGCACCGGAAGCGAAGTCGCGTCGGGCGCGACCAGCCGCAACGATGTCTCGACCTCGACGGTCGTAGGACGGATAGCACTCATGGACGTACTCCCCCCGGCACTGCGGCGGAGCTTGACCGCCCCGCCCCTCCCATACTCAAGGTGACCCTCCCCTATACGCTCCGTCATCGTACGATCTCACCCGATAGCGGGAAGATCGAGGATTACGTGGGCACGGACCCACCTACAGGGAGTAAGATGCCGTGCTTTTGCCCGGTATTACCGATCGTGCGATGCCGGCCAAGACCGTCGACACACTCCGGTAACGTCCAGTCATCGGGGTTGGTGACGGGTGATTCCGCGACCCTGGCGACATGGCTGACAAGGGTGGGGAGATGAGCGACAAACCGGACTTTCCGCAGGGCTCCAGCACCTGGCGGGACCGGGCACGGATAGCGCATCGAGCCGTTCGGGCTAATCCGACCGGGGCAGCCGTCCTCAAAGTGATCGTCGGAGCGCTGGGCGCCGTGGTGGTGGCCATCGGCATCCTGCTCATCCCGCTGCCGGGGCCGGGCTGGCTGATCGTGATCGGCGGCCTCGCGATCTGGGCGATCGAGTTCGTGTGGGCGCGCCACCTGCTGCAGTTCACCAAGGACAAGGTGCGTGGCTGGACCGAGTGGATCAAACGCCAGTCGCTGCTGGTCCGGGTGCTGATCGGCCTGGCCGGACTGGTGTTCGTGGCCGCGGTGCTGCTCACCACGCTGCGTTACAGCCTCGGCATCGACGTGGTCAGCCAGGCCTGGGGCTACGTCAGCACCCGCTGACCGCGGGCGAAACATGCCCGATGCAGCAGCGAAACCACCGGTGAGTGGCAGCGTCGAGCGCTCCGGACAGCACGGCCCGTACGTCCGGAGGACTTGACCGGACGCCCGGCAAGCGGTGTGATCAGAGTGATCCGGCCGCGCCCGTCAACCTCCCCAGGTCAGCGCGGCCGGGTCCGTGCGTTGTGGCTGATCCCCGGCTCAGCGGCCCGTCTTCTCGATGATCGGCTGCAGGTCCCGGCGTTCGATCGCCGCCGCCATCAGCTCAGGGAAAGCATCCGGTGTGCACGCGAAGGACGGCACCCCCATCGCCGCCAGGGCCGAGGCGTTGCTGTGGTCGTACGCCGGCTGTCCTTCATCGGACAGTGCGAGCAGGACGATCACCTGCACCCCGGCGGCTTTCATCGTGGCGACGCGGCGCAGCATCTCGGCCCGCACCCCGCCCTCGTAGAGGTCGCTGATGAGGATGAAGATGCTGTCCCGCGGCCGTGTGATCAGCCCCTGGCAGTAGGCGATGGCCCGGTTGATGTCGGTGCCGCCGCCCAACTGCGTGCCGAACAGCACCTCCACCGGGTCGTGCAGCTGATCGGTGAGGTCCACGACCGCGGTGTCGAACACCACCAGTGACGTACGCAGGCATTTCATCGACGCCAGCACCGCGGCGAATACTCCGGAGTAGACCACCGACGCCGCCATCGAGCCGGACTGGTCCACGCACAGCACCACGTCGCGCTGCACGGACCGGGTCTGCCGGCCGTAGCCGATCAGCCGCTCCGGCACGACGGTGCGGTGTTCGGCCTGGTAGTGCTTGAGGTTGGCGCGGATGGTGCGGTTCCAGTCGATGTCGCGGTGGCGCGGGCGGTTGATCCGGGCGGCCCGGTTGACCGCGCCGGTGATCGCGGCCCGGGTGCGCTGCGCGACGCGGCGTTCCAGCTCGGCGACGACCTTCGCGACGACCATCCGCGCGGTGGTGCGGGCCTTGTCCGGCATGACCTTGTTCAGCGACAGCAGCGTGCCGACCAGGTGCACGTCGGGCTCGACGGCCTCCAGCATCTCCGGTTCGACCAGCAGCCGGGTCAGGTTGAGCCGCTCGATCGCGTCGGCCTGCATCACCTGCACCACGGTGGACGGGAAGTACTGCCTGATGTCGCCGAGCCAGCGGGCCACCTTGGGCGCGGAGCCGCCCAGCCCGCCGCTGCGGGACGTGCCGGCGTCGCCGCCGCCGTCGCGGTACAGCGCGGCCAGGGCCTCGTCCATGCCCTTGTCCACACCGGCCAGCGTCACGCCGGTGCCCTCGGCGCCTTCGCCGCCGAGGACGAGCCGCCACCGGCGCATCCGCTCGTCGTCGCTCACCGTGCTCCCCTTCCCGCTGCCAGCAGCAGTTCCAGCGTCGGCAGCACCCGCGCGACCCGCGCCGGGTCCAGCTCGCCGAGTTCGTCTACATCGGACTTCGGTCGCGGGCCGCCGGTGCCCAGGCGCCGGACCTGCTCGCCGACCGCACGCCGCTCCGGGGCCGCGAACGCTGCGAAGGTACGGCGCAGCAGCGGCAGCACCGCCGTGAACACGTCCGGGGCCAGGCCCGACAGCCAGCGGTCGGTCAGCGTCAGCAGCGCCTCGTCGTGCACCAGCAGCAGTCCCCCGCCGGACAGGAAGCCCTCGACATACCCGGCCGCGGTCACCGGCGGCACGCCGACCGTCAGCGCACGGGCCAGCCGCAGCTCGGCCGCGTCCGCGTCGAGGGTGCCCGCGTCGCGCAGCAGCCGCAGCAGCCGCCCGGCCAGCAGGCCGGGCAGGTCCGCCCGGTCGACGAGCCGGGCCAGGGTGTCCAGCCACTCCGCCCGCAGCGGCAGCCGGTCGGCGAGCAGGTTCAGCGCCTCGTGCGTGGCGTCGAGGTGCTCGCGTATCGCACGGGCCGCGTCGTCGTCGAGGCCGGTGAGCGCGCCGGGCAGGCCCAGCCGGATCCGGGTGACCAGACCGGTCAGCACCTCGGCGAGCGCATCGGTGCTGGTGGCCCGCACGTCGCCGTAGCGCAGCGAACGGGCCAGCGCCGGCACGGCCGCCATGAGCTGCGCGACGTCGGTGTCCAGGGCGGCGCGGTCGGACAGGTTGCGCAGCACCGTGGGCTGCGCGTCGGGCAGCTGCGCGAGCAGGCACGACTCCAGCAGCCCGGTCAGCGTCGCCAGGTCGGCGTCCGCGCTGGTCTCGACGACCTTCGCGGTGGCGGCCCGTGCCACGGTGGTGCCGTAGGCGCTGGCCGCGACGAGGTCGACCGCGTACTCCGGGTGCCATTGCAGCTGCCAGGACTCCCAGAAGGTGCCCTTGCCGGACTTGCGCTGCACCGGTGTGCCCCAGCCGACACCGAGCAGCCGCAGCCGGTGCAGCAGGCGGCTGCGGTCGAGGTCGTTGGGTTTGCGCAGGTCGAGGTCGTGGTCGCTGACCAGGGCCTGCTGGGCGAGCTTCAGCCGGCGGGCGGTGGCGTCCAGGTCGCGGGCCAGCGGCACCGCCGGGGCATCGGGGGGTACGGCGCCGAGCCGCTCCCCCACCACGACCTTGCGCTGTACCAGCTCCAGGCGGGTGTCGTCGCCGTCGCAGAGCACCGCCCGGGTCGCCTCGGTGACCTCGGCCAGACCGGGCAGCGGCCGTCCCCGCAGCACGGCCAGGGTGTCGGCCAGCCGCGCCGACTCGATGACGTGCGCGCTGGAGACCGGCAGGTCCTCCTCGCGCAGCACCCCGGCGACGCCGACGAGCCAGCGCTCGACCGGCTGGTCCTCGGCGGTGAACAGGTGGTGGTACCAGCCGGGCGCGGTCACGCCCGCGCCGTAGCCGCTCCAGGAGGCGAGCCGCCCGTGCGTCCACGGCACCCAGGTGACCGTCGTCGGCGTGCTCGGCAGGCCCTTGAGCAGGGCCGCGTCGGCCTTCGCGGGCGGCAGGTCACCGGCCAGCGCGGGCACGTGCCACGCGCCGCAGACCACGGCGATGCGCTGGTGTCCTTCTTTCAGGGCGGCACGCAGCACCTGGCGCATGTACGCCTCGCGCACCAGGTCCTCGGTGATCGCCGGGGCGGCCTCGCGAACCGCCGCCATCGCCTCGGCCACGGCCGCGAACGGCGGCACGTCGCGCCGGTGCTCGATCACGTCCTCCCACCAGCGCTCCGGGTCGTCGTACCCGGCCGCCTGGGCCAGCCCGGCGATCGGGTCGATCCGCAGCTCGTCCTCGGCGCTGTCCGGCGACGCGTCGTCAGGCACGGCGGGCGCGTCCGCTCCGGCCTCCGATCCCGCGGATGCGGGCGACTGCTCGGCGGACCCGTCCGGGTCGTGGCCGGTGCCGGTCGGCGATGCCTGAGCTGCCGCCGGGTCCACCGGACCGGTCCCGTCCAGCGGACCTGCCGGTTCGGTGTCGCGGGCGGCGAAGCGGTGGCCGGCGGGCAGGTCGCAGAAGCGCAGCGGCACGTCGTGGGACACGGCCCAGCGCAGCGCCTGCCACTCCGGGGAGAAGACCGCGAAGGGCCAGAACGATGCGGTACGCCCGTGCTCGCCCTTGGCCGCGTTCGTCGGATACGCCAGCAGCGCCACCGGCGGTTCGAGGCGTTCGTCGGCGGCGAGCGCGACCAGGCCGTCGGCCTCGGGCGGCCCCTCCACCAGGATGACGTCGGGCCGCAGCTCGTCCAGCGCCCGCACCAGGGCACGGGCCGAACCCGGGCCGTGGTGGCGTACGCCGAAGACGTGCACCCGGTCGGTGCTCACTCCGCCTCCCGGGCGGCGCGGTAGAAGTCCTTCCAGCCGTCGCGCTCACGCGCCACGGTCTCCAGGTACTCGCGCCAGACGACGGCGTCGGAGACGGAGTCGCGCACGACCGCGCCGCGGATGCCCGCGGCCACGTCGGCGGCCCGCACCGTGCCGTCGCCGAAGTGCGACGCCAGGGCCATGCCGCTGGTCATCACCGAGATCGCCTCAGCGGTCGACAGCGTGCCGCTGGGGCTCTTCAGCTTGGTGCGCCCGTCCGCGGTCAGCCCTTCGCGCAGCTCCCGGAACACGGTCACCACCCGGCGGATCTCGGTGATCGCGTCGGGCACCTCGGGCAGCTCCAGGGCCCGGCCCAGCGACGCGACCCGCTGCGCGACGATCTCGACCTCCTCCTCGACGGTGCCCGGCACCGGCAGCACCACCGTGTTGAACCGCCGCCGCAGCGCGCTGGACAGCTCGTTCACGCCCCGGTCGCGGTCGTTGGCGGTCGCGATGACGTTGAAGCCCTTGACCGCCTGCACCTCCTCGCCGAGCTCCGGCACCGGCAGCGTCTTCTCAGACAGGATCGTCAGCAGCGTGTCCTGCACGTCGGACGGCATCCGGGTCAGCTCCTCGATCCGGGCGATCGTGCCGGTGCGCATCGCCCGCATGACGGGGCTGGCCACCACCGCGCCCGCGGTCGGGCCCTCGGCCAGCAGCCGGGCGTAGTTCCAGCCGTAGCGCATCGCCTCCTCGGGCGTGCCCGCGGTGCCCTGCACCAGCAGCGTCGAGTCGCCGCTGATCGCCGCGGCCAGGTGCTCCGACACCCACGTCTTGGCGGTGCCGGGCACGCCGAGCAGCAGCAGCGCCCGGTCGGTGGCCAGCGTCGCCACGGCCACCTCCATCAGCCGCCGCGGCCCGATGTACTTGGCGCTGATGTCCTTGCCGTCGCCGAGCAGGTACGTCACCACGGCCTGCGGGGACATCCGCCACCCGGGCGGGCGGGGCAGGTCGTCGGCCCCGGCGAGCTGCTCCAGCTCGGCGGCGTAGAGCTGCTCGGCGTGCGGGCGCAGCACCGTGGGCGTGGCGTCGATGGTGGCGGTCATGGGAGTCCTTTCGTGAATACCCCTGCCTTCCGGCGGAGGAACAAACGGAACATGCGTGTAGCAGAGCAAGAGGGTCAAACCGTCGTCACGGCGAAACGGCGTCCACAAACGACCACCTGTCGGCCCCCTGAACAGGTGTGCTAATTTGCTGGCTGTGGCCGCGGTGGTGAAACGGACGTTCAAATACCGCTGTTACCCGACCGACGCCCAGGCTGGCGAGCTGGCGCGAACCTTCGGGTGCGTTCGGAAGGTCTACAACCTGGCCCTGGCGGCGCGGACCGAAGCGTGGACGGCTCGGCAGGAAAGCATCGGTTACAACGCGACCTCGGCGATGCTCACCGCCTGGAAAAAGACAGAGGACCTGGCGTTTCTCAACGATGTGTCGTGCGTGCCGCTGCAGCAGACACTGCGGCATCTGCAGAGCGCGTTCACGAACTTCTTCGCCAAACGTGCTGCCTACCCCAGGTTCAAGAGCAAGAAGAAGTCGCGCCGCTCCGCCGAGTACACGGCCAGCGCCTTCCGGTACCGCGACGGTCAGCTGACCCTGGCCAAGATGACCGAGCCCCTCGACATAGTGTGGTCGCGTCCGCTGCCGGAAGGCTCGACGCCCTCGACCGTGACCGTGTCGCAGGATCCGGCTGGCCGCTGGTTTGTATTCCTGCTCTGTGACATTGCCTGCAAGCCGCTGCCCGTCACCGCCGCGGCGGTCGGGGTCGACCTCGGCCTGGACAGCCTGGTCACGCTCAGTACCGGAGAGAAGATCGCAAACCCTCGGCACGAGCGCGCCGACCGCGACCGGCTCGCCCGCGCCCAGCGGCAACTGGCCCGCAACGAAAAGGGGTCGAACAATCGGGCCAAGGCCAGGTCGAGAGTCGCCCGCATCCATGCTCGCATCGTTGACCGTAGACATGACCTGCTTCACAAACTGACCACTCGGCTTGTTCACGAAAACCAAGTGATGGTGCTCGAGGACCTGGCCGTGCGAAACCTGATCGCCAACCACACCCTTGCCCGTGCCATCAGCGACGCAGGATGGCGGCAACTGCGCACCCTGCTGGAGTACAAGGCCGATGGGTGCGGCCGGAACCTGATCATCGTTGACCGCTGGTTCCCGTCGTCCAAGATGTGTTCGGCTTGTGGCGCTGTTGCCGCGAGTATGCCCCTGCAGATCCGGAACTGGGCCTGTGGATGCGGCGTGGTTCACGACCGCGACGTGAACGCCGCAAGAAACCTTTTGGCGGCCGGACTGGCCGTGTCTGCCTGTGGAGCTGGTGTAAGACCTCAACGGGAACCCTCCCGGACGGGGCGGTCGGCGATGAAGCAGGAAACCCCTGGGGCGACCCCGGGAATCCCCCGCCTTCGGCCGGGGGAGGATGTCAAGAAAGCTCCTGGTGGATGTCGTGGCGGGTCTGCAGCATCGTGGTGAAGCGGGCCAGCAGCTGCTGGTCCGGGATCGGCAGGGAGTCGTGCAGGGCGCGTGCCCGCGGCGCGTTCGCCGGGTCGAAGCCCCATTCGGCGTGGCGCAGCAGCTGCCACCAGCCCGAACGGCGGCGCTCGGCGTCGGCCAGGCACTCCAGCACGGCGTCGGCGACCGGCGCGGCCCACGGCTGCGGCAGCACGTCGAGCAGCCGCACCGCCGCGTCGACCTTGCCGCGCAGCTGCGCCGCGATCAGCTCGGCCAGGTCCTGCTCGGGCATGACCGCGGCCAGCTCCCGCAGCTCGTCCATGTCGCGGCGGCCGAACCCGTCGTGGATCAGTGCGGCAGCCCAGGCCCCGTGGCGCTGCGTGACCGCCGCGCGGACCAGCCCGATCCGCAGCACCGGGCCCCAGGTGTCGTCGAACTTGCGGCCCAGCAGCGCCGCCGGGGTCTCGTCGTATGCCGTCCAGCAGTCCAGCGGCGCGTGCTCGACGATGTGCCGCAGCCAGTGGGCTCGCTCGCCGACGCCCTGCGGCGGTTTGACGCTGATCCCGTCGCGGCGCATCGCGTCGTCGCATTCGGTGGGCGGCGTCGCGACCAGCCGCCGGGCCGCGACCTGCACGCAGGCCAGCGCCCGGTCGGCCATGCGGTGCCGGTACGCCGAGCCCGGCAGCGCGCCGAGCAGCCGCGCCGCGGCCTCGCGGACCTGCGCCCGCCGGTCGTCGAGGGCCTTCTCCAGCCACGGCTCGTCGTCGGGCCCGAGCCCGGCACCGCATGCGGCGACCAGCGCGGCCAGGTCGGACGCCTTCTCCTGCGGCCACGCCTCCAGCAGCAGGTCCCGCCCGGCGGCGGCGTCGCGGGCACGCAGCTCGCCGAGGTAGCGGACCCGGTCGGCGAGCCGGCCGGTGTCCCAGTCGGACGGCTGCACCGGCTCCTCCTGCTGCACGGCCCAGGCCCAGCGGCCGGGCCCCTGCAGGGCCAGCCAGCCCAGCCGGGTCCCGCCGACGGCCCGCACCGTCGCGCGCACCGACGCGTCGGAGCTGCCCAGGTCCAGCAGCGCGACCAGGATCGCCGGTCCGGCCAGCAGCCCTCGGCCGGCGGCCACCCGCAGCCACTCCCCGGCCAGTTCCCGGGCCGTGGTCCGGTCCAGTTCGGCGTTCCCGCCGGACAGCAGTGCCGCGAGCCGCTGCTGGGCGGCGACCGGCGCGTACGGGGTGGTCTCGGCGGCGGCGGGTTCCGGGCGCTGCGGCCGCGCGGCGGCCTGCCCGGCGCGGCGGGCCACGGTCACCGCGGCCGCGGCGGACAGCAGCCCGTCCGGGTCCAGTTCCGTGCCCAGCGACGACAGCACTGCGGCCAGCGGGCCGTCCACGCTGGGCAGCACCAGCCGGCGCCGGTCGGTGCCGACGAGCGCGCTGGACATCAGGTCGGACCAGATGCTCGTACTCATGCCTGCTCCCTCCTCGGCCCGGCGATCGGCTTCGCGCCGCAGCGGCAAGGCTTCATGTCTGTCCCCGCGTCAGCGCGGCGGGCGTCGCCACGTGGCAGCCCGCCCCCGTGCCCGCTGCCGGTCGGCCTGGCGCCGTAGGTATAAGGCCTCATGCGCGGGCCACCTCCACGCCGTCGTAGACGGCCAGCGGGCGCAGCCCGGCCGGGCCCCACTCGGCCGCCAGGGTGATCTCGTGCCCGCCCGCGACCGCGGCCAGCCGCAACGGCTCGCCCAGCGCCGGGTCCAGGGGCAGCGCGTCGCCGTCGGGGTCCACCAGGTGCCAGGGGCTGCCGGGGGCGAGCACGCCGCGCAGCAGCACCGGCCACTGGAACAGCCACGGGTCGCCGGACAGGGCGGCGCTGACCTCGTCGAGGGCCTGCGCGACGGTCTGCGCCGGACCCGGTGCCGGGCACGACCGGGGTGCGCCGTGGCGTGCCGCGACCAGGGCGCGCAGCGGGGCCGCGCCGGGATAATAGGTCAGGTCGGCGTCGAGTTCGGTGCCCAGCACCAGGTCGACGGGCAGCGCCTGGCCGGGCATCGCGAACGACAGCACCAGCGCGGGACGTCCGGTGTCGCGCCCGCGCAGCCATACCCGCCGGCTGGTCAGCTTGTCTTCGGTGTCGTCGCGGGTGCCGACGACCTGCCACCGGTCGCGCACCGGTTCGCCCGCCAGCACCTGCTCGGTGGGCACCGCCACGCCGACGCGGCTGCCCACCGTCGCGGCCAGGTCCTCGGGCAGCGTCTCGGGGTTCGCGGCGGCACCCGCGAGCAGGTGCAGCAGGGACAGCTCGGCCAGCAGCCGCTGCTCCCAGCCGGGGCCGGAGCTGGGCACCGGGGCCAGCCGGCGCACCGCCGCGGCCAGGCCCGGCGCCTGCGCGTCCACGAGCCGGGCGGCGACCTGCTCGAACGGGCGGTAGCCGGCCTGGTCGAGCCCGGCGATGCCGTGCCGGACCTGATCGGACAGCCAGGTCCGCAGCTCGGCGATGCCCGCGGCGACGGATTCGGCGCGTTTGTCGGCGCGGCGCTGCGCGGCCCGTTCCTGCGCCTCGGTGCGTGGTGCGGTGGCCTGCTCGGCCTTCTTCGCCGCGCGCGACCCGCGCGAGGTCGTCCATTCGGTCATCCACTGCGGCGGCTCGGTGGCCGCGACCTGCCCGGCCGACCAGCGCAGCAGCAGCGCGAGCGCGTGTTTGCAGGGGAACTTGCGGCTCGGGCAGGAGCAGCGGTAGGCGGGCTCGGCCAGGTCCACGCAGGTCTGGTACGGCTTGCTGCCGCTGCCTTTGCACAGGCCCCACAGCCCTGCCGGGCTGCCGCCGTGGCCGGTGTCGCTCCAGCCGGACGCCCCGGCGAGCTTGCGGGCGGCGGCGAACGACGACGCGTCGGGGGCCAGTCCCTGGACCTGTTCGGCGGTCCAGGGCGGCTCGGTCGGTTCGGACATGCGCGCCACCGTAGCCACCCCGTCCGACAACGACGGTCACGACCCGGGTACTTCCTGCGCCACCTCGACGTTCACGGTGGCACGGCAGATGTCGGGCGGGACCGCGGACGGGCTCAGAACACGACGGGTGCCGCCTGCGCCCCGGCGGCCGGTTCCGCCGACGGCCTGGGCTCGATCAGCTTCGCGCGGTCGTCGGGCAGGCGGGTCCGCGACGGGTCCAGGAAGTCGATCAGATCGATCAGCGCGTGCTGGGCGCGTACCAGCCGCTCGTTGCCCGCCCAGTCGTGCACCACGACCTCGGCGACGTCGTCGACCAGCCGACGGAACCAGCGGCGGAACTCGTCGTTGTTGTCCAGCTGTGAGCAGAACGCCGGGTAGGTCAAGCTGTCGGCGCGGCCGTTGGCGGTGACGATCATCAGCTCGCCGATGGCGCGTTGCTGGCCCTTGAACAGCCGGAAGTGCGTGCCCGGCAGCTTCAGCGAGGCGAACGCCGAGCCGACGAGGGTGAGGTGCCGGTTGAAGGTGCGGTTGCTGCCCTCGTCACCCAGGTCGAGAAAACGCAGGTCACGCCGGATGATCTCGACCCAGCAGAAGTAGTCGGCCAGCACGTAGACGGTGTAGTCGCGGGCGTAGCGGCGCTCGTCCTCGTCCTCGTGGTTCAGGTACTCCGGCAGGTAGACGCCGCCGACGGCGTTGTGCAGCCGGGACTGCAGGTTGAACGCGGCCAGCAGCAGCGGCTCACGGTAGCGGCTGATCACCTCCTGGGCCTGCTCGGCCTTGCTGGCCTCGTGGCGCTCGGCGGCCAGGCGGTGCTCGAACATGGCGTTGCGCCGTGCCGACCAGGTGGTCATCACGCCGGCGACGATCGCGCCGAGCACGGACAGTGCCGCCGAGACCACGGTGACGATGTCGCCCATCGATGATCCTCCAGATATGACGCCGATGCCGTGCGACAGTGTGCCGGGCGGCCCACGAGCGTGCCAAGCCCGTACACCCAGCGCAAGCACTCCATCGCCTTAAGTGACCTTGTCCACAATGGAGATTCACCGCAGTGGACAGGAACTCCAGAGCCGACTAGGTTCACTGCCCGGAGGCATTGTCAGATAGCGACCTGTGGCGTGTCATGGTTCCGCTTCGTGCACCGGTTGGCCCCCGGATCACGATGTTGACGTCGCGGTGAGCCGTACCTTGGACGTGGTCAGTGTGAGAAACCGTGGCTGGAGCATTCGCGCCAAGATCATGACCCTGGCAGTGGTGCCATTGGTTGCCATCACCGGCCTTTCCGTTTTCGGAGTGGCCATCAGCGCGGGCGATGCGCTCAACCTGCTCGCCGCCCGCGACTACGAACAGGTCTTCGGCGCCTACGGCGAGCGCATGATGGTGCAGCTGCAGAAGGAGCGGCGCATCTCGGTCGCCGAGAAGCCCGGTTCGGCCGCGCTGGCCGAGCAGCGGCGTGCCACCGACGAGCGCGAGCAGCAGTTCCACACCCGACTGACCGACAGCAAGCTGCGCGACGACCTGCCCGCCGACCAGCTCCAGCAGGTCGACGGCTTCCTCAACAAGCTGGCCAAGCTGCCCGAGCTGCGCACCGACGTGGACGCCGGCAAGATCGATCCCAGCATCGTGGTGCGCCGCTACTCCGAGATCATCGACTCGCTGTACCAGGCGTTCACGCCGATGACGAAGCTGGCCGACCCCGACCTGGCCGCGCTGGCCCACAGCATCTTCGCCATCAGCCGGGCCCGTGAGCTGCTCACCCGCGAGGACTCCGTGATCACCGGCGTGGTCGCCGACGGCAAGCTGACGCTGGCCGAGCAGGGCCACCTGCTGCGCGCCATCGGCGCCCGGCGCCAGGTGCACGATGAGGCCGTCGCCGCGCTGCCCTCGCCGCACCGCGAGCGCTTCCTGCAGATCTTCGAGAGCGACACCTACGGCACCCTGCTGGCCATGGAGGAGGCGCTCAGCACCTCCCGCCCGGGCAGGGTGGTGGTCGACGCCGCCACCTGGCGCAGCACCAACGACGCCATCATCGAGCAGATGGACGCCACCGAGGGCGCGGCCGCCGCGGCCACCTCCGACCTGGCCAACGAGCTGGGCATCGCGGCCTTCGCACAGACCATCGTCGCCGCCCTGCTGGGCCTGCTGTGCGCGGCGATCTCGCTGGTCCTGGCCCTGCGCACCGGCCGCTCCGTGGTCCGGCGCCTGGAGCGCCTGCGGGTGTCCGCCCTCGAGGTCGCCCACGAGCGCCTGCCCCGCGCCATCGCCGCGCTGCGCCAGCCCGGCGCGCTGGTCAACGACCCCTCGCTGACCGACGTGCCGCTGGTCGCCGTCGGCACCGACGAGGTCGGCCAGGTCGGCCACGCCTTCGGCGCCGTGCAGCGCACCGCGGTGCGCGCCGCCGTCGACGAGGCGGTGCTGCGCCGCGGCATCAGCGAGGTCTTCCTCAACATCGCCCGCCGCTCGCAGGCGCTGCTGCACCGCCAGCTCACCCTGCTGGACCGGATGGAGCGGCGCACCACCGAGCCGCAGGAGCTGGAGGACCTGTTCCGGCTCGACCACATGGCCACCCGCATGCGTCGCCACGCCGAGGCGCTGGTCATCCTCGCCGGCGCGGCACCGGGCCGCGGCTGGCGGCACCCGGTGCCGGTCATCGACGTGGTGCGCGGCGCGACCTCCGAGATCGAGGACTACCAGCGGGTCACCATCGACCGCCTGCCCGACGTGAAGATCGTGGGCCGGGCCGTCGGCGACATCATCCACCTGCTGGCCGAGCTGCTGGAGAACTCGACCTCGTTCGCCCCGCCGCACACCCGGGTGCGGGTCTTCGCCGAGCCGGTCGGCAACGGCCTGGCCCTGCACGTGGAGGACCGCGGCCTGGGCATGAGCGACACCGAGCTGCTCGAGGCCAACAGCAAACTGGCCGAGCCGCCCGCGTTCGACCCCTCGAGCAGCGCCCGCCTGGGCCTGCTGGTGGTGGCCCGGCTGGCCGCCCGGCAGGGCATCAACGTCCGGCTGCGCTCGTCGTCGTACGGCGGCGTCACGGCCGTCGTGCTCATCCCGGCCGAGCTGGCCCTGACCGATCCGACCGACAAGGGCGAGCCGCTGGGCATCTTCGCCCCGCGCGCCCCCCGCGCCGTCGAGGCCGCGCCGGCCGCCCCCGTCGAGGAGCAGACCGTCGACCTGGGCGCCGGCGGCGACGAGACCACCGCACTGCTGCCCAAGCGCGTGCGCAAGGCGACCCCGGAGACCGCCCCGGTCGCGTCCGCCACCGAGGAGACCACCCTCTCGCTCGGCTCCGCAGAACCCGCCGCGGTCCCCCGCCAGCGCAGCGCCGACCAGGTCCGGACGATGATGTCCGCGTTCCAGTCGGGTACCGTGCGCGGGCGCGCGAAGGCCAGCACCGAGAGCACCGCGAACGGGGATGCACCCGCCACAGCACAGCCCCCGCAAGACAGCGCCGGTATGGAAGACAGCTCCACCCTGGAAGGACGTGCCTGACGTGGTACCGACGACGACCCGACCCGCGACCGACTGGCTGCTCGACGACCTGCTCGCCCGAGTGCCACAGGCCCGCTGCGCCGTCGTGCTTTCCGTCGACGGCCTGCTCACCGGAGCCTCCAGCGGGCTCTCCCGCGACGACGCCGAGCACCTGTCGGCGGTCGCGTCCGGGTTCTCCAGTCTCGCCACCGCCACCGGCCAGCGCTTCAAGGGCGGCCAGGTGCGTCAGACCATCGTCGAGATGGAGGAGGCGTTCCTGCTGGTGAGCACGGCCGGGCAGGGCTCCTGCCTGGCGGTGCTGGCCGACCCGGACAGCGACCTGGGCATCCTCGCGTACGAGATGGCCATGCTGGCGACCCGGGTGGGCTCGCATCTGGCCACACCGTCCCGGCCGGGTAGCGATGTCCGCTGACCCGATCGACGGTGTCGAGGAAGGCCCGGCCTGGTGGGACCACGAGGCCGGCCCGGTGGTGCGCCCCTACATGGTCACCGGCGGACGGGTCCGGCCCGTCACCGTCGACTTCGACCTGATCACCTACCTGGTGGCCACGGCGACGCTGGCCGCGGACACCCCCAGCCCGGAACACCAGGCGATCCTGGCGCTGACCCAGGAGCCGCGCGCGGTGGCCGAGGTGGCCTCCCGCGTGGACCTGCCCCTGGGTGTGGTACGCGTGCTGCTGTGTGATCTGCTTTCGGACGGGCTGATCGCCCGCTACGATCCTCCCCCCACTGACCATCTCCCCAACGTCGAAACCCTGCAGGCGGTGATCCATGGACTCCGTGCGCTCTGACACCGCGCCGGTCCCCCAGGCGCTCAAGATCCTGGTCGCCGGAGGCTTCGGCGCCGGCAAGACGACCCTGGTCGGCGCGGTCAGTGAGATCGCTCCACTGCGGACCGAGGAGGTGCTGACCACCGCGGGCGTCGGCACCGACGACACCACCGGGGTCGCCACCAAGACCACCACCACGGTGGCGATGGACTTCGGCCGGATCACCATCAACCCGAGCCTGGTGCTGTACCTGTTCGGCACCCCCGGGCAGAACCGGTTCTGGTTCCTGTGGGACGAGCTGGCGACGGGCGCGCTGGGCGCGGTGGTGCTGGCCGACACCCGCCGGCTGGCCGACTCGTTCGCCGCGATCGACTACTTCGAGCAGCGCAACACGCCGTTCGTCATCGCGGTGAACTGCTTCGACAACGACCAGCGCTACACCGCGGAGCAGGTACGCGAGGCGCTGGACGTGGACGGCCACGTGCCGGTGCTGCTCACCGACGCCCGCGACCGGATGTCGGTGAAGAACGTGCTGATCACGCTGGTCGAGCACGTGCTGACGATGGTGCGCAGCTCCGTCCCGGCCTGACCTGCGACTTCAGACGCCGGTGGGCGCGCCCCGCGCGCGCCCACCGGCGTCTTCGCGTCACTTCTTGCGGCTGCGCATCACCAGGAACACGGCGCCGACGATGATCGCGACCACCACGAGGCAGCAGATCAGGCCGAAGACGCCGCCGAAGCCGAGGCTGATGCCCTTCTTCTTGCGCACCACGTCGGCGACACCGGACTCCTCCGCCCACGCGGCGGCGGGCACGAGGACAGTGGCCAGGAAACCGGCCACGACAGCGGCCCAAACACGAGAGATACGTTCCATGCGCGCCAGCGTAGAGGGCGTGCGCCACGGTCGGTCCACACTGCGTCGGCATTCTGCTACCGTCCCGCCCGTGAGTGATCTTGAAATTCGCCGCGCCACCCTCGCCGACGTGCCGGTCATCGTCGCCATGCTCGCCGACGACCCGCTCGGCGCGACCCGCGAAGGCGACCCGGCCGATCCCGAGTACACCCAGGCCTTCGCCGAACTCGACGCGGACCCGCACCAGCTCCTCGTGGTCGCCGAACGCGGCGGCGAGATCGTCGGCACGCTGCAGCTCACCGTCATTCCCGGGCTCAGCCGCCGCGGTATGCGCCGCGCCCTGATCGAAGCCGTACGGGTACGCGCCGACCAGCGTGGCCACGGCACCGGCCGCCGACTCGTGCAGTGGGCCGTCGACCGCGCCCGCGCCGAGGGCTGCGGCCTGGTGCAGCTCACCACCGACAGGTCCCGCACCGACGCGCACCGCTTCTACGAGGGGCTGGGCTTCGCAGGAACCCACCTGGGTATGAAACTGGCACTGTGACCGCACCCGCGCCCCGCCCGCTGCTCGTCGTCGACGCCGCCAACGTCGTCGGCTCCGTGCCCGACGGCTGGTGGCGCGACCGGCAGGGGGCCGCCACCCGGCTGCGCGACGCGGTCGCCCGGCTGACCGGCACCGGCCTGCCGCAGCTGCCCGGCCCGCTGGACGTCGTGCTCGTCGTCGAGGGCGCGGCCCGCGGCGTGCCGGACGCGCCGGGCGTGCGGGTGCTCGCCGCGGCCCGCAGCGGCGACGACGCCATCGTCGACCTCGTACGTCAGGAGACCGCGCAGCGGCCCGCCGTCGTCGTCGCCACCGCCGACCGTGGACTACGCGACCGCGTCACCGCCCTCGGCGCGCAGATCGTCGGCCCCCGCACCCTGCCCTACCCCTGACCCCCGCAGCGCCCGCACGGCCCGCCTACGGCGGCGCAGCACCAACAGCAGCAGCACCGGCGGAGCCAGGCAGGCCAGCAGGCACAGCACCACCCACGGCTGCGCGGCCAGCGGATTCGCCGCCTGACTGCCGAGCGCGCCGTGCTCGACCTCATCCCGCGGCACGTTCAGCAGCCCCGAACCGTGGGCGAGGACCAGCAGCACCCGCTCTGCGCCGTCGGCCGCCGCCACCACCAGCTCCTCGGGCTCCTCCGGGCTGACGCCCTGGTCGACGAACACCGGCTCGCCGTCCCGCCAGCCCACGAGCCCGCCCGGGAACCCCGGCCGGGCCGTGGCCGCCTCGTCCGCGACCTCGCCGGTGGCCACGTCGACTCGCTGCATCCGCCAGCCCTGCAGGCTGCCCGGCCACGCCTCGCAATCCGACCAGGGGCAGCCGTTCCCGGCGACCAGCACCACCGAGCGGCCGTCCGGCGTCCACGCCGCCTCCCCGGCCAGCCGCTGCCGGTCCGTCAGCTCCAGCGAGATGCCGGACGCCCCGGCGACGTCGATGACGCGCAGGGTCTGGGCCTCGCCGACCTTGCCGACAGTAACCGCGATCCGTCGCCCGTCCGGCGAGAACGCGCCCGCCGGGGTGTCCGCGTCGGTGTTCAGCAGGATCGTCGTCGTGCCGCTGTCCAGGTCGTAGAACCCGACGTCGTCCGGATGCGACGGGTCGCTCTCGCCGTTCGGGCCGTACTCGATGAAGCCGTCGTCGCGGTCGACCACCAGCAGCAGCCGCCGGCTGTCGGGCGCCCACGCCAGCGGCCGGGCCCGGTCCACGGTCGGCATGGCGCGCCCGGTGACCAGGTCCACGATCTCGCCCCAGCGCGCCAGATACCGGCCGTCCGGCGACACGAACCCGAGGTCCTCGCCCGGGTTCATCGGGAACAGCCGGTACGAGCCGTCGCGGCCCACCAGCACCCCGGTCGCCTCCAGGTAGATCGTGGCCGGATCGATGAACGCAGCGACCACCGGCCCGTTCGCGTCCTGTCCGTACGTCAGCTGCCACGCGTACGGCCTGCCCAGCGTGGCCGGTGTGCGGCCGTCCGCGGGTTGCAGCCCTGCGCCACCCGCGAGCAGCCCCGGCATCGCCGCCAGGCTCACCACCAGCAGCAATCCGGCCAGCCCCGTCACGGCCCGGCGCACCCGCCGCCGGCGGCGGCCCCGCCGCCACAGCTGCTCGCCCATCCGCGGTGCCGGCGCGGACTCCGCGGCCCGCCGCAGCGCCTCCCGCAACGTCTCGCTCATCGGTTCACCTCCGCCAGCGACCCGGACAGTTCCAGGGCGATCACCCGCAGCCGCGCCAGCGCATCCCTGGTCTGGCTCTTCACCGTGCCGACCGCGATGCCCAGCACCGCGGCCGTCTCCGCCTCGCTCAGGTCCTCGAAGTAGCGCAGCACCAGCACCGCCCGCTGCCGCGGCGCCAGCCGGGCCAGCGCCTCGCGCACCGCCAGCGCGGTCACCGTCTCGCCGGTGAAGTCCGCAGCGGCCCGCTCCGGCAGCACCGCCACCGGCAGCGCCTCCCGGCGCACCCGCCGCCACCAGGACACGTGCTGGGTGTAGAGGATGCGGCGCACGTACGCGTCCGGCTCGCGGGCCGCGGAGACCTGCTCCCAGCGCGAGGCCAGCCGCAGCAACGTCAGCTGCACCAGGTCGTCGGCCAGGAACGGATCGCCGGTGAGCAGGTATGCCACCCGGGCCAGCATCGGCAGCCGGGAGCGCGCGTACTCGTCGAACGACTCGGCGTCGGTCATCGCCACCTCCGCCTCGTACACGCGCCGGGCGGGCCCCGCGGAGGGGTCCGCCGACCGACCTATTCGATCGACGGAACACCCCGGCGCCGCTAACGTGAGCCGTGACATGGACGTGAAGAAGATAAGCAAGCAGCTGGCGTACGTGCTGCGCCACCGCCCCGACACCATCGGCATCACCCTCGGCCCCGACGGCTGGGTGCCGATCGACACCCTGCTGGCCGCGATGCGCGCCCACGGCAAGGACATCAGCCGCGCGACGCTGGACGCCGTCGTCGCCGACAACGACAAGCAGCGCTTCGCCATCGACGGCGACCGCATCCGGGCCAGCCAGGGCCACTCCGTGCAGGTCGACCTCGGTCTCACGCCGATCGCCCCGCCCGAGCGGCTCTACCACGGCACCGCCCGCCGCAACCTCGACTCGATCATGGCCGACGGCGTGCACCGCGGCAGCCGCCACCACGTGCACCTGTCCGGCGACCCGGGCACCGCGCACAACGTCGGCAGCCGCCACGGCGCACCCGTGATCCTGATCGTCGACGCCGCCGCGATGGCCGCCGACGGCCACACCTTCTACCGCAGCGCCAACGGCGTCTGGCTCACCGACGAGGTCCCCGCGACCTACCTGCGCGGTGAAGCCCCCTCCGCCTGACCACCACGCATGATCATCCGACTTGCCGGGCAAGTGGGCGAAAGCGGGTTCAAGATACGCCCAGGTGCCGGGCAAGTCGGGCGATCAAGGCGGGTCGTGAGCGGGCCGGGAAGGCGAATCGCCGGCGACCCCGTGAGGGGTCCCGGCGAAATCGGGAAAGAGCGGATGACGAGATTCGAACTCGCGACCCTCACCTTGGCAAGGTGATGCGCTACCAGCTGCGCTACATCCGCACCGTCTGCCAGCTGGCCTCGCGGCTCGCTGCCTGACAGGAGAGAACTTTAGCGGGTCCTCCGGCGGCCCCGCCACCGGGTATCCCCCCAGCCGCCGAGAACCCGGTCGAGACGGTGATGCGAAACGCCCTCACCTGCCCGTACCCTCGTGCCGTGACCTCCCCCCGCGTCCCCCGCGCCGCGCGCCTCACCCTGGCCCTCACGCTCGTCGCGGCCCTGGCGGCCTGCTCGGCCGACGAACCCGCCGTCTGGCAGCAGCCCGCGGGCACACCCCCGGTGCCCGCGCCCGCGGACAGTGCCGCGCCCAGCAGCACGCCGCCGGCCGAGGAGATCACCCTGGCGTTCGCCGGCGACGTGCACTTCACCGGCCGCACCCTGCCGCTGCTGAAGAACCCCGACACCGCCTTCGGCCCCTACGCCGAGCAGCTGCGCGCCGCCGACTTCGCCATGGTCAACCTGGAGACGGCGGTCACCGACCGGGGCACCCCGCAACCCAAGGAGTTCCACTTCCGCGCGCCGACCACGGCCTACGCGGCGATCCAGGCCGCCGGGATCGACCTGGTCTCCATCGCCAACAACCACACCCTCGACTACGGCCAGGTCGGCCTGCTCGACACCCTCGACTCCGCCAAGGCCGCCGCCATGCCGATCGTGGGCGCGGGCCGCAACACCACCGAGGCGTACGCCCCGCATCTGGTCACCGTGAAGGGCGTCCGGCTGGCCGTCGTCGGCCTGTCCCAGGTCCACGAGCTCAAGGAGCAGTGGAAGCCCACCGCCACCCGCCCCGGTATCGCCATGGCGTTCGACAGGAAGCTGTCCGTCGCCGCCGTGAAGCAGGCCCGCGAGCAGGCCGACGTCGTGATCGCCTTCATGCACTGGGGCACCGAGGGCCAGGGCTGCCCCAACGGCGACCAGAAGAGCATCGCCAAGGCCCTGTCCGACGCCGGGGCCGACCTGATCATCGGCACCCACGCCCACGTGCTGCTCGCCGACGGCTTCCTGGGCGGCGCCTACGTGCACTACGGCCTGGGCAACTTCCTCTGGTACTCCACCTCCAAGAGCACCGACACCGGCCTGCTGACCGTGACGATCAAGGACGGGAAGGTCAAAACCCGGAAATTCACCCCCGGTGTCGTATCGAACAACGGGCAGCCCAAGCCGGTCACCGGAGCCGCGCTGACCGCCGTACAGGGCAAGCTCGAACAGGCCGCACGCTGCACCGGGCTGGCCAAGAGCCCCGCGGCGTGACGCGCCGGGGGACCCCGGTTTGTCAAGACCTCGCCGGACCGGCTAAAGTTCTCATCCGTTGGGCAAGCACGCCGGAAGGCGGGCAAACCTACAAGCGGATGTAGCGCAGTTGGTAGCGCATCACCTTGCCAAGGTGAGGGTCGCGAGTTCGAATCTCGTCATCCGCTCGGAGAACCGCCGCAAGGCGTCACCACGGTGGAGTGGCCGAGAGGCGAGGCAACGGCCTGCAAAGCCGTGTACACGGGTTCAAATCCCGTCTCCACCTCGTAGTACAGCACGGGCGATTGGCGCAGTGGGAGCGCGCTTCCTTGACACGGAAGAGGTCACTGGTTCAAACCCAGTATCGCCCACCAGCTCAGAGGGCCTGTCCGAACATCGGACAGGCCCTCTTTCATGTCTGAATGACTAACTGAGTGACTACGCCTCGCCATGGGCTGCTGTCGCGACCGACAAGCTCCCGCCGCGGAGACGCCAGACCCGTCGGGCGATCGACGAAGATGCGCGCCTCGGCTACAACAAGATGGTGAAGTTCCCCCGATGGACGAAGGCTAGTGCGTCTAACAAACCCGCCGACCTGGTCAGGTTCCCGCTCGCCCTCACCGCCGTGATCCTGGTCGCGCTCATCGTGCTTAGCGGCACCGCAATCCTGCTGTGGCTCGGCCTAGGTTCACCACGACTCGGCGCTACGCCCACACCCACCGCTAGCACCAGCCCATCGTCCCCGCCCCGTGCACAGTTGACCACCCAGGACCAACTTCAGCTCGTGCAGATCGTGCTCATCATTACCGGCGGTATCGGCGGCGTCGTCGCTCTGGTCGTTGCCTATCGCAAACAGCGCATCGCCGAAGACGCCCACCGCTGGGCCGACGAAACCAACCTGCGCGAAGCAACCAAGCTGTTCAACGAGCGCTTCACCGCTGCCAGCGCCCAACTCGGCCACGAGTCAGCCGCAGTACGACTTGCCGGCGTCTACGCCATCGCGGGACTCGCCGACGACTGGCGAACAGGCCGCCAGACTTGCGTCGACGTCCTCTGCGCCTACCTACGCATGCCGTACCAGCCCGACCCGGAGGCCGCCACCGCGCCCGCGTGGAAGGAAGGCGAGCAACAAGTCCGCTGGTCCATCATGAGCATCATCCGAGACCACCTCCAAGACCACACCGACCGCCCCGAACAGCAAGCACGCACCTGGCAAGGTCTCAACCTCAACTTCACCGGTGCCCACTTCGACGGCGGCAACTTCAATGGTGCCCACTTCGACGGCGGCACTGTCAGGTTCGGCGAGGCGACGTTCTCAGGCGGTGCGGTCGGATTTACCGGGGCGACGTTCTCAGGCGGCACGGTCGGATTCACCGGGGCGACGTTCTCAGGCGGCACGGTCTGGTTCGACGGGGCGACGTTCTCCGGCTGCGAGGTCGGATTCAGCAAGGCGGAGTTCTCCGGCGGCGCGGTCTTGTTCGGCGGGGCGAAGTTCTCCGGCAGCACAGTCTGGTTCCACGAGGCGAAGTTCTCCGGCAGCACAGTCTGGTTCGACGGGGCGGAGTTCTCTGGCGGTGACGTCAACTTCAGCGAGGCGGAGTTCTCCGGCGGCAAGGTCAAGTTCAGCGGGGCGAAGTTCTCCGGCGGCAAGGTCAAGTTCAGCGGGGCGAAGTTCTCCGGCGGCGAGGTCTGGTTCGACGGGGCGAAGTTCTCCGGCGGCGAGGTCTGGTTCGACGGGGCGAAGTTCTCCGGCGGCACGGTCAAGTTCGACAGCGCAACGTTCTCCGGCAGCATGATCGATTTCACCCGCGCCAGCGGTGAACATCCACTGGCGTTCGACGCACGGGCAACGCTAGTCCCAGGCCTACTGCTCCCAACCTACGACGCGGCCGTAGAACAAGGCGACCGGGATGACTCGCCCTCGTCAGTAGAAAGTCAGCAGGACGGCTGACCCTCGAACCGACCCAGCACCACCTGCGAGCATGGCGTTGGCCGGCGTCGCCGTGAAGTAGGTCGCAGCGAGCAGGCCGCCGACGGCGTAGGTGTTGTGCACGACGGCCGTCGCGGCGATCGCGCTGGTTGCGGTGGCACCGAACGCGATCACGAGTCCGCGCGGAGAGCAAGCGCTGCATCCGTGTCGTCGCCATCGCGCCGAGGATGCCGCCGACGGCGGCCATCGCGAAGGCGGCGCCGACGTGAACCGCCGCGGTGCCGGTGGCGTGCGCGGCGGCGATGACGACCAAGGCCCGTGAAGACCAGCTGAAAACCTGCGGCGCACAACAGCGCGATACGGAGGAACGGGTCGCGCCGTACGTACCGAATGCCGGTGGGGATGTCCCGCCATATCGGTATGGGCTCGCGCTCGGACCGCTCGTCGTGCAGCTTGCGGCGGATCAGGGCGATCGACAGGCCGCTGATGAGGTACGACGCGGCGTGGGAGACGACCGGCACGACCGCGCCGTGTCCGTAGAGCGTGAAGATCCTCTTCACTTCCGTGGGGCGCTGAACAGCATGAACACGGCGGGGTTGGATTGGGAGTGATCGTACATTGTGTCGTCTCGACCCGCTGTGCCTTCGTCGTCGGTCCTGCGGACATCCGCTGGCGTCTCCCGCTCCGGCTACCTGACCCGGCACACTGGATTCCTCGCCACCGGCAGCGGAGGACCAGGTGACCGACAGCGAGGCTGATGACGACGGCAGCGGGCCCGATGTCGACTGGTGGGGAATCGCGATAACCATCGCGTTCCTCTGCCCGGCGTTCGGCGTCATCCGCCTGATCTTCGAGCACCCCGGGTGGCTGGCTTGGATCACCTTCGCCGCCATCTGGGTACCCACCGCTCACTGGGTCATCCCGAGGGTCGAGGCGTGGGTGCATCGCTGGCGGACCGAAAGGCGCAACAGCATCACGAGGTGATCCAGCGGCCGAAGCTCAAATGCTGACCGCTGGGTCGTCCGCAGCGGCCAGGCGGTGCAGCTCACGTAGTCGATCGACCAGCCGCAGATAGGTTCGCTCGGGGAGCATCGGCGCCTGGCCGTCGGTGACGGCATTCATCGGCTGAACCGTGGATCTGACGAACCGGCCGTCCACGGTGTACAGACAGATCGTCGGTCCGTGTCCGACGCGATTTCCCCCGGCATCGATCCTGCGGATCTCGGCCCACCGGACGGTGGTGCTGAGGATGAGTCTTCGGACTCGGACGCCGTCGGCGGAGACGTAGATCCCCTCCCGCGCGGACCGCCAGAGGAGGATGCCGAACACGGCGGCGACCAGCGACAGAATCCACCGAGACTGCCAGGGGTGCCCGGAGGTGACCGCGGCATGGATCGCCAACGCCGCCAGCACGATCACCATCGGATAGAGGACGAACGCTCGCCAGTCGCGATACGGGCGCTTCCAGCGAGACATCCGACCATGGTGGGCACGGGCCTCCGGCAAGTCAAACCCCCGCCGGCAACCACGGCCCTCGGGCCGTTGCCGGACCGTCCAGGGGTGGACCGATCTTGATCAATCCAGTATTGCCCACCCGCGCAGAGGGCCTGCCCGATCATCGGACAGGCCCTCGCTCATGTGTGCGAATCTGACTCCAGGCTCAGATGAGCCGGGCGAGCGCGGCCCACGTGTTCGGGCCGGGGATGCCGTCGATCGGGCCGGTGTATCCGCCCAAGGCCGCCATTCGCTGCATCGCGGCGTAGGTGTTCACCCCGGGCACCCCGTCGATCGGGCCGGTGTAGCCGTAGCCCGCCGTCACCTTCTGCACACCCTTCCAGGAGTTGCCGCCCAGCGCGCCGTCGATCGGCCCGGTGTAGCCGCCGAGCTTGGCCAGCCGCTGCAGTGCGGCGTACGTGTTGGTGCCGGGCAGGCCGTCGATCGGCCCGGCGTAGCCGAAACCGCGCAGCACCGTCTGGAGGCCCTTCCACGAGTTCACGCCCAGCGCCCCGTCGACCGGGCCGGTGTAGCCGCCCTTCTGCGCCAAGCGCTGCAGCGCCGCGTACGTGTTCGCACCGGGGACCCCGTCGATCGGGCCGGTGTAGCCGTAACCCGCCATCACCTGCTGCGCGCCCAGCCAGGTGTTCGTGCCCGGTACCCCGTCCAGCGGGCCGGTGTAGCCGCCCGCCTGGGCGATCTCCTGCACCGTCAGGCCCTCCGACTGCGCCGGGATGGGAGTCGTGTCACCGCCGCCCGAGGTGGAGCTACCACCCGAGAGCCGGTTCAGGATGAACTGCGTCGCCGCGTTGGTCACCTCGGAACGGTCGTACGCGTCGTCGTGCACGGGGCCGGCGCTGGGGGCATCACATGCCCAGTCGCCGTCGAAGCAGTAGGAACGCAGGCGCGGGTAGAGCCAGTCGAGCACCCGCGGCACCCGGTAGCGGATTCCCTGCCCGGTCGAGGTGCTCTCCGGTGCGTTCTGGATCTCCCCCATCCGATAGCCGGGATCGCCGAAGAAGATCACCGCCTTGATGTTGTCCTGCGCCTGCGTGGTCAGGCTGTTTCGGCCGAGGCCCAGGACTTCGCCGATGACGGCTGCACCCTGGGAGTATCCGAGCAGTACGGTCCGCGAGCCCGGACAGTAGATGGCGAGCTGGTTCAGTTCTCGCTTCAGGTTGAGGATGCCCGTTGCCGTGCTGACGGTGTTGTCCCACGCGGCGGGGTAATCGAGCCCTGCCCTGCGGATCTTCCAGCTCGACGTCGACTGCATCTGGTTGACGGTCGCCGCAAGGGTGCCCAGCCCGCCACTGGCGTACGTGTTGCCGAACGGACCGCTGTTGTAGCCGGGACTCTCGACGGTGCCGCGCACCGCGATGGCGATCACCTGCGCGCAGGTGGCCAAGGACGCATCGGCTGACGCGGGTGTGGCGGGCACGGCGACCGCTGCGCCCGTGGCGAGCAGGGTGAGCAGGGCGAGGCCGATTGGTGCTCTCCGCCGTCTGGAACTGACAGTCATGCGAACTCCCCAGTGAGCGGGCGGTCAGCAGGGCGCCGGCCCGGATCCGTCACCGGTGAAGCCGTCCGCCATTGCTGCTGCTGAAGGATCTTCATCGTGGCGTGCGGGGGCTGCGTTGTGACCCAACGAATCCGCGGACTTCGGCCTGTGCCGGACCAGCCACACGCAGCAGCCCGGCGGGACAGGATTCCCACCGGGCTGCTGCGTTCATCGGGGTCGTCAGCCGCCGGCCGCCGGAAGCAGGTCGCGGTACGGCTGGCGGGGGCGACGCGCGGCAGTGCGACGCCTGCTCGGATACCCCCTCTGAACAGGGGAAACTCAGAGTGGCCCAGGCTCCTGCGCCGTGACCCACTCTCCCGTCGTGCCCGTCCCCGTGCCGGCCCGCCGACGCCGCCTCATGATCGCCTCGGCTGCCGCGGTGACCGCACTGGCCACCGCGGCCGGTGTCGGATTTGTCGTGTTCGGCGGCGACGACCGTGCACTCACCCTGGAGGTGACCAGTCCACACGGCTACGCGGCCCACGTCGGCTGGGCGACGCCCGACGACGGGTACGCGGACCACGATCAGGGCGACATGATGCATCCCTCGGTCGAGCTGCCCTGGCGCACGACCATCGAGGTGGCCTCGACCGAGGTGCGGTCCGGCTCGGCGCCATGGCCGTGCGCGGCGAGGCGATCGGCTGCCGGATCCCGCGCGGAGACGTCGTGCTCGACGAGGAGTCGAGCGGGATCTCCGCTGGCTGCATCGCTTCGGGAGTGTCGGCACGGTCGCGGCGGACCACGAACGAGGCGTACCAGTGCCCGAGGTTGTCACGGTAGACGCGGACGCTGGTCGGCTCGGACGGCAGATCCCTGGACCAGACGACCGGGACGGTGACCCTGCCAGGCAGGCACAGGACCCCGGCCTTGATCCGAAAGCCCCGAGTGGTGTACTCCAGGCTCACCGGCGCGTCCTTGAGACGCTTGACCTTCGGCCGGCCCCGGCCCTTGACCTTGAACGAGTGGTCCAGGGCGATGGCATAGGTACGCAGGCTCTGCTGCTGGGCGACCTGGGAACCGGCGCGCAGCCAGGCGTTACGGCCCCGGGCGTCGGTCAGCATCTTCGACAGTCTGCCCAACGTCGGCTTGCGGCCGGTCTTCTGCTGGTGGACGGCTTCGTTCCACAGCCACCGGCAGCGGCCCCACTCGTCGAGCAGTGCGGCCTGCGCCGTGCGGCCGGGCCGCAGACGGTGGCTGTAGCGCACCGTCTCGAACACGTCGATCACCATATATGCCAAAGCTGTGGCGACCACGCCCGACCCGGCTGTTCGTGAGAACGCCGCGGAGCCGACCACGTCACGGCGTGCCACGTGGACGCTCATCCGATGGTGACCACCCGCGCCCAGTCCGGCGGCGTCTCCGGCACGTACTCGGCGTCGTCCTCGTCCCATGTGCTCGCCCGGGGGAACAGCCCCACCACCGTCCGGCACGGCGGCTTCTCCCTGGGCCAGGGCGTCTGCCCGTCGGTCAGCGCCACGACGACGTCCGGGCGGGGGCTGAGCCGCAGCGCCTTGGCGAAACCGGCCCGCAGGTCCGTGCCCCCGCCGCCCGTCAGCGGGATCCCCCCGGCCCGGGACAGCCGGTACGCGACCCCGGCCGAGGCGTCGCACGCCAGCACCGTGACCAGGTCCCGCCGACCGCCGACGGCACGGGCGATGGCGGTGACCTCCAGCAGCGCGCTGCCCAGTTCGACGTCGCTGACCGACCCGGACGTGTCGATGACCACCGCGACCCGGGGCGGCCTGCGCCGCAGGCTCGGCAGGACCACCCCGGGCAGGCCCGCGGACCGGCGCGACGGACGGCCGTAGGTGTAGTCGTCCCCCGCCCCGGGAGCGGTCGCCGCCGACCTGACGGCCGCGCCGAGCAGGTCCCGCCACGCCTGCGGCGGGTGGAAGGCATCCTCCGCCCAGCGCCGCCAGCCCTTCGGGGCGCTGCCCGGCGCGCCGGTGAGGCCTTGCGCCACCCGGAACCGGACCGCGTCGCGCTGCTGCTCGTCGAGCCCGTGCGCGCCGTCCGGGCCCAGGTCCCATTCGCGTGTCCACCCGTCGGCGCCGCTGCCGCAGTCGAGCCAGACCAGATTGCGCGTATGCGGACCGAGCCGGAACTGCCGCAGGTAGTCCTCCATCAGCTCGCCGTCGTTCAGCCCGAGCAGCTTCGGATCGACGACGTCCGCGGGCCGCGCCAGCCCGTCGCCGTACACGTCGTCGTTGATCTCACAGTCGGCGGCGATGTTCATGCGCAGGCGCTCCCCCGGGCCGGTCAGGCCGCGTTCGGCCGCCACCCGGTCGCCGCGCCCGTGATGGTCGCGCAGCAGGTGGGAGACCTCGTGGACCCATACCCCGGCCAGTTCCTCGAGCGGGGTCCGGTCCACGAACCGCGGCGAGACGTAGCAGCGCCAGTGCCGGTCCACGGCCATCGTCGGCACCCGCCGCGACTCCACCGGGTGCAGCGCGAACAGCGCCGTCGCCAGGTACGGCCGGACCCGGGCGGCGTGCAGCCGGGCGGCGTACAGCTTCTCGAAGTCCATGGTCATCGGCCGGCACCCGCACCGACCGGCGTGCGCCGCGCGGCGCGGTCGGCCCGCTGCGACAGCGAGACCACCCCGGCGAGCCGCTCGATCTGCGCGGGGACCGTCCAGCCGTCGTCACGCAGCGCGGCGAGTGTGGACGCCGGCACGACGACCAGGTCCGGGGCCCCGGTCTCCAGGGCCAGCACCAGCACCGCCCAGGCCGCGTCCCAGCGGGCCTGGGTCGGTCGATTGCGGACCGCCGCCACCACCCCGTCGAGCACCGCCTGGCGCAGGTCGCCGCGCTCGGGCAGGGCGGCCGAGGCGGGGTCGGCCAGCAGCGTCTCCGGGTCCGGCAGGTCCATCCGGTCCAGGCTCGCCAGCAGCTCCAGCCCGGGGCCGTCGCCGACGGTGCCGCGGACCAGCATGGACAGCACCTCCCGGGAGGTGCCCGCCGCGGTGGCGAACGCGATCAGGCGCAGCGCCATGTCCCAGCTGCGGGGCGAGGGCCACGCGCCGCCCCGGCGCGTCTCGCTGTCAGGCAGCCGGTGTACGAGGGCCGGACGGGTGGCCAGCAGCCCGCACACGGCCCGGCGGGCGTACGCCACGGCGTCGCCGAGCAGGCCCGGGTCGAGCCTCGGCAGCGACGTCCGGGGCCAGGTCCCGCCGAGGCCGCGTACCACGACGTCGTGGTCGTGTGCCCATTGCAGGTGAACGAACCGGTTGGCCAGCGGCGCGCTGAGCTCCCAGCCGTCGGCGGCCGACGACCGCGGGTTCGCGGCGGCGACGATCCGCACACCGGGCGGCAGGCGCAGGGCCCCGACCCGGCGTTCGAGCACCAGCCGCAGCAGCGCGGCCTGCACGGCCGGCGGCGCGGTGGACAGCTCGTCCAGGAAGAGCAGCCCGCGCCCGGCCCGCACCAGGCGTACGGCCCAGTCCGGCGGCGCCATCGGGACGCCCTGCTCGGCGGGGTCGTCGCCGACGACGGGCAGGCCGGAGAAGTCCGACGGTTCGTGCACGCTGGCGATCACCGTGGTCAGCGGCAGGTCGAGGGATTCGGCGAGCTGGGTCAAGGCCGCGGTCTTGCCGATGCCCGG
The DNA here is from genome assembly GCF_007483665.1 of Catellatospora sichuanensis. Taxonomy (GTDB): domain Bacteria; phylum Actinomycetota; class Actinomycetes; order Mycobacteriales; family Micromonosporaceae; genus Catellatospora; species Catellatospora sichuanensis. The sequence goes on from NZ_VIQO01000026.1 coordinate 84,321, forward strand.
CTCGCCCCACAGCAGCACCGGCAGGTCGGCGGAGACGGCCAGGGTCAGCGCCTCCAGCTGCGTGTCGGGGCGGGGCTCGGTGGCGGTGTCGCCGAGCAGCGCGAGCAGCTCGGCGGCGACGTCGAGCTGCGGGACGTCGCGGGAGAGATCGTCGGCGGACGGAACGGTCACAGTCATGTTCGATCACCTTCGGGGTGTGCGGGGCCGCAGGGCGGCCAGAGGTCGACCAGGCAGGAGCAGGTAGTCGGCACCGCGCGAGGGCGCGGCCGAAGAACCGGGGAAGTAGGTGACGAGGTGGTCAGCGGCCCGACGCGTGGCGCGGATGGGAGCGGACCGAGCGGCGGGTCCGGCGGCTGCCGTCGTCGCGGGCGGCGGGCCCGCGTCCGGTCCCGGCCAGGCCGGCCCGGAACAGCCCGTGCGTGATCCGGCCCTGTACCGCCGCCTCCAGCTCGTCCAGCAGCGCGCCGCTGCGCAGCAGCACGTCCGGGCCGAGCAGGCCTTCGACGGCGTCCAGTGCACCGACGGCGTCGCCGTGGTCCAGCCGGGCGCGGACGTCGACGAGGCACTCCGGCCGGCGGTGTGTCTCGTCGATCGCCCGCAGGCAGGGCAGCGGCGGGCCGCCCAGCGCGGTCAGCAGGTCCTCGCGCCGGATCTCGACCGGGTCGTGGTCGAGCGCGGTGAGTTTCCCGTCCACGAGGGCGATCCGGTGCCAGGCGCCACGGCACTCGACGAACCGCGGGCTGCCCGGACCGTCCGGGACACGCGGCACGGGCGGCGGGCGGTCCGGCGCCAGTGCCGCCGCGACGAGCGGGTGCAGGTCGTCGGCGTCGACGAGCCCGTGGTGGAGCAGCTCCAGGTCGGGCAGCACCCAGGTCGCGGCGTCCGGCAGGAGCAGCGACGCGCGGGCCCTGTCCCGGGAAGGCACCGCCGTGATGCGCGGGTCGGGCGGACCCGTGTCGGGCGATCCGACGTCCACCTGGAACCGGTGGCGGCTGTCGAGCCGCACCGTGACCGTGCCGCCGGGGCGGCCTTCGGCACCGAGCAGCAGCGCCGCCTCCGGCTCCCACCGGTGCACGGCACACCCGCTCTCCTGCGGCACCCCGACCGGCAGCCGATCGTCGGCAGAATGCTCGGCAGCGGACCACCGGCCCGCACCGGGCCGCTGCTCCACGCCGGACCGCAGGTCCACGCCCGAGTGCCGGTCCACGCCCGGCCACCGGTCCGCCCCGGACCGGTGTGCCAGTTCGCCGGTCCTGCGCGCGTCCCAGAGGTGGCGGTGCAGGTCGAGGCGGAACCGCCGGTCAGGATGGGGATGCGGATGCAGGTACGGCACGTCACCGGACCGGGATCCGTCCCACAGCGCGAGGCTGATCCGCTGTCCGGCGTCCGCCCAGGCGGGTGGCGTCCGGGCCACGAGGTGCACGGCGTCGCCGCCGGTGTCGGCCAGGTGGTAGCGGGCCAGGGACACGGTCAGCCCCGGGCGCAGCAGCCCGTCCGGCGCTATCCGGGGCATGTGCCAGCGCAGCAGGTCGGGGGCGAGATGCCGGAGGTCGTCACGGACCCGGGCGGCGAACTCCCGGCCGTGCGCGTGAGCCACGGCGCGCAGGTTCAGATCGACGTCGACACGTGCGGCGGCGCAAGCCCCGGCCCAGTCACCGGCGGCACGGCGGGCGGTCGCACTTTCGATCATCGAGGGCGGCACGGCGAACTCGCGCACGCGCAGCCACAGGGCAAGGCGGGTATCCCTCGTCGCAACGAATGAGCGCATCAGCACTCACCTTTTGCGGACGGGACCCCCGATCTGATCGAGAAGGTAATCATCGCGGGAAGAGTACAACGCCGCGCGAGCCTTGTCAGGTCCCCCTGGCCACCGGGCCGGGATCACCGGGCGGGGCGGCGGAAGATGTCGTTGAGTTCTTGCTGGCTGACCTGGTCGTCGGCGTACGAGAACGTGCCCTGCTCGGCGAGTTCCCGGGCGGCGCGCAGCAGCTGCCGGTAGACGCTGCGGGCGATGCTGCCGCCGACGGTGACCCGCCGCACGCCCAGCTCGCGCAGGTCGTCCAGCGACAGTGCGTTGCCGCTCAGTCCCATGACGACGTTGAGCGGGCCGTCCAGTTCCCGCACGAGCGTGCCGACGGTCGCGGCGTCGGCGGCGCCGGGCACGAACGCGCAGTCGGCCCCGGCCGCCAGGTAGGCGTTGGCCCGCCGGATGCTCTCGTCGAGGGAACCGCCGACCAGGAGCACGTCGGTACGCCCGACCAGGGTGAACGGCACGCCGCCGGCGTCGGCTGCCGTACGGGCGGCGCGGATGCGGTCGGCGGCGAGCGCGAGGTCGTACAGCGGCTCGGCCCGGTCGCCGGTGAAGTCCTCGATGTTGCCGCCGCAGGCCCCGGTCGCCAGCACGGCCGAGATCGTGGCCGCCACGTCTGCGGGCGCTTCGCCGTAGCCGTCTTCGAGGTCCGCGCTCACCGGCACGGCCACCGCCGCGGCGATCTCGCGGACCCGGTGCAGCATCGTGTCGCGGTCGACCCGGTCGTCCGGCGACTGTTCCTCGCGGTAGTCGTGGTCCGGGTGGCCGAGGGAGAACGCGATGCCCGCGCTCGTCGTCGCGATCGCGGGGAACCCAGCGTGCGCCAGGATCCGCGCGCTGCCCGCGTCCCAGGCATTGGGCAGCAGGAAGCAGCCGGCCCGGTGCAGTTCGGCGAAGCGTTGTGCGCGCTGCCGGATCTCGCCGTTCATGCGGGGAACCTCCTGTGGTGGGCGACCGTCGTGACCGTACAAGCCGCTGGCATAAGGCGGAACCCGTGACACGGCACTGGCCCCATAAGCAAAAGCTATGTTCGGTGCATGGAGAACCTTCAGCGGCTGCGGGTGCTGCGCGCAGTGGCGCGGCACGGCTCGTTCACCGCCGCCGGGGCGGCGCTGACCATGTCGCAGCCCGCCGTCTCGCAGCACATCGCGGTGCTGGAGCGCGAGCTGTGTACGCAGCTCGTCGAACGCACCACGGTCGGCGCACGCCTGACGGCGCAGGGCGAGGTCGTGCTTCGGCACGCACTGCGCATCCTGTCGTCCTGTGACGACGCCCGGCGGGAACTCGACCAGTTGCGCGGCGGGGAACCCACGACGGTGCGGGTCGCCGCGTACCCCACCGCTTGCGGGCACCTGCTGCCGCGCGCCGCCGCGGCCTGGCGACGGCGGTATCCGGCGGTCGGCTTCACGTTCACCGAATGCGACGCCGACGAGGCGTTGGAGCTGGCCCGGCACGGCAAGGCCGACATCGCGCTCACCTACGACTACGCCGCCCACCCGATCGACCTGCGGCACCTGCGCGTCCAGCCGCTGGCCGACGACCCGCTGCTGCTCGTGCTGCCGCCGAGCCACCCTCTCGGCGCGGAACCCGTCGTGGACGTCGCCGCGCTGGCCGAACAGGAGTGGATCAGCGGCACCGCGTTCGCCTGCGCCGAGTCGCTGCGGGCCATCTGCGGGGTCGCCGGGTTCACCCCACTGGTCGCCCTGGACTCCAGCCGCTACCCGACCACGCTCGCGATGGTCGCCGCCGGGCACGGCATCGCCCTGGTCCCGGCATCCGCGCTGAGCAACCCGCCGGCCGGTGTCGTGGTCAGGCCGCTGCGCCCGGCGCCCCCGCCGCGCCGGATCTGGGCGGTCACCCCGGCCGAGCCCGCCGCACCGACCGCACACATGCTGGACTGCCTGGTCGCGACCGCGGCCGGGGCATGACCTGCCGACCGTCCGGGATGGATACGGAAGGAGCCTCAGGCCGAGGTCGTATCCCGCTGAACTCTGCTCGCATCGGCCCGATCCTCCTCGTGGAACCCCCGGAATGCCGTGGTCAGCGCGCTCGGGTCGAGGTGCAGCACCTCAAGGATAAGGCGGTGCTGCTCCTCGGCCCGCAGGCGCTCGGCGTCACCGGTCTCACCGCGCAGGACGGCGGCAAGGCGTTCCCGATCCACTGCGCCGACTCCGAACGGTGCGAAGACCTGCGGATCCGCGCCCGACGGCCCGGTCGGGTGCGCAGCGTCCGCGGGGTACTCGACCTCGCCGATCCGGAACATGGCCCTGCCGTCGTCGTCGATGAACCAGTCGACGAGCATCGCCTCGTCGGAGACGTACCGGTGGACGGCGCGGCCGTCCTGGTAGACGGTCATGATGACCGCGTCGGAGTCGATGACCTCGTTCGTGAGCACAGGTGTGCCGAGCGCGGCGCTCAGCCGCTTCGCGGGGGCGGCCACGTCTGCGACGTCCAAGTCGCCTTCTCTCGGCAGCAGCGCCACCCGCCCGGGTCCCGCAGGCAGCAGCCACCCGTCCGTCGCGGCCATGGCGACGACCTTTTCCAACGGCGCCATCTCTCCGATCAGGAGCAGATTCTGGTAGCTGGTGCCCACGTCCGACCTCCGTCCGGCTGCGCCACAGGACGGTGCGAAGCGTAGTCGATCTCGACGATCCGCAGGCCACCCCGACAGGCCGGCTGACTTGCGACGCGCCTCAGCCGCCCGAAGAGAGTCGGTCCCTTCAGGCGGCTGCGCTCCCGGGGTCGGTCAGGCGGCGGGCTGAGGTTCGGCGTCCGCCGGATACCAGCGGAGCTCGACGGTGTTGTGGTCGGGGTCCTGAACGTACAGCGAGGTGGCGGTGCCTCGGGCGCCGAAGCGGCTGACCGGTCCTTCCAGCACGGTGAACACGCCGGAGGCGATGACGGCGTGCCAGTCGAGGGGGTCGACGACCAGGCAGATGTGATCGACGTTCGACTCGCCGCGAGGCCGCCGGACCATGTCGATGATGGTGTCGGCGGTGACCCGCACCGAGGGGAAGCCGACCCGGCCGGCGCGCCATTCGTCGACCCGGACCGGTGCGAGGCCCAGCAGCCCGCAGTAGAACTCCAGTGACCGCTCGACGTCGGTGACGTTGAGGACCAGGTGGTCGAAGGCCTTGACCCGCAGCGTCATCAGTTCGCCTCCAGGGCGCGGGCCTGGCGCAGCCAGTCGGCGAACAGCGTCGCGTCGATGTCGGCGGTGGACCGCAGTTTCACCGAGGCCATCTGCCGGGCGCCCGGCTGCAGGAGGCCGGACGGGTCGGTGATCTCCTGCCCGCGCCACAGACCGAAGGTGACGTACGAGCCGTACGCCTTGAGCAGGCAGATCGGTCGGCGTCCGGGGACGTCGCCGAGGCCCCACACGGGGTGGCCGTGCCACATCGCGCTGCCGGCGTCGGGCAGCGCGGCGTCGATGACCGGCCGCGCCTGCTCGCCGATCTCCCGCAGCGCGGCGTCGAGCCCGGTCAGGTAGTCGGTGATGTTGGTCGTCATGGTTGCTTCCTCGTCCGGCGGCGGTGGGGCGGGGGCGGGCCGTCTGCCGTGCTCCCCGGTCTGTCCGGTGACCCGGTGACGCCCTTTACGATTCGCCATCCGGCGGGTCCGACCAAGCCGTGATCGGGCTACGATCGTTTACTCGGATTCAACGAACCGGAGGCAGCATGCTGGAGCGGCACGAACTGGAGACGTTCCTGACGCTGGTCGAGGAGCTGCATTTCGGCCGTACGGCGGAGCGTCTGCACGTGACCACCGGCCGCATCAGCCACGTGATCAAGAAACTGGAGCGGCGCGTCGGTGCACCGCTGTTCGAGCGCACCAGCCGGGTCGTGCGGCTCACGCCCATCGGCCGGCAGCTCGCCGACGACCTGGCCCCGCTGGTCGCGCAGATGGACGAGGCGCTGCGCCGGGCCGTCGACGCCGGGCGCGGTGTGGCGGGGCGGCTGCGGGTGGCGTTCCTCGGCGAGTACCTGGCGCCGGTGCTGCTCAAGGCGGTCAACCTGTTCACCGCCCGGCATCCCGAGTGCGAGGTCGACGTGCACGAGGTGCAGCTGTACAACTCGCGGGCCAGCCTGCTGGACGGCTCGATCGACATCCTCGTCGCGGCGTACCCGTTCGACGGGATGGCGCGCGGCCCGGCGCTGATGGTGGAGCGGCGGGTGCTGGCCGTGTCGGCGGCGCATCCGCTGGCCGGGCGGGAGTCGGTGCCGCTGGAGGTGCTCGGCGACCACCCGGTGATCCAGTACCCGGCGGTGACGTCGGCGGAGTTCAAGCGCGACCGCACACCCGAGCACACGCCGTCGGGCCGGCCGGTGCCGAAGGGACCGTCGGGCAAGACGTTCTCCGAGATGCTGTCGCTGGTCGCGCTGGGCCGCGGGGTGCTGCCGGTGGGCGAGCAGACGCGGCAGTACCACCCGCGGCCGGACATCGCCTACGTGCCGATCTCCGACGCGCCGCCGATCGAGCGCGGGCCGGTCTGGCTGGAGTCCAACACCACCGCGCGGGTACGCGAGTTCGTCCGTGCCGCGACGGACGCCAACACCCCGGTGGCGATCGCGCAGGGCTGAGCGCAGTTTCAGCGACCGGCCGCCGGGGCTCCGTCCAATCTGGCACATCGAAGGCCTTGACCTGCCCCGGCATAGACCTCCTTAATCTTCCCTAAGGGAAACGCTGTTCCACTAAGGGAAACCGGAGGCACCATGTCGATCCGCAGAGCCGCCCTCGCCCTAGCCCTCGCCGCCACCTTGCTCGCCGCACCGGCCCCCGCGTCCGCCGCCCCCGGCGTCGTCGAGGTCAGCAACACCGTCGACATCCGCTGCGCCTTCTACACCATGAAGGCCGACGTCGACTGGTACTTCCCGACCGGCACCCCGCGCGGCCTGGTCTACCTGCAGCACGGCTTCTCCCGCAGCAACGGCAACCTGCAGGATTTGGCCGAGCACTACGCCACCGCGGGCTTCGTGGTCTTCGCGCCCACGCTGCCCTCGGCCAACCTCTACGGCTGCACGGTCAACAACATCGGCAACAACACCGCGTTCCTCGACAACGTCGCCGACCTGCTCGGCAAGGCCACCGACAGCAGCGACAAGCTGGGCCGCAGCTTCGCCGACGCCCGCACCAGGGCCGGCCGCGCCGGGCTGGCGCTGCCGACCGGCTACGTGCTGTCCGGCCACTCCGCGGGCGCCGAGGTCGCCTCCTACGTCGCCAACAAGCTGCGCACCTCGTACGCCGCCCAGTTCGCCAAGGTGAAGGCGCTGGTGCTGCTCGACCCGGTGAAGTCACCGGTCGGGCAGAGCATGGCCAACGCGTTCCACGGGCTGAAGACCACCAGCCTGCCGATGTACGCCGTCTCGTCGCCGCCGTACCTGGCCAACAGCAACGCCAGCGGCACCGTCGAACTGACCAACGACGTACCGCGGCCGTTCCTGGGCGTGCGGCTGACCACCGGCTGCCACTGCGACGCCGAGGGCGCCAGCACCGACGGCCTGTGCACACTGACCTCCGGCACACCGCAGGCGCAGAACGTCGCCGCGCTGCAGACCCTGGCCGTCGCCTGGGCCGTCGACGGCGTCGCAGGCACCACGACCGCCACCCACCACCCCGGCGGCGCCTACTACGACGGTCTGCTCGCCGGGGGCGTCGTCCAGACCCTCAGCGGCGTCTGACCCACCCTGCACACGAGACGCCCGTGCCGGGTCCCGCCCGGCACGGGACGTTCGCGGTCAGCCGCCGGACGGCTCCCAGCCGTCCTTCATCTCGTCGTGGATCTGCTGCGTGAGCGCGGTCATCGCGGTCCTGGCGCGCTCGCCGTCGCGGCGCTGGATCGCCTGCGCGACGTCGGCATGCAGCGTGAGCGCCCGTTGGTCGGGGTGATGCGGCATGAGGTGGTAGTGGTGGCGGCCGGTCAACGACTCGGCCACCAGCTCGCGCAGCCCGGCGAACATCTCGTTGCCGGAGTGCAGCAGCACCCGCCGGTGGAACTCGATGTCGGCGCTCAGGAAGCCGGGCTCGTCACCGGACTCGGCCGCCGCCCACAGCTTCGCGGCGAGCGCGACCAGCTCGGCCGCGTCGGCCGCGGACGCCCGCCGGGCCGCGAGCAGGGCCGCCTGCGGCTCCACCGCGGCCCGCAGCTCGGTCAGCGAGCGCAGCTGGACCAGCCGCTCGTCCGACGCCAACCGCCACCGGATCACCTGCGGGTCGAAGACGTTCCAGTCGGCGGGCGGCCGGATCCGGGTGCCGACCCGGCGGCGCGCCTCGACCAGGCCCATCGAGGCCAGCACCCGCAGCACCTCACGGACCACCGAACGCGACACGGCACACCGTTCGACCAGCTCGTCGACGTAGAGCACGGTGCCGGGCGCGAACCCGCCGCCGCAGATCGCGACGCCGAGCTCGTCGAGGACACGGGCATGCAGCCGGGAGGCGGCACCGGTCGGCGGGGCGGGCGGGTGCGTGTCCATCCCATACAACATATCAGTTTCCGGGTTGGCCTTGATTACGTCTGATTTATGGGCCTAGCATTTCGGGCGAACCCTCCGGTGCACCGTCCAGAAAGGGCACCTTGTGAAAATCGTCGCCGCGGAAGTCATCGTCACCAGCCCCAACCGCAACTTCGTCACGCTGAAGATCACGACGGAGGACGGCATCACCGGCCTGGGCGACGGCACGCTCAACGGCCGCGAGCTGTCCGTCGCCTCCTACCTGCAGGACCATGTCGTGCCGCTGCTCCTCGGCCGCGACGCACACCGCATCGAGGACACCTGGCAGTACCTGTACCGGTCGGCGTACTGGCGGCGCGGGCCGGTCACCATGGCGGCCATCGCCGCCGTCGACGTGGCCCTGTGGGACATCAAGGCCAAGGCCGCCGGTATGCCGCTCTACCAGCTGCTCGGCGGCGCCTCCCGCAACGGGATCATGGCGTACGGGCACGCCTCCGGCCGGGACCTGCCCGAACTGTTCGACTCCGTACGCAAGCACCTCGCCCTGGGCTTCCGGTCCATCCGCATCCAGACCTCCGTACCCGGCATCGACGCGGTCTACGGCGTCGCCGCCCAGACCGAGGGCGAGCGCTACGACTACGAACCCGCACAGCGCACCCCGCTGCCGGTCGAGGAGGACTGGGACACCCGCGCCTACCTGCGCCACCTGCCCGGCGTCTTCGAGGCCGTACGCAACGAGTTCGGGCCCGAGCTGCCGCTGCTGCACGACGGCCACCACCGGATGACCCCGATCCAGGCCGCCCGGCTCGGCAAGGACCTGGAGCCCTACGACCTGTTCTGGCTGGAGGACTGCACCCCGGCCGAGAACCAGGAGGCGCTGCGGCTGGTGCGGCAGCACACCACCACGCCGCTGGCCATCGGCGAGGTCTTCAACACCGTCTGGGACTACCAGACCCTCATCCGCGAGCAGCTCATCGACTACGTGCGCAGCGCCGTCACGCACACCGGCGGCATCACCGCCATGCGCAAGCTGCTCGACTTCGCCGCGCAGTACCAGATCAAGTCCGGCATCCACGGGCCGACCGACATCTCCCCCGTCGGCATGGCCGCCGCGCTGCACCTGGACCTGGCCATCCACAACTTCGGCATCCAGGAGTACATGCAGCACGGCCCGCTGACCGACGAGGTGTTCCGGCAGTCGTTCACCTTCACCGACGGCTACCTGCACCCCGGCGAACAGCCCGGACTCGGTGTCGAACTCGACGAGCAGGCTGCCGCGCGATTCCCGTACGTGGCCGCGTACCTGCCCGTGAACCGGCTGAAGGACGGCACCGTCCATGACTGGTGACCTGCCCGCGCCGCACGCGGCCTGGCTGCCGCCGGAGGCGTTCCGGGCCGTCGGCTCCCGCCGGGTGCTGGTCATGAGCGACGGAGTGCTCGCCGAGACCGCCGCCCAGGAGATCGCGCAGGCCGTCGCCCACCACGGCGGCAGTCTGCACCGTGCGGCCGACGGCGTGCCGTTCGACCTGGTGTTGGCGCTGACGGGCACGGACGGCCTGCCGGATCCGGCGGCGATGGTGCTGGCCGAACTGGACCGGCGGGCCGGGCAGGGCACGCTCGGCGCGGAGGGCTTCGCGCTGGGGCGGCGCGACGGCGTCACCGTGGTCCTGGCGGACGCGCCCGCGGGGCTGCTCCACGGGCTGTTCCACGTGGTCCGGCTCGGCGAGGCGGCGTTCGGTGCGACGCTGCCGATCGAGGTCCAGCACCCGGTGACGGCGCGCCGGATGCTGAACCACTGGGACAACATCGACACCCATCCGGTGATGGGGCAGGTCGAACGCGGCTACGCCGGCGGTTCGATCTTCTGGCGGGACGGCGGGCTCACCCGCGACCTGGACCGGGTCCGCGCCTACGCCCGGCTGCTGGCCTCGATCGGCGTCAACGCGGTCACCGTCAACAACGTCAACGTGCACGCCACCGAGGCGCACCTGCTCACCGACCGGCTCGGCGACGTCGCGGCGCTCGCCGACGTGCTGCGCCCGTACGGCGTCCGAACCCACCTGTCGGTGAACTTCAACTCCCCCGCCGCGCTCGGCGGCCTGCCCACCGCGGATCCGCTGGACTCCGGCGTGCGGGCCTGGTGGGCGGAGACGACCCGGCAGGTGTACGCGGCGATCCCCGACTTCGGCGGATACGTGGTGAAGGCCGACTCGGAGGGCCAGCCCGGCCCGTTCGGCTACGGGCGCACCCACGCCGACGGCGCGAACACCCTCGCCGCCGCGCTGGAGCCGTTCGGCGGCGTCGTCCACTGGCGCGCGTTCGTGTACGACCACCGGCAGGACTGGCGCGACCGCGCCACCGACCGGGCCCGCGCGGCGTACGACCACTTCGCCCCGCTCGACGGGCAGTTCGCCGACAACGTGATCCTGCAGGTCAAGTACGGCCCGATCGACTTCCAGACCCGCGAGCCGGTGTCGCCGGTGATCGCCGCGATGCCCGGCACCCGGCTCGCGGTGGAGTTGCAGGTGACCCAGGAGTACACCGGCCAGCAGCGGCACGTGTGCTACCTCGGCCCGCTGTGGCGCGAGGTGCTGGCGTTCGAGCCTTGGGGCGGCGGGCGGACCGTGGCGGCGGTGGCCGCCGGGCGGCACGCCGACAACAGCGTGACCGGGTTCGAGGGCGGGCTGGTCGCCGTGTCCAACGTGGGCGACGACCCGTTCTGGACCGGGCATCCCCTCGCCCAGGCCAACCTGTACGCGTTCGGCCGGCTCGCCTGGAACCCCCACCTGGACCCGGCCGCGGTCCTCGACGAGTGGATCGACCTCACCTTCACCCCGGCGGCGACCGCCGACCCCGAGCTGCTGCGGCAGACCCTGCACGAGGTCATGGACGACTCGTGGCAGACCTACGAGTCCTACACCGCGCCGCTGGGCGTCGGGTTCATGGTCCGGCCCGGCAGCCACTACGGCCCCGACGTCGACGGCTACGAGTACACGCCGTGGGGCACGTACCACTTCGCCGACCGCGACGGCATCGGCGTCGACCGCACCCGCGCCACCGGCACCGGCTTCACCGGCCAGTACCCGAAGCCGTGGTCGCAGGTGTACGAGTCGGCCGTCTCATGCCCCGACGAGCTGCTGCTGTTCTTCCATCACGTCCCCTACACGCACGTGCTGCACAGCGGCACGACGGTGATCCAGCACATCTACGACACCCACTTCGCGGGCGCGGAACGGGTCGTCGCGATGCGCTCGCAGTGGGCGCGGCTCGGCGGCCTGGTCGCCCCGGACGTGGACGCCCGGGTGCGCGAACGCCTCGACGAGCAGGTCCGCTGCGCGCAGGAGTGGCGCGACCAGGTCAACACGTACTTCTTGCGCAAGTCCGGGATCCCGGACGCGGCGGGCCGGCGGATCCACTGACGCGGCGTCACACGGATGCGGAGTCCCACACCGCACCCGCGTGACACCGCGAGAGCGGCGACCCGCGCCCACGGGCCGCCTTTTCGGCCGGACCGTCGTCAGGCCGTCTCGCGCAGCACCACGACACCGAGCGGGTCGAGGGCGAGCGGCTGCCCGGCCTCGACCCGCTCCCCCGTCAGCAGGTCGACCCCGTCGGCGCAGGCGGTCACCGTGACCTTGTCGGCCCGGTGGTTGAGCACGAACCGCAGGCGGGTCCCGTCGGGGGCGATCCGCACCGCCGTCTCCAGGTCGGCGACGTCGGCATACGGGCCGAGCAGGTCGTGCCGGGCCAGCACCTGCCGCATCACCCAGGAGACGCCGTCCTGTTCCAGACCGGCGGCGACATACCAGCCGTGCCCGGTCCCGAACGTGTTCCTCGTGACGGCGGGCGTGCCCGCGTAGAAGTCGGCCCGGTAGGTGCCGACCACGGCCGCGCCCTGCGGGATGACCAGCTCGAACAGCAGCCGCGACGCGACTTCGAGGCGGTCGTCGCCGGACTCCAGCAGCACCGGGTTGACCACGTCGGGCTCGCGGGCGTCCCACTCGTCGACCCGTACGCCCATCAGCGGTCCGAGCGGGCCGGGCACGTCGGTCAGGAACGCGTTGTCGTCCTCGTCGACCCGCCCGGACAGGAACGTCGTCACCACCGAACCGCCGCGCGCCGCGACGGCCTCCAGCCGCCGTACCAGGTCGCCCTTGACCATGTGCAGCGCGGGCGCGACGACCACGTCGTAGCGGCACAGGTCGGCGGTCACCGGCACCACGTCCAGGTCGGCCCCGGCGTCCCACAGCGCCCGGTGGTAGGCCAGCACGACCTGCTGGTAGCGGACCAGCCGGGACGGGCCGTCGGAGATCTCCAGCGCCCACCAGCTGTCCCAGTCGAACAGCAGCGCGACCCGCGCCGGGGTCCGCGCGCCCAGGCTCGCGCCGCCGAGCCGGTCCAGCTCCGCGCCGAGCTGCGCGACCTCGCCGAACACCCGGGTGTCGGCGCGGCCGGCGTGGCCGATGACCGCGCCGTGGTACTTCTCGCTCGCGCCCCGCGAGGCCCGCAGCTGGAAGTACAGCACCGCGTCCGCGCCGTGCGCGACCGCCTGCCAGCTCCACAGGCGGTTGATCCCGGGCCGTTTGAGCGGGTTCACGTCGCGGCATGCGGTGACGCTCGGAGTCTGCTCCATCAGCCAGAACGGCTGCCCGCCCTTGAGGCCGCGCATCAGGTCGTGGGTCAGCGCCATCCGGGCCGCCGACCGGTCGTCGGGCGGGTAGTTGTCCCAGGACGCGAAGTCCAGGTGCGCCGCCCAGCGGTGGTAGTCGATCGGCCGGTACATGCCCATGAAGTTCGTGGTGACCGGGACGTCGGGGCTGGACTCGCGGATGGCCGCCTTCTCGTCGATGAAGTTGGCCAGCATCGCGTCGGACATGAAGCGCAGATAGTCCAGGGTGATGCCCTGGAAGGCGGTGTGGTCGGGGCCGCGCCAGTGCTCGGTCAGCGCCGACGGGGCCTCGATCTCGTCCCAGTCGGTGAACGTGTGCGACCAGAACGTGGTGCACCAAGCGTGGTTGAGCCGGTCCAGGGTGCGGTACTTCGCACGCAGCCAGTCCCGGAAGCCCGCCGCGCACAGGTCGCAGTAGCAGGCCCCGCCGTACTCGTTGCCCACGTGCCAGGCGACCACCGCGGGCTCGTCGGCGTAGCGGGCGGCGATGCGGCGGGCCAGTTCGGCCGACAGCCGCCGGAACACCGGCGAACTGGGGCACGAGTTGTGGCGCTGCCCGAACCGGTGCCGTCGGCCCTCGAAGTCGGTCCGCGTCACCTCCGGGTGGGCGCGGGCCAGCCAGGCCGGATGCGCGCCGGTGCCGGTCGCCAGGCAGACCGCGCGGCCCTCGGCGGCGGCCCGTTCGACGATGGCGTCGAGGGTGGTGAAGTCGTACACGTCCGGCGCGGGCTGGGTCAGCGCCCAGGTGAACACGCCGACGGTGACGGTGTCGATGTGGGCGGCGTCGAACAGCCGGTAGTCCTGCGTCCACACCTCCTGCGGCCACTGTTCGGGGTTGTAGTCGCCGCCGTAGGGGATCTTCGTGGTGGCGGGCAGCGTCATGCGGTGTACTCCCTGGAGATCTGGTGGATCATCGGGCGGCAGTTGCGCAGCAGCACCAGCACCAGCACCGAGCCGAACAGGACGAGCACCGCCTCGGACAGCAGCACGGTGAGCCCGGCCGCCGCGACGAGCACGCTGAGGTTGCCGACGGTGACGGCGGGGCGGCACACGAGGAAGTACGACGCGAGCCGGGCGGCGTCGCGGACCCGGAAGTCGAACAGTGCCGTGATCACCAGCAGGTTCGTGCCCCACAGGGCCGCCGCGACGGCGAGCACGACCAGCAGCGCCGCCCACCACCGGGGCACGCCGGCGGCGTCGAGGTGGGCGAGGTTCACCGCGACGACGGTCAGCCACAGCAGCCACGGCGCCCACACCCGCAGCACCGGCCCGGCGTTGACCCGGTAGCCGCGCCGGAACGCCGCGGCGGGTGTCAGGTCGGCGAGGTCGCCGCGGTGGTGGTGCAGCGCGTACAGGGCGGCGGCCACCGCCGGGCCCAGCGGCAGCGCGCAGGCCGCGAACAGCGGGATGTTGCTGGCGTCGCGCGCCAGCAGCACCAGCGGCACCAGGCCGGGCAGCGTGCTCGCCACGAGCAGCAGCTCCACCACGAGCAGGCTGTAGACCAGCGCCGCAGCCCGCGACAGCACCCCCTGCCCGAACCGGCCCGCAGCGAGGTCAGCCATCACTTCTCCCCGAAGGCTGCGGGGCCGGGCGGCTCAGGCCGAGCAGCCGGTTGTCGTCCCACCACGGCGGGGTCTCATCGACGACCGGGGTCAGCTCGACCAGGGTCACCTCGTGCCTGGCCAGGACGAGGTCCAGCTCGACGCAGCCGCCGACGCGGGGCAGGTTGCGGTGGGTGCGGGCCGGTTCGGCGGCCTCGTACAGGTCGGCGAGCTCGCGGGGCCGGGGCGAGGCCGGTCGGCCCATCTCGCACCAGGCCGCCCAGGCGTTGCCGGCCTCCTCGCTGACCGAGGAGCGGTTCATGTACACCGACGGCGTGCCCGGCGCGCCGACCGGCACGGACAGGCGCACCGTGTGCCCGTCGACCGCGGGACCGCCGGTGACGTCGACCGGCGCCCAGGCCAGCACGGTGACCCGTCCCGTGTCGTCGCGGGTCACCAGGTGGTCGCTGCCCCGGGTGAGGACCTGCTCGCCCATCCGGGCCATGAACGCGTACAGGTGGTAGGTGGGTTTGCGCAGCTGCCGGTGGGTGAGCAGCCCGAAGCCGCCGTGGAACAGCGACGTCGGCACCCCGGTCTCTTCGAACATGTCGCTGAACGTCCAGTACGAGAACGAGTCGACCAGGTCGCCGCCGCTGGCCAGCACCGGCGCGAGGTACGCGGCGTGCAGGGCCGTGTCGTGCACCGGGTTGTCGGGCCGGTAGGAGGAGTTGAACTCGGTGATGTGCACCGGCAGCCCGGCCAGCTGTGTCGCCGCCAGCAGCTCCCGCGGGCTGGCGAACTGCTCCAGCAGCCGCTCGGCCGGAGCGAGGGTCTGGTGCACCCCGAACGGCACGTGCTGGGCGGGCCCGGAGGTGTAGGCGTGTTTGCTGACGAAGTCGACGGGCACCCCGCGCTCGGCCGTGAACTCGGCGAACGGGATCAGCCAGTCGTCCGCGCCGGGCGAGATCGCCGGGCCGCCGACCTGCAGCGACGCGTCGACCTCCTTGACCGCGTGCGCGCTGACCTCGTACAGGCGGTGGTAGGCGTCGCGGTCGGCGCCGGCCCAGAACTCCTTGAGGTTGGGCTCGTTCCACACCTCGATCGGCCAGGTGCGCACCTGTTCGATGCCGTACCGGTCGACCAGGTGGGCCACGGTCGCCTTGACCAGGTCGGCCCACTGGCTCCAGGAGCGGGGCGGGGTGACGTTGCCGCCCCACCAGAACACCGTCTGCTCGCCGGAGGCCAGGGCCGCGGGCATGAAGCCCAGCTCGACGAACGGCCGGATGCCGAGGTCGAGGTAGGCGTCGACGACCTGGTCCACGTAGGTGAAGTTGTGCCGCACCCGGCCCGCGCCCTGGTACTCGTACGGCCGGTACACGCCGACGCCGTCGGACAGCAGGCCGTGCCCGCGGATGTGCCGGAAGCCGATGTCGCGCTGGATCATCGCCAGCGAGTCCTGGTAGTCGCGCCGCAGGGCGAGCTCGAAGCGGCCGGTGCCGACGCAGAAACGCCAGGCGTCGCTGAGCCGGCCGGAGGCGGTCTCGGGTACGTGGATGCGCATGGCGGTTCCTCTGCGTCGGGGCACGAGCGAACGGCCCGGCCGCGCGAGGGCGCGGCCGGGCCGGCGGGGTCAGCCCCGCTGCTTGGCGAAGCGGTCGTAGGCCTTGTTGACGAGCTCGATGTAGGCGTCCATGTTCTTGGCCTTCAGCTCGGCGACGTAGGCGTCCCACTCGGACAGGTCACGCTGACCGAGGATGAACTTCAGCGTCATCTGGGACACGTGGTCCTTCAGCGGCGTCTCCCACAGGGTGGCCTGCTCGGCCTCGGCGTCCTCGTACGGGTGCGGCGGCGGCACGGGCAGGATCTTCCTGGTGTCCATCGCCTTCTGGTACTCCAGCTCCTCGGCGGAGAACGTCGACTGGAGCAGCTGGGTGGTGCCGCCGTAGGCGAACACGCCGTTGCCGAAGCCGAAGTCCTTCTGCAGGTGCTTGGTGGCGGTGGGGTTGAGCTTGACGTAGTCGACGTCGGCCGCGAGCGTGAACTTGCCCGAGGCGTCCTTGTTGTAGGTGGTGCCGGGCACGCCCCACTTGGCGAACTCCTGGCCCGCGTCGGAGTAGTACAGCCAGTCGACGAACTGCATCATCGCGACGAAGTTCTTGCTGTCACGGGCCTTCTTCGAGATCATGACGCCGTTCTCGAGGCGGCTGCCGGCCTTGACCTCACCGGCGGGGCCGGTCGGCTGCGGGATCTTGACCAGCTTCGCGTTCGGCAGGGTCGCGGCCATCGTGGTCCGGTACTTGTTGACCAGCTCCTGGGCATTGGCGCTGATCACGAACGACTTGCCGGTGGCGAGCTTCTGGATGGCGGTGTCGTCGTCCTGGGTGAAGCTCTCCGGGTCGAGCAGGCCTTCCTTCACCAGCTTGTTCAGGTAGGTGACCATCTGCTTGTAGCCGTCGGTGGCACCGGTGAAGACGAACTTCTTGGCGTTGGCGTCCCAGTAGTCGTTGCGGTAGCCCCAGCCGCCGTTGGTGCTGAACGCCCCGGCCATGTAGTTGAACAGCGCACCGCCGGGGGTGGGCTTGCTCCACCGGTCCGACATCGGGTACTGGTTCGGGTACGCCGCCTTCATCGCCTTGAGCATGGTGTACACCTCGTCCCAGGTCTTGGGTGCGGTGAGGTTCAGCTGGGCGAGGATGTCGGTGCGCACCCCGAGCGAGTAGTCCGTCCACACGTTCTCGTGTATGCCCGGCAGCAGGTAGAACTTGCCGTCGAGCTGGCGCAGCTGGTCGATGTCAGGCTGCAGGTTCCACTTGGCGATCTTGTCCTTGAAGTTCGGCATCAGATCGATGTAGTCGCTGACCGGCAGGATCGAGCCCGAGGCCACGAACGGGGTCTCCTGGCCGGGGTAGGTCTTGGGGATGATGAGCGGGGCGTCGCCCGCGCCGATGAGCAGGCTGCGCTTCTGCTCGTAGTCCGACAGCGGCACCGCGGTCGGCTGCAGCGTGACGCCGGTGCGCTTGGTCAGCTCGGACCAGAACAGCCACTCGTTCTTGATCGGGTAGTTCGGGTGGTTGTTGTACAGGATCGAGAAGTTCAGCGCCTCGGTGGCCTTGAACTGCGCATTCACGCCGTAGTCGGTCATCGCGCCGACGCGGTTGCCGGACAGGTCCTCGGAGGTGGGTTCCTCGCCGGTGCACGCCGACAGGGATACGGCCAGCAGCGCCGCGGCGAACGCCGCGACGCGTCTGCGAGAGCGGATTGCCATATGTTTGCGCCTTTCAGGATGAGGAGTGGGAGGTGCGGCTTGCGAAAAGCGCCGGTTCATCCCTTGACCGCCCCGAGCATCACGCCGGACACGAAATACCTCTGGACGAAGGGGTAGACCAGCAGGATCGGCACGACGGTGAGCACGATCGTCACGGCCTGGATGTTGGCCGCCGTTTGCAGATCGGCGTCGGCTGCGCCGACGGAGCCCGCACCCGTCGCCCCGGCGATGAGATTGCGCAGGTAGACGGTGACCGGGAAGAGTTCGGACTGGTCCATGTAGAGGAAGGCCGAGAACCACGAGTTCCAGAAGGCCACCGCGTAGAACAGCACCATCGTCGCGATCATGGCCTTGGACAGCGGCAGCACGATGCGCCACAGGATGCGGTAGGTGTCCAGGCCGTCGACGGCGGCGGCCTCCTCCAGCTCGACCGGCATGCTCTCGAAGAACGCCTTCATGACCAGCAGGTTGAACACGCTGATCGCGTTCGGCAGCGCGATCGCCCACACCGAGTTCTTCAGGCCCAGGCTGGTGACCAGGATGTAGTTCGGGATCAGGCCGCCGGAGAAGAACATGGTGAACACGGCGATGCCGACCAGCGCCGACCGGCCGCGCAGCTGCTTCTTGGACAGCACGTACGCGTAGCAGGTGGTCAGGACGATCGCGACGGCGGTCGCGACGACCGTGTAGAACACGGTGTTGCGGTAGTTGGCCCAGAACATGTCGTCGGCCATGACCAGCTTGTACGTGCTCAGGTTGAACCCGCGCGGCACCAGGTTGACCTGCCCGGCCCGGATGTAGGCCTCCTGGCTGAACGAACGCGCCACCACGTTGACGAACGGGTACAGCGTCACGATCACCACGACGGTCAGCACGACCGCGTTGACGGCCTGGAACACCCGGTAACCCCGGGTGACCTTCAATCCGCGCCTGCGCCGCAGGGCCGGGCGCGGCGGGGCCGGGGCCGAGATCGGGGGCTGCTCGACGGTCACCACAGGCTCGTCCCTACTGCGCGGCGGGCGATGAGATTGGCCGACAGCACCAGCGTCAGGCCGATGACGGCCTCGAACAGGCCGATCGCGGCGGCGTAGCTGAAGCTGTTGGACAGCACGCCCATCCGGAACAGGTACGTGGAGACCACGTCGCCGGTGGGATACGTCAGCGGGTTGTACAACAGCAGGATCTTCTCGAACCCGACCGCCATGAACGTGCCGATGTTGAGGATCAGCAGGGTCACCATGGTCGGCCGGATGCCGGGCAGGGTGACGTGCCAGGTCTGGCGCCACCGGCCGGCCCCGTCGATGCGGGCCGCCTCGTACAGGTCGGAGTCGACGGTGGTCAGCGCGGCCAGGTAGAGGATCGTGCCCCAGCCGACGGTCTGCCACGCCTCCGAGGAGACGTAGATGGTGCGGAACCACTCCGGCTGCTGCAGGAACGAGATCGGCTCGCCGCCGAACGCCCGCACCACCTGGTTGACCGTGCCGTCGACGCTCAGCAGCTGCATCACCATCGCCGCGATGATCACGACCGACAGGAAGTGCGGCAGATAGGACACCGACTGCACGAAGCGCTTGAGCCGGCGGCTGCTCAGCTCGTTGAACAGCAGCGCCAGCACGATCGGCAGCGGGAAGCAGACCACCAGCGTCAGCACGCCCAGCACCAGGGTGTTGGTGAACACGTTCCAGAACGTCGAGTCGTTGAGGAACATCTCCACGTAGCGCAGCCCGACCCAGTACTCCCCGAGCGGGTTGCCGCCAGGCTGGAACTTACGGAACGCGATGACGTTGCCGATCATCGGCAGGTAGCGGAAGACCGCGAAGAACAGCAGCGGCAGCAGTGCCAGCGAGTACAGCTGCCAGTCCCGGCGCAGCGCCCGCCGCCAGCTCAGCCGCCGGGCGCGGACGGGCGGCGCGGGGTCGGGCGTAGCCCGCGTCGCCTCCGGTGTGGACCGCGGCGGGTCCAGCGTCCCGGGCACGCTCATCGGAGGACCTCCCCTGTTCAAGCCGAAGCGCATTCCGTACGACCACGCCCGGTCCGTTACGGACAGCGAGAGCCGACCTCCGCGTTTCACCGAAAGTTTCGGAAATATTGCGTTACCTGTGCCGGGCAACTTAAGCGTCCCGCCGGAGCGTGTCAAGGGTCGTTGAACTGCTGACGCAAACGATTGCAGTGCGTGACCGTCCGGGGAGGACCATCGATGTCCTCGATCCCGCGTAACATCACGCTCGCCGAGAATGCCGATCGTGGTGTTAGAGTTCGTTCCGAAACTTCCGAGGCAGCTGGCGAGGCAAAGATGACGAAGTCCCGTCCGAGCGCCGGATCCGGCGCGGTGACGATCGCGGCCATCGCCGACGAGGTCGGCGTCTCCACCGCCACCGTCTCGAAAGTCCTCAACGGCCGCCTCGACGTCTCCGCCGTGACCCGCGCCCGCGTCGAAGCCAGCCTCGAACGCAACCGCTACCGCCGCCGCTCCCGGCGGCTGCCCACCGGAGCGGGCCAGATCGACCTCGTCTTCCACGAATACGACTCCACCTGGGCGATGGAGATCATCCGCGGCATCGAGACGGTCACCGCCCCCGCCAGGATCGACGTCGTGCTGTCCCAGCTCGACGGCCGCCACCGGCCGCCACAGGAATGGCTCGACGGGGTGCTCGCCCGCAGACCCCGCGGCGTCCTGTTCGTCCAGTGCCACCTCACCGAACCCCAACGGCAGCAACTGCACCGCCGCGCGATCCCGTTCGTCGTCATCGACACCGACAGCGCCACCTCCGCCTCCGTGCCCACCGTCGGCGCCAACAACTGGAGCGGCGGCCTGCTCGCCACCCGCCACCTGCTGGAACTCGGCCACCGCCGGATCGCGGTCATCTCCGGCCCGACCGACGTGCTGTGCAGCCGCGCCCGCACCGCCGGATTCCGGGCCGCGCACGAGGAGGCCGGCCTCCCCGTCGACCCCGACCTCGTCCGGCACGGCACCTTCTACGTCGCCACCGGCCACGAGCACGCCATGGACCTGCTCACCCGGCCCGACCGGCCCACCGCCATCTTCGCCGGGTCGGACATGCAGGCCATGGGCGTGCTGCGCGCCGCCCGCCAACTCGGCCTGCACGTGCCCGACGACCTGTCCGTCATCGGCTACGACAACCTGCCGGTCGCCGCCTGGACCGACCCCGCCCTGACCACCATCCACCAGCCGCTGCGCGACATGGCCGGGGCCGCCGCCCAGATGCTGCTCGACCTCGCCAACAAGATCGACCTCGCGACCAGCCGGATCGACCTGGTGACCGAACTCGTCGTCCGCGAGACCACCGCACCACCCCCGCACCTGCGCCCTACCCCGCACACCCGGTGAGGACCCATGCCCCTGTTCGACCTACCGCTCGACCAGCTCCGGCACCACACGCCCGACGTCGCCGAACCCGCCGACTTCGACGAGTTCTGGTCCGCGACCCTCAAGGAGACCGCCGCCCACCCGGTGCTCGGCGACGTCCGGCCGGTGCGCACCGGCCTGCCCCTGCTCGACACCTGGGACGTCACCTTCACCGGCTTCGGCGGCGACCCCGTCCGCGCCTGGTACACCCGCCCCGCCGGAGACGACACCCCACTGCCCGCGATCGTCGAATACGTCGGCTACGGCCGCGGCCGCGGACTGCCCCACGAACGGCTGACCTGGCCCGTCGCCGGCTACGCGCACCTGCTCATGGACGCCCGCGGGCAGGGCGGCCAGTACGGCAGCGGCGGTGACACCCCCGACCCGCACGGCACCGCGCTCGGCGGGCCGTGGCCGTCCACCCGCGGCATCCTCGACCCGCACGACTACTACTACCGGCGGCTCATCACCGACGCCGTCCGAGCCGTCGAAGCCGCCCGCGCCCTGCCCGGCGTCGACGCCGACCGGATCGTCGCCACCGGCAACAGCCAGGGCGGCGGCCTGGCCCTCGCGGTCGCCGGACTCGTACCCGACCTCGCCGCGCTGATCACCACCGCACCGCTGCTGTGCCACCTCCAGCGCGCCATCGAGATCACCGACGCCCCGCCGTACGGCGAGATCGTCAACTTCCTGGCCGTGCACCGCGAGGCCGAGGACGCCGTCCGGCGCACCCTGTCCTACGTCGACGGCGTCGCCTTCGCCCGCCGCGCCGTCGCCCCCGCGCACTTCGGCACCGGCCTGCGCGACAACGTCTGCCCACCCAGCGGCGTATTCGCCGCCCACAACCACTACGGCGCCGCCAACGGCCGCCCGCAACGCCCCACCCGCGAGATCCACGCCTACCCGTTCAACCACCACGAGGGCGGCGAGGCCTACCAGGTACAGCGGCAGCTCGCCTGGTTGTCCTCGGTCCTGCACGCCGACCGGGACTCCGCCACCCCCTGAGCCGACCGGGCCGGGTGCGACATACCGCCTCCCGGCCCGAACCGGATGATGTGGCCATGCCTGCCTCCACTGAGACGCGCTGCCGACGCTGCGGACGCGCCCTGGCCGCACACCGCGACCCCGCCGGCCTTTTCGAAGGAATGCACTGGGTGTGCTTCCACTACGAGTTCGAACACGATCCGACCGACCCGGACGACGACTGCGGGATCGCCGGATGCCCCTCCGCCCCTGCCGTGCGACACAAGGAGCGGCTGGCCGCCACGGTGCGCGAACTGCTCGCCGACTGGTCGGCCGGCGAACCACCCGCGAACTGGGAGAACCACACCGTGCCGGACTACCTGGCGGCGCTCGCGGCCTGGCTGGACGACAGCGACGGCTACTACGCCGGGCGCGGCCGGGCGGTTCCGGCTGACGGGTGGCAGGTCGCGGCGGAGGCGCTCCGAGCCGCCACCGTATACGAGTAGCAGGGGTGCGCCCCCGCCCCGCACATGATCGAAGCCCCGTCCATGCCGGTCCACGGCATGGACGGGGCTTCGGCCGGTGGGACTCAGCCGCCCAGCTCGCGCTTGCGGCGCAGCAGCGCGCCGCGCAACGCCCGGGCCCGGACGAGGTTGCCCGCCGCGACCATGAGCAGCACCACGACCATCAGGTATGCAGCCCAGTGCACTCCGCCACGGGTCAGCGCCACCAGCGCGGTCAGCCCCGCGAGCAGGCCGGATGCGGCCAGCGCGAGCCAGCCGGCGATCACGCGGTCGAGCGCGAACAGCGGCGTACGCCGGGACAGCACCCAGCTGCCGTAACCGGCCCAGCCCAGCCCGACCAGCACCAGCGCCCCGAAGGCGAGCTGCGTGCGCAACGGCAACACCGGCTCGCTCAGCCACAGCAGGCCGACGAACGCGGCCCCGAGCAGGCCGCCGAGCAGCGCGACGGTGGTGGCCACCCGGCGGCGCAACGACAGCGGGCCGGACAGTCGGGAGATGAGTTCGTCGGCGTTCACGGGCGGCCTTCCTTCCGGTTCATTTCCTCGCGCAGCAGGCGCCGCGCACGGGACAGGCGGGACTTGACCGTGCCGACGGGTACGTCGCAGATCAGCGCGCACGTCTCCAGCGGCAGGTCCTCGAGATGGAAAAGGATCAGCACCTCCCGCTCCCGGGCCGGCAGCGCCGCCAGCCCGGCCACCAGCTCAGCCCGGTCCACCAGCGCGTCTGCGGGATCGGGTGACACCGGCTCGGCATCGGTCGCGATCTCGGGCCGGGCGTACTCGGCCCGCAGCCGGTTGGTCACCGCCCGCCGCGCGATCGTGAACAGCCACGGCGTGAACCGCTCCGGCTGCCGCAGCCCCGGCAGCCCGCGCACCACGGCGAGCCACACCTCCTGCGTCACGTCGTCGGCCTCGGCCGGGCCGATCATGCGCCGCACGTATCCCCACACCGGCGCGTGCCAGGCCCGCACCAGCTCCGCGAGCGCGTCCCGCTCACCGAGCCGGCAGCGGACCACCAGCAGCTCGTCACTACTCATGCCTGCCTCCTCGCCCAGCACAGTCGCCGGACGGGACGTCCAGGTTCACGCCATCGCCGTGAGAAAAACCGAAGCTCCGCCCATGCTGCCAGAGCAGCACGGACGGAGCTCCGGACACGCGACCGGGGACCTTCGGACGCGGGTCGGCCAGGGCGCGGGGTCAGGCCGCGACGAGGCCCAGCATCTGCTTGATCTGCTCGGTGCGAGACAGGGTGATCCGGTTGGCGAGGTCCTTGACCTGCGCGTTGATGCCGCTGTCGGTCTCCATGCGGGCCATCTCGACGGCATTGTGCTGGTGGCCGATCAGCAGGTTCAGGAACGTCGTCTGGAACTGCGCGCCGCTCGCCTTGCGCAGCGCCGCCATCTCGTCCGCGCCGGTGATCGGCAGGCCACCGTGCGAAGCGTGCGCGTTCGGGTCATGGCCGGCGGTGGTCGGCTCGCCCCAGGTGTTCAGCCAGCCCTGCATGACCTCCAGCTCCGTGGTCTGGGTGACCTCGATCGCGCCCGCGAGCATCGCCACCTCCTCGCTGGTCCCGCGGGTACGGGCGAGTTTGACCATCTCCAGGCCCTGCGTGTGGTGGGTGACCATCATCTGCAGGAACATCACGTCGGTCGCGTTGAACGTCGCGTCGGCCACCGGCGCGGCGGGCGGCTGGTAGGCCGCCGGTTCGGGCGCGGCGGTGCCGCAGGCGGCCAGCAGGGCGAGCGCGGCGGTGGCCAGCGCGATCCGGATCTTTCTCATCGGCGTGGTCCTGTTCGGAGGGGGCGTGTTCGCCGGGGTGGTGTACGCGGGAAGGTCGAGTCCACAGCCGCGGTCAGGAGCGCGGCGAACAGCGCTGCGGGACGGTCGCCGACCGGCGGGCGAGGCGCGGCAGGCGGGGCCGAGCGACGGCCGGTCGGAGCGGCGGGGTGGTGACCGGCGGGCCGCACGGGGGAACGGCCCGCCGGAGTCCGTCAGATCGGCAGCCAGAGCGCGAGCGTGTAGTACGACGGCTCCCAGGTGACGATCGAGCTGTGCGACTGCCGGCAGCGGTAGCGCACGCCCTGGTAGGTCACCTCGTCACCGGTCCGGTAGGTCCGCCCAGGGGCCCACTCGGCACCGGTGGGCGCGCCGGGCGCGGTGCCGGTCGGGCGGGCCGTCGGCGACGCGGCCGGGCTCGACGGCCGCACCGTCGGGCGGGCGCTCGGGCGCGCGGTCGGCGACGCGGTGGGCCGGGCCGTCGGCGACGGCGCGGCGGTCGGCGACGGGGCCGGGCCGCCCCCGCCGATCTGCAGGTCGATGCAGTTGTAGAAGGCCATCGGGGTATCGCCGATGTTCCAGATCGCCAGCAGGGTCTGCCGGCCGCTGAACCCGGCCAGGCTCACCTGGTGTGACACGGTCGCGTTCGGCTGGCGGCCGCCGTCTTCGAAGAACGCGATCCGCCTGCCCCCGATGAAGTACTCCCAACTGCTGGTGGAGTGCCGGGCGGTGAGCACCCAGTTGAAGGTGACCGAGGAGCCGACCGAGGTCGCGGGCCAGTTGCGGCCGTTGTCGTTCAGCACGGCGAACTGTGCCAGGCCGCCGTGGCAGTTGCGCTGCCCCTTCGGGCCCTCGACGCTCTGCGGCTCGTACTGGATCGGGCCGCAGTCGCCGACCCTGCCCGACGCGCACAGCGCCTGGCGGCTCGGGGGCGACGAGACGTACCCGTGGGCGGACGCGGGCGAGGCGACCGCCAGTGACGCGGTCACGAGACCCAGCGCCACCAGCGGGTAGGCGACCAGTCTTCGCATGGGATGAACTCCGTTCCTGCCGGGGGCACGCACACGGCCGGCAGCCCGGCTGACGGGGCGGCGGCGTGCGGCGGCGACCGCGGTGCACGGCCGATGACCGGAACGCTACGGAGAACTCCCTTGTGGAGACCTTAAACGCCCCACAAGATCCGCATAAACCTCGGCCGGACCCGGTTGTCTTCCCGACTCGCGCCGCAGCGCGGCGGGGCGCGGAAGGGTGACATCGGTGCGGATCGGTTTGCGGGCCGCCGGGGCGGGTAGAGCCACGGAATGGGCAGACTGCTGGGCGCCCGGTACCAGGTCGACGAGGAGATCGGGCACGGTGGCATGGCCACCGTCTGGAGTGGACGCGATCTGCGCCTGCGCCGCCCGGTCGCGGTGAAGATCCTGGACCCCGCGCGATTCGCCGACACCGCGACACGACAGCGCTTCTGGCGTGAGGCGCAGGCCGTTGCCGCGCTGCCGCACCCGCACATCGTCGCGGTGTACGACGTCGCGGTCGAAACCGACGACGCCTACGTGGTGATGGAACTGGTCGACGGGCCCAGCGTGCACACCCTGCTGCAGGACGGCCCGCTGCACCGCGACCAGGCCGTCGGCATCGCCGTGCAGACGTGCGCCGCGCTGGCCGCCGCGCACTCCGCCGGCATCGTGCACCGCGACGTGACCGCGGCCAACCTGCTGGTCAACTCGTCGGGCATGGTCAAGGTGTGCGACTTCGGCATCGCGGCGTGGCAGGAGGCGGCGTACCCGTCACTGGTCGCGGGCACCCGCGGCTACACCGCGCCCGAACAGGCCGCGGGCGGCCCGGTCGACGCGCGCACCGACGTGTTCGGGCTGGGCTGCTCGCTGTATGCGATGCTCACCGGTGCCCCGCCGCCGGCCGGGCACGACGGCGACGGCGTACGCGACGATCTACTGCGCGCCGGTGTGCCCACGCAGCTCGCGGAACTCACCGGTCGGCTGACCGCGGCCGACCCCGGGCAGCGGCCGGGCAGCGCCGAGCAGGTCGCCGCGCAGCTGCTGACCATCGGCGAGGCGATCGTGCCCGACCCGTACGCGACCGCCCAGCTGTCGGACACCCTCATCTCGGCGCCGGTGTCGCCGTCCGTGGCCCGGTCGGCGCCGGGCACGCTGGTCGGGGTGGCCTCGGTGCCACCTCCCCCGCCCGCCCGGCCCTCGCGCGCCGCCAGATCCGCCCGGCCTGACCGGCCCGACCGCTGGCTGCGCCCGGTGCTGTGGGGCACCGCGGCCGTGGTGGCCATTGTGGCCGGGCTCATGCTCATCGTGCTCGCCTCCGCCGGCGCGCCGGCCGGCAACGCCGCCGTGGCGGGGCCGTCGAACGCGACCGCCAAGTCGAACGCGGCGAGCACCACCGGGCCCGCCGCGCCCAAGCCCTCGGCGGCCCGCCCCGCCGACCCGCTGGTGCAGCTGCGGCAGGAGATCGACCGGCTGGCCCACACGGGCGGCATCGCCGGCAAGGACGCCGCCGAGCTGCGCAAGCAGATCCAGGACATCGAGAAGCGGCTGCGCCGCGACGGCGACGGCGACGCCGCCGACGAGGCCCGGGAGCTGCTGGCCAAGCTGCGCGACATGCGCGGCGACGGTGACCTGTCGGATGGCGCGTACGGGGTGCTGGAACCGATCGTGGGCCGCCTCGCCGACACCCTCGCCGACGGCGAGACCTGAGCCGCGGCGTGGACCGGTCAGTCCGGGATCGCGGACACGACCACGGCGCAGACCGGCAGCGGCATCTCGGCGTCGGCGCGTGAGATCCACACCTGGACACCTGTGCCGGGCAGGTCCAGCAGCGCCTCACCGTCGACAACGGTATGCCCGCCCGCGAGCAACGCCTGCCTGACGTCGTCGAGCACCGCGGGATATGGCGGTTTCAGGTCGACGCCGTGATAGTCGACCCGGTCCGCCTTCGTCACGAAGATCCGCCGGACCAGACCGTCCGGACCGTACTCCACGACCAGCCCGTCCTCCCAGAAGTGGTCCTCTTCGGGCTCCCGCGAGCCCGGGGGGAGCGTCCAGCTCATACCGCCGTTGAGTTTGCGGCGTACATCCGCCCGCGGCTCGCCCAGCCGCACCGGCCCCACCCCGACCCCACTGACAACCTGGTACACCCGCCCCGGCGCGCTCGCTCTCTCGCCCGCGGGGAACTCGTTCAGGTCGTTGACGTCCATCACGCGACCGGGCCCGAACGCGGACACCGCCTCCACTGGGGCGTCCGGTTCAGAGGAGGGCACGTAGAGGGCGATGCTGTGCTCGGCGAAGGTGCAGCCGGAGCTGTCCTCCACCAGGTCGACACCGATCCCGCGCAGCGCCGCCATCACCTCGGCCGCCGGACCGGCCAGGGGCACGCCCCGATAGGTGACACCGTCCGGGTCCGGGATCTCGATGAGGTACAGGCCCTCCTCCGGCGAGCAGGTCACCAGCGCTGATCCGTTGGCTGGCTGGTCGGTCAGGTGCTCCGAATACCCGCCACGCCGAAACCCGCTGGACGGGCCCAGCAGCGCCCGCAGCTCGGCGCGTGCCATACCGAACCGCAGCGGCCCGACGCCTGCGCCTGGCTCGACTTCCCAGCGCCGATCGTTCACCGGGCGCACCCTATCGGAGCCGGCGGGCGGGGCACGCCACCTGGATCGTCCTAGGAGGATGGGGCGGTGTCGTGGGCCCGGGTGGCGATGGCGGCGGCGACCAGGCGGGCGGCGGGGCTGGGTTCGTGGCGGCCGCGGCGGTGCATCAGGTCCAGGCGACGGGCGCCGACCAGCGGGGTGGTGATGGCACGGACCGCCGGATGCTCCTCGGGCAGGGCCAGCGCGGGCACCACGGCGGCGGCCAGGCCGGCCGCGACCACAGCGAGCGCGGCGGGGAACTCCAGGCACTCGTGCCGGCGGTCCAGGGTCAGGCCGTGCTGGGCGCACACCCGGTCGAGCACGCGGCGCACCGCGGTGTCGGGCGGCCCGTCGACCCAGGGCCGTTCCCGCAGCACGGCGAGGTCGGTGACCGCACCCCAGCGGCGCGGCACCACGATCCGGTACGGATCGTCGAACAGCTTCACCGTGCGCAGCCCGGCCGGGTCGCGAGCGGGAGCGGCCGCGTCGGACTCCGTGATCAGCAGATCCAGTTCGCCGGTACGCAGCGCGGCCCGCCCCGGCTCCGGCTCGTACTGGCGGATGCGCAGCGTGACCGCGGGCGTGCTGGTGACGAGGTCTTCGGCCACCGGGACCACCAGGTGCCGGATCGCGGTCGGGAACGCCCCGACGAGCACCGGCCCGGCCACCTGCCCGGTGAACGCGGCCAGCTCGTGTTCGGCGGCGGCCAGCACCTGGCCGAGCTTCGCGGCGTGGCCTGCCAGCATCCGCCCGGCCGGGGTCAGCCCGGCGGCGCGCCGCCCGCCCAGCTGCGAGCGGTCCAGCAGGGTGACCCCGGTCTCCGCCTCCAGCCGCGCGATGTGCTGCGACACCGCCGACGGGGTCAGGTGCAGCACGGATGCGGCGGCGAGCACGCCGCCCGCGTCGGCGACGGCGCGCAGCACGGCGAGGCGGCGCGGGTCGATCTGCATTCAGTCAGGCTACATGCCGCATGAAGAGATCGTCGCTTGTGCTGTATGCCAAGCACGGCGGACCATGGAGGCATGACCGAGTACCGGGCGTCGTTCGACGCGGACGTGACCTTCCTCAACGGCGGCGGGATGCAGGCCCAGGGCTTCCGCCTCGATGTGCCCGGCCCGGACGTCACCGCCGACGACCTGGCCGGACTGTTCGTCGGCCACCTCGGCCTGCTGATGGTGGACCAGGTGCGGCTGTCCGGCGTCGAGGTCTTCGCCGAGGCGCACAAGGGCTCCCGCGGCGGCCCGGCCGCGGACGCCGCCACCGGGCAGGGCACCCGGCTGGTCGACCTGAGCCACGTCATCGAGGCCGGCATGACCACCTACCCCGGGCTGCCCGGGCCGGAGATCCTCCCGCACCTGACCCGCGCCGACTCGCGCAGCGTCTACGCCGAGGGCACCGAGTTCACCATCGACCGCATCACCATGGTCAGCAACACCGGCACCTACGTGGACAGCCCGTTCCACCGGTACGAGGGCGGCGTCGACCTGGCCGGGCTGCCCCTGGAATCGCTGGCCGACCTACCCGTCGTCGTGGTCCGGCTGACCGGCTCGACCGAGCGGGCGATCACCGCGCAGACCCTCGCGCCCTACGACGTGGCCGGGCGGGCGGTGCTGCTGCACACGGGCTGGGACCGGCACTGGCGCACCGCCGGGTACGGGGCTGCCGCGCCGTACCTGGCCGAGGACGGCGCGAAGCACCTGGCCGACGCCGGGGCCAAGCTGGTCGGCATCGACAGCGTCAACATCGACTGCACCGACGGCAAGACCCGGCCCGCGCACTCGATCCTGCTGCACGCGGGCATTCCGGTGCTGGAACACCTGACCGGCCTCGGCGAGCTGCCCGTGCACGGCGCCCGCCTGCACGCGGTGCCCGCCCCGGTGCGCGACTTCGGCACGTTCCCCGTGCGGGCGTACGCGCTGGTGCCGCGATGAGCACCCGCGACTGTGGGACCCGGCCGTGAGCGTCGACGTGCTCGTCGAGGTCTTCGGTTGGCTGGGCGCGGCCGCGCTGCTGCTCGCGTACGGGCTGCTGTCCAGCGGGCGCATCGCCGCCGGGACGACGTACCAGTTGCTGAACCTGGCGGGCGCGGTCGCGCTCGCGGTCAACGGCATCGTGCATCGCGCCCTGCCGTCCGTGGCCGTCAACGTCGTCTGGCTCGTCATCGGCCTCGCCGCGCTGCGCGGCCTCGCCGGCCGCCGACACGCCCACCGCCGCACGGAAGCCCACGACGAGCCTGCTCAACCGGGCCGCTGAGTTTGGAAGGGCACCTTCTATAACGCGGAGCGTTAAGAAGGTGCCCTTCCTTCGTTCAGGGTGGCGCGGGTGGTGAGGTGGCGGCGTTCGGGGAGGTTGGTGGCCAGGGCGGCGGCGGCGCGGTAGGCCGTGGCGGCCGCCTGGTGGTCGCCGGCCTGTTCGAGCAGGTGGGCTCGGGTGGCCAGGAGGCGGTGGTGGTTGGTCATGCGGGAGTCGGTCTCGAGGGTGGCGAGCAGATCCAGGCCGGCTCGGGGGCCGTGGACGTGGCCTACGGCGACGGCGCGGTTGAGGGTGACGGCGGGGCTGGGGGCGACCTGTTCGAGTAGGCCGTACAGGGCGAGGATCTGGGGCCAGTCGGTGTCGGTCATGGTGGGGGCCTCGTCGTGGACGGCGGCGATGGCGGCCTGGAGCTGGTAGGGGCCGACCGCGCCGCGCGGCAGGGCCTCGGTGAGCAGGGCCACGCCCTCGGCGATGCGGGCCTGATCCCAGCGGGTGCGGTCCTGGTCGGCCAGGGGCACCAGGCTGCCGTCGGGCATCGTGCGGGCGGGGCGGCGGGCGTCGGTGAGCAGCATCAGGGCGAGCAGGCCGGCCACCTCGGCGTCGTCGGGCAGCAGCCGGTGCAGCCAGCGGGTCAGCCGGATCGCCTCGTCGGACAGCTGCGGCGCGGTGAGGTCGGGGCCGGCCGTGGTGGCGTACCCCTCGTTGAAGATCAGGTAGAGCACCTGGAGCACGGCGCGCAGCCGGTCGGCGCGGTCGGCGGCGGCGGGCATCGCGAACGACGCACCCGCCGCCTTCACGCTCGCCTTCGCCCGGCTGATCCGCTGCGCCATGGTCGCCGTCGGCACCAGGAACGCCGTGGCGATCTGCTCGGTGCTCAGACCGCCGACCGCGCGCAGGGTCAGCGCGACCTGGCTCGGCGCGGCCAGCGCCGGATGGCAGCACAGGAACAGCAGAGTCAGCGAGTCGTCGCGGTCGGGCACGGCGTCGGCGGGCGCACCGAGCAGCGCCGACTGCGGCGTCGCCAGCGCGATCGCGTCCTCGCGGCGGCGGCGCGCCGACTCGCTGCGCACCTCGTCCAGCAGGCGGTGCGAGCCGACGGTGATCAGCCAGCCGCGCGGGTTGTCCGGCAGTCCGTCGACCGGCCACTTCTGGGCCGCGACCAGCAGCGCCTCCTGCACCGCGTCCTCGCAGGCGTCGAACATGCCGTAGCGGCGCACCAGCGCGCCGAGGACCTGCGGCGCGAGTTCGCGCAGCAGCTCCTCGACGCGCCGGTCGGCGATCACAGGTCGTTGCCCGGTGCCTCGTGCAGCACCGGCCACAGCTCGACCGGGTCCTGGTCAGCCCACGGCATGTCTGCCGCGATCTCCTCCGCGCGCTGCTGGCTGGCGCAGTCGAGCAGGTAGAAGCTCGCGACGTACTCCTTGGTCTCCAGGTAGGGGCCGTCGGTCACCGCGGGCAGCCCGTCGGCGCGGCGCACCAGCTTCGCCGCGGCGGCGTCGGCCAGCCCGTACGCGCCCAGCAGCTCGCCGGTCTCCTTGTACTTGACGTTCCAGGCATCCTGCTTGGCGATCTCCGCCGGGAAGATCTCCGGCGGGATCGAGGCCCACTTCTCCTGGTTGCCGTAGATCATCAGCAGGTACTTCATCGTGGTCTTCCCTCCGGTCCGGCAGGCCCCGTCGGCCTGCCCTCACCTCACGGACGGAGCCGGCGCGCCGGTCTCGACATCCGCCCCGGAATTCTTCCAAGATTTTTTGCCGCGCTCCGGCCGATCAGGGTTTCCGCAGGTCGTAGCGCCAGTCGTTGCTGACCATCGCGCGGCCCGGCGGGAACTCGAAGTCGTACGGCCCGACCAGCTCGAACCCGGCCTTGCGGCAGATCGCGTTCGACGGCAGGTTGTCCACCCCCGGGTACGCGTGCAGCCAGCGATGCCGCCCGTCAGCCCGCGCCGCCTCGATCAGCGCCCGCGCCGCCGCGACGGCCAGGCCCCGGCCCTGGAACTCCGGCAGCACGCTCCAGCCCGTCTCGTACACCTGCTCGCCCTGCCACTCCCGGTCCCAGTGGCCGATGGTGCCGACCGGCTCCCCGGTCGCCGCCAGCGCGACCCGGAACATGCGGCCGTTCGGCAGCGCCAGGTAGCGCTGGTGGCGCGACAGCACCTTCTCCTCGGTCTCCGGGCCGCCGAGGTGCTTCTTCATGTCGGGCGTGTTGATCCGGCGCAGCAGTTCGAGATCGTCGGCGGACCAGGCGACGAGGCGTACCAGTTGATCAGTCACGCCGTCCACCCTGCCTCAACCCTGCGACATCGGCTACATGGCCGCCTTTGCCAGCGCCGCCGCAGAGCTGACCACGAGCGCGCCGAGCACCATGCGCCGGAACGTGCCCGCGTCGAACCGGGCGAACAGCCGGTTGCCCGCCCACCCGCCCAGCGCCGCCGCCGGCAGGCCGACCGCGGCGACCAGCACGGCCCGCGTGCCGAGCAGGCCCGCCAGCAGGAAACCGGCCACCGCGACCGGCGACACCGCGGCGAAGATCAGCGCCAGTGTGGCCCGGAACGCCCGCGGCTCGAGCCGCATCGCCTGCAGGGCTGCCACCAGCGGCGGGCCGTTGGTGGCGGTGGCCGTGGTGAGCACCCCGGACAGCAGGCCCGCGCCGCGCAGGGTCCAGCCGCCCGGCGCGATGTGCCAGCCCCGCCAGACCACCACCGTGCAGCCCAGCGTCACCAGCGCGATCACGGCGACCAGCGCGCCAGAGGGCAGCAGCCGCAGCGCCAGCACGCCCAGCGGCAGCCCCGCCAGGACCCACAGCAGCAGCCGCCGCGACGCACCGACGTCGATGTGGCGGCGGTGCCCGTACGCGTTGACGGCGTTGAGGCAGAAGCTCACCATCGTGGCGGCGACCACGGCCGGCTGCGGATCGACGATCATCGCCAGCAGCGGCACGGCGACCAGGGAGAAGCCGAAGCCCGAGATGGCCTGGGCGAATGCCGCCAGGGTGATCACCGCGAAGGCGAGCAGGTACAGGGTCACGGGCGGCACCGTACCCGCAGCGTCACCCCGCCCACGCACCCCGTGAACAGAATGTGAACCAGTCCCCAGCCCCCGACCTGGCCGGCAGCGGCCGCGGCGGGCCGAAAACTCGGAGGACGTCGACCGTGATCACTGTTACCGTCGCCGCCATGACAACGCTGGTTCAGGTCGACCTGAGATCCGGAGACCGGATGCTGACGTGCTGGGTGGAGCCCAAGGTCAGAGTCGGTGACCGGATCACGCTGAAGAGCTCCGAGGAGCCGCACCGCCACTGGGACGTGCTCCGCGTCGGAGCACCGCACGCCTCCACCGACATCAAGCGCGGCTGGAACGGCGACCTCAAGCGCGGCTGGCGGGCAGCCTCGGCTTGACGAGCACTGTTCTGGTGCCATGACCTGCGGTCGGACCGCAGGTCATGGCACCAGACGACGATCAAGCCGGTCGCTCAGGGCCGCTTGGCGGGCATCGTGTGCGCGGGGTCGGGTGCGGACGAGGGCTGCGGGTCGGCGGGGTTGGCGCGCTGGTTGCGGGCCCGCTTGCGGCGCGACTTGTTCGAGCCGTTGTGGAACATCTCCACCGGCTCCTCGATGACCGGGTACTCGTCCTCCAGCACCTCCGGCACGGCATGCACGGCGGCCCCGGCTTCCTCCCGCTGCACCCCCACCACTACCTGCTCATGATCCACGGCCGCGACCTCCGCCGCGACGGCATCGCCGCAGGCGGCGTCCACCGGCACGGCAGCCCGGCCGTCCGCGGGCACGGGACCGGCGGTTTGGGCATCCGCTGACGCGGGAACGGGCGCTTCGGGCTCGACGTCGCGTTCGGCTTCGAGATCCGGCGTGAAGTCCAGGTCCGAGCCGGCCTCGACCACGGCCGGCACCTGCTCGACGGCGCCCTTGCGGGTCGCCCCGGCCACCGGCCGGCGCTTCGTCGCGGACGCGACCGCGAACAGCTCCCGCATCCCGGCGGTCTCGCGCGGCTCGGGCTCCGGCTCGGCGCCCGCGGCGACCTCGGCCAGGACGGTCGCGACGAGTTCGTCCTTGTCGTGCTTGCGGCGGTGGGCCAGCGCCAGCTCGTAGTCCCGCTTGGCCTGGTACGCCTCGTCCTCGGTCTTCTGCCGGACCTCGCGCGCCTCCTCGTACGCCTTGCGCAGCACCTCGAAGGCGGTCCGGCGCAGCGTCTCGGCCTCCCGCTCGGCCATTCGCAGGATCGCCTGCACGCGGGGGCCGACGCCGGCCAGCGGCCGCGCCTCGGCGAGTTCGGAGGTCAGTTTGGAGATCTCGATCCGGGCGGCACCGAGCTGGTTCTCCGCGACGGACAGCCGTTGGATCTCGGCGGCGAGCCGGCGCATGCGCCTGGCGGTGTCCTCGACGTAGGCGTCCACCTCGTCCATGGAGTATCCCCACAGCGCGGTCGTGAACAAGTCCTCACTGCGCACCTGGTCAGCGGCGGTACGAGCCATGACGTAAGCCTAGGCAACGACCCCTGCTCCGCCGGACCGAATCCGGTGATTCGCGCATTCCGGTCAGGACCAGTTTGAAGATCGTCCGACTTGCCGGGCACACGGGCGAAACCGAGCTCAAGATACGCACACCTGCCAGGCAAATCGGGCGACCTGCGCGTCGCAGGTCAGGCGCGCCAGTGGGCGCGCATCGTCTGCACGGCGGACGTGAACTTCGGCCGGTCCAGCACCGCGCCGCGGTGCGCACCGACAGCCACCGGCTCGTCGAAGAACCTGGCAGGCAGGCTCCCGGCGGGCACGCCGAGCCGGTCGTTGATCTCCTGCTGGGCACGCAGCCGGTCCCGGCCGAGGGCGAACACCTGCTCCGGGGTGATAGGACGGCCGGAGGTGGCCCGCACCAGTTCGCAGACGCGGTCGAGGGTGAGCGGGCGGGTGGGGGTGCTGGCGAACGGGCAGATCAGCAGCGCGTCCAGGCCGCTCCACAGGTCGGCCAGGCGCAGCGTGCGCGCGACGTCCAGGGTGGAGGCAGGCGCGGGCACGGACACCCCGATCCGCTCGGCCTCGTCGAAGCAGTGCGGCAGGCCGTACACCGGGTCGAAGTCGAGGTCGTGCTCGACAGCGTCGTAGCGCGGGCCGATCGGCGCGGCCGCGTACATCAGGCCCAGGCCGGGCTGGCTGCGCGGGTCGAACGGCGGCAGCTCGACGCCGCGGCTGGTCATGGCCAGCTCCGGCGCACCGATCCGGGCGGCCAGCGCGGCCGCGCCCTCCCCCAGCGGGTGCCCCGGACGGGCGGCCAGCTCGACCAGCTCGACCAGCAGTTCCGCGGCCCCGAACCCGGCTCCGGCGGGCAGCTCGGCGGCCGGCCAGGACGGCAAGCCCCGCTGGGCGGCCTCGAACACGCAGGCCAGGGTGCCGCCGAGGGACACCGGATCGAGGCCCAGATCCTGGCAGCGGGCATTGGCGGCGAGGATCGCGCCAAGGTCGCCGATGCCGAGGTTCGGGCCGAGCATCGCCACGGCCTCCTGGTGCAGGCCCGCGCCGGCATACCCCTTGACGCAGTCGT
Organism: Catellatospora sichuanensis; assembly: GCF_007483665.1. GTDB lineage: Bacteria > Actinomycetota > Actinomycetes > Mycobacteriales > Micromonosporaceae > Catellatospora > Catellatospora sichuanensis. Next base: position 120,143 of record NZ_VIQO01000026.1, read on the forward strand.
TGGGGCAGCCGGGGCAGCCGCCACCGGACCAGCTCAGGAACTCCGCGTAGCGGTCAGGGTGCAGGCCGGGCCAGGACGCGGGCGCGGTGGCGGTGTCGGCGAAGTTGCGCACCGCGGCCGCGCCGGGTTCGGTCGAGGTGCCCGGCCAGGCCCCGAATCCCGGGGCCGCGAGCTGCCAGCCCGCCAGCGGGTGGTCCGGCATCTCCTTGCGGTACGCGGTGAACAGCGCCTGCGCCGCGAGCACATCGTGCGGCCACGGAGCGCGCCCCTCGGCACGGCCGTCGGACGGCACGCAGACCACGGCCTTGATCCGGCGGGCCCCGAGCACCGCCCCGAACCCGAGCCGGGGCAGCGGGAACGACCGGCAGGTGACCACAGCGGCGTAGCGCACACCGGCCTCCCCCGCCGGCCCGATCACGGCGACGGCGGCACCACGCCCGTGCCGGGCCAGCAGCGTGTCGGTGGCCTGCCCGGTCTCCATCCCCCACAGCTCGCCCGCCGGGAGCACGGTGGCGCGTCCGGTCTCGACGACCACATACGACGGCTGATCCGCGGCCCCGGTCAGGCTGATGCCGGTGATGCCCGCCGCGCGCATGCCCGCCGCGTACGGGCCCTCGGCCCGGGTCTCGGCGACCGCACCGGACAGCGGCGAGACGCCTACGGCTGCGCAACGGGCCGTGCCGACCGCGCCCAACCCGGCGACGGTGCTGGTGACCAGCGCGACGGGCAGCCGAGGATCGGCCGGGTCGGCCGGGCCGTCCAGCGCCTTGCGCAACGTGGACAGTGCCTGCAGCGGCCCGCCCCAGCCGAGTTCGGGCTCGCGGTACTGGCCGCCGCTGCTCAGGTCGACATGCAGGTAAGTCATGCCGGCAGCGGGGCGTCGGGGCGCAGCAGGCCCTCGTCGACCAGTTCGGCCCACAGCCGGGCGGGCGGCGACGGCAGGGCGAACCACTCGGCGCTGCGTTCGACGTGCCCGGGTCTGCCCGCGCCGACCACGATCGACGCGACGGCGGGGTGCGCGGCGGCGAACGCGAGCGCGGCCTGCGGCAGGGTCACGCCGTGGCGGCGGCAGGCGGTGGCGATGCCCTGCGCGCGGGCGAGGATCTCGGCGGGGGCGGTGCCGTACTCGTACGGCCGGGTCTCGTCGGGCCACTCGACCGCCAGCAGGCCGCTGTTGAACACGCCGACGTTGAGCACCGAGATGCCGCGCTTGACGCACGCGGGCAGGATGTCGTCGAGTGCGGGCTGCTCCAGCAGCGTGTACCGCCCGGCGACCATCAGGGCGTCCACATCGGTCTCGGCGGCGAACCGGGCCAGGATCGCGGGATCCTTGGAGCCGACGCCGATCGCGCCGACGACACCCTCGCGGCGCAGCCCGTCCAGCACCGGGTACGCCTCCCGCAGCGCCTGCTCCGGCTCCGGGCTCTCCTCCGGGTCGTGCATCAGCACGATGTCGACGTGGTCGTGGCCGAGCCGGGCCAGGCTCTCCTCGATGCTGCGGCGCACCCCGGCGGCGCTGTAGTCCCACACCCGCCGCCGGGTCGCGGGCACCGCGAAGCCGTTGGCCATGTCGTCGCCCGCGCCGTCGGGGTCGTCGACGAGGATCCGGCCGACCTTCGTCGAGATCGCGTACTCGGCGCGCGGGTACCCGGCCAGGGCCCGGCCCAGCCGCTGCTCCGACAGGCCCAGCCCGTAGTGCGGGGCGGTGTCGAAGTAGCGGATGCCCGCCTGCCAGGCCGCGTCGACGGTGGCCGCGGCCTGCTCGTCCGGGACGGCCCGGTAGAGGTTGCCGATGGAGGCCGCGCCGAAGCCGAGCGCGCTGACCGCGACCATGGAGCTGCCGACCGGGTTGGTCATGGTGGATCGCCCTTCCGATGTTCAGGGATGTACGCAGACGATGTCGAGGCGGCGCGGCCCGTGCACGCCCTCGACCCGGTTGAGCTCGATGTCGCTGGTCGCCGACGGCCCGGAGATCATCGTCAGGGGACGCGTCGGATCGGCCAGCGCGGGGATCATGTCGGGCACGTCGGCGACGATCTGCTCGTCGCGCACCACGCAGACGTGGTGGTCCGGGACCAGCGTCAGCAACCGCCGGCCCTGCCCCGGCCCGGCGTCGAGCACGATCGTGCCGGTCTCCGCGATCGCCACCGCGCACCCGGTGAGCACCGACAGCCCGGCCTCGTCCAGCTCGGCCGGGGTCAGCAGGTGCACCAGGCCCGATCCCAGACCGTCATCGCCGACGGGCGCACCGGCCGCCGAACTCGTTCCGGTCCGGCCGACCGTGCCTGCGGGACCGTCCGCCAGCACCGGCACCGGCAGCGCAGTGGTCCACGCTGCGGGCACACCCGGTGGCAGCACCACCTTGGACGCTCCGGCCAGCAGCCCGGCCAGCACCTCGGGCAGTTCGTCCTCGGTGCAGTGATGCATGCCGGCGCGGTAGTCGCCCGCCCGCTCGGCGAACAGTTCGGCAAGGCTCATGCCCGCTCCTCCGGCGGCACGGCCGGGCTGGTCAGGACTGCTCATGGGTACGCCTCCACCAGTCGCGGAAGGACTCGGCCGCGGGCAGCGGCGCGTCGCGGTGCGCGGTCCACGCCGACAGCGGCCACGGCGCGCGCCGCAGCGTGCCGCCGTGGCGGCGGGCGATCAGGCGCAGCGGGGCGCTGCCCGAGCGGGCTGCCCGCAGCGCGGCGCGCCACCGCCGCCGGTCGCGCATCACCCAGCTCAGCGTCGACATCGCGGCCCGCTCGGCGACCGGCTTCGGGCCGGTCTGGCGCAGGTGCACCAGGATCTCCGGAATATTGATCTTCACCGGGCAGACGTCGTAACACGCACCGCACAGCGTCGAGGCGTACGGCAGGGTCTTGTTGAAGCCCGCGTCCTGCCCGGTGAGCTGCGGCGACAGGATCGCGCCGATCGGTCCGGGGTAGACCGAGCCGTACGCGTGCCCGCCCGCGCGCTCGTACACCGGGCAAACGTTCAGGCAGGCCGAACAGCGGATGCAGCGCAGCGCCGCCCGGCCGACCGGATCCTGCGCGACCTGCGTACGGCCGTTGTCCAGCAGCACGATGTGCAGCCGCTGCGGCCCGTCGCCGGGCGTCACCCCGGTGAAGATCGAGGTGTACGGGTTCATCCGCTCGCCGGTCGACGAGCGCGGCAGCAGCCGCAGGAAGTCGCCGAGGTCGGCGAAGCGCGGCAGCAGCTTCTCCACGCCGACCACCGCGATCAGCGTCTCCGGCAGGGTCAGGCACATCCGCCCGTTGCCCTCCGACTCGACGATGACCAGCGACCCGGTCTCCGCGATCGCGAAGTTGGCCCCGCACACCGCGACCTTCGCCGCCAGGAACGTCCGCCGCAGATACTCCCGCGCCGCACCCGCCAGCACCGCCGGCTCGTCCGACGTCGCGGTGAACCCCGGCATCCGCCGCGCGAACAGCTCACGGATCTGGCTGCGGTTGTAATGGATCGCCGGGACCAGGATGTGCGAGGGGGTGTCGTCGGCGAGCTGCACGATGAGCTCGGCGAGGTCCGTCTCGATCGGCGTGATGCCCGCCGCTTCGAGAGCCTCGTTGAGCCCGATCTCCTGCGTCGCCATCGACTTGATCTTCACAACGCTCTCGGCCCGCTGCCCCTGCACCAGCCCGGTCACGATCGCGTTGGCGTGGGCCGCGTCCTGCGCGTGATGCACCACCGCCCCGGCCGCCACCGCCGCCGCCTCGAACCGCGCCAGCAGCTCGGCCAGATTGTCCAGCACCTCGTCCTTGACCGCAGCGGCCCGATCCCGCATCGGCTCCCAGTCGGCGACCTCGGCCACCACCCGAGCCCGCTTGTCACGAATGGTCCGCGTGGCCCGGCCCAGATTCGCCCGCAACTGCCCGTCGGCGAGCTCCCGCTCCGCCGCCACCGCAAACGGCATGACCGCCACGATCGGCAACTCCCTGCTCACCACAGACCCCCCGCCATGATCGCGACGATCTTGCGCGAACTGTTGCCTATTTGTCCGGTCGGCGCGTGTCGCACCCACGGTTCGCGCAAGATCGTCGGGGTGGTGGGTGGGAGCGTCGTCATGAGAGGGCTCCGGTGGCGGCGAGGATTTCGGCGTAGTGGATCGGTTTGGGGGCGCGGGGGTGGCGGGCGAGGCCGCCGCCGATGTGGGCCAGGCAGGAGTTGTCGGCGGCGGCGAGGTATTCGGCGCCGGTGGACTCCGCGTTGGCGATTTTGTCGGCGAGCATGGCGCCGGAGACGGCGGCGTTCTTGAGGGCGAAGGTGCCGCCGAAGCCGCAGCACTGTTCGGGTTCGGGTAGGTCGATCAGGTCCAGGCCCTTGACTGCGCGCAGCAGGGTCGCGGGGCGGTCGCCCAGGCGCAGTGCTCTCAGGCCGTGGCAGGTGGGGTGGTAGGTGACGCGGTGCGGGAAGGTCGCGCCCACGTCGGTCACGCCGAGCACGTCCACGAGCAGTTCGGACAGCTCGTAGGCGGGTAGGGCGGTGTGCGCGCGCAGGTGTGCGACGCAGGAGCCCGACGGCGAGACGATGACGTCGTGGCCGGCGAACGCGGCCTCGGTGAGGCGTTCGAGCTGCCGGGCGGGCGCGGCGTAGCCGGTGTTGGCGTGCATCTGACCACAGCAGGACTGCGCGGCCGGGAACGCGACCGTGTGGCCGAGCCGTTCCAGCAGCGCCACCGTCGCAATCCCGGCCTGCGGGAACAGCGCGTCGTTAAGGCATGTGACGAACAGTGCGATCCGCACGGGGCGGGTCCTCCTCCCTTGACGGTGTCTTGCTCTTAAGGCTAGATCCTATAGGATCCAGGATGTAGCCGGAAGGAGCCAACCACATGCCGACCCACCACTCCCCACTCCGGGGCGCGGCGCGATGAAGGTCATTGATCTGCGCGTGCGCGACATCCGCTTCCCCACCTCCCGCCACCTCGACGGCTCCGACGCGATGAACCCGGACCCCGACTATTCGGCCGCGTACGTCGAGCTCATCACCGATGGCGACGCCGTCGGACACGGCTTCACCTTCACCATCGGACGGGGCAACGACATCTGCGCCGCGGCGATCGAAGCGCTTCGACCGTACGTGGTGGGCCAGGATCTGGACACCCTCGACCTCGGCGAGTTCGGCCGCCGGCTCACCCACGACTCGCAACTGCGCTGGCTCGGCCCGGAGAAGGGCGTCATGCACCTGGCCGCCGGCGCCGTCGTCAACGCCGCCTGGGACCTGGCCTCCCGCCGGGCCGGGCTGCCACTGTGGCGCTACCTGACCGACCTGTCCCCCGACGCCGTCGTGGACTGCGTGGACTGGCGCTACCTCACCGACGCGCTGACCCCCGAAGCCGCCCGCGACCTGCTCACCGAGCGGGCACCGGGCCGGGCTGCGCGGGCCGAGCAGATCAGCGCCGACGGCTTTCCGGCGTACACCACCTCGGCGGGCTGGCTCGGTTACGACGACGCGAAGGTGACCCGGCGCGCGCTGCGCGCGGTGGCCGACGGGTTCGCCATGGTGAAACTGAAGGTCGGCGCGGACCTGCACGACGACCTGCGCCGGTTCACCGCCGCCCGCGAGGCGCTGGGACCGGACTTCCCGATCGGCATCGACGCCAACCAGCGGTGGGGCGTCGGCGAGGCGATCGGCTGGGTGAGCGCCCTGGGCCACCTGAACCCGTACTGGATCGAGGAGCCGACCAGCCCCGACGAGATCCTCGGCCACGCCGCGATCCGCACCGGGCTGGCCCAGGCCGGCCCCGGCGGCACGCCGATCCGGGTGGCCACCGGCGAGCACGTGCACAACCGCATCATGTTCAAGCAGCTGCTGCAGGCCGACGCGGTGGACGTGGTGCAGATCGACTCCGCCCGGGTCGCCGGCGTCAACGAGAACCTGGCGATCCTGCTGCTGGCGGCGGCGTACGGCAAGCCGGTCTGCCCGCACGCGGGCGGGGTGGGTCTGTGCGAGCTGGTGCAGCACCTGTCCTTCTTCGACTACACCTCGGTCGCGGCGTCCCTCGACGGTCGGATGATCGAATATGTGGACCACCTCCACGAGCACTTCGCCGACCCGGTCCGCATCGTGAACGGCCGGTACGCCGCCCCCGAAGCGCCCGGCTTCTCGGCCAGAATGCACGAGGAGTCCCTGGTCCGCTACAGCTTCCCCGACGGTCCGGAGTGGAAAGAAGATGTCTGAGTTCGCAGGCCTGGTCGCCGCGATCACCGGTGGCGCGTCCGGCATCGGCGCCGCCGTCGCCGACCTGCTCGCCGACCGTGGCGCGGCGGTGGCCGTGCTCGACCGCACGCCCGCCGAGGGCGGCCGGCACCTGGCCGTCACGGCCGATGTGACCGCGCCGATGGACGAGGCGATGGCCCGGGTGGTGGGCGCCCTGGGCAGCCTCGACATCCTCGTCAACTGCGCCGGGATCAGCGCCGTCGGCACGGTCGAGCAGGCCGCTGACGACGACTGGCAGCGCTGCCTGGACGTCAACGTCGTCGGCATCGCCCGCGCCAGCCGCGCCGCGCTGCCGTTCCTGCGCGGCTCGAAGAGCGGCGTGATCGTCAACATCTCCTCGATCGCCGCCACGGCCGGCCTGGTGAACCGGGCCGTCTACTCGGCGACCAAGGGCGCGGTGCACGCGCTGACCCTGGCCATGGCCGCCGACCTGGTCGGCGAGGGCATCCGCGTGGTCAGCGTCGCCCCCGGCACGGTGGACACCCCGTGGGTGGCCCGGCTGCTGGCCGGTGCCGACGATCCGGCCGAGGAGAAGCGAAAGCTCGCCGCCCGCCAGCCCACCGGCCGCCTGGTCACCGCCGACCAGGTCGCCGAGGCCGTCGCCTACCTCGCTTCCCCGCGCTCCGGCGCGACCACCGGCACCTCGCTCGCCGTAGACGGCGGCATGAGCGGCCTCCGCCTGATCCGCTGACCCCGCCACCCGCCCAGCCCCACCCCACCCGACCCCACCCACCCAGCCCCACCCGCCCGACCCCACCCGACCCGACCCGACCCGAATAGACGCTGGCCTATCTCATCGAGAAATTCGAGATCATTCTCGATGAGATAGGCCAGCGTCGTTGAAAAGTGGGCCGCGGAGGCAGGTGGCCGGAGGCGGTGCACCGTGTCGGCGGTGGCACCGCTTCCGGGGCCGGTGACCGGTCGGCCTCAGGCCTGGCCCATGATCGAGCGCTGGCGACCGAGCCCGTCGATCTCCACTTCGACCACGTCCCCGGCGGCCAGGTACGGGAACCGGCCGGACAGTGCCACGCCCTGCGGGGTGCCCGTGTTCACGACGTCGCCCGGGTCCAGCACGGTGTACTGCGACAGGTGCCAGATCAGGTACGCCACATCGAAGATCATGTCCTTGGTGTTCGAGTCCTGCCGGACCTCGCCGTTGACCCACGAGCGCAGCCCGAGCCCCTGCACGTCGGCGATCTCGTCGGGCGTGACCAGCCACGGGCCGAGCGGCTGGAAGGTCTCGCAGGACTTGCCCTTGGACCACTGCCCACCGGACTGCTGCAGCTGGAAGTCGCGCTCGGACACGTCGTCGGACAGCACGTACCCGGCGATGTGGTCGAGTGCCTGCGCGGGCGACTCCAGGTAGCGGGCCCGCCGCCCGATGACGACGGCCAGCTCCACCTCCCAGTCCGTGGTGGTCGAGCCGCGCGGGATCAGCACCTCGTCGTACGGGCCGACCACGCTGTTCGGGGCCTTGTAGAAGACGATCGGCGTGGTCGGCGGCGTCGCGCCGGACTCGGCGGCGTGCGCCGCGTAGTTCTGGCCCACGCACAGCACCACACCCGGCCGGGCCACCGGCGCGCCCACGCGCAGGCCGGTGACGTCGATCTCGGGCAGGTCCCCGGCGGCCGCCCGGACCCGGCGGACGCCGTCCGAGGCAAGGAACGCGCCGTCGATGTCGGGCGTGATCCCGGACAGGTCGTAGTGCCGGCCGCCGGACAGCAGCACCGGCTTCTCCGCGCCCGGGGCGCCGACGCGCATGAACTTCATAGGTTGATCTCCAGACCGTAGGTGCGAATCGCGGTGCCGCCGGCCACGGCGGCCCGCTCCGAGGGCGACAGCCCCGACAGGCAGGAACCGACCGCGGCCAGCGCGTCGGCGTACGAGGCGACCAGCTCGCAGACGGGCCAGTCCGAGCCGATCAGCAGCCGGTCGGGGCCGAACAGCTCCAGCGCGGTCTCCACAAACGGCGCGATCGCCTCGACCGTCCAGTCCGGACCGGCCTCGGTGAGCAGCCCGGACAGTTTGGCGGCGGCGTTGTCGCAGGCTGCCAGCGGGCCGACCGCGTCCCGCCATTCGCGCAGCCCGTCCGGCGTGATCCGGGGCTTGCCCAGGTGGTCCAGCACGAACATGGTGTTCGGCACCGCCGCTACGGCCGCGGCACAGGCCGGCAGCTGGTCGGCGCGCACCACGAGGTCGAAGGTGAGCCCGGCGGAGCCGATCGCGCGCAGCGCGCCGCGTACGTCGGGGCGGGCCAGGTAGCCGGGGTCGGTCACCCCCTGGACCTGGTCGCGCAGGCCGACGAGCAGGTCGCCGCCGCGCCCGGACAGCAACGCGGCGATGGTGCCGGGCAGGTCGGGATCGGTCAGCGAGGCCCAGCCCACCACCCCGGCGATCTCGGGCGTGTCCGCGGCGAGCGCCAGGAAGCGTACGGTCTCGTCGGTGTGGCACATCCCGGCCTCCACCAGCACGGTCGCGTCCACCTTGCCGGTCGGCAGCTCGCGGCGCAGATCGTCGACGGTGTAGTCGCGGCGCAGCGGCTCGAGGCCGGGTTCGGCCAGCCAGGCGTAGTCGGCGGTCCACAGGTGGTGGTGCGCGTCGATCCGCACGTGTCGGCCCCCTGTCAGGTCCAGTTGAATCATAGATCCTATATCATCGTCGTATCGGTAAGGTGTACTCGCTCACGACGGTGACAGTCAAGGGGTGTCCGATGGCCACAACGCCCATCCACGGCCGGGTCCGGCCCGCGCAGCGGCTCACGCTGACCGACGACGTCTACGAGTCGTTGAAGACACTCATCATGGAACATGCCATCGCGCCCGGCGAGCGGGTGAGCATCGACGGCCTGGCCCGTACCCTCGAAGTCTCCCCCACCCCCGTCCGGGAGGCGCTCGCCCGCCTGGAGTCCGACGGCCTGGTGCGCAAGCGGGCCATGTCCGGCTACACCACCACGCCGCTGCTCACCCGCACCGAGTTCGACGAGCTGTTCGAGATGCGACTGCTGTTGGAGACCGCCGCCGCCCGCCGCGCCGCCGCGCACGCCGACGCCGAGCAGCGCCGCCGGGTACGCGAGGAGGCCGCCGCGACCGTCGCCGTCGAGGCCGGCGACGGCTACCGCCGCCACGCCGCGTTCACCGCGCTCGACGCCCGCTTCCACGACCTCGTCGCCGAGGTGTCCGGCAGCGGCCTGCTGCGCGAGTCCATCATCCGGCTGCACTCCCACCTGCACCTGCACCGGCTCTACTTCCCCTCGGCGGGCACCGGCGACACCGTCGGCGAGCACAAGCGCATCGCCACCGCCATCGCCAAGGGCGACGCCGACGCCGCCGCCGACGCCATGCACCAGCACCTCACCTCCGCCCGCGACCGCCACCTCCCCGCCTTCCCCGCCTGATCGCCCCGCCCTTCTGGCGCAACTCCTAAAGAGTCGCGCTCTCTGGTCCGGCCTGATGCCGCGACTCTTTAAAAGAGCTGCGGCATACGGCGGGCGGGCAGGTCAGGGGGTGATGAGGTGGAGGGTGTTCAGGTGGGTTGGGCCGCGGTCGGCGAGGAGGTCGGCGAGGTCGATGCCGAAGTCGCCGTTGGCCAGCAGGTCCGGGCGGTCGAGGGCGGGGATCGCGGCGACGGCGACCCGGTCGGGCAGGAACTCGCGCAGCCGGTGCCGCATATCCCCCGGCCAGTCCATGACCGCGCAGTACGCATGCTCCGGGCCGAGCCCCCAGTCCTCGGCGACGTCCGCCTCGTCCACCCCGAAGATCACCATGTGGTCGCGTTCGACGGGACTGCCGAGCTGTGGCACCCCGCCGGTGTGGCAGTCCACGGCGGGCACCACGATCCGGTCCGGATCGCTCGGCTCGTACCAGAGCAGCAGCGGTTTCGCCCGGCGCGCGTCGCGGTTGTCGAAGCAGCACAGCACGATCGCGTGGGCCGGGAAGGCGGTCGCGTAGAACTCGAACAGCTCCGGGCTGACCTGCGGCCGCCGGTGCGGCGGCACCCGTTCGAGTGCCGCGTACACCGCCATCGGGTCCTCGGCCAGCACCACCGTGTAGACGTCGTGGTCGAACACGTGCGCCTGCGGCGCCGGGAACTCCATCCAGTCCATGCCGTCGGCCGCGGCGGCGCCGCCCCCGACCGCGTCCACCATCCTGGTCAGCACGTCGGAGTGCCGGCCGACGTCGATGAAGTTGTCCGGGGTGACCCCGGTCGCGGGCAGGTGCAGCAGCATCGCGTTCGGGCCGGACGCCAGGTTGACCGCCGTGTTCTGGTAGCCGAACACCTCGATCCGCCCGTGCACCGGATGGTGACGGCGGCCCGCGTAGACGGTCGTGCCGCGGAAGTCCGCGTGGTCAGCCGAGACGCACATCGGGCGAGGATACGCCGGACGCGAGCTGCTCGCGTGCCTCCATCAGGGCGAACCCGAGCAGGTTCAGGCCGCGCCAGCGCTGCGGATACCACGCGTCGCCGTCACGGGCCGACAGACCGATCCCCCAGATCGCGTCGACCGGGCTCGCCTCCACCAGCACCCGCTCACCGGTCGACAGCAGGTATGCCCGCAGCGCCTCGTCCTGGCCGAACTTCGCGACGCTGCCCGCCAGCACGATGGCGTACCGTTCCCGCTCCCAGACGGCCTGGCTGAAGCCGCGGACCTCGCGCCCCAGGCCCTTGGCCTGCTGCGGGTGGTCCACCGCCAGGATCCGCCGGGCGACCTCGGCATCGCCGAACAGCGTCGCCTTGCGCCACATCATGTAGTGCTCGGCGGTCGTGAAGGTCAGCCCGTCCACCGTGAACGGGGCCTCCCACCACTGGCTCAGGCAGCTCGGGCCGATGCTCCCGTCCGCGGACGGCTGGTGCCCCCAGAACATCAGGTACTTCACCCGCCGCCCGTGCTCGGCGAGGGTGACGAGTTCGGCGACGCTGCGAGGTGACATGCCCGCCAGTGTCGCGCAGCACGGCCCCGCCGCGCGTCACGATTTCGGTCGACCGGCGTCACACCGTGGCGGCACGATGCCCACCGTGACCACGCTGACGATCATCAAGGGCGACGCGACCAGCCCGCAGGCCAAAGGCCCGAAGGTGATCGCGCACGTCTGCAACGACGTCGGCGGCTGGGGCAAGGGTTTCGTGCTGGCGATCTCCCGGCGGTGGCCGGAGCCGGAACGCGACTTCCGGCGCCGGCATCGCGAGCGGGCCCGCAACGACTTCGCGCTCGGCGCGGTGCGCCTGGTGCAGGACACGCTGCTCGCCGCGGGTGTGCCCACCACGGTGTACGACGTCTAGAGACCGCTGCCGCCTGCGGCGTCGCCGTAGGCGGAGTTCTCCATGATCGCGTTGCTGTAACGGTCGTCAGGCCGGTCCCCGTCTTGGAAGTGGCCCCGGTCCGGGCGGCGCGCCGACGACTCCCGGCGCAGGCCGCGCGTGGCCTGCCGGGCCGCGGCGAGCCGCTGCGCCGCGGTCGCCGGCCCCGCCCGCCGCCCGCGCCGCCACAGCAGCAGCGCGGCGACCGCCACGGCCACGTTCACCAGCACCGCCAGCACCCCGAGATATGGCGACATGAGCTCACGGTACGACAGCGGATCAAGGCACGCCGAGGCGTCAGGACTCCGGCCCGAGGGCGTACGGCCGCTCGTCGGGCAGCAGGCGCCGAGCTCCGTCCAGGGCACGGGCGGTGACCAGCGCGTGGACCTCGTGGGCGAGCGCGGTCACGTCGGCGATGCCGACGGTCCACTCGTCGACGTAGCCGTCGACGGCCGTGCCGGACAGCCCGATCTGGATCGCGCGGTGCGCCAACGGCCGCAGGTTCAGGTCGCGTTCGGGGTCCCACTGCACGCGCACCGGGGAACGTTTCAGGGCCAGCTGCCATTGCGCCTGGTCGGCGTACACGTCGCGGTCGTGGTGGCTCGGCACGGCCTGGCGCACCGCGGCGTCGAACCCGGCGCGGCGCAGGCGCACGGCGAGCACCCGCTCCTGGCCCTCCTTGGTGGCCCAGCCACAGCGGTACATCATCCACAGGAAGGACGGCTTGATCCAGGTCATCCGATCGCGGCGATACCAGTCCGGAAACCGTCCCAGCGCGGCCGCGGCCTCGCCGATCTCCGGCCGGTACGCCTGGTAGACGGTGATCGTCTCGTCGTCGTGCAGCGCCCGGATCTGTCGTGTCGGCACTGTCATGCCCTGGATGATCCATCGTCGGCCCGCGCCGGTCGACCGGGTTTACGCCTACCCGCGTCAGGCGGGTCGGGCAGGTGGCATCCGGCCGGAGACGTGGTGCGGGCAACCGCACGGTAATCCGCTTGTCCGGCCGCGGCGGCAAGGGAACCCTGGCAGCCATGCACGATGATCCCGTGGCCGCCGCGCGGCGCCTCGTCGAGGACCGGTTCCCTGACGCGCGGTGGGCGATGCTCACCGGCAGTGTGCTGACGTCGGCGCGTACGCCCGGATCCGATCTCGACATCCTGGTCTTCTTCGACGAGGGTGGCGGGCTGCCGTTCCGCGAGTGGCAGCGGTGGGACGGGTTCAACGTGGACCTGTTCGCCTACGACCAGGCCGGACTGGACCATTACCTGGAAATGGACCTGCGCGGCGGGCGGCCCGCGCTGCACCGCATGCTCGGCGGCGGACGACTGCTCACCGGCCCGGACGAGCACGCGACCCACCTGCAGGCGCACTGTGCGGGCATGCTCGCGGCCGGGCCCCGGCCGCTCACCGCCGACCAGCTGAACATGGTGCGCTACGGCCTCGCGGACCTGACCGACGACCTGGTGCACGCGGCCGACCCGATCGAGGCGGCGGCCACCGCGGCGCTGCTGTGGCAAGCGGTGGCCGACGCTGCCTGCGCGACGGCACGACCGCCGCACTGGCGCGGCACCGGCAAGTGGCGGGCGCGGGAACTGCTCGACCTGGACGCGGCCTTCGCGTCGCGGTGGCTGGCCGCGCGGCACGACCCGCAGGCGCTGCTGGCGATGGCGGCGGAGCGGATCGCGGCGACCGGTGGCCCGCTCGTCGACCGCTTCCGCGTCGCCGGCGAGCGCGGATGAGGCTGCGTACGCTCGTCGACGAGGTGCGGCTGGGGCCGGCGGTCTACCGGGTGCTGCGGCCCTACCGGCCGTTGCCCCGGGCGGCCCTGTTCCCGGCGGGTGGCGAGCCCCGGCCGCACTGCCTGCTGATGTACGCCGACCGGACGGCCGCCGCGGTGCTGCACGCGGCATGGGCGCTGGCCACGATCTCGCCGCGTTCGCTGGTGTGCCTGCCGATGCGCGCCGCCCGGCCGCCCGCGCACACGCCGTTCGCGGGAAGCGAGGCGATGTCGTACGACCTGGTGTTGCTGCACCATCGGCTGCAGTTCCCGCTGTCGCGGTGGAAGCAGGTGCGGGCGCGGCTGCGGGGCGGCACGCCGCACACGGCGGTGCTCCCGCCGGGGGTCCTGCCCGGCTACGAGGAGATCGACCACGACGCACGCGGGTACGCCGGGCAGCGCGACCACCTGCGCATCGAGCTGTCCGGGCGGACGGCGTTCGTCGTCGGCAGCACGGTCGCGTTCCGCCAATGGGGACACTGCCTGCGGCGGCTGGCCACGGGGCCGGGTCCCGACGAGGCAAGCAGCTGCGGCGCGCCGCACCACTGCGTATCGGTCGACGACTGGCGGCCTCGCCAGGATCGCGACTGGACCGACCTGCACATCGAGGTCGTCGCCGACTGGCGGCCTGGCGCGGTGCTACCGGCGGCGAACGCGGTCAGGCGGTGACCTTCGAGGTCAGGGCGGCGGCGAAGGCGGCGACGACCCCGTCGAGCAGGGTGCGGGCGGGCTCGGCGATGACGATGTCGCCGTCGGCGCCGTCGCTGATCAGCTGGTCGTGCACGAAGTATCCGGGCAGCACATGGGTCGCGCCCATGGTGGTGAGCACGGGCCGCAGCGCGTAGTCGATGGCCAGCACGTGCGCCACGGTGCCGCCGGTGGCCAGGGGCAGCACCGTCTTTCCCTGGAGGGCGTACTGCGGCAGCAGGTCGAGCAGCGCCTTGAGGATGCCGCTGTAGGCGGCCTTGTAGACCGGCGTCGCGACGATCACGCCGTCGGCGGCCCTGAGGCGTTCGGCGATGTCGAGGATCACCGGATGCGACGGGTCACACCCGAGGAGCACGTCGGCGGGCAGGTCGCGCACGGCGATGGTGTCGATCTCGGCGTCCAGCGCACCGGCCACGTTGGCCAGCACCCGGGCGGTCCGCGAGGTCGGTGACGGCGAGCCGCTGATCGCGACCACAACAGCCACATCGACCTCCCCTGTTTTCACACTGCCGCAGCCACCGTATCGCGCCGTTTCCCGCCGCGCACGGACGCAACCGGCGCATCCCGGTCATGATCGTCCGCTTTGTCCGGCACACGGGACTACGTGTTTCAAGATACGCACACATGCCAGGCAAAACGGGCGACCGTCGAAGTGAATGCAGAACTTTCTTTGCAAAGAGAATTCTGCATGCGTATTGTGCAAGGCATGAGCCAAAGTGACGGCGTGCGCCGAGTCGGCGAGATCGAAGAATTCAAGGCGCTCGCGCATCCCCTGCGGGCGCGCCTGCTGGGGGCACTGCGTGAGCACGGGCCCGCAACGGCCACCGAGCTCGCCCACCGGTTCGCTACCGACACCGGATCAACCAGTTACCACCTGCGCAAACTCGAGCAGTACGGGTTCATCGCGGAGGCCGGCGACCCGGGCCACCCGCGCGCCCGGCGCTGGCAGGCCGTGCACCACGTCAACGACTGGAGCGCCGTCGACATGGCCGCCACCGCGGAGGGCCGCGAGGCGTCCGCGGTGATGCGCCGCCAGCAGGTCGACATCCTGATCAGGGACGTAGTGGCCTACGAGGCCGCCCTGAGCACGCTGCCGTCGGAGTGGGTCGACGCGTCCGGCGTCGGCGACCTGCTGGCCCGGCTCACGCCCGCCTCGGTGAACACGCTGTGGGAGAGGTTCTACGCACACGTGGACGAGTTGGTCGCCCAGGACGCCGGTGACCCGGCCGCCCGCCCGGTCAGCATCGTCGTGGCGGGCCTGCCCCGGCTCGGGGACAAGCCGTGATCACCGCGGTCTCGGCGCGCCGACGGTATGTGCTGATCACCTTCCTGACCTGGCTGCCCGCCGGGCTCTACACCGCTCCCCTGGTGCTGCTGCTGCTCGACCGCGGGTTCAGCCTGGGCGAGATCGCGGCGATCGGCGCCGTGTACGGGATCTCCATCATGGTGCTGGAGCTGCCGACCGGCGGGCTGTCCGATGTGCTCGGACGCCGTCCCGTGCTCGTCGCCTCCGCCGCGGCGGGGCTGGCCGGGCTGGCCCTGCTCGGACTGACCGGGGCGGTGTGGCTGCTGGTCGCCTCTGCGGTGCTGCGCGGGGTGGCCCGCGCGCTGTCCTCCGGCCCGGCCGAGGCCTGGTACGTGGACGCGGTGCACGCGGCCGAGGGCCGCGACGCCGACCTCGGACCGGGCCTGGCCCGCGGAGCGATGGCCGCCTCGGCCGCGCTCGGCCTCGGGGTCCTCACCGGTGGCCTGATCCCGTTCCTGTGGCCCGGTGCGGGATCGGACGGCTCCGGACCCGCCACGGAGCCTGCTTCGGCCGGGCTGGACAGCGCGCTGCCCGGTCTTGCCGTGCCGGTGCTGCTGGCTGCGGCATTCGAGCTGGTGCTGCTGCTGGTCGTGGTGTTCGCCATGCCGGAGACGCGAGGGGCGCGGCCGGGGTTCGCCACGGTGCTGCGCGGAGTCCCCGCGACGGTGGCGACCGGGCTGCGGCTGGCCGGGCGCGACCACGTGCTGGTGCGGGTGCTGCTGGTGGCCGCCGCGACGGGGACCGGCCTCGCGGTGATCGAGTTGCTGACCCCGGCCTGGATGGCGGTGCTGTCGGGCGGGGCCGACCGCGGGGTGCTGGCGTACGCGCTGGTCGCGGCGGTCGGTTTCACGGCGGACGCGGCAGGCAGCGCACTCGGGGTGCCGCTGACGCGCCTGCTCGGCTCGCCGGGGCGGGCCGCCTGCGCGGGCACGGTGCTGGCGGCGCTGGGGCTGGCCGGGCTCGCCGGCACGGCCGCGCTGGCCGGGTGGCTCGGCGTGGTCGCGGCCGGGGCGGCGTACCTGCTGATGTTCCTGGGGTTGGGTGCGGCGGTGGCGCCGATGGGGCGGCTGCTGCACGACCGGGTCGAGGCGGGCGAGCGGGCCACCGTGCTGTCGGTGCAGTCGCTGCTGCTGCAGGTCGGTGCGGCCGCGGGTTCGGTCACGCTGGGGGCGCTGGCCGCGGCGTACGGCCCCGGACCGGCGTTCGCGGCGTCCGGGCTGCTGCTCGCGACGGCGGCGGCGACGGTGTGGGGGCTGCCGCGCCGTCAGGGTGTCCAGCCGCGGGCTCTACTGTTACGCCATGTCGGACCGCGTATACCCGCCCGTGATCGCCCTCGCGAAGACCGCGTTTCGCGTTCTTGACCTGCGCATCGACGTGCAGGGAGCCGAGCACGTGCCCACCACCGGGGGCGCGGTCATCGCCTGCAACCACATCAGCTACCTGGACTTCATCCTGTGCGGGTTCGCGGCGCAACCGGCCAAGCGACTCGTCCGGTTCATGGCGAAACAGGAGATTTTTGCCAACCGGATCGCGGGTCCGCTGATGCGTGGGATGCATCACATCCCGGTGGACCGGGAGGCGGGGCTGTCGTCGTACAAGGCCGCGCTGGAGGCGCTGAAGCGGGGCGAGGTCATCGGCGTCTTCCCTGAGGCGACCATCAGCAGGTCGTTCACGGTCAAGGAGCTGAAGGGCGGCTCGGGGCGCATGGCGGCGGCGGCCGGGGTGCCGCTGATCCCGATGGCGCTGTGGGGCCCGCAGCGGCTGTGGTCCAAGGGGCGCCCGCGCAGGCTGACGCAGCGGCATGTGGCCGTGACGATCCTGGTCGGCGAGCCGATGTATCCTAGCAAGCGGGACAAGTCCGACATCGTCACAGCGGAATTGCACCGCCGGATGACGGAGCTACTGGATCAGGCACAGCGGGAGTATCCGGACAAACCGCAGGGTCCGGAGGACTCCTGGTGGTTGCCCGCCCACCTCGGCGGTACCGCTCCCGCCCCGGACCAGGTCAAAGACTCCGAGGACGAGGACTAGTTACGGTGCCGTAGGTTACGGTACCGTAGTTACCAGCCCATCTCAGGAGGACTGCGTTGACGACCGAAACCACCGACACCCTGGTGCTGCTGCGCGAACTCGAGCCGGTGGTGGAGACCAACCTCAACCGCCACCTCGCCACCGCGAAGGAGTGGTTCCCGCACGAGTACGTGCCGTGGAGCCAGGGCAGCGACTTCGACGGCCCGCTCGGCGGCCAGGCATGGGAGCCCAGCCAGTCGAAGCTGTCGGAGGTCGCCCGCACCTCGCTGATCGTCAACCTGCTCACCGAGGACAACCTGCCCAGCTACCACCACGAGATCGCGACGCTGTACGGCCGCGACGGCGCGTGGGGCACCTGGGTGCACCGCTGGACCGCCGAGGAGGGCCGGCACGGGGTCGCGATCCGCGACTACCTGCTGACCACGCGCGCCGTCGACCCGATCGCGCTGGAGCGGGCCCGCATGGTGCACATGGAGACCGGCTTCACCGCCGACCACCCCGACGTGCTCGGCTCCCTGTCGTACGTCTCCATGCAGGAGCTCGCCACCCGCGTGGCGCACCGCAACACCGGGCGCATCAGCGGCGACCCGATCTGCGACGCGCTGCTGGCCAAGGTCGCCGCGGACGAGAACCTGCACATGCTCTTCTACCGCAACCTGCTCATGGCCTCGTTCGAGCTGGTCCCGAACGCCACCATGGCAGCGATCCTGCGCGTGGTGAAGTCGTTCCAGATGCCCGGCCACACCATCGAGAACTTCGGCCGCAAGTCCGTGCAGATCGCCATGGCCGGCATCTACGACCTGCGCATCCACCACGACGAGGTGGTCATGCCCGTGCTGCGCCAGCTCAAGGTCCTGGAGCGCACCGGCCTGTCCGCCGAGGGCGAGCGCACCCGCGAGGAGCTGGTCGAGGTCCTCGGCAAGCTGGACGCGGCCGCCTCCCGCTTCGAGGACAAGCGCGCCGCCCACCAGGCCCGCGCCGCCGCCCGCGCCGCCTGACCTGGCGGCGGCCCAGCCCGGCCCGCCCTCACGCGTTGATCATGAACTTATGGCACGGTTCGACGGCGTTTCCTGGGCACAACTTCATGATCGATCAGGCCCCCCACCCAGCACGGGTGGGGGGCCTGATCGATCATGAAGTTAGGGGTGCGACACGCCGGTCAACCGTGCCATAGGTTCATGATCAACGCGTGAGGGCGGGGAGGCGCTGGGCGGTGGGGGCGGGTTCGGGTGCGGTGCCGGCTGGTTCGGTGGTGGTGGGCTGGGCCTTGGGGGTCGGTTTGCGGGTGGCGAGCCAGGAGCCGAGCAGGATCAGGACGAAGCCGAGGACAGTGGCCGGGGTGAGCGGTTCGGCTAGCAGGAGTACGCCGAGGCCGACCGCGACCGCGGGGCTCGTGTAGGAGACCAGGGCGGCGGAGCCGGCTCCGGCCAGGGCGATGAGTTTGTAGTAGACGAGGAACGCCAGGGCGGTGCTGAGCAGGCCGAGCGCGAGCACCGCGGCGGAGGCGTCCAGGCCGGGCAGGGTCTCGGGGGCGGCGAGCAGGCCCGCGGGCAGCAGCAGCACGCTGGCGATGCCGGTGGTGCCGACGACCACACCCAGCGGTGGTACGTCCGACAACTGCTTCTTCACCAGCGTGGTGGCCCCGGCGTACGACGCGCCGGCCAGCAGGACCAGGCCCGCGCCGACCAGTTCCAGGCGGTCGCCGCCACCGAGGTCGAAGCCGACCACCGCGGCCACGCCGACCAGGCCGACGAACAGTCCCGACAGCTTGCGGGCGCCCGCCCGCTCGGAGGCGTCGAAGCGCAGCGCCAGCACCGCGATCAGCAGCGGCTGCGAGGCCAGCAGCAGCGCGGTCAGCGACGAGCTGATGTGGATCTCGCCGTACGTGATGAGCAGCTGCGGGGCGACGACGTGCAGCAGCGACAGCGCCCCGATGGCGGCCCACTTCCCGTGCAGCGCGGCCAGCGCACCCCGCCGGTAGGCCAGCGGCAGCAGCACCGCCACGGCGATCAGGGTGCGGCCGAGCACGACGACCGGCGGCGACAGCTCCGTCAGCGCGATCTTGATGAACAGGTACGGGATGCCCCAGAGCACCGACATCGCGGCCAGCAGGACCCAGGCTTGACGCTTCATGTGCTCAGCCTGGCGCGCTAGAGTTGTTAGCGGTAGTGATGACTTACTTACGTGGCTTGCAGAGGTTCTAATGATCGACGTCCAGCGGCTGCGCATCCTGCGCGAGGTGGCCGAGCACGGCAGCTTCAGCGGCGCGGCGGCTGCGCTGCTGCTCACCCCGTCGGCGGTGTCCCAGCAGATTGCCGCGCTGGAGCGCAGCCTCGGCACGCCGGTGGTGGAACGGACCACCCGCGGCACCACCCTCACCGATCCGGGCCGGGTGCTGGTCGAGTCGGCCGGCGTGGTGCTGGCCGAGCTGGTGCACGCGCAGGAGCGCATCAGCCGGCTGGCGCAGGGCCGGGCCGAGCGGCTGGCCGTCGCGACCTTCATCAGCGGCGGGCAGCTGCTGCTCCCGCCCGCGCTGACCGGGTTCGCCGCGGCGCACCCGCGGGCCGAGCTGACCGTGCTGGAGAGCGAGACCGACGAGAGCCTGGCCCTGGTCCGCGAGGGCCGCGCGGAGCTGGCGCTGGTCTACCACTTCGACGGCCCGCCGCCGGTGCGACCGGGCGACCGCTCCGGCCTGGCCTGGACGCCGCTGCTCGAAGATCCGATGCGGATCGTGGTGCCCGCCGCGCACCCGCTGGCCGGGCGCGGCGGGGTCGACCTCGCCGAGCTGTCCGGGCAGCGGTGGGTGCAGGGCTGCGTCAGCGTCGGCGAGCTGCTCGACGGATACGCGGCGATCGCCGGGTTCGATGTCAACGTCTCCTGCAGCACCACCGACTACGGGTTCGCGGTGTCGCTGATCGCGGCCGGGGTCGGCATCGGCCTGATCCCGTCGGTGGCGCTGGCCGGGTCGCCGCCCGGGGTGTCGGTGCTGACCCTGCGTGCCCCGGCGCCGACCCGCTACATCGGCCTGGTCACCCGCCGCGGCAAGCAGTCCCCCCTGGTCGAAGAACTGACCCGCAACCTCCTGGCCGCCCCGGCAACCCTCGGCCTGCCCCGCCCCACCCCCACCCCGCCAGCGCCAGCGCCAGCGCCAGCGCCAGCGCGCAACTCTTGAAGACTTGTGGCCTCCGCAGGTGCAGGAGGCCACAAGTCTTCAAAAAGTTGCTGCAGGAGAGGACGGGGCGAGGCAGGGCGGGTTACTTGGCGATCGCCACCAGGGAGATGTCGTCGTTGAGGTCGGCGCCGACGTATTTGTGGTCGCCCGCGACGTACAGGCGGCACGGGTTGATGTCGGCCAAGCCCTTGGCGCTGTCGTGGCGGCACACCACGGCCTCGTGGTCGGCCGCCACCTTCAGCGAGCTGATCTTGTCGTTGCCGACCGGGCCGATCTCCGCCGACTCGTAGATGCCGATGCCGTACTTGTTGGAGACACCCTTGAAGTCGCGGTCCCGGTAGACCGTCATCCGCGCGCCGTTGCTCGGCCCGGCCAGCACCGCCATCAGGGAGATCTTGTTGTCGAGCAGGCTGCCCTGCAGCGAGTGCTCGCCCGCGCCGAAGGTGCGGCAGGGGCCGAGGTCGCCCTTGTTCGAGAAGTTCTTGCCGTCGTTGCTGCACGCCACGAAGCGGTAGCCGGGCTCCACCCGGAACGACGTGATCGCGTCGTTGCCGACGACGCCGAGCTGCCCCTGCCAGGCCTGGTGGATACCGGGCGTGTACTGCTGGGCCTTGCCGGTCAGACCGGCCTCGCTGTACACGGTCACCGCCGGGCCGCCCACCGCGATGAGGTGGATGTTGTCCTCGAAGTTCGCGCCCAGCGCCGGGTGGTCGCCCGCGGTGAAGAACCGGCACGGGCCGACCTGGCCGCTGTTCACGCCCGCGTCGCGGTCGTGCTGGCAGACGATCGCCTCGTGCCCGGCGGCCACCTTCATCGACGTGGTCTCGGTGTCGACCTGGTTCAGCTCGCCCGCACTGGCCTCGAAGCCGCCGACGCCGAGCGGCTGCGAGTCACCGGAGAAGTTCGTCCCGGTGTACGCCGTGACGCCCTTGCCCTTGGCGGGGCCGGACAGGACGGCGATCATCGACGCCTGGTCGTTGAGATCCGCGCCGACGAACTCGTGCTGGCCGGGGCCGTAGTAGCGGCACATGCCCAGGTTCAGCGCGTTGGTGCGGCCCTGGGAGCTGTCGTCCTGGCACACCACGACGCGGTAGCCGGGACCGATCTTCATCGAGCTCATCTTGTCGTTGCCGACCGAGCCGAGCTCGCCCTTGGCGTTGTCGTGCACGCCCGCGCCGAGCGCCTGGAAGGAGCCCTTGAAGTCGCGGTCACCATAGATCATGACCGGTGAAGCGGCCTGCGACGGCGCGTACCGCACCCGGTAGATCTTCGCGCCGGCCTTGGTGGGATCGGCACCGGTGTCCGGGTACAGGCCGGTGAAGTAGAGGCCGTCCTGGCCGACGGCAAGCCCGGCGACCGTCGTCTTGCCGCTGCCGTTGTACTCGACCAGCGTCTTCGGGCCGGTGACGGAGCCGTCGCCGTTGAACCCGAACTCGACGATGCGCTTGCCCTTCTCCTGCGGCCCGCTGGCGTAGGTCGGGCCGCTCTCGGAGACGAACGCGTGGCCCCATTTGTCCTCGGGGAAACCGCCCGCGTGGTGGTCGCTCTGCTCGGTGAAGGTGATGTTCACCGGCGCGTGCGTGCGCTCCCAGTAGTAGAGCGCGTTCTTCTTCATGTCGTTGACGCTGCCGCCCCAGCCGTAGTCCGTGCCCTTGGTGATGCGGGCGAGGCGGTCGTTGGCGCCGGGGCCGTTCTCCACGGAGTAGTGCTGGCCGTCGGCCGCGCGCCAGGCGCCGCCGAACGGGTTGCGCAGGCCGTACGCGAAGATCATGTCGCGGGCGCTGATGCCGTCGTCGTCGTTGTAGAACGGGTTGTCGCTGGGCACCGACCCGTCCAGGTTCAGCCGCAGCACCTTGCCCCGCGCCGAGTCCTTGTCCTGCGCCGTGTCGGGCTCCATGGCGTCGCCCATGTGCACGTAGAGCTTGCCGTCGGGCCCGAGGCTCAGGTTCGAGATCTGGTGCGAGGCGCTCTGCGGCTCGTCGTCGAGGTCCAGGATGGTCTTCTGCGAACTCGCCGTCCTGCCGCCGTCGGTGCTGTGGAAGCGGACGACCTTCGGGTAGTAGTTGTCGCCGTCCTTGTAGACCATGGACGCGAAGATGTCGCCGGTCTCCGGCTCGATGACCAGGCCGGCCACGCCCATCTCACCGCTGCCCGGGAAGGCCTTGGTCGGGTCGTAGTCGAGCAGGTCGTCGGCGTACGTGGCGACCGAGTAGTCGCCCTTGACGACCTTGATCTTGCCGTAAAGCTCGGTCACGTAGAACATCGGCTTCGACGGGTCGGCCACGTGGCCGGGCACCATGGCGATGTTGACCGGCAACTGGAACCCGCCGGCCACCTCCTCGACCTTGTAGCCGTCCTGCTTGACGACCCACTGCGGCGCGTCGGGCAGCGGCTTCTGCTCCTTGGCCGTGCGGAACGGACGCTCGGACCAGTTGCTCCACTCGGTGCCCGGATCGCCGCTGCTGTCCTTGAAACGGACCCGCAGCTCGTAGTCCTTGTCCGGGATCAGGTCGGTGCGGCCGGCGTGCGAGTTCTCGAAGACGCCGTCGCCCATGTGGATGTGGTTGCGCAGCACGCCGCCGGTGCAGCCGCTGGCCCAGACGCGCTCGCCGCCGCCGGTGACGATCTCCCATTCGCTGCACAGGTGCGCGTCGCCGTCGGGGTCGCTGAAGGGGGCGGCCTCCATATGCACGTCAGCGGCGCTGACCAGCATGTTGTCGGCACCGGGCTCGGTGATGGTGGGCGCGACCGGCGGCGCCGCGGCGTGCGCGGCCGGGCCGGGCATGGCGATCGAAAGAAGTCCTGACATCAGCGCCGCACCGACGGGCAGCGATCTCCGATGACCCATAGCGTGAAAGCCCTCCATCTCGTGTGGTGTCGCTGACAGTGCGCCAGGCTAACGAGCGGAATGCATAAAACAGGCTCTTACACGCTGATGACTCCAAATAAGCCCTAATTTCCCCAATACGCGTGGAGATGGGAATTGTCGGGAACTAAACAGCTGCGCCCGCCCCACGGAAACGGGGCGGGCGCAGCTTTTCGCAACGCGGGTGTCAGCTACGCGTGCAGGTCAACGCGGGTACCGCGTTGGCGGAGTTGTTCCAGGTCCCGGTGAATCCGAACGACGTCGTCGCATTCGGGCCGAGGTTGCCGTTGTAGCCCATGTTGCGCACGCTGTGGCTCGCGCCGCTGGCGGTGTCCTGGGCGTTCCAGATCTGCGTGATGGTCTGACCGTTGGCGAACGTCCAGGTCACGGTCCAGCTGGTGCTGGCGGTGGCGCCGTTGGTCACGGTCACTCCGGCCTGGAAGCCGCCGGGCCACTGGTTGGTGATCGCGTACGTCGCCGTGCAGCCGCCCGTGCCGCCGCCGGTCTGCGTGGTCACGCTCACCGTGGACGAGCGCGTCGAGCGGTTGCCCGCGGCGTCCTTGGCGTACACGGCCAGGGTGTACTGCGTGGCGGCGGTCAGGCCGGTCAGCGACGCGGAGTTGCCGCTCGGCGAAGCCAGCACCGTCTCCGTCGAACCCGACACCCGCACCACGTCATACCCGGTCACCGCGACGTTGTCCGTCGACGCCGTCCAGGACAGGCTCAGCGAGGACGAGGTCACGCTCGACGCGGACGGCGTGCCCGGCGTCGTCGGGGCCTGCGTGTCGCCGCCGGTGCCCGACGTGGTCACGTTCACCGTGGACGAACGCGTCGAACGGTTGCCCGCCGCGTCCTTGGCGTACACGGCCAGGGTGTATTGCGTGCCCGCGGACAGGCCGGTCAGCGACGCCGAATTGCCGCTCGGCGAAGCCAGCACCGTCTCCGTCGAACCAGACACCCGCACCACGTCATACCCGGTCACGCCCACGTTGTCGGTCGACGCGGTCCAGGCCAGCGACAGCGACGACGAGGTCACGTTCGACGCCGTCGGGGTGCCCGGCGTCGTCGGGGCCTGCGTGTCGCCGCCGGTGTTGTAGATGGTCGCCTGCGTCGAGGTGGTGGACAGGCCGTTCGCGCCGGTGATGTAGCGGTTGCCCCAGGTGCTGCGCTGGGCCGGGTTGAAGCTCGTCACCATGTCGAGGTATTCGACGCCGCCGCCGTTGCCGCTCCACGACCAGCCCATGTTGCCGATACCGGCGGTCTGGGTCTTGGCCATGATGGTGGCCTCGTCGGGGTTGCCGTCCGAGTGGTTGTCCCCGAACTCGCACACGCACAGCGCCAGGTTGCGGCTGGTGAACGAGTCGATGTACGCGTTCACCTCGGCGGCGGTGTCGAACACGCCGTACATGTGCACGCTGAAGATGGTGTTGCCGGTGGTGTCGGCGGCCAGCACGCTCGGCGCGTTGTCGCGCATCGTGAACGACCAGTCCTGGCCCCAGTTCGGCGCATCCACCATGATCGTGTGCTGGAACCCGGCGCTGCGCAGCCGCTGGATGGCGCTCTTGGTGGCGTCGGTCCAGTTCGGGGTGACCGCGTTGTTGCCGATCGGCTCGTTGCCGATGTTGAGGATGACGTAGTTCTCCTGGCCGGTCAGCGCGCTCTGGATGCTGATCCAGTAGTTCACCGCCGCGTCCAGGCTGACCGAGCCGCTCTGCTCACCGAAACCGGTGGTGTCGTGGTTCTCCAGTACGCAGATCAGCTTGTTGGTCTTGCACAGCGAGATGACGTTGGCCACGTCGCTGGCGGTGTTGGTGGTCCAGCGCCCACCGGACAGCACCACCCGCACGGAGTTGGCCCCGGCCGCCTTGATGTTGGCGAAGGAGCTGGTCTGGGTGGCGTACCAGGCGTGCGGGTGGTTGATGCCGCGCAGCTTGAGGGCGGTGCCGTTGGCCTCGACGAGCCTGCCGTTGGATACCCGGATGCCGGTGGCGGCCTGCGCCGGCTGGCTGAAGGCCACCACGGCGGCGGCCAGCGTCAGTATGGACGCAGCCGCGAGCGCGATCTTTCGTTTCATGTTCACCTCGGAGGGAGCAGCCCCGCCGGCGTTGCCGACACGGGGGACGGACACGAGGACTCGGGATGACGCAGCCCGACGGCTCCCTACAAGCGTCGGCATCAGCATAGGCGGATGCAACGATGCAAGCAACCGGTTAAGGTGCCCTCTCCGGCTGCCACACGTCCCGTGGTCGAGTCCGGACTGAACCGGTTCACCCCAGAACTCCCTACCCGGCGGACCGGCGAACATGTCCGACAGGCCAGGTCCCGCCGCCGACCGGCCACAGCCTGACCGGCGGGCCGGTAGCCGTAAATCGTCCTACGTATCATGCGACGGCACGATCATCACCCACGGGAGGATGCAACACCCCATGAGACTGCCCATCCCTCGCCGCCTGCTGGCGGTGGTCGCCGTCGCCGCAGCCGCCCTCGCGCTGAGCCCGGCCCCCGTCCACGCCGCCGGCCACACCACGGCCAGCCTCCCAGACATCACCATCGGCACCACCGGTGCGCCCGGCAAGGCGTTCCAGCTTTCCGCGTTCACCGAGGGGGGCACCGTCGGCGGAAAGGTCACGCTCGACTTCAGCAAGCTCGACGGCATCGCCACCCCGTCGTTCCCGGCCAAGGACATTCCCTGCGCCGTCACCGGGCTTACCGGTGTCTGCAACCTGCCCGACGGCGGCGTCGGCGTCCTGATCCCGGTGCTGCTGGTCCCCGGTCCCGGGGCGACGGAGGGGGTCAAGGCCGAGATCACGGTGACCGCTCACGCCGGCGGCGTGCAGACCTCCACGGACACCGGCGAGGTGACCGTCCGCAGCGGCGTGGACCTCGTGGTGCTGGACCAGGGCTCGACTCAGCACCCGAAGATCGGCGACGAGGTCGCCGTGCCGGTGAAGCTGACCAACGTCGGGGACAAGGCGGCGCCGTCGCTTGAGTTCTTCTTCCGGTTCACCCACGGCATCGAGCCGGCGCGGTACACCAACTGCCTGTACGCCCCGTGGGAGGAGCGCGGCGGCACCCACGTGCTGTGCACCATCGCGCAGTCCGTCGCGCCGGGCACGAGCTACCTCGTGCCGGGCGGCTTCAAGGCCACCGTCAAGGCCGACACCTCCATGACGGAACGCGGCGACATGATCGTGGCCGTCGGCGCGGAGATCTCGGCCGAGGTGCGTGCCCGGCTCGACTTCGAAAAGGCGACGTCGGGCCACGAGCTCACCCTCGTCGCGGAGGCCGCCCCGAAGAGCCGGGCGCTGGTCACCGAGATCGACGGCCAGGACAACTGGACGGACATGTCCTGGCGCGTGGAGACCGTTCTCGACCTGGCGGCGAAGGGCGCGGCCCTGACCGGTGCGGTCGGTGATGTGGTCACCGCGAACCTGGGTGTCACGAACAACGGCCCCGCGTCGGACAGCGACGAGGGCAGCGGGGACGGCGCCGTGGTGTACGGCGTCACCGTCCCGGGGTGGGCCAAGGCCGTGCAGGTCCCGGCCCGGTGCGTGGCGCTCGCGAAGGCCGCCGACGGCACGATCGACCCCCTCGGTTGGGGGCAGGCCGGTCACCGGCACTACCGCTGCCAGCCCGACGACCTCTTCGTCGGCGTCGGCGAGACGGTCACGGTGCCGTTCAGGTTCGAGATCGTCGCCGAGTCCGGCACGGACGGCGCGGTCGACCTGACCTCGATCGACATGGGCGAGCCGCACACCGACCCGAACAACGCGAACAACATTGCCAAGATCACGCTCGGCGGCGGTGACACCGATGGCAACGGCGGCACCGGCGGCGGCCTTCCGGTCACCGGCGTGCAAACCGGCGTCATCGCCGGCGTCGGCGGCGCGCTCGTGCTGCTCGGCGGCGTCGTGTTCCTGACGGCCCGCCGCCGGCGCATGCCGGTCGAACCGAGCTGACCCGGGGCTCAGGCTCAACGTGGCCGCCGGGCTGACGCCCGGCGGCCACCGTCGTTTTCGGTGCCGGCACGCCGAGGACGACCCGCACGAGAGTCGGCCCTGGCTCGACCGGGAAGGTCAGGCCTGCTCGACCGCTATCCGCAGACCTGCCGCGACCAGTCGGGCCGTCAGCGCGTCACCCATCGCCACCGCCGTGGTGACCTGCCCGCGGGTCGGCGGCAGCTCGTCGAACGCCAGGCACAGCGCCGACTCGGCCAGCATCTTCGCAGTCTCGCCGTAACCGGGATCGCCGCCCGACACCTCGGTGACCACCCGCCGCCCACCGCCTTCGCCGACGAACCGGGCGCTGAACCAGTTCTGCTCCCGCCGTGCCGCGCTCGGCCCCTGCCCACCCGGCAGCCGCCGCATCAGCAACCGCCGCACCGGGCCGAGCTGGGCCAGCACGAACAGCACCGCCGCCCCGGCAAGCGCGGCCAGCACGACCGGCAACCGCCGCACCACCGCGCTGTGGGTGTAGGCGAAGTCCGGGCCGTAGCGCGCCAGCGCCGCCGCGGACCGGCCCACGATCTGCGGATCGACCGTCGGCAGCGGCACCGCCCAGCCCTTGAGCCCGCTCTCCGGCCGCACCCGGCGCAGGCCGCCGAGCGGGGTCCGGATGCGCCGGTCCGCCGGGCGGGGATCGAGCGCGCGGCGCTCGCGGGCCGCGCGGGCGGTCCGGCGCCGCCGGGAGAACGCCAGCAGCGCCGAGGCCAGCGTGCCGCCGGAGACCGAGCCGTGCGCCCGCACGTGGCCGTCGACCCGGATCGGCCCGTCGGCGGGCAACCGCCCGACCGTCAGGTACACGCCGAGGTCGTGTGGCACCGAGTCGAACCCGCACGCGTGCACCAGCCGGGCCCCGTTCGCCACGGCCGCGGCGTGGTGGCGCACGTACATGTCGTCGACGAACTCGGGCTCGCCGGTCAGGTCCACGTAGTCGGTGCCCGCCCGCGCGCACGCGGCCACCAGCGGCTCTCCGTGCAGCACGTACGGGCCCACGGTGCTGATCACCACGCGGGCCGCGGCGGCCAGCGCGGCCAGCGACTCCGGGTCGGCGCTGTCGGCGTGCAGCAGCGGCAACTCCGCACAGCCGGGCACGGACGCGGCCAGCCGGTCCCGCACGGCCGCCAGCCGGTCCGGGTCACGCCCGGCGAGCGCCCACCGGCACCCGGCCGGCACTTGCCGCGCCAGATAGTCGGCGGTCAGCCCGCCGGTGAACCCGGTCGCGCCGAACAGCACGATGTCGTACGGTCGGCCTGCACCACGCCCGGCCTGCGGCGCGGCGTCGCCCGCCGTCCCGGCACGGGCCGCCGTCAGCGCTCCGCCCGCCGCACCGCTCGATGCCGTCCGGCCGCCCGCCGTCACCGTTCCGCCCGGTCCGGCCGAGTCGCCGGGCCGCGCCGAGTCGGCCGGTCGTGCCGCGCCGCTCGGGAGATAACCGGTGGACAGCACCGTGGCGCCGTCGAGTTCCAGCGGCCGCCACGAGGGTGCACCGCTGCGCCCGTGCTTGGGGTCGATGCCGACGAGCACCCGGCCGCCCGCGCGCACCCGCACGTGCCGGGCCTCCCAGTCGACGGTCGCCCGCTGCCGGATCCGGCCGGTGCAGCGCCAACTGCGGTCGCGGAAGCCCACGATCTGCGAGTGCCCGTGGATCTGCCCGAACGGGATGAAGCCGCCGGTGGCGTGGAAGCTGAGCCACTCGCCGTACAGCTCGGCTCCGGCCTCGGCCCACAGCGGCCCGGCCTTGCCGTCGGCGTCGGTGTAGAAGCCGCGCCACAGCAGCGGCTCGGGGCGCTCGTCGAGCAGCCGGGCCGCGGCCGCGGCGGTGGCCGGCTCACCCAGCTCCTGCCAGCACGCGACCGTCAGCCCGGCATGGCTGAGCAGGTAGTCGTCATCGTCCGCGGTGCGCACCGCCGCCGCCACGCGCAGCCTGCCGTCGTCCCACCAGGTACGCAGCAGGCTCGCGTCGGCTTCGGACAGCCGTTCCGGGAAGAAGCGGTCACCACCGGGCAGATACTGCGACTCGTGGTTGCCCAGCAGCTGGATCCACTGCTCCGGCTGGTCGTCGAGACGCTCGCCGACGATGCGCAGCACGCCCGAGCTGTCCGGGCCGCGGTCGACCAGGTCACCGACCTGGACCACGGTCAGATCGGCGGGCAGCCGCAGGTCCTTCTTACGCGCCCCGGCCGCGATCAGCGCCGCACGGAGCTGATCCGGGAAGCCGCCGACGTCCCCGATGACGATGACCCGGCTCATCCGCCCTCCTCCGTCTCGCGCCGCAACATTACCCACGGCCGGTCCGGCGCGGTTCGGCCGACCGGGCGTGGGCCGCGCGCACGACGCCCCGGTGCCGGGTGGGTTCCGTTCACGGCACGGGACGACTTGGCGTCGATGCCCGACAACGGCGAAGATACGGGCGTGCAGACAGACCGCGCGTTCGTCGGGCGCAACGAGACTCTGCAACGATTCCTGCGCGCTGTGGCGGAGCCACCCGCGGTGCTGTTCGTCGCGGGCGAGGCGGGCAGCGGCAAGACCAGGCTGATCAACGAGTGGCGCCGGCAGGCCGCCGTGACGGTGCTCGCCGCTGCCTGCCCGCCCATCCGGCCACCGCTGCCCCTGGCCGCGGCGACCGGGCTGCTGCTCTGCGCCGAACCGCACCTGGCCCCGGCGTCCACGTTGAACCCCCTGCTGGGCGCGCTGCGGCCGCTGCTGCCCGAACTCGCCGACCGGATGCCGCCGGACCTGCCGAGCCTGGCCGACCCCGCCGAGGACCGCCACCGGATGCTGCGGGCGATCCGCGCGCTGCTGGGTTCCCTGGGGCGGGTCACGCTGGTCGTCGAGGATCTGCAATGGATCGACCCCGATTCGCGTGACCTGCTGTCGCTGCTGCTGTCCGCGCCGCTGCCCGAGGTCTGCCTGGTGCTGTCGTACCGGCCCGAGGAGCTGGCGGTGTCCGGGCTGCCGCTCGGCGTCGCCGCGGCGTACGCGCCGCAGATGCGCTCGGACACCGTGCGCGTGCACCCCCTGCAGGCCGACGACGTACGCCGTCTGGTGCGCCAGGTCCGGCGGCAGGACCCCCCGGCCGACTTCACCGCCCGGCTCACCGCGGTCACCGGCGGCGTGCCGCGCGTCATCGAGGACGTGCTCGAACAGCTGCGCGTACCGGGCGAGGATCCCGACGGCTTCGGCGGCGGCCGCTTCGCCCCACCGGCACGGCTGCGCGAGCTGACCAACGCCCGCGTCGCCGCGCTGTCCACCGCCGGGCGGCGTATCGCCGAGGCGGCGGCCGTGCTCGACGAACCCGTCGCCGAGGAGCTGCTCGCCGAGGTGTCCGGGATGGACGCGGGCGAAGGCCGCGACGCCCTCGTCGAGGTGCTGACCGGGGCGGTGCTCGCCGAGGCCGAGGACGGCCGCTACGGCTACCGGATCCCGCTGGCCGCCCGCGCCGTGTACGAGGTGATGCCCGGCCCTTGGCGCCGTGAACTGCACAGCCGGGCCGCGGTCGCGCTGGCGCACGGCAACGCGGCCCCGCAACTGGCCCGGCTGGCCCACCACCACCGCCGCTCGGGCCAGCACAAGGCCTGGATGCGCCACGCCGAGGCGGCCGCCGAGCGCTACATCGCCGACGGCGACAACGAGTCCGCGATCGCCACCCTGGAGGAGGTGCTGGCCGACCAGACCGTGCCGCGCAACGTGCGCACCCGGCTGACGATCCGGCTGGCGCAGACCGCCGAGGTCGGCCGCCGCTCGGACCAGACCGTCGCCCTGCTGCGGCGCATCATCGCCGACGACCGGCTGCCCGTCGCCGCCCGCGGCGAGCTGCGGCTCAAGCTGGGCCTGGTGCTGATGAACCAGGCCGGTGAGTACGTCGAGGGCGCGGCCGAGGTGGAACAGGCTGTCGACGAGCTGCACGAGCGCCCCGCGCTGGCGGCCCGCGCCATGGCCGTGCTCTCGTGGCCGGTGCTGCACTTCTCCTCGTTCAGCAACGACCTCGGCTGGCTGGAGCGCGCCGAGGAGGCCGCCGCCGCCTGCGACGACGACGCCATCAAGATGGCCGTGCTCGCCAACCGGGCCACCCTGCTGATGAACTGCGGCGATCCGGCGGCCTGGACGGTGGCGCAGCGGCTGGCCACCGAGGGCGGCTCGAACCTGGCCGTACGCCAGCAGGTCGCCCGCGGCCTGCAGAACCTGGCCGACGCGACCATCCTGCTGGGCCGCCACCGTGCCGCCGAGGACTTCCTGCGCCAGGCCACCGAGCTCGCCGACCAGGTCGGCGCATCGGTCACCAGCACCACCGCCCGGTGCACCATGCTGCGCCTGGACTGGGCGATGGGCCGGTGGCCGGGACTGGCCGACCGGGCCGTCGAGTTCACCGGGCCGGACGGGCCCACCACCGAGGTCGAAGGGCACCTGGTGACCGGGCAGTTGGCGATGGCGCGCGGCGACTGGGACACCGCCGAGTCCTCGTTGGCCGCCGCGGGCGTGGCCGCGCCGCACACCAGCACCGTGCCGGTGGTCGCCGCGGCGTCCGGCGCCCACATCCGGGTGCTGGCTGCTCGCGGGCAGCTCGACGAGGCCGTCGCGGAGACCCGGCGGGCCGTGGCCCGGGTGCGCGCGAAGGCCATCTGGAACTGGGCCGCCGAGCTGGCCCCGTACGCGGTGCACGTGCTGGGCCAGGCCGGGCTGACCGGGGAGGCGCGCAGCCTGGCCGAGGAGTTCGCGTCAGGCATGCGAGGGCTGGAGTCGCCGCTCGCCGAGGCCTCCCTGGAGCTGTGCCGGGGGCACCTGCTCGCCGCCGAGGACCGCCACGCCGAGGCGGTGGCCCACTTCGCCGGAGCGGCGAAGGGCTTCGCGGCGCAACCGCGGCCGTACGAGGCGGCGCAGGCCGAGGAGGGGCGGGCCCGCAGCGAGCTGGCCCTGCGACCCGGCGACACCGACGCGCTGGCGGCGCTGGCCGCGGCCGGCGCCGCCTTCACGGGTCTGGGTGCGGGCTGGGACGCCGCCCGCTGCCAGCACACGCTGCGCGAGCACGGAGTCGTCGCGCGGGGCGGACGGCCGGGCTACGGCGGCGGCCTCACCCCCCGGGAACGGGAGGTGGCCCGGCTGGCCGCGCAGGGGCGCACCAACCGCGAGATCGCCCAGATGCTGTTCCTGTCACCGCGCACCGTCGAGCAGCACGTGGCCCGCTCGCTGCACAAGCTGGGTGTCCACTCCCGAGCCGAACTGGCGGGGGTGGAGCTGGACCTGCCTGGTTGAGTGGGCGAATCATGAGGACGTGCCCGGGCCGGGGCCGAGCACAGCGAGCGGCCCCCGGAACCGTTGCCGGAACCGGAGGCCACCTCCTCCCCAGGCCCCGTCGGCGGCCCTGGCACTGGCCGGACGACGGTGGATCGAGCCTGTCGTTCGTGCTGGTGGTGAGGGAGCGACGATCGGCCGCTCCCCCACCTCAGGGTCGTACGCCGTCAGCTCTGGATGACGACGCATCTCCCTGCCACACCGCTCAGCGAGAGCACTGGTTCCGACCGGCGGTGACCGGCCGTTACCGCAAACCGTTCGGGAACCCCCGACGGGGGTGCGAATCCACCCAGCGACACGGAGACGAAGTCACGTGTCGCTGGGGAGTCGCTCGGCGGTTCCCAGGTGGTCCACCCATGTCCTCAACGATCGCCGACCGGCTCTGTCGCGACAATCCGTAGAGCGCTGCGTAGCCATACGCAAGTAACCGTGGATACCTACGGATGGCCGCAAAACATGCAAATTGCAGCTCAGCCCCAGGGTGCGGTGATCGCGAAGGCGCACTCGCGGTCGAAGCCGGCGTCCCGGTCACGCCACCGGTCGATCCACAGCTCGTCACCGCGCAGGTGGACGTAGTAACCGCGGTAGTTGTGCGACTCCAGGTACACCGCACCGGGCACCGCGCCCGGCCGGACGCAGAACGTGGCGTCGGCCCGGAACAGTTGCGAGCCGTTGCTCTGCTCGTGGCGGATCCGCCAGTCGCGGTGGCGCAGGTAGCCGCCGTCGACGCCGACGAACGAGAAGCAGTTCCTGTCGGCCAGCCCCGCCACCACGGTGAACGTGGCCGCCTGCCGCACCCCGCCCGAACTGGCCGCGGTGACGCTGACGAGCGAGGCCAGGCCGCCGCCCTGCCGGACGAAACGGTCCGGGCGGTCGGCCGCGCGCAGCGAGCGCTGGCTGCCCGTGACCAGCGCCGACGAAGCCAGCGGCTGGCCGGGCGGCACGGGCGCGCCCGAGGACGCGCCGTTCGGCGACGGGTGCGCCGACGGCCGTGCCGCCGGGCTGCGCGGCAGCGACCGCGACGGCGCCTCCGCCGACGCGCTGACCTCACCGAACCCTTCGACGAAACCCCGCGAGCCCCCGGTGGCCAGCGCGACCGGCGGCGATACCGGCTGGTTCGCGGGTTGGGCCAGCGCCCAGCCGGTCGCCGCGGTGGTGAGCACGGCCGTGACCGCCGCGACG
The DNA here is from genome assembly GCF_007483665.1 of Catellatospora sichuanensis. Lineage (GTDB taxonomy): Bacteria > Actinomycetota > Actinomycetes > Mycobacteriales > Micromonosporaceae > Catellatospora > Catellatospora sichuanensis. The sequence goes on from NZ_VIQO01000026.1 coordinate 153,986, forward strand.
ATCACGACCGGCCGCCGGGACCGCTTCGCCGCCGGCTCCCGCTCCTGCGCCGCGAGCTCCTCGACGGTCGCCGGCAGGCTCACCCGGGGCATGATCGTGGTCGCGTCGTCCTCGTTCAGCCGATGCTTGGTCACGCCAGGACGCTACCGACGGTCCCCGGTGATCGCGATCGGCTGTCCGACCGACGTCAGGCCGCCGCCCCGCCCGCCGCCGGCCGCGACGCCGCGGCACGCGCCGGGTAGCCGCGCCGCAGCAGCGCGTTCTCGGCGACCGTCCAGGCCGTCGAGGTGGCCAGGTAAAGCACCGCTGCCAGCGGCAACACCACGGCACTGACCAGAATGGCGTACGGCAGCACCCGGGGCAGCGTCGCCAGCAGGCCCGTCGGCGGCACGTCCTGCAACGCCGCCAGCCGTACGGCCCGCTGTGACGATGCCCACGCCAGCGCCGTCAGCACCGCCACCACACCACCGAACACGGCCAGATGCGGCAGCCAGGCGTCCGCCGGGGCGAGCAGGTGGGCGCTCAACGGCACCCCGAACAGCGTGCTGTCCAACAGCACGTTGGCCTGCCCGGCGACGGTGGCGCTGGCGAACAGCTGGTAGAGCACGATGAAGACGGGCATCTGGAGCAGCATCGGCAGCAATCCGGCCAGCGGCGATACGCCCGCCTCGCGGTGCAGCTCGGTCATGGCTTGGGCGAGGGCCGTCGTGTCCTTGCCGTACTTCTTGCGCAGGGCGGCCAGCTGTGGAGCGAGCGCGGCGCGCGCCCGCTCCCCGCGCACGGCGGCCCGGGTCAGCGGGTGCAGCAGCAGCCGGACCAGCATGGTGACCGCGACGACGGCCGCGGCCGCACCGCCGACGGGAGCGAGCACGGTGGACAGTTGGATCACGGCGGTGTGCGCAGCATGGAACAGCGAATCGAACATGGAGGAAGAACCCCTCTGCGGGTACGGCTGCCCGGCCGGGACGTGTCGACCGGCGGGCGAGGACGAGGACCGTGTGACCCGCGACCGGCGTATGCCGGGTCAGCAGGCCAGAGGGGTGAGTCCGGGTGCTCGGGGACGGGGGCGGCCCGCCGCGTCGGGGTCACGCTGGCGCAGCACGCCGGTGCGCCGGGACAGCTCGCGCAGCGCGAGGTCGATCGCGGCCCGGCCGGAAGGGCGACGGCCCATGCCGTACGCCGCGGCTACGGCAAGAGCGGTGACGAGCAGCAGGGCTGCCGCACCGGCGAGCATGCCGCCGAGGCTCGGCTGATCCGCCGTCGCGCCGGTGCACAGCACGGCCACCCACAGGGTCAAGGCCCAGCTGGAGGCGGCGGCGATCGGCACGCGGCAACGGTACCCGCACCGCGCAAGGTGCCGGCCGATCAGCCCCGTCGGCCGACGACCACGACCGCACCACGAGCGTCGCAGTGAACCAGGCGCGGAGTCAGGCCCGCGGCGGTGAACAGGGCGCAGGCCGTGTCCGACTGCTCGTCGCTGGTCTCCAGTAGCAGGTGACTCTGCGGGGCAAGCCAGTCCTCCGCACCGGACAGGATCAGGCGGGCGATGTCCAAGCCGTCGGGGCCACCGTCGAGGGCGACCACGGGCTCATGCAGCCGCGCCTCAGGCGGCATCAGCGCGATCGCGTCCGTCGGCACGTATGGCACGTTCACCACCAGCACGTCCACCCGGCCGCGCAGCGAGTCCGGCAGGGGCTCGTAGAGGTCTCCCTCATAGACGTGGCCGCCGAGCGGTTCCAGGTTGCGCCGGGCGCAGGCCACTGCGGCGGGCTCGATGTCGGCGGCGTGCACCTCGACGCCTCCGTACGCGGCCAGCACGGTCGCCGCCGCGCCCGACCCGCAGCACATGTCCAGCACCACGGCCCCCGGCCGCAGCAGCCGCGCGGCCTCCTCGACCAGCAGCTCGGTACGCCGACGAGGCACGAACACGCCCGGGTCCACGGCGATGCGCCGCCCGCAGAACTCAGCGAACCCGACGATGTGCTCCAGCGGCAGCCCGGCGACCCGGCGCGCGACCATCTCGTCCAACTCGTCCGGCCCGGCCGCGGCCGAGATCAGCAGGTCGGCCTCGTCCTCGGCGAACACGCAGCCCGCCGACCGCAGCGTGGTGATCACATCTGCCCGCACAGGCAACCCTCCCCCGACTGGGCCAGGCTACGCCAGGTGCTGCAGCAGTAGCTCGGACAGGTGGCCCGGGGTCCGCAGAGGTAGGTAGTGGTCGCCGTCCGGCACCGGTTCGCCGGTCGCGCCCGGCATCTCCGCGAGCAGCCGACGCGCGATGACCCCGATCTCCGGGTGATCGTGCACGCCCCACAACACCAGTGTCGGCACGGCGATCGTGGCGAGCCGCGGCAGCGCGTCCTCGTCCGGGAACAGGGCGTACGCCTCCGCGCCGACGCGCCGCCGGGCGTTGTCGGTGACCATGCGTTCGATCAGCGCGCCGCCCGGCGACCCGCTCCCGAGGCCCGCCCAGATGTCCAGCTCCAAGGTCGCCAGCAGGTCCGCGTCGCCGTCGCGCCGTGCCTGGTCGTACGCTGCCAGCTCGGGTGTTCGCGGCCAGTCCCATCCCGACACCGACGTGCCGACGAGGGCGAGCGAGGTGACCCGGTCGGGTTCCGCCAGCGCGAAGTCCAGCGTGGCCTCCCCGCCCATGCTCAGGCCCACCAGCGCCGCCCGGTCCACGCCCACGTAATCCAGCACCGCCCGCAGGTCGTCTACGTCGCGGTACGGCCGCGTCGGGTCATCGGAGCGGCCGAGCCCGCGGCCGTCGTACCGGATGACGGTGTGCCGTCGGGCCAGCGCCGGCACCACGCCGTCCCATAACCGGGAGTCCGTCCCGGCCCCGTGTAGCAGCACCACCGGCTCTCCCGAGCCGGTGACCTCCAGCCAGAGCCCGCCGACCCGCTCCCCATGTCCCGTCACGCGCCGCAGCATGCCAGCTCTTCGGCGAGCCCTCCAGCAACTCGCCCGCGGTGATCACCATAAGCCGGTCCTGGATAGGATCCGCGGTCATGCGGAAATTCGTGGCCGGCGTGCTGCTGGTCGGCCCCGGTGGGGCGCTGCTGCTGCAGGAGCGCGACGAGCACGCGCCGACCTTCCCGAACCAGTGGGCCTTCCCGGCCGGGGTGGCCGAGCCGGGTGAGCAGCCGCTGGAGGTCGCGCACCGCGAGCTGTTCGAGGAGACCGGCCTGCGCGTCGCCGAGCTGACCCTGTTCTGGGAGGGTCCGATGCCGCAGAGCCCGCTGTACGGATACCTCTTCCACGGCCGGACCACCGCGCGGCAGGAGGACGTCGTGCTCGGCGAGGGACGGGCCATGGTCTTCGTGCCCCCGGCCCGGATCGTGGACCTCGACCTGGCCGGGTACGCCCGCCCGGCCGTCACCGACTTCCTCGCTTCAGCCGACTACCAGCGGCACCTGCGGCCGCCAACCTGAGCAATGATCATGAAGTTAGGGGAGGGACACGCCGTCGAACACGTCCATAAGTTCATGATCAACGCGGAGGGTGGGGTCAGCCCAGGGCGGTGAGCGCGTCGCGTGCCTCGTCGCGGACCGCCGGGGATGCCGAGACGGCCAGCACGTGCTCCAGCGCCAGCCGGTAGGCCACCGCGTGCGCCTGCTCCGCCGGGACGGCGACGTCCGGCACGACCCCGGTGCCCTCCCAGTTGGCACCGGTCACCGGGTTGATCGACCGGGCCACCGGAACGGTGATCTCCAGGGTCGGCGTGATCGGGAAACGTTCGGTGGGGTGCGCGCCGCCGCGGGTCGTCTCGCCGATCAGCGTCGCCCGGCCCTGGGCCTGCAGGTTGTAGCAGAACTCCTCACCCGCCGAGAACGTATTACCGCTGATCAGCGCGTACACCGGCCGGTCGAGGTAGCGCTCGCCGGGCAGGTAGGCCAGGCTCCAGTACTGCCGGACGGACCCGCCCGCGCCGGACTCGATGCTGTTCAGGTGGGTCTCCCCGTCAGGGAAGAAGTAGCTGGTCCAGAAGATGGCGCCGTCCGGCGAGCCGCCCCGGTTGCGGCGCAGGTCGACGATCAGCGCGTCGGTTTGCGAGACCAGTTCCATCGCCGCGGCGATCGCCTTGCCGCCCAGTGCCGCGGCGGTCACCCCGCGCAGGTCCAGGCAGCCCACGTTGCCGTCGAGCCGCTCCACCCGGGCGACGCCGTGGTTGGTCACCCGCAGGTGCTCCCGGTACACCGCGTCGGCCTCGGCGGGGTCGACGGTGGTGTGCAGGCGCGCATCGCGGACGCGTACCCGCAGATGCTTGTCGGCGCAGTGCTCGGTGAGCCGGTGGGTGAGCGCGTCGGCGAGCGCCGCCTCGCCCAGGCCGTCGTACTCGCCCGCGTGGAGGCGGCGGCGGATGTCCGCCGCCGCCGGGACCGCGCGCTCGGGAAACACGTAGTGGGTGCACATGAGTTCCACGGCACGCTCGACCAGAATCTTCGGCATGGCCGACACCGTAGCCAGCCGGCCGCGGCTCGAACCGGCGGGTCAGGGCCCCGGGTTGTCGACGACCTCTCGTCACCGCAGCCGATGGCGCGGCCCGCTCGTCGACTGCACCGGCACCCGGGTCACCTGGGCCAGCCCGGCCACGTGCGCGGTCAGCCGGGCGCTGGTCAGCTCGCAGGCGGTGATGTCGGTGACCGCCAGCCAGGACATGTGTACGCCGCCGTCGGAGGAGATGCTCGCCGACCAGCGGGTGCCGGTGGGATGCGTGGCGATCACGGCGACGCCGACCCGGCCCAGGTCGGCCAGCAGCGCGTCCAGGTCCCGCAGTTGCTCGGTGTGCTCGCCCCACGGGTCGGCGACGAACAGCAGCTGGATGCCCCATGCGTCGCCGGAGACGTTGTTGATGCGGGCCGTCGGCATGTCCGCGGTCTGCGAGTCGTGCAGGACGGCGGCGTTGGCCGCGGCCCGGCGGCCGATCCGCGCCAGGGCGTCGCTGACCGACGAACTGGTGCGCACCCGGTCGCTGAGCGCACCGAGCGCCCGCATGTCCGCGCTGCTCAGCCCGGCGACGGTGACCGCAGCCCCGTCCGCCCAGCTGGCCGTGGCCGCCTCCGCGACCAGGTAGCGCAGCAGGTCGTCGCAGCGCTGCGGGTCGCCGAGCAGCGTCAGCAGGCCGGTGCGCTCGCCGTCGACGAACAGCTCGCCGCCCTGCGGCCAGGTGCCGATCTTCAGCAGGCCGGGCAGCAGCGACGGGGTTTCGACGCGGTCGGGCAGCCAGGACGACGCCGACAGCGACCACGTGTTGGGCCACTGCACGTCGAACGGCTCCGGCGCGTCCGCGCACGGCGCGGCGAGGATGATCGCGAGGTCGCCGCCGTGCTCCCAGGCGGCGGCGATGTCCGGCATCTCCCACGGCGCGCGGCCGCGCAGGCCTGCGGTGAGCTGGCGCAGCCCGGCGTCGAGCCGGTCGGTGGCGCGGTGCCGCGGCGGCATTTCCCGCGACCGGTAGCCCAGCGGGGTGCGCACGCCGCCGACGCCGCGTCGGCGGCCGACGCGCATCCGGTGCATGCGGCGGATCCGGCGGCGGACCACCACGTGCCCGGCGAGCACACCGGCCAGCGCCAGCCCGGCGCCGGCCGCGAGCACCCTGGTCCGGCCGGTGCCGGGGTCGGTCTCGTCCAGCGGTACGACGTGCGGCCGGGTGGCCGGGGAGGGCACCGCCGAAGCGGACGGCGCCGCAGCCGACGGCGTCGCCGCAGGTGTCGTCGCGGTCGACGGCGCGGGTGACACCGGGGGCGGGCTCGCCGGAGTGGACGGCGTGACCGGTGCCGGGGTGGCAGGCGGTGGCGGGGTGGCGGGCTGCTGCGGGGCGGGCGTCTCGACGGCGGGCAGCAGCAGCCGGCCGGTCGCGTGGCGGATCGCACCGCGGTCGTGCGCGTCGGCCGGCAGCACGATCCGCCAGCCCGGCTCGATGTGGTTCGGGTTGCGGATCAGCTGCGGGTTGAGCGCCGCGAGTTGCTGGTAGCGGTCGAAGTCTCCGGTGAAGCGCTGCGCGATACAGCCGAGGTAGTCGCCCTTCTTGACGACGTACACGGGGCGCTCGATGCGCTGGCGGGGCGGCGGGGCCTGATGCTGCACCGCCAGCGCGGCCGCGGGCGCGGCGGCAGCCAGTACGGCCTGGGGCAGTGCCGGTGCGGTGTACGCCAGGGCGGGCGCGGCACGGGGCAGCGCCTGCGCGGCCATCGGCGTCCCGGCGTACGGGGCCGCCGGGACGGTGGCCACCATGCGGGCGGCGCTGGGCGCGGGCAGGCTGGGCAGCGCCGCGGTCGCCACGCTCGCCCCGGCGAAGACGGCGACGAGTGCGCCCACCAGCACGGCCGCGACCCGCTGCTGCAGGCCGAGGCCGGGCAGCCGGGCGGCGCGGCGGCCGCTGATCCGCGCCCCGATCTCCACCAGGATGCCGAGTGTGAAGGTGGCCCAGGCGGCCCAGCCGGCCAGCGTGAGCACGCGCAGGAACAGGTCGCCGTTGTCGGGCGAGGTCAGCACGGCGGTGATCTCGTCGAGCGAGGGCACATGCCGGGGCAGCGGGTTGCCCGCGAGCTCCACCAGCAGCACGGGCACGCCCGCGACGATCGCCACGATCCCGGACAGCGCTGCCAGGCCGGCGAGCAGGCGCAGCGTCCAGTGGGGCCGGTTACGCCGGACTGGTGCCATGGTCTCGCCCTTTCGTGTGGCTGCTCGACCGGCGAGCAGGTTTATTCGATGAGGAGTGTCGCGGTGGCTTCGCCGGTGGCGGTCCAGGTCGCCCCGCCGAGGAAGGCCAGTCCGGAGGGGTTCTGGTAGGTGATCGTGGCGCTTACGGTGACCGATTCGCCGTCGGGCGAGACCTCGACGGTGCCGGTCGCGCCGACGCTGTCCAGGTAGGTCTGCGCGGCGGCTCTTGCCAGCGTCGGGTCGATGACCCTGGCCTCGCCCAGGATCGCCCGGGCCGGGTCGATGGCCTGTCCGGCGCTGCGCGCGGCCTCGGTGGCGACGTTGTCGGCGCGCTGGTAGGCACGTAGCCGCCCGCCGCCGACGACGACCATGCCGAACATGACGACCCAGGCCTGCGCCATGATCACCACGAACACGGTCGCCTTGCCCGCATCACCGCGCCACCTGGTCATCTGCGGCTCCGGTAGGTGTCGAGCGGGCTGGTGAACGACGACTCGATGCGGAAGCTGCCCGGCACGCCCGGCATCGCGATGTCCGCGAATTGGACCTCGCAGACGACCCGCACGGTGACTGTCGCGGCCACGCCCACGGGCTCCTGGAAACCGGTGGGCTCGACGAGATCCGCCTCCAGCGGGTCGCAGGTCAGGCCCGCGGCCAGGTAGGCGTTGAGCGCGGCGGTCCGCGCCTCGGCACGGGCGGCGCCCTCGGTGCGGGCCAGGCTGGCCGTGCGCGCGGCGTCGTACGCGGCGGCCTCCCCGGCCTGCCGGGCCAGGCTATACCGGCCGGCGACGAAGACGGCAGCGAAGAACAGCAGCACCGAGGGCACCAGGATGGCCAGCTCGATGGCGGCCGAACCGCGGTCCCGGCGGCGCACAGCCTCGCTCACGGCACCCACCTCTCCACCGGCCCGTGCGCCTGCTGCGTGATCTCGAACGGGTTCAGGAACGGGAGCAGGCTGACCGCCCGCCCGGTGACGACCACGGTGACCTCGGTGTCGGCCAGGTCGCGATCCACGGTGACCACAGGGTTCTGCAGACCCGGCCCGATCACGCGCAGGAAGTCGTTCGCGTTGGCCCTCGCCGTGTCGTTGGTGCTGCCCTGCTGGCGGCCCGCGTTGGCACCCTGCGTCGCCGCGGCCAGCGCGATCGAGCGGGCGTAGAAGACCAGCGCCGTCTGCACCACCATCAGGGACACCAGCAGCAGCGGCGCGGCGATGATGGCGAACTCGACGGCACCGCCGCCGCGGTCAGGGCAAGCCCGTGACCGGCGCCGTCGCCAGAGCCGGTCACGGATCGGGTGCCAGATCACTAGCTGCCACCGCCGCCGCCGGCCGGCGGGGCGCCGCCGCCCGGGCCGGGCGGAGCTTGCACCGGGACCTGCTGCATCCAGCCGTCGGCGATCTCCCACACCGCGGCGGCGATGGCGGCCGCGGCGAGCGCCATGATGGCGACCAGCACGATGTGCGGCACCGGACCCTCGCCCCGGTCGCGGACGGCCGGGGACAACAGGGTGCGCAAGCGAACCTCGATCGCCGCGTATAACGTCGTGAACATGTCGCTCCTACTCCTCATCGTTGGTTGAACAGACTCACCATCAGCGGATACCCGACCAGGATCAGCAAGATCATGATCATCATCGTGGATGGGATGTCCAGCTTGGAGGTGCGTGTCTTGGCCGTTTCCAGTGCGCGCACCCGGATCTGGTCGCGCAGCGACGCAGCCTGGGCGCGCAGCGTCTGGTACACCTGAGCGCCGTCGTTGCCGGCGCTGCGCATGATGTCGGCGAAACTGGTCAGCTCGACCACGCCGATGGTCGAGGCGAGCCCCTTCAGCTCGTCCCAGGGCGCGCGCATCTGCAGCTGCGCGCTGAGCAGGGCGGTCCGCAGCCGAACGTACGGCCAGCCGTCGCAGATGCGCGCCGAGCGCTCCATCGCCTCGACCGCACCGTGCCCGGAGCGCACCTGGTGCGCGGTCAGCGTCGCGTACGTGCACAGGGCCCGGACGAACTCGGCCCGCGCGGACTTCGCCTTGGCCAACATGTCGTAGTGCGCGAGCGCACCCATGCCCAGCGCCAGCACCAGCGTCAACGCCACCGGCACCACCACCGGCAGCGAGCGGCCCGTCGCGACCAGCACCACCGTCACCACCACCGGCAGCGCCAGGCCCAGCAGGCCCGACACCACCACGCTGGTCACGTGCCGCTCCGGCGTCTTGTCGAGGATCGCCAGGTCGGCCATGGGCAGCCGCAGCTTCGACAGCCAGTCGCCGTCGACGACGGGCAGGTCGGCCAGGGCGGCGTAATGCGGGTCCACGCCCGGGTGCAGCCGCCGCAGGGCCGGTCCGAGCGCGGGCGTGGCCGGCACGAACAGCATGACCAGCAGGTACACCCCGAGCCCGGCGATCGCGCCGCCGGTGATGCCCAGCGCCAGCCACAGATTGCCGCCGATCATGCCTTCTCCTCGCTGCGCTCGTCGGCAGCATGAGAACCGACCCACCCGATTCGCCCGCTACGCGCGCTCATGCCTTCTCCTCGCTGCGCTCGTCGGCAGCATGAGAACCGACCCACCCGATTCGCCCGCTACGCGCGCTCATGCCTTCTCCTCGCTGCGCTCGTCGGCAGCATGAGAACCGACCCGCCCGATTCGCCCGCTCATGGCGTCACCTCCGCCGGAGCCGTGGCACCGGTCTCCGAGCGCAGCAGCCGCGGCAGCCGCTCCGGCAGCGACAGCCCGCGAATCCACATCATCAGCCCCACGTACAGGGCTGCGAGCAGGGCGAGGATCAGCTGGCCCAGGCCGGTGCGATAAGGCGCGGCGTAGCCGGGGTTCAGCGCGCCGAACAGCACCATCGCCACGGTCACTCCGGTCAGGAAGCGCACCGTGAACCGGGCCGAAGAGCGTTCGCTGTCCACCGTGGCCCGCGACACGATCTCCTCGCCCAGGCCGTTCGCGATGTCCAGCAGGGCCAGGTGCAGGCCCTCGCCGCCGTCCGCGGACTGCAGGATGAGCGGTGCCACCACCTCGTCGCTGCTGGGGTCGTCGAGCTCGTCGGCGAACGCGCGCAGCGCGCCGGGCAGGTCGGTGCCTGCCTGCAACCGCGCGGCCAGCGTGCGCACCTCGGTCGCGAGCAGCGGCGGCGCGGTGCGGGCCGTGGCGACGATGGCGGCCTGCAAGCCGATGCCGTTGCGTACGTAGTCGCTGACCCGCCGGGTCCACGCCTCCAGTGCCGACAGCCGCGCCAGCGCCTTCTTCTCGGCGGTCGCCGCGGAGAACAGCCACGGCACCCCCGGCACCGCCAGCGCGACGATGATCCCGCCCACCGGCCATCCGGTGAGCAGCCAGGCCGCCGCCCCCGCGCACACCGCGAAGATCAGCACACCCTGGTGCGTACGGCGCTGGGCGGCGGTGCGCCCCGGCCCGCGCCAGAACCCGCGCAGCCACAGCCGGGTCGGCGAGGCCGGACCGGGCGGGCGGCGGGTGCCGACGATGAACAGCACTGCCAGCGCGATGCCGGCGCCGGCCGTGAGCACGGACAGCGCCGCGAGAATCTGGATCATTGGCGCACCCGCTTGACGTGCAGCTCCCGGGTCCAGGAGCCCCGGTTGTGCGGCCCGGCCTCGATGTAGGGCACCAGCTCGCGCGGGTCGTAGCCGACGTCCATCAGGTCGTCGCGGATGCGCTCCGGCAGGTGCCGCGGCACCGCCCGGCCGTCCGGGCCCGGCCCGAACACGGTCGTGGTGACCACGCGGTCCTCGCGCATGCCGCCGACCTCGATGACGTGCGACACGAAGCGGTGCTCGCCGCCGCCGATGGCGCGCTCGTCGACCACCGCGGTGTAGACGATCAGGTCGATGCCCTGCGCCGCCATGCGCAGCGCCTGCTCCGCGCCGATGTCGTTGCCGTACGAGCAGGCCAGCTGGACGATCGAGTCCATCACCTCGCGGGCCTGCCGGGCGTGGATGGTGCACATCGCGCCCCGGCTGACCGTCATCGCCCGCAGCATCGGCACGATCTCGCGGCCGCGGGTCTCACCGACGATCACCCGCCGCACCCCGAGCCGCTGGGTGATCGGCATCATGTCGTGCAGGGTCTTCTCGCCGCGGCGCTTGCCGTTGTTGTCGTACTCGCCATGGCCCTGCAGCGATTCGAGGCTGATCACCCAGTTCTCGTCCGTCGGGTACAGGGACTCGTGCAGGCCCAGCTCCCGCGACTCCTCCAGGGTGATGTACGGCTCGCCGGACGGGATGGTGCGGCCGAGCGCACGGAGCAGGGTGGTCTTCCCGGACGCGGCCAGTCCCGCGATCATGATGTTCGCGCCGGACTCCAGCGCCTTGATCAGGAACCGGTACAGCAGTAGGTCGATCATGCCCCAGCGGTCGCGCAGCTCCTCCAGTGTCGCCGTGAACAGGCTGTGTTTGCGGATGTAGACGATCGGCCGCGGCGACACCTTGTACAGCACCGTCATCCGGGAGCCGTCGGGCAGCTGCATGTCCAGTTCGGGATTGGACTCCGACAGCTGGCGCTCGGTGGCCGCCACCCGCATCGCCAGCACCTGCAGCATGCCGATGAGTTCGTCGTCGGTGTCGGCGACCGGCTCGCCCCGGCTGCGGCTGCCGTCGGCGTGGTGTAACAGCACCTGGTCGCAGCCGATGATGTGCACGTTGGTGATCTTCGGATCGTCCAGCAGCCGCTGCAGCCGCCCGGCCCCGAACATGCCGGCCACCACGGCGTCCATCAGCGCCTGCTCGTACGCCGGGCTCACCGGCTGGCCGGCGTGCGCCATCGCCACCACGTAGTCGGCGATCACCTCGCGGCCGATCCGGGAGGCCGTCTCCCGCCGGTATGCCGCGGTGACGTTGGCCGAGTCGGCGAGCAGCCGGGTGAGCGTCTCGGTGACCCGGCCCTGCAACTGGCGCACCACCGCGTAGTCCACCGGCGTCGTCGGCGCCGCATGCGCGCCGGGAGGCTGCGCGGAGGGGACGCGGGCATGCCCGTTGACCCGGGGCGCGGCCGCCGCCTCCGGCGGGATCGGGATGAAACGTGGGGCCGTCACGGCAGCACCGGCGACAACCGCTCGGTGTCGCGCCGCGACAGGGCGCTGTCCATGCGGCGGGACGCGATCAGCGCGGTGACGCTCTCGTACGCGGCGGCGGACTTGCGCATCAGCGCGGCCCGGCGGCGGCCACGGCCGTCACCGCACAGCGCGGCCGCGGTCGACACGTCCCAGGGCAGCGACGCCGCCACGGGCACGCCCAGGTGCCGGGAGACCTCCCGCCCCGCGATCCCGCCCCCGATGAGCAGCAGGCCGAGACTGTTCTCCACGAAACCGGCCGGCAGCTCGCGGCGCATCGCGGTGACCGCCGACATGGCCGGCGACACCGTACGCAGCGAATGCGGCCGCAGCGCCAGCAGCACCAGGTCGGCCTTCGCCAGCAGCGCCCACGGGGGATGCGCCGCGGACAGCCGACCGCAGTCGGCGATCACCACCTGCGCCGTCATCCGCGAGAAGAACTCGCCGAGGCTGGTCCAGGCCAGGTTGAGGGTGGCGCTCTGGGCGGGCTCGGTCAGGCCCGGTAGCGCCATCCGCTGCTGGCGCGGCGCATCCAGGTCGATGAGGTTGCCCGCGAGCTCCTGCTCGGCCGCGCCGCGCAGTGCCGCCGACGCCAGCGGCAGCACCCCGCGGTTGGCGGGCAGCTCGTAGCGGGCCAGGTAGCCGGCCAGCAGGTCGCCGCCGGCCGGGTCGCACTCGGCCAGCAGCACCGGCGACGGCCAGGTCAGCGTGAACGCCAGCGCGGCGGTGGAGGCCCCCGGGGAGCCCTTGGCGGAGACGATCGCGATCAGAGGCATCGGCGGCCGCTCACGATCCGTCGAGGGCTAGCACGATGCGGTCGCCGGCGGCGAGCGCGGCCACCGTGGGCGCGTCCACCGTGGCCACCTCCACGTTGATCACCGTCTGGCCGGACCGGCTGCCCGCGGCCAACTGGACGATCGTGGCGGTGATGGTGCGCGGCGGGACCAGGTCGGGACCGTCGCCGTTGCTGCGTACGGGCACCACCACGAGCAGCACCTGTGCCCCGACGGACAGCCGGGACGCCGAGGGCATCCGGTCCTCGCCGAGGGCGATGCCGATCAGTTGGTGGCCGGGTGCGGGCACGGGCGTCTCGGTGACCTGGTCCAGGGTCAGCAGCGTGCCCGGGACCAGCGCCATGACGGCGCGCTTGCCGATCACCTGCCCGGCGTTCGCGGCGGGGATCGGGCGCAGGCCCACCGCCTGGTTGACCCGCACGACCACGAGGTCGTCGCGGCTGATCTGCGCGCCCTTGCCGACGGGCCGGGACATCGCCAGGTAGTCGTGCGTGCCGCCGATGCGCTGCGCGACGTACGCCGCGGTCAGCGCGCCGACGATGATCAGGAGCACGGCGAGCGCGCCCTGGGCCACCGACCGCCGCCGGGGAGCGGTGCGGGGCACCGGGATCGGCGCCGCGGGCAGCGCCCGCGCCGGTGCACTGGTGTTGACGCTCATACCGCCTTGCCTCGTTTCTCGACACTCCGGCCGGTCAGCTGACGGCCGGTGAGTTCACTACCTGCATCTCGTCGATCCGGACGTCGGCGGTGGAGAACCGTTCGATGTCGATCGCGCCGGTCTCGCCGCCGCCGACGACGTGCCAATCCACGTGCCAGATGGTGGTGGCCACGATGTGGTATTCGCCGCCGTCCTCGGTGCGGGAGGGTTCGGTGTACCGGTGGCCGCAGTCCGGTGACGACGTGTTGCCCGCCGCGGCCGTGTACGGCGTGCCGACCGAGGGGCAGCGGACGACGGTGCCGTCGCCCATGTCCCAGCGGATCTCCATGGCCGTCGCGGTGGCGCTGACCGTCAGTCCCGGCACCGAGGCCTCCCGGGTGATCGAGCCCCAGGTGCTTGCGGTCGCCGGGGTCCACATCCAGACCGGCAGGCCGACCAGGCCCGCGTCGTCGGGGTCGGGGGCCATGTTGATGACCGGCCCGGCGATGGGCATCAGCCTGATCGCCCGCACGGCCAACGCCATCGGCGAGGGCATGGCTCCGTATCCCGGCGGCGGGTCGGTCAGGTACTCGTCGCTGCCCTGCTGCCAGCCGGCCGACTGGCCGCCCCAGCACCAGACGGCGTACATGAAGCCCCCGGCCGGGTCGTTGCCGCCCCACAGCACGTCGTCGGCGGCCAGCTCCATGCGGGTGTAGTAGCAGCTGTCGGTGTGGTTGAAGTAACCCATGCTCGCGTCGTGGCAGGGGATGACGCCGAGGTCCTCGTGCTCGCAGTCGACGCCCGGGATGTTGCCGCCGTCGCCGCCGTCGCCGTTGTCGCCGCCCGAGCCGCCGCCCTCGACGATCAGGACGCAGGGGCCGTTGTTGGGCGGGCAGTGGATGTAGTCGGCATAGGCCGGGCTCTGCGTCACGACCAGAGTCAGCGCCACCGTGATCGTGGTCGTGGCGAGCGCCGCCAGCACCCGGGCCCGGGTCAGCACGACGCCGCCCGGTCGGTGTGCGAGTCCACCCAGCGCCAGGCGCTGTCCGGGTAGAGCCCGGCGCGCAGGGTCACCGGGTAGCGCTTGTTCTGCCCGGGTGCCGCGACGGATTTGCGGGTCTTCTTGTTGACGGTGTCCGTGCCGGCGTCGTCCACGCAGGCCTCCACGACTATCGAGGTGGCGCTGACCGAGACGACCCGGCGCAGCGTGACTTTGGGTTTTCCGATGCGCACCAGCCCCTGCTCGGACAGCAGCCCGAGGTCGCGCTCCAGCTGGGCCATGTAGCGGCCGCCCGCGTACCGGTAGAGCGGGCGCCGGGTGACGTCCTTGTTCCAGTCGTACTTGCCGGTCTGGCCGGCGGTGAGGTAGATGCCGTTCAGCTTCTGGAATGCCGCCCAGGCCGTGTCGACCGTGCGCTGCTGGTCGCCGCTGAGCGCGGGGCCGGGAGACGGCCGCACCGCGGCGTGCGTCGGCAGCGCCGCGGGCTCCGGCACCTCGGCCGAGCACCCGGCGAACACCACGCAAGAGGCGACGGCCAGCAGGGTCGCGGCAGCGACCGACCGTCCTCTTCGGCTGTACGGAATCATGCGCCCCCCTCGTCCCCGACGAGCCTCGCTGAGTCCTTCACCTGCCAGAAGTTGTTGCCGTGTAAGCGGATCCCCCCGCATCAGACGGCCGATCGTACGATGAACTCCGCCGATATAACAAGGGGTGAGGAATAGCCACACGGACAGTGTTTGCCGTCGGATCTTCCATTTACGACTCACGATCATTCCGAACTCGGGGTACGGCCCGTCGCGGCAGATCTCCCTGACAGCGGGCCGCCATCCATCGACCATGACAAATGGTAAGACAAGCGCCCCGCGTCATGAATGCGACGGCCGGCGCGAGTGGCACACCGGTTCGTCAATTCCGGCAAATCAGCTCTGGTGCCCCGCTAAGATGACAAAGTTATCGACGGGGAGTGATGGCTGTGGTGACGGTCGACAAGAGCACGGGCTTCGCCACGGTGCCCGCGCAACTGGACGAGGTGCTGGACTGGTTCGCGCGGATGCGCGAGGGCGACCCGGTCAGCTGGGACGAGCACTACGGGGCTTACCACGTCTTCCGGTACGCCGACATCGAGAAGGTGCTCTCCGATCCGGCGACCTTCTCCTCCGACCTGACCGGGCTGGTCCCGCCACAGGAGGAGATCGAGCTGTTCAGCCGGGGCAACTTCGTGCGCATGGACCCGCCCCAGCACACCAAGATGCGCCGCATCGTGAGCAAGGCGTTCACCCCGCGGGTAGTCGCCGGGCTGGCCCCGCGCATCGAGACGATCACCGACGAGCTGCTCGACCAGGTCGCCGGGCAGGAGCGCGTCGACCTGGTGCAGGCGCTGGCATACCCGCTGCCGGTGACGGTGATCGCCGAACTCATCGGCGTGCCCGCCAGCGATCGCGACGTCTTCCGGCGCTGGGCCGACGAGCTGCTCAACGCGCAGGTGCCGGACACCGTGATCCCGGACGAGAAGATGATGCAGCAGGCCGGCGCGCGGCTGCGGGGCATGATCGACTACTTGCTGGCGCACATCCGCCACCGGCGGGCCAACCCGGCCGACGACCTCACCAACGCGCTGATCGAAGCCGAGGTCGACGGCGAGCACCTCACCGACGAGGAGATCGTCGGCTTCCTCGGCGTGCTGCTCATCGCCGGGCACATCACCACCACGACCCTGCTCACCAACACCGTGCTCTGCCTGGACGCGAACCCCGGCGCGGCCGCGGCGCTGCGCACCGACCCGGACCGTGTCGCGCCGGCGCTGGAGGAGGTGCTGCGTTACCGCGCGCCGTTCCCCCGGCTGGCCCGGCTCACCACCACCGCGGCCACGGTCGGGGAACGGCCGGTGCCCGCGGGCAAGGTGCTGATGCTGTGGGTGGCGTCGGCCAACCGGGACGCCGCCCGCTTCGTCGAGCCGGACACCTTCGACATCACCCGTACGCCGAACCCGCACCTGAGCTTCGGCCACGGCATCCACTTCTGCATCGGCGCGCCGCTGGCCCGCCTGGAGGGCCGGATCGCCGTGCAGACCCTGCTGCGGCGCTGCGCCGACCTGGCCGTCGACGACGGCGTGCAGCTCTACGACCCGCGCATGATGACCGGCGCCCGCGTCCTGCCCCTGCGCGTGGGCTGGTCCTGAGCCCATCCGCGCCGTCGCTCACCTGAGCGTCGCACCTGCCCGGCAGGTGGGCGAAAGCGGGCGCAGGATACGCACAGGTGCCAGGCGGGTCCGACGATCACCGCGGCGCGGGTCAGGCCGTGCCCGTGCGCTGATGGGCGCTGACGGCCAGCTCCACACGGGAGTGCACGCCCAGCTTGGCGAGGATGCTCGACACGTGTGACTGCACCGTGCGCCGGGACAGGAACAGCTGCGCGGCGATGTCGGGATTGGACATCCCGGAGGCGACCAGCAGCGCGACCCGGTGCTCGGTCTGCGTGAGCGCCTCCCAGCCGTGCTTGGGGCGTTTGCGCGGGCCCTGCCGGCCGCGGCGCACCCCGAGCCGGCGCAGCCGCGCGTCGGCTCGGAAGATGTCCCGGCTGGCGTCCATCGCGGTGTAGAGGTCCAGCGCCCGGGTCAGCGCGGCCCGCGCCGGTTCGAGGTCGCCCCGTGCTGCCAGCGCCACCGCGGCGTCCTCGGCGGCCTGCGCCTCGTACAGCCGCCAGCCGCAGGCACGGTAGGACTCCACGGCGGCCAGCAGCATGCCCGCATCGCCCTCGGCGAGTCCCCGGCACAGCGACGCGGTCGCGGTCAGGCTCACCGCGGGCTGCGCGGCGGCCAGCTCCTCCGTCTTGGCGACCAGCGCGGCAGCCCGGTCCCGGTCCCCCGCCGCGGCCGCCAGCCGGGCCAGGTCGGGGCAGATGTGGTACATCACGCGGTGCGGCAGGTGTTCGAGCGCGGAGGCATGCTCCCAGAACGGGAAGAGCAGGTCGAGCGAGTGCTGTGCCCGCGCGGGCTCCTCCTGCAGCACCCGCGCCCAGGTGTCCAGGTAGACGTACTGCGCCTCGGCCGAGCCGCCCTGGCCCTGTGCCACGATCGTGGCATCGGGCGCCGGCTCGCCGCGGTGGATGGCGATGAGCCTGCACAGGCCGCGCAGCCACGGCTCGTCGCCCAGCGGGTCCGGATACTCCAGCCCCGCCTCGATCTCGGCGAGCGCGTCGTCCCAGGCCCCGGTGAGGAAGCGCAGCTGCGCCCGCAGCGCGTGGATCAGCGTCAGGTACGGCCCGCCGTAGCGCTGGTTGCTCTCCAGCGCGTCGGCCAGCACCTGCTCCGCCTCGTCCAGCCGGTCCAGTTGCAGCAGGCAGTAGCCGCGCAGCACGCACTGCCCCGCGGGCATGTCGGGCAGCACGCTCTGGCCGAGGTCGGCGATGGCCTGCTCGCTCAGGGCCAGGCCCTGCCCGATGTCTCCCTCGACGAACCGCAGTCCCGCCTGCACCAGCCTGCCCAATCCCACCGAGTACCCGTCACCGGCCCGCCCGCCGTACTCGATCGCCAGCGCGGCGGCGGACGCGGCGGCCTCGTGCTCGCGCAGGAAGAACCGGCACTTGGCGCAGAACCCGTGGAATCGCCCGACGTCGGCCGGGGGCAGGTCCGCCGCCGCCAGCGCCACCGTCGCAGCCTGCACCGCCTCGGCCTGTCGGCCCTGCCGGAACAGCGTGTCCATCAGCAGCCAGTGGAGCGCGCTGCGCCGGTGCGGGTCCGGGTCGCGCCCGATCGCCTCCCGGGCCTCCTGCTCCGCCGCGCGCAGGCTGCTCTCCCAGATCAGCGCCCGCACCAGCTGGAAGCGCAGCTCACCGGCACGCTCCTCGGAGACCGCGGCCAGCGCCCGGCGCAGCAGCCGCACCGCCGCGCCGGGCGCTCTGGTGATCAGCTCGTCGGCGGAGGCCACCAGCCAGTCCAGCGTCGCGGCGTCCAGCGTGGTGCCGGCGACCAGGTGTTCGGCGACCCGCTCGACGGAGGCCCCGGACGCGGTGAGCACCTGCCCGGCACGCAGGTGCAGCGCGGTGCGCATCTGCTCGGGGACTCCCTCGCGGAGCGCCTCACGGATCAGCGCGTGCCGGAACTCCAGGTAGCGCCCGGCGTCGACGACCACGCCGGCGTCGAGCGCCGCGAACATGATCTCCGACAGCGCCATGACCGGCATCTCCAGCACCGCGGCCAGTTCCGCCACATCGATGGTGCGGCCCAGCACGGCGGCCTGCTGCAGCGTCTCGCGCTCCCTGCGGGGCAGGAAGGCCAGCCGGCGCAGGATCATGTCGAGCAGCGACCGCGGCATGCCCGCCTCGGCCGGGTCGGGGGGCAGCTCGGCGCTGCCGCGCGCCACCCTGATCCGGCCCTCGCGCGTCAGCGCGGCCAGCAGCTCGGTGAGGTAGAACGGGTGGCCGCCCGCGTCGGCGACCAGACGGGCCAGCCGAGGGCCGGGCGGCGCGCCCAGCCGGTCGGTGACCAGCGCGGTCACCGCGGCGTCCGGCAGGGCGGCCAGCTCGACCAGGTCCGCGCCGCGTGCCTGCAGGCTGCGCAGCAGCCCCGCGGCCTCGGTGCGGCCGGCGGCCCGGGTGGCGACGGCGACCAGCAGCGGGTACTCCTCGATACCGCGGCCCAGCCGGTGCAGCACCACCAGGCTGGCCGGATCGGCCCACTGCACGTCGTCGACGATCACGGCCACGGGACCCGCCGCGCACCAGGCGTCGACCAGATCGAGGATCGCCTCGGTGACCGCGAGCTGGTGGTTGGCCGCGGCCGTGCTCAGCGCCAGCACGCCCTCGCCGCGCAGCAGCCGCGCGACCTTCGCCTGGGCCGGATCGTCGGTGACGACCAGCAGGCCGAGACACGCGCCGATGGCGGAGAAGGGCAGCTGCTGTTCGAGGTCCTCAGCCGCGCCGCGGCACACCCGCATGCCCAGCCGCCCGCATTCCGCTGCGGCCATGTCCAGCAGGCTGGTCTTGCCGATGCCGGGTTCGCCCTCGACGAGGACCGCGGCACCGGTTCCGGCTGCCGCCGCCCGGGCCAGCGCGCGCAGTCGACCGACCTCGGGTTCGCGGCCCACGAAAACAGGCGCCGCCATGGAACAAGCCTAGTCGTGAGGCATGTCCCAGGCGGCGCCATGGGGCCGAACGTGGGGTGTCCCTGTGCTCCCGCGGGGGCGGGCCGGGGACACACCGTGTCCGGGGTGGGGTGGGATGGGTGCGAGGAACGTCAGTGGTCCGCGCGTCCGGCGTACATCTCGTTGACGACGGTGAGCACGTCATGGATGGAGGTGCGGGCACGGGTGGCGATGTGTTCGACGGGGGCGTTGCTGGCGAACGCCGCCCGGATCGCCGAGCGCAGCGAGCCGGCGTCGCGGCCGGTGGCGACGGCCTGGTCGATCAGGCACAGCGCGTGGTCCGCGGTGACGTACATGCATCATCTCCCAGCTGCCGGCTCGTCGTCATGATCGGTGCGGAGGACCGCGTGCCTCCGCTCGACCCGCTTGACGCGGCCGTAGAGGCGCCGGTGCTTCCGTGACATCCACGATCCGGCACCCGGCAGACCGAAACATCCGCCACCCGGCGGTACTGCGCGCCCGACTCATTCCTGTTTTATAGGAAAAGCTCCGTTCATGCCGTTGTTTCGGCAGGAACGGAGCCCCGATCACGGTCCGCGGCGGGCTCAGCCCGGGTGCACGCCGACGGCGTCCCGGATCTTGAAACCCTCCCGCGCGTCGGCCGAGCGGGCGCAGTGCGCGCAGCAGTAGAAGTGGCCGGACACCTCGACCCCATGTCCGATGATCTTGGTGGCGCAGTGCTCGCACACCGGCGCCAGCAGGTGCACCGCACACTCGAACGAGTCGAATACGTGCACCGCGCCACCCGCGGTGTGCACCTCGAACGACAGCCAGTAGTCGTTCTTGCAGACCTCACACGTGCCCACAGACAATCCCTCCCATCGGCGTATCCATGAACAGTGTCGGGTCAATCACCATGGGTTAGCGGCAAAACGACCCATTTGCCCAGGCCACCAGCGTGATCAGCGCGTACGCAGCTCGACGTACGCCCCCGCGCGGATGCGGCCGGGCGGCCGGACTCCGTAACCTCGCCCTGTGCACCTGCTCCATCGCCTGGCCGCCCACCCCCAGCGCTACGACGCCATGTTCGCGCTGGTCACCGGCGTGCTGGTGATCGGCTGCTCGTGGCCGACACAGAGCGAACAGCCCGACCGGATCCGCCTGGA
The DNA here is from genome assembly GCF_007483665.1 of Catellatospora sichuanensis. Classification (GTDB taxonomy): domain Bacteria; phylum Actinomycetota; class Actinomycetes; order Mycobacteriales; family Micromonosporaceae; genus Catellatospora; species Catellatospora sichuanensis. Next base: position 174,399 of record NZ_VIQO01000026.1, read on the forward strand.
CGCCGCCGCGTTCGCGCTGCTCGCCCTCGGCGCCCTCGCGCTGGCCGTACGCCGCCGCTGGGCGGTGCTCGCCTGTGTGACCACGTTCGCGGTGGTCGCCGTGTTCATCGGCGTCGGCTACCCCTACGGACCGGTCTTCGCCTACGTCATGATCACCGTGTACTCGCTGGCGGCCTGGCGGGACACCCGCTGGTCCGTCCCCGTCACGGCGGTGCTCGTCGTGGTCTACCTCTGGCTGAGCGGATGGGTGGAGAACGAGCCCGACGGGCTGCTGTTCAACCTGATCACCACCACCTTCTGGCTGGCCACCCCGCTGGTCACCGGCATCGCGGTGCGCATGCGGCGGGTGTCGATGGAGCAGTCGGCTCTCGAGGAGCGGCGGCGGCACGCGTACGAGGAGCGGCTGCGCATGGCCCAGGAGGTGCACGACGTCGTCGGGCACAGCCTCGCCGTGATCAGCATGAACGCCGGCGCGGCGCTGCACGTGCTCAGCCGCCGGCCGGACACCGCGCCGCAGGTCGAGGAGTCGCTGCGGGCCATCCGCCAGACGAGCACCGCCGCCCTGGACGAGCTGCGGGTCACCCTGTCCGCGTTCACCGGCGCGTGCCCCGCCCCCGACCGACCCGCGGCCGGGCTGGGCCTGCTGCCCGAACTGGTCGCCGCGACCACCTCCGACCGGCTCGCGGTCCGGCTGACCCTGCACGGCCCGACCCGGCCCGTCCGGCACGCGGTCGACCTGGCCGGATACCGCATCGTGCAGGAGGCCCTCACCAACGTGCTGCGCCACGCCGCGGCCCGGCAGGCCACGGTGGACGTGGCCTACGGCCCGCACGGGGTCGCGCTGACCATCACCGACGACGGCCGCGGCGGTGCCCCGTTGCCCGGCGGCTCCGGGCTGGACAGCATGCGCGAACGCGCCCGCGCCCTGCACGGCGTCCTCGACGCGGCCCCGATGCCCGGCGGCGGCTTCCGCGTGCACGCCGTGATCCCCTACGGCGACGCCCCCGACCCGCGTCCGCTGCCCGCCGGGCCCCAGCCCGGCGAGTCCTTGTCGGCCGAGCCTATGCCCGTCGTGGCCCACCCCGACGGGCCTCCGGCCGGCGAGCCGCTGTCCGGCGTGGCCGCTGCCGGGCCCACTGCCGGCGACCCGCTGTCCGGCGTGGCCGCTGCCGGGCCCACTGCCGGCGACCCGCTCTCCGGCGTGGCCGCTGCCGGGCCCACTGCCGGCGAGCCGCTGTCCGGCGGGCGTCGGACCGCCCGCCCGGTCCCCGGCGGGGTCGCATGATCCGCGTCGCGCTCGCGGACGACCAGGCGCTGCTGCGGCTGGCCATGCGCACCCTGCTCAGCTGCGAATCCGATCTTGAACTGGTCGGTGAAGCCGAGGACGGGATCGGCGCGCTGGATCTCGTCGCCGCCCACCGGCCGGACGTGTTGCTGCTCGACATCCGCATGCCGCGCATGGACGGGCTGGAGGTGCTGCGCCGCCTCGACGGGCCCACCCGCGTGATCGTGCTGACCACGTTCGAGCTGGACGAGTACGTGTTCGAGGCGCTGCGGGCCGGGGCGTCCGGCTTCCTCACCAAGGACGCCGAGCCGGACGAGCTGCTGCGCGCGGTGCGGGTGGTCGCCGCCGGAGACTCGCTCCTGTCGCCCACGGTGACCCGCCGGGTCATCGAGCGGTTCGGCGCGACGCCGGGCGCGGCCCCGCCGAAACGCGTACACCCCGATCTGCACCTGCTCACCGAGCGGGAGCGGGAGATCGTGGGCTGGGTCGCGACCGGCCTGTCCAACGACGAGATCGCAGCCAGCCTCGTGGTCAGCCCCGCCACGGTGCGCACCCACGTCAGCCGCGCCCTCATCAAACTCCACGCCCGCGACCGCGCCCAACTGGTCGTCATCGCCTACCAATCGGGCCTCCCCATCCCCCACCCCTGACCCGCCCCTGATCGTCCGGATCCTTGATCGTCCGACTTGCCAGGCACCTGGGCGAATGCGAGCTCAAGATACGCACAGGTGCCAGGCAGGTCGGACGATCTTGCGCCTGCCGCGCACGGCTGGGCGCGGGGGAACGTAGGCGGGGATACGCGCGCACGCTGATGTGCGCGACGCAGGCGGGGCGCGAGCCTGTCCGGGTTCTTTGACCCGAAGAGGAAGGCCCGCCCATGTCCTCCGCCTGGCAGCGGATCGCCACCGCCCCCGCCGGCCGCCGCACCGCGTGGTCCGTGCTGACCGCGTGGCTGCTCATCGCCGTCGCCGCCACCATGTTCGCCAAGACCGGCGACGTGGAGACCAACGACCTCAGTTCCTGGCTGCCCGCCTCGGCCGAGTCGACCCGTGCCCTCGAACTGGCCGAACGCGAGTTCCCGGCTGCCGAACCGGAGCAGCTGCTGCTGGTGTACGCCCGCGACGGCGGCCTGACCACCGCCGACCGCGACGCGGCCGCGGCCGACGCCACCGCGCTGGCCGCCCTCGCCGCGGGCCCGGTGCCCCCGCCGATCCCGTCCCAGGACGGCGCGGCGCTGCTGGTCACCGTGCCGCTCAGCCCGCAGCAGACGGCCGAGGACGCCGTCGGCCCGGTGCTGGACCAGGCCGGATCGGTGCTGGCCGAGGGCCTGCCCGTGGGCCTGGGCGCGTGGCTGACCGGCGGACCCGCCGCCGGGGCCGACTTCGACGCCGCCTTCGACTCGCTGGACACCACGCTGCTCGCCGTCACCGTCGGCGTGGTCGCGCTGCTGCTCCTGCTCACCTACCGCAGCCCGGTGCTGCTGCTGGTGCCGCTGTTCACCGTCGGCGTCGCCAGCCAGCTCGCGAGCGCGCTGGTCTACCTCGGCGCGAAGTATCTCGGCCTGGTCGTCAACGGGGCCAGCGCGGGCATCCTCACCGTGCTGGTCTTCGGCGCGGGCACCGACTACGCGCTGCTGCTGATCTCCCGCTACCGCGAGGAGCTGACCCGCCACGCCGACCACCGGCAGGCGATGCGCCTGGCGCTGCGGCACAGCCTGCCCGCGATCATCGCGTCCGCCGTCACGGTGATCCTGGCGCTGCTCACCCTGCTCGCCGCGGGCCTGAACTCCACCCGCGGGCTGGGTCCGGTCGCCGCGCTCGGCATCGTCTCGGCGCTGCTGGCGATGACCACACTGCTGCCGGCCCTGCTGGTCATGTGCGGGCGGCGGGTGTTCTGGCCGCTGATCCCGACGGTACGCGACACCGCCGAGCCGGCCCGCGCACCGGGCCTGTGGGCGCGCACCGCCGGGTTCGTGTCCCGGCACGCCCGTCCGATCTGGATGCTCACCGCGCTCGGACTGGCCGCGTTGAGCCTCGGCGCGACCACCCTCGACACCGGGCTGCGCCAGTCGGAGTCGTTCGTGACCAAACCCGACTCGGTACGCGGCTTCGAGGCTCTCGCCCAGCACTTCCCCGCCGGTTCCGGCGACCCCACCGAGGTGTACACCAACACCACCGACGCGGACCGGGTCACCGGCACGCTGCGCGCCCTGCCCGGCGTCGCCGAGGTCGGCGAGGCGGAACCGTCGCTCGCGGGCGGCTGGACCAGGCTGCGCATCGTGCTCGCCGACCCGCCCTCCAGCGACCGGGCCGAGCAGACCGTGCTGCGGCTGCGCGACGCCGTGCACACCGTCGACCCGTCGGCCCTGGTCGGCGGCGCGACCGCGCAGGAACTCGACGAGAACACCACCATGGACGCCGACCTGCGCCTGCTCATCCCGCTGATCCTGGCGGTGGTGCTGGGCGTGCTGATCGTGCTGCTGCGCTCCCTGGTCGCGCCCCTGCTCCTGCTGGGCAGCGTGCTGCTGTCCTTCGGCGCGGCGCTGGGCGCGGCCGCGCTGGTCTACCACGCGATCGGCTTCCCCGCGATCGACCGCTCCGTGCTGCTGCACGGCTTCCTGTTCCTGGTCGCGCTCGGCGTCGACTACACCATCTTCCTGATGACCAGGGCCCGCGAAGAGGTCGCCGTACACGGCCACGCCGAGGGCGTCACCCGAGCCCTGGCGGTCACCGGCAGCGTCATCACCAGCGCCGGCGTGGTGCTCGCCGCGACCTTCTCGGTGCTCTCCCTGATGCCGGTCGTCTTCATGATGCAGGTCGGCATCCTCGTCGGCATCGGCGTCCTCCTCGACACCTTCGTCGTCCGCACCCTCCTCGTCCCCGCCCTCGTCCACCACGTTGGCCCCCGCACCTGGTGGCCCCGCCACCCCTGAAAGGAAGGGCACCTTCACATCGCTATGCGTTGTAGAAGGTGCCCTTCTTAACCGTCCCCGCGAGGGCCCTCTAGTCCAGGCAGGCCACCGGGACCTGCTGCACCGCGTTGTTGGCGAAGCCGCCGCGGTTCCAGGCCTGGTCGACCGGCTGCACCCCGCCCAGCGCATCGACGGCGCGAGCGGTCAGCAGGTGCCGGCCCGGCACCGCGTCCCAGGCGTACGTGAAGCGCCGCCACGCCCACCGGTGACCGGTGTCCGGCTCCAGCTCGGCCGCCGACCAGGTCTCGCCGCCGTCCACGCTGACCTCCACCGAGGTCACCGCGGCCCGGCCGGACCAGGCGCGTCCCTGCACCAGCACCGGTCCCGGGCGCACCACCCGGGCGCGGGACATGAAATCGGGGAAACCGGGCGGGGCGAGCAGCGCCCGCGGCGCGATCCGGGTCACCGGCACGCCCGGATCCTCGGCGTCGCGGCGCACCCGGTACGCCACCGCCTGCTGGAAACCCTCGAACGGCCGGTCCACCAGCGTGATCTCGCGCAGCCACTTCACGTGCGCCATGCCGTACCAGCCGGGCACCACCAGCCGCACCGGGAAACCGTGCTGCGGCAGCAGCGGCGAGCCGTTCATCTCGTACGCCAGCAGCACGTCCTCACCGAGCGCCTCCGCCACCGGCAGGCTGCGCTGGTAGTCCTGCTCGACACCGCGCTCCACGCCGTGATCCGCGCCGGTGAACACCACCTCGACCGCGGACGGGTCGACCCCGGCCGCCGCCAGCACGTCACGCAGCGGCACGCCGGTCCACTCCGCGGTGCCGACCGCCTCCACCAGCCACGGCTGGCTGACCGGGCGGGGCAGCAGCCGGGCCCGGCCGTTGCCCGCGCACTCCATGGTCACCCGTACCGTGCGCGCCGGCATCGCCCGCAGCGCCGCCAGGTCCAGCGTCGACGGCCGGTCGACCAGCCCACCGACCGCGACCTGCCAGGACGCCTCCTCGGCGTACGGGATGTCGTAGTGGATCAGCAGGTAGTGCAGCCCGGCCGGGGTCACGTCGTAGCGCAGCGCCTCCAGCGGCATGCCGTGGTTGCGGGCGGCCAGCGCGAGTTCCTCGGCGCTGATGCCCTCGTCCGGCTCGGCCAGGCGACCGGGGCGGCTGACGTCGTTCAGGGTCGTGTCCACCCGACCAGCATCACCCCTGACCCCGGCGGCACGGAACCCGCCCCACCCTGATCACGGCGCGGTATCCGCGTTCCGTCGACGCCCGCGGTCGCCCCTGGCTGCCGCGGACGGCCCGGGCGGCGTCCACGGGGTTCGCACGGGGCGGCACGGCGCGATGCACTGTGGCACGATCACCCGTCATGAACGGGGAATCTGATCGACAGAAGTCTATTGCAACCGTCGTCGTGGCCGGGCTCGCCGCCTGCGCCGCCGGCATCGTGCTGACCCGCTGGGGTTTGGCCGCGATGCCGCAGCGACTGTTCGCCGGCTATCCGGGAGCACAACTCGCCGTCGGCGCGTTCGAGCCGGGCGTCACCGCGCTGGCGGCGGCACTGACCGTGCTCGCCGCCGGGTTCGTCCCCGCGATCACCCGGCTGAGCGGCTGGGCGGTCAGCGCGGCCGGGGCGCTGCTGACCCTGGCCGGCCTGCAGTTCGCCACCCCGGGCGGCGCGGGCGGCGGTGTCGCCTCGCAGGCACTGCTCGCCGCCGGACTCGGCGTCATGAGCGGCGGCCTGCTGCTCGCGGCCGGGCAGCAGCCGCGCGCCGGGCGGCTCGCGACTGCGGGCGGATTCACCGCCGGACTCGTGCTGGCCTCGTCGGTCGTCCTGCTGCTCGCCCCGCGCGGCTACGATCCCGACGCGTTGTCCCCGGAGATCTACCTGCCCGGGATCGCGCTCGCGCTCGCGGTGGCCGCGGCCGTCGCCGCGATGTCCCGTCCCGTTCCCGCCGCGTCGCCGACCGCGAGCGTGTGGGGTCCGGCGGTCGCGACCGCTGTCGCCGCCGCCGTGCTGTACGCGGGAAATGCCGCCCTCGCCGCCACCGTCGACAGCCTGCGGCTCAGCCGCGACGGCCTCGCCTCTCAGCGGCGCATCGACTTCGTGCAGGACCTCGCCCGCTACGGCATGCTCGCCGTCGCGGTCGCGGTCGGCCTCGTGCTGACCTGGTACGCCTACCGCCGCGGGCGCGCGGACCTGGCCCGGTGGACGGTGCTCTGCCTTGCGCTCGCCGCGCCGCTGCACATGGGCCTGGTCCGCGCGCTGTACCTGCCGTCGGCTCCGTACCTGATGCTGCTCGCGGCCCTCACCGCGGCGGCTCTCGGCGTCGCCGCGGCGGTCTACGCCGACCGGTGGCTGCCCGCGGACGCGCTGGGCATCTGCCTGGCCGGCGCCGGGATCGCGGTCAGCGCCGTCGCCTACCGGCAGGGCCCCTCCTGGGGGTACGCGTCGGCCGTGCTCATCGCGACCGGCACCGGGTTCGCGCTCGCCGCCGGGCTGACCCGGGTGCTGCGCACCGCTGCGGGCGCGCCGGTCGACGTGGCCGGTTCGGCGCTGCTCGGGCTCGGCACGGTGCTGCTCGCCGGGCAGGCCCTCGGCCTGCTGACCATGGAGGCCGCCACCTCGACCGGTTACGGCGGCGACGTGCCGCTGACCCTGCCCGGCCTGTCCGGCGCGCTGGCCGTCGTGTTGCTGCTGCTGTTCGGCCTGTCCCGGGCCGTCGACCGGATCCGCCGCGACATCCAGGACGAGGCCCGCCGCCCTGTGTCGTGACCCGAGGCGGCGGAATCCGATTGCGGAGCACGAGATCATCGAAGGATGACCCCGAACCGCGCCGCGGCGCTGCGATCGCTGCGCGGGCTGGCCCTGGGCGACGCCTTCGGCGAGACCTGGTTCTTCCAGCCTGCCGACAAGTTCGAGTGGCTGCTGTCCGAGCGGCAGGTCCGCTCCGGACCCTGGCCGTGGACCGACGACACCGCGATGGCGCTGTCCCTGGTCCGCGTGCTGACCGAGCACGGCGAGGTGGAGCAGGACGCGCTGGCGGCGGCCTTCGCGAACGCGTACGACGCCGACCCGTACCGCAACTACGGGCCGTCGATGCACGGCGTGCTGCGCGCGGTGTTCGAGGGCGAGCCCTGGCGCGCGGCCACCGGGCGGCAGTTCGGCGGTCAGGGATCGTGGGGCAACGGCGCGGCGATGCGGGTCGCACCGCTGGGCGCCTGGTTCTCCGGCGAACTCGACCGGGTCGTCGCGCAGGCCCACGCCTCGGCCGAGGTCACCCACGCCCACCCCGAGGCGGCAGCGGGAGCGGTCGCGGTCGGCGTGGCGGCTGCCCTGGCGGTCTCCGGAATCGCCGCCGGTGAGCTGATCGAAGCCGTCCTCGCCCGCACCCCGGACGGCGAGGTCGCCTCCGGGCTGCGCCGGGTGGCCCGGCTGCCGTTCGACAGGCATCCGACCTGGGTGGCCGGCGAGGTCGGCTGCGGCCTGCGGATCTCCGCGCCGGACACGGTGCCGTACGCCGTGTGGTGCGCCGCGCGGCACCTCGACGACCTGCGCGAGGCACTGTGGGCGACCGCGTCGGCGGGCGGCGACATCGACACGACTTGCGCCATCGTGGGCGGCATCGTGGCCGCCCGCACCGGCCTCGACGAGGTGCCCGCCACCTGGCTCGACGCCTGCGAGCCGCTCCCCACCTGGGTCGCCACCGCAGGCTGACCGCCACGTTCCACGGCCGTGTTCGCTGTTTCGGGTCGAAACCTGGGGACTGACCGCAGGTTTCGGCACGGAACGGCGATCATGGCGCGGGTGGCCGAGGCTGGTCGGGCCTGGGCGGTGTCAGGGGCGCAGGGTGCCCGTGGGCGGGAGGCCGGCGGAGGCGGTGACGTGGACGGCGGTGGTCCACCAGCCGCTGTCCAGGCGGCCCGCGGCGGTCCAGTCGATGACCCAGTCGAGCATGCTCATCGGCGGCTCGTCGTAGGCCTCGGGCAGCGGGAGCAGGGTGATGCCGCCGTCGGGCTCGACGTACCCGTCCAGCGGCAGCTGCCGCGGCATCGCCAGCCGGGACGGCAGCAGCTTCCACGCCCGGTGGGACGGGTAACTGTGGTCGGTGGCCCAGGTGTCGATGATCCCCGCCCGGACCAGCGGCCGCAGCAGGGACGCGGTGTCGGTGCACAACCGGTCCCGCTTGGGCTGGTATGGCGTGAAGCTGAGCAGCCGCGCCCGGGTCAGCTCGACGCCCGCGGGCCGTCCGGCCGACTCCCGGGTCCGTCCGTCGTGGGATTCGGCCTCCGGCCGCCCGTCCCACTGGTCTGCGGCGGGCTGCCCGTCCCAGGGCTGGGCCTCCGGATGCCCATCCCACGGCTCGGCTTCCGGCCGGGCGTCCGGCAGGTCTGCCGTGCCGGCATGGTCGTCCCACTGCTCGCCGGCCACGGGTCCGGTGTCGTCCGGCTCGGCGTACGCGCGCCGGCGGCGGCCACCGCGCACCTGCCGGTCGTAGGACTCGGCGAGTGCCGTCTCCTCGTCCGGGTCGAGGTCAGCCCCGTGCCGGGCGCGATGCGGCGCGTCCTCGGCGTACGGCAGCTCCTCGACGGCGAGCCCACCGGAGCCGGACACGGGGTCGTCCTCGCGCCGCACGGTCGAAGCTCGCAGTCGTGACGCCCACATCGGCGCACCTCCTGGGGTCCCGGGGAATGGGACGGGACGGGATGAATTCCTGTCCGCCAGAAGGAGTAACGGGTGATCTTTCCGCCGGGTTAGCGGTGATCAGGCAGTACACAAGGCCGATGTGACAAGTTCCTTCCCGGTAACATTCGTCCGAACGTATGTGGCGAGACGCCTTCATGTTGACGAAACATAGCTTCTTGTGCCGGGCCGCCATCGCAACGTACGCCGTATCCACCCCGTCACCAGCGCCATCGCCGCAGTCTTCGCGGTCGCGCTGGTCGTCTCGGGTGCCTTCCTCGTCTATCGCCAGCTCGCCGAGCCGGGCTGCTCCGGGGAGGCGCCGCTGACCGTGGCCGCGCCCGCGGAGATAGCGCCGGCGCTGCAGGAGACGGCCGCCGCGCTGTCCGCGCAGAAGGCCGAGATCGACGGGGCCTGCATCGCCGTCCAGGTGACCGCGGCCGACCCTGCCGACGTCGCGGCCGCGGTGGCCGCGTTGCGCGGGCTCTCGCTGACCGGCGTGGGTCAGCCCAGCGGCAGCACGAAGGTGCCCGACGTCTGGATCCCGGACTCCGCGACCTGGCTGGCCCGGGTGAGCGCCGCCGCGCCCAACACCGCGGTCCAGGAGTCGCCCTCGATTGCGCGCAGCCCGGTCGTGGTGGCCATGCCGGAGCCGGCCGCGACCAGCCTCGGCTGGCCGACGGCGAAGCTGACCTGGCCGGCCCTGCTCCAGCAGATGACCGCCGGCACCAAGCTGCACGTCGGCATCGTCGAGCCGACCCGCGACTCCGCCGGCCTGTCCGGCCTGCTGGCCATGGCGTCGGCGGCGAGCACGTCGTCCAACGCCCAGGCCGCCACGACGGGCGCTCTGCGCACCCTGGCGGCGGGTCGCTCCGCGCTGCGGCAGGACGTGCTGGCGCGTTTCCCACGCGCCAACGACCCCGCCGCGATCGCCTCCGGGCTGAGCGCGGCCCCGCTGTCCGAGCAGGCCGTCATCGCATACAACGCGGCGAAGCCGCCGGTGCCGCTCGCCGGGCTCTACCTGGAGCCCGCGCCGATCGCCCTGGACTACCCGTACGCGGTCATGCCCGGCATCGAGCCGGAGCGCCAGGCCACGGCGGCCCGCCTGCTGGAGGCGCTGCAGACGCCCTCGTTCCGGGACCGGCTCGCCAAGATCGGCCTGCGCGGGCCGGACGGCGGCTTCGGCACCGGCGCGACGACCCCGCGCGGCGCTCCCGAGGTGATGGGCGCCCCGGCGCCCGCCGCCTCGCCGACCGCGGCGACCACCACGGCCGCCGTCGAGCGGCTGCTGTCCACCTGGGTGGCCGTGACGCTGCCGGCGCGCATGCTCGCCGTGATCGACGTTTCGGGCTCGATGCTGCAGCAGGTCGCCACCGCTGGCGGTGCGACCCGTGCCCAGGTCACCCTGGAGGCGGCGCGGCGCGGCCTGGGCCTGTTCGACGACTCGTGGGCGGTCGGCCTGTGGACCTTCTCCACCGAGCTGGACGGCAAGAAGGACTACAAGCAGCTGATGCCGATCGGGCCGCTGTCGTCTAACCGTACGAAGATGCTGTCGACCCTGGCCGCCATCCAGCCCAAGCCGACCGGTGACACCGGCCTCTACGACACGATCCTGGCCGCGTACCAGACCGTGCAGAAGGACTGGGATCCCGGCCGGGTCAACTCCGTGGTGCTGATGACCGACGGCGACAACGACGACAACAACGGCATCTCGCACGATGCGCTGCTGGCCAAGCTCAAGGAGATCGCCGACCCGGCTCGCCCGATCCAGGTCGTCATCCTCACCATCGGCGACGTCAGCACCGACCCGCTCAACAAGATCACCAAGGTGACCGGCGGCGGCGTCTTCTCCGCCAAGGATCCCGCCAAGATCGGCGAGATCTTCCTGAAGGCCATCTCCCTCCGCTCCGGCCAGCCCAGCTGACCCACCAGGGGGGCGGCCCCTCCCGGCCGCCTTCACACCCACGCCCACACCCGGCGCAACTCTTGAAGGCCTGCGGCCTCGGATCACCCCGAAGGCCGCAGGTCTTCAAGAGTTGCGGCCCGAGAGGCGAGGCGGGCGGTCGGTGGGGCGTGGGAGTATCCGGGGATGCTGAGTCAGGAGCTGCGGCGGTTGCCGGGGGTGGCGCGGGGGATCGCCGAGGCAGCGGTGGATGCGGTGGACGCCGCTCGGGTGCGCGACGCCGAAGGGCTGCGTGAGGCGGCCGACCGGCTGGCGGCGGCCGACTCGGAGCACGTCGGGCTGGTGCTCGGCAGCGTCGTCCGCTCGCTGCTGGAGGACCTGCACCCGGACGGGCTGGCCGGCGAGGACATCCAGGACGTGCTGGAGCAGTGCGCACGCGAGACGCTGTCGTGGACCGGCGAGCTGGACGTCGACACCCTGGTCGTGGTGCTGACCGGGGCGCTGGGCGTGCACCAGCAGGAGGACGGGGCGGCCCGGCCCGACCCGCGGCTGCTCGCCTGGCACGCGCCGGTGCTGCTGGCATACCTGCTGACGATCTCGAACCGGCGGCTGGACCCGTATCTGGCGGCCGCCTTCGCGGAGATCATGCGGGCCGAGACGGTGGAGATGCCGTAGCCCCGAGCGCCCTTTGTCCTAATATGAGGTGAACTCACGGGGCGGGGGTACGGGGTGCTCGACTGGCTGGGCGACCTGCTGCGCAGCATCCCCGGGCTGGCCCTGTTCGGCTGCCTGGCGGCCGGATTCACGCTGGGCCGGGTGCACTTCTGGAAGATCACGCTCGGCGGGGTGGCCGGCACGCTGCTGGTCGCGCTCGCCGTCGGCATGCTGGACGTCACCCTGAGCCCGGAGCTGCGCAACGTCGCGTTCGCGCTGTTCATCTTCACGCTGGGTTATCTGGCCGGACCCTCGTTCTTCGCGAGCCTGAACCGCAAGGCGCTGCGGTATGCCGTCTTCACCGTGATCCAGGTGGTGACGCTGGTCGCGCTGGTCTGCGTGGCGACCGTGGCGCTGCGGCTGGACCAGGGCACCGCGGCCGGGCTGCTGGCCGGCGGGACGACGTCGTCGTCGGTGCTCGGCACCGCCGGGGAGGCGATCGGCGCGCTGCCCGTCGGCCCCGCGCGGGTCCGCGAGCTGCAGTCCAACCTGGCCACCGCGTACTCGATCGCGTACATCTTCAGCCTGGTCACCCTCATCCTGTTCACCAGCCAGTTCGTGCCCATGCTGATGCGGGTCGACCTGCGCGAGCAGGCCCGCGCGCTGTGGCGCGAGCTGGGCGGCGAGCCCGAGCGGTCGGACAGCACGACCCAGGCGGTGCCCGGCATCGTGGGGCGGGTGTACGAGGTCACGGCAGCCCACGGGCGCACTCTGACGCAGCTGGCGGAGGCGCTGGGTCCGGACGCGGCGGTGGAGCGGCTGCGTCGCGGTGGCGAGATCACGCCGGTCGAACCGGGCATGGTGCTGCGGACCGGGGACCGGCTCGTGGTGGTCGGCAGGCGGGAGGCGCTGCTGCAGGCGGAGCAGCTGATCGGGCCGGAAACGCTCGGCACCGGAGGCGACCCGCTGAGCCTGGACGTGGCGGAGGTCGTCATCACCGATCCGCGCTTTCGCGGCTGGACGCTGGAACGGCTGCACCAGCAGGTCCCGCCGCGCGGGGTGTTCGTCACCGGCCTGTCCCGGATGGAGCACGAACTGCCGATCAAGCCGTTCACCGACATCACCACCGGTGACACGGTGCGGCTCACCGGTGCGGCGCACGACCTCGACGCGTACACGCCGCTGCTGGGCGTCCGGATCGACCCGGCGGTAAAGGCCGACCTGAGCTTCATCGCGCTCGGTGTCGTGGTGGGCATGCTGGTCGGACAGCTGTCCGTACCGGCGGGCGGGGTGCCGCTGTCCCTCGGCATCGGCGGGGGCTGCCTGTTCAGCGGCCTGTTCTTCGGCTGGCTGCGGGCCCGGCACCCCACCTACGGGCAGTACCATCCCGCCGCCGCCCAGGTGATCCAGCAGTTCGGGCTGGCCACGTTCGTCTGCGCGGTGGGGCTCAGCGCCGGCCCGGCCGCGATCACCCTGCTCGAGCGGTACGGCGTGCTGCTGCCGGTGATCGCTGTGCTGGTCACGGTGATCCCGGCGCTGCTGAGCCTGTGGGTGGGCGCCCGGCTGATGAAGCTGCCCGCCCCGCTGGTCGCCGGATGCATCGCGGGCCAGCAGTGCAGCACGCCCGCGGTCGACGCGGTGCGCAAGGAGGCGGGCAACACCACGCCGCTGCTGTCGTACACCATCGTCTATGCCTTCTCCGCGGTGCTCCTGCCGCTGCTGGGGCCGCTGATCGTGGCCCTGGCGGGGGCGCTGCGATGAGGCGTGATCTTTGGCAGCCTGCCCGGTTAGCGCGTTATGGTCGCTTTGTGAAGTGCCAGGTCAGGCGGCCCGCACGGGTCCGCACCGGGTACCGGGAGTGATCATGACTGTCGACGATCCCGCGGGCCGGACCGAGCGGACCGCCACCACCACGACCGAGCCGCTGCGCGTCGGCGTGGGCTACAGCGACGCCGCCGACGCGGCCGAGGCCGGGCGTGCAGCTTCCGCCGACGCCCTGGCCGGCCTGCACGGTGCGGCCCCGGCACTGATCGTCATGTACGCCTCCGTCTCCTACGACCTGGTGGCCCTGCTGCATGCGGTGCGCCGGGCCACCGGCAAGGCACCCCTGGTCGGCGCGACGACCAGCGGGCAGTTCCACGACGGCAGGCTGATCAACCCCGGCCTCGGGGTGTCCGTGCTCGCGCTGTCCGCCGGGCCGTACCGCTTCGGCACCGCCTCGGTCACCGGCGTCACCGAGGACGGCGACGACGCAGGCCAGCGCCTGGCCCGAGCCGCCCGCGCCGCCGCCGGGCCGGGAACGGCCCCGCACGCCGCCGTACTGCTGCTCACCACCGGACTGGCCGGACACCAGCAGGAGCTGCTCAACGGCGTACACAAGGTGGTCGGTGCGCCGGTGCCCGTGGTCGGCGGCAGCGCCGGCGACGACCGCCTGCTCATCCGCACCTGCGTGTTCGAGAACGACAACGTGCTCACCGACGGCGGCGCCACCGGCGTCTGGATCGCCTCGCCGACGCCGCTGTCGGTCGTCGCCGAGCACGGCTGGCACGACGTGGGCCTGCCGCTGCTGGTCACCAAGTCCGACGGCCTGGTGATCCACGAGATCGCCGGACGCAACGCCGTCGAGGTGTTCCGCGAGCACTTCCACGACGACGTCAACTTCGAACGCCCCGGCCTGATCAAACCCGCGCCCGGCTACCTGTCGGCGTACGCCTTCGGGCTCATCCAGCCCGACGGCAGCAAGCTCGTGCGCGGCGCGTACATCGACGAGGACGGCCTGCTCAAGACGTTCAGCCCGCTGCCGCTGTACGCCCCGGTGCAGATCGTGTCCTGCCGCGCCGAGGACCTGCTGCGCGTCACCGGCGACGTGGTCCGCCGGAGCCTGGCCGGCCACGACGCGTCGGTGCTGCTGGCGTTCAGCTGCGTCGCCCGCCTCGACGTGCTGGCCGAGCAGGGCGCCGAGGAGGCGGCGCTGATCCAGGACGCCGCCGGCGACGTCGCCACGTTCGGCTTCTACACCTACGGCGAGTTCGCCCGGACCACCCGCGTCGCCGGATACCACAACGCGACCCTGACCGCGATCGCGCTGTGACCGCCGCCGTGCCTGCCGACAGCGAGACCGAGCAGCTCAGACGGCAGCTTGCCGAGGCCGTCGACGCCGCCCGCGATGCCTACCGCGACACCACGCGACTCATTCAGCTGCTCGACCTGCTCGGCCGCCCGGCCGGATCGGCGGAGCTGATCGGCGACATGCTGAACGTGCTGTCCGACGCCTTCTTCGCCGACGTCGTCTGCATGGCCCGGGTGACCGGGGACCGGCTCGTCGTGTCCGGGTCCTGCGGACTGCCCGAGGACGACCCTGCGTACGCCGAGGGCTGGCCCGTGGGCGAGGCCGCACGCCGCACGCTGGCCACCACCGAGCCGACCGCCCTGCACGGCGACGTGCCCGGCGAGGACGCCCCGGGTTCGGTGGCGGGACTGGGCATCCGGTCGGCCGCCTGGATCCCGCTGTCGACCGAGCCGTACGCCGATACCCTGCTCATCCTGTTCCGCAGCCTGGACCAGCCCTTTGCCGTCGCCGACCTGCGCATGCTGACCTCGGTCGCGGCCCGGCTGCACATGGCGCTGGAGGAGCGCGAGCGCCACGCGACCATCGAACAGCTCGCCCACTACGGCCACCTGCTGGCCCGCCACCTGGCGGTGGAGCCGCTGCTCGACGAGGCCGCCGAGCTGCTGCGCCGGCTCACCGACGCGGACCGAGCCTGGGTGGTCACCGTCGAAGGCGGCCAGGGGCAGCTGCGCGCCCACCGCGGCCTGCCGCCCGAGCTCACCGCCGCCTGGCCGGTCGCCGCCAAGAGCCTCGACGACCTGCCCGCCTGCGACACCGGGCTGCCCGAGATGCTGAAGGTCGCCGTCTCCCGGGAGAACGGCGCGACCACGCTGCTGTGCGCCGGACGCGAACGCCCCCGGCCATTCGCCCAGGGCACCCTCGAGATCATGACGATCTTCGCGAACTACCTCGGCGTCGCGCTGACCAACGCCGAGCTGTATCGCGCGCTCGCCGACCGGGCCACCCGCGACCCGCTCACCGGCCTGGCCAACCGCAGCGCGCTGGTGTCGCACCTGGACACGCTGCTGCACACCGACGACCCGACCCGCATCGGCGTGCTCTTCTGCGACCTCGACGGGTTCAAGGCCGTCAACGACCTGCTCGGCCACGAGGCCGGCGACGAGCTGCTGATGCAGGTCGCCGACCGGCTGCGCAGCAGCGTACGCCCCGACGACCTGCTCGCCCGGTTCGGCGGCGACGAGTTCGTCATCGTGCTCGACCGGGTCAAGCAACTGTCCGAGGTCGCCGAGATCGGGGCCCGGGTCTGCGCCGACCTGGACGACCGGCTCGTGGTCAGCGGCGAGCAGGTGCACGTCTCGGCCAGCATCGGCGGCGTGCTCGGCATCCGCGGCCAGGCCACCCCGAGCACCATGCTGCGCGACGCCGACGCGGCCATGTACGTGGCCAAGGCCCGCGGCAGCGGCCAGGTCGAGGTGTTCGACGAGGACGCCTCGCACCGCTCCCGCGACCGGCTCGACCTGCGCTCCGAGCTGCCGCTGGCCCGTTCGCGCGGGCAGCTGCACCTGGCGTACCAGCCGATCTTCGCGCTCGACAGCCGCGCCATCGTCGCCTTCGAGGCGCTGCTGCGCTGGACCCACCCGCACCACGGCACGGTGCCGCCGGACGTGTTCATCCCGCTGGCCGAGGAGACCGGGGCGATCGTCGAGATCGGCCAGTGGGTGCTGGCGCAGGCCTGCCGACAGCTCGCCCAGTGGCACCGCCTGCCCGAGGGGCGCGGCCTGGGCATGAGCGTGAACCTCTCCCCCGTGCAGCTGCACCAGGCTCGAGCCGCCGAGCGCACGCTGGACGTCATCCGGGCCGCCGGGCTGCACCCCGCCGACATCTGGCTGGAGATCACTGAACACAGCTACCTGCGCCACGAGGTCACCGAATACGCCGGTGCGCTCGGCGCGGCCGGGGTGCACCTGGTGCTCGACGATTTCGGCACGGCGTACTCGAACCTGAGCTACCTCAAGCGGCTGCCGATCGAGATCCTGAAGATCGACAAGTCCTTCGTCAGCGGCGTGACCGGCGCGGGCGGCGGCCACCTGGACCTGAGCATCGTGCGGGCCATCCTGGCCATCGCCGACTCGCTCGGGCTGGTCGCCATCGCCGAGGGCATCGAGACCGAGGACCAGCGCGCCACCCTGCGCTCCCTCGGCTGCCGCCTCGGTCAGGGCTACCTGCTGTCCCGCCCGCTCCCCGCCGCCCAGGCGGGCCTGCTGCTGCGCCCCCAGGAACAGATGCCCGCCCGCGCCCACCGCGCCGACTGACTCGTTTTCTGATCGACGGTGGCCTATCTCATCGAATTTTCGTCGATCGGATTCGATGAGATAGGCCACCGTCTACGCGAGGGTGGCGGTGCGTCGGGTGGCGGTACGTCGGGCGGCGGTGCGTCGGGCGGCACGGTTGCGGCGGCCCGTCGGCGGTGACGGGGGTTCGGGGCTAGGTGATCAGCAGGGGCGGCGGCCGGCGAAGCCGGTGTCGCTGCGGTGGTACCAGTCGATGCCCTCGTCGCCTTCCAGCCAGCACCAGCGCACCGCGCGGCCGTCGTGCTCACCGGGGAAGTCGAGCAGCAGCGGGGCGAAGCCCTTGACCTCGATGTCCTGGTCGGCGATCTCCTCCAGCGCGGCGTAGAGCCGCGCTTCGAGGGCCTTGGCCTCGGCCAGCCCACCCAGCTCGCTGTGCCCGCCGGTGTCCAGATCGGCGCGCAGCTCGGCGAGGTCGGCCCGTACGCCGATCAGCTCTTCGAGCTGCGGCATCAGTGCGGCGAGCCGGGTGCGCGCTTCGTCCAGGGTGAACATCACCCCAGTATGTCGACCCCGCACCAGCTCACGGCACCGGGGCGACACCGCCCGGCGGGTCAAGGTCATCCGACTTGCCAGGCAGGTGGGCGAAAGCGGGACCAACATACGCACAGGTGCCTGGCAAGTCGAAGGATCGAGGGCGGGCCGGATTCACTCACGGACGACTTGGTCACTCTGCGCGATCCTAATACAACGCTGAAGCGTCGGAGGGGTCGTGATCACCTACTATCGTGATGAGACGGTGGCGGTGACCTCGACGTACGTCCAGGTCGAGGACCGCCGGTTCCGCCTCTCCGAACTGCGCTACGTCTGGCACCGCCAGGAGCGCCCGGACTGGCAGGTACGCCGCCGCACGGCCGGCCGCGGGATCCTCAACCTTCTGATGATCCTGTCAGCCTTCGCCGGTTTCGTCGCACTGGTCGGGTTGATCGCATCTGCCTACGGCGAGTCCCGCGTCGCCGCCGCGCTCGGCAGACTGCCGTTCCCGCGCGACACCCTCCTGCTGGTCGCGGTGCTGCTCCTGGTGCTCGGGCTGGTGCCGCTGCTGTGGGAGTGGGCGCTGCACCGCATCGACGACAGTTACGACCGCGGCAACGCCATCTACGAAGTCTGGGCCGATACCCAGGGCACCCAGGTCCTCCTGCTGCGCATCGACGACGCCGCCCGCTTCGGCAAGATCTACCGAGCCCTCCAACGCGCCCTCGGCCAATAACCCTGCCCGACCCGCCGCCCACCCTGGCGCAACACCCTGGCGCAACTCTTGACGAGTCGCGGTCTCACGGGCCTGCCGAGGCCGCATGTCATTAAGAGTTGCGCCAGGTGAGGCGGCCGCCCGGCAGGGCGGGGGTGACGGGGCGGATGGTGGGGACGGGTGAGGTGGGACGGGTGGGTCAGGTGAGGGTGACGGTGCCGGCGGCGCCGTCGACGGTGATCTGCCGGCCGGTGGTGATGCGCGTGGTGGCGTCGGGGACGCCGACCACTGCGGGGATGCCGTACTCGCGGGCGACCACCGCCCCGTGCGAGTTCGCCCCGCCCATCTCCATGACCAGGCCGCCCGCGGTGAGGAACAGCGGGGTCCAGCCGGGGTCGGTGGACGGCGCGACGAGGATCTCGCCGGGCTCCAGGTGCGCGCCGACCGGGTCGAGGATCACCCGGGCGGTGCCGGTGACCCGCCCGGCCGAGGCGGGCGTGCCGGTGAGCGCCCCGTCGGCACTGCCCGCGGCCGCCTTCGCCGCGGGTTCGGTGCCGTCGGACAGCAGCACCCGCGGGATGTGGCGGCGGCGCAGCTCCTCGTCGTACGCCCGGCGGCGCGCCTCGACCAGCTCCCGCTGGTCCGTTCCGGACAGTGCCGCGCGGGCCTCGGCGAGGTCGAGGAAGAAGACATCGTCGGCCTCGGCTAGCCGCCCGTCCTTGGCCAGCTCGGCCCCGACCAGGGCGACCTGCTGCCGACATGCCGCGATGATCCGCACCATGTAGTACTTGGGCAGTTCGCGCACCCCGGCCAGCTGCCGGGCCCGGCCGAGCATGGCGCGCACCAGCCTGCCGCGCAGGCGGCTGCGCTTGCCGGCTCGGCCGGCCAGGGTGTCCACCATCGCCTCGGCCTCGGCCGCGCCCTGGGCGAACAGCCGGTCGGGCGTCAGCGTGGCGCCGTCGGACGGGTCCATCCGCAGGTAGTTGGCCAGTACGCCGAGGATGTAGCGCGGATCGTCGGACCAGCGCGGCATACCCATGTCTATCTCCGCGACGGCACGGTGGCCGTACCGCGCCAGGAACTCCGCGGTCCCGGCCTGCGCCGCGGCGGGCATGGTGCCGGCGGTGTACCGGTGCGCGAGCTCGTCCACCTTCGCCGCGGCGAACAGCCGGGCCGTGGTGTCGTCGGCGTGCAGCCGGACCGCCAGGTGCCACAGCTCCAGGTCCATGTCGGTGGTGACGTTGTGCGGAATGCCCCGCAGCACCGCCTGCACGTCGCCGACCTGGGCGTCGGACCCGAGCAGCTTGTCGGCGATGCCGAGCGCGGCGAAGCCCGCCGCGGCCACCGGCATGACGCGCGGCAGCAGCGGGATGACCTCCGTCCCGAGCACGGTCTCGACGAAGTCCAGCCGCTGGGCCCCGGTGGCCCGCTCGGGCGCGGTCAGCCGGCTTTCCAGCTCCGCACCGACCCGGTCCACGGCAGCCAGCCCGCGCTGCGGCCTGGCCAGCGCCTGCACCAGCTTCACCGGCACCCGGTGCCGGAACGCGACCCGGCCGACCCGCCGCACGAACGGCAGGCGCGAGCGGCGGGTCACTGTGAACCGCGGGTCCTCGAACAGCTCCAGGAAGATCGCCGCGGAGCGGGCCTCCATGACCCCGAGGATCTTCGGGATCAGGGTGCGGCCGATGGTGCTGCGTACGCCCGTGGTGACGTCGATGAACAGACGCTGCCCGGCGGGGGCGAACACGGCGGGTCCGGCGAGCGGGTCGGCGACGACGAAGCCGAACAGGCGCGCGGCCGACGAGGCCAGCACCCGGAACGCGGCCATGCCCATCGGCGTGATCGGACGGTACAGCCCCTGGGCCACGCTGAAGCAGAAGTAGGCCCGGGTGTCCGCGCCGCTCGCGGCAGTGCTGTCCAGGGCGGTGTGTTCCGGCAGTGGGAACAGTGTCGTGACGGGACGCGCCTGGGTGAGCCACAGCGTCCCGTCCCCGTCGATGGCCCACTCGGTGTCCTGCGGCGCGCCGTAGTGCGCCTCGACCCGGTCGCCGAGCGCGGCCAGCGCGAGCACCTGCGCGTCGGTGACGCAGGCGGTGTCGCCGCCGGCAGGCAGCGCGACGTGCTCGGTGCCGCCGCCGGGCAGCGACCGGATGGCGAGGCGCTTGTCGCCCAGCCGCCGGTCGAGGATGACCCCGCCCGCGGTGTCCACCACGAAGTGGTCGGGGTTGACCGCGCCGGAGACCACCGCCTCGCCGAGGCCCGGGCTGGCGTCGATGACCGCCTGACGGCGGCGTCCGGTCACCGGGTTCGCGGTGAACAGCACCCCGGCCACCGCGGAGTCGACCATGCGCTGCACGACGACGGCCAGGCGCACCGTGCGGTTGTCGATGCCGTTGGTGGCCCGGTAGACCACGGCTCGGTCGGTCCACAGCGACGCCCAGCAGCGGCGTACGGCGTCGATGACGGCGTCCTCGCCGACGATGTTGAGGTAGGTGTCCTGCTGCCCGGCGAAGCTGGCGAACGGCAGGTCCTCGGCGGTGGCCGAGGAGCGCACCGCCACCGGCACGTCGTCGCCGAGCCGGGCATACCCTGCGGCGACCGCGGCGGCGATGTCGGCCGGGATCGGGGCGGCCAGCAGCGCCGTCCGCGCCCGGCCGGCCAGCACGGTGAGCGCGGGTACGTCGGTCGGCGCAGTGCGCGCCAACGCCTGGTGGATCTCGTCGAGCTGCGCGGTGTCGGCGACCACCCGGTATGCCTCGGTGGTCAGGCACAGGCCGGGCGGCACCGGCAGCCCGGCCCGGGTCAGCACGCCCAGGTTGCCGGCCTTGCCGCCGACCACCGCCAGCATCCCGGCGTCGATGTCGGCGAAGTCGAGGACGAGGTCCGTGGCGGGGGTCAGCGTCGCGCTCATGCCTTCTCCTCCCCACGCTCGTCGGCGGCAGGGGTCTCACGCCGCATGTCCTGCTCCCGGTGCTCGCTCATCCAGGTGCCTCCTCGAGGCCTTGCCGAGCAGCGCCATGGCCTGGCTCACCTGGCGCTGCTCATCGTCGGTCAGGTACGTCATCAGCTGCCGCTGGGCCTGCGCCCGTACCCGCTCGAAGGCGCGCAGGTAGTCGCGGCCCGCCGGGGTGATCTGCAGCCGTTTGGCCCGCCGGTCGGCGGGGTCCTCCGTGCGCTCGACCCAGCCGCGCCGCACCATGTGCTCGATCAGCCGGCTGGTCACCGACATCGACCGGCCGACCTGCTCGGAGAGATCGCGGACCGTGGGGTGCGGGCCGCTGTCGAGCACGTAGAGGGTGGCCATCTGCAGCAGGTTGGGCTCCTCGTCGCCCATCCGGCGGAGCAGGCCGAGCAGGAAGTCCGGGATGAGCGCACGCCGGAACAGCCCGATGTCCTCGGCGAGCTGGTCGCGCTGAGTCTCCACGGCACCCCTCTATGTTTGCGACTTCGCAACTAATGCGTTAACACAATCTTAACGCGCCACGTCGGCATCAAGTCAACGTGCGATGAAATATCCGCCGGGTAATGCCCGCCACACGAACGGCCCGGCGCTGCCCGGCTCAGCCGTTGTCCAGGCCCGCCCGGTACGCCATCCGGGCGGCCTGCACCCGGTTCTCCGCGGCCAGCTTGGCGAGGATCGCGCTGACGTAGCCCTTCACCGTGCCCTCGGTCATGAACAGCTCCGCACCGATGTCGGCGTTGGACAGTCCTCGCCCGACCAGGCGCAACACGTCGACCTCCCGCGCGGTCAGCGACTCCAGCTGCGCCTTCTCCTGCGCGGACAGACGCGGCGCCTGCTCGGCGATGGCATCGATGACCTGCCGGGTGACCGCCGGGTCGAGCATCGCGTGGCCCGCGTACACCGCCCGCAGCGCCCGCAGCAGCTCGTCGGCTGGCGAGTCCTTGAGCAGGAAGCCCGCGGCGCCGGACCGGATCGCCTCGTCGACGTACTCGTCGGTGTTGAAGGTGGTCAAAATGATCACGTGGGGTGGCTGCTCCAGGTCCAGCAGCTGCCGGGTGGCGGTCAGCCCGTCCATGCCGGGCATCCGGATGTCCACCAGGGCGATGTCCGGCTTGGCCCGCCGGGCCGCCTCGATCGCACTGCGCCCGTCGCCCGCGTCGGCGACGACCTGCAGGTCCTCCGCCGCGTCGATGATGGTGCGCAGGCCGCGCCGGACGATGTCGTTGTCGTCGACGACCATGATCTTGATCATTAGCCTTCTCCCGCGGTGACCTGGGGTGACGCCACGACACCGTCGCCCGGCGGCACGGCCCTGGGCTGCCCGGCGGGTGGGATGACCGCCGTTACCCGGAACCCGCCACCGGGCAGCGGCTGTGCGGCGAACTCGCCGCCGAGCAGGTCGACCCGCTCGCTCAGCCCGATCAGACCGTGCCCTGAGCTGGGCAGGCCCGCCCCCAGGCCACCCGGCGGTCCGTCGTTGTCCACGGTGATGTGCACGCCGTCGGCGGCGCACCGCACCCCGACCCGCACCGGCGCGCCCGGTGCGTGCTTGACGGCGTTGGTCAGCGACTCCTGCACCAGCCGGTACACCGCGCGCTGGGTCTGGTCGGCCAGCAGCTCGGGGAAGCCGGTGACGTCCAGTTCCACCGGCATCCGGCCCACCCCGCGCATACGCTCCACGAGAGCGGGCAGGTCACGCGCGGTGGGCTGCGGGGCCAGCGGGGCCCTGTCGCCGGCCGCGCCGCGTGCGTTCAGCAGGCCGAGCAGGCCGCGCAGCTCGGTCAACGCCTCGCGGCCCTCGTCGCGGATCCGGTCCACTTCCGGACGCACCGACGGCGCCTGGGCCTCCGGGACCGACTGCAGCGCGGTGGCCGTGACGACCATGTTGCTGACCCGGTGCGCCACCACGTCGTGCATCTCGCGGGCGATGCGGGCGCGCTCGGCCCGGCGCGCGGCCTGCGCCATCATGTCCCGTTCCCGCTCGAGGTCCCCGGTCCTGGCGCGCAGGCTGACCACCAGGTCCTGACGCACCCCCGCGGCGAAGCCCAGCACCAGCGGCCCCAGAGCGAAGGACAGGGTGTACGCCCACGCGCGCACATCGGCCGCCAGTCCTTCGAGCGCCGACAGCGCCTGCACGCCCACCCCGAACACGGACAGCACGCCCAGCTGCCACCAGTGCCGGGCGATGACACCCATCGTGTACATCATCACCGCGAACACGAACGGCGTGAACGCGAGCAGGTGGCACGCCGCCACGAACAGGGTGACGGCCAGCGGCCGGCGCCGCCGGGCGA
Organism: Catellatospora sichuanensis; assembly: GCF_007483665.1. GTDB lineage: Bacteria > Actinomycetota > Actinomycetes > Mycobacteriales > Micromonosporaceae > Catellatospora > Catellatospora sichuanensis. The sequence goes on from NZ_VIQO01000026.1 coordinate 197,707, forward strand.
GCAGCGACAGCCCGGCGGCGAGGGTCAGCACCTCGGCCGCCACCGATCGGCCGAGCAGCCCCGGCGTACCGGCGCCGACCAGCTCGTCGATCTGGCCGACGATCAGCGCGACAGCGGTGATGACGAAGTCGAACCAGGTCAGGCGGGGCTTCTCGGCGGCGTCGCCGGGCATCCGCGGCCGCAGATCCCCCATACCCGACATCTCATCACCAACACAGCGGCGCAGGGGCCGAACGGGCTACTCCACGGCCCGCGCCAGCGTCACCGCGAAGCGGCCCTGCGGGTCGGTCCACCAGCGCGCCGCCTGGAAACCGGCCCGGGTCAGCTCGGCCTCCACGCGTACCCGGTCGAACTTCGCCGAGACCTCGGTGCGCAGCTCCTCGCCGGCCTTGAAGTCCACTTCCAGGTCGAGCGCGGGCACCTCCACCCGCATGTCCCGGGTAGCCCGCAGCCGCATCTCGATCCAGTTGTGCCTCGGGTCCCAGAGCGCCACGTGCTCGAACGCGGTCAGGTCGAAGTCGGCGCCCAGGTTGCGGTTGAGCACCCGCAGCACGTTCAGGTTGAACTCCGCGGTCACCCCTGCCGCGTCGTCGTACGCCGCGACCAGCATCTGCGGGTCCTTGACCAGGTCCGTGCCGAGCAGCAGCCACTCGCCCTCGTGCAGCACGTCGCGCAGCTCCTCCAGGAATGCCGCCCGTTCCACCGGGGGCAGGTTGCCGATGGTGCCGCCCAGGAACACCACCATCCGGCGCCCGCCCTCGGGGATGCGGTGCAGGTCGTGGCTGAAGTCGCCGACGATGCCGTGCACCTCCAGGTCGGGGTAGTCGCCGTCGATCGCCTTCGCGGCCGAGCGCAGCGCCGTCTCCGACACGTCCAGCGGCACGAACTGGGCCAGCGTGCCCGTGTCGTGCATGGCGTCCAGCAGCAGCCGGGTCTTGTCCGACGACCCGGAGCCCAGCTCCACCAGCGTCTTCACGCCGGTCTCCTGGGCGATGTCGACCGCGTGTTCGGCCAGCACCGCGCGTTCGGCCCGGGTCGGGTAGTACTCGGGCAGTTGCGTGATGCGTTCGAACAGGTCACTGCCGTACGCGTCGTAGAACCACTTCGGCGGCAACCACTTCGGGGACGAGGTCAGCCCCTCGCGGGCGTCCTCGCGCAGCTGCTCACTCAGGTCGTCGGGTGTGAGGTACACGTCGAGCTTCATAATTCCTCCACGGTGTACGTGGCCGGGTGCGCCACCACCAGTCGGCGGTCGGGCACCTGCACCCAGCCGGGGTCGTCGTCGAAGGGTTCGGAGGCGACCACCACCCGCCCGGGCGAGTGGTGCACCGCCAGCGCATGCCCGTGGGTCGTCGCGTACGCCTTGTCGCCGTCGGTGAGCAGCAGGTTCAGCCGGGAACCGTGCGCGGCAGCGCTCACCTCGGCCACCGTCGCGCGCAGCGCCTCGGCCGGGCCGTAGCCGGCGCGCAGCCGGTCGCGCACCAGCGTCCAGACGAACGCCGCGTCCGTCGGCGCGTCCATCGTCATCAGATCCGTCACCGGCAGCCGCTCGGCCAGCTTCGCCGCCGTGTCCGGCCAGCCCGCGACGAAGCCGTTGTGGCTGAAGAACCAGCCGTCCCCGCTGAACGGCGCGCAGGCGTCGTCGGTCACCGTCAGGCCGGGCGTCGCCGAGCGCACCGCCGCCAACACCGAGCCGGTGACCGTGACCCGGGCCAGCGCGGCGAAGTTGCGGTCCGTCCAGATCGGCACCGCCCGCCGGTAGCGCACCGGACCGGCCGGGGTGTACCAGCCCGCCCCGAAACCGTCCACGTTGATCGTCCCGCCGCCGCGCATGTCGCGGGGCGCCCAGGACTGGTGCTGCAGCCCGTACGGCGGCTCCACCAGCAGCGCCGCCAGCGGCACCGGCGGACCGAGATAGACCAGGTGGCGGCACATCAGTCGGCCAGCTCCCCCGGACGCGGATCGCGGGCGCAGCGGAAACCGCTGAAGATCTGCCGCCGGATCGGGTAGTCCCAGTTGCGGAAGGTGCCCCGGCAGGCCGCCGCGTCGGTGCCGAACGAGCCGCCCCGCAGCACCCGGTAGTCGTCACCGAAGAACACTTCCGAGTACTCCCGGTACGGGAACGCCCGGAAGCCCGGGTAGCCGCCGATCGGCGAGCTGGTCCACTCCCACACGTCGCCGATCAGCTGGTGCACGCCCGCGGGTGAGGCGCCCGCCGGGTACGCGCCGACCGGCGCCGGCGACAGGTGCCGCTGGCCCAGGTTCGCGTGCTCCGGCGTCGGATCCTCGTCGCCCCACGGGTAACGGCGCGAGCGCCCGGTCGCCGGGTCGAAGCGGGCCGCCTTCTCCCACTCCGCCTCGGTGGGCAGCCGCCGCCCCGCCCAGGCCGCGTAAGCGGATGCCTCGTGCCAGCTCACGTGCAGCACCGGCTCGTCGCCGACGATCGGCTCCCGCCGCCCGAACCGGGTGTACGTGCCGTCGCCGTGCCAGTGCCCCGGGCCGGTCAGCCCGGCCTCCTGCCGGTGTGCCCAGCCCTGCGGGCTCCACCAGCGCGGGTCGTCATACCCGCCCGCATCGATGAACGCCTGGTACATCGCGTTGGTGACCGGCGCGCGGTCGATGAAGAACGGCGGCACGTCGACCACGTGCGCGGGCCGCTCGTTGTCCAGCGCCCACGCCTCCAGCGAGGTGCCCATCTCGAACGGGCCGCCGGGGATCAGCGCCTCGCCCGCCACGATCGCCCGTGACGGCGGGGGCGGCTCGGCGACCAGCACCGGGTCACCGGTACGCAGCTGGTGGGTGGCCAGCATGGTCTCGTCGTGCTGCTGCTCGTGCTGGATGATCATGCCGAAGGCGAAGCCCTGCTCCACCAGCGGCCGGCCCTCCAGCTCCACGGTGTCGAGCAGGTCCAGCACCTTCTCGCGCACGGTGCGCACGTAATCCCGCGCCTCGGCGGGCCCCAGCAGCGGCAGCTGCGGCCGGTCCCCCCGCGGGTGCTTGAACGCGTCATAGAGCTGGTCGATGTCGGCGCGGACCGGCTCGCGGCCGCCCACGTCGCGCACCAGCCACAGCTCCTCCTGGTTGCCGACGTGCGCCAAGTCCCATACCAGCGGCGACATCAGCCGCGAGTGCTGGCGCACCAGGTCGTCGTCGTCCACCGCGTCGGTCAGCCCGACGCTGCGCTGCCGGGTCCGGGCCAGTTCGGCAGCGGCCCGCTCCCGCAGTCCGGTGCTCATGGCTTCACCTCGCTCCGCTCGTCGGCGACGCAGTCCGGGCGATCATCTGACGCCCCCTTCGCGTAGTCGCCGTGCCACCACGTCCCTCACCGCCTCGGCGGTCGCGGGCGGCAGGTCGGTGTGGTCCAGTGCGGCGCAGGCCAGGTCCAGCAGGGGCGGGGCGACCGCGGCGATCGCCGGGTCGGTCAGGCCGTGCCGGGCCGCCTGCACCCAGCGCCCCGCCGCCGGGGCGGCCAGCGCCGCCGCCGCGTCGACGGTCTCCTCCCGGGCGAACAGCGCGACCAGCACCGCGACCGGAACGGCCCAGTCCATGCCGGACTGCATGTCCAGGTATCGCACCTCGAAATAGCCGCGCGCCCGCACCGGTGGGAACAGCGTGCTCAGGTGGTAGTCGAGGTCCGCATAGGTCGGCCCCGGGGGGAGCGCGCCGTCGATCCAGTCCGCGAACGTGACCCCCGGCGGCACCTCCCACGAGCCGTCCCGGCGTACGCACAGCAGCGGTGTGTCCAGCACCCGCCGCGCCCAGCCGGCCACCGGATCGGCGTCGTCGGCGGGCGGGCCGTTGCGCATCGGGTCGGCGGCGAGGCAGGCCCGCATCCGGGCCGACGCCCAGCCGGTGTCGACGCCGGCGTGGCGGGCCGAGTTGGCGAACGCGGCGACCAGTGCCGGGCCCACCGCGTGCAGCGCCCGCCAGCGCGGCGCGACCCGCTCGGGCAGCCCTGCGTCGAGGCACACCTGCACACTGGCCGTCCCGCACATCCACTGCCTGCCGTACGGGCCGAAGCGGTCGAAGACGCGCTCCATGATCGCGTACCGCGGGGTGTCGAGGATGCGTCCCGGCCGGCGGTGGGCGTCGCAGCCCCGCCCGTCCAGTGCCAGGCCCGCGTTTTCGAGGAGGCCGGTCAGCTGCCGAAGATCCGCCGTGGTGGCGTCGAGCAGCCCGGCAAGGGAGTCACTGGTATCGGTGGAGATCTCCACCTGCCCGCCCGGTTCGAGGGTGACCCGGCCGCCGTACGGCAGCGGGGTCTGCGGGCTGTCCGGCACCAGACTGCGCGGGGCGTGCTCGCCCAGCGCCGAGCCGAGTGCTCCCGGATCGACCGGCCGTGCCGGATCGTCCAGGTGGTGCGTGGTCCACTCGAGCTCGATGCCCACCCGTCCGGGCGGCCCGGTCTTGAAGCACACCTTGGCCACATAACCCTCGGCCTCGGCCCGGTCCGCGATCCGCACCCCCGCGTCCCGCACCATCTCCCGCTGCACCACCACATTCACCCCCGCCCATCACCACCGGTACGTGAGACCGCCCAACCTACTCCCCCAACCCCACCCCCACCCCATGATTCCCCCTCACTCACCACCCCCCTTCCCCGTTGATCATGAACTTATGGCACGGCTCGACGGCGTGTCGTCGCCCTAACTTCATGATCGATGCTCGGCGGGTTCGGCGGGCTGCCGGTGGGATTCCCCGATCAGGCGATCTCGAACCCTCGGGCGGGCGGACAATGACCACATGCAGCCCGAACCCCGCGAATCGCCGAGCCTGGACGAGGTGCTCGCCGAGGAGGCCGACTTCGCCAGCGAGCACTCGCGCACCAATACCAGCGAAGCGGTCAGCGCCGGCGAGGACCTGCACTCAGGTCCCGACACACCACGCGGCCTGGGCGGAATGGACATGAAACGCCTCCGCCTCCTCGACTGACCGATCGGCCCCCAGGCCGCGACCCATCGCGTTGATCATGAAGTTAGGGCGACGACACGCCGTCGAGCCGTGCCACAAGTTCATGATCAACGCGGGGGAAAGGGTGAGCCCCGCCGGGCCGGGGGGCCGGGCGGGGCTCGGTGGGCGGGTGGCTACGGGAGGGCGTTGAGGAAGGGTTCGTGGGAGTTGCTGAACTCCCAGTTGTAGTAGCGGTCCCAGTTGATGGACCACGTCATCAGGCCGCGGAAGTCGGGGCTGGTGCCGCCGCGCAGGGTGTAGCCGCCGCAGTTCTGGTTCTTGACCAGGCAGTTGACGGCCTGCTGGACCTGGGCGGGGGTGGTGTAGCCGCCGCCGGCGCTGACCGCGGCCGGCACGCCGAACGCGATCTGGTCCTCGCGGAGCGCCGGGAACGTGACTCCCGTGTTGGCCACCGGGAAGCCCGCGGCCAGCATGTCGGTCATGGCGATGTGGAAGTCCGCCGCGCCCATGTTGTGGTACTGGTTGTCCAGCCCCATGATCGGGCCCGAGTTGTAGTCCTGCACGTGCAGCACCGTGATGTCGTTGCGCAGGGCGTAGATGACCGGCAGGTACGACCCGGCCCGGTTGTCGCAGCCGCTGCAGGTGCCGCCGTAGAACTGGTACCCCAGCTGCACGAAGAACGTCTCCGGCGCCATGGTCAGGATGAAGCCCGAACCGTAGCGCGCCTTCAGCGTGCGCAGCGCGGAGATCAGGTTGACGACGACCGGGGTGGTCGGGTTCCTGATGTCGCCGTCACCGGCGTTCAGGTACAGCGAGTGGCCCTCGAAGTCGATGTCGAGGCCGTTCAGGCCGTACTTGTCGATGATGGCGCTGACCGAGTTGACGAACGCGTCGCGGGCGGCGGTCGACGTGAGCTGGACCTGCCCGTTTGCGCCGCCGATGGAGATCAGCACCTTCTTGCCCTGGGCCTGCTTGGCCCGGATCGCGGCGATGAAGTCGGCCTCGCTCTCCACATTGGGGCACTCGGCCACCGGGCACTGCCGGAACCGGATGTCACCCGAGGTCGCCGAGGTCGGCTCGCCGAAGGCCAGGTTGATGATGTCCCACGAGGACGGCACGTCGGCCATCCGCAGGTATCCGGATCCGTTGGCGAAGCTGGCGTGCAGGTAGCCGATGAGCGCGTGCTTGGGCAGCCCGGTGTTGACACAGCCCGTGGTGGTCGCGCCGACCGCCCCGCTCTTGGCCGACTCGCCGGAGGCGTTGTACGCCGCGACCGTGTAGCTGTGCGCCGAGCACACGGCCAGCCCGGTGATCGTCGTCGAGGTGCCCGAGACGGTGGCCCGCAGGGTCGTGCCCTCGTACACCCGGTAGCCGGTCGCGCCCGAAGACGCGTTCCAGGACAGCGCGATCGACGTGTTCGTGACCGTGCCGACGGCCAGGCCGCCCGGCGTCGGCGGCACCGTGCTGCAGCCGGTCGTACTGGCGCTGACCGCCCCGCTCTTGGCCGACTCGCCGGAGGCGTTGTACGCCGCGACCGTGTAGCTGTGCGCCGAGCACACGGCCAGCCCGGTGATCGTCGTCGAGGTGCCCGAGACGGTGGCCCGCAGGGTCGTGCCCTCGTACACCCGGTAGCCGGTCGCGCCCGAAGACGCGTTCCAGGACAGCGCGATCGACGTGTTCGTGACCGTGCCGACGGCCAGGCCGCCCGGGGTCGGCGGTACGGAGGTGCACCCGGTGGTGGTCGCGCTCGCCACGGACGTCTTGGCGGACTCGCCGGTGGCGTTGTACGCCGCGACCGTGTAACTGTGCGCCGAGCACGCGGCCAGGCCCGTGATCGTCGTCGAGGTGCCGGTGACGGTGGCGCGCACGGTCGTGCCCTCGTACACCCGGTAGCCGGTGACCGTGCCGCTGGACGCGCCCCACGACAACGCGATCGAGGTGTTGGTGATCGTGCCGACCGACGGATTGCCCGGCACGCCGGGCACGCCGGTGCCGCCGGGGCCGTCGAGGCTGATGTCGTCGGCGAAGTAGGTGCCCTGGCCGTACCAGCCGTGCGTGTACACCACCACGCTGGTCTGCGACGCGCCGGTGGCGAACGCCACGCTCAGCTGCGTGAACGCGGCCGCGCCGGGGGTCCAGGTGGACGCGCCGCCGTCGACACCGAGGTACACGTAATTGCCGCGGACCCAGCCCGTCAGCGAGTACGCCGTGTTCGGCTGCACCGCGACGGTCTGGCTGCACTTGGCGTTGTCCGAAGCCGACGCCGCGCCCTGCAGTGCCTTGGTGCCGGTGCGCACCGGGCTGCTCACCACGGAGCCGAGGCCGCCGGTGCAGCTCCACGGGGAAAGTGTGCCGGTCTCGAAACCGGGGTTGGCCAGCAGGTTGGCCGCCGAAGCCGGGGTGGCGACGGCGAGGACGCCGACCGCGACCAGCAGCGACAGGGCGGCGGCGAGTGAGAGTGGTCTTCTGGTCACGGGCCCTCCTCCAAGGATGGATGGCCCTGATTATTAACTCTCTTAACTGTTAATGTCCATGCCAGATTGATGAAGCTCCACAACGGACCGTCAGGCCAGCAGCGCCGTGGTCGCCACGCCCACCCCGACCACGATCACCGCGGACGACGTGACCAGCGGCAGCAGCCGCCAGGCGCGGTGCGACATCCAGGCGCGCGGCGCCCGTTCCAGCCGGTCGCGCATCCGGGTCAGCAGCAGGCCGACGCCCAGCAACGACACCGCCATGCCCGCTCCGTACGCCGTCACCAGCAGCACGCCATACCAGGCCCGCCCCAGCGCCACCGCGCCCAGCAGCACCACCACCGCCGACGGGCTCGGCATCAGACCGCCCGCGAGTCCCATCGCGACGATCCCCCGTCCGCCCGGCCGCCGCGCGCCGTGCCCGGCGCAACCGCCGTGTCCGGCGGCACCGTGCGCATCATGCGCGTCCGCGACGGGTGTGTGGCCGCCGTGCCGGTGCCCGCCGGCCCTGTCCCGGTCGCGCCAGGCCCGGCGCAGCAGGGACAGCCCCACGGTGACCACCAGCGCCCCGCTCAGCACGGTGAGCAGCGTGTACACCCGGTGCGGGACGAAATGCAGCCCGGCCGCCAGCATCACCCCCAGCACCAGTACCCCGGCGGTATGGGTGAGCGCGACCGTGCCCGCCACCGAGACCGCCTGGCGCAGCGAACCGCGCTCGTTCACCAGGTACGTCGCCATCAGCAGCTTGCCGTGCCCGGGGGCCAGCGCGTGGCCCGCACCGAGCGCGAGAGCGACCCCCATCGCCGGCACGGCGAACCCCGGCGTCAGCTCCTGCCGGCCGACCAGCCCGGCGAACTCGGCCGTCAGCCGCCCGAGCAGCAGTCCGTGCTCGTGGCCGTCGTCCGCGAGGCCTACGGCCCCGCCGCCGGTGTCCCCGGTCGCCCACCAGACGGCCACTCCCACGCCGACCAGCCCGGCGACGACCGCCAGGACCGGCGCGGCACGCAGGCCCCGACGCGCCATCCCCGCAGGATCCGTCATCACCCGCCCTCTCGCTCTGCGGGCTCAACGGGGGACATACCGGCACAGAAACGGCTGCCGATCGTGGTATCACGCGCCCGTTTTAGGGGGTCTAGTCCGTGATCGTGCGTATCCGGGGCAGGCGATCCGCGTTGACCATGTGGTGCCGCAGCCCGGCCAGCCCTCCTACCCGCCGCCCACCCGGACGGCCAGAGAAGGACGACCCATGCGTATGTCCCGAGTGCAGTCCCGCCCGGCCTGCCTCGCCGCCCTCGCGACCGCGGTCACCGCGATGCTGGTGGCCTCCGTGATGTTCCTGTTCGTCGCGCCCGGACACACCGCCGGCCCCGACGACCGCGGCAAGCACCGCGGCTACGGCACCCACAGCCCGTCCACCGCCCCCAGCGACGGCCCGTCCCAGTGGCCGTCCGACGGCCCGTCCGAGGCACCGTCCCAGTGGCCGTCCGACGGCCCCTCGGAATCGGCGACCCCGTCGACCGGCGTGTCCGGCGCCCACCACGACGGCGACGACGATGACGATGACGATGACGGCGGTGACGACCACAACGGCGGTGGCGGCGATGACGATGACGACGAGCTGCCGCGAACCGGCGTCTCCGGTCCGTCGACGTCGACGCTGGTGCTGACCGGCGTCACCGTGCTGCTGCTCGGCGCGGGCGCGCTGTGGCTGGCCGCCGCGCTGTCCCGCCGCCTCGAAGGCACCCGCTTGAAGGCACAGGCGGCCGGGGCCGTCGCGGCCCTGCGCCGCCGCCCCAGCCCGCGCCCTCGCGACTGAGCGCACGGCAGGAACCGGCGCAAGGGGCGGCGGCCGGCACAGCCGGCCGCCGCCTGTCGTAGACCGATAGTTTCGCGGCGGTGGACGGGGCGCGCCGGGTGCGCGAAGCTGGCCGTCATGCCCGCACCCTGTACCGCCGAGGTCTTCCTCGACCCGCACTTCACCACCGGTGAGGTCGACCCGCTGCTGTTCGGCTCCTTCGTCGAGCACCTCGGCCGGTGCGTGTACACCGGACTGTTCGAACCCGGCCACCCCGCCGCCGACGCCACCGGCCTGCGCACCGACGTGCTGGCGCTGATCCGCGAGCTGGGCGTGACCATGGTCCGTTACCCGGGCGGCAACTTCGTCTCGGCATACCGCTGGGAGGACGGGATCGGCCCGGCCGACCTGCGACCGCGGCGGCTGGACCCGGCCTGGCAGTCGATCGAGACCAACCGGTTCGGCCTCGGCGAGTTCACCGCATTCACCCGGGCCGCCGGCGTGGAGCCGATGATGGCGGTCAACCTCGGCACCCGGGGCGTCGCCGAGGCCGGCGAGCTGCTGGAGTACTGCAACCACCCGCGCGGCACCACGCTCTCGGACCTGCGTGGCGCGCACGGCGCGCCGGAGCCGTACGGCATCCGGCTGTGGTGCCTGGGCAACGAGATGGACGGGCCGTGGCAGGTCGGGCACAAGACCGCCGACGAGTACGGCCGCCTGGCCGCCGAGACCGCCCGGCTGATGCGGATGATCGACCCGTCGGTGCGGCTGATCGCCTGCGGCAGTTCCGGATCGGGCATGCCGACGTTCGGCGAGTGGGAGTCGACCGTGCTCGCGCACGCATACGACCAGGTCGACTACCTGTCCCTGCACGCCTACTACGACCCGGACGCCACCGACCAGGCCTCGTACCTGGCCAGCGCCCAGGACATGGAGCGGTTCATCACCGACGTGATCGCCCTGTGCGACGCGGCCCGCGCCCGCCACCGCGCGACGAAGCGGCTGTCGCTGGCGTTCGACGAGTGGAACATCTGGTACATGTCCCGGCAGCGGCCCGGCCAGGGCGAGTGGCCGCGAGCGCCGCGGCTGCTGGAGGACGTGTACACGGTCGCCGACGCGGTGGTACTGGGCAGCCTGCTGATCACGCTGCTGCGCCACTGCGACCGGGTGACCGCGGCCTGCCTGGCGCAGCTGGTCAACGTCATCGCGCCGATCATGACCGAGCCGGGCGGGCCCGCCTGGCGGCAGACCACCTTCCACCCGTTCGCCCAGGCCGCGCGGTACGCCCGCGGGCAGGTGCTGCAACTGCACGTGGTGTCACCGACGTACGAGACCCCGAAGTACGGCGACGTGCCGCTGCTGCACGCCACGGCGGTGCACGGCGAGGACGGCGTGCTGACCGTATTCGCGGTCAACCGCGACCCGGCGGCGAGCCTGCCGCTGACGCTGCACCTGGGCGGCTTCGTCGCGGCCGCGCCGGTCAGCCACTCGGTACTGGCCGACGCCGACCCCACGGCCGCGAATACCCTGGCCGAACCCGACCGGGTAACGCCCCGGGACCTGGCCGGGACTGCGGTCGTGAACGGACGCCTCACGGTCACCCTGCCGCCGCTGTCCTGGAACGTGATCCGGCTGCCGGTCGCTTCTGTCCGCTGACCGTCGGCGCGCACCGCCCCCCGCCGGGACCATTGCCGCAGGTGGCGACCGCCTTGGTGTTAAGAAGGGCACCTTCTACAACGCATAGCGATGTGAAGGTGCCCTTCCTTTGCTTGTTACCAGCGGTGGTGGATCTGGGGGCGGATCAGGTCGTCGTAGACCTCGGTGACGACGCGGAGCTGGTCGGGCAGGAGCGCGGGCAGGTCGGCGGCGGCGGCGTTGGCGCGGGCCTGCTCCGGGTTGCGGGCGCCGGGGATGACGACGCTGACGCCGGGCTGGTCGATGATCCAGCGCAGCGCGAACTGGGCCATGGTCGCGCCGGCGGGCACCACGGGGGCCAGGCGGCGCACCGCGGCCAGGCCGGTGGCGAAGTCGACGCCGGAGAAGGTCTCGCCGACGTCGAACGCCTCACCGTGGCGGTTGTAGGTGCGGTGGTCGTCCGCCGAGAACGTGGTGTGCTCGTCGTAGCGGCCCGACAGCAGGCCGCTGGCCAGCGGGACCCGGGCGATGATGCCGACCCCGGCGGCCGCGGCGGCGGGCAGCACCCGCTCCAGCGGCTTGAGCCGCAGCGCGTTGAAGATGATCTGGACGGATGCCACGTTCGGCCGGGCGATCGCGGTCAGCGCCTGGTCGCAGGTCTCCACGCTGACGCCGTACGCCCCGATGCGCTTCTCCTGCACCAGGGTGTCCAGCACGTCGTAGACGGCGTCGTCGGAGTAGACCCCGGTCGGCGGGCAGTGCAGCTGGACCAGGTCCAGCGTGTCCACGCCGAGGTTGGCCCGGGACCGGTCGTTCCAGGCCCGGAAGTTGTCCATGCGGTAGTTGCCGGGTTCCTGGGCGACCCGGCGGCCCATCTTGGTGGCCACGGTGATGCCGTGGCCGGGGCCCCGCTCGCGCAGGAACCTCCCGATCAGGGTCTCGCTGCGGCCGTCGCCGTACACGTCGGCGGTGTCGATGAAGTTCACGCCGGCGTCGACCGCGGTGGCGAGCACCGCCAGGGCGTCGTCCTCACTGACGCTGCCCCAGTCCGCGCCGAGCTGCCATGCGCCGAGCCCGACCACGCTCACGTTCCGGCCTGTCCGGCCGAGGATTCGCTGCTGCACCTCGACAGCCTACGGCCGGCGGCGGTCAGCTCCGGTCCCGGCTGTGGCGCGATGCCGTGGTGTTCGCCTTCTCGATGGCGCGGGCCAGCTCGGCCTTGGTCATGTGCCAGCGCCCGGTGACGTTCAGCTTCTTGGCCACGCCGAGCAGCTGCTCCTTGGTCTGGTTCGACTGGTAGCGCAGCTTGCTGCGCATCTCCCGTTGGATCGGCATCGGGGCCTCCCGCTCCTTCGATCCTGCCTACACGATCCCCAGCGTGCCGTCGCGGGGACGCTCGGGCCCCTCCACCTCGGCGTTGAACTCGTAGCGCCGGTTGATGTCCGGGGTGTCGTCATATTCGTAGATCAGCGCGTTGACCACGTCGATCACGCCGGGAACTCCGCGCACCAGGCGCTCGGCGATCTGGGCGGAGCTGCGCCGGCCGGTGCCGCCGGTCAGCGTCACCACGCCGTCGTCGACGACCGCGTCGATCTCGGGCGGCTGTACGAAGAGCATGCCCTGGATGATGTCGTGCACCACGTCGTGCCGGATGGCCTCGTCCGAGCGGCGGTACGTGCGCAGCAGGTCGCGCCGCGACACGATGCCCACCAGCATGCCCTCGGCGTCCACCACCGGCAGCCGCTTGAGCTGCTCGTCCTCCATGATCCGGGCAGCGGCGACGACGGAGGCGTCCGGCGCGACGGTGATCACCGGGGTGGTCATCAGGTCCTCGGCCTGGTCGCCCTCGGCCTTGGCCCGCGCCACGGCGCGGCGTCGCCGCTCGAACAGGTGCCGCTGCGGTTCCTCGCCGCTCAGGGCCAGCTTGTGCAGCAGATCGGCCTCGGAGACGATGCCGACGACCGTGCCGCCGGGATCCAGCACCGGCACGGAGCTGATCCCGTGCTCGGCCAGCCGGTCGATGATCTCCTTGTACGGCGTCGCGGTGCCCACACTGACCACCGGTGCGGACATCACCTCCCGCACGGTCCGCACCGTCATCGGCGTACCCCCTCATTCGACCGGTGTGACCCACCCGCGCAGGCCAGACTGGAGAGGTGAGCCACCGCGGCCGGTGGGTACATGCCCACTGTGATCGTACCGAGCCGGACGTGCCCGTCCGGCCCGGTTGACCCACCCGGAGGTGCATGATGAGGTCCGACGTGGCCGACCGCAGCGGTATACCGGCCGCCGCGCTCAGTAACCACGAGCTGTCCCGCGAGCTGGCGTCGCTGCACCGCACCCGGCACGACACGTTCGTGCACGGGTCGGACAGCGCGCTGGCCAATCATGATCAGCGCAGCCGCGAGCTGGAGCTGGAGTACCTGCGCCGGTTCCCCGAACGTGATCCCGACCCGCGGCGGCTGCGTCCCGCCGAGTGACGACGGCGGCCCGGCCGGCCACCTCGCCAAACAAAAAGGACGAACTCGTCCCTTTTGGACATGAGACGAGGGGTGTCCGAACCGGTCAGTGCCCGGTGAAGAGGACCTTCACCCGGTGCTGACCCTGCTGCACCGTGGACCCGGCGCTCAGCCGGCCGGCGAGGGTGTCGGCGGCGTCACGGGAATCGGCGGCGTGCTCGGCATCGCGCTGCTCCGGCCAGCGCAACTCGTCACGTCCACCACCATTCGGGTCAAGCGGACGAACACGGCTGACCACGACAATCCACTTGCCGGCGGCCGCCTTTCGCCTCCTCCACCAGAACATCTCTGCCTCCGTCTCCCCAGGCGCCGAGTGCCCACCGTACCGTGGCGCGTTTAAACGAACAGCCCTCGGTCGCGGGGTACGTTGGGAGACCGACCAGCCTCACTGGGGAGGGCAAGGTGACAGGCCTTTTCGCTTCGATAGGCGTCGACCTCGCCCGGGAGAACCTGCGGCAGTTCACGATGTCGGTCGTCACCGCAGGCGTCGCGGTGACCCTGTCCCGCCGTTTCTGCGACCACGTATGGACCGACGCCTCCGGCGCCCGGGTGGTGGCGCGCGCCCGCTGGGGCCGCATCCACCACATGCAGCCCTCACTGGCCGGCGGCGCGGTGGCGGTCGCCTGCGAGAACATCCGGCTGATCGACGACCGCACCGCGGTCATGGACCTGCTCGACGAGACCGACGGTGGCCTCGTCTGCCCGGTCGCGGTGCACCTGGAGGACCACACGGCGCTACACGTCGCCGGCGGCGGGCTGGCCCGCGGCCAGGTGACGCTGTCCGCCCTGGCCGAGGCCGTCGAACTGGGGCCGTCCGCGGACGGCCCCTCCGAAACCGCCCCGCGTGGCCTGGTCTGCGACGACCTGGTCCGCCCCGGACTCGCCGAGCCGGGCTGGACGCCCACCGCCCGAGCCCGCCTGCACGGCACGGTCCGCCAGGCCGAACTGCGCACCAACACCCTGACCGGCGAACCCTTCCACTGGCTGCGCCTGCGCGTGCATCCCCGCATCGACATCGACGTGGCGGCCCCCGCCTCGACCCTGCCCGCCAGCCCGGCCCCCGGCGTTTCCCTGCGCGCCCGCGCCGTCCTCACCGGTCGCCTCGACCTGCAACCCGACACCCTCAAGAAAGGAAGGGCACCTTCTTGATGCCGACCCCGGGAGACCTCGGCCGATACAGTCCGGGACCTGTCTCACCATGCAGAGACAGGTCCCGCCTGACGCCTGAAGGTCGTGCCCAGCGTGGTTGCGCCGCGTCCGGGGACCTCGTGGGACCCGGGCACGGCGCGGCTGAGATCTGGCGCCATCATCACACCCGGCGGTCACCGGCGCGTCCCCCGTCCGACCATGTGCGGACGGGCTTCGGGCGAGGTCACCGCCGACCGGTGGCCAGCCGCAGCGCGGTGTGCGAGACCGGCGCGAAGCCCAGCGCCCGGTAGAGCGGCTCACCGTCGGCCGTCGCCCGCAGATCGACCGTCGACACCCCGCGTCGCGCGAACCAGCCCAGCAACGAGGCCATGCAGGCCCGCGAGAAACCCCGGCGGCGGTACGCCTCGTCCGTCACCACGTTGTACACGTACCCGGTCCGCCCCGACGGATTCGCCGGCCCGCCCAGCCGCAGGTCGATGGTGCCCACCGCGCACGCGGCCAGTCCCACCCCGTCCGGCACGTCCACCACGTACGCCGCCATCGTCGGCTCCGGCTCCGCCAGCCGCGCCTGCAGCATCGCCAGCGCCTCCTGCTGCCACGGCCCCGGCTCGACCGGCTGCCCCGCCATCGCGCCGAGCATCACCGCCCGCAGCCTGACCAGCTCCGCCACATCCCCCGTCACCGCTCGCCGCGTCTCGATCACGACCCGCAGGGTAGTGGGAATGTCGTACGGTGTCCGACCCCGCCCGCCCGGTCAGGTCACGTACGGGCAGTGGCGGCAGCCGCGGGTGCAGCAGAAACCCCGCTCGGCGAGGAAGCCGGCACTGAGCACGAACAGGCCGGAGGACGGGTCGAGGTAGCCCGGGGTGCCGTCGCGCAGCGCCTCGGCGTGCCGGGCCAGGATCTCGGCACGGCCGGGGTGGTCCTCGCGGAGCCGGGACGGATGCGGTTCGTCCAGCTCACGCGGTGCCAGGGGCCATCGTTGCCCGGATGCGGCCATCCGGCGACGATAGCGTGCGGCGCGCGGCCCATCGACCGCCGGTGACATCATCGACACCATGCCAGCCATCGAGATCGTGCTCGGCGACATCACTGCCGAAGACGTCGACGCCGTCGTGACCGCGGCCAACGAATCGCTGCTGGGCGGCGGCGGGGTCGACGGGGCCATCCACCGCGCGGCCGGCCCGGAACTGGCCCGGGCGGGCGGGGCGATCGCGCCCTGCGACCCCGGCGACGCCAAAGCCACTTCCGCGTTCGACCTGGACCCGCCGGTACGCCACGTCATCCACACGGTCGGCCCGGTCTGGGAGGGCGGGACGTACGGCGAGGACGAGACCCTCGCCTCCTGCTACCGCCGCTGCCTCCAGGTGGCCGACGAGCTGGGCGCAGGCAGTGTCGCGTTCCCCGCGATCGCCACCGGCGTCTACGGCTTCCCGCCCGAGCGCGCGGCCCGCATCGCGGTGGCGACCATCCGGTCCACCCCGACCCGGGTGCAGCGCGTACGCCTGGTCGCCTTCGACGCCACCGCCCGCGACCTGCTGCTCGACGCGCTGAACGGATGAGCCTCGGCGGCACGGGCTGCGGTCAGGCCGGCTCGTCGGCGGCCACGCGGGCGAACAGCAGCATGTCGCGGCGCACCCCGCCCAGCTCCATCCAGCTGCGCAGCAGGCCCTCCCGCCGGAATCCGGCGCGCTCCGCGGTGCGCACCGAGGCGGTGTTCCACGGCTCGACATGCAGGTGCACCCGCGGGATCGCGAGGTCGGTCAGCGCCCAGCGGGCCACCGTCGCCAGCGCGTGCCCGGCCGCGCCGCGCCCGCGACCCGAGGGCGCGATCCAGTAGCCGGTCGCCGCCCGGCCCTCGGCCATCTCCGTGAGCCACAGCCCGATCTGGCCCACCGCCCGGTCGTCGGCACGGTCGGCGATCGCCAGTGAATATCCGACGCACTCCCGTGCCCGGTCGTGCTGGCGCTCGACGAACGCCAAGCCCTCGGCCTCGCTGTACGGCACCGGCACCGAGCTGATCACCGGGATGTACGGGTCCGCGGCGCCCTCCTCGATGAGCGGCAGGTCGCCGGTCCGGAACGGGCGCAGCAGGAACGGCCCTGCGTCGAGCTCGGGGATCACCAGTCCGTCGGTCACCGCGCGAGTCTGCCATCCTCGACGGTCCGCCGCAGCTCACCCGAGCCCGGACCAGCCCGTGTGACCGGCCCCGTCGCATGACCGGACCGGTTTGGTCGGCGGGCGGCCCTAGGCTCGGGGGCATGGTGAGGGTGACCCGGCCGGTGGCGGTGGAGCTGCTGTCCCACCTGCGGCGGGCCCGCGACCACATCGACCGCCACCATGCCGAGGCGCTCGACCTGGACCGGCTGGCCCGGGTCGCCGGAGTGTCCAAGTTCCACTTCGTCCGCAGCTTCGAGGCGACGTACGGGGAGACGCCGATCCGCTACCTCACCCGCCGCCGCATCGAGCGGGCCCAGGACCTGCTGCGCCTGGCCAACCTGACGGTCGCGCCCCGCTGAAGCGCCGCAGCGACCAGGTAAAGAATGTTTGACATGGACCCGGCCGTGCGTTCATGTCGACCTGGCGACCGCGTCAGGTGCCGGCCCGACCCGCAGCTGTCGTCATGGCCGACCGGGTGCACCGGCCGCCCCGTACGTGCACCACTCGCAGGCTGTGTGGTTCCTCTCAGCGGCCGACGTAGGCGCGATCCGAGATCCACCATTACCCTACTCATGGGATTGCGCTGATCACGACGTTCTACCGCGTCCCGGACGACGTGTACAGCCGCCTGTCGCGCGGCCACCCTGCTGCCGGGCAGACCGCACCACGGGCGACGGCGTGACTTCCGTGACACGGTGATGCGCGCCTCCGTCCCAGCGGACCCGCCAGCCCGCCGCTTCGTGGCACGGAAACGGCCCCGAGAAAGAAAGTAGCTATGAAGATCTGTGTGGTTGCCCTGGGAAAGATCGGCCTCCCGCTCGCGGTGCAGTTCGCCGCCAAGGGCCATGAGGTCATCGGCGCCGACGTCTCCGAGCGGGTCGTCAGCCTGGTCAACGACGGCG
>NZ_VIQO01000027.1 GCF_007483665.1 Catellatospora sichuanensis
AGAGTGAACACCACCACGACACCATGAACACCAAGCCCTGCCCGCCTCCGGCGGACAGGGCTTCACCATGCCGCTACAAGCTCACCAGCAACGACGCCTACATGCTCACCGCGAACGCCGCGCAACACCGTGTCACCCATGGCGACGTTTATACAGCGGATCATCGGTGGGCCATTCACGGGCCACATGTCGCGCGAAGGAGGACCACCCGGGCCGCTCCGGACCGAGGTCCACCAGACGAGCCGAGGTCGGAGATGTCGACCTGGCCGATTCCCAAGCTGAGGGCACGAATCCGCTCAGTGACGTCAGTTCTGTCGGCGGCCGCCACGGCTCGGGAGGCGATGGGTACTCCATTGGTGCACCCGGAGCAGCGTCAGGCCGCGTCTGCCGGTCGACCTCGTCGAAGGCTCGATCCAGGCGGCGCAACGGGCCGAACAAGGCTCGGCCCAGCCAACGCAACAGGCTGAACAACCATCCGACCGAAGCCGGGAGCAAGTACGACGCACCTGCGGATACCACGATGAGAAGCAAGAGGTCCGAGGTGAACGGTAGCCGGGCAATGAAGGCGAAAGTGACCAATGACGCGACGGCGGTCGCGACGACGTCCAGGACGGCCCGGAGCGCGGGGCCGCCTCGGTGGGCGTTCCCGCGCTCGGCAGGGGGGAACTCGCCGCTGACCGAGAACCTCTGCATGTGACGCATCGCCTGCAACCAGTCGACTGCGAAGGGAATCTTTAGGATCGCCACCAGCAGCGCCCACTTCCCGATGTTGGCCGCTACCTCGCTCAGCCCGGCTGGAGCTATCGGCGCAAGGAGCCAGTACGTGAACAGCAGCGTTACGAATTCGCCAAAGAAGACCATGAACGGCAGTAGCGTCATGAGCGCTAGCGCCAGCTTGCGCTGACTCGGACCCAACACCTCTGTCATGCCACCTCGTTCCTCGACGGGCCGTCATGCTATCGGCCCACGCCAGCCCCAACCCAGCGTCGGCTCCGTGGGCGGTGCCACGACCGCCCGGCGAGCCGTCGGGGCCGGGATTGGGGAGGAGCCAAGATGACAGAGACTTCGATCCCCTGTGGATCATCGGCGGGCCATCCGCGGGCCATAAGCCCGGGTGAAGGAGGGACCGCCCAGGCCACTCGGGACCGCGTTCCGTCGCGTGAGCCGTGGTCGGAAATGTTGATCTGGCCGATTCCCAAGCTGATGTCGGTGGGCCCAGTCCTCAGTCGTCCACGCGGATGCCACGAGCCACCAGGCTACGTCGCAGCAGTGCACGCCCTAGTCCAGCCGCGTATGCCATGCCGATCGCGAGGTGGAATATCGCCAACCACCGGCCATCCACCAGGAGGCGGAAGGCGGTGATACCGCCGAACACGCCTATCCCGAGCGGCCATGTCCAGAACGGGGCCTTGTCGATCGACTTCATGCCAGGGTTATACGGGAGTGCTGACGCTATCTCAAGGTCATGTCCCCGGGGCCGGGCCATCCACGGGCCATAAGCCCGGGTGAAGGAGTGGTCATCCAGGCCACTCGGGACCGCCGTCTCCCAGGCGGAGCGAGGTCAGGGACATTGATCTGGCCGATTCCCAAGCTGACAGTGCAGGTTTGATTACCAACGGCTACATCACGAACTTGGGCTGCCGTATTAGGATCGCCTGATCACGGTCGACAGTTGCGGACCTGGTGGGAAAAGCCGCGTTCTACGGTGCCGACCCGTCCCCTGGCGGCAACCTAGTCGGCGTAGACCCGGTTGTGGTTCACCGTCCCGGCCGCAGGCGTAGCTCCTCGCGCTGGTCAACGCGCGTCGGGCGGCGCGCCCGGGTGCCTGCGCTGCCGCCCGGACAGTCAGAAACCTGCTCCTGGTCTGAGTAATACCTGGTGAAAGCCGTTTAGTGACAGGCCGGACGTGGAACGTATCCCAAGAACTGCGCCTGGCCGCAGGTAGGGAAGCGACATCATGGGTCTGGAGCATCCCACCGACTGGCGAACTCAGTGCGGCGTCGCCAGCTGGCTACGAGCAACAGGGAGAAGCAATGAGCGTGGATGTACAGCACAGCCAGAACAGCGTCGGGGCGGACGACAAGGTCCAGGTGCTGGAGAAGGAGCAAGCAGTGCAGGCGGCAACGCAGGCAGGCGCGCAGGCCGTGCAGGCTGCGACGCAGGCAGGAGCACAAGCGACTCAAGCTGCTATGCAAGCAGGTCAAGCCGCTGCTACCGGGGCGTCGATCACCGGGTTGGCCGCAGCCGTGGCAGCCGGAGCAGGAGGCCTGATAGTGGGCATTTTCCTGGGCATGTCGATCGTGAGAGGGCGTCGTCTCGACGAGTAATGGGACGAGTTGCGCAAAGTGGGGTCGCCACGATGAAGTGGCGACCCCATCGCTCTCTCTGGCAGCGCCAAGCCCAAGGGAATCGGGCCGACGTTTTGCGGGGAATGGCGTTGATTCCGCGGAGGTTGGCGTATTAACACCTAGCATGCTGACCTTGGTGCTGACAGGCGCCGCGATGACCTGATGATAGTTGCTGCGGGAGCAGGCGTAGGCGCGTGCTCCAACATGGCGGAAGTCGGCCACGTTAGCCGGCCAACTAACGCACGTTCGTCCCCCGTCTGAGCGATGTTCAAACCTCGACACAGCGGATTCGGCCGACCCGCTGCCCGGTCAGGAGGATGTGTCGGAGTTGGTCACGGAAACCGTAGTCCCGCTGCGCCGAAGTGCGCTTTTCGTACATGATGGCGATGTTCATGGTGCGCCACGCGCGTTGTTCCCCCGGCGCCGTGGCCGGGCGGGGGAGATGTCATGGTCAAGATCATGGTGAAGTTCGTGAACGGCTGCGCCGAGGTCCTCCAGGAACTTGAGGTCGATCGACCTGATGATCCACCCATGTCTGTATGCCTGGGCCCGCCGACGCCAGCAGCGGTGGCCTCGGCGGAGTCGGAGGCACATGAAGCCTGGGAAGCGGTCTACGTCAGGGAACAGGACACCGGCATCCAGCCGCCATGGGTCTACCGATTCTGCGGTCTCGCCGACCCGGAAGAGTGATGCCGAACCACGAACCACTACTGGGCGGGGCTGCGGAGCGCTTCGGCGTATTCATCGCCTGGCTGGATGTGATCCGAGCGGCACGGGCACCAACCTCGCATCCGACAACCATGACACCGTCCGATGCTCGGACAAGAACACGTTCGATATCCAGCATCTAGCGGGCAAACGCTGCCCGCGGCCGAGGTCCCACACAGGGCTTCGGCTGTCGGCAGCCGGCAGGCGACATCGCCTCCATCAGTCACGTCTCGCCATCGGGCAGCGGGCTGAGACCGCGAGGGCGAAGCTCATCGGCGATCGGCGAATGAGACGCCCTGCGGACCGGTACCGGATGAGACGGCCCCAGACAACGGCCTGGGTTTGAGCAGGGGCGACGCGGGAACTCCGCTTCTGGACCCGGCGGCCCGGGCCGGGGGCGTCGGCTGGCACAGCGACGTGGTCCGGGCAGCTCCCACATGGTGGAGGGGGAAGGAAATGAAGCAGGGATACAGCGACAGCACCGAGCGCGAGTCCGCTGAGGGCGGATCCGGCTTAGGGGGACCGCAAGGGCAACCGACGGCGGAGGGCGTGTCCCACCAGCAGCACGATCTTGCGCAGACACCGGGAAAGTTCACCGACGATGCCGGGCAGGCTACGTCAGGCGAAGGGGCCGTCACCGCGCGGCCAGCACCTGACGGCGACGATGACGAGAATGTGCCCGCAGCCATTGCGAGGCCGTCCGACCCGCCTAGCCACGAGAAGGGCCCGAGTACCTCGGCGGACCGCGGGGCAACCCGCTGAGCGCTTCATGCGCAGCGCGCTAGCCGGTGATCTGCGGGAGGTCCGCGGCCCCGCTCGGCCAATCTCGGGCTCGCCCGCGTAGAGCCTGCTCAGTGCGGGTACTGACAGCGGATGCCACTGACAAGATCGCTGAGCGAGTCGACGGTTGTGATCACGGGTGCCTCGAGCGGCATCGGGGCCGCCACGGCGCTGACACTGGCCCGCCGTGGCGCCCGACTGGTGCTCGCCGCCCGGAGCGAGCGCGGGCTGTCCGAGATCGGTGAGCAGTGTCGCCTGCTGGGCGCGGCGGTGCTGGAGGTGTCGACGGACACCGCGGACGTGGAGGCTGTCGAGCGGTTGGCCGCTGCTGCGCAGGCGAGGTTCGGCCGGATCGACGCCTGGGTGAACAACGCCGGAGTGGCCGTCTACGGCAGGCTGCTCGACCTGCCGCTGGATCAGGTGCGCCGGACTGTCGACGTGGACGTGTTCGGTTACCTGTATGGCGTGCGGGCTGCGGTGCCGCGTCTGCGTGCCTCCGGGGGAGGGGTGCTGATCATGGTCGGGTCGGTGCTGTCGGAGGTGTCGATTCCGTACCTGGGCGCGTACAGCATGGCCAAGCACGCGGTGCAGGGCCTGGCCGATGCGCTGCGCCAGGAGCTGCAGGCCGACGGGATCGACGAGGTGTCGGTGTGCACGGTGCTGCCGGCGTCGGTGGACACGCCCCTGTTCGCCTGGGCGGCGAACTACATGGGGCGGGAGGTCGTCCCACCGCGGCCGATGAGCTCACCGCAGCGGGTGGCCGACCGGATCGTGCGGTTGCTGGAGCATCCGCGGCGGCAGAGTCTGGTCGGTACTGCCGCGGCGAGTGTGGTGTGGTCGTGGCGGCTGGCGCCGGCGCTGGCCGGCCGGCTGATGGTTTGGTACGGCCAGACGGCCCAGTTCGGGCGGCTGATGCAGTCGTCGGAGGGCAACCTGTTCACGCCCGTCGAGCAGCCGCGTCGCGTCGACGGTGGGCGGCGCCTGCCGATGGTCGCGCTGGCGGGCATTCCGGCGGCGGCGCTGGCCGATGTGAGCCGCCGTATTCGCAGCGCGTGGCTGCCGACGAAGAGCCGCCCTGAACGCCTGACACCTCGAACCACGAGCCGCCGAGCTGCGCGAGTAGGCGTCACAGACGATTAGGGCAAAGCGCTGCCGGGTACGAAGCAGCCGTGTTTTTGTCCCAGTTTGTTCATCTGGCGCCCGGCGGCCCATCATGCCTGCCCGAAAGAGGCTGACCCATGTCAAGAACAGAACGCACCGTCAACGCGCCGCTGCAGAAGGTGTTCGACGTGCTGTCCGACGGCTGGAGCTACGCCAACTGGGTGGTCGGCACCGCACACATCCGCGACGTCGATCTCGAGTGGCCGGCGGCCGGCAGCAAGCTCCACCACACGGTCGGCATCTGGCCGCTGACCCGCAACCACGAAACCGAGGTCCTGGACTGCGAACCGCCGGTTCGCCTGGCCATGAAACCGAAGCTTTGGCCGCTCGGCGAACTCACCGCCGTATTCACCCTGATCGAACAGTCATCATCGGCCACCCAGGTGGTGCTGGTAGAGGAGTTCAGTGACGGGCCTGCCCTCGCCCTCCGCAATAAGATCAACGATGTGCTGATGCACGCCCGCAACCGCGAAGCGCTGCGGCGCCTGGCCGACCTGGCCGAGCACCGCCCGTGAACACGCCGGTCGCCGACGCGGTGGTCATCGGCGCCGGGCCCAACGGGCTGGTCGCCGCGAACCTGCTCGCCGACGCCGGCTGGGACGTGGTGCTACTGGAGGCCGCGCCCACCCCGGGCGGCGCCGTACGCAGCGCGCAGGTCGCCGCACCCGGCTTCCGCGCCGACCTGTGCAGCGCCTTCTATCCGTTCGCGGCCTGCTCACCCGTGATCTCCGGACTGCGGCTGTCCGACTACGGCCTGCGCTGGCTGCGCGCCGACGCCGTGCTCGCGCACGCACTGCCGGACGGACGTGCCGCGCTGATGTGGGGCGACCCCGAGCGAACCGCCGAGTCGGTCGGCTCGTTCGACCGCCGCGACGGCAGGCGCTGGCTGGCCGCATACCGCAGCTGGCTTGCCCTGGAGGACGACCTCGTGGCGGCCATGTTCACCCCGTTTCCGCCGGTGCGGTCCGCCATGCGGCTGCTGGCCCGCGGCGGTGTAGGCGGCAGCCTGCGAGCCGCTCGGCAGGCGGGGTTGTCGATCCGGGACCTCGCTGAGGAGTCCTTCGCCGGCGAGGGCGCTCGGCTGCTGCTCTACGGCTGCGCCCTGCACGCCGACGTCGGGCCGGAAAGCGCGGGCTCCGGCGCGTACGGGTGGCTGCTGGCCATGCTCGGTCAGCACCACGGCTTCCCCGCTCCCGAAGGCGGCGCACAGTCGCTCACCGACGCCATGGTGCGTCGGCTGACCGCCCGCGGGGGAATGCTGTGCTGCCAGGCCAACGTCGACCGGATCATCGTCGGGGGTGGGCGCGCCCTCGGCGTCGTCTGCGCCGACGGCCGCGCCTGGCGGGCCCGCCGGGCCGTGCTCGCCGACGTCGACGCCCCCTACCTCTACCGGCACTTGATCGGCCCTAGCCACCTCCCAGGGCAGCTGCTTGCCGACCTGCGTCGGTTCCGCTATGACCGGCCCACGGTGAAGGTGGACTGGGCGCTACGTGAGTCGCTGCCCTGGACCAACCCGCAGGTGTGCTCAGCCGGCACGGTGCACTTGGGCGGGAACACTGCCCAACTTTCGCGTACGGCGGCGTCGGTTGCCGCAGGAGACGATCCCCCGGTGCCGTTCGTGCTGATGGGGCAGATGAGCCGCGCCGACCCGACCAGGTCGCCGTCGGGAACGGAGACGTCCTGGGCCTACACCCACCTGCCCTACCGCTACGCCGGGCGGGGCCGCGACGACGCGGGCATCGGGGCGTACGTGGATCGCATCGAGGAAATGATCGACAAACTGGCGCCCGGATTCGGTGAGCTGGTCGTCGGCCGTTACGTCCAAGGTCCTAAGGACCTGGTCAACGAGAACGCCAACATGAGCGGTGGTGCGCTCGGCGGCGGCACCGCTGCGCTCACCCAGCAGTTGGTGCTGCGGCCGACGCCGGGGCTGGGCCGCGCCGACACCGTGATCGACCGGCTGTATCTGGCTAGCGCCTCGGCCCATCCCGGCCCGGGCGTGCACGGGGGTCCCGGCGCCAATGCCGCCCGAGCTGCGATACACCGCGATCGGGCCGTCACGGGTGCTGTCTACCGCGCGACCGTCTCGGCCGCGTACCAGCTGATCTATTGACCGAACCCAGGAGGGCAGCGGCCATCGCTGTGTGTAGTCGGACAGTGTTGCCGCTGCGGAGGAAAGGGTAGAATCCTTCGTGTTGACTGTTTGATCTCAACTGCCCCAGACCTCGGCAGCTCTGTCGGAAAAGCCAGAGGTGGGGATGGCGTGGTACAGCACCCGATGATCATCACCGTCACCCGCACATGTCAGGGGCGGGTGGCATTTTTATGCATAGGCGGCGACGTCGACCTGCTCGATTCCGGGGACGTAGAGCTGGCGCAGCGTCAATTGGCCGTGGTGTCCTGCGAGACCCTGTATGTGGACCTCGCCGATGTGACCTTCGGTGGGGCGGCTCTGGTTCATTACCTATACGCAGTGGCGGCCCGGCTGC
The DNA here is from genome assembly GCF_007483665.1 of Catellatospora sichuanensis. Taxonomy (GTDB): domain Bacteria; phylum Actinomycetota; class Actinomycetes; order Mycobacteriales; family Micromonosporaceae; genus Catellatospora; species Catellatospora sichuanensis. The sequence continues at coordinate 7,487 of NZ_VIQO01000027.1, forward strand.
CCGGGGCGGCGATATCGCTGTGCGGAGCGCCGGGCATAACTCACCAGATCCTCGAACTGACTGGCCTGGACCAGGTCGCCGCCCTGCGTGACAGCATCCCGGAGAACTGGGCGACACCCTCGGCCGCAGCTTCGACCTCGGCCGCCTCCGAACGACGGCTGCCCGCGGGGCGAGCCGCACTCGGTGGGCCGCAACCAGCGACCTGACGCCACCTGGCGATCCGGCGCGCAAACGGGGACAACTACGAAGCCAAATCGGTCACGGACCGGAATATCGGTCCGTGACCGCGGGGGACTGTCTATGTGCTCCCAAATTGATCACCAGCCGCCACACCGTCTTGCCGGGCTGACTGTAGAGGTCGAACCGGTCGCAGACCTCGTCGGCGATCCGCAAGCCCCAACCGCCTTCGGAGCCGGGACAGGCAGGGCATGTGCCGGCTTGAAAGGTTCCGCTGTCGGTGAGTTCACTGACGACCGCGCCCTCATCGGCCCATACACGCACGGTCCCCCCTGCACGCGTATGCCGCAGCGTGTTCGTGGCGACCTCACTGATCGCCACCCTCAGTGCCGGCAGTCGTTCGGCGTGCAGGCCGACAGCCCGCGCACACTCACACACGAACTCACGCACCTGCGTCAGGTCGCTCGGGTTGTCGAAGGTGAGCACTGGGGTGCCCTCGGGAGATGGTCCGAACGGTGCGGTTACCTGATGCACAGTTCCCCTCCTCCCAAGGCCACCGCCGTGGCTGTTGATCTGTGGGAACGATCGGCCCAGTGACGACAGCTAGTGTAATTTGTACCCATTTTGCAGCCGACGAAACTGCGGTTGACATGCTCGGCGAGGTGCCCGGCGACGACTGATTCGCGGGGCGGCTCTGCCGCTATCGACTGCATCGATCGGGCCGTAGGGGAGCAGGAGCGACCCAGCCGGAACATGGCGTCGATCATGATCAGCGTTACATCCCGCTCCGCGAACGCAGGGGACTGTAACGGCTGCCGCATAGGAAACTGCGCGGCGCTTGCGTCCGCGTCTTCGTAGAGAACCGGCAGCGCAGCCTGCTGCCCCGTGCTTAGGATGTGCAAACACGGGGCAGCAGTGGTTGATCGCTCCGCCTAGGTCATTGCGGCTTTACGCCGAAGTCCGGCGCCGCCTTGATCAGCGCCTCGTGATGGGCGGTGATGACCGGCATCGCCGCCTCGGCGGCCTCCTTGACCTGTGCGGCCTCACCCTTGTCTATTTCCTGCTGGGTCGCCTTCATGGACTTGGTGTGAGCTGCGAGCTGCTGCTCGATCCACATCTTGTTGAACTCGTCGCCCGCGGCGGCGGCCTGGAGCTTGTCTGCCACGGCCTTCTGCTCGGCGTTCGGCTCGGCCGGCAGGCTCACCTTTAGTTCCTGCGCCAGAGCCTTGAGCGACGCGTCGAGTTTGGCGTGATCGGTGACGAACCGCTGACCGAGGTCCTTGACCGCGGCCGAACTGCTCTTGGCCTGCGCCATCTTCCCGGTCGCGATCTCGGCGAGATTCGCCTGGTGCGCCGCGACCATCCACGCGGTGTCCTGCTCCGACGGCTGTACGGCGACCGCAGGCGACGCGGCGGCGGTCGCCGTGACCGCCATGGCCGCACCGGCCAGCAAGACTGCCATCCTTCTCCACAACTTCATCGTGCTCAGCCCCCTCCGTGGCGTGCATTCCATCCCGAACCAATACCCGTCGCGGGGTAGCCCTGAAACGGCTTGGCCTGCAGGTTTGCCGATGGCAGAGCGGGGAACGGACATACATGGCAAATGCTGCCCGCAGGGTGGCGGCAGCACAGCTGACCAGCATGAAGGGCGGCCACCGATGAAGGCAGTGGTGTGGCACGGCAAGCGTGACGTACGTGTGGACACGGTCGACGACCCCGTTATCCAGGAACCCACCGACGCGGTCATCAAGGTGACCTCGACCGGGATCTGCGGTTCCGACCTGCACCTTTACGAGGTGTTGGCACCGTTCATGACCGAAGGCGACATCGTCGGCCACGAGCCGATGGGCATCGTGGAGGAGGTCGGCTCGGCGGTCACCCGGCTTAAGCCCGGCGACCGCGTCGTGGTTCCGTTCCAGATCGCCTGCGGCGCCTGCTTCATGTGCAACCAGAACCTGCAGACCCAGTGCGAGACCACCCAGGTGCGCTCCGAAGGCATGGGCGCGGCCCTGTTCGGCTACACGCGCCTCTACGGACAGGTCCCCGGTGGGCAGGCGGAGTACCTGCGGGTGCCGCAGGCCCAGTACGGGCCGATCACGGTGCCGGCCGGGCCGCCAGACGACCGGTTCGTGTACCTGTCCGACGTGCTGCCGACCTCGTGGCAGGCCGTCGAGTATGCGGCCGTGCCGCAGGGCGGCACCCTGCTGGTTCTCGGCCTGGGCCCGATCGGTGACATGTCCTGCCGCATCGCGCTGCACCACGGCGTCGGCAGGGTAATCGGTGTCGACCCGGTGCCTGAGCGACGGGATCGCGCCATGGCCCGAGGCGTGGAGGTCCTCGACCTTGAGGACCAGGACACCCTCGTCGCCCGCATCCGGGACATGACCGGCGGTCGTGGCCCCGACTCTGTCATCGACGCGGTCGGCATGGAGGCACACGGCTCACCGATCGCCAGAGCGATGCAGCAGATGACCGGTGTCCTGCCGGACGCCTGGGCCGCCAAGCTCATGGAGACCGCCGGCATCGACCGCCTGGCTGCGCTGAACCTGGCCATCGAGACAGTCCGCCGCGGCGGCACCATTTCGATCATCGGCGTGTACGGCGGCATGACCGACCCACTGCCCATGATGACCCTGTTCGACAAGCAGATCCAGATCCGGATGGGCCAGGCCAACGTACGCCGCTGGGTCGACGACATCCTGCCCCTGCTCACCGACGCCGATCCGCTCGGCGTGTCCGGCTTCGCCAGCCATCGGCTGCCGCTGACCGCGGCGCCCGCGGCATACCAGCAGTTCCAGGAGAAGAAGGACGGCTTTATCAAGGTGCTGCTGCAACCGTGACGCACCGCGTTGGGCTCCGACATCGCGAGCACTGATCGGCGCTGCGATGCACGCAAGCGGATGAGACCGGCAGCGACGTCGGCGTGATCTTTTGCGCGCTGCGGGCTCAGACGAACAATGCGAGATAGATCGCGATGTGGTGGCACAGCGCTGCGAGCAGCGTGCAAGCGTGGAACACCTCGTGGTGGCCGAACACCGCCGGCCACGGATCCGGCCTCCGTAGCGCGAACAGCACCGCGCCGACGCTGTAGCCGATGCCGCCCACCGCCAGCATGACCAGCGCCAGTGTCCCGGCTACGTGAGCGACATCGGGCAGGATCACGACCGCCGCCCAGCCGAGCGCGAGGTAGAGGGGCACGGAAACCGTGCGGGGCGCGTGTGGCCAGACCATCGACATCGTGACACCGGCTAGCACGCCAGCCCAGACGATCGACAGCAGCACTGTTGCCTTGGTCCGGCTGAGCAACAGGATGCACAGCGGCGTATAAGTGCCGCCGATGAATATGAAGATCATCGCATGGTCGAGTCGGCGCATGATGCGGTAGCCGCGTTCGCTCCAGACCCGGCGGTGGTATAGGCCGCTGACGGCGAACAGAGCGCAGACGGTGATGCTGTAGATCGCAGTGCTGACGACCGGTGAGAGACCCGGCCGGGTGGCGGCGACACCGACCATGACGACACCGCAGACAGCGGCGACGAAGAACCCGTACGCGTGCAGCCGGCCGCGCATACGCGGCTGGCCGAAATCGGCGAGAGCGAGGCGGGGCGAGGTTAGGGTCACGCCTTACACCAGACGGTCATGTCGACCCTCCACAGCTTGAATCCGGATCAGCGGAAGCCGCCACCCGTCTGGTGACAAGCCTCTGTATCCGACGCACCGACGTCCTGTGTGGTCGGTCAACGGGTGCGACTCGGAGTTCCGGCATGTACGCCCGCGGAGATCTCGACCTTGGCGGGGGTGAGGCCGGTGGTCGTGGTGAAACGGCCCAGTGCCACTTGGACGTGTCGGCGTAGTTCGTTCAGGTCGGCTCCGGGACGGGTGTCCAGCGTCAGCAGCATGTCGGGCGCGTCGGCGGCGCCGCTGATCATCACGTCGGCGTGCTGCAGTCGACCCGTCGTAGCCAGGTCGCGTTCCAGGCAGTCGGCGATGGCCCGGTAGCGAACCTGCGTGGTGCCGTACAGGTCATCGGAAGGGCTCCTGTCGTCGGCGTCACCGAGCCGGTGCGGGTTGTGGCGGCCGAAAACCAGGTCCGGCAGGTGCCGGCGACCGTGAGCGCGTAGCTGGATCCGAAGCAAACGGGAGCCGAGCCACGCCACGATCAAGCCTGCGACCAGCACACCCAGGTAGGTCCACGGCTGCCACTGCCGCCACTGCTCGACCAACCCGGGCCACAGCAACGGCGAGTCCTGGTAGGTGCCGGGCAGCCGCCCGAGCTTGGCCAGCACGCCGGCCACACCAAGAGCCGTGAGAAGGACGCCGATGACGGTCCAGAGGATGCGGTTTCCGGTGTTCATGTCACCCTCCTCGGTTGTCTGAGGGCCACGTGCAGGGCGACGTCATCGCTGGCGCCCAAGCGGCTCATGGCGCGCCGGGCCGCTCGGGTCACCTCGGGATCGCAGTCCGCCCGGGCGTCCGCGGCTACCGAAACCGACCACGCCGATCGGCGCCCCCGGACGTCCACTCTCGGCAGTCCCACGCCGTTGACCCGGGCCACCGCTGCGGCGACCTGCTGCTGCACCGTGCGACGCTGCACCCGCCACGTGACCGCTCCCTCACTGGGCAGGTCGAGCTCCTTGGGGCGCCAGTGCCGCAACTGACCGGCCAGGATGACCAGTCCAGCCAGCGCTGTCGCGATGGCGGCCAGCAGCACGACACGGCTTGACAACGGTGTGGTGGTGAGGCGCTGATACCACTCTCGCAGCGGCAGGATCAGCGGTGCCCTGCCGGTCCATGCCGTGCCGGCTTCGGCTGCGGCCACCAGACCGACGATGATCAAAAGAATCCCGAGCAGAGCGGACGCGACCCGGTTCACGATAGGCATCGCTCACCTCCATCTGGGGCCGGTAAGAGGGCGTAGCCCGTGGATGCGGACCGCAACGCTGTGTCCGTCACGTCGCCGATCACGACGTCGACACGTCGGGTGTCGCCGCGTTCGGCAAGGACAGCTTCCGCGGCCTGCCCGACCGCGGCCGCCACCGGGGCGAGCGGCAGCCGCGCGGCCACGACCGCGACGGTCACCCGTTCGTCGCTGCCGCGTACGCCCGGCACCTGGCCGTGCGCCGACAGGGTCACCACCGGCACGCCGGGCCCGGCGGTCATCGAGTAGACGCCCGGCAGGGCGGTGACTGCTTCGGCCACCGCCCGTGCCAGCTCGAGCCTCGAACTCATTGCACTCGTGCTTCCTGTTCGCCCGTGTCGTCGGTCTCGACGTGGATGTCGTCGACGTTGATGTTGACCTCGACGACCTTGAGGCCGGTCATGCCCTCGATCTGTTCCGTAACGTGCTCGCGTACGGCATCGGTGACCTCGACGATGCTCTGGCCGTACCAGGTGACGACGTCGAGGTCGATGGCGGCTTCCCGCTCGCCCACCTCGACCGAGACTCCCTGGCTGGCACTGGCGGCGGGATCGTTGCTGGTGCCGGGGATCATTGAGCGCAGCTGGCCGACGCGGCGGGCCATGCCTGCCCCCATCGAGTAGACGCCGGGCACGTCCTTGGCGGCCAGCCCTGCGATCTTGGCGACGACACCGTCCGCGATGTGGGTTTTGCCGTGGTCGGTGATCAGGGACATGCCGGTTTGCGGCCGGCTGATCGGATCTGCTGATGGCCGCCGGGCGAGGTCACCTGCCCTGCCCGGGAGGTCCGTTCGCTGGGTGCTGGTCTCGCCGGTGCCGGCCTCTGCTGGCCGGTCGGTAACCGGACTGGTCATGAGAACCTCCGTGGGTGTCAATGATGTTGATCAGGGCCGGGAACGTGACAGCCGGTCGAACGCCCCGCGCAGGTCTCCCTCGACCGCGCTGGCGATGACGTAACCGACGATGCCGGCGAACAGGGCTGCCACCAGAACGAGGAAACCCAGCACCGCCCAGATGACGGCTAGGGCCACACCGATGGCGAACCCGAACTGGCGAGCACTCATCGCAACTCCTCTGGTAGCGGACGTGGTGTACCGCCCTGCGACACTCTCGGCCGTCCATAGGTCGGCCTTACCCATGAGTCCAGAATGTTGCTTTTACCCCTTTGCCGGGGCATCCAAACGTGAACGGCGCGTTTCCCGGCCGATGGGCGGTCCACTGGCCGGGTCGCAGCCGGCGGGCGACGTCGTCGGCTTTGGCGACGGCGTCATGGTGCCTGCACGGTGACTGCCCGGTGGGGGCGAGGGCACGTCGGGGTCGGGCGGGACCAGGCCGGCGCGCAGTTGCGGGTTTTCGGCGGCGAGGCCGAGCAGTGCCTTGACGATGCTGTATCGGGCGTGCCGGGGGCCCGAGGGTGATGTGGCTGATGCGGTCGACGGCGGCAGCGGCGTGCAGCCAGCCGCGGGCGGTACAGCACGTGGCCTTCGTCGAGCACGTGATCGAGTTAAGCGGCTCCGGTGGCGCAGGCGGCGACCTCGCTGCGGCCTCCAGGACCCGACGCCTGGCTGACACCCCCGGCGAATTCGAGTGGCGCAGCATAGGGCGCTGCCACCACCGCGACGGCTCGGGTCTGGTGCCTTCGACGGCGCGGCGATTGCCTGACGAAGAGTGCCCCCGCGCCCTCATGATCAGGTATTCCAGTAGTTCTGGCTCTTGCATTTGATGGTCTTGCGGATCGAGGACCTCAATGCAGGTGTCTCGCGCAGTGGCAGTGAAGGTGAGCCCATCCTCGCCGGCCTCTCATCGAAGAAGTCGACGTGGACCATGCAGCCATACTCGAAGGGATCAGGCTGGTGAACAAGCGCTCTGCTGCTGCCTGCGATGCAGGCGCAGCCAGCCTTGCCACTGCGCCGGAACGGATATGCGTCCTGAGAGCAGACCAACTCCTGAAGGGCACGTGGTGTTCTGTATGGCGAGCCGACACCAGCGGCTCAAGATCGTCTCACTTGGTTGCACTTGGCGCGCGCCCATAAACACGTGACCATGAGCAGGCCCATCTCAGTTTGTGCGCCGCCGCGACCCGCGCAGGTGTCCTCGGCGACCCGGGGGTGAAGCCCGCGGTCGAACGCGTTCGCCGCGGAGCACGCAGGTGTCGGTGTCCAGTCCGCACGACACGACGTCGGTTCAGCCACGCCCGGTGATCTTCAGCGCCTGCCGTTGAGTGCCCTGTAGCCGGTCTTATCGACGACCCCGCAGATGTGCGGCAGCGACGGGGTCAGTAGGTGACATTGTCGGTGTCTTGGCCCGTGCACCTCGTACCAGTCCAGCATTCGCTCGAATGGCCCGCTGGGATAGCGACCAGAACGCGCCGCCGGCCGCTCGCTCGCGTCACCTGCACGAGACTACGATCGCCGGTTCGATATGGCGGCTCGTTGAGGTAGTAGCCCTGCTGCGGGTCGACCACGATCAGCACGCATGACGCGGATCTACATGTCAGGCGACGGCGCTGCGCAACGCCAGGGGATCGGACGGGGCGTCGCTCTTCGCGGCCTGCATCCGGGCGCCCAGCTCCCGCAGCGCGGTGCGGTTCATGGCTTTGCGCACCAGCGGGAACCACTCCTTCTCCTCTTCCTCCACGTGGTGGCGTACGTTCTCCATCAGCACGGCCATCTTGGCGTCGAATCGCTCGTCGCGGGCATCGGTGTCGGCCAGTTCCGACAGCATCCACACCACGACGTGGTGCTCTTCGACGCTTTCCAGGACGTGCTCGGCGGTGTCCGGTGCGGCCTTGCGGGCGGTGGGGTAAAACAGCGTCTCCTCGATGTACGCGTGCCGCGTCAGCTCGGCGATGACATCAGTAACGATCCGGCGCTTGACGCCGAAGGCGCTGTCACCGGCCTTCTCGAACCGCTTGAACAACCCTTCGACGACCTTGTGGTCGGCCTTGAGCATCGCGATCGCGTCTTCTCCGATCGCGGCGGTGCCCGGCAGCGACTTCTTGGGCTGCCCGGCCTTTGCCGACGCGGCCGATGCGGCGGAGGTGCTCTTCTTGGAGCGGCTGGGCAGGGCAGTCTTACGGCCGGCGGTCTTGGACGTGCGTGTTGACTGGCTCACGATGCCTCCCGACAGTTGATGCGCGTGTCAGTCGATATGTACATGAAATGACGGCCAGAAACCGGGCAATGGACAACATCGCAGGCCAGGAGTTGACCGGCCGCGAGCTGCGCGTTACGGCTCGTGCGCCACGCCTGGCCAAAGGGCTCTTCACGATCCGGATAGTGGAGTGCAGCTGTGGCAGCCCGATCGGGCCCTGCTACGGGGGCGGTCGTGGTCCCGCATCATGCGCAACTCATGCCCATGTCCCGCCGTTCGAAGCGGCAGAGGGTGGAGTCAAACACATCAGGGCCAGCTGCGATGCCGCAAGCAGCCCGGCAGTCCGGTGGGGGGTCATCGGATCACGCACGCGCATCGGGGCCGGTGCTGCCCGGCAGCCGGCATAGCTTGGTCAAGCGGGCCGGTGTCCCCATGTCGACGGTCGGCCGGAGAGGACATAGTCGGTACAACGTGACAGCACCTGCTGCGATGAGCGATTTTCGGCGTTGCGCTCGGGGCCAGTTGACGGGTCGCGTAATGAATCGCCCAGGGGCAACAGATGGCCAGCCGTGATCTGCTGGTTCGGTACCTGCGGTCGCCGGAGCCGTCCTGCAGCCCGCCGCGGCGGTTTTGGGGGTTCTGCCGGCACTTTGGCACATTCGGCCGTCACGGCCCAGAGGTAGCACGTAGCACGATCTCCTCGAACGCCGATTCGGCGCGGAGTGATGCTGAGGCCTCTGGCGAAAGAGTGTCGGGAACGGCGGCAGGTGCCGCTTCGAATATCCGCCATGCCATGCCCGACACCGACACCAACTCCAATACCAGGCATCCTGTGGCATCCAGGCCGTACCGCAGGTTGACCAGATCGCTGTCCACGAGCGCGTCGAGCGACTCATTTACCTGCTGCTGGCTCAAACGCAGCGCGGTGGAGTAGCCGACTGGGTCGACGAATCGAGTTCCCGATTGGGCATCGCCCACCAGACGCAGCAAAACGCTGCGATGCTGCGACTCCCACTTCGTCTGCATGACAAACACAACGCCATTGCGCGCTGCGGGTTGCTCTCGGCGGCAGTCCGTGATGACGGTATCGCTGCGTAAGTTTCTTCATGCCGCGTCGCTCGCCTGGTTCTGAGCGCGAGCAGCGAACCCGTTTGGGCGGGAGTTCGGGTCCCGGTATCTGCTTGCGGATTTCCTTGGGCGTGAGTTTGGGACCCGCTCTGATCTGGCGTCGCGTTGATGGTCGAGCCGGCACTTTCACATAGAGGGTTCCTCGCTCCATGCTGTGGTGTGAGCAGGCGGAGCTAAGCCCGCCCGCCGACTTCCCGTGGGTAGGGGCGGGAGGGTTTGGTGGCGGGAGAAGTGGATGCAGTACCGTCGCGCGTATGACCAGGTCGACCCGCCCCGCTGGACGCCAGCGTCCCGGTGGCGCCTTCGGGCCTGCCCGTGACGAGACGCGGAATGCTCGCATCATCGAAGCGGTCTTGGACTTGATCGTGGAGAGCGGGTACGCGGATCTGACCATGGGTGCGGTGGCCGCGCGCGCGGGGGTGGCCAAGGCCACCGTCTACCGTCGCTGGGCCTCGCGCGAGGACCTGGTCGCCGACGCTTTGGAAAGCATCATGCTTCCTGATGTCCCGGCCGAGGTGACGGCCGTCGGGACACTGCGCGAGGACCTGGTCGCGACACTGACCCACAGTTCCGCATGCCTGCACCCCCGCGAGCGTCGCTTCTCGGCTGTGCTGGCCGCCGCCACCGCCTCTCACCCCAAGATTGCCGACACCTTGCGTGAGCGGTACATCGTCGGGCAGCGCGAGGGAATCGTCTCCTGCCTTAGCCGCGCCCAGGAGCGCGGCGAGCTCACTGCGGAGAGGGTTGAGCGTCTGCTGGCGCCGGGCCGGCTGGAGATCGCCGCAGTCGTCGGGGTGCTGGTCCTGCAGGAGGACCTGCTCGGTGCCGTTCTCGATGTCGATGGGATAGCCAGCCTGGTTGACCAGGTGCTGCTGCCCCTGGTGGGCGGAACTCCCGTCAGCTGAAGCCCTTCCGGCTCTATGTTCGATCCACGCCATGTCTGCTCGGCCGACCTCGGGTCAGGCAGCTCACAAACTAGATACGTTCATGACTCGATACTGTAGTGTCTCTAGTTGACGGGTTGTCGTGCCCGTGAACCGTTACCACATGATCAACCGAAGGCGGGACGTGCTGTGACACCCGAGAATAAGGCGAAAGTGCTGGTCACCGGGGCAACCGGGATGCAGGGTGGCGCCGCTGTCCAGGCACTGCTGCGCGCCGGTCACCCCGTGACCGCGTTCGTGCGCAACCCCTCGTCGGCCGCCGCCCAGGCGCTTACCGACCAGGGCGTCGCCCTCGCGACCGGCGACTTGGACGACGCCGCATCCCTGGAGGCGGCCAGCGCCGGACACGACGCGGTCTTCTCCGTGCAGCTCGCGGGCGTTGACCCAACCGATCCCGGCGCCGAGCAGCGCAAGGCCCGCAACATCGCCACCGCGGCCAAGCGGGCCGGCGTCTCTCAGATCATCCACACGTCCGTGTCGTCGACCGGGTGGCGCACCCGGCACCCGGGCATCGAGGTGACCGACCCTGTGATGAAGGCGTACTGGGACGAGAAGGAGGCCGCGGAGGACGCGATCCGGCAGGCGGGCCTCGACCACTGGACCATCTTCAAGCCCGCCTTCTTCATGGACAACTACCTCCCGCCTAAGCAGGGCACCCAGTTCCCCGAGCTGCCTCAGGGCAAGCTGATCACCTCTGCGAGCCCGCAGACCGTGCTGGCGCTCATCTGTGCGGACGACTTCGGAGCGGCTGTTGCCGCCGCCGTGGCCGAGCCCGGCAAGTTCCACGAAGCCGAGATCGACCTGGCCGGCGACGCGCTGACGCACACCGAAATCGCCGACACCCTCACCAGGGCCGCCGGCCGCAAAGTCGAGGCCGTCTTCCTCTCCCGGCAGGAGCAGGAGCAGCGCATGGGTGCGCCCACGGCGTGGGGTGACACCTGGAGCGACCGCGTCGGCTACCCCGCGCGCCCCCACCATGCCGCCCGCTACGGCCTGACCACGACAACCCTCGAGCAATGGGCAGCGCAGCACGACCTGCACACCCTCGCTGCCTGAACTCAGGCAGCCCTCCGACTTCACCAGCGCAGCGGTGTTCCTGGCGGCGCCCCGCCGCCAGGAACACCGCCTCACGCGGCGAGGACGACCACGTCCATACATTCGCGACAGCACCCTGCCCGCGGCGTCAAGTTGCCAACCCGCCCCGGGGCGGGGATCACAGCTCCTCACATGGCAGCGACAAGAACGGCTGCCTCATAGCGGCGCCCTGCGGGCTTCACTCACATGCCGCGATGAAGGATGACTCCGCGTTCGGGCGAGAATCACCGGCGGCCCCGGCTACCTGATCGACATGCTCGAGCTCACCCGTCAGCGTCTGCAAGATGGGGCCCAAACTCACGCATATTGATCACCGCGAAATGCCCAGCCCTGGGCCCGAGAAGGGTGCCCATCCGGGTCCCGTTGCCACGACCGAGCCACTCGCCCTAGATCGGCAACCGAGGGCCATCGCAAGGTGACCGCCCGCATCTTGAACTCCAGGCAGCTTGAGGTGCAACGCAACGAGTACAGCGGTGGACAGCGGCGTCCCCTCAAAGGCTATGGGACGTTGCTGGGAGCCTATGGTGCGATCGTCGCAGGCCTGGCACTGGTGGTCCGGGCCTCCCGCCGAGAGCTGCCCCGTCCCACTGTTGGTGACGTCGCGCTGCTCGCCGTAGCCACGCACAAGGCGAGCAGGCTGCTTACGAAGGACGCCGTGACGAGCCCGCTGAGAGCGCCGTCCACGCGCTATGACAAGCCGGCCGGTGAAGGCGAGGTTTGCGAGCAGGTGCACGATGGTGCAGGGCAGGTCCGTCATGCGGTGGGTGAGCTGGTCAGCTGCCCGTTCTGCCTTTCGGTGTGGACCGCGACCACGTTGACAGCCGGGCTCGTGCTGGCGCCCGGGTTGACGCGGCTCGTGGCGACCGCCCTGTCCGCGGTGGCAGGTGCCGACTTCCTGCAGTTGGCATACGGTATCGCCCGGCGTGCCGCCCAAGATGACCCACAGGCCTCGCCGCCGCAAGTCCCGGACATGGCTGATGCGCCTCGGGTCTACGAGAGCGCCGGTCTTCCCTGACGCGCCCGCTGGCGTTCTTGCCCGCGCACATGGAGCTGGACGGTTCGCCCACAGCGAGCCGGACCCGTAGACGGCGATGCAAGCGCTCCGGCGCCGCACCAAGGCCGGGCCGTATAGCCAGGCCACAGGACGGTCCGCTCCTGACGGTCTCAGATGATCAAGGCCAAGCTGGAGGACGCTTCGACGCCGGTGGGTCGGCTGAGCGATTGGCAAATCATCTTCAAGGGTATTTGGGTGCTATGGCCAATGCTCCCGTCAGCCCTGATGCGGTCGACACCTGGCGCGCCGGTGACCTTCCGGCGTATCTGTCCAACGGTCTGATCGGCCTTCGGGTGCGTCACATTCCGTATCTCAACGGGGTGGCCATCGTCAGTGGATTTGACGGGGTTGACCCCACCGCGGCGGTGGAGACGTTCGCCCGCGCACCGTACCCGCTGTCCGGGGACATCCGGGTGGACGGCAGGTCGCTGGACTACGCCCCCGACCGGGTCACCTTCGTCGATCAGCGCTACGACTTCGCATCAGGCGAGCTGAACAGCCGGTTCGTGTTCGATCCCGGCGACGCGCCCGTCCATGTGCAGGTCACCACCTTCTGCAGCCGGACCCATCCGACGCTCATCCTGCAGGAGACACACCTGCGGGCCGAGCGGCCGTGTGAGATCACGGTGTCAGCGGGAGTGGATCCGCAAGGCGTGACGGGGGAGTGGGCCGACAGACATCTGGGCGAGGTCGCCACGATCGCCGACGGCTGCGACGGGATGATGCGCTGGCGCAGTTACGGACAGCTGAGCACCTGCGGGGCGGCCTACCTGACCGCGTTCGACGGCACCGACGACGTGCGCCGCTTCCTCGAACGCAGTCCGGTGGCCGCGCTGCGCACGGACTACAGCTTCACCGCGCGGCCCAAGACGTCCTACCGGCTGCGGCAGGTGTCGAGCCTGGTGGCGGACACGCTGCACTCGCAGCCTCACCTGCAGGCCGGGCGGCTGCTGCGCGGAGCGCAGATACGCGGCTTCGACACCCTGCGCAAGCTGAACCGGCAGGCGTGGGACCAGCTGTGGCGCGGCCGGATCGTGCTGGACGGCGCTCCGAACCGGTGGCAGGCCATGGCCGACGCGGCGTACTACTACCTGCACAGCTCAGTGCACCCCTCCTCACCCGCCAGCACATCGATCTTCGGACTGGCGTACTGGCCGGACTACCACTACTACCGCGGCCACGTGATGTGGGACATCGAGGCGTTCGCGGTCCCGCCGCTGCTGCTGACCTACCCCGAAGCCGCCTCTACCATCCTGCGCTACCGCGCCACCCGCGCCGACGCCGCCGCGGCCAACGCAGCGCTCAACGGCTACCGCGGCTTGCAGTTCCCCTGGGAGAGCAGCATGAGCACCGGTGACGAAGCCGGCCCGGGCATCGGCGCGGCGACGTCGCTGGAGCATCACGTCGGCCCCGACATCGCCCTGGCGTTCGCCCGCTACGTGCACGCCACCGGCGACATGGGCTTCGCCCGCCAGTACGCGTGGCCGGTGATGTCCGGGGTGGCGCAGTGGGTGACCAGCCGCGTCGAGCACAGCGACCGCGGCTACGAGATCCGCCGCGTCACCGGCATAGCGGAGACGGCCAGCCCGCGGAACAACGACGCCTTCACCAACATCGCCGCGATCCTCGCCCTACGCGAAGCGGCTGCGCTCGGCCAGGCACTCGATGAGCATGTGCCCGGTGACTGGGCCGACGTCGCCGACCATCTCGTCATCCCCATGATCAACGGCGGCCACGTGATCGCCAACCATGACGGCTACCAGCCCGACCAGGAAAAGGGCGAGACCCCGGAGGCAGCTGCGGCCCTGTTCCCGCTGGGCTGGGAACCGGACCCGAAGGTGGCCGAGGCGACCCTTCGCTACTACCTGGACCTCGGCGACCGGTACGCCGGCGCGCCCATGCTGTCGGCGCTGCTCGGTGTGTACGCCGCGCGGCTGGGCGACCGCGGTGCGGCCCTGGAGATGTTCGAGCGTGGGTACGCCGACTTCATCACCGACCCGTACCGGATCACCCTGGAGTACGCCCCGGACGTGCACCCCGACCAGCCGCGCGCGGGGCCGTTCACCGCCAACCTCGCCGGTTTCCTCACCAGCTGCCTCTACGGCCTCACTGGCCTGGTGGTCAACCCCGGCGAGCCCGACACCTGGCCGCAGCACCGCGTCGTCATGCCCGACAGCTGGCAAGGCGTGCATGTCGAACGGCTGTGGGCACGACGCGAAGGGTACGAGCTCAATGCCGAGCACAGCCACGACCGGGCCCAACTGAAGCCGACCGGCGACTCCAGGGACATCGGATAGCGCCCTCCAGGGCCAACGACTTACTCACGCCCGTCACTGCCGAACTCCCACGGCCGACCGCCCGTCCGATCCACGACGCATACCGGCCCGGCCAGGGCCATTGCCGCGCAACGGCTCGGCTGCGGTGTGATAGCCGGCCTCGGCCCCAGCAGGTCGACACTTGCTCGGCACCAGCTGGCACCTGCCCGGCCGATCTCATGCACCGCGTGAGCGGACGTCCTCGCCGGGCTGCGCATGCCGCTCGGCCGGTCAGCTGATGCAGCAGGCCTCCGACAGCGCCCACCGCGCCGCCGACTGGCTGGAGCACCACGAGCCCGGCCAACTGCTCGACGAGCTAGCAGCTACGCCCGCCGGCACCCCGGCACCCCGGCACATTCCTGATCGGCGCGCTCGCCGCAGGCGTCGTTGCCGGTCGGCTTACCCGCAGCATCGCCTCGGCCCCCCGCAGGCAGGTCCAAGGACGGGCCACAGCCGGGTGCAGTCCCGGTCGCCAACAGCCGCTGCGCCGGTGTCCGGACGAACACGCGCGACCACAAGGACTACAGGTGATGGTCCAGGGGCCCGCGTGACGCCCCATGACCTTCGTACACCAGCGGCGGCTACCAGCACGAAGGCGAGGCGTCCCGATGAGCACGGAATCGTTACGCGACGCGGCGCCGAAGGGCTCGGCAACAGCTCGCAGCAGTCAATCGGTGGGCTGCTTGGCGAGATCAGCACCGCCTGTCGACCCTGATGCGGCAGGAACTCGAGCTGGCCAAGGCCGAGCTGCGGCAGGGGGCTTCAATAGCGGGCAAGGCGGCCGGAATGTTGGGCGGCGCCGCCGTGGACGCCTTCCTGTTGGTGCTGTTCCTGTCGTACGCCCTGTTGCGGCTGCTGTCGGCGGCCATGGACCCCGGCTGGGCGGCGGTCCTCGTCGCGGCCTTGTGGGGTCTGATCGCCGTCGCCCTATACGCCGCCGGACGCTCGCGGATGCGTGAGCTGCGGCCCATGCCGCAGACGGCGGAGTCGGTCAAGCAGATGCCTTCGGCGCTGCGGGCGCTACACCGAATCGGAGCGGAACACGTGATGAGCACGGATACCGAACAAAATCCGCCGAGACAGCGGCCGACGGGGCGGTCCGCGGCGCCGACCGGCGCCGCGGACCGCTGCCATCAAGCTGCGATGCCGTCGACTGGCCGGTCGTAATGGCGATGGGCTGCGATCGCTGTGATCAGCTCGGCGAGGAAACCGGTGTCGGCATCGCCCGCGGGTGCCAGGAAGACCACCCCGTCCAGCGCTCCGGCGGCGGGCTTGCTGGACGGCCCGGCCACGCGGTCCGACGGCTCGAACACGGGCAGCCGGGCAGCCTGCACGAGCCGGTCGCCTGTGCCGAGCACGCCCAGGGCTTTGGCGTGCTTGTACGCCTCGGCGACGAAGTGCACCGCATAGCCGTCATTGACGAGCAGATCGACCGCCGCTTCGCCGTCGGCGACGACGACCGCGTCGTAGAGCACCGACGCTACCGTGTTCATCGCCCGGGTTACCGGCAGCGCCTCACCGCTTGACGTCGTGACCGCGCCGTCGACCGGCGCGAGTAGCTCCACCACGGCGCCGGCATCCATCAGACCCGCCTGCACCGCCTGGACACTTCCGGCTTCGACGCCGTCGGCTACGAGTACCGCGACCTTTCGGCCGAGCACTCCGGTGCTGCCGGGCATGGCGGCCTGGCTCAGCGCCGGCGACATCCGGCCGTGGTTGGCCCGGCCAGCTGCCGGGGCAGGGACGCCGATACCGGCGGCGACTGCGACGGCGAGCTGATGGTCGATGTTGTTGAGGTGCTCAACCATCCGCTCGCGGATGTGCAGGTGCTCGACCTTGCCGAGCTCGAAGCGGTAGGCGGCGATGATGTGCTGCTTCTCCCAGGCGGCCATGCTGTTCCAGAACAGCGTGGCCTGTGAGTAGTGGTCGGCGAAAGTCTCCGAGCGTTTGCGTTCCTTGATCCCGTCGACGTGCTCGGGCGTGTGCACGAACGCCCCGCCGCCGGCGCCCGGGACGACCGGGCAGCCGCCGCCGAGCGAGTTCGGATGGTAGTTGGCCTGGCCGAGCGGGATGTCGTCCTGGTGGAAGCCGTCCTGCTGGTGGTTGCGTACCGGCGCGAGCGGCCGGTTGATCGGGATCTGGGCGAAGTTGGGCCCGCCGAGCCGGGTCAGCTGGGTGTCGAGGTAGGAGAACAGCCGCGCCTGCAGCAGCGGGTCGTCGGTGAAGTCGATGCCTGGCACGATGTTCTGCACGCAGAAGGCGACCTGCTCGGTCTCGGCGAAGAAGTTGTCCGGGTTGCGATCCAGGACGAGCCGCCCGACCGGGATCACCGGTACGACCTCCTCCGGGATGATCTTTGTCGAGTCCAGCAGGTCGATGTCGTCGAAGGCGAACTCGTCGCTCTCGGCAATCAGCTGTACACCGAGTTCGTACTCCGGGTACACGCCGGCCTCGATCGACTCCCACAGGTCGCGGCGGTTGAAGTCGGGGTCCTTGCCGGAGATCTTCTGTGCTTCGTCCCAGACCAGGGAGTGCACGCCGGCCACCGGTGTCCAGTGGAACTTGACGAAGGTGCGGGTGCCGTCGTCGGCCACCAGCCGGAACGTGTGTACGCCGAAGCCCTGCATGGTCCGGAAGCTGCGCGGCAGCGCACGGTCCGACATCAGCCAGATGACGTGGTGCATGGTTTCCGGCTGCAGGGTGACGAAGTCCCAGAACGTGTCGTGGGCTGACGCGGCCTGGGGGATCTCGTTGTGCGGCTCGGGTTTGACGGCGTGGATGATGTCAGGGAACTTGATGCCGTCCTGGATGAAGAACACCGGCATGTTGTTGCCGACGAGGTCGAAGTTGCCCTGGTCGGTGTAGAACTTGACCGCGAACCCGCGTACGTCGCGCGGTGTGTCTGTGGACCCGCGCGAGCCCTGCACGGTGGAGAAGCGCACGAACACCGGCGTGCGCGCCCCGGGGTCAGTCAGGAACCGTGCGGCGGTGTACCGGGCCAGCGAGCTGTCGTATGGCTGGAAATAGCCGTGCGCGCCGGAGCCCCGCGCGTGGACGACCCGCTCGGGGATGCGCTCGTGGTCGAAGCGCATGATCTTCTCGCGGCCGTGGAAGTCCTCTAGCAGGGCCGGCCCGCGCGGTCCGGCCCGCAGCCAGTTGTCGGTGTCCTCGACGCCGATGCCCTGATCGGTGGTCAACTCCGTGCCGGCCTTGTCCATGCGATGGGGATCGAGCTGCAGCACTTTGGCGTCACCACCGGGAGCGGCAGCGGCCGCGCCGGCCCGTTCGGCCCGGCTCAGCGCCTCGGCGACCGCGGCAGGAGCCGCGCGTGAACCCGCCTTCTTGGCTGGCACCGCCTTGGTGAACGGAGCAGCCTTGGCGGCGGCGACTTGCGCGGCGCCGGCTTCAGCGGTGGGCCGCCGGGCCGGGGACGTCTTCGCAGCCGGCGGCTTGGGGGTCGCGGGCTTCAGGGATGCCTGCTTGGCCTCGCCGGGTTCCGTCTGCTCGGTCATCGCTGAACCTCGCTGCCATCGGCCTTGCCCAGCAGATCCCTGACACGTTCGAACACCTGGTCCGGTGGCCCTGCCAGTGGGCTTGGCGCCTGCCCGCCGGCGGCCTGGAGGTGTTGTGCCAGCAGAGCCTGAGCGCTTGCCACCACTTCGGCCATCCGGGTGAGCTCGCCGGGATCGGTCACCTCGCGTAGGCGCAGGAACTCCAGCTCTTCCTCGGCCTCGGCGTGGGCCGAAACCGCGTCGCGAAGAGCGGCGAGCTGGCCTTCGAACTCGGGAGCGCTCACGCCGAGTTCGTAAAGCGCCGATAGTGCCTGCTTCGCGTCCTCCTCCTCGGCTAGGCGAGGGGGCACCACCTGGTCTCCGTCAGGTAGCTCCTGCTCGGCCAGCGGGTGCACCAGAAGCTGTTCGATGCTTTCATGCAGCGCCAGCGTGCCGACCAGTTCGGTGAACAGCTCCTGGCGATGGTCACCGTCCGCGGACTCGACCTGAGCGAACAGCATCTTCACCTGTTGATGTTGGCCGAGGAGGGTGTCGATCACATCTTGCTGAGCTGTGGTCATGCAGGGCGCTCCGTTCGTCCGCGCCGACACACGTTGCTATCGGCCATCGGCTATCTACGTAAAAATGGCAGAACTGGCAGAATGCCTGAAAGTACGCTACCCATAAGAAGACAGAGCAAAGCACTATTCACGAACATCGGGCCCCGGCAGCTCAGCGCGCGTGCTTGCCCGCGGTACAGACCTCGAAGCTCGCCGCCCGGGACACGGCCCGGAGTTATTGCCGTGATCCGGACGCGAGTCTGCGCCGTCAGCCGCGAGTGGCGCTGTCACCGATGCGCCTGACCGTCGTTGCATCGTCGACGTAGTCGGCGAAGCGGACCGCCAGAGATCCGGACGACACTGGCTACATCGATGTAGTCAACGAGAAACACCATAAGAGCAGGCCAACACCTGCAAGGTCAGGTCAACTGACAAGGTCTGGCCTCACCACCCGCGATCGGGACCGGGCGACACGAGTGCACACCCTGACCCGCACGGGCCCCTCCGACGTCCTGCGCCGAGCCAGAAGCGGTGCGTGGGTTTGGCCATTAGGCAGCGGTCAGCCGCCGGACGGCGGGATGTCCAATCGGCGTTGCAGGATCTCGATCATCGCGTTCGCCGTGGCCAGCTGGTACTCCAGGTCGACGATGCGGACCGCGGCGTCCAGACGAACACCACCGTCGACCAGACGTCGAGCACGGTCGGCCCGCTGCAGGTCATCCTGACTGTAGCGGCGATGACCGCCGCCCGAGCGGTGCGACTCGAATAGCCCCGCGGTCTCCACGGCGCGCAGGAATGCCGGCGTCACGCCGATGGCCTGTGCCGCTGTGCCCATGGCATACCCGGGAAAGTCGGTGTCGCCGAGTACCGGGATACGCTGCACCGCCTGCGCGGTCTCGTTCATGTCCGGCCTCGTCCTGTACGGGCCGGCCCTGGTTGGCGGAGCACCGCCAACCAGGCCCGGCCGGGTCGTATCCGATCAGGTTGCGGCACCGGCCGCAGCCGGACGGCGGCCATCGCTCGCCTGACCGCTGATCATCTTGTGTCCTTCGTGCGACTCCAGCCCGGTGTCTCGACCGCGGGTAATCTCAATGCGGCGCGGCTTGGCGCGCTCGGCGATCGGGATGGTCAGCGCCAGAACGCCGTCGCGGTAGTCGGCGCGGATGGCCTCCACATCGAGTCCGTCGCCCAGCACGAGCTGCCGGCTGTACCGGCCAGCCGGCCGCTCGGACACCAGGTAGGTCGAGTCCTCGGGATCGTTGCGTCGCCGCTCGCCGCGCACCGTAAGCGTGCCGTTCTCGGCCGAAACGTCGAGGCTGTCGATGTCGATGCCCGGCATGTCGAAGCGGACCACGAACGTGTCGCCCGTGCGCAGGCAGTCCATCGGCATCGGCGCTGGGGTGCGGGCGGTCCCGAACACCTCACCGGCGAGCCGGTCGAAGTCGCGGAACGGGTCGAAACGCATCATGATCAACACACCTCCCAAATGAGTGCTCTAGCAAGGCTGTCTGCTTGCCAGCAGAAATTCTATTCCTGCTGCTGCAGATTTCAAGCCCCAACTGGGGCAGTTTCTCCGCGCGTTGTTGGCCTGCCCGTGCGGCGCGGCGCGGCGCGGCGCGGCGATGGGACACGGAACTCGGTCAGGCGTGCAGTCGCATCGCCAGCCTTGTTCGCCGATTGTGATCGCCGAGCGCGCAGCCGCCGAGGGCGGGAAGTCCGCACGGGCTTCAGCCACCCAACATTCCGGCGATTGACGAACCGGCCATCGTGAGGCGGCTGGCGGTTGCGCCAGAACGCACTGACCTCCACGGCCGACGGTCAGTCGAGGAGGTCCGGCTGCATACCCGACGTGTCGGGCATCACCGCGCAAGAGAGGTTCGCCAGCCGCCGCGGGGCAATAGGTGCAAGGTTGTCAATAAAAAGGGGCTGGCATGGGTCAGAACATGTTCTCGATCGTCGATCTGCTGGGGGTCGCTGCCGTTGCGTTGGCACTTGGGGCCTTGGCGACAGTTGTTTTCCTGTCGTCGACGGCGAAAGAACTATGCGCGTCCCAAGCCGCCGCGGGTCGCCAGCGCCGGCAGACGATGAAGCTGCCACGCCTTGCCGAGCAGTCCGGCGGTGTCACCAGCGACACATGGGTGGCGAGCTGCTGCGACGGGTGCAGCCTGCCTGGCTGCCGCTGAACCGTTCGGCCGCCCGGCCGGGGCCTGACCCCCATCACCGCGCGATACGACCGCCCGCCCGGCGGCGCTTCGCCATGGCGGCATCAGACGATCGCGTGCGAGCCGCCGCCCGCGTCTCAAGTCGCCTCGGGGCCCAGCCCAGACGGGCAGAGCTAGCGCCGCTCATACGGCTTCCACTCGGGGGCTTCGAAAGCTTCCGCGTCTCGTGGGCGCGTGAACTTCCCTCGTACGCCGAACCTCCCGCGCGGGCTTGGTGAGGCGTCATTGGCTTCGTGCGGCGTCAGATGCGCTTGTCCGGGGTCTGGACCTCGCTTCGCCAGGCTCCGGTCTCACTGCCGCGCTCCTCGATGAACGTCTTGAACCGCAACGCGTCGGCTTTGACTTGGCGGCTGTCGGCGCCGATAGCGCTGCCGATGTTTTCCAGTAACCCTTCGGGCTCCCAGTCGAACTGGACAGTTACCCGCGTGTCGGAATCGCCGAGCCGGTGAAAGGTGACCACGCCGGCGTGTTCGGTCTTCCCGCTCGTGCTCTTCCACGCGATCCGCTCATTCGGGTGCTGCTCGGTGATCTCGGTATCGAACTCCCGGACGGTCCCGGCCACGTTGACGACCCAGTGACTGTGCGTGGCGTCGATCTGCCGGACCGACTTCACACCCTTCATGAAGTGCGGGAAGGACTCGACCTGGGTCCACTGGTTGAAGGCCATGTGGACTGGCACGTGGACGTCAACTGACTCTGTCACCGTGCTCATAAGACACCTCCTAGCAGATTCGGTCCGAGGGCAATACCCGATATATATGCTTATAAACCTGGAACGGCCGCTGCTGGTTCGCGAAGAGCGCGAATCGGCGCCTCGCCAATCCTGATCCGTTACACATTCCCGGTCGGCACGAAGCGCCGCCCACGTGCGCGGACCGGCCAAGCCTTGATGCCGTTGCCCACCACACGCATCAGGCGCACCACGGGCCAACAGGCCGCAGCGGCCGGATCTCGCACCCGGCCGGTACAACACATATGCGACCGAGGGCAGGCGCGGCACAATTCCTGGCCGCATTTCGCTGGCGGCTGGCCCCCTTCCTGGTGCGAACCCAGCGTAAAATCGGGCAAGACGGGCTTTGGGAAAGATTGTTTGACGTCCGTGTTCGGAGGGCGGTAGCCATGACTGTTCGAACTCCTTCCATCGAAGATCATCCTGACCTTGCCGAGCTTCGGTTGCGGTACGAGGAAGCCGCCGAAACCAAGGCGGCACAGGTAGTAGAAGGTCTGACCTTCCTCGCGGGTCTCTACCTCGCCATCTCGCCATGGGTGGTCGGCTTCACCAGCCACTCCAGCCTGACCGCGAGCAACGTCTTCACCGGTGTCGCACTGGCGGTGCTGGCATTGTGCTTCGCCACCATGTACGGACGTTCGCACCGGATCGTGTGGGTCGCCCCGATCATCAGCGCATGGGCGATCGTCGCACCTTGGCTTGTCAGCGGACCCGCACCAAGCGTGGGCGCCATCGTCAGCAACGTCATCGTCGGCCTGGTGGGCCTGGCGTGCACCCTTGCGATGATGTCCGTAGGCAGGCGAAGGGCCGCCGGCAGGGCAGGCCTCGGGGCGTCGCCCGAACCTTTCCACGAGGGGCGTCGGTTATAGACCGTGCCTGTGCGAGAGAACCGGCGACGGCTGATATCGGGTTTGTCGGCCTCGGCGCGATGGGGGGCCGGATGGCCAGCTGGTTGCTCGCCGCGGGCGCCAGGTCTACGGCACCAACCGCACGCGGGCAAAGCAGAAGGGCTGATCGAGCGTGGCCTGATCTGGTCGGACACACGACGCGAGGTCACCGCTGCGGCACAGGTCGTCTTCAGCATGGTGATCGGCGACAATGCCCTCGATGCGGTCACCTCCGGCCAGGACAGGATTATCGCCGGTTTTGGCACCAGGCAAGATGTACCTCGACATGAGCACCGTCAGCCCGGCCGCCAGCGGCGGGCTCAGCGATCAGATACGCGTGACCGGCGCGCACATGCTCGGGCAGCCTCCGCGCCGAGGTGGTGAACAGCAGCTCGCCGTAGATATGCCGTTCGTTGCATTCGGTCTGGGCAGATCACTCCATGCCACGCTGGCTGACCTCGGGCACGGCCTGTCCTGGCACGACGTGCGTCGGGTCAGGCCGCGAGTCCAATTGACCTGCTCGGCCTGTGCGGGTGCGCTACACGCCAAGGTGTCCCGCTCGGCCTGCGCTTCTTTGCGCACGGCAGCGCGTAACGCCAATGTCCGCTCAACGGCGAGACCATCGAGCACCGCCTGCTCAAGAGTGCCATCGCCGCCGCTTGCGGCTAGCCGGCACGGCCGGCACGCGGCCCTTGAGGTCAGCGCTCCAGATGGAGCGTGGCGCGCAGATGTGTTGGCGACAGCGCCCGACAGGTCATCGGAGGGCCTCCTGGGAGGAGGAGTAGTTGTCTCATCAGCACCACGATGACACTGAGGCCCGTATCGTCCGCTACGCCGACCACGGCATGGAGGTCGTGTGGTCTTCACTCGGGCCACGGCCGCCAGCGCACCGGAGATCGTAATCGAGGTCGACGCTGCCGGGATCACCGTCACTGGGCCGGTGGCCCACTTCAGCGCCAGACGCTGCGACAGCGCAGAGCCGTTCGTCCGCTTTCGTGACCTGCCTGCACCGCCGGTCTGCTCAGGCCACGGCACATGGCGGGGACAGCGGCGGGCCGCCTAATCCGCGTGAGGCATCGCCCGGACGGCCGCATGTCTGCGGTCGCCCGCGGCTATGACGGCTGGGTCACGGGCGGTAGGCCGTGCCGATGATGTGGGCAAAACGGGGCACGAACCGGCACGGGCTGAATCCAAACCGCTCACAGCTCACGATGGCGAACCCGCTGGCGGCGATGACGGCAGCGGTGTCGTGGTTGGGTCGGCAACCTGCGGCCAGCCGCGCCCACACCGGGGCGATCAGGTCCTGGAGCCTGGCCAGCGCAGGCTTGTCGGAGCGGACGTGCTCGTAGAAGCGGAGCTGCCCGGAGGGGCGCACCACGCGGCCGATCTCAGCCAGCGCGTGGGCGGGATCGGGCACGGTGCACAGCACCAGCGACGTCACGGCCGCGTCGAAAGCGGCGTCAGGTCCAGGCAGGGCGTCAGCGTGCCCTGCAATGACCTCCACCGGCACCGGTGCCCGCTGCGCGGCCTGGTGTGCGTGCCTGCGCAGAGTGCTGTCGGGTTCTACGGCCAGCACGCGGGTAACTGTAGTCGGGTAGTGAGCGAAGTTGAGCCCGTTGCCGGCACCGATCTCGATCACCGTGCCGGTGAGGCCAGCCAGAAGCCGGGCCCGGTGAGCGGCGCCGCCGTGGGCCTCGGCGTGGGTGCTGATAGCGGTATAGAACCGCGCGAACCTCGGGTGTTGCAGGTCTTGGACGTGTCGGTCTGACATCGAAGCTCCGCCCCAACCGTCTCACTTCGGACGGTAGGCTAATGTTTGGGGGTGTGTGGGCGATTCGGCGCTCACCGGATCTGGCATCAGTGCGCCTCACAACGGTTCGTCGAAGTTCACGACACCGCGGTAGCGGTAGATCCACTGTGGCTGTCTTTCCGGGTTAGGCTCGCGTACGTAGACGGCCTCCCAGGGCGGTTCGACCTCAGACTCTTGTACGGTCGCATGCTCGCCGGGCAGCGACAACGAGTACGTGTCCGGCGGGTTATCGGCGGAGTCGACCTCGATCTCCCGGATGAACTCTGCGTCACCGTGGACGAACTTCGCGGTGATCTTGTCCATGTGTTCAGCCTGCAGCCCAACGCCTGGTATGCGGACGGAAATCGGGGAACCAGCACACGACTCAGCCGACAGTACCTATAGACCCGTCCGCTGGACACGACCCGACACAGGAGCGGGGTGTGCAGCAGCGAACCCGCCGACACGCTGGCCACGGAGGAAGCCACCATCGATGCCCGCGTCCAGCGGCACGCGACGCCGTTGCCTGTCGTTGTAGGCGAGAGGGATTACGACGCGGCGACACCTGGCAGGGGTCTAAGCACGGGCCCTTGCAGAACTGCGCCGTCGATGTCGAAGCGCGAGCCATGACAGCGGCACTCCCATGTCCGTTCCGCGTCGTTGAACCCGACGATGCAGCCAAGATGGGTACAGGTCGCCTCCACGGCGTGCACCGTGGCGTCATCGTCGCGATATGCCGCGCACCGCTTGCCCTCGATCATCACCACCGCGCCCTGCCCCGGCCCCAGTTGGTCGACATTGACGTCCGGCTTGGTCAGCCGCTCGCCCACAAAGTTCTTCGCCACATCGACCGTGGCTTTCGCCACAATCCGCGGCCTCGGTGAGCGGGGTAACCGATGCGGGTCATACAGCTGGTTGGTCTTGGACCTGCCTATCGCGAGTGGGCTGCGGGCGGTTGGGTAGTGGTTACCCATCTCGGGGAAACCGAGGACGTCCGGTGGATGGATAGACCCGCAGCTGCCGTACGAGGTGGACAGCTTCTGGCCTGGTGTTGTTCTCGTGAGGAGCTGATATGGGCGAACGTGTGTTGCGGGGGAGCCGGCTTGGAGCGGTCAGCTACGAGCTGGATCGCAATATTGAGCTCGCGCCGCGCAGGGTCAGCACGTTTCAGTGTCCTCACGGCCACACGTTCGACGTGATGTTTGCGCTGGACGTGGAGGTCCCCTGGACCTGGGAGTGCAGGTTCGACGGCAGTGTCGCTCGGTTGAGGGACGGTACAGAGCCGGAGCAGAAGAAGGCCAAACCGCCGCGGACCCATTGGGACATGCTGCTGGAGCGCCGCACCGTCGAGGAGCTCGATGAGCTTCTGGACGAGCGGCTGGCTGCGGTACGCGCCAAGCGCGGTCGCTGACCGCCGACCGGGCCCCGCACGCAGGTGTCGGTGTCCAGCCCACAGAACAAGATCTCGGCCAGCCCTGCTCGCCGACAGCGCCACCGTCTGCTCGGGGATCGCCGTGTAGCCCGTTGGTGTTGCTCGCCACTTACGGGTTCTGGCGCAATCTGCGTGAATGATCTTGCGGGTGCGGCGGACCGCTCTCCGCCGGCGTGCTTAATGGCAGGAGCGCCGGTGGTGACGAACGGAACTCTCGACGTCACAGGGTTTCCGTCGACACTGAAACGAACGTGGGGTCAAGGTGCAGTTCGTAGGCTCCGTAGCACTCGTCCATCACAGTCGCGACCTCTTGACCGCACGGACAGATGAGGTTGTTGCCCCGAGTTCCAGGACGCCCGCAGCATCCCACCGCCTGGCGGTCGGGATCAGGGTTGCGCTGGAGGGACGGCGCATCAGCGGGGTGGATGACAAACGTGTCACGAGGACCAGCTGACACCATGTCCACCCCCTCGATGACCATGCTGTAGCCGGGCATGGCGTGAAGGTACGCGTCCGGGTCGGGCGAAGGCACAAAAGGTGCGCCGAAATGCTCGGGATCCACCGCATACCAGCCAACCGGCATTGTCGACCGCCTTGGGATGCTTCGCTCATCGGGCTGTGACGGGCGGATCAATGGGCCGGGGTACACGGCGAGTCCGCCGGTGATCGTAGTACCGCACGTACGGCAGCGAAAGGATGGCACGGTCGCGATGATAGTTACGCTGGCGATGATCCGGTGTCTCGTTTCCGGCCAGGCTGCCCAACGGCCAGTTTGGAAGGTATCGCGAAACAGCGACAAGATCATTCACGAAGAGTGCGCCAGAATCCACTTACGGCGCCAGATGTCGCCGAGTTTGAGCGCCAGCGAGATCTAACGGGTCTCGATGTTCGCGAGTTTCGGCGCCACCCCGGACGCCGGTCTCAGCCTGGTCGTCACCCCAGCGATCCGCTCACGTACGGTGACAAGTCGTGCAACTAGGGTCGCGCGCTTCGCGGCAGATCCGGATGGCAGCCCGGGGCATCACCCCAACTTCGTCCATTGCCCTTCGGAGACCACCTCGATGGAGCCGTTGACGACCTTGATGGCCGTCTGTTCGTCGATGGCATAGGCCGGGACACCGAGGTCAGCGGCCCACCGCTCCGCGTCAGCCAGGGTGTTCTCTGGAAAAGCGTTCAGGTGCGGGAAGATCGAGAAGTCGACGACTCCCAGTGTGCGGTCATCCGGCGCGGACGGCCACTCGACGAACTCCGCCCCGATCCGTGGCGTCATCACCATGCTTCCCGCACTCACGCCCACCCAGACCATGTCCGGCAGCGAAGGCAGTAGATCAGCCAGCCCGGACTCTCGCATCCAATGACACAGATACGTCGCGTCGCCGCCGTCGACCAGGAGCACGTCGGCCTCCCGGATCCAGGCGACCCACCGCTCCGCGCCGATGGTGGGCAGCGCGGTGAGTTCCAGCACGCCCAGCGACTTCCAGCCCAGGTCGCACATGGGTGATGAGCTTCGGCCGGCGATGAAACGCCAGGCCGAGGCGGGAGTGCACATGGGATGCCCGTACTGCGCTGTGGGAATACAGAGGGCATCGGCGTCGCCGATCGGCTTGCCAAGAAGCTGCACGAGCGCCGAGTGGATGCTGGCGTTCGTGACGCCACCTGACGTCAGCAAGAGCTTCAAGGTGCCTCCGAGTTCGCGTGCGGAAGGGGTGGATGTGCCTGAAGACCAGGGACCGAGCCGGGACTCATCGTAGTTAGGGTCTTCTCTTCGGAGGGTCCCTCAGATTGCTGAGCGTGATCGCCCTGCGCGTCAGGCGGGCAGCCGGCACGGCCCGTCTGGCGTGGCGAACGTGAGAGTCGGCGTTTACCTCCTGGATCAGGCCAGAATCAGGTCGTGGTCGATGACGCCGTGAAGTGGCGACTAGCAGCTGGGTTTCCGTCGTGACCGCCTGGCGAAATCCAGGTAGGCATCGGTGGTCGGCTAGGCCCTGGCCTGCTCTGCCCGGGCGCCTGGCCCACAGTCGGCAGGAGCGACAAAGCCGACCGCCTCCGGCGGCGGTCACGGCACAGCCGGACGACCATTTCGACTCCACCAGCCGGTGCGGCTTTCGCGGAGACGTCGAAGGACTGCGGGCGGTCGCCGTCGTGCTGGTGCTGCTCTTTCACGCCGGAGTGGCCTTCGTCCCGGGCGGGTTCGTCGGCGTGGACGTGTTCTTCGTCGTCTCCGGATTCCTCATCACCGGGTTGATCACCTCGGAGTTGAAGCGGACCGGAAAGGTGTCGCTGCTGCGCTTCTACGCCAGACGGGCAAAACGGCTGCTGCCCGGCGCCGGGGTGGTGCTCATGGCCGTGCTGCTACTGACGGTGTTCCTGCTGCCCAAGATCCGCTGGTCGGACACGGGTTGGGACGTGATCAGCAGTGGGCTGTACCTGGTCAACTGGCGCCTGTCGGAGCGGGCGGTCGACTATCTGGCCGCCGACACAGCGCCGAGCATGGTCCAGCACTTCTGGTCGCTGTCGGTCGAGGAGCAGTTCTACCTCGTCTGGCCGCTGCTTCTGCTGCTCATCGCACGATCCGTGCGCCGGCTGCGCGCAGGAAGTACACACGACATCGAACGACCGCTACTGTTCGGTCTGGCACTGGTCGCCATACCCTCGTTCGCGTGGTCGGTGTACCTGGCCGGTACCGATCCCGAACGGGCATACTTCATCACCACCACCCGGATGTGGGAACTGGCCCTGGGCGGTGGCATCGCGATGATCGTCGGCCGCCTGGGCCGGATGCCGCGGGTGGTGGCGGCGGCGTCGGGCTGGGCCGGACTGGCCATGGTCATCGCGTCCGCGTTCCTCCTGCGAGGGTCGACCCCGTTTCCCGGGTACGCCGCCCTGCTGCCCACCCTCGGCACGGCGGCCGTGCTCGCCGCCGGTGCGGCCGCCGGCCGGATCGGGCCGGCGGCCGTTCTCGACAACCCCCCATTACGCGCGGTGGGTGCGCTGTCGTACTCGCTGTACCTGTGGCACTGGCCGCTGCTCGTCGTCGCCGAATCCCGGTTCGGTGAGCTGTCGACCGCATGGCTGCTGGCGGTGGTGGCGCTGTCCGCGCTGCCCGCCTGGCTGACACACCGCTACGTGGAAAACCCGCTCCGGTTCTCGGCCGTGCTCGAACGCATCCCGGCGCGGGCGCTTCGGCTGGGGGCGCTGTGCACGGTGATCCCCGCCGTCTGCGCGCTGGCGCTGCACCAGGTCGTCACATGGCCGACCGGCACGTCAGCGAACCAGGCAGGCTGGGCTGAGCAAGCCGACACGGCTCCGCGCGGAGCCGAGGTCCTGTCCGAACACCCCCGAGATGATCCGCGTGGCGCCCCCGTCGACCGCGTGCCCTCGATGATCCCCGATCCGGTCTCGGTGCGCGCTGATTATCCCGACGTGTACAGCAAGGGATGCCACCAGAGGGAACGCGAACCCGAGGCGACCTCATGCATCTACGGCGAGCCGACGTCAACGTTCACCGTGGCGCTGGTCGGGGACTCCCATGCGGCCCAGTGGGTGCCGACGCTGCAGGCCGTCGCGGCGAAGCGCAATTGGCGTCTGGTCACCTACACCAAGTCGTCCTGCCCTATGGCCGAGGTGCAGGTACTGTCGCGCACCAACGGGCGCCCCTATCCGAGCTGCGCCGAATGGAACCACAATGTGTTGGGCGCGCTGACCGGCGACGGTCATCCGGATCTGGTAGTCACCACCAACTCCGACTACCGGATCGTCCGCGGCACTACCCGGCTGCCCGTACCGGAAGGCGACCGGGCCATGATCGCCGGCCTGCGTGCGAGCTGGCAAGCCATCACGGCCGTCGGCGTCCCCGTGGTCGTGCTACACGACACGCCCGACCCGGGGACCAACATCGCCGAATGCATCTCGGCTCACCTCACCGAACTCACCAGATGCGCCTTCGCGCGCGCGACAGCGCAGCCCGCCGTCGGACCCGTCCAGGTGGAAGCGGCAGCGGCGATGAGCAACGTGCACCTGGTCGATCTCAACGACGCCATCTGCCCCACCGACCGCTGCGCCCCCGTCATCGGCCGGGTGATCGTGTATCGCGACAGCAACCACATGACAGCGACATACGCTCGCACTCTCGCCCCGCGGCTCGACGCCGCAGTGGCCGGAATCCTCGAGTAAAGGGTCGTCCGAACGGTGTAAGCACGTGGGTGAGGACTACTTGGGCCTGCGGAAAGCCGACGCTCGGAGGTCCCTCGAAGGCGTACAGGGCGGGACTCCGGCGGGTGACCCGGCGTCTGCGGCCCTGGCCGGTCGGGCCGGCGCTCATCACCAGCCCCGAGCTGGTCGCCAAGGCCGGAACCGAAGATCGCGAATGCGGGCTGCAGGCAAAGTTCGTTGCCATCGACGCGTCCCATGCGCGAACGCCTGGGCGCTGCTCCGTACGAGCCGCCACCGACCTTGATCGAACCGGTGGCGGAGTGCGCAAGGAAAAGGTTTCGGGCAACGGCCGCCGGGCATACTGCCGCGACTGCGACGGATGACGGGGAGGCGACGTGGCTCAGCGATGGCTGGCCAAGGCGCATAACGCCCGCACGCTGATCATGACGCTCGGGAGCACGCTGCACGAGGTCGTGAACGGCCGCGGCGGTCTTGAGGTGCACCAGGCGTTGATGGACGCCTTCGACACACCTCATGACGACAGCAGGGTCGACGGGGTCGAGGTCGGCCGGGACGAGTTCGCACAGCTGTGGACCGGCATCCAGCAGGGGTCCGAGCTGCCCGAAGCCGCCTGGCACAAGATCGTCCTGCCGACGGTCGTGACCTTCAGCGGTCCACGCACTCAGAAGATCCATCTGGAACTGGTCACAGCCCAGTGGCTGGCCGCGCGTGCCGCCGCTGATGCGGTGCCCGGCTACGCGGACATCGCCGGCACTCTGGTGGCAGTTCACCCGGCGCTGGGCGACGAGCGCGCCGCCGAATCCCCGCCGACTGCGGAGATCGCGGTCCGGCCCAGCGTCGACACCATTGTCCCGGTCGCCGAAGATCCCCTTGTACCGAGCACGAAACGCCGGGCGTGGGTCGTGGCGGCAGCGATCGTGGTGGCTGCGGCGGTCGTGTTCGCGCTGACCTATCGCGCCTCCGATACGCCTTCCGCGATGGCCGGCACGCCGACTCCGTCCACGGCGGTGGTCGTGGAGGGCTCGGCAATGCAGCCCAGCGCCCTGCCGACCGTGGTGCCGTCGGCTGCGCAGCCACCGCCGGCGACCACGGATCAGCCGCCGCCGGTGTCGGTGTCGGCCGGGCCGGCGTCGCGCCCGCCGTCCGCGCCTCGAGACCTGACCGTCCTGGCCGCCACCCGGGACAGCGTGATGCTGAGCTGGTCAGCTCCGGCAGATGGCAGGACCGGAGGCGTGGCGTACTACCGCATCGTGCAGGACGGCGCCGACGCCGGCTGGACCAGGTCCTCGGGGGCGACGGTCACGGGCCTGACGCCGGGCACCCGCTACATCTTCGTGATCGTGGCGTACAACGCGGCAGGTCAGCAGTCAGCGGCGAGCAGTGCGGTCACGGTGATCACCGCCAGCTCGCTGGCGTCCGCCCCGCCCGCATCGCCCAGCGCGCCTTTGTCCCCGCAACCCTCGCCGTCGCCCCCGGTCGTGCTGCCGGGAAGCGACGTCCCCGCGCTCGGCGGAACGATCCGGGTCACGTGCTCGAACAGGCAACCGTCCGTCGTGCGGGTCACGCCGGCTGCCGGATACACGGTCAGGGACGTTCCGCAGCCCAAGGACCAGGTCCGCGTCCTGCTCGTCTCACCGGACAACGACAGCGAGATCACCGCCAAGTGCGACAAGAAGAACGCCGTCGCGGCCACGGTGAAGGAACACAGCCACTACGGCCTGTTTCAGCTGTCCACCGATCCGCTGTTCGTGGACAAGGTCCGTGACGTCGTGGGCCTGTACCTGGACCCGCCCGAGCGGGCCCTGGTCCTGTGCGTCGATGAGAAGTCCCAGATCCAGGCCCTGGACCGCTCCCAGCCGGTCCTGCCCATGCAGCCCGGCGTGCCCGAACGCCGCACCCACGACTACCTGCGTGCCGGCGTCACGAGCCGTGAGGTCGCACCCTGACGACCTAGGGCATATGTGAGTTGAAACGAACAGCTCTCCGGCGGCCAGCAGCAGCGGCTGTCCATCGCCTGCGCCCTCGCACGGACCCGACCCGGTCTTCCTCGAAGAGCCCACCTCGGGTCTGGACCCGCAGGCCCGCCGTGACCTGTGGGACGTGCTGCGCGACATCAGCGCGCTGGGCCGCACGGTCGTGCTGACCACGTACCACCTCGACGAGGCCGAGTCACTGTGCGACCGGGTCGCCATCATGGACCACGGCCGCATCCTGCAGTCCCTGCCGCCCGCCACGCTGGTGCGCGACCTCGACATGCCGGCTTGTCCACGTGACATACGGGTTCCCCGTAGCTGGAGCTCGACCGCGGGGCGGTGGGTCGCAGTTGTACTTGGTTCCCCGCAGGACCTGAACCGCAGTCGCCCGCGACCGTGACGAACCGCGTCGAGCAGACCTGGCGCCATGAACTGCTCAACCAGCGCCGGATGCGGCTGCACCGGCCGGACCATATGGCGCCGGTGCAGTGACTCTATGTCGACTGGGGGTTGAAAACTGCCATGCCGGATATAGAATAAATGTGTCGGTTGGTCCAGGAGAGCTCGACACCGGCAGTAGATAAACGAGGTCCTCGTCCGACCGGCGCGGTAACAGGCCCGATGAGCCGGGCCGAAGCAGAGCAAGTAGGCGAGGGGTGAACTTCGATGCTTATGCGTTGGGATCCGTTGCGTGACATCGACCGGCTCGCGGGTGAGGTGTTCGGCGCGGCGAGCACGCCGGCGCTGATGCCGATGGACTGCCTGCGGTCCGGGGACACGTTCCTGGTGCGCTTCGACATGCCCGGCATGGAGCCGGACTCCCTCGATGTGTCGGCTGAGAACAACACGCTGACCGTGCGCGGCGAGCGCCGCCGTCACGACCCCGATGCCACCTACCTGATTTCGGAGCGGCCGTCGGGCAGCTACAGCCGTCAGCTGGTCCTGGGTGACGACGTGGACGTCGAGGCAATCAGTGCCGACTACAGCGCGGGCGTGCTGACACTGACGATTCCGGTGGTCGAGCAGGCCATGCGCCGCAAGATCGAGATCGGGCGTGGGGCCAAGTAGATCGGGACCAGCAAAATCGTTGAGGGCAGGTCCGAGGCAAAGGGCCGGCCGCAGCTGACCGGAGCCCGTTCCTGACAACAGTCGCACACGGACGGGGGTGATGCGGCAGAGATAGTGCAAAGCGTCGCTCCAGTGGCGAGACCGGGTATCCCGCGCGACCGCCACTGGGGTGGGAGACCGTGAGGGAGGGACCATGGTTGACACGCGTAATGTGCCCACCGCGCTGTCCGCGATCAAGGAGCCGGATTTTCCCGGCTTCACGATGGGCACTGCCGCTGAAGCGCTGGGGGTCACCCCGGGGTTCCTGCGGTCGGTGGAGTCTGCCGGCCTGTTCGAGGCACATCGCTCCGGTGGCGGGCACCGCCGCTACAGCCGTGACGACCTCCAGCTGGCCGACCGGGCGCGGCACCTTGTCGACGACGGAATGCGCCTGGACGCCGCCGTACGCGTAGTCCAGCTCGAGTACCAGCTCGCCGCCGCCCAGGCAATGATCGAAATCCTGCGCCGCCGACTGGACCACCCGGAAGACGGCTCCTGAGTCCGTTACCGGAGTCGGTTTGTGGGAGCGCGGCCCGTTGCACCGGAGGTGAAATCCTATGCGACAGCTCGCTGTGTGTACCACCGCTGACCTGGCCGGGGACCTGAACCTTCGCCTCACCGGGGAAATCGATCTTGCAGTACACGCACAACTGCGGCGCTGCCTGCGGGCAGCATTGGCGGCGTCGGCCAACCATCTTGTGGTGGACCTGGCGGGCCTGACCTTCCTGGACGGCCGCGGTGCCGTCATGCTGATGGACGCCGCCGAACATGCCCGCCGCTCCGGCTCGGCGCTTTCGTTCACCGGTGCTGACAGCATCGTCGAGCAGGTGCTGTCCATCGTCGCCGGCTGGTATCCGCAGGCCGGTGCAGTTGGCGACGGGGCCGCGACTTGCCGTTGAAGTGCACCCGTGTGCTTCCGTCTTCGCGTCGCCCGGCGAACCGACCGACAGGCGCCCGATCCGTCAGACCCGTGGCCGGGCGACTGCACCGGCTGGACGCCGGGTCAGCAGCACGCCGACCGCGATCATGCCCGCGGCGAGCAGGAGGTGCAGCCAGTTGTCCGCATTGTTGACGGGCACGAAGTTGGCTGTGCTCGTCTGATCGACGATCAGCCCGTAGAGCCACAGCAGCGCATAGACCACGCCGCCGCCGATCAGATAGGAACGGGCGGCCGACACGGTACGCGACATCGCCAGGCCGGCCACACCGAACAGCAGGTGGACGATGTTGTGAAGCACCGAGACCTGGAAGATCCCGAACAGCATCGCCTGCGAGTGGTGCCCGGCGGCCTGCATGGTGTCGTAGTTGGTGGTAATGCCCGGGATGAACCCGAGGATGCCCACCAGCAGGAAGATCGCGCCGACTGTCGCAGCGGCCACGCGCACCGGCGCGCGGGCGGCTGCCCGGGTGGTCGACTCGTATCGGCTGGTCATGATCTTCTCCTTTGTCTGCGGCCGGTCAGCGGCCGATCAGGGGCGCAAGTACCCGCCGGCGGGGTGAAAAAACTTGTTCTAGCTGCTCAGTGCGGTTGTGGCGGTTCCGGGAGCTCGCCTTGGGGTGGGCCGTCCTGGGGAGCCCGGGACCGGCACCGCTCGTCCTTCGCGGTGGGTACGCCGACCCTGTGCCTGAGGACCCTAGGTTTGATCGAAGGCCATGAGGGAAACTCCCGATCCAGGCGTCGCTGTGGTCTACGAACGGGAGGAGACGGCCGTGGCGCGCAACCGCGACGACAAGCCTTCGGGCGCCACCGCAGGAGGGACCGAGCGGCCGGACACCGTCGCCTTTCCAGACGACGCCGAGGAACTGAGCGTCGCGGAAATGCGGCAGCTCCTGAAGGGCCAGGGCGTACTGGGTGTCTCCACGCTCGGCAGGGGCGGACTCCTGCGCCTGTACCACAAGGGCGGGCTGCCTCAGGACTCCACCGCCCGGCCCCGGTGACCTCGGCTGCCGACCGGAGAGGGCCACCCTGTCCATCCCTGGCCGACCGCGGTCACCTTCAACCGGGAGCGCCGTTCAGATCTTGGTGCGCCCTGGCATTGCAGGAGGTGGTCGTGCCGCTCACTCCGAACGAGCGTCGGCGTTTGCACGAGATCGAGCAGCAGCTGGCGCGGGACGACCCGGCCTTCGCGACGTCCATGGACGGTCCCGGACACCCGCCCGGCGACGCGGCCAGCCGGCGGCCCGTCCTCTGGTGGGCACTGGCGGCGCTGGCCGCGGTGGCGACATCGGTCGTCGTCGCATTCGTCGCGGGAATCGAATACGCGGCGATCCTGATGCTGTTCATGCTTGCCGCCAGCGCGTTCATGAAGCTCGGCTTGCAGAGCCGATCGGCGTCCGGCCCGCCGGACGAGCACGGCCAGTCATAAGCCTGCGGTCGGCAGGGTGCCGGGGACCCGCGGCGCTGCTCCTGAGCGACGACTGCCTGGAGGTCGGCCGACCGGTCGAGCTGGCGTTCAGTCTGCCGACGGAACGGGGCCCGCACCTGTCGTCCGGCGGCCGGCAGTCCAGGCCTGCTCAGGATTTCTCTGCTCGCAGCTCGTCGGCCAGGGGTGAGGCGACCCGGTTTTCGGGGTTCTCGACCCCGGCCATGCCGCCGTCCGGCGAGATCGTCCCGTCGAACTGGTAGACCGTGAGTTCGTCCTCGGCGACCCGGCGGGTGGTCGTCGTCGCCACGTACCGGTGGATGAGGCCGTCGGCCTCCATCTCCAGCAGCGGCCCTTCCACGCCGTCGAGCCGGGAGCCGTCGAACGGACCGCTGGCGAGAACCACATCCCTGCTCTGTGTCATGCCCGCGACCTACCCGTGCCCGACGGCGCGCAAACGGCCGAGAGGCCCATCGTTTCTGCAGGTCAAGGCGGTAAAAAGCCGATCGGGCGGGATTGTGCGCGGCTGCCGTCGGGTACGAGTTCCCGCGACAGGTGAGCAGCGTAGAGCCGGAGGAAACCGCCATGACCGACGTCATCACCTTGATCGAGCAGGACCATCGGGCGCTCGAGGAGCTGTTCGAGCGGCTGCAGAGCGGCAGCGCGGACAGGGAGCTGCTGTTCCAGCAGATGGCCGCGATGCTCACCGCGCACAGCCGGGCCGAGGAAGCCGAGGTGTACCCGGCCATCGCCAAAGCCGGTGAGCAGGACGAGGTCGACCACGCACGCGAGGAGCACGCGCAGGCCGACGAGCTGGTGGCCCAGCTGAAAACCATGGACCCGGAGTCCGCCGAGTTCGGCGAGGTACTGGCCCGGCTCATCGACGCGGTCAACGAGCATGTGGCAGAGGAGGAGTCGACCACCCTGCCCGCGCTACGTGACTCCGTCGACGGGGAACGGCTGGAGCAGTTGGCCGAGTCGTTCCTGGCCCGCCGCGGGCAGGAACTGGAGAACGGCCCGTCGCCGCAACAGGTCGATCCCGACACCGGGCAGGGCAGCGGTGAGCAGACGAAAGCCGAGCTGCTCAAGCAGGCGGCCGAGCGGGATCTGCCGGGCCGCTCCCAGATGACCAAGGACGAGCTGCGGGAGGCGCTCAAGACGGTCGGCGAATGACGGCCGCGGGCCGCGCCGCGACCCTCAGCTCAGTAAGCCGTGACCAGCCGGCGGTGCGGGCCACCGCCGCACCATGCCTCAGCGCCTCGCTGCGCACGGCGACCTGTTCAAGCCGGTCCTCGATCACGCATTGCCTGCCACGGCTCCACTGAGCACAGCGGACGGCCTGCCGGTCGGTCGACCGACGCCCGTGAGCGCCGATGTCTCGCCGGCAGGCCGCCCTGGCGGTGCTATCCGGTCGTCGGCCCGCGGGTCGGTGTGGCCTCCTCGCGTACCGTCGACGTGGCCTCGCCCACGGTCGAGCTGACGGATTCGACGGCCTGCTGCACCGGCTCGCGCAGGTGCTCCTTGACCTCCCCGGCCACCTCCGTGGCCTGCTGCCGCAGCTCCTCGGAGTGCTCGGCCACCTTCTCCTTGACCTGTGTGGCGAGCTGCTGCTCGGGCTCGGTCGCCGGAAGCAGCGCCGAGACGAGCACGCCTACGCCGAAAGCGATCAGGCCGGCCGCCAGCGGGCTGCCCTGAGTGCTGGTCAGCACCCGCTGCTGGGCTGCGCCGGCCGCGTCGCCGACCGTTCCCGCGGCCGAGGACGCCTTGTCGGCCAGGGTCGACATGGCCCCGCTGCCGGAGTCGACCGGATGCTGCACCGTTCCCATGATCTTCTCGCGTACCGAGTGCGCCGCGTCGCGTACCCGGTCCACCCGCCGCCCGACCACCCGCGCCGGGCTGACCCGGTCGGTGAGCGCGTCGACGTCGTAGCGCAGCTCCTCGCGGGTGCGTTCAATGTCGCGGCGGATCTGCTCGGTGTCGGTACTCATGGTGTGTTCCTCCCCGCGTCGGTGTGTCCTCGCAGCGCCGAGGGCACCTGCTTGACCGTCTCCGCGGTCTGCGTCATCGGCTGCAACTCCCGCAGACGGGAGCGCCCGACCGTGAACAGCACCGCGCCGACGACGCCCCACAGTACGGCGACGAGCACCGCCGCCCAGCCGGGGTCCATCGCCGCGGACAGCAGCCGCCACAGCGCCAGCGACAGGAACAGCAACACCAGGTGGACTGCCAGTCCGGCGGCGGCCAGCATCCCGGCCGCCTTGCCCGCCTTGGCGGTCTCGGCCCTCAGTTCGGCCTTGGCCAGGTCCAGTTCCTGCCGCATCAACGTCGACAGGTCCGTGCTGATCTCGCCGAGCAGCTCGCCGATCGACTGCTGCGATGAGCCGGCGGCACCCGTGCTCAGGTCGCCGCGCAGCGGCTCGGTCCTCATCGGGACACCTCGCTCTCCTGCTCGTAGCGGCCGCCGGCCCCGGTGTAGGCCAGCTCGTCGGGTGTCACCCGGGCGGGACGAGCACTCATGCCCGGCTCCGCCAGCGGCCGGGACTGTGCCGGCGTGGACGACGCCCGGCCCGCCCCCTGCGCGTCACTGCGCTGGGCCGAGGCCATGTTGCGGGTCAGCCGACCCACCACCAGGCCCGCCGCGAGGGCACCCAGCAGGAAGGTGCCGGGGTGCCGGCGCGCATAGTCGCGCACCTCGTCCAGCACCCGGCCGGGCTCACGGTGCTCCAGCCAGTCGGCTGTGCGGTGGGCTCCCGCAGAGACCTGCTGCATCAGCTGCCCGGCCATCCGGTCGGATCCGCTGCCCTGGCACATCGCCGACAAGTCGTCGGCGATCGTGTGCAGGCCCCCGGCGATCCGCTGCTGCTGCGTGCCCGCCTGATCGCGCAACTCCTGTGTCGCGGTGTCGACCAGACCGCGAACCTGCGAGCCGGTCTCCTGCGCGACGTGCTTCACCTGCTCGGCCGCGGTCTTGGCCGCCTCCGAGGCCGATGTCTGCTGTCCGCCGCCGGCCTGCTCATCCGGCCCGATCCCGCTCGGTGCAGCGCCCGGCTGCGTGGGCATGTCGATGTCGACCGGCTCCGCCGCGACGCCGGCGGTCGCGGGCGCGCCGGCGACGGACTCGCTCTGCGGACCACGCTCACCGACGAACGTGCCGGGCGTCTCGGCGAGGCGGTCCTGCTCGTGGCGCGGCCGGGTGACGTCGATGTCGTCCGTCTCGCCAGAGCCGATGCCGGTCGCGGGCCGTGGCTCATACTGCTCGCTCATGTCTCCCCCTCCACCTGCGCGGGAGCCGCGACGTCACGCCGTAATGGTGTCCGCTGGGACCGCAGGTAACTCCCGCAAGGTGGCCGTTCCCCTTGACAGCCGGGTGAAACACGTTCGCTCAAGCAGATCGCCAACAAATGAGCAGCTCAGGCGGGCGGTGCCCGCTGCCGGTTTCAGTGCAGGTCTGCCGGCGGCAACGGTTTGAGGGCGGGGCCTTGCAGCACCGCGCCGTCGACGTCGAACCGCGAGCCGTGGCAGGGACACTCCCAGGTGCGCTCGGCTTCGTTGAACCCGACTATGCAGCCGAGGTGGGTGCAGGTCGCCTCGACGGCGTGCACCTGGCCGGCCTCGTCGCGGTAGGCCGCGCACCGCTTGCCGTCGGCGCGCACGATCCCGCCCTGACCGGGTGCGAGGTCGTCGACGGTCCGGTCGGGCCTGCTGATCCGCGCACCGACCAGGTTCTTGGCGACGGTGGCCGCCGCCTTCACCAGCTGGGCTGCCTCGGCGATCGGGTGCAGCCGGTGCGGGTCGTACAACCCGGCCCATTCGGGAGTGGCCTCGTCGACGATACGGCTGGTCAGCAGGGTCGCCGCAGCCATCGAGTTGGTCATGCCCCAGCCGCGGAAGCCGGTGGCCACCCACACGTGTTCGTGCCCGGGGAACCGGCCGACGAACGGCAGCAGGTCGCTGGTCGTGTAGTCCTGCGCCGACCAGCGGTACGTCGCCTCGGCGACGCCGAAACGTTGCTGCGCCCAGCCCCGCAGAGCGGCGAAGCGCCCGTCAACCCCGTCCTCGCCGGGGGAGTAGGTCTCCCCGGTGACGATGAGCAGCCGTCCGCCGCCCGGCAGGGGAGCGGTGCGCACCGACCGGTCGTCGTCGACCCCCAGGAACATGCCGTGCGGGTCGGCATCGTCTGCTATGGGCGCGGCGATGACGAGTTCGCGCTTCGGGACCAGCCGCGTGAACAGTTCCGGCCGGTCGAACGCCGGATAGCCGGTCGCGATCACCACGTCAGGGGCCCGCAGCACGAGACCCGACTCCAGGGTGACCTGGCCGTCGGCGATCTCGGTGACCCGGCTGTGTTCGAAGATCCGCCCGCCCAGGCGCTCCAGGTCGGCGGCCACGGCCAGCAGGAACCGGCGGGGATGGAACTGGGCCTGGCCGCTGACCCGAACCGCCCCGGCGATGGGATACGGCAGCGGGGTGTCGGTCACGAACTGCGCCGGCAACCCGGCCTCGGCCGCCGCGGCGGCCTCCTTGCGCAGTCTGGCCGCACCGTCCTCGGTGACGGCATAGGTGTAGGCGTCGCGCTCCTCCCAGTCGCAGTCGGCGCCCACGACGTCGGCCACGACGCGCAGGGCCGCCAGAGCGGCCAGCTGCGACTGCCCGTATCGCGCGGCGTTGTCAGCACCCAGCTCGGCGTAGACGGCGCCGTGCAAGGCCGTGACCTTCGCGGTGGTGTTGCCGGTCGACGCCTCGGCGAGCCGGCCGGCCTCCAGGACCACCACCCGCCGGCCTCGGCGGGCGAGGCTCCAGGCCGTGCACAGGCCGGCGATGCCGCCGCCCACGACCGCCACGTCCGCTTCGACCAGGCTGGCGACCGGATAAGCGGTGCGTGGCGTGGACTGCATCCAGAACGAGACATGATCGTCCACCGTCATCCCAGCCCTTTCCTGGGTAAGGGTCGACTGGCGTCATACCCGGCTGGGGCCTGTTGAAACAGATGCGGCGCGTGGTCGCCCGGGGGCGACCGCCTGCGCCTTCTTGCAGGTCCTCGGCGTCAACTGGCACGTACTCACCCAGACCAGCTCGGCCGCCCGATGCTCGCCTTGATCCCGCGTCGTCGCAGGTGTTCCCGGTTGGCGGCCGAGGTGTACGCCTTGTCGGCCAGGACCCGGTCCGGGCGGGTGCGCGGACGCCCGCCGCCAGGGCGTGGTACCCGGATGCGGGCCAGTACCCGGGTGAACTGCGGACTGTCACCACGCTGCCCACCGGTCACCACCACGGCGAGGGGCTTCTGGCCTTGGCAGCAGCGGTTCCAGCGCCGCCCATTGCGCGTCGGTCAGGTCGTGCCGCCTCGCCGCCGGTATGGTGGCCATGAGGTCTCCGGTTTCGTTCCTCTTGGTCGTTGAACGGTCTTCGGGAGACCTCGCCGCTTGTCGATCATTTACGCGCAAGCCTTCTATGCAACCAGGTCCCTCGCAGGTCACCTGCCGTCGAAGCCCCGAAACGTGCCGAACTCGTCTGCGGTGTCTGCGAAATCGGCGAAGTCCAGGTTCGCGATGCTCAGATTGGTGGAGACGTCCGGGAACCAGCGGGGTGGCAACCGGAAGGAACGCCCGGGTTCGTCGAAGAGGTCAACCGCGAGCAGCAGGTGCTCCTCGTCAGTCATGCAGACGGCATCGGCCAGGAACAGTAAGTGACCCTGTCCCCGTCGTCGGCTGCGGCATCTGCCTCGACCAGTGCCTGAACTGACACCCCGGCGTATGCCGGATCGCTGACGTATGTCGCGCTGCGGTGTCCGCCGGAGCCGTCGACCGCAGCCTTGACCGCTTCCCAAGCTGCGTCGTCGCCAAAGTCTGATCGCAGGACCAGAGACGTCAAATCCTCGGGCTGAGGCAGGGAGGCCATGTCCGTGATCTTCCCATCCCGAACCTACCCACTTTGAAAACGCGGCCTAGGCGGCGTGCTCGCCGACCGGCTGCACACGCGACCCCTGCTCATCGCCACCCAACTCGCCCACGCGTGCTGGCCGCGGCGCTCGCGATGATCGCCTGGTGCCCTTCCGGCGATCTTTGTCTGGTGTACGCGGTCTCGGTGCTCGGCGGCACGGTCGCCGTCGCCGAGGTCCGGTGATGCGCCGCCGCCGCCGCCACCGTGCCGCACGCCGCCCTCGGCAACGCCCTGCGCCGTCGCAGGCCTGACCATGGCCCGCCGCGCGAACGTGCCCCCGCGCGGCCGACAGCTGCACCGACTGCGCGCCGCCGTCGGTCGCACGATGCCCGCCGTGCTGTGAGCGTCTCCAGGCCGGGCATCGTCCGGCTCCGGCCGCCAATGAGCTCATCCGGCGCTGGCCGCGACCTCGGCGCTTCGCTTGAGCTTCTGCCAGCGCAGGCGCCGTCCAGCCACGGCTGTCACCGCTGAGCGCAACAGCACCGCGTACATGATCTGCCGGTAAGCGAACTGCTGCAGCGGCAGTGCCCACAGCGGCCGCAGCGGCTCCCGGTCGAGCCGAAACGCGAGTATGGCGGT
Organism: Catellatospora sichuanensis; assembly: GCF_007483665.1. GTDB lineage: Bacteria > Actinomycetota > Actinomycetes > Mycobacteriales > Micromonosporaceae > Catellatospora > Catellatospora sichuanensis. The sequence continues at coordinate 49,453 of NZ_VIQO01000027.1, forward strand.
GACGGCCTGGATGGCCAGAACTGCCAGCCAGCCGATCAGGGTGCTCCAGCGGTCGAGGAAGAAAACGCCGAACACGGTCATGAGGTCCAAAATCGGGCCGAACAGCGGCAGTACGACGCTGAACAGCGCGATCAGGGGCAGCCCACGTCGGCCAAAGCGCCCAGAGGCGCCGGGCTCGATGACCGAGCGGCGGTGTTTCCACATCGCCTGCATGGTGCCGTAGCTCCACCGGTACCGCTGCTGCCAAAGCTGGCGCAGCGTGTTCGGCGCCTCGGTGTGGGAGCGGGCGGTCTCCTCGTAGACCACACGCCAGCCCTGGCGCAGGACCGCCATGGTCAGGTCGGTGTCCTCGGCGAGGGTGTCGATGCTCAGGCCGCCAGCGTCGGTGAGGGCCTGCCGGCGGAAGGCGCCGAGGGCGCCGGGGATGGTGGGGATGCAACCGAGTGCATCGTAGAGCCGGCGGTCGAGGTTGAATCCGATTACGTATTCGATGTGCTGCCAGCGCGGTAGCAGCCGACGGCGGTTGCCGACCTTGACGTTGCCGGCCACGGCCCCGACGGTCGGGTCGGCGAAGGGCTGCACGAGGTGGCGCAACGCGTCGGGCTCGACGATGGTGTCGGCGTCGACCATGACGATCAGGTCATGTCTGGCCAGCGCGACTCCGGTGTTGAGGGCCAGTGCCTTGCCACCGGACGGGACCCGCACCAGCCGTACGTCGTCGATGCCCAGAGCATCGACAGCGGCGGCCGTGGCATCGGTGGACTCGTCGTCCACGACGATGATCTCCATGCTCGGATGGTCGGACGCGGCGAGCGTGCGTACGGTCGCGGCGATGGTGTGCTGCTCGTTGAACGCCGGCACGATGACCGACACCGGCTCGTCGACGGGCGGCCCCCACGTGAACGCGGGCGCGCGGCGGCGGCGGGCGTGGCGGACCGCGACGGCGAACAGCAGCAGGGTGCGGGCCAGCGTCAGGACACCGACGACCACCAGCAGCCACCACAAGACGACCATGAGCCCGTCGGCGGCGCGGATCGTCCACACCAAGGCGCCGCCACGCCACTTCTGGCCGGCTGTGGCCAGCGGGTTGACCGCGGTGGCGATCGGCGTCTGCAGGGACTGCGAAACGGTCGTAAAGCGGTAGCCGTTCTCGCGCATCGAGGGGATGTAGCGTTCGAGCGCGGCGACGGTCTGGGACCGGTCTCCGCCCGCGTCATGCAGCAGCACGATCGCCCCGCGCCCTCCGCCAGGGGTGGCGTTGGCGGCGATCGCCTGCGCCCCGGGCCTGGCCCAGTCGCGGCTGTCGGCGTCTTCGAGCACGTTGAGGTAACCCTGAGCGGCCGCCTCACGCATGACCTGCCAGTCGCTGTCACCGACCGCGTCAGTGGAAGAAGAGTAGGGCGGCCGGAAAAGCGACGTCGTCACGCCCGTGGCATACGCGATCGCCAGTTGCGTCTGGGAGTACTCCAGATCGCGGCGCCACGCGGGGATCGCTGACAGGTCGGGATGGCTGAACGTGTGAACTCCGATCTCGTGTCCTTCAGCCACGATGCGCCGGGCCAGGTCCGGGTAGCGGGCGACCTGCGATCCGACGACGAAGAACGTGGCCCGGGTGCCGGTGCGGGCGAGCACGTCGAGGATCCGGGGAGTCCAGGTGGGGTCAGGGCCGTCGTCGAAGGTCAGCGCGACCGTCCGCTTCGCGGGCCGCCAGGTTTGTGGTTTGGAGCCGGCAGGAGCAAGGACCGGGCCGCCGTCGCGGACAGCAGCGGGCACGGCCGAGGCGGGCTGATCGGGCGCCGAGGAGGCGTCCGGCGCAAACGACGCGTTGGCGTACGCCTCGACCAGCAGTAGCGCAGCGACGATCACCACCAGGGTCAGCAACACCAGGATGCGGATTCCTCGGCCGGCCGGTCTGCGGGTGCTGAGGAACCCGGTGGTGGTCGGGTCGTCTGCGGGCCGGTTGCTGCTCGCGTACAGCGTCATCGTCGACCGCACCGCGGGGAGGGACCGTCGCCGGCCGGGGCGCAGGTGGCGGCGGGGGTGGGGCGCACGGTCCCTGCCGACAGGCTCAGCCAGGCCACCGTGGCCAGCACCGCCACCGCGCAAGCGAGGACGAATGCGATGGCGCGGATGCGGCGCCTGCGCCGGCCGCTGTCGTCGACGAACACCGGGGCTGCTGGGTCCGGCACCACCATGACGGCCGTCAGCTCAGCGGGGACGACCTTTGCCACGCCATCGGCGTTGATCCGGGCCCGCCCGACATGCCGCCACACCTTGGCCCGGCCCACCTGGTTGCTGCCACTCACGGCATCGCGCCTTTCGATCTCACATGGGACAACTGATCAGGGAGCCGGCGGCAGGAAAGCGGCACCGGCCGAGACCATGTCGCGGCCGGTGCCATGGGGTTAGAACTCCGAGCGTTCCTCGACCGTGCGGTACTCGGTCGGTTCGCGGGTCACCACGGCACGTCTGCGCGGTCCCCAGATCAGCGCGGTGAAGATGAGGCCGACAACACCACCGATCATGAAAATCACGCCGATGACGTCGATGTCGATACCGCCGATGTCGAAGTCCAGCGCGAACGTGAGGATCGCGCCGACGACGATCAGAAAGATGCTGGCACCGATACCCATGAGGGTCTCCTTCCAGGCTGCGAGCGTCCTGCTCAGCAGCCGGGATACCCCCGCCGCGAACACCGAAACGAAGGCCGGATATCCAGCAGGGCTCTGACCTGCACGGATGCGTATCGCAGCCCGTGGCCTTATCGGTTATGTCACAACCAAGTGACATCGAAAGCACCTGCTGCGCTTATCGTCCTTCCGGGTGCCGCCAATCAATCAGCCCGGCTGTGTTGCGCGGGAGTTGCGCTGCCGTCCGCGAGGCCGTCGGCGGGCGCGAACGCCTGGCCGGCATCTGCCGGATCGGTGGCACGGAGGTCGGGATCAGAGCGATGCCGCCATGCGTCGGACGCCCTCGGCGAGCAGTTGCGGCGAGGTGGCGAAGTTGAGGCGGGCGTGGCCCTCGCCGCCGGGCCCGTACTCCGGTCCGGAGCTGAGCGCGACGCGCCCGCGGTCGAGGAAAATCCGGGCCGGGTCGTCGGCGAGATCCAGCGCGTGGCAGTCCAGCCAGGCCAGGTAGGTGGCCTGTGGCGGATGGTGGGCGATCGCGGGCAGGTGCTCTGCCAGCAGTTCGCCCAGCAGCCGGCGGTTGCCGTCGAGGTCGGCCAGCAGGTTGTCGAGCCAGTCGCGGCCGTGGTCCAGCGCGGCGCTGTGGGCGATGACGCCCAGGTGGCTGGCCGCCTCGCGCACCTGCTCGGGAATGCGGCCGAGGTCGGCGACCGCTCGGGGACCGGCTACGACGACGGCGGCCTTGAACGCGACCAGGTTCCACGCCTTGGATGCCGACAGCACCGCGAACGCCTCATCGGAACCCGGCAGCGACAGGTAGGGCACGTGAGGCTGTCCGGGGTACATGAGTGGCGCGTGGACCTCGTCGACGACGACACGTACGCGGTGTCGGCCGGCCAACTCGGCCACCGCCGCCAGCTCATCGCGGGTGTGTGCGGTGCCGGTGGGGTTGTGCGGGCTGCACAGCAGATAGGCCGCCGTGCCGCCGGTGCCGGTCGCGGCACGGAAGGCCGCGTCGAGTGCGGGCAGGTCCAAGCGGTGACCAGAGCCCAGCGGGACCGGCACGACGCGCCGCTCGATGTTCTCGATGAGCTGGAAGAAGGGCGTGTAGACAGGCGGGTTGACCACTACCGCGTCGCCCCGGCGCGTGACGGCCTTCAGGACCTCGCCGATGCCCGCTGTCACGTCGGGCACGGTGACACCCTGCTCGGGGTTCAACGTCCATCCCCATCGATCGGCCGCGAACCGGGCGAGTGCCTCGGGATACGGCCGGCCCTCGGGGTAGCCCGTGTCGCCGAGAGCGATCGCGTCGACCACCGCCCGCACGACCGGCTCGGCGAGGTGCACGTCCATCTCGGCCACCCACATCGGCAGCACGTCGGGGCCGAACCGGCGCCACTTCATGCTGGTCCGCCGCCGCAGCTGCGCCCACGGCACGTCCAGAACCGGCTCGACGGACGGTGTCACAGCTCGTCATCGCCCAGAAGGATCCTGGACACGGCACCTTGCGCCTGCCGTGAGTGTCAGTGCCATACCTCCCATCCTCCACCGGGCAGTTTCCGTCACGGGCCGGATTCGCCAGTCGAGCACGGCATGGCCGTGCTGCCGTTTCGGCGCGACCGGATCTGCAGCAGGTGCGCCGACGAGTTCGCGGCAGCGCAATCGTCACGATCCACGATTAGGATCACCGGGTGCGCCATAGGGAAGGCATGGTCGCTCTGGTGACCGGGGCGAATCGGGGTATTGGTTTCGAGGTTGCCCGCCAGCTCGGGCGGTCGGGATACGTGCCGATCGTCGCCTCGCGTGATCGCGGGCTGGGCGCAGCGGCGGTCGCACGGCTGTCCGAGGACGGCGTAGTCGCCGAGTACGTCGAGCTGGACGTGACCGATGAAGCGACGGTTCGGGCGGCCGCTGGATGGATCGATCGCCGGTTCGGACGGCTGGACGCGCTGATCAACAACGCGGCCATCGCCATCGACGATGCCCGGCCCAGCCAGTTGCCGGTCGATTCGTTCCGGCGCACGTTCGAGACCAATGTGATCGGTGTCTTCACGGTGACGACACTGATGCTTCCGTTGCTGCGGGCGTCGGCCGGCGGCCGCATCGTCAACGTCTCGTCTGGATCTGCCTCGCTGAGTCTGACCAGCTCCGAGTGGCCGGACGAATGGAATGCCGCCGCCTACCCGTCGTCGAAGTCCGCGGTCAATGCGCTGACTGTCCAGTTCGCAGTCGAGCTACGGTCCACCGCCATAAAGGTCAATGCGGTCGATCCCGGGTATACGTTGACGGAGATGTCACCCGGCGCGACTCGGACCGCGGCCGAGGCAGCGGCAGTGGTGGTGCGGTTCGCCACTCTGGATCCGGAGGGGCCGAGCGGCGGGTTCTTCAACGCGGAGGGCCCGATTCCCTGGTGACCACACCCGCCGCCGATGGTCGAGCCGTGACGAGATCCTGCGCCAGCAGGGATGGGCCGGCGTCGACAGGGAGCCGCCGCCCCGCCCAGGTCCGACTCCGGCGCTCCACCGGTGTCCGTCTCGCCGGACGGGGTGACGGTCGCCGCGAGGCTGCTCCTCGATCGGAGCTGATGATCCGGCAGCGCACATAACGAAACCGGGCGTACGGTTTCCATGAGTGTGCGGCGGGCATGGGCGCCCCGCGTGCGGCGCGAGATCGCGGGCAGGCGGGAAAGGGGCATGTGATGAACACGATCGGTTACGTCGGCCTCGGAGCGATGGGTGGCCGGATGGCCGGGCGCCTGCTCGGGCTGGGGAACCGGGTGTACGGCACCAACCGCACCCGGGCCAAGGCGGAACCGCTGATCGAACGCGGTCTCATCTGGTGCGGCACGCCACGGGAGGTCGCCGCCGCGGCGCAGGTCGTCTTCAGCATGGTGACCGACGACGCCGCCCTGGAGTCGATCACGGCGGGTTCGGCCGGGATCCTCGCCGGCCTGGGACCCGGAAAGATCTACCTCGACATGAGCACGGTGAGCCCGGCTGCCAGCAGCGGGCTCAGCGACCAGGTTCGCGCGACCGGCGCGCACATGCTAGCCGCCCCGGTCTCCGGCAGCGTCCACGCCGTCGAGCAGGGCAGCCTCGCCATCATGGTCGGCGGCGACACCGAACCGTTCCACGCGGTCGAACCGCTGCTGCACCAGCTTGGCCAACAGGTGACCCATGTCGGTGGCAACGCCGAGGCGCTGCTGCTCAAGCTGGCCATCAACGACAGCCTGGCTGCGCAACTGCTGGCGTTCTGTGAAGGCGTGCTGCTGGCCGAGCGCGGCGGCGTCGACCGCAAGAAGGCGATCGAGGTGATGAACGGCAGCGCCATCGGTTCGCGGTCGCTGCGGGCCCGGGCTGATTTCCTGCTCGACCCGCGGGCCGATCCGTGGTTCGACGTGGCGCTGATGCAGAAGGACATCCGCCTGGCCCTTGCCACCGCCGACACGCTCGGCGTGGCAATGCCGGCGGCGCAGGTCACCGACGCACTGCTCACCAAAGCTCGTGAGCTGGGACATGCCGACCGCGACATCGCCATCATGATCGAAGTGCTGCAGCAGCTGCCCACCGGGTCGGCGCGGCCGTGACGGCCGCACCGATCGCGAAGCACGCGGCTGGCCCGGTGCGCCGCGTGCTGCCCGCCCAGAGCTGTTGTTGAAATCTTGGAAACGCTCGGTCCGGCGGCGCGATTCGAGGCACCGTAGGACGAGGAAAGCGACAGTGAATGGACGGATGCCATGCCACTTGAGGGTGAGTACGAACCCAGTCCGGAGAAGTGGGTGCGCGATCAGGTGGAACTTTACGAGAGTTCCGGCGGCACCCAGGGCACGACGCTCATGGACACCGGCCTGCCGGTGATCATCCTGGCCACGCTGGGCGCCAAGAGCGGCAAGATCCGCAAGACTCCGCTGATGCGCGTCGAGCACGACGGCCGGTACGCCGTGGTGGCCTCGCTGGGCGGAGCGCCCAAGCATCCCGTCTGGTACTACAACGTCCGGCAGCACCCCACGGTGGAACTCCAGGACGGGCCCCGGCGCCAGGAGATGACGGCCCGCGAGGTGACCGGGGAGGAGAAGGCGCAGTGGTGGGACCGGGCGGTCGCGGCGTATCCGCCGTACGCCGACTACCAGCAGAAGACCGACCGCGAGATCCCCGTCTTCGTCCTGGAACCGACCGGCAACTGAGCGGTCGAGCCTGAGGCACATGGCCAAGATCACTTCTAGGTTCCGTCGCCCGTTCAGGTGGGGAAGCGGCGTAGCCAGGCGTTTCCGCCTTGCGGCGGACCTCGGCGGATGCGACGTATCGACGACATCAACCGTCCGACGGAGCCGGGGTCACACGCTTGGCTGCTTACCCCTATCCTCGCGGGGTGCTCGCGAACATCAACATCACAGAAGTACTCCTTGTGCTGCCTGTCGCTGCCGTGACGGTCGCCATCCTCGGTTACTTCGCCGGCCGGGCCGTCCGGCGGCGACGCTCACGGGTCGGCCGGTGACCAGACGGCGTACGTCCAGCTCACCTCCTACGAAGTCGGCTGCATCGCCGGGTGGTCATCCGGTGACCGGCGGAAAGCCGATGCCCTGAGCCGCAAGAGCGTCGACCGCCTATCGGTGGCGTAGGTGGATCCGGGTGCAGGTGCCCGCGGGGGTGGTGTGCACCCGCACCAGATCGCAGAGCTGGTTGACCAGCAGCAGCCCTCTTCCGCCGTCAGGCGCGTGTGCCGGCACCGGGATCCGCCCGGCAAGGGGATCGCTGAGGTGCCCTCGGTCGGTCAGCTGGCAGACGAGGTGGTCTGCGTCGTGCCAGAGCGCGAGTTCGCCGGTGCCGCCGCCGTACTTGACGGCATTGGTGGCCAGTTCACTGATCGCGATGGTGAGATCGGCGACCTGCTCGCGTGTCATGCCGGCCTGCTCGGCGTGCTCGGCGACGAAGCGGCGTACCGCCGCGAGGGTGTACAGGTCGACGGTGACGGTCACCGCGTCGGCCGGCGGGGCAGGCAGCGGTCGGTTGAAGCCCGCCGCGACCGCCACCGGATCGTCGTAGTGGACGCTGTCGAAGCGGCGGGTGGCGTCCAGCATGACCGGGTGTGTCCGGTGGGCATCCTCGATCCACACTGGATCGAGCAGCTCAGTGTTGTACGGGCACAGAATCGTGGCCCGTCGGCCGGTGAATGCGGCGTTGATGAGGGCTTCGTGCTGGGCGCAGGCCGGGTACTCCGCGGCGCTGCGGCCGGCCCAGATGGGCTCGCCGATCAGGCGCACTCGACGTCCGGGGTGGGCGTTGGCGAAGGCGAGCAGGACGGTGGGGATGATCCGGCCCGGGTTGCGGCCGACGACCGTCATGTCGCGCAGCAGCACCTGCTCGGCGTCGGCACCTAGGGCGTCTCGGATCAGTCGCAGGTTCGGGCCGGGAACGGCGACTGCGACCGGTTCCCCGAGACTCAGGCCGTCGCGGATGAAGGACACGGTGCCCGCCAGGTACTCCTCGTCGTTGCGGTAGAGCAGCGCTGGGTGGACGAACCCCTCCACGGTGGCGGTGGTCATGCGGCCATCTCCGTACTTGCCGTGCCAGTGCCGCCGGTGGCGTGGACCAGGCGCATCTTGGGTAGCTGTGCGACACCGAGCCGGTCGAGGACCGTCGATATCGCCGGTTGGGCACCGGCGAGGTGGACACCGTTCGGTGCGCGCTGCGCCAGCTGGCCGAGCATGGCGGTGGCTGCGGCGTCGGCGAAGCGCAGGCCCGCGACGTCGATCAGGATCGGGGCGGCCGGGTCGGGTTGTTGGTCCAGTACGGCTTCCAGCGTGGCGGCGATCGCCTGGCGGTTGCTGAGGTCGGCCTCACCGATCAACCGGAGCCCGTAGGGGTCTGTCGTGCGGCTTATACGCAGCAGCGGCGCCCATCCGGTCTTGACGTGGCCGGCGATCGATGCCGGATGCGCGCACGTCACCTGTCGTAGCAGTTCGCGGGGGAAGGCACGCCGGTCGTAGAGGCAGACTCCCAGCGCCTGCCCGTCCAGGTAGAGCTGGTTGACCTGCGCCTCGTACCCGGCCAGTTGATCGACTCCGGGGGGTTCGGCCAGCGCCCAGGTCATATCGCCGACCAGCCGCAGCCCGCGGTAGCCGTCGCGGATGGTCTGGTCGATGTGCCCCATCAGAGTTTCGAGCAGCCGGTCGGGCTCGAACCGACCGGCCGGCAGATACGCCTCCCGGGCTGACAGCACCTCAACCTGTCCTGACCGCCGGGCAGCCGATGTCACGATGGGGAGCTCGTCGATCCCGGTCTGAACCGCCGTAGGCGGCAGCAGCGATCCGGTGAACATCATGACCTTGTCGCCGGCGTCGAGTCCGGCGGCGAGCGTCTGCGCCATCACGTCGAGAACATCGCCGACGCCGTCGACGAACGAACAGATGTGATCGCCGAGCTCGAGCTGCCCTGCCATGCTGTCTCGTGCCATGTGATCACCGCCCGACATCGTCCAGACCTGTTCGGCACGCCCTGACGCCCAGACGAGAACACGCGGATGACCGCAAGGCGGAATGTCCTCGGAACGGTACACCAGCTGATGTCGGCGGTGCCGGGCTTGGGACGTCGCCTGCGCGGATCCTCAAACGGGACCCTGAGCGGGGTGCACACCCCGGTGCGGTCGTGCGCATCGCCGTGATTGGTGGTTCTGCCGCTCGCGTTGCATGCCGCCTCGGCCGCACCGGCGCACCCTCAGCCGTGACCGAGGTAGGTGTCGACCTCAGCAGAAGGCGCGACCATGCCGTGGATGTCAGACCGCAGGCGCCCGGTAACCCATGGAAACCACGCGGCACGTCGTTTCAGAACGTGTTCGGCTGACGGTTACCACGGGTTCGGCAACAGCGTCGCCGATGACGGGTCCGCTGCCTGCGACGTTTCGGTGGCGGGCGCAGGTGGCGCAACCAGCTCGTCCGCGACCGCCTCACCGGTCAGCAGCTCCAGCACGCCGGTGACCGCCATCACCCGGCGGACCAGGCCGACGGCTCCGACGACGTTGAAGGCGACACCCGAACGGTGTGCCCTCTTGCGGGCGGCGAACAGGACATGCAACCCGGTCGAATCCATGAACGAGACCTGGGAGAGATCGACGACGACTCTTGTGACATCCGCCGTGTGGATCGTCTCGTACAGGCTGTTCAGCAGGTCCTCGCGGACCGCCAGATCGATTTCGCCGGACACGGCCACGACCGCCTCGCGCGGGTCGCCACCGTGCACGTCGACTTTCGCGACCTCCACGTCAGCTTTCCTCCCCGTCCGAGGGCACCGGCTCCAGGCCGGTCGCTGCCGCGACCTTGTCGACGTCCTGCTGTCCGTACGCGGTGCGCACCCCCGACACCGACATGCCCGCCGCCGACGCCAGCTCGCCGAACGTGTACGGGTGCGGATACACGAACTGGCGGCCGTAGGCCAGCAGCAGCCGGATCTCCTCCTCGGCCCGCATTCGCCGGGCGTGCGCGTCCGCCAACGCCGCCAACACCGCGTCACTGCTGGTCACGACAGCGGGGATCGGGAGGACGGCAGCCAGCACGGTCTTGACATCAGCGGCCACTCTGCGCGTACTCATGAAACGAGATTCGCATAAACCTGCGACGAACGCAATCCTTGATGATCATCAGCGATGGCGGCGTGCGTCAACGAGCCGGTGGGAGGGCGACAACTTGTGCGCCACGCACTTCTGCAGGCGCCTGGCCTTCTTGGCTGCGTAATGGCTGTTCAGGCCGGGTGGGGCGGGCGGGAGCCCTTGACAAGATCACTCACCCGACCCACCGCGACCCCCGAGGCGGCCCGGCGGTCATCCCACCCGGAACGGCCGCATCATGTCGTTGTCCTCGTGCTCGAGCAGGTGACAGTGCCACACGTAGCGCCCGGCCAGGTCGAAGGTCGCCTTCACCCGCGTGATCTCGCCGGGAAAGGTGAGGACGGTGTCCTTCGTGCCGCGGTCGCCCGGCCGCGGCGGTTGCGTGCCGTCCTTGCCTCGGCCGAGTACCTCGAACTGCACCACGTGGAGGTGGATAGGGTGGACATGGGCGCTCCAGTTGTGCAGCTCCCAGATCTCGGTGGCGTTCAGCGCCGGCCGCTCGGTGATCGAGTCGTGCCAGTGGTGCGGGTCGGCGTGCCCGTGCTCGTCGATCGTGCAGAGCATCATCTTGATCGACCGGTCCTGCCCCAGCTGCTCGTCCAGGGCCAGTCGGCGGGTCTTGCTCGCCCGGCCGAGCGGTCGGATCCGGGGCAGGTCCAGGTCCTCGGGCGGGACGCTGCGGTCCTTGCCGGTGAGCCGCCCGACCGTGAACTTCATGACCTGGCCGGTAGTGGCCGGATCCGACGGGTCGAATTCGTCGCCGCAGAGCTCGTCCGGCCCTTCGTTGACGAGGTACAGCTCGGTGCCTTCGCGTAGGCCGGTGAAGTCCACGATGACGTCGGCGCGCTCGGCCGGGCCGAGCAGCAGTTGCCGCAGGGACATCGGCTCGGGCAGGAACCCGCCGTCGTTGCCGATCTGCCAGATCGGCAGCGCCGCCGGCGCTGGGCGCTGCGCCAACTGCTCCGTCACGAGTTTCATGATCAGCACTCGGCTGTTGCAGCCGTTGAGTAGTCGCAACCGGTAGCGGCGCGGTTCAACCTCGAGCACGGGCCAGGTGCTGCCGTTGACCGTGATGGTGTTCGCAAGGAATGCCGGGTTCCAGATCGGCGGAAAAGGACCGTCCGGAATGTATGGTTTCGCATCGTCGGTGAAGGCGCGGCTGGTGGGGTAGAACAGCGAGCCGTCGGCGTTGAACGAGCGGTCCTGTACGACCAGTGGGATCTCGTGGTAGCGGGTGCCGGGCTGGTCGCCCACCCTTGGCGCGGGCCCCGGGAGCACCCCGGGCGGCAGGTCCCCGGAGCCGCCGCGCAGCAGGTAGAACCCGGCCAGGCCGGCGTAGACGTTGACGCGGGTCATGCCGAGGGTGTGGTCGTGGTACCACAGCGTCGTCGCGCGCTGGTCGTTGCCGTAGTGGAAGGTCGCCGAGCCCGGCTTCCAGGCGTCGCCGTGGCGCTGCGCGAATTCGTCGCCGAACTCGTCATAGAAGCTGCCCACTGTGGCATGGCCGCGCGGGATGTTGCGCGCCTGCGGCAGGTACCAGGCCTCCGGGTAGCCGCAGCTGTCCTCGAGTGAGCGCCCGCCGTGCAGGTGCGTGACGATCGGCACGGGCCCCCGATAGGGACCCGGCGTCGAGGTGAAGGTGGGCTGGGTGTCCCGACCGGTGGAACCGCCCGGTGGGTTGGCCCAGTGCAGCGTCGGATCCACCGCCAGAAGGTGGGGGCGGAAGTCGCCGGACGCGTCGACGAGTTCATTGACCCAGGTGACCCGGACCGGACGGTCGACGCTCGCCTCGATGGTGGCTGACGGGGTGCGGAAACTGCGCGGGTTCGACACGTCCCCGTAGCCCCACACGGTGGTACGCGGCAGGCCCTTCGGCAGGATCTGCTGGCGGAACTGGCGTACGCCGACCAGGTAGTGGGCCGGGCCGCGTCCCTCGTGGCGCGCGGGCGGTATCACCGACGGCACCGTCAGCGGCGTGACGTACTTGCGGATCTTGTTCGGGTTCAAGGTGCCCGCCCGGCCCTGCCCTACCGCCCAGGCCCAGCCGCCCTGCTGGGAGAGCGCCGTGACGGCACCCAGTGCCGCCGTCGCCTGAAGAATCCGCCTGCGGTCGACCATGTAGCACACCTTCCGCCGCGGACGCGGCAGCCCCGAAGCTGTTGCGGAGCAGCCCTCGCTCCGCAGACCGCCGGCCCCGCGGACGGCGTCTGCCAGGAGGAACGAGCAAGTCGACCTTGGGAAACGAGCCGCTTTCCTGCTCGCCTCCGAGATGCATCGGCTGCGACGAGTCGGTCGGCCGAGGTCGATGTCGGCCAGGATCGGGTGCCATCACCGCCGGGCACCGGCGCATCCATGGACGCTTGAACGGCAGCTGACGAAGCGTCAGAGGGCGGGCACCCCCGCTGCCCCGCGCCGGCTTATGGGCGGGCACGGGACAGCTCACGGCGGGATCACCCACGCCAGCCCACTTTGGATCACGCCGAAGTCGGGTGCGGCCTTCATCAGGGCTTCGAGCTTCTCCGCCACGGCCCGCAACAGCCCAGGATGGTGGTCAGGCTCCTTCCCGGTCCTCAAGTCCGACCGCGGCTTTGAGCTCGTCCACGTCGCTGTGCAGGCCCGGCTGTCGGTCGGCCTCGGCGACGTGGCTCATCAGGTCGGCCAGCCCGTCGGCGATGGCGTTGAGCTTGTGCTGGACAGCCTTGTCGGCGCGGGTCTGGGTGTTCTGCAGCAGTGCCACCATCAGGAAGGTCACGATCGTCGTGGCGGTGTTGATGATCAGCTGCCAGGTGTCGACCTCGCCGATGACGAAATACGACGGAGCCCAGATCAGCACCAGCAGCACGCACGCCGTGAAGAACCACGCCTTGGAGAAGAAGGCTGATGCGCGGGTGGCGAAACGATCGAATACACCGAGCTCGCGGCTGACGCTGCTGGGCATCTCGGAGACAAGGATGCTGTCGGGGCCGTGCTCTGGGGGATGCGCGCCAGACCGCCGGCGGGGAGCTTTTGTCATGAGGGTGCGATCGTCCTCTGAAACGACGGGCAAACGTGAGATTCGTCCAGCGGCAGGTCGGGTAGTGGCGTGAGGTCACAGCCGACCCGGTGGAGGAGTGTCACGTGCAGCCGACAACAGGCAGGACCCGCAACGCGATCTCGGCTGCGGCACGGCAGGTCGTGGACTGGGCCGGATCGGCCTGGGCCGCCGCGGCAGCGGTCGCGGTGGCGTTGCTGTGGCTGGCCGGCGGCGTGTTCGGCGGCTTCACCGAGCGCTGGATTTCTGTGCTGGTCGCTGTCACGAGCGTGTTCACGTTCATCATGGTGTTCTTCGTCCAGCACACCACGGGCCGGGAATCGCGTGCGGTGCTTCTCAAGCTCGATGAACTGGTGCGTGCCACCACCGGAGCCCGCGACGAGCTCATCGCTGCCGAGCAGGGGCCCCTCCGCGACCAGGAACAGCTCGAGGAGCAGTTGAAGTCGTCGCGATGAACCTCAGCCGGGCGGGCCGGTCTGGCGATCCAGCCGGCCCGGTGCGTTGCACGTGGGCCGGTGTTGGAACTGCCGCCTCGGTGCGCCGCGAGCGACCTGAAGCGAGAAGAGTTGCGATGCCGGAACGATCACCGCTGAAGATCCTGCTGGTGGAAGACGATCCCGGCGACGCGCTACTCGTCGCGAACGCCCTGGACAGCCACGGACTGGCCGAGGACATCTTCCACGTCGGCGACGGCCGGCAGGCGCTGGGCTTCCTCCAGGACCCCACCGCGCCGCGACCGGACCTGGTTCTGCTGGACCTAACCTGCCGCGGATCTCGGGGCACGAGGTGCTCTCCTTCGTCAAGCACGACATCCGGCCGGCCACGATCCCGATCGTGGTGTTCAGCACCTCCAGCAGCCCCCACGACATACAGGCGAGCTGCGGATCACACGCCATCATCGCAAGTCGAGATCCACTTCCGCAGCGGCCATGGCGGTGAAGGTGAGGATGGTTGAGCGCCGGCGTCCACGCCTGCTGTCGGACCGAACCTCGCGAACGACATCACTCACTGGTCTGAGTGTGGGCCGGTCCTGAGTCGTAGCGGTCGAGAAACGCGTTGGCTGGGAGGTCGAGTGCATGCAGTTTGGAGAACACCTCCGTGCCCGCGCCCATCTCCTCGTCGCCATCGGAGATCATATCGGAGATCCGGTATGCCTGCACCATGTCGAGGACTTCGTGGTCGCCCTCCCTGGCGTACTCGGCCGACTCCCGCTCGGCCAGTTCGATGGCCTCGTCGAGGGACGATGCTCGGAACAGCACGACACGCTCCTCGAAGGGACGGTCTTCCCAGGTCAGCCATCTATAGAAGGTTCTGGCGCTGTACCACGCCATCGGCTCATGCCTCATTGCCGGTCCGCCATCCCCTCGCGCCAAACCGTGATCATCGCAAAGGAAGATCCATTTTTGCAACAGGCCTAGGCGCGATCAGCCGACGGCATTGCGGCTCGCCGGACGCACCCGTCGAATGAAGGCCGAGTAGCTATCGCTCATGCCATGCCTCCATTACGTCGCCGGGCGCCAGGGGCATGTCCCTATGGTGCGGCATGCAAATCCATGACTACAAGGCGGCCAAATTCGACCTGGTCCGGCCTCGATGCGGTGTGGCCCGTCACGGTCGCCGGCTCACCCACGACGCTTCGAGCGGACGTCGCGATACGAGGTTTGCGCCCGCGTCCGGCGGGCAGATGCACGCCATAAGAACTCACGCGCAAAAGAGAAGGTCATGACTGTCGCCGGAATCATCTCGGCTCTTATCGTCGGCCTGGTCATCGGCGCGCTCGGCCGGCTCGTGGTGCCGGGCCGCCAGGGTCTGCCGATCTGGCTGACCATCGTCGTGGGCATCGTGGCCGCGCTGATCGGAACCGCGATCGCGCAGGCGGTCGGCGTCGCCGTCACCGACGGCATCGACTGGATCGAGCTCGTCTTCCAGGTCGGACTTGCTGCACTCGGTGTCGCGCTGCTGGCCGGCGTCCGTGGACGCAGCACGGTGTGACGCACGCACGCACGGCTATGGCGCGGGGCCCGAACTGAGTTCGGGCCCCGCGCCATAGCCGTGGCCGTCGATCGGCCGCCAGCCGCTCACTTCCGGGCGATGTCCCGGGGGTCCCACAACCCCGGGCGCCATCCGCCCTTCCCTCGTCGGAGATCGGGCGTTGGAACGGTAAGCACTCCTGACGGTCAATGGGCCGACCGCGCAGCACCAGGTCGCGCAGGCCACCGGTCTCCGACACGACATGACCACGCACCACCTGCGCGTACGGGGTTGTGGCTGAAGGTGACGGGGTAGGCGTCAGAGTATGAGCACCCCGGCTGAAGGTTCATGGCGTTCGGGCACACTGATCGACGACCGCTACCTGTTGACGACCCCGGTCGGCAGCGGCGGCACCGCGACGGTCTGGCACGCCCGCGACGAACGGCTCGGTCGCATGGTCGCGGTGAAGCTGCTCAGCCCCGGCATGCTCGCCGACGACCTCGCGGTGCAGCGCCTGGGTGTGGAGGCGCAGGCCCTGGCCCGCCTGCGGCACCGCCACATCGCCGAGGTCTACGACTACGGCGTGAACCGCCAGGCAGGCCAGACGACGGCGGCATACCTTGTCATGGAACTGATCGACGGAGTGCCGGTGCGCCAGGCCCTGGCCGAACAGGGTCACCTGCCCTGGCCGCAGGCCGTCAGGATCGCGGCCCAGACCGCCGACGGGCTCGCCGCCGCACATGCGCGTGGCATCGTCCATCGCGACGTCGCACCGGGCAACATCCTGCTCACCGCCGACGGCGTCAAGATCATCGATTTCGGGATCTGCGCCTCCACCGGCAGCGAGGAGCTCGACGCTGACGGCAACCTCATCGGCACGCCGGCCTACCTCGCCCCGGAACGCGTCGACAACCGGCCGGTCCAACCGCCGGCTGACGTCTACGCCATCGGCGTGCTGCTGTACCGCATGCTCAGCGGCCACCTGCCCTGGCCGGCAGACACCCCCGTCGGTCTGCTCACCGCGCCACACCTGCGCCCGCCGGAGCCGATGCCCGACATCGCAGGCCTGCCCACGAGCGTCACCGACACGATCGGGGCCTGCTTGGACCTCGACCCCGCCGCAAGGCCCACCGCCACGCACCTGGCCGACGCACTGGGCACCGCCGCTGACGGAACCGACGCCGCGGCACCATCGGCCATGCCGTACGCGGAGTCCGGTGCCGCGGGCACGGTGACCCACATCCTGCCCTGGCGGCAACCGCCGGCACCGCCCCGTTCCCGCCGCCCGGCCCCCGCCGTGCTCGCGGCCGCCGTCGCCCTCGGCGGCCTGGCCGTCGGCGGGGCGCTGTGGGCGTTCGGCACCTCCGACCCGCAGCCGCCGCCTGCCGCGGCCGGACCGCCCGGCGGTACGCAGCCAGGATGCGCGGCCGTGTTCCATCTGGAGGCCGACACCGGCACCCGCTTCGCTGCCACCATCACCGTCACCAACTCGGCGCCCGACGCCCGGACTCCCGCCCGGATCTCGTTCGATCTGCCCGGTGACCAGAGGATCCTCTCCGACGCGCACTGGCAGCAGAACGCCCGCACGGTCACTGCCGGCGGCACCCGGACGCTGGACCCCGGCGCTCAGCTGAGCCTGCCCGTCAGAGGGACCTACCGGAACGCCAATCCGCTGCCCACCACGTTCCGGCTCGACGGGTTGCCGTGCGCGGCCACCCTGCTCGGGCCGTCGGGAGCAATCATCACCCCGCAGCCGGGCACGCCCACCGTGGCCGGCACGGCGACAGGTCCGGCCGGCCCCACGCCGGGGCCGCGGCAAAGCCCGGACGTGACTCCCGAACCCGTCCCGCCCAGCCCGGACAGCAGTCCGAGCAGCGTTCCGAGCCCGCCCGCACTCTCACCTTCGCCGGCACAGGGCGAGGCGTGACCTCGTGGCATCTCTGCGCTCAGCAGCGCAGCGAGGCAACACTGACTGTCGCCGCGGACTGGGTCTGAGCGCCGAATTCAACATCTGAGTGGTGCGGTGGTCACAGTGCGGCCGGCGGTCGCTCACCCCCGTCAGCGACCGCCGGCCTTTCACTGTCCGGGTGAACGCCGTCCCCCAACGGCATCTGTCCACCCATCCCCCTGTGCACTTCGCTCGGCGCCACCAACCGGAAAACGAGTTCTCCGGCCGGGCCGGCCCGCTGGGACCCCTGGGGCCTTCATCGAGCGTCGCGCCACTGGTGGAAACGTTATGTCGTCTGACCTGCGGTCGTCCAGGGTGCGGCCAAGATTTTTTCACGGAAAGTAGTCGCGACATCTACGGTGAGTGCGGCGATGAGATGGCGGTCACTGCTCGCCAGACGCCCTGCCGCACGCGGACCCGCTTCATGGAGTGGCTGTCGTGACCGTTGGTGTGGGCGTTTCGCGATGGGCATCACCGACCCGACCTGCAGCACGGTGATAGCCGCCCGATCGTGAGCGCCACGACCCGTCCGGCACCGCTAGGCTCGGGACCACCGGTGATGCGGAGGAGGCGGCGTGATCGTGGCGGGCGAAGCGCCCGGGGCGTCGGGCGTTCCCTCCGGCGAGGCGGCGACGCCGTTCGTGCGTGAACTGCTGTCCGGGCTTCCCGCCAGCTGCAGCTGGCTGCTGCCGGTGACCGACGGCGACGGAGCGGTGGTCGACTTTCGGATCGCCGCGGCCGGCTCGCGCGCCGATGACGTCGGCGGGCGCAGCGGCCAGGACCGGGTGGGCCGCACCATGGCGGAGCTGTATCCCATGCTGGTGGGGGAGCCGTTGTGGCAGCTGTACCACCAGGTGCTGGCCGACGGTGTGCCCGGCCGGTTGCCGGACTTCAGGTACACCACCGACCAGCGCGGCATCGTCGCGACGTCGCTGTTCGACATAACGGTGCACCGGGCCTGCGGCGGCCTGCTGGTGTACTGGCAGCGCCTGGACGAGGACCTGCGCCGGCTGGAACAGACCGAGATGCTGGGCAGTCTGGGCTGGGGCGAGACCGACCTGAACACCGGTGAGACGACATGGTCGCCGGGCATGTATCGGGTCTTCGAACGCGACCCGGCGCTGGGCCCGCTGAGCCGCGGCGCGCAAGCCGAAATGATCGTCGCGGAGGACCGGCCGTTGCGCGAGACGGTCTGGCAGATCCTCGACAGCGGCACGATCTCCGACCTGACCCTGCGCGTGCGCGTCGGCGACGAGATCAAGCACCTGCGGCTGGTCGCCGACATCGCCCGCGACCCGGCCGGGCAACCGGTGAAAGTCTATGGCGTCGTGCAGGACGTGACCGCGCGTGAGACGACCCGCAACACGATGGACCGGCTCCGTGCACAGCTGCACACCCAGGAGCTGACCATGCTGGCCGAACATCGGCTGGCCGGCCGGCTCCAGCAGATCATCCAGCCGGTGCCCGAGGACGTCGTCGAGCTGGGCTGCATCCAGGCGTTGGTGCGCTACCTGCCGGCCGAGAACTCCGTACGCGTCGGCGGCGACTGGTACCACGCGCTCACCCTGCCGACGGGCCGGGTGCTGCTGGCCATCGGCGACGTCGTCGGCCACGGTCTGCCCGCGGCCACCGCCATGGCCCATCTCCGCTACTCACTGACCGCGTGGACCTCGGTCGGGATCGGCGACCCGGCACAGCTGCTGCGCCACATGAATACGCTGTGCCTGCAGCTGAACACCACCGCCACCGCTGTCGTCGCCGTGTACGACCCCACTGACGGGATGCTGGTCTGGGCGCGGGCCGGCCACCCCATGCCGCTGCTCGGCAGCGCCGGGAACGCCGGGCCGCTGCCCTGGCTCGACGGGCTGCTGCTGGGTGCCTCGGCACAGGCCGAGTATCCGCAAGGGCGCGTGCGGTTGCGTCCGCAGGACGTGCTGCTGCTCTACACCGACGGCCTGATCGAACGGCGCGACGACGACGGCGACCGGACGCTGCACGACGCGACCTCGGCCCTGGCGTTCCTCAGCGGCGACGCGGCACGCCCGCTGACCACGCTGCTGCCGCGACCGAACCCGCACGACGACACCTGTGTCCTGGCCGCCCGCGTACGGTGCTGACCGGCCGGACGCCGGTCACAACCGCATTCTCACCTGGACCACGGTCGCCTTGTCGGTGTGGTACGTACGAACCTCGTCGCAGACCTGGTCCACGATCGCCAGCCCACGCCCGCTGGGAGCGTCCGCCGCAGGCATCCGAGCCGGCGCCGGTCTGCCGCCGACGGGGCCCTGGTCGTGCAACTCGCAGACGATCTCACCCGGCTCCGCCCACAGCACCATCGTCCCGCCGCCGGCGGTGTACATCAGGGTGTTGGTGGCCAGCTCGCTGACGGCGAGCGCCAGCAGTCCGGAGCGGGACGACGGCAGGCCCGCCCGCTCGGCGTACGAGGTGACGTGGGTGCGCAGCTTGCCCAGGTCCCCGGCCTCGCGGTAGGCGATGCGGTGCGGCTCGGTGTCGAACACGGGCGGTTCAGCGCTCATGGCCATTTCCCGGGGATGGCGGGGCCAGCAGGTCGGCGACTCCGGTCATCTTCAGCACGTGCGAGACCATGCCGCCGGCTCCCGTGACGTACAGCGCGCGTCCGTGCTGCTCGGCGTGGCGGTATCCGAGGACCATGGCATGGATGCCGCTGGAGTCGAGGAAGCCGACGGCGCTGAGGTCGATCTGCACCGCGGGCGATTCCGCGAGCGCGGACAGGATCGCCTGCTGAAGATCCTGCAGGCTGGACAGGTCGCAGTCGCCGAACAGGCGCAGCACGATGCGGTCTGACTGCGGCTCCGTACTGAAACGGAACGGCACCACTTCACCACCCACCTAGCCGCAGCGCCCGGTCACGACATCCTCGCATTTCGGTGCCGGGAACGCATATCCGCAGCCGCGGTTCAGGCAGACGTGTTCCGGACGCGTCGCGAAAGCTCGGTCGGCGCGGACGTCGCGGCGTTCATGAGGTGATCCGCCCACATCCGGTAGCCGGCGGCACTGGGATGGAAACCGTCCTCGGCATAGAGGTCGGGGCTGTCGATCCGCGGGGAGGGCACGTGGACTGTGGACGGTGCGGCCGCGGCGACCCGGTCGAGGCGAAGGTCGAGGTGCCGCGCGTGCATCGCCAGCACCGCCCGCGTCGGCTGGGGCAGCGACGGGAACCCGGCCAGATCCGGAACACCGGCCAGCACGATGCGACCATCCGGGCGCAGGCGCCCCTGCAGCGCGGCGACAAGCGCGGCGACATCGCGCTGCCACGCGCGCGCCGACCGCATCTCCAGCACGTCGTTGACGCCGAGCACGACCACCACGACGTCGAAGGACTCGTCGGGCACCTGCGGCAGCAGCCCGGTCAGCGCCTGCCGGGCGTTCGACCCGGTCCGCGCGGCGACTCGCCAGCTCACGGGACGTCCGCTGTGCCGGGCCAGACGTGCGGCGAGTGCACGGGCAAGCCCGTCGGACTGCGCGGGCACCCCGACACCGGCGGCGGTCGATTCGCCGAGCAGCAGGACGGCCAGCGCGTCACGGTCTCCGGCGCCTTCCACACCATGCCGTTCGCCGCCGGCCTCGGGCAGCACGGGCGTCCGGCGGCGGACCCGGACGCCCTGCGTGATCAGGACCGGTGCCAGCGCATACGCGAGGGGGCGGCTGGCACGTACGGCGATCTGGCCCATGCCGCGGATGCTAACAGCGGTTCGGGCGCGGTCCTCCACGCGCATGGCCATGCGGCGGTCACCGAGACTGGGCCGTCACCCGATAGTTGAGCTCCACCAGGTCGTGGGAGTAGACCGGCGTCCGGAAGATCAGCCGCAACCAGCGGTGCTCTCCGCCACGCGGGTCGGCGGCCACCTCGATGCGCTCGTCGCACGCGCCTACGTGTACCGCGGCGATGTTGGCTGTGCTGCGGAAACGGCGCACGCTGAGCTCCACCGACAGCGCCTGCGGCGGCTGCGGGTAGGGCAGGCTGTCGGGTAGGAAGACCGAGAACTCCTGGAGGTCGTCGAGGCGCACCACGCCGCGGAAGCCCTCCCGGCGGGCCAGGCGGACGTGTCCGCTGTAGATGGTCGAGCGGACCGGCTCACCCGTCGTGGGATCGGTGCCGTCCAGGAAGGCGCGTGGTCCGGGCACGACGGCCCGCAGCTCCAACAGGTCCACCCGGGAAGACTAGACCCTCGGCGTACGGCCGTGCGAGGTCGACGAGCGGACTGGGTGAGGCGGGTCCCGGATCGCCTATCGGGTGATGTTGAGCGTGGCGATGAGGTCTTCGTGGAGTTCGAACCACACCCGGTGGCAGGAGTCGACCTCCGTACCGGTGATCCATACCGGATCGTCCGAGGCCTGGGCCAGCGCCCAGGCGAAGCGGCGGTGGTAGCCGCCGAACCGGGCCAGGTGTGCGACCAGCCGGTCTTCCAGCGGTCGAAGCTGTGCGGCGAGCTGGGTGAGCTGCCCGAAGACGTCGCCCGTCACCGGCGGAGTGGCGGTGTTCATGGAACCGAGCTGCCATGACGTGAACGCTTGGGTCGCCTGCGAGTTGACGGGGAGGAACTCCTCGTGGACGGCGGTGACGGTGTCACGGGCTCCGACGCGGTCGAGTTCCTCCTGCAGCCGGGTTTCGCCGTGGCGGCGGCCGGCTTCGGCGAGCGACCAGCCGGTCAGGCCGGCGAAGGAGGCGCGGGTGACCCAGCCGTACGCCTGGGCGTCGAGCAGGTCCTCCCGGGTCTGCTCGACGTCGAGGCCGAAGCGGGCGGCGACGGCGTCGGTATCGGCGAATCCCTTGAGCCGGACGGCGTGCAGCACCAGGAGGTCGGTGGGCGACGCGTGGGGCATCAGGGCGTTCCGTTCGCCGCGGTGACGGTGCCGAGGGTGCCGTCGACGCAGACCGGTGTCCCGTCGTCCAGCTGGGACATCGCGTGGGCGGCGCCGACGACGGCCGGGATCCGGTACTCGCGGGCGACGATCGCCGCATGGCTGAGCAGCCCACCGGTCTCGGTGACGACGGCGGCGGCGAGCCGGAACAGAGGTGTCCAGGCCGGGTCGGTGGTCCGGCACACGAGCACGTCGCCGGGCCGCATCCGGGCGAAGTCGTCGACGGAGCGCATCAGCCTCGCGGGTCCGCGGGCCTGGCCGGGACTGCTGGGCACGCCGGTGACGAGGACAGGGGGCCGGTCGGTCATGGTGCCGGGACGTCCCATGATCGCTTCATGCGGCCAGCATCGCTTTCCACAGGCTGCTTGTCAACGAGCCGTACCGCGAACGTCCCACCGGACCTGCTGGTGGTCATCCGGGCGGCGATCCCCCGTGGGCGCCGTGGGCGCCGCAACGCCGCCCGGATGGTCGAAGGGGTGTGGCGGGCCTGTCGGCCGGCCGTCCACCGTGTCGGAACGCGGCGAACCGGGCGGGCGTTCGTTCGGCCCTGGTCAGCGCCCGCACCAGCTCCTGCGAGCCCCGCCTGATGCGCTGATGCCCGGGATCGTCGTGGCCGGAGTTCATCCAGGCGACACGGTCGTAGTAGGACAGGATGTCGAGCGGCACGTGAGTGCCGCGTCGCCGCTCACGGAAGTACGTCCAGCAGCCGTATCGCGATCGCGGTCATCGTCGCGGCGATGACGACGTCGAGCACCCGCCACGTCACGGGCCGGGCCAAGACCGGGGCCAGCCGGTGCGCCCCCGCGCCGAGCGCGGTGAACCAGACCACGCTGGCCAGTGCCGCACCGGCCGCGAACAGCCACCGGCTGGGGTCGCGCAGGGCCAGGCCGCCGAGCAGCAGCACCGTGTCGAGGTACACGTGCGGGTTGAGGAAAGTGAACGCCAGACAGGTCAGCAGGGTGGCGCGTAGCGGCGTGCCCGCTGCCACGCGCGGATCGAGGCGGCCGGGCTGCAGCGCGCGCCGCGCCGCCAGCACCGCGTACCCGAGCAGGAACGCGGCACCGCCCCACCGGATCGCCGCGAGCAGGCCGGGACGGTCGGCGACGAGCGAGCCGAGCCCGCCGACCCCCGCCGCGATCAGCAGCGCGTCGGCGGCCGCGCAGGTAACCACGACCGGCAGCACGTGCTCCCGGCGCAGGCCCTGGCGCAGCACGAAGGCGTTCTGGCTGCCGATGGCCACGATCAGCGCCAGGGACGACGTGAAACCGGCGAGCAGCGAGGAGATCATGTTCTCGACGGTACGGTCCTTGGCGGCACCACTCCAGCTAATGTTTCTTAATAAGCATTAGCATCACTTAGGTGAGCCTGGATTCGGCACAGCTGGAGACGTTCGCCGCCGTCGTACGCGAGGGCAGCTTCGACGCGGCCGCGCGGGTGCTCAACCTGACTCCGTCCGCGGTCAGCCAGCGGATCAAAGCGCTGGAACAGGCCACCGGTCAGGTCCTGGTCCGCCGGGCCAAGCCGTGCCAGGCCACCGAGGCCGGTGCGCCGCTGCTGCGCCTGGCCGGGCAGATCGCCCTGCTCGAACGCGAAGCCCTGGCCACCGCCCGGGGCGCCCGCGGTGGCACCTGGACCAGGGCTGCCATCGTCGTCAACGCAGACTCGCTGGCCACCTGGTTCATGCCCGCGCTCGCCGCAGTGCCGCCGGAACTCCGGCTGCGGTTCGACGTATACCAGGACGACCAGGAGCACACCGCCGAACTGCTGCGCAGCGGCACCGTGATGGCCGCGGTCACCGCACAGAACGTGCCCGTGCAGGGGTGCCGGTCACAGCGGCTGGGCGCGATGCACTACCGGGCCGTCGCGGCACCGGCCATGTTCACCACCTGGTTCGCCGACGGGATCACCCCGCAGGCGCTGGCGGACGCGCCGATGCTGGTGCTTAACCGCAAGGACCGGCTGCAGCACCGGTTCCTGCGGACTATCACCCGCCGGGAGCTGGATCCGCCGATCCACTACGTGCCGTCGGTGACCGCGTTCGACGAGGCCATCCGCCTGGGGCTCGGCTGGGGCATGGTGCCCGAGCCGGTCGCCGACGCGGACCTGGCCGCGGGGCGCTACCGGGAACTGGCGCCGGGCAGCCGACTGAGCGTCCCGCTGTACTGGCAGCACTGGCGGCTCGAATCGGACGCCCTCACCGCGCTCACCACGGCCGTCCAGGCGACCGCCGCCACCGCCCTGCGCTGATCGGGGGCGGTGGGACCGCCGTCAGCGCGAGGCGATCAGCCACCGGCCCCCGACGCGTCGTCGAAGCGCGCGGCGAGGGTGAGGAACTCCTCACCCCACCCGCTGGACAACGCGACCTCCTGGATCGGGCCGGTCGGGGCGAACAGCACCGACAGGGAGAACGGCACCCTGCCCTCGGCGCGGACCACCGCCGTCAACCCGTCGATCTCGACCAGGGCGGCATCGGCGTCCAGGAAGGACGACCACGAGAAGTCGTTGTCCGGCCGGGCCAGCCACGCCCGCACCTCACCCAGCACCATCACGAGCGTTGCCACATCGACACCCACCAGCCGATTGTGCGCGTCCGGTCAAGATCGCTCAACTTGCCGGGCACCTGTGGGTATGGCGATCCAAGATACGCACAGGTGCCGGGCAAGTTGAGCGATCATGGGCCGGGCGGTCAGGTGGCGAGCAGCTCGCGTACGCGGGGCACGACCTGCTCGCCGTAGAGGCGGATCGAGGTCATGAGCTTGTCGTGCGGGAGGGTGCCGGCGCTGTACTTGAGCTCGAACCGGTTGACGCCGAGTGTGCGTACCGTGGCAGCGATCTTCTGGGCGACGGTCTCGGGTGAGCCGACGTAGAGCGACCCCTCGTCGGCCTCGGCCTCGAACCGGTCGCGGTTGGTGGGCGGCCAGCCGCGCTCGCGGCCGATCCGGTCCATCAGCTTGCGGTGGTGCGGCCACAGCTCTTCGCGGGCCTGCGCGTCGGTCTCGGCGAGGTGGCCGGGGGAGTGCACGCCGATCGGCAGCCGCTCCACCTCCATCTGCGCGAGCGCGCGGTGATACAGGTCGACGTAGGGCGCGAAACGCTCCGGTCGCCCGCCGATGATCGCGAGCATGAGCGGCATCTGGTACGCGGCGGCGCGCACCACCGACTCCGGGCTGCCGCCGACGCCGATCCAGGTGCGGATGCGCCCCGACTCGGTCTTCGGATACACGTGCTGGTCCTTCAGCCCGGCCCGCAGGTTGCCCTGCCAGGTGACCGGCCCCTCGTCGAGCAGTTGGGCCAGCAGGTCCAGCTTCTCCTCGAACAGCTCGTTGTACTGCGCCAGGTCGTAGCCGAACAGTGGGAACGACTCGGTGAACGAGCCACGCCCCAGGATGATCTCGGCCCGGCCGCGTGAGACGGCGTCGAGGGTGGCGAACCGCTCGAACACGCGCACCGGGTCGTCGGAGCTGAGCACGGTCACCGCGGTGCCGAGCCTGATCCGCTCGGTACGCGAAGCGATCGCGGCCAGCACGATCTCCGGCGCGGTGACGGCGAAGTCGCCGCGGTGGTGCTCGCCGATGCCGAACGCGTCCACGCCGACGCTGTCGGCCAGCACGGCCTGCTCGACCACGTTGCGGATGACCTGCGCGTACGGCACCGTGCCCCCGGTGTCGTCGACGGTGACGTCGCCGAACGTGTCGAGCGCGAACTCCAGCGGTACGGACATACCGGTCCTCTCCCTCATGATCGTCGACAGGTCGAACCCGCGCGCGGGGCAGCGTATTCCGCGCCGCGGCGCGGAACCCACCGGGACGTGCCCGCTCGGTCCGGTGTAATTCGCGAAACCGGCCAATGGGCTGTAAATGGCGACTAGCGTCGCACGGGGACGCCGGATCCGGCGGCGGGCGCCGCCTGCCGCTGAGGACAGGGAGCACGACCATGACGCAGCAGAAGACCATTCCCGGGTACACGTACGGCACCGGCGAGGCCGCCAGGTCGCCGGTGACCCTCGACGAGCTGGCCCGGCTGAAGGAGAGCGTGCTGTTCGGCCCCGCCGACGAGGCCGCCCTGCGCGAGGCGGGGCAGGTGCTCGCCGACCAGGTCCAGGACGTGCTCGACGTCTGGTACGGCTTCGTGCTGGCGCACCCGTTCCTGGTGGCGTACTTCTCCACGCCCGATGGGCAGCTCATCGACGACTACCAGCGACGGGTGCGGGCCCGGTTCGGACAGTGGATCCTCGACACCTGCAACCGGCCGTACGACCAGGCGTGGCTCGACTACGCGGAAGAGATCGGGCTGCGGCACACCGCCGCGAAGAAGAACACCACGGACGACGCGCCGTCCGTGCCGCTGATCAACCTGCGCTACCTGATCGCGTTCATCGTGCCGATCACCGTGACGATCCGCCCGTTCCTCGCCCGCAAGGGCCACGGCCCCGACGAGGTCGAAGCGATGTACCAGGCCTGGTTCAAGGCGGTCGCCCTGCAGGCGGCGCTGTGGAGCCGCCCGTACACCGGAGGGGACGCCTGGTAGCGCCGGTGTCGTCGGACCATCGCCTTAGGATGGCGGGACGGGCGCCGGTGCCGGGAGGCCGCGATGGGCAAGATCGTGCTGATGATGTCGGTGTCGGTCGACGGGTTCTTCGCCGGCCCCGACGGAGAACTCGACTGGCACCTGGTCGACGACGAGGTGCACCACCACTTCAACGCGCTGCTCGCCCCGATGGGCGCATTCCTCGACGGCCGGGTCAGCCACGAGCTGATGGCCGACTACTGGCCCACCGCCGACCAGGATCCGGCCGCGCCCGCGACGGCGGCGGAGTTCGCCCGGATCTGGCGGGACATGCCGAAGTATGTCTTCTCCCGCACCCTCGACCACGCCGACTGGAACACCACGGTGGTGCGCGAGGTCGTGCCCGACGACATTCGCATGCTCGCCGACCAGTCGGGCGGGGACGTGGCCGTCGGCGGCGCCGGGTTGGCGGCCTCATTTTTCGAACATGACCTGATCGATGAGATCCGCCTGTACGTGCACCCGGTGGTGCTGGGCCGGGGCCGCCCACTGTTCCGGCCCGCGGACCGGCGTCACCACCTTCGCCTGGCCCGCACCCGCACGTTCGGCAACGGCGTCGTCCTGCTGCACTACGCGCGTCCTGCCGGCTGACGCAGGCGGAAGACTCCGGGACGGTGGCGGTCACCTCGTCCTGGAGTACGGCATGGCGGCGCCGGCCGCGTACGGTCGGAGGGAACGCTTCGTACCTGAAGCAGGCATGGGGGAGCCGAAGCAGTGAACAGCACGACACATCAGAAGGCCGCTTGGGACGCCTACGTGGATGTCGCCTATGGGCTGCAACGCGCCATCTGCGAAGGCGAGCGTTACGACGGTGAGGTCGACTGGGAATGGGCCGGCGTCCGCGGCAGCCTCCGCGACCACCGCCTGAGTGTGCTCAACGCCGGGCTGTTGGCCCTGCTCGACCAGGCCCAGGCCCACTGGCGGGACTGCCCCGTCGACAACGACGTGCTGGCCGGTTATCTCAACGAGATCGCCGACGGGTTGCGGGACCTCGCTGAAGATCAGGCCCTGGACGGCTGGTGACCGGCGACCGGTGCGGGGCATGCCGGGCACGCCCCGCACCGCCGGGTGTCGTCAGCAGTAAAGGTTGGCACCGGGGGTGGTGCCGAGGATGCCGACGAACTGCTGGTAGGCGTTGACGCGGCTCTGGACCTGCGCCGGGTTGCCGCCGTTGCACTCGATGGAACCGTTGATGCTGCGGATCGTCTGGCCGAAGCCCGCCCCGTTGACCATGGCGTTGTGCGCGGTCATCGTGCCGGGGCCGTTCTGGGTCATCCAGTACCACAGTCCGGTGCGCCAGGCGACCGACGCGTCCTGCTGCACCAGCCACGGGTTGGTCAGCAGCGGCAGCCCCAGCGCGTCACCGGCGGCCTTGTAGTTGAAGTTCCAGCTCAGCTGGATCGGTCCGCGGCCGTAGTAGGCGGCCTGCCCGGCCGGGCAGCCGTAGGGCTGGCCCGCGTCGCAGTAGTGCGGGTAGTTGGCCGTGTTCTGCTCGACGATGTGGACCAGTCCGCCGGTCTCGTGGTTGACGTTGGCCAGGAACGCCGCGGCCTCCTGCCGGCGCACGGTGTCGCTGCCGGTGGTGGCGAACGACGGGAAGGCGCTCAGCGCGGCGATCAGGCCCTGGTACGTGTAGAAGGAGTTGCGGCCCGGGAACATCTGGTTGAAGGCCGCCTCGGAGACGACGAAGCCGCCCGGGTTGGTCGGCGGGTTCGACGGGGGCGTGCCGCTGCAGGTGTACGGGTCCCAGTACCAGGTGCTGATCGTCGGGTCGTAGCCCGGGTTGTCGTGCTCGGCGATGTAGTAGAGCCCGTTGGTGTAGCGCACGATGCTACCGGTGGTGTACCAGGTGCCCGCGGCCCAGTTGGGGTGGTTGCAGGTGCCGCCGGGCGGGGGCGTGGTGCCGCCGCCGCAGGTGCCCTGGTCGGTCCAGACCTCGTTGGTGCCGGGGGCCTGGTTCTGGGTCCACCAGCGGGCCAGCCAGTTGCGACCGTTGTGGGAGGCGGTCATGCCTCCGGTGTAGACGGCCGACGACTGCCACGCGGTGACGCAGTTCGCGGCGGACGCCGAGGCCGAGGGCAGGATGACCGCGAGTGCTGCGACGATCGCGAGCACTCCCGTCAGCGCCAGGGAACGTTGTCGTGACATGGGGGCTCCTCTCCGCGGCGGGGTGCCTGCGGT
Source organism: Catellatospora sichuanensis (assembly GCF_007483665.1). Classification (GTDB taxonomy): domain Bacteria; phylum Actinomycetota; class Actinomycetes; order Mycobacteriales; family Micromonosporaceae; genus Catellatospora; species Catellatospora sichuanensis. The sequence continues at coordinate 78,281 of NZ_VIQO01000027.1, forward strand.
TCGTGAGATGTCGGGGGGACGAGCGCTCACGGAGAAGAGTATCAATAAATAAAGCTTCCTAACAGTCTGTCAGGATGGCGTCTTCAGGCCCGCCAGGACGAAGTCCGCGAGCTCGCGCGCGATCGTCTCGGCCGGCTTCGGGCCGTCCGGGCGGAACCAGGTGTGCAGCGAGTTCGTCACCCCGAAGATCGACCATGAGACGACCTCCGGCGAGGCGACCGGGCTGAACACCCCGTCCTGCTGCGCCTGGCGGATCAGGCCCCGCACCGCCTCCTGGTAGCGGCGCCAGTCGGCCTGCAGGCGCTGGGTGCGCCCGCTGTCCATGGTGGCCAGCTCACGGGAGACGGCCGCGGACTCCTGCCGCATCGCGGCCGTGCCGACCACGATGTCCTCGATGATCGCCCGCAGCGTCCACTCCGGATCGCGCCCCTCGGCGAGGATCGCGTCCAGCGCCGTGAGCCGCTCGCTGAAGATCGCCCGGTACATCTCGACGAGCAGGTCCTCCTTGGCCCCGAAGTAGTGGTACAGGCCGCCCTTGGTGACCCCGGCCCGGTCGACGACCTGCTGCACCGACGTCGCGTCGTACCCCTGCTCGGCGAACAGCTCACACGCCGCGGCCAGGATGCGCTCGCGCACCCCGGCCCCGCCGTCGGTTTTAGAACGCCCCATCCGGGATCTCCATCAGCGCGTTGTCGGTGGCCTCCAGCACCCGGCGGCGCGCGGTCAGCTCCGGCAGCACGGTACGCGCGAAGAATCGCGCCACCGCGAGCTTGCCCTGGTAGAAGCCGACGTCGTCGCCGGACGCGCCGTCCAGGGCGGCCAGCGCGACCGCGGCCTGCCGGATCAGCAGCCAGCCGATCACCAGGTCGCCGACGCTCATCAGCAGGCGGGTCGTGTTCTGGCCGACCTTGTACACCTCGGTGACGTCGTCCCCGGCCGCCTTCTGCCAGCCGAACATCGTCTCCACCATGCCGCGCACGTCGGCGATCGCCTCGCGCAGCGACTCGCACTCCAGCTTCAGCGCGTCCGTGGACCCGTTCGCGTCGAGGAACTCCTCCATCTCGCCGATGAGCAGGTCCAGGGCCACTGAGCGGTCCCGTACGATCTTGCGGAAGAAGAAGTCCTGCCCCTGGATCGCGGTGGTGCCCTCGTACAGGGTGTCGATCTTCGTGTCCCGGATGTACTGCTCCATCGGGTAGTCCTGCAGGTAACCCGAGCCGCCCAGGGTCTGCAGCGACAGGGCCAGCATCTCGTAGGAGCGCTCCGAGCCGACGCCCTTGACGATGGGCAGCAGCAGGTCGTTGACGTTCGCGCCCTGCGCGTGGTCGCGGTCCAGCCAGCCGGCGGTGTAGAGGTAGGTCGCGCGCAGACCCTCGGCGTAGGCCTTCTGCAGCATCAGGATGCGCCGCACGTCGGGGTGGCGGTCGATGGTGACCCGGGGTGCGGTCTTGTCCGCCGCACGGGTCAGGTCGGGGCCCTGCACGCGCTGGCGGGCGTAGTCGAGCGCGTTGAGGTAACCGGTCGACAGCGTCGCGATCGCCTTCACGCCGACCTGCATACGCGCTGACTCGATCACCTTGAACATCTGGGCGATGCCGTCGTGCACCTCGCCGACCAGCCAGCCCTTCGCCGGAACGCCGTGCTGGCCGAAGGTCAGCTCGCAGGTGCTGGAGACCTTCAGGCCCATCTTCTTCTCGACGTTGGTCGCGTACACGCCGTTGCGTTCGCCCAGCTGCCCGGACTCGTGGTCGAAGTGGAACTTCGGCACCAGGAACATCGACAGGCCCTTGGTGCCCGGCCCGCCCGCACCGGGCGTGTCCACCGGCCGGGCCAGCACGAAGTGCATGATGTTCTCACTCAGGTCGTGCTCGCCCGAGGTGATGAAGCGCTTGACGCCCTCAAGGTGCCACGAGCCGTCGGCCTGCGGTACGGCCCGGGTGCGCCCCGCGCCGACGTCGGAGCCCGCGTCCGGCTCGGTGAGCACCATCGTCGCGCCCCACTGTCGCTCGATCATGATCTCGGCGACGCGCTGCTGCTCGGGCGTGCCCATGCGGTGCAGCAGTCCGCCGAAGCCGGGGCCGCCGCCGTACATGTAGACCGGTGCCTGCGCGCCCTGGACCAGCTCGATCAGCGCCCACCACAGGGCGCGCGGGGCGACGACGCCGCCGGCCTCGGCGGGCATGTCCAGCCGCCACCACTCGGCGTCCATCCAGGCCCGGTAGGAGCGGCGGAAGCTGTCGGGCATGGTCACCGAGTGGGTCTGCGGGTCGTAGACCGGCGGGTTGCGGTCCACGTCGGCGTACGACGCCGCGATCGGCCCGACCGACAGCCGCTCCACCTCGGCGAGCATGTGCTCGACGGTGTCGGTGTCCAGCTCGGCGAAGCGTCCCGTGCCCAGCTTCTCGCCGAGGCCGAACACCTCGAACAGGTTGAACCGCAGGTCACGCAGATTGCTCCGGTAGTGGCTCATGCCCAGCCTTCCCCCATGGCGCCCCAGCCGGAACGCCGACGTGTCGAGGTGCCCATGACAGCGCGGCGGCGGCCCCGCTGTCAATACCGACCAGTCGGTATGTTGAACCGCACGGAGGCCTACCGACCGGTCGGTCTGCTCGCTAAGGTATGCGCACATCGACTGCAACATCAACGACTGAACAAGGGGCGAAGCTGTGCGTACAGGTCTGGAAGGTCGTACCGCGCTGGTCACCGGCGCCTCCCGCGGCATCGGCAAGGCCACCGCGGCCGCCCTGGCCGCCGAAGGCTGCAACGTCGTGCTGACCTCCCGGCGCCAGGACGCGCTGGACGCGGTCGCCGCGGAGTTCCGCGCGGCGTACCCGAAGGTCGGCTTCCTCGCCAAGGCCGCGCACGTGGGGGAGAAGGAGCAGGCCGACGCCTGCGTCGCCGCGGCCGTGGCCGAGTTCGGCTCCGTCGACGTGCTCGTCAACAACGCCGGCACCAACCCGTACTTCGGCCCCATGGTCGACCTCGACGTCTCCCGCGCGGAGAAGACCGTGCAGGTCAACCAGCTGTCCATCGTGCTGTGGACGCAGGCCGCCTGGCACGCCTCGATGGCGGCCAACGGCGGCACGATCGTCAACATCGCCTCCGTCGGCGGCCTGGCGACCGAAATGGGCATCGGCTACTACAACGCCACCAAGGCCGCCGTCATCCACCTGACCCGGCAGTTCGCCGCCGAGCTGGCCCCGAAGGTGCGGGTCAACGGCATCGCCCCCGGCATCGTGCGCACCAAGCTCGCCCAGGCCCTGTGGGAGAACAACGAGGAGCTGATCAACCAGCACACCCCGCTGGGCCGCATCGGCGAACCCGAGGACATCGCGAGCGCCGTCGTCTTCCTGGCGGGCCAGACCTCCTCCTGGATGACCGGCCAGACCCTCGTCGTCGACGGCGGCTCCCTCATCCGCCACTCCTTCGCCGCCTGACCCGCTCCGACCGGAGGGTGCACTTTCAGGGAAACTGCAGCGATCGGGCCCACGGATCGTGCAGTTTCCCCGAAACTGCAGCGGGCCGCGCGGCGGCGCGATGGTCGGTAGCGTGTGGGTATGGCGGCGCAGCTGTGGGTGCTCAACGCGGGGTATGTCGGTGATCGGGTGGCCAGCACTGTGGCGCTGCTGCGGGACGGGGACACCACCGTGGTCGTCGACCCCGGGATGGTCGCCGATCGGCAGCAGATCCTCGGCCCGATGGCCGATCTCGGCGTCGACCCCGAAGACGTCACCGATGTGATCTTCAGCCACCACCATCCCGACCACACGATCAACGCGGCGCTGTTCCGCAATGCCCGCTACCACGACCACTGGGCCTACTACGTCGACGACCAGTGGGTCAGCCGCGACGCCGAGGGTTTCGCGCTCTCCGAGACGATCAGGCTGATCCGCACCCCGGGGCACACCGCCGAGGACATCACCACCCTGGTCGACACCGCCGACGGCCTGGTCGCGCTCACCCACGTGTGGTGGCACGCCGAAGGGCCGCCGAAGGATCCGTTCGCCACGGACGGCGTCGCGCTGTCGGCGTCCCGCGCGCGGGTGCTCGCGTTGAACCCGGTCCTGATCGTGCCCGGTCACGGGCCCGCTTTCGTGCCCGATCCGACCACCCCGCGCTGAGCTTCGCGGACGCTGCGGGCCGCCTCCCGCGGTGGCTGCCGGTACGTCACTCAGCAGGGCGGTGCGCCAGGGTGCGCATGGCGTCGGCGACGGCCTGTGTCACCTGCGCGGCGAAGTCCAGGTCGAGGGTGTCCAGGGTGTCGGTCGGCTGGTGGTAGTGCGGGTTGCGGAACTCCGCGGTGTCGGTGACCATCACGCCGAGCCGCCCGCTCGCCCAGTAGGGCTGGTGGTCGCTGCGGGCACCGTTGGCTTCATGGTCGGAAGGCAGCGGCACCGCCACGACCGGCAGCGGCGGGACCTGGGCCGCCCCGCCGTCGCCGATGGCGGCCAGGTAGGCGGCGGCCTCGACGTTGCCGACGGCGGCGATGAAGTCCGCGCGGTGCAGCCGGGTGAGGTCGAGGTCTGCCTGCCCATCGGCGTCGGGAAACGTCTGGGAGCCGGGGCGCAGGTCGCGGTAGCCGATCATCTCCAGGACGATGATGCCTTCCACGTCGGCGCGCGTGGCGTCGAGCCGGGCGACGTGGGCCCGACTGCCGTTGCACGGTCCCGGATCGTGCTCCTCGCCGCCGAAGAAGCAGAACCGGACGGTACGCGGGGCGGCCGGCTCCGCCGCGCAGATACGGGCGAGTTCGAGCAGACCGGCCACGCCGCTGGCGTTGTCGTCGGCCCCGGGGCTACCGGCGACGCTGTCCCAGTGCGCGCCGATCTCCAGTACCGGAGCCATGGCGGTGCCGGCCCGCTCGGCCAGCAGGTTGACCTCGTGGGGTGCGTCGCCGTACGGCTCCCGCACCACCTCGTACCCGTAACCGGCCAGGCAACCGGTGATGTGGTCGAGCGCGGCCGACACCGCCCGGCTGTCGTCGCGGTGGCGCGGGCCGAAGGCGGTCAGCCGTCCGATGTGCTTCCGCAGCGCCGCCGCATCGATCACTTCTGTCATGGCGACCGTTGTAGTAGCCCGCCGCAACCGTCACCGGGCTCTGTTGGCGACGATCGCACCGCGCGCTTGATCCGGATGGCTACCGTCACGCTCGTGACGATGTCGGGAGAGATGAGCAGACCGTCCGGGGCCGCGCGGTGACCCGTCCGGAACCGCCGTGGGGGAAGACGGGCCGGTGGGCCGGTGCGTTCGTGTCGGTGGTCTTCCTGGCGCTGGTCGTGTCGTTGATGGTGCTGGCGTCGAACAAGGTGCTGGCCGAGCTGGGCCCGTCGTGGCGGGCCGCCAACGGCGAGGGCGTCGCGGGCACGTTCAACCCGACCGGGACGTACGAGGTCGGGCGGAGGACCCAGATCTGGAAAGGCGACTTCGTCAGCGACGACCGTTCCGTACTGCACTTCGATGTGCAGCTCGACAACGCACCCCCGGACATGAGACTCGGCAGACCCGTGCCGGCTCTGGACACCGGTGCCCAGGGTGTCGTCTACGTGCCCGGGGCCGACTACCCCTTCGTGACCAACCTGCTGTGCCTGGGCTGCCTCTCGTGCCCGCTGGTCCTGCTGGGCCTGATCGTGGTGCCGCCACTGCTGCGCCGCATGCGCAGACCGAGGACCGGGGACCGGCCCGCGCCTGCCTGACGGTGCCGGTGTCCGTTCACCGCGGGCCGAGCCCTGTGTGCGGCCGTCGCCGCCGACCCGTCCAGGATCCGACGACTTGCCTGGCACCTGTACGTATGCGCGTGCGGGATACGCACAACTGCCAGGCAAGTCCGGCGGTCGAGGACGAGCGGGGTCAGGAGGAGTGGCTGCGGTCGTGGTTGCGGACCAGGCGCAGGCGGAGCTGGGAGATGCTGCGACCGTCGATCTCGGTGACCTCGGCGGTGAAGCCGGGGACCTTGACCGTCTCTCCGGTCTTGGTGGGGATGTGGCCGAGCTTGTCCAGCACCAGGCCGGCGACGGTCGTGTAGTCCATCTCGCCGAGGCGGTTCAGGTCGATGCCGAGGTCCGGCAGGTCGTGCAGCGGGAACGAGCCCGGCACCAGGAACACGTCGTCGGCCTCGCGGACCACGGAGACGACATCGCGGTCGGTCTCGTCGTAGATCTCGCCGACGACCTCCTCGACGAGGTCCTCCATGGTGATGATGCCGTCGATGGAGCCGTGCTCGTCGACCACCAGGGCGAACTGCTCGCGCTGGTTGCGCAGCTGGCGCATGGCGTCCGACACGGACAGCGTCTCGGGCAGGAAGACGGCCGTGCGGGCGCGCTCGCCGACCGGGCCGCCCGCGCCGAGCAGATCGCGCAGGTGCACCACGCCGACGACGGAGTCGAGGTCGCCGTCGCCGACGACCGGGGCCCGGCTGTGGCCGGTTTCGGCCAGCACACCCAGAGCCTCCTCGGCGGGCATGCCCGCGGGCAGGGTGACGACCTCGCGGCGGGGGATCAGGATGTCGCGGATGTCGCGCTCGCTGATCTCGAACGCCCCGGAGATGATCTCCCGCTGCTCGGCCGTGAAGCTGCGCTGCGCGACGACCAGGTCGCGGATCTCCTCGGCGGAGATCTCCTCCCGGCCGGCCCGCGGGTCCACTCCGGCGATCCGCACGATCATGTCGGTGGACTTGCCGAGCAGCCACACGAACGGCCGCGACGCGGTGGCCATCCAGTCCAGGGGCCGCGCGGCGACCAGCGCCCAGCCCTCGGCGCGCTGCATGGCGATGCGCTTGGGCGCGAGTTCGCCCACCACCAGGGTGAGGAAGGTCAGCACCAGGGTGACCACGATGATGGCGGCCGGCTCCGCCGCCTTGCCCAGGAAGCCGAAAACCGGCACCAGCGGCTTGGCCAGCGACGTCGCCGCGAAGGCCGAGGCCAGGAAGCCGGCCAGGGTGATGCCGATCTGGATGGTGGCGAGGAACCGGTTCGGGTCCCGGGACAGGCGGGCCAACACCCTGCCGCCGGAGGAGGAGCGCTCGAGCCGCTGGATCTGCGACTCCCGCAGTGAGATGAGAGCCATCTCGCTGCCCGACAGCGCTCCGTTGATCAACATCAGGACAAGCACCAGCAGAACCTGGGTGCCGTAGCCGCCCACGGGCGTTCACTCCTCGACATGTTCAAGACAGAACCCACACCGTAGCGGGTCTACCTGAAGGTGCTGCACGGGGCGGCACGGACAAAGCTCCGTCCATGCAGCACAACGGCATGAACGGAGCTTTGTTCGCGAAATGCGTCAGTCCTGCTTGACCTCGGCCTTGTCGCCCGACCACAGGGTGTGGAAGGTGCCGTCGGAGTCGACCCGCTTGTAGGTGTGCGCGCCGAACAGGTCCCGCAGGCCCTGGGTCAGGGCGGCGGGCAGCCGCTCGCGGCGCAGGCCGTCGTAATAGGCCAGCGACGAGGAGAACACCGGCGCCGGGATGCCCAGCTGCGCGGCGGTGGCCACCACGCGGCGCCAGGCCGGCACGGCCGCCCCGATCGCCTCGGTGAACGCGGGCGCGAACAGCAGGTTCGCCGGGTGCTCCGAGCCCTGGTACGCGGCGGTGATGTCGCGCAGCAGCGAGGCGCGGATGATGCAGCCCGCCCGCCACAGTGATGCGATCGCCGCCAGGTCCAGGTCCCAGCCGTACTCCTTGGACGCCGACACCAGCATGTCCAGGCCCTGGGCGTAACTGACCAGCTTGGACGCGTACAGCGCCTGGCGCACGTCCTCGACGAAGGTGTCGGGCAGGTCGACCTTGACCTCGTGGCCGGCCAACAGCCCCTGCGCGATCGGACGCTGGGCCGCCTGCGACGACAGCGCGCGGGCGAACACCGACTCGCCGATGCCGGTGACCGGCGAACCCAGCTCCAGGGCCGCCATCACGGTCCAGCCGCCGGTGCCCTTCATGCCCGCGGCGTCGACGACGACGTCCACGAACGGCTTGCCGGTCTTCGCGTCGACGTGCCCGAGCACCTCGGCGGTGATCTCGATCAGGAAGGACGACAGGTCGCCCTTGTTCCACTCGGCGAAGATCTTCGACTGCTCGGCCGGCTCCAGGCCCGCGCCGGAGCGCAGCAGGTCGTACGCCTCGCCGATGACCTGCATGTCGGCGTACTCGATGCCGTTGTGGACCATCTTCACGAAGTGACCGGCGCCGTCGGTGCCGATCCAGGAGCAGCACGGCTCGCCGTCCACGTGCGCGGAGATCTTCTCCAGCATGGGCCCGAGCGACTCGTACGACTTCTTCGACCCGCCCGGCATGATCGACGGGCCCTTGAGTGCGCCCTCCTCGCCGCCGGACACACCCACGCCGACGAAGTGCAGGCCCTTCTCGGCCAGCGCGGCCTCGCGGCGGCGGGTGTCGGTGAAGTGGGAGTTGCCCGCGTCGATGATGATGTCGTCGGCGTCGAGCAGCGGCACCAGCTCGGCGATCACGTCGTCGACCGGCTTGCCGGCCTTGACCATGATCAGTACGCGGCGCGGCTTCTCCAGCGCGCCGACCAGCTCCTGCATCGTCTCGGTCGGCACGAAGTCGCCCTCGCCGCCGTGCTCGGCGATCAGCGCGTCGGTGCGGGCGCGGCTGCGGTTGTGGACCGCCACGGTGTAGCCGTTGCGGGCCAGGTTGCGGGCGAGGTTGGCGCCCATCACCGCCAGCCCGGTGACACCGATCTGTGCTGCCATGGTGTGACTCCTGGTCGTGAATGCTCGATGTTTGCGGCCGCCCCGGTGCGTCCCTTCACCGCATACCCCATCACGCCGGGCACGGGTTCGCACGCCCGGGGCGGCAATGTCCTAGTGATCGAGAACCCGTGCCGGATTCGTGATCGACTCCAGGTTCCGCGGCCTCCATCCTCCCGCAAGACGCGACACGGCGAGCGCGTATGAAGCGCTTCGTGGCCGTGACACGGGCGTCAGAGCCGGATGCGGGCGGCCACCGGGAGGTGGTCGCTGCCGGTCTGGGGCAGGTACCAGCCGCGGGCGACCGTCGCTCCGCGAGCCGGCACCTGGTCGATCCGGGCCGGCGGCGCGGGCGCGGGCCGGCTGAACGCGAAGTCGGACCGGTCGGAGGTCAGCTGGGAGGTGATGGGGTTCAGTCTCGCAGGCTCGCGATGTGCCGCATCTTGTTGGTCGCGTCGAGCGCCGCGACCTTGTACGACTCGGCCAGCGTGGGGTAGTTGAACACCGCCTCGACTAGGTAGTCCACGGTGCCGCCGCAGCCCATCACCGACTGCCCGATGTGGAGCAGCTCGGTTGCGCCGGTGCCGAAGACGTGCACGCCGAGCAGCTTGCGGTCCTCCGGCGACACCAGGATCTTCAGCACGCCGTGCGTGTCGCCGATGATCTGCCCGCGGGCGAGCTCGCGGTAGCGGGACACACCGACCTCGAACGGCACCCGCTGGTCGGTCAGCTCGTCCTCGGTGCGGCCCACGTAGCTGATCTCGGGGATGGTGTAGATCCCGATGGGCTGCAGCGCCGAGATCGGGCCCAGCGGCTGCCCGCAGGCATGGTGCGCGGCCAGCCGGCCCTGCTCCATCGAGGTGGCGGCCAGCGCCGGGAAGCCGATGATGTCGCCGACGGCGTAGATGTGCGGCACCGCGGTGCGGAAGTTCTCGTCCACGGTGATGCGCCCGCGGTCGTCGGCGGCCAGCCCGGCCGCCTCCAGCGCCAGGGCGTCGCCCATGCCCTGCCGCCCGGCCGAGTACATGACGGTGTCCGCGGCGATGGTCTTGCCGCTCTCCAGCACCGCGATCGCGCCCTTGGGGTGCTTCTCGACGGCGGCGACGGCCTCGCTGAACCGGAACGTCACGGCCAGGTCGCGCAGGTGGTACTTCAGCGCCTCGACGACCTCCAGGTCGCAGAAGTCCAGCATGCGGCTGCGCCGCTCGACCACGGTGACCTTGGTGCCCAGCGCGGCGAACATCGAGGCGTACTCGATGCCGATCACGCCCGCGCCGACCACCACCATCGAGCGCGGCACGCGGTCGAGTTTGAGGATGCCGTCGGAGTCGATGATGGTCAGGTCGTCGAATTCGACCGTCACGGGGCGCGCCGGGCGGCTGCCCGCGGCGATGACGATGTTGTCCGCGGTGACCGAGAAGTCGCGGCCGCGCTCGCCGGTCACGTGCACCGTGTGCGGGTCGGTGAACCGGGCGGTGCCCGCGTGCAGCCGCACCCCGTTGCGGGCCAGCTGGCCGCGTACCACGTCGACCTCGCGGCTGATCACGTGTTCGGTGCGGGCGGTCAGGTCCGCGACGGTGATGTCGTCCTTGAGCCGGTAGCTCTGCCCGTAGAGCTCGCGCTGGCTCAGGCCGGTGAGGTAGACGACGGCCTCACGTAGGGTCTTCGACGGGATGGTGCCGGTGTTGACGCTGACCCCGCCGATCATGTCTCCGCGTTCTACCATGGCGACCCGGCGGCCCAGCTTGGCGGCCGCGATGGCGGCCTTCTGGCCGCCGGGACCGGATCCGATGACGAGAACGTCCACATCACGCATGCCGCATACCTTGGCACGGCAACGTCAACGGCGGGCACCCTCCGAACGGCGGTCGTCCCGGACTGATCCCGGCTGCGACGCGGGTCACCTGCACAGCGGGACATTGGTATGGTCGCGGCGTGCGCAGGAGTGTGTCGGCGGTCGTGCTCGATCAGTTCCACCACCCGACGCAGGTGATCGTCGGGGGGTTCGCGGCCGCTGCGCTGGTCGGCACGGGTCTGCTGTCGCTGCCGGTCGCCACCGAGACCGGCGAGCCCGCCCGTTTCCTGGATGCGCTGTTCACGGCCACCTCGGCGGTCTGCCTGACGGGTCTTGTCCTGGTCGACAGCGAGACGCACTGGTCGGTCGCCGGCGAGCTCATCATCATGGCGCTGATTCAGGCGGGCGGCCTGGGCATCATGACCATGGCCACGCTGTTCGCGATCGCGCTGTCCGGCCGGCTCGGTCTGCGAGCCCGGATGCTGGTGCAGGCCGAGACGAAGGCGCTGCAGATGACCGACCTGCGCCGGGTGGTCCGCAACGTGGTGCTGCTCAGCGTGGTCACGGAGGCGATCCTCGCGGTGGTGCTGGCGGGCCGGTTCATGCTCGCCTACGGTGAGACGTTCTGGCGGTCGGCGTACCTGGGCGTGTTCCACTCGATCTCCGCCTTCAACAACGCCGGGTTCGCGCTGTGGCCCGACAGCGTGGTCAGGTTCAACACCGATCCGTGGATCTGCCTCACCCTGGCGGTGGGCGTGATCGTCGGCGGGCTGGGCTTCCCGGTGCTGTTCGAGCTGCGCCACTCCTGGCGGCGGCCGCGCCGCTGGTCGGTGCTCACCCGCCTCACCCTGACCCTCAGCGCCGTGCTGCTGGTCGGCGGCACGGTCCTGCTGCTGGCGACCGAGGGACGCAACCCGCGCACGCTGGGCGACATGTCCGGGGCGGACCAGCTGCTCAACGCGTTCTTCGGCGCGGTGATGCCGCGCAGCGGCGGGTTCAACTCCATCGACATCGGGGCGATGTACCCGTCGAGCTGGCTGGCGTACGACGCACTCATGTTCATCGGCGGCGGCAGCGCGGGCACCGCCGGCGGCATCAAGGTCACCACGTTCGGGCTGCTGGCTTACGTGATCTGGGCGGAGCTGCGCGGTGAGCCGTCGGTGAACGTCGGCCGCCGCCGCATCCCCGAGCAGTTGCAGCGGCAGGCGCTCACCATCGCGCTGGTCGGCGTGGGCACCGTGGCCGCCTCGACATACGTGCTGCTGGTCCTCAACCCGCACACCCTGGACCAGGTGCTGTTCGAGGTGATCTCGGCGTTCGCGACCGTCGGGGTGTCCACGGGCATCACCGCCGAGCTGGACGCGGCCAGCCACGGCCTGCTCGCGATCCTGATGTTCGTGGGCCGGGTCGGCCCGCTGACCCTGGGCACGGCGCTGGCACTGCGCGCCAAGGCCCGCCACTACGAGCTACCCGAGGAGCGTCCCCTTGTCGGCTGAGAACGGCAACGACCCCGTCGTCGTCATCGGACTGGGCAGGTTCGGCAGCTCGCTGGCCGTGGAGCTGATGCGCCGCGGCACCGAGGTGCTGGCCATCGACCACCGGCCCAAGGTCGTGCAGAGCCTGGCCGGGGAGCTCACCCACGTGGTGGCCGCCGACGCCACCGACATGGAGGCCCTGCGCCAGCTCGGCGTCGCCGAGTTCGGCCGGGCGGTGGTGGCCATCGGCTCCGACCTGGAGGCCAGCATCCTGGCCACGTCGCTGCTGGTGGAACTGGAGGTGGCCGACATCTGGGCGAAGGCGGTCAGCCGCCAGCACGGCCGCATCCTGGAGCGCATCGGGGCCAAGCACATCGTGCTGCCCGAGCACGACATGGGCGAGCGGGTGGCGCACCTCGTGTCGGGCCGGATGCTCGACTACATGGAGATCGACTCCAACTTCGCGCTGGTCAAGACCCGCCCGCCGCACGAGTACGTGGGTGTGCCGCTCGGTGAGACCAGGCTGCGCCGCAAGCACGGGGTGACCATCGTGTGCGTGAAGACACCCGGCAACGAGTTCACCTACGCCGACGCGACGACCGTGCTGCAGTACGGCGACATCATCGTGGTCGCCGGGCCGGTGGACCGAGTGGAGCGCTTCGCCGAGCTGCCGTGAGCGCCGACCGGCGTTTTAGATCATCCGGAGACCGGGAAGGGAGGAGGATGTAGAAAGTGGGCACTCTCCGTGGCCCGCTCGGGTCCCGGGAGGCAGCCCATGACCGCCGACGTCTCGGTCCCCGCGCCGCACCCGCAGCGCGACGACCCGCACGAGCTGCGCCGGGTGATCACCCGGCCCATGCTGATCTTCTTCATCCTGGGCGACATCCTCGGGGCCGGCATCTACTCGCTGACCGGGCAGGTCGGCGCGGAGGTCGGCGGTGCGATCTGGGCGTCGTTCCTGGTCGCGTTCGCGCTGGCCTTTCTGACCGCTTTCGCGTACATGGAGCTGGTCACGAAGTATCCGCAGGCCGCGGGCGGGGCGCTGTACTGCGACCGGGCCTACAAGATCAAGTTTTTGAGCTTCCTGGTCACGTTCGCGATCATGGCGTCGGGGGTGACCTCGGCGAGTTTCGCGGCGACCCGGGTCGGTGGGCGCTACTTCAGCGGCCTGACCGGGGTGGAGAACCCGCCCACGATTCTGATCGGCACGGTGGCGATCCTGCTGGTCGCGGCGGTGAACTTCTGGGGCGTGTCGGAGTCCATCAAGGTCAACATCGCGATCACCTGTGTCGAACTGGCCGGCCTGCTGTTCGTCATCGGCGTCGGGGCCAGCGTGCTGGCCAAGGGCTCGGGCGACCCGGCCGCCGCGTTCGCCTTCTCCGGGCAGGGCTTCGGCGTCGTCACCGGGGTGATGGCGGGCGCGGCCACCGCCTTCTACGCGTTCCTGGGCTTCGAGGACTCGGTGAACCTCGCCGAGGAGACCAAGGAACCATCGCGCGACTTCCCACCCGCCATGATCACCGGCCTGCTCGCCGCCGCCATCGTCTACCTGCTCGTCGCCTTCACCGCGGCCATGGTGGTGCCGCTCGACGTGCTGACCACGTCCAGCGGGCCGCTGCTGGAGGTGGTCAAGATCGGCGCGCCGAACCTGCCCGTCTCGGAGATCTTCTCCGCCGTGTCGATGATCGCGGTCTCCAACACCATGCTGATCAACATGCTGATGGCGTCCCGCCTGCTCTACGGCATGGCCCGGCGCGACGTGCTGCCGCGGCCCTTCGCGGTGCTGTCGGTGAAACGCACGCCATGGATCGCGATCGCGTTCACCACCGCGCTGTCGATCCTGCTGATGGCGACCGTCAGCGACCTCACCGACCTGTCCGACACCACCGTGCTGCTGCTGACGGCCGTGTTCCTGCTGGTCAACATCGCGGCGCTGGTGCTGCGCCGCGACCACGTGCCGCACCGGCACTTCCGCACGCCCACCGTCATCCCGGTGCTCGGCGCGATCGTGTCCGCGGTGTTCCTGCTGCCGTTCGTCCGCGAGGCCGGCATCTACCTGCTGGCGTTCTGGCTGCTGCTCGGCGGCGTCGCGCTGTGGGGGCTGAACCGCCTCGTGGTCGGGCGGATGCCGCCGCGCGACGGCTCGGCCGCCGCCCCGCCGTCGACGTGACCAGAGCGCGGCGAGCGTAGGCGGGCCACGCGGTCCGCCGGACGGTCGGACGCATGCGCAAGTTTTCCTCAAGGCTGCGCCGGGAAGGTTCCGCGCGGGCGCGAGCGGCCGTCACTGTGGGTACACCATCCGCACGACGACGTTGACGACGGGAGCTCACCGATGCGGTCCACCCTCGAGCTGATGCCCGCCGCCGCCGTGTACGAGCCGGTCGCCCGGCTCGACCGGTCCCGGCTGGCGGACGCGTTCGAGCTGGCCTGTCTGGTGCGGGCGACGTCGCTGACGCCCGACGGGGGAGTGCGGGTGGGCCATCCGCGTCGCCCGGCCACACCGGCCGGGACGGTCGAGTTCAGCGCCGAGCACGCTGCCCGCCGGATGGGGCAGCTGATGCGGGCGCTGGACCTGCCGTATGCCCACGAGACCGCCGAGGCGGGGTTGCGCCGCCGCTACCTGCTGCACCGGGTCAGCGTGCCCGGTGAGCACCGCGCCGCGTACGTGGAGATCAGCGAGGGCGCCTGGCGGCAGGGGCGCGCGGCGGTGCTGAGCACGGCGTTCGTCGGCGGCTCGGCCCCCGCACACGCCGACCGGCTGCGCCTGGCCGGGGCCGCCTGGCGCGGGGTGCTGCTGGCCGCCGGCCGCCACATGCGCAAACACATCCTCGGTGTACGCGTCACCGACCAGGACCTCGCCACGATCCTGGTCCGCGGCGCACACCTGCTCGGGGCCCAGGCCGCCCTGTCCCGCCAGGCGGGCAGCCTGCTCGTCAGCGTCCCCGCCGTCACCGCCCATCGCGTCCTGCACGGCGCGGGCATCCTGCATGACGGCACCGGAGCGGGCCGCATCCTGGCGCTCTGACGGCTGACCGTCAGGCGGCGGTAGCCGTGTCCCGGCTGCGGCGGCGCAGGCGCGGGACGGCGACGTACACGAACGCAGTCAGCAGCAGAGCCACGCCGAGCTGCCACGGAAACCCGAACATCAGCGTCACCCAGGTGCCCAGCGGGTCCGCGCGCTCCCACCGCGATCCGATGCGCACGCGATCACCGCCGCCATCGCCTCCGGCGAGGCTGGGCAGCACGTAGAACGGCGAGTAGACCACGCTCACCTTGTCGCCGTCGAAGCGGCGGCCGAGCTCGGCGAGCAGCGACGGGGTCAGTCGGGTGGTCTGGATGTACACCGACCCGTCGTGCAAGGGCGCCATGGCGACCAGGGTGCTGTCCCGCCACGAGAACACCTCGTCGGCGACGGAGTCGAGGTGCGGCGGCCGGACGGTTCCCGGCTTCTGCCGCGGCTTGGCATCGAGGTACGGCACCTCCCACCCGGACAGCGGGATGCCCGACCAGTGCCGCGGTGCCAGGCCGGCGGCGGCCGACGCCAGCACCAGGATCGGCACTGCCAGCGATAGAACGATCACCGTGACCACCGCGCGGAAGAATCGACTCATGTCATGATGACGCCTCCCCCCGGCACCTGGTTGCGGCCGAACCGACCCGGGAACAAGCCCGGCCGCCGAGCACGCACGATCGAGCACCGGTTCCTCGACCACCGGCCGCTGCCTCGGCGCTCTGCCCTCGGCGTAAAGCGGAGCGATCGCCGTTCCGTCAGGCTAGCCTGACAGCATGGTCACCCCTGATGAGCTCGAACGCGAGCACACCCTCCAGACGGCCGTCACCCGCTACAACGACCTGCGCATGCGAGAGGCCCTGGCGGAGCCCGGCCTCACCGCCGACGAATCGCTCCAGCTGCTGGCACTCGGCGAGCTGATCATCCGCAAGGCGGGCTACGGCCGGCAGCTGTCGGTGCGTGGCGCGCGCAGCGCCGGAGCGTCCTGGGCGCAGATCGGCGCAGCGCTGGGCATGACCCGCCAGTCGGCCTGGGAGGCGCACACCCGCTGGATCAACGACCAGGCCGAGCAGTTCCGTGACACCGGCATCTCCGGCTTCGACGCCGAGCAGGAGGCCAAGGCCCGCGACCTGGCCGGAGACGACGGCCACTGACAGCGGCCCGGCAGCGCGCTCGGGAGGTGCGGCCCGGGCAGCGTGCGGCACGAGTCGGGTAGGTTCTGCGCCGTGGTCCGTGTGCGAGTGCCGTCGGCCGCCGCGCTGGTCGTGGCGGTCCTGCTCGGCATGGCCGCGTGCACCGAGCCCGCGCCCGCGCCGGTACGTCTGGACATCGCCACCGGCAGCCGCACCGGTGTGTACTACGTCTTCGGGCAGGCGTACGCGGCGATCATCAACCGCGAGCTGCCGCACGTGCAGGCCAACGTCCTGGTGACCGCGGCTTCCGCGGAGAACGTCAAGCTCGTCGGCGACGGGCGGGTGCAGCTCGGCTTCACCCAGGCCGACATCCTGCCCACCACCGGCAACCAGCTACGCGCCGTGGCCCGCGTCTACGACGACCTGCTCCACCTGGTGGTACGCGCCGACGGTCCGGTACGCCGCCTCGCCGACCTGCGCGGCCGCGCCGTTTCGGTCGGCGCGCCCGACTCGGGCACCGCGATCACCGCGAACCGCCTGCTCGACGTCGCCGACCTGGCCGGCGGTCAGGTGAAGGTCCGCCAGCTCGGCCTGGACGCATCGGCCGAAGCGCTGAGCAAGGGCGAGATCGACGCGTTCTTCTTCTCCGGCGGCCCGCCGGTCAGGGCGGTCGAGCAGCTGGTGGACACGATGTCGATCCGGCTGGTCGAACTCGGTGAGTGGACCGAGCCGCTCCGCGTGCGCTACAGCGAGGTCTACGTCAGCCGCGACATCCCGTTCTCGGTGTACGGGCTCGACCCGATCAGCACCGTCGCCGACCCGAACTACCTCGTCGTCAGCGAGAACATGCCTGAGGACCTGGTCTACGACCTGACCAGGCTGCTCATGCAGTATCGCGACGAGCTCGGCGTCGCCCATCCGGCGGCCGGGCGGGTCAACCCGCAGTCGGCCATCGCGACCGCGCCGCTGCCCCTGCACCCGGGCGCGGCCCGCTACTACCAGTCGATCAAGCCCTAGGCCGGGGTGTCCAGGCTGCGCAGCCAGACACGGGCGTCCAGGCCGCGCTGGTCGGCATGGGTCATCGCGAGCCTGCCGCCGGACGCGTCGACGAGCACGGCCGCGATGGTCAGGCCCAGGCCGGAGCCGTCGATGTTCTGGGCGTCCGGTGCCCGCCAGAACCGCTCGGTCGCCTGGTCGAGCTGGGTGTCGGTCATGCCGGGGCCGTCGTCGCGCACGTGCACCGCGATGCCGCCGTCGGCGGGCAGCACCTCCACCTCGACCCGGCCGCCCGGCCCGCTGAACTTCACCGCGTTGTCGATCAGCGCGTCCAGTGTCTGGTCCAGGGCGGTCGGCACGACGTGCACCAGCGCCACCGGCAGCCCGACCGACAGCGTCAGCGCGGTGCCATGGTGCCGGGCCAGCGGCTCCCAGGCCGCGACCCGGGACTCGGCGACCGCCACCGCGTCGATGGTGACCAACTGGTGCTGGCCGCGTTCGGCGCGGGCCAGGGTGAGCAGCCCGTCGAGGACCGTCGCCAGGCGGTCGGTCTCCTCCAGGGCGAGCCGGTGCTCGCTGCGGCCGTCGTCGTCGGCCAGGCTCGGCCCGAGCTCCTCGACGCGCAGGCGCAGCGCGGTGAGCGGGTTGCGGAGCTGATGGCTGGCGTGGGCGACGAAGGCACGCTGGCGTTCCATCGCGTCGGCGACGGCGTACGCCATGTCGTTGAAGCTGCGGGTGAGCCGCCGCAACTCGGGCGGCCCGGCCTGGTCGGAGATGCGGGTGTTGCCGTCGCCCGCGGCGACCTCGTGCGTCATCGCGTCGAGCACGGTGACGGGGCGCAGCACCCAGTTGGCCAGGTTGCGCGCGGTGAGCACGCAGGCCAGCGCGGCGAGCAGGCCGATGCCGCCCAGGGCCAGCCACCAGAACGTCACCGCGTCCCGGACCCGGCCGGCCGGCGACACGATGATCACCATGCCGAGCACCTCGCCGTTGTCGTTGACCGGCACCGCGACCACGATCGGGTCGGAGGTCCAGGGCAGCACCGATTCGGCCGAGGTGTACTGCTGTCCGGCCAGTGCGGCGCGTACGGCCGCCTCGCCGCGGGCGGGTTCGAGGTGGTAGCTGACCGAGCGTACGAAGGTGTGCCGGTCGCGGTCGAGCACGGCCGCGCCGATGCCGTACAGCTCGTCGTAGCGGGCCAGTTCGTCGCGCACGGTGCCGATGGTGTCGGTGCGCAGGCCGGGCCGGGCCAGCGCGGCGAAGCGGGTCGCGTCGGCGAGCCGGTCGGCGCGGACCAGGTCGGACTCCCGGCTGGCCAGGGTGAGGGCGAGGGGGATCTCCAGGGCCAGCAGGACCAGCGTCATCAGCAGCAGGTAGCTGGCGGCCAGGCGTCTGCGCACGGCTACTCGCTGCGCAGCCGGTAGCCGACGCCGCGCACCGACTCGATGAGCCGCGGGTCGCCGAGCTTGCCGCGCAGGGAGCCGACGTGCACCTCGACGGTGTGCCGGGCGACCCAGGTGGTCTGCCAGGCGTCGAGCAGGATGCGGTCGCGGGTGATGACCAGGCCGGGGTGGCGGGCCAGCGACAGCAGGATGTCGAACTCCTTGCGGGTCAGCGCGACGTCGTTGCCGTCGACGCTGACGGCGCGGGCGGGCACGTCGATGCGCACCCGCCCGGCCACGATCACCATCAGCTCGGGGGAGGCGTACGCGGCCCGGCGCAGCACCGCCTCGATGCGGGCCTGCAGCTCGACCATGGAGAACGGCTTGACCACGTAGTCGTCCGCGCCGACGCGCAGCCCGACCACCCGGTCGCGCTCCTCGCCGCGGGCGGTGACCGCGATGATGCCCAGCTGGGGGCTGCGGGCGCGCAGCGTGCGGCACACGTCGAGGCCGTCGCCGTCGGGCAGGGACAGGTCGAGCAACACCAGATCGCAGGGGGCTGCCGACAGGGCCGCGGCGGCGGTGGCGGCGTGCTCGACGTCATAGCCGCGGCGGGTCAGCGCGGCGCTCATCGCCGTGGCGACCCGCAGGTCGTCCTCGACCAGCAGGATCCGCATACCTGACCTCCCTCCGCGTCCATGTGGCCTTCGATGATGCGTTACGGGCGCACCCATGCGCCAACGGGGCCGGGGTCCATCGACGGACGCCTTGACTTGGCTCGGCGCCGGTGGTTGACTCGAATCGTATTTAAGAAAGTTTCCTAACGATTGATCCGCCAGTCTCCGCCGGTGCCACGGCGGGGGCGCGCGGAGTGCAGACGTGCGCCCGTCCGGCCGGGGGAGAAGGCCTGCGGGCGTGCCAGGCCGTCGTCGCTGCCCGTCGGTGGGGCGCGGCGGGGGCCGTCCCCCGGGTCGTCACGCGCCGTGCCGCCGTGACGACGCCGGGCGTGCCGGGCACCTGGGCGGCAGCATGGTGTGTCATGCGCCCGGGTGCCCGGCCCGCCGGTGGGTCGGCCGGCGTGGGTGTCGGGCGGCGCCCGAGCGAGTTCGCCCCCGGCGGCGTACGGTTTGCCGGTGACAGACAACCCGATCAGGTACGCGGTCGTCGGGCGCGGCTGGCGTGCGCAGTTCTTCTTCAAGCTCGCCGAGCTGATGCCCGAGCGGTTCACCGTCACCGGTGTGATGACCCGCTCCGTCGAGGCCGCCGCCGAGGTGGCCGGGCTTTGGCGGCTGCCCGTCACCCAGGACCTCGACGAGCTGCTGCGCACGGGCGACCCGGATTACGTCATCACCTCGGTGCCGTGGGGTGTGAACCCGGGCCTGGTCGAGGCGCTGGTGGAACGCGGTCTGCCGGTGCTGTCGGAGACCCCGCCCGCCCCGGACGCGGAAGGGCTGCGCCGACTCTGGTCGCAGGTCGGCAAGGCCGAGAAGGTCCAGGTAGCCGAGCAGTACCTGCTGCTGCCCGACCACGCGGCGCGGCTGGCGGTGCTGCGCTCCGGCGCCATCGGCGAGCGCACCTCGGCGCAGGTGTCGTCGACGCACGGCTACCACGCGGTGTCGATGCTGCGGGGCATGCTGGACGTCGGCATGGGCCCGGCCAGCGTGCACGCCCGCACCTTCACCGCACCGCTGGCCGACCCCATGAGCCCGGCCGGGTGGCGCGACGACGCGACCCCGAAGCCCGCCGTCAACACCCTGGCCACCATCGACTTCGGCGGGAAGAGCGGGCTGTACGACTTCACCGACAACCAGTGGTGGAACCAGCTGCGCACCCGGCGCATCGTGGTCCGGGGCAGCCTCGGCGAGCTGGTCGACGACCGGGTGGTGCGGCTGCAGGGGACCCGGACGCTCGTCGAGTCGGAGCTGCGCCGCAGGCAGACCGGCCGAGACCTCAATCTCGAGGGCTTCGACCTGGACCACGTCAGCTTCGACGGCTCCGTGGTCTACACCAACCCCTATGCGGGCGTGCGGCTGTCCGATGAGGAGATCGCCATCGCGACCATCCTGGAGTCGACCGGCCGGTGGGCGCGCGGCGCGGCCGAAGCGCCCTACCCGCTGGCGCAGGCCTGTCAGGACCACCTGATCAGCCTCGCCATCGACGAGTCCGCCCGCACCGGCCACACCGTCGACGTCGGCGCCGAACCCTGGCAGTGACCAGGCTGCGTCGGGTGCCTGCAGTTTCACGGAAACTGCAGGCATCCGGGGCGGCGAACGTGCGCTTTCCCTGAAACTGCAGACCCCGGCGGGTCTACGGGCCGGGCGGGTCGGCGAGTCAGGCGGGGAGCTTCTCGCCGGTGAGCTGGGCGCAGGCGGCGAGCAGGCGGTCCTGGGCGGCGATGTCGTAGGCGGCCGCGTTGGGGCGCAGGTCCTGCCGGCGCTTGAGGTAGTGGCCGCTGAAACCGACTTCGGCGGGGTCCGCGGTGGCCAGCCACACCTGCGTCTCGGCGCCGTCGGCGAGCTCGTCGGTGGCGTTCGGGCCGCCCATCCGGGTCTTGATCCAGCCCGGGTCGACGGCGTTGCTCAGCACCGCCGGGAACAGCCGCGCCACCGCGAACGCCAGCAGCACGTCGTGCAGTTTGGAGTCGCTGTAGGCCTGCATCCCGCTCCATGCCTTGTGCTCGAACTGCAGGTCGTCGAAGTCGGCGCGGCCGCTCGCCTCCAGCCCGGAGGTCAGGTACACCAGCCGCTGCGGCAGTGGCATCAGCGCCGTCAGCAGGTACGGCGCCAGCACGTTGACCGCGAAGATGCGCTCGATCCCGTCCTCGGTGACCTCCCGACGGGCCGCGCTGCCCACCCCCACGTTGTGGATCACCGCGTCGTACGGCCCGTGCTCGTTGGCCGCCGCGGCGACCGACCGGGTCTGCGCCAGTGACGACACGTCGCCGACGAGCACCGCGGCCGCGTCCGGCACCGCGTCGCGGGTCTGCGCGGCACGCTGCTCGTTGCGGGCGTGCAGGACCACTCGATGTCCGAGCGCCAGCAGTTCGCGCGCCGTCTGCAGGCCGATGCCGTCCGCCGAACCGGTGACGAGGACGCTGCTCATGTCGGACACCTCTCGATTGGATCTCCCCACCAACCCTACGCCGGACGGCCCCGGGCGGCGAATCGCACCCCTTGCGCCGGAGGTCGAGATCGTGTCTGTCCGGATCGGATAGGAGTGGTAACGAACGTAATTCGCATTGGTCCGCGGAAGTCACCCGAATGATTGCCAACTTCCGACACATCGGCAACGTTTCCGCTGGCCGTCGCTACATTGGCCTTCACTTCCACCGATGAAGGAACGCCATGCGCATTCTGCACATCATTGCCACACCGCGTGGTTCCGAATCACATTCACTTCGTGTTTCCGAAGCATTTCTCAACGGCGTGAGCGAGCAGTCCGACGACGTCACCGTCGACGTCGTCGACCTGTACCGCCACGACCTGCCGTCGATGGCCGGTGACAACATCGAGGCGAAGTACACGCTGATGGTGGGCCGCCCGATCGACCGCGGCCACGAGGAGTCGTGGCGGCAGGTTGAGTCCCTGATCGAGCACTTCGTCTCCGCCGACGCGTATCTGATCACCGCACCGATGTGGAACTTCGGGGTGCCGTACGCGCTGAAGTACTACATCGACTGCGTCGTACAGCCCGGATACCTGTTCCGTTACGACGAGACAGGCCAGGTCGTGCCGATGGTCAACGGGAAGCGCATGGTCTGCGTGACCTCCCGCGGCGCCGACTACTCCGCGGGCAGCCACCTGCACCCGTACGACTTCCAGGAGCCGTACCTGCGGGCGATCTTCGGCTTCGTCGGCATCACGGACCTGCAGTTCATCCACGCCCAGCCGATGGACATCACCCCGCACCAGCGCGAGGCCGCCCTGACCGGGGCCGTCGCGCAGGCCCGCGAGCTGGGCAAGGGCTTCCTGTCACCCGCCGTCGGCGCGGCGGCCTGAGTCGCGGCCTGCCCTGACCTGCCGTCCCGGGGACCCGCGCTCGCGGCGGGTCCCCGGGACGTCGTGCTAGACGCGGGTGAACCGCACCGCGTCGGCGATGACGTAGCCGGTGCCGGTGGTCCACCGGCTGACGCCGACCTTGTCTCCGTCACCGGCGGCGAGGGTGAAGATGCCCAGTGAGACCCACTGGCCGCCGTTGACGCGCTGGTTCACGGTCACCGTCTGGTTGCCGCCGCTGGCGGCCACGATGAACGGGGTCGCTTCGTTGTAGCCCGCGTTGGCCGGATACCAGATCGCCACCTCGTACGCCGCGGTTTCCGGGATGTTCACCCGATACCAGGCCGGGTCGCTGGCCGCGACCGGGTCGGCGAAGCGGTAGTCGGTGCCGTAGCGCTGGCTGGAGAATGCCGAGGCGCCCCAGTTCGCGCTGGCCGTGAACCCGCCGGCGGTCGTGTTGTCCACGATGGCGCTCCACGACGTCGGCGGCGGGGGGTCTGTGACGCTCGTCGACACGTCGAGGTAGTTGCGGTCGATGTTGATCTGCACCCCGCCCCACGTCTCCAATACGTCCCCGGAGTACTGGTGCAGCCGCCGGTGGTTGGTGTAGTAGGACGCGTCGCAGTACGGGCCGGCGTCGGTGTTGGCCACGCCGTTCCACCACGCGATCCAGAGGTGGTCCAGGCGGGTGTAGCGGGAGTCGTGGTAGGCGCTGCAGACGTCTGTCACGCCGGACGACCCGCTGGAGTACATGCCGGACAGGTAGCCGCGCACGTGCAGCTGCTCCGTCCATCCGGACAGGAACGACAGCACGGCGGCCTTGCAGGAGGCGTTGGACGGATACTGCTCGATGTCGTTGTAGATCGCGCTACCGGCGGGGATGCCCAGCGCCTGCGCGGCGCTCACCGCGCTGTTCGCCGCGGTGACACCCTGGGATCGCGCGGTGGTCGCGTCGGCGGACATCTTCGGCAGGCGGGTGCCGCACGGGGCCTGGCGGCCCAGCTCGATCGGGATCAGCCGCCAGCCGTTCGCGGTCTGGTTGGTCACCCAGTTCGCGGTCAGGTTCGGCTGCGAGCAGGACCGGCTCGCGCCGCTGATGTAGATGCCGACGGCCCGGTACGGCGAGCTGTTGCGCCACGTGTTCATGGTCGACTGGGACGGGGCGGCGCAGGTGTCGAAGCCCTTGCCGGTGTACGTGCCCGGCTGCGGCCCGGCCGCCGCCAGCGGCGCCGCGGCGGTGGCGGCCCTGGTCGTCGCCGGGGCGGCGAGCAGGCCGTCGGCCGACGGTTTGGCGTCGCGGCCCAGGCTCGCGGAGGCGAGGATCTGCCGGACGAGGGCTTCGGTGTCGGGCGTATGCGCCGCGGTGACCAGCACTCCCGCGCCGCGCACGGCGACCTGGATCGCGTCGTCGCGCGACACGGCGTCCGCCGCGACAGCCGCGCCCGCGGCCGTGACGGCGGTCTGCGGTGCGAGGCGGCCCGCCGAGACGGCGTCGAGCGGCTCGATGATGAGCGCCGCGGTGCGACCGACCAGCTCGGCGGGGCAGAGCGACTGGTCGCCGGGGTGTCCCAGGTAGACCGTAGGCCGGTCGAACCGGACACACGCCCGCGGCTCGGCGCTCAGGTCCACCACCTGCCATGAGGCGGGCACGACCACGCGATACCCCTGGTAGCCGACGATCCGGCTGCCCGCCGTGGCCGCGTCCGCGGGCTTGGCCCATGTCGGCGCGGTCACCAGGGACGAACCGGCGACCGCGACGGATATCGCGGCCGCCAGGACGGCTGCACCTGCTAGGACCCTTCTCAAACCAGCCTCCGGGGTGTGAAGGAAATCTCAACATGGACATCGATGTGTGGAGAATTCCTACCACGTATTCATGACCGCCGCTAGGGCGAGCGCGCGGGCGGAGTGTGCCGAAGTGGCGGGGTTTGACATGCAGCCGTTCGGCTGCCTAATCTGCTGACATGCAGCCGAACGACTGCATGTAGGGACGGCGATGGACGACGTTTTCAAGGCGCTGGCGGACCCGAGCCGCCGCGCCCTGCTGGACAGCCTCAACGGCCGCAACGGGCAGACCTTGCGCGAGCTGTGCGCGGGGCTGGACATGGCCCGGCAGTCGGTGAGCAAACACCTCGCGGTGCTGGAGGAGGCCAACCTGGTCACCACCGTGTGGCGGGGCAGGGAGAAGCTGCACCACCTCAACGCCGAGCCGATCAACGCCATCGCCGACCGCTGGATCGACCGCTACCACCGCGGGCGGGTGCACGTCCTCGCGGACCTCAAGACGGCATTGGAGCAGCAGCACATGGACGAGTTCGTCTACACGACCTACATCCGGACCACCCCGCAGCAGCTGTGGCAGGCGCTGACCGACCCGGCGTTCACCAGCCGGTACTGGCAGGTCACCTTCGACACCGACTGGCAGGTCGGCTCAGGCATGACCTGGCAGCGCCTCGGCGTGGTGATGGCCGACCCGGCGCAGGTGGTGCTGGAGGCGGAGCCCTACCGGCGGCTGGCCTACACCTGGCACACCTTCACGCCCGAGTTCGCCAAGTCCGTCGACCTGGGCGAGGAACTGCGACAGCAGCTCGCGGCCGAGCAGCGCTCGAAGGTGACCTTCGAGCTGGAGCAGGACGGGGACCTGGTCAAGCTCACCGTCGTGCACGACGGGTTCGCGCCCGGCAGCGCGCTGCCCGGCATGGTGAGCCAGGGCTGGCCGCACCTGCTGTCGGACCTGAAGACCCTGCTGGAGACCGGCCGCACCATGGCCGAGGCGGCCTAGGCGGGCGCCAGGTGCTTGTCGAAGAACGCGTCGAGGCGCTCCACGGCCGGGGTCACGTATTCGGGCTTGTCGTAGAGGTCGATGTGCGTCGCCCCGTCGATCAGATACAGCTCCTTGGGCTCCTTGGCCTGGGCGTACGCCTGCTCGCTGAAGTACTTCGTGTCCGCCCTGGTGCCGGCGATCATCAGCAGTGGCCGGGGCGAGATGAGGTCGACGTGGTCGTAGGAGCCGTACGCCATGATCCGGTCGAGGCCGGCCACGACGTACCAGTTCTTCGCGTTCGGGTGCTGGGCGCGGGGCGTGCGGTAGTAGTCGGTGCCCTCGGCGTACAGCGTCGGGGTGTCCTCGGTGACCTCGGCCGGAGTGTCCGGCACGATGTGCTCCAGCCGGGCCGGCTTGCCGTGCGCCTGGTCGGTGCGGTCCTGCGCGGCAGCCTCCAGCAGCCCGTCGCGCAGTTCCGCGTCGCCGTTGCCGCCCAGCCCGTCGCGGAACAGCGAGCCCATGTCGGCCGCGCTGACCGTGGCGACCGCCTTGATGCGATGGTCGGTGGCCGCCGTGAAGGGCACGTAGCCACCGGACGCGCAGATGCCGAGCGCGCCGATACGTGCCGGGTCGACCTCGTCCACGGTGGTCAGGTAGCTGACGGCGCTGCGGATGTCCTCGGCGCGCGCGAACGGGTCCTCCAGGAAACGCGGCTCGCCCGCGCTCTCACCCTGGTACGAGGCATCGAAGGCGAGCGTGACGTTGCCCTTCATGCACAGCTTCTGCGCGTACAGGCCCGCGGTCTGCTCCTTGACCCCGCCGAACGGGTGGCTGACCACGATCGCCGGCAACTTCTGCCCGGCCTGGTAGTCGTCGGGCACGTAGAGGTCGCCCTTGACGTCGAGGCCGTTGCTCTTGAACGTGACGCTCTTCTTCACGCGCCCTCTCCTCACCTGACGAGGGGGTGAACGTCCCGATTTTACCGAGTTCCCAGGCCGCCGAAGAGCGGACAGCAAGGCTCGTGCGCATAGGCTACCGTGCGGGCGGTGATCGACACTCCACTCGTCGCCGACGCCCCAGCCATGCTGCCGGAACGGGACCGGCGGCTGGTGATCACGCTCGCCGCGCAGGGCCGTGCACACCCCGATCCGGCCGTGGCCGCGGCGGCGGTGGCGCAGGTGCGCCGACTGAACAGGCGCGACCGGACCGTCCGGCATCTGCTCCTCGGGGTGGGCGCGGTCGCGTTCCACGGGGGCATCCTGTCGCTCCTGATCGCCGGAGGCTCGGTCCGGAACGGGCCGTGGTGGCCGTGGCTGGTCTTCCTCCTGGCGGTGCCGGCAGCGGTGATCGCCGCCGGGGAGTGGGAGGTAGGTGTTCTGCGCCGCGGACTGCGACCCGAGGCAGAACCACCGAACCTGCGCATGCTGCTCGAATGCGCAGAGCCGGGCCGGACCGTGCCGGTGACGATCACGCGCTTCCGCGGACTGCGCGCGTGGTGGCCGGTGCTGGTGCCCGCCGCCGCCGTGGTCGGCTGGCTGACCTGGCGCAACCTGCACGTGCCGGCCAAGCTGATGGAAGGCCTGCGGAGCGCGGCGATCATCATGCTCTTCTGGGGGTTGTTCCTGCTGGTGGTCGCGGCACGCCGGCTCATGCGGCGGTGGCGCGGCATGCCGCCGCAGTCGGCCGATGCGGCGACGCCGATCATCATCGACGCGTCGGGTCTGCGCTTTCGGTCACTGCCAGAAGCCGTCACCTGGTCTGAGGTGAGCGCTGTGGGGCTGCTCGGGCCCACGCCCGCTGAGCCGCAAGCACCCGTGGCGGTGCGGTGGTCGCTGCACGGCCGCGATCCGATCGTCATCGAGGCGGACGACATGGCCCAGCCACCGGAGACCGCTATCCGCGCGACCTGGGCGCACCGCCCCGACCTGCGGTGGCGGCCTGTCGACGGCGACAAGCCGGTCAGCTGATCACAGCCCCTGCGCCGGTGAACCGTCCGGTAGGAGCGCCGCTGCGGCGGCGGTGCAGCGGCCCAGGTCCGCGCCGGGCATGTGCAGCGTGACCGCGATGCCGGGGTGCGGAAAGCGCAGTGCGCGGGCGAACGGCAATCAATCGAAGTCCATAGACGTAGATTTATCTACAATGACGGATTAATTCCGGCGCGGGACCGAGGTCTGCAGCCACTCGCTGATGAGGTCGGCGATGACGGCGGCGGCGGTGTCGTTGAGGTGGATGTGATCGGTGAGCAGCGCCAGGCCGTTGGCGGCCGAGATCTCGTTCCAGGAGCGGCGCAGCACGAGGTGCTGGAACGTCGTCCGCAGCGCCAGCCCGAGCCTGCCCTCGTACGGCGGCGGCCGGTGCCCCGGCGGCAGCATTGTGGTCAGCCGCTCGTGCAACGGTAGGCACGGCACGCCGCGTCCCTCCGCGATCTCCCGCAATGCCGTGTTGTACTCCCGCACCTGCTGGTTCATCGTGCTCGACAGATCCTCGCCCAGCGGCGGCAGGTCGAGCACGGCCAGCCGGGCCGAGGTGCCGTTCTGCAGGCGGTCCAGGATCGCGTCGACGTTCTCGCGATACCACTCCAGACTCGGGGGCGCGGGCAGGCGCTGCTGCCGCCGGTAATGCCGGGCCCAGCGGGCGTCGTAGGTGGCGTTGACGTCGTTCGTGCCGACGAGCAGGGTGACGGCGTCGGGGCGGCACGCGATCACCTCGTCCAGGCGGCCGCGCACGTTCCAGGCGAGGTTGCCGTCGACCCCGGCATTGACGAATCGGTATCCGGTCGGGCCGAGTCGGTCGCGCAGCAGGCTGACATAGTCCGCGCTGGCCAAACCGCGGGTGATGCTGTCACCCACGCACACGATCTCCTTCGCGGCACCGGCCGCCAGGCTGCCGTGCGGCGCGGCGATCGGGCCGCCGAGCGCAGTGCGGCGTTTCATCCAGGACACGAGACCCACGCCGACCTGCCTCCTCGCAGCTGCCGAGTCTGGTTTCGGCTGCGCCCATGAACGTTAACAAGCCGCTGACCGGGTGAGGGCCCGTCGCGCCGTTCCATTGACAGCACCACATGCGGCGGCTAGCGTTCGGCGCAACTGGAAGCAAACCTTACAGTTTGGATCGAGCCGTGCGCCGACTTCTCCTGCTGGCCGTGCTGGCCTGCGCCGTGGTGTACGTCCCGGCGAGCGCCGCGGATGCCTCGACGGTGAACCTGGTCGCCAATCCGGGCTTCGAGGAGGCCCGCCACGGCGACCACTCCGTGGTGTGGGCCTGGGACTGCGAACCCGGCTCTACCCAGTTCGGGGCGGCACACGGCGGCACCCGGGCGCTGGCCGCCGCGCCCACCGCCGGCAGCACGGGCCGCTGTGCACAGACGATCCCGGTCCAGCCCGGCGGGGTCTACACGCTGTCGGCGTGGGTGCGTGGCGGATACGCCTTTCTCGGCCACGACCACGGTGTGGCCTGGACCCCGCCGAGCGCGGAGTGGGCCCGGCTCACCACCGGCTTCACCGCCACGGCCGACACCGTCACCATCTATCTGCACGGCTGGTATGCCCAGGGCGCCTTCACCGCCGACGACATCGTGCTGACCGGCCCGGACAGTGCCGTGCGCCGTCCCGTGGCACCGGCCGCGCCGACCGTCGGCGAGTCGACCAGCCACTCGGTGAAACTGGCCTGGATCGGTGTGCCGGGGGCGACCGGTTACCGGATCCACCGGGACGGCGTGTTCATGCGTTCGGTGACATCCACGTCGGCGGTGGTGGACGGGCTCGCGCCGGGTACGGCGTACGCCTTTCACGTCACTGCGGTGAACGCGGCCGGTGAGTCCGCGCCGGGCCCGGGCGTGTCGGCGAACACCGCCGCGCCGTATGGCGAGGTCCCCCCGCCGACCCGGATGGTCGTCGGCACCCCGCAGGCCTACCAGGTGTTCCTGGCGTGGGAGGCGGTCATGGCGGCTACCGACGGCTACCACGTCTACCGCGACGGCGTCCTGATCGGCTGGTCCTACGGGCCCGCGTTCACCGTCACCGGCCTGCGGCACGGCACCATCTACACCTTCGCGGTGACCTCGCTCAACTCCGCCGGCGAATCCGCGAAGTCCCAGCCTGTCCAGGTCATGACCTGGCAGGTGCCGTAGCGGGCGACCGCTACCGTGCCGGAGCCGGTCAAGAGTCGGCGTGAGCCAGGCCACCGGCCGGCCTAGCGGCGGCGGAAGTTCGTGACGAACCGCAGCAGGCCGAAGAAGAGCAGGCAGCCGACCAGCACGAGCCCCATGGCCCCGGCGCGCTCACCGAAGGTGCCCGCCTTCACCACCACCGCGCCCGAGCCGATCACGAAGCCCGCCAGCGTCACGAACAGGCCCAGGATCTCGACGACCTTCAGCGTGCCCTCGGCGACCACGCGCTGGGCCGACTCGACCTTCTCGGTCAGCGCCGCCGAGGCGTCCTTGATCCGCTGTTCGGCCTGCTCCGCGATCGTCTCGCCGACCTCGCGGGTGAGCTGCTGGGCGTATCCGTGCAGCTGCCTGGTGACGGCGATCAGCTCGCGCTCGCGGACGTAGTCCTGGTGCACCGCGTTGTGCCCTGGGCCGAGCATGGCGATGGCGCGGTCCACCTCGTCCAGCGCCTGCTCGAAGCGGCCCAGCTTGCGCAGTGCGAAGGCGCGCCGGAAGAACACGTTCGCGTCAAGTGAACCGGTGGCCGTCAACTGGTTGGACAGTTCGAGCATCAACTCGGCCTGGTCCGGAAGGTGGTCGGCGAACCACAGCGCGTGCAGGCAGACGTGCCGGCTCTTGCTGTCGGCGTCGGGCGCGGCGACGGCCTGCTGGTAGAGATCCAGACCCCGGCTCGACCGGGAGCCGAGCGAAGCGAACGCGGCCAGGCCGAGGATGAGCGCGTCACCGCCGAACTCGGCCAGCCAGCGGTGCGACTGCGACTGCAGCTGCTCGAACTTGAAATCGAAGCGCAGCCGCTGCCCGTGTATGTAGGCCAGCACGAGCCGGTCGAGAACCGCGCCGCCGCGCAGCGCGTCCCAGTCGGCGCCGCCCGGGTAGCGCTGCCCCTGCTCGCGCGCCAGCCACGCCAGGTCCGTCGCGGCCGTACGCACCTCAGGCATGGTCAGCTGATGCCGCGCGGCCGCGGCCGACAGCTCGCCGATCCAGTCCAGCGAGGCCGTGCCGACCTCCGGTGCCAGGTGCTCGACGAGGACGGCCGTCCGCCGATCCGGCGCGGCGTCTGCCAGCCGGCGGTCGAGCGAGTCGGCGTCCTGCGGGTCGCGTTGCTGGGGCACCGCCGCCGCCGGTTCGACGCTCATCGCTGTTCCTCCAGATAAGACGGACCTTGAGATCCGCCCACCGTAGCGGTTTCGCGCACGTCGATGGCGCGAGCCCCAGAAGGACGGCGACCGCCCGCATACGGCACGTGGCCGGTCCGGGGCGCTGCCCGGACCGGCCACGTGTCACGACGAGGAGCAGCCGCTACCTGGTTTCGCGCTGCGCGTTCAATTCGGCGAGAAGCCGATCCGGGTCAGTGCCCACGATCGGCGTGAACAGGCTGGTGCCCAGCCTGCGCACGGTGCGCTGGTAGCCCACGATGCGCCAGAAGCCATAGAAGCGCCCGGCCGTCTCGCGTTCCTGGGCGCGTTTGTCCTCGCCCGGGTCGCGCGGTGTGACGCACAGCATCCACACGCCGCCGGACCGCTGCACGGCCAGTTCCTTCACGTGCGGCCAGGGCAGGTGCAGGGCGGCGAGCACGATGCCGTTGGGCCGCAGGAACAGGCCGTGGTCGTCCGCGCCGAGCAGCGGCGTGCGGGCCTTCGCGGCCTCGTCGAAGCACGTCACCACGTAGTGCAGGCCGACCACGGCCAGCAGGATCACCGTCAGCCGCCAGGACCGGATCGCGCTCAGCGACAGCACGGCGGCGACCGGCAGGTGCACGGTCAGCAGTTTGCGCCGGGTCAGCTGCAGGGCGTACGCGAGCCGGTTGCTGCGCAGCAGCACCGGAAGGTCATCTGGTACGCGCACGTGCAGGCTGGGGGTGTGCAGGGTGCCGTGGCGATCGGTCGAGGAGCTCATCAGCGGGCGAGGTTAGCAGGCCCGTGCCAGCAGCATGCCGCGCGGCGTCAGCTCGCCGGTCTGCGCTTTGCGGCTGGCCTGGGCGAACACGTCGAAACCGGCCTCGGTGACGAACTCCGCCATGCGGTCCACCGGGCGGAAGTGGTAGTTCAGCGTGAACGTGCGCCCGAACGCTTCGGTGCGCAGGCGCTGCTCGTCGAGGTTCTGGAAGATCAGCAGCAGGTGCCCGCCGGGGGCGAGCGCGCGCCGGAACCCGGCGAGCACCGACGGCAGCTCGTCGTCCGGGATGTGGATCACCGAGTACTGCGCGCTGATCCCGGCGAGGGAGCCGTCGGCCACGTCGAGGGCCGTCATCGTGCCCTCGTCGAAGCGCAGCTGCGGAAAGCGGTTCCGGGCCTGCGCGAGCATGCCGGGGGACAGGTCGAGTCCGCGCACGTCCAGACCCAGGCCGGCCAGGTGCGCCGTGCCGGGGCCCGTGCCGCAACCGACGTCCAGGGTCGGCCCGCCGCCACCGGCCAGCACGAGCTCGGCGTAGGCGGACAGCATCGCCCGCTCGATCGGGATGCCCGCCAGCTCGTCGTGGAACTGCTCGGCATAGGCCGTGGCGAGGGTGTCGTACGCGGCGCGGGTGGTCTGGAGGAAGGAGGGCTCGGTCATGGTCGCCCACCCTATGCGCCGTGCGTCGAGTCAACCCCGGCGGACGGTGACGGCACAGGTCAGGGTGTGTGCGCCGGGTTCGAGTTCGGCGGTGAGCATGGGCAGCGCGGTACGCGGGAACAACACGTTGCCGCCGGCCGTCGGCACCAGCACCTGCCCGGCTCGCGAGACGCTGCTGCCCTGGTCGGCGACGGCCGACACGACGCCGTCCGCGCCGACCTCGGCCCGTCCCGCCTCCTCGACCGCGCCCGCAGGCGCGTGCCCGGCCGCGGTCCACGGCACGCAGAAGCCGGTCTCGGCGGTGTGCAGGGTCCGGCCGGTGACGACCTCATGGGTGCGCAGGTGCCCGCCGTCGGCGAAGCGCAGCGTCGTCCGGACCGTGACATCAGGCCACGGGTGCCAGGTGAGCAGCAGCGTGTCGCCGTCGAGCACGCAGTCGCCGCCCTCGCGGACCCGCCAGTGCACGCCGTCCTCGCTGAGCGCCAGCGCGCTGTCGTACGCCCCGTGGCCCAGGCCCTCGCCGCCGGTCGGGACACTGAACCCGGCCAGCGTCGAGTACGCGAACTTCGCCGCCTTCGCGGTGCCGCCCCGGGCCCAGGCGTACGCCTCCTGCCCGCACAGCGCCGTGATGTCCCCGGCGGCGTCGCGGCTGACCAGCATCGACGGCGCGGGTTGCAGCTCCACCCGCGGGCGGCGGTCGGCGGGCGCGGCCTCGGCCGTCCAGAAGGGATGGTCGGCGGTCACGGCCAGGGCGGCGAAGAACTTGGTGCCCCAGTACGGCGAGCCGCCGCCCATGTACTGCTCGACCACG
The DNA here is from genome assembly GCF_007483665.1 of Catellatospora sichuanensis. Taxonomy (GTDB): domain Bacteria; phylum Actinomycetota; class Actinomycetes; order Mycobacteriales; family Micromonosporaceae; genus Catellatospora; species Catellatospora sichuanensis. Next base: position 111,063 of record NZ_VIQO01000027.1, read on the forward strand.
CCCGTGTTCGGGTAGCGGTAGCCGACGCTCAGCAGCCCGTCACGGTCGAGGATCGGCTGCTCCCACCACCAGGCCAGGTGCCGTTCCGCCAGGCCGCGGGCCTGGGCCCAGGCGACGGCTGCGAGATCGGCGACAGGCAGGGTGCTCCAGAACGCGCCCTGTGCGAAGCGGTAGCCCAGGCTGCGGCCGTACGGCAGGGCGGAGCCGTCGGCGGCGAACCAGTGCTGGAACTGGGCGGCGAAGGCGGTGGCGCGCTCGCGTACCCGCTGGGCGCGCTGCTCGTCCAGCACGCCGAGGCCCAGCAGCTGCAGCCCGTAGTAGTGGAAGCCGAACGGGTTGTAGTAGTCGCGCTGCTGGCCGTGGCCGTCGAAAAACCAGCCGTCGGCGGCGGCGAACTCCTCGATGCGATCGAGATGCGCGGCGACCGTCGTCTCGTCGACGGCGACGCCGACGGCGCGCAGCCCGGTGGCGGCCAGGACCGGGAAGAAGTGCCAGTTGTTGTCGACCGGCTCGCAAGCCGCAGCCGTGGACAGCCAGGTCGCGAGGTGGTCGCGCTGCGCTCCGGTGAGCGGGTCCCACAGCTCGTGCGGGGCGACGGCGAGGGCGTAGCCGACCGCCGCCGCCTCGACGAGCCGCTGGTTGCGGTCGAAGGGCGGTCCCGCGTACCACGGATGGCCCGGGGCGACCGCGGCAGTGAGCGCGGCACGGAGCTCGTCCCACTGCCGGGGCGCGCGACCGCCCCCGGCGGCGTGCGCGGCCAGGCCCCACAGCGGCCGGGTGACCAGCTCGAACCAGGTCGCGCCCGGGTCGTTGGTGGACGGCGTGCCGGGCTGGTGCGCAGGGCCGCGGGCCGCGAGCGCGGTCGCGGGCGCGACCAGCCGCGCCAACGCCGCGGCCCAGCCCTCACGGCCGGGGCGGAGTTCTCCGTGCAGGTCCTGGGGCGTGGGCATGCGGCTGGTCCTTCGCGGTCGGGAACGGCGGGGACAGCTTGCCATGCGCGACGCCGCGCACGGATGGCGCTCCGGATCTCGACGACCGGGTCCGGGCGGTCGTCCGGTCTCGGCCGGGGCGGATACGATGCGCCGCATGACGCAGACGGCCAGAGTGCCGCGCCCACGGCAGGCGCTCGCCGAACCCGCCCCTTCGTCCGAACCCGCCACCCGGGTCCCCGACGTCGTACGGCGCCGCCTGTCACCGCACGCGCTGGACCCGTACGCCTGGCCGGCCGCCCTGTTCGTCACCCTGCTGGCCGGTCTGCTGCGCCTGAACAACCTGGCCAAACCGCCCGGCAAGATGTTCGACGAGGTCTACTACGCCACCGACGCCCACTGGTTGTGGGAGAAGGGGTTCGAGTGGAACGAGAAGGAGAACACGACCGGCTACGTCGTGCACCCGCCGCTCGGCAAGTGGATCATCGGACTGGGTGAGCAGGTCTTCGGCTACAACGAGCTGGGCTGGCGGATCTCCGCGGCCGTGTTCGGCACCGTGTCGGTGCTGATGCTCACCCGCATCGCCATGCGCATGTTCGGTTCCGTGGTGCTGGGCTGCGCCGCCGGTCTGCTGATGGCCTTCGACGGCATGCACTTCGTGATGTCGCGGGTGGCGATGCTCGACATCTTCCTGATGTTCTTCGTGCTGGCCGCGTTCGGTGCGCTGGTGCTCGACCGCGACCAGCGCCGGACCCGCTGGCTGCGTTTCGTGGCCGGTGGCGGCGATCCGTCGGCCCGGGGACGGCGCGGCCGCCCGGCCGGTGCCGTGCCGTGGTGGCGGCTGGCCGCGGCGCTGCTGTTCGGGTGCGCGCTCGCGGTGAAGTGGTCGGCGCTGGCCTTCGCGCCGGTGTTGGTGCTGCTGGTGCTGTGGTGGGAGGTCGGCGCCCGGCGCAGCGTCGGAGTGCGCCACCCGATCCGCGACACGGTCATCGACGAGACCGGCTGGCTGCTGGCCGGCCTGCCGCTGACCGCGGGCGTGTACCTGGCGAGCTGGTCGGGCTGGCTGTCGACCGACGGCGGCTACGCCCGGCACTTCCTGCGCGACAGCGGCCAGGACGAGCCCGGGTTCTGGGGCGCGCTGCGCAACCTGGCCCACTACCACGAGCTGGCGTACGGCTCACACCAGGCGATCACCGAGGCGCACGCCTACCAGTCGGTGGGCGAGTGGGCCCCGATCCAGTGGCTGCTGCTGGGCCGCCCGGTGCTGTTCTACCGCAGTCCCGACCCGGTGTGCGGCGCCGACCAGTGCAACGCCGACGTGTTGCTGCTCGGCACGCCCCTGCTGTGGTGGGCGTTCATTCCCGCGCTGCTCGCCGCGATCTGGTTCGGCGTCGCCCGCCGCGACTGGCGCGCCGGAGCCGTGCTGGCGATGACCGCGGCGGCGCTGGTGCCGTGGTTCTTCTTCCCGGCGCGCACGATGTTCTACTTCTACGCCCTGCCCGCCGAGCCGTTCCTGATCCTGGCCGTGGTGTTCGTGCTCGGTGCGGCGATGACCCCGCCGCAGGGCCGGCCGAGCGACCCAGACCGGCAGCTGTTCGCGGCCGTCATGGCCGGTGTGTTCGTGCTGCTGGTCGCCGTCGTGTTCGCGTACTACCACCCGATCTACACCGGCGAGTCGCTGCCGTACGAGGACTGGAGCCGGCGCATCCTGCTCGGCAACCTGTGGACCTGATCAGTAGTCCTCCATCAGCGCCCGGACGTTGAGCACGTACGGCGCGTTGGGGTACCACACCTCGTCGCCGTCGTTGATCTCCTTGTCGACGGCGTTCTGCCCGTAGTTGTACGCCGAGATGACCGCGTTGAGCAGGCACCATTCCTTGCTGTCGGCGACGTTCGGGTCGCGGCGGCAGTCCTCCTCGCGCAGCGTGTAGTCCGGCGTGCAGGCCGGGGCCGGCGACACCGCCGGGTCCGGCTCCTCGCAGCCGATGCCGTACTTCATCCCGAAGTACCGGACCAGCCACTGCAGGTAGGCCGAGCCCAGCATCGTGTTGCCGTTGAGCGTGTTGACGTCCTCGTCGAGGGTGAACGGGGAGTCGTCGTTGAGCCACGTCGCAGTGCTCGGCATGACCTGCATGGTGCCGATGCCGCCGTCGCACGCGATGATGGCCGACTGCCAGCCGCTCTCCTGCTTCGCCACCGCCTTGATCAGCTTCGGTGGCAGGCTGATCTGCGAGACCGTCCAGAACCTGCGGGCCGCCGCGGCCTCCAGCGCCGTCTCGACCTCGGCCTTGGGCGCGTTCGTGCCCTTGTAGGTCGGGCACTTGACCCCCGCTGAGGGCGACGGCTTGGGCGCGGGCGGCGGCGGGCCGGGCAGGTCCACCTTCTTCGGGCTCGGCTTCGGTTTGGGCTTCGGCTTGAGCGACTTCGACGGCGACGGCTTCACCGACGGTGACGGCGACGCGCTCGGCGAAGCCTCCGCGGACTCGCTCGGCTCGGGCAGCTCCCCGGTCTCGAACACCGCGCTCGGCCGCGGCTCGGCACCGGTGTCCGGGTCACCGCCGCGGTCCAGGACCAGCACCGCGGCGGCCAGCACCGCGGCGACGACGGTGAACGTGCCGACGACGGCATGCGTACGCGTGAAGCGCATTGGTTTTCCTCCCCAGGGATCCCAAGGCGGCCGAGCCTAGTGCACCTGGCCCCGGTCCGTGCGCCCCCACCTGCCCGTGCGCCGGGCACGCCCGCACGGGGAGGGCTAGTCTCAGCGTGTGGCCAGGTATTTCGACGTGCATCCGGACAACCCGCAGGCCCGCTCCATCCGGCAGGTCGTCGACATCGTGCGGGAGGGCGGGCTGATCGCCTACCCGACCGACTCGTGCTTCGCCTTCGGCTGCAAGCTGGGCGACAAGGACGGGTTGGACCGCATCCGCGACATCCGCAAACTCGACGAGCGGCACCACTTCACCCTGGTATGCCGCGACTTCGCCCAGCTCGGACAGTTCGTGAAGATAGACAACTCGGTCTTCCGCCTGATCAAGGCGGCGACCCCCGGCAGCTACACCTTCATCCTCCCCGCGCTGCGCGAGGTGCCGCGCCGCATGCTGCATCCGAAGAAGCACACCGTCGGCGTACGCATCCCCGACCACCCGGTGGTCCAGGCGCTGCTCGCCGAACTCGGCGAACCGCTGGTCTCCAGCACTCTGCTGCTGCCCGGCGACACCGAGCCGATGACCCAGGGCTGGGAGATCAAGGAGCGCCTCGACCACCTCGTCGACGCCGTCATCGACTCCGGGGACTGCGGCACGGAACCCACCACCGTCATCGACTTCTCCGAAGGCGAACCCGAGATCCTCCGCGTAGGCGCCGGCGACCCCACCCGCTTCGAATGAAGGAAGGGCACCTTCACATCGCCATAGGTAGTGGAAGGTGCCCTTCCTAACGCCGACCCGCCGGTGCAGCACGCTGACCTGCCTGGGCGGCAAGGCTCAGGACAACCGGCTCGGGGCGGCCTGACAGAGCCGATCATGGACTCTACGCTCTGCCGCATGACGACTTCGGACGGGCAGCGCCCGGCAGGCTCGGGCATCCTCCGGCACGCGCCGCGTGAGCAGCAGTGGGAGCCCGCGGTCGGCGGTGACGAAGAAACTGCCGAGGCCATCGACCGCCACATCGAGACCCACTTCGGCCCGATCGCATCGGTATGGCACGAGTTCGCCTCCGACCTGGTGAATCTCCATGTGTACCTGGTCGAGCCCACCCCGGACCGTCCCTATTACACGCTGGTGACCTCGGGCATGAGCGAACTCCCGATGGCCGTGCCGGACGGGCACAGCCCGTACGCCGAGCTGATGATCTCGCTGCCCGCGGACTGGCCGCTCAGCGCCGGGAATTTCCGGGACGATGCCGTGAGCTGGCCGCTCGGGCTGCTGAAGATGGCGGCGCGGCTGCCGCACGAGTACCGCAGCTGGCTCGGGCCCTGGCACTCCATCCCCAACGGGCAGCCGGCCGAGCCCTACGCGCCGGGCGTCCCGTTCGCCGGGGTGCTGATCGCGCCGATGATCCGCTGCGCGGACGAGGCACACACGATCGTGACGGCCGGCGGCAAGGAGATCTCCCTGCTGGCGCTGGTGCCACTGCATCCGGCCGAGATGGACCTGAAGGTCACCAGCGGCACAGACGCGCTGCTCGACGCGTTCAGTCGCGTCGACGTGAGCGAGCTGTTCGACCCGAAGCGTGCCAGCAGCGTCTGACGTGCGTGCCGGTCGTCGCCCGCGTGACGGCGGCCGCCGGGCGGGCCCCGTCCATTTCGGGCACCGTAGCCGCTACAGGGGCGGGGCCGCCGCCGGGTCCAGCGGCTTGGCGAACCAGTGGTGGGCGTACGGGTTGTCGTTGTACGCAGGGATCTCGTGGTAGCCCGAGGTGCGGTAGAGCCGGATCGCCTCGGTCAGGGTCCGGTTGGTGTCCAGCCGCACGGTGTCGGCTCCGGCGGCTGACGCCCGCTGTTCCAGCTCGCCCATGATTCGGCGCCCCACGCCGAGGCCGCGTACGGACTCCGACACCCACACCCGCTTGATCTCGGCGGGTCCGCCGGGGTGCAGGCGCAGCGCACCGCAGCCCACCGGCTCGGCCGACAGCGTGGCGACCAGGAACAGCCCGTTCGGCGGGACCAGTTCCTCGTCGTCCATGCCGCTGCGCGCCGGGTCGAATCCACCGTCGAAGCGGCGGTCCAGTTCGCGTGCATACGCCCGCAGGCACGCCCGCGCCCGCGGGTCGCCGGGATGGCACGGCTGCAGTTCCACCAGCGACGCCATGAGCAGGCGCTCGACCTCGGCCATCGCGCCGGCCAGGCGGGCGCGCTGGCTCTCGCTGAGCGGTGCCAGGATCGACCACGCCAGCTCGTCCGACAGCCGGTCGAGCACGTCCCACTCGGCCCGGCCCGCCGCGGTCAGGCGGGCGGTGCGCACCCGCCCGTCGCCGTCGGCGGAACCCACCATGACGAGACCGTCGCCTTCGAGGGTCCGCAACAGGCGGCTCAGGTATCCGGCGTCGAGGTTCAGCCGGGTGCGCAGGGCGGCGATCTCGGCCCCGGCCGGCCCGATCTCCCAGAGCAGCCGCGCCTGGGCCAGCGGCCTGCCCCGGGTGAGGTAGGCGTCGTCCAGCGCGCCGACACGCTGCGTGACGCTCCGGTTGAAGTGGCGCACCGTCGCCACCAACTGCTCGTCGCTCATATAGCTGACTTTAGTCAGGTAACCAGCTGACACAGGCGTACACCCGGAAAGCAAACGGTGCGCGTGGGCTGCCCACGCGCACCGTCGAACTGCGGCCCGTGCCGCCGGGTCAGACCGAGGTGGTCTTCTTGCGTGCGGTGCGGATCCAGCCGTACGCGGTGTGCCGCGGCACGTCGTAGTGGTCGGCGATGACGCTCGCGCTGTCCCCGGCCTGGCGCAGCACCTGCTCGAAGTCGTCCGGCAGCTTGCGGTAGCTGCGGCTGGCTCCGCTCGGGCGGCCGGTGTCCGGGGTGGACGACGCGGCCTTCTTCGCCGTCGCCTTCGCCGGGGACGCCTTCTTGTCCCGCACGGCGGCCGTGGCGCTGCGCGCGGACGCCTTGGCCCTTACGGCCTTTGCCGCACCTGCCTTGGCCGTGCCCGCCTTCGGTGCACCCGCCGTGGGGGCAGTTGCGTCGGACTTGCCTGCACTCGCCCTGCCCGCGGCCTTGCCGGTGCCCGCCTCGATGAACTTGACCGCAGGCGCCTTCGCCGGCACGGGCTTGGCCGTGGCCTCGATGCCCTTGGCGGCCTTTGCCGCGGCAGGCTTGGCCGTGGTGCGCTTGCGGGTGGCCGCCTTCGGCGCGACCGCCTCGGCGGCAACCGGGGCCTGCATCTCCAGCTCGCCGGGTGCCGCTGCGGGCACAGCCGGTGTGTGCGGCAACGGCCTGGCCGGTGCGGCCGACGGCGCTGCCCCCGAGGTCGCCGCGAGCACGGCGGCGACGAGCTGGTTCAGGTCGAGCACGGGCAGGTCGCCGGGCACCAGACTGCCGCCGGAACCGGGCGACAGGCGCAGCTCGCGCACGGTCGTCGCCGTACCGTCGAGGTCGAGTCGGATCGTCGTGACGGCCTGCCCGGGGTCGTCAGGCGTGATGGTGACGGTGTATTTGGTCATGCGTGCGGCCTCCATGCCTGACGCCGCCGGCGTGCGTCCCCGTCGCGCGCGTCGGCTCTGGCCGTGAGAATTGTTCGCGCTAAGTTACTGCACGAACTGCATACCACCAAATCAGCCGTGAGGTCAGAGCACGGTGAGCGCGACCGGTGCGTCACCGGTGACCGCGATCGTGTGCTCGGCGAACGCGGATCTCGCGCTGCCGCTGGGAACGACCTGGACGCCCGGTCGGACGGCGCATGCGGAGTAATCGATGGGGTGATGCCGCTCCTCCTGGATCTGGACCATGATGTCCGAATGCGACTCAAGTCCAGGTCGACCTGGTGGTATGCCGCAGCCGCACTCATGACCGCTGGTTCTCTGACCTTGCTGGTCCGGTTGGTGCTCTTCCTGATCGGGCAGACACTCGGCGAGGCGGACAGTTGGATGAGCATCGCCGGCGGCCTGGCGGCCCTGGCCGGCGCGGCAGTGGGGCTGGTGGGCTGGCTGCTCCACCGGGGCCGGTCGGCGCTCGACGAGGAGACCAGCTTGGCCGGCCGGATCGCGGGCTGGGAGGCGTCGCGTCTGGCCTACGGGACTGCCGTGCGCAGGCGCTACCAGACCATCGACCTGGAGGTGCTGACACCGCTGTCGGAACAGGACGAGCACCCGCCGCTCCGGCTGGGCGAAATCTTCGTGGGCCAGCTCGTGAAGAGCGACCCGCCCGCCGTGGAGCTCCCCCGCGAGCTGATGCTGCGCCTGGCCCAGGACGACCTCCAGGAGCTGCGCGACCTGCCGCCCGACATCGATCGGACGCTGCTGGCCGAGGTGCGCTCGGCCTACACCCAACGCGCGCCCTCGCCCGTGCTGGAACTGCTCGCCGGCGAGGGCACCCGCCTCGTCCTGCTGGGCGATCCGGGCGCGGGCAAGACGACCCTCACGAAATATGTCGTCTACACGCTGAGCGGGCAGGTGCAGCCCACAGACCCGCTGGCCCCGCTCGCCGGGTGGCTGCCGTTGATCGTGGAGCTGCGAGAGTTCTCCCGGGTGCTGAGCGCCGACCCATGGGACGCGTTCGCTCGGTACTGGCAGCAGCGGCACGCCGAAGGGACCGGGCTGCCCCCGGACGAGCTGGCGCGCCACCTGCTCGCCGACGGCCGGGCGGTGGTCTTCTTCGACGGGCTCGACGAGGTGTTCGAACCCGAACTTCGTGACCGCGTGGAACGGCACATCGTCGGCTTCGCCGACACCCATCCACGGGCCCGAGTCGTGGTCACCTCCCGTCCCGTCGGGTACCAGGGCGACAACCTGAGGGCGGCCGGGTTCGCAAAGGCCAAGATCCAGGATCTCGACAAGGAGCAGATCCGCGAATTCGTGACTCGCTGGTATCAGGTGACCTGCCGCGCCGAGCCCGTCCAGGGCGAGCAGCTCGCGAACCGGCTACTCAAGGCGATAGGCAACTCCGCGGCGGTGGCCGAGGTCGCAGGCAACCCGATGCTGCTGACGATCCTCGCCATCATCGGGCGGCGGCGGGCCCTGCCGCGCGACCGCAGCAGCGTCTTCGAGCATGCGGTCACGGTCATGGTGGAGCACTGGGACCCGAGTAAGTTCCTGAACCAGGAGCTGCCCTCGGCGAACCTGCCCTACCTGGACGCCACCGACAAACTGGAGTTGCTGCGCCTGGTCGCCCGGCGGATGCAGGACAGCCCGGCCGGGCTGTCGGGCAATTTCATCAGCGGGCACGACCTGACCAGCGAGTTCGCCGAATTCCTGCGGGAGCGCGACCCGGGTCATGTGCCTCTCGACAAGGCCAAGCAGGCCGCTGCGTACATGCTCCAGCAGTTCCGGGATCGAAACTTCATCCTGAGCCGCTTCGGTGGCAACGTGTATGGATTCGTGCACCGATCCTTCCTGGAGTACCTCGCCGCGGCGGACATCGTGGATCGTTTCCACCGCACTCGCGAGCTGACCGAGGATCAGCTCGTCAATGACGTCTTCCTGCGCCGCTGGCGGGACCCGGCGTGGCACGAGGTGCTGCTCCTGATCACGGGCATGCTCGGCGAGAGCACCGCCGAGCTCTGCATCCTCGGCCTGCTCGACCAGGATCCGCGCTGGGGCGTCAGGCAGGACGTCCCACCGACCCACCTCACGCTCGCCGTGCGGTGCCTGGCCGAGGTGCGCAGGCTGAGCCGGCTGACGGTGGCAGGGCCCGCCACGCTTCGCCACGTCATCCACGCGCTGGAGATGTTCTCTCTCAGCTCGCGGCACAACATGTTCGGCGGTCGTGCACTCACGGCTGTCTGCCGCATCGTTGTGCCGACGATCGCGGGGTTGGGGACCACGCTTCCCGGGTGGGAGGCCTACCTTTCATGGTTCCGACGGCGGAGGCTGAGCCTGACGTACGGCAGTGCGGCGCCGGCGGCGGAGCTGGCGAACGCCTACCGGGAGCCTGACGCGAATATGGACCACCTGGTCGAGCTCGCGACTCAGCACCCGACGCCCATGGTGCGCCAGGAAGCGTTCGAGATCCTGAAATCGCAGAACCGTCAGCCTGTCCTGTTGGCGGACATGCGTGACGTGATCGCACGGGAGCCTGAACCGTACGGGCGTGCTGCCGCGATTTCGGTGATCGGGTCGGGCTGGCGTGGGGATCCTGATGCGTTGGCATTCCTCCGCGACATCGCCATTGGTGATGACGACGGGCGAGTGCGTGCCGCCGCGGTGGACGTGATCGAGGTGGGCTGGCAGGGAGATCCGGCTGCGTTCGCCCTACTACGTGATCTCGCAGCGAACGTCGGGGACAGCCGCGTGCGCTGCGCGGCCGTGTCGGCGATCGGGTCGGGTTGGCAGGACCACCCGGAGGCGTCGGCACTGGTCAGGCGGATCGCCCTCGCCGATGACGACGTCAATGTGCGGGTAACCGCTGTTCAAACTCTGGACACGGGTTGGCCGGAGGATGCCAACGCTTTCCCGCTGCTGTTCGACCTCGTGTTGAACGGCGGTGAGGCGAGCCTGCGTGCGGCCTCGGTCATGGCGATCTCCGCCCCCCGAGAAGATCAGGACGTGCTGGGCCTGCTGCGACGGCTGGCGACGGAGGACGTAGATGCGGAAGTGCGCCGATCCGCGCTGATTGCCATCAGGCAAGCCTGGCTCGACGACCCGAGCACCCTGCAGTTGGCGAGTGAGATCGCCGCACGTGATTCTGACGGGTTCGTGCGCTCCGCGGCGACCTCCATCATGGGGCGTTGCGGAAAGGGGAGTGCCGAGGCACTGGCGTCGTTGCACGGGATGGTGTCGAACGACGGCGATGCGATCGTGCGTCAGGCGGCGATGCGGGCGATCGTGCAGGGCTGGCCGACGGATCCAGGCACACTTTCGATGCTGTGTGACCGCGCGTTGAACGACGACGACTGGTGGACGCAGGTCGAAGCGGTGAACGCGATGGCCACCGACTGGCCAGGCGACGCCAGAACACTCCCTGTGCTGCAGCGGCTTTCGACCGTGGTCGTCAGCCCGGAACCATTCGCGTCCGTCGGGACGACAATCGTGAGCTCGGCGGCGATCAGGGCCGTCGCGGCCGGTTGGTCCGATGACCGGCAGACGCGGGTCATGCTGCGTGGTCTCGCGGTGAAGGCCATCGACGAGTCTGATCGGACGAATGCGCTGGTGCTGCTCGCCATGGGCTGGTGGGACGACCCGAGCACGTTGCCTCTTCTGCGGGACCTGGCCCAGACCGGGCGGCCGGACTCGATCCGCGAGGTCGCGCAGGCGGCAGTAGCCGTGGTGAAGGCGATCGTCCCGCCGCATTCGGCCGAACGCGCCCCCCGCCAATAGGCCGGTGAGGGGCGCGTGAACCACTGCCGGCGGAGCCATCATGTGGATAGGTGATGGCTCCGCTCCCGTCGGGTCTACACCAGCGCGGGGACCCGCTCCGGCGTGGCGGGGACGGCCGCCGACGGTGCCTGCGGCTGGTGCTGGCGCACTCGGCGCGGCAGCAGGAACGCCAGCCCGAACGCGACCACGGTCAGTGCGATCGTCACCAGGGTGACCCGCTGCGAGGCGTGCAGGAACCCGGTCGCCTGCCCCGTCACCCCGGCCACGGTGAAGAAGACGGTGCCCAGCGCGGCCACGCCCAGCGAGGAGCCGAGCTGCTGGATCGACTCCAGGATGCCGGACGCCGAACCGACCTCGTGGTCGGCGATGTCACCCATGATCACGTCGAACAGCGGCACGAAGATCATGCCCATGCCCAGGCCGTAGGCGAACAGCGGCAGCGCCAGGCTCCAGCCGCCGATGGCCGTGCCGTACGTGGAGAACATGGCGTAGAGCAGGATCAGGCCGACGGTCATCAGGGCCAGGCCCAGGTGCAGGATGCGCCGTCCGAGCTTCGCCATCGCGCCCGCGCTGAAGCCCGAGCCGAGGAACGCGCCGACCGCCCACGCCGACATGGTCACGCTCGCCCGGACCGGGCTGTAGCTGAGACCGAGTTGCAGGAACAGCCCGACGGCGAGCGAGAAGCCGATGATCGCGCCGAAGAACACCAGCACGAACAGCGTTCCCGAGGCGTACGAGCGCTTCGTGAACACGCTCAGCTCGACCAGCGGCGTACGCCCGGAGGCCTGGCGGCGGCGCTGGTAGGCGGCGAACGCGCCGAGCACCGCGACCGATGCGGCCAGCATGACCCACGTCCACGCGGGCCAGCCGTGCTCGCGGCCCTGCATCAGCGGGAAGACCAGCAGGAACATGCCGGCGGCGGCGAGCAGCGCACCGAGGGTGTCCAGCCGTCGGGCCCGTGCCGGGCTGATCCCCGCCGGCAGCGCACGCAGGCCCGCGACCAGTGCGAACAGTCCGAGCGGCAGGTTGATCGCGAACACCATGCGCCAGCCCGTGCCGAACAGGTCGGCGTCGACGAGCACCCCGGACACCACCGGCCCGAGGATGGTGGACAGGCCGATGGCCGGGCCGAAGACCCCGAACGCCTTGCCGACGTCGGCGGGTCCGAACAGGTCGCGGATCAGGCCGAAGCCTTGCGGGATCATGACCGCGCCGAACAGGCCCTGCACCACTCGCGCGCCGATCAGCGACTCCGGTGACCAGGCCGCCGCGCACAGTGCCGAGGCGGCGACGAAGCCGACCACGCCGACCAGCAGGACCCGGCGGCGGCCGAACATGTCGCCGAGCCGCCCGCCGGTGAGCAGGCCAACGGCCAGCGCCAGGGTGTATCCGGCGGCGATCCACTGCAGGTCGCCGTAGGTGCCGTCGAGGTCGGCCAGGATGGACGGCGCGGCCACGTTGACGACGGTCGAGTCGAGCAGGTTCATGAGGGTCGCGGCGAGGATCGCCACGAGGCCGAGCCAGCGGCGGCCGTTGCTGATGTTCTCCATGCCGATGACCCTGCCAGGCCATTAGGAACAGTTCGTTCCTAATGGCCTGGCAGAATGCAGAACATGTTGGAGACATCCGCGCGACTGCTGAAACTGCTCTCCCTCCTGCAGAGCCCGCGGGAGTGGAGCGGCACCGAACTCGCCGGCCGCCTCGAGGTCAGCACCCGGACCGTGCGCAACGACGTGGAGCGGCTGCGCAACCTCGGCTATCCCGTGCACGCCACCCGCGGCGCGGTGGGCGGCTACCGGCTGGGCGCGGGGGCGAACCTGCCGCCGCTGCTGCTCGACGACGAGGAGGCGGTCGCCGTCGCGGTCGGGCTGCGTACGGCCGCGGCCGGGTCGATCGCCGGAGTCGAGGACACCTCGCTGCGGGCGCTGGCCAAAGTGGAGCAGGTGCTGCCGGTGCGGCTGCGGCGGCGGGTGAACGCGCTGCAGACGTACACGGTGGCGGTTCCGGCCCGGCGGCGCGGCCCGGAGGTCGACCCGCAGGTGCTGACCGCGCTCGCCGCGGCGTGCCGCGACCACGAGCGCATCCGGTTCGACTACCGCGCCCACGACGGCACTGCGACCAGGCGCGACGCCGAGCCGTACCGGCTGGTCAACTGGGGTCGCAAGTGGTATCTCGTCGCCTACGACGTGCAGCGCGGCGACTGGCGCACCTTCCGCGTCGACCGGATCGAGCCGTGCCCGCCCGGCGGACCCCGCTTCGCGCCGCGCCCACTGCCGGCCGAGGACCTCGCAGCGTACGTTTCCCGCGGGGTGTCCACCGCGACCTGGCACTACCGGGCCCGGATCGTGGTGCACGCACCCGCTGACGTGATCGCGCAGCGGCTGCCTGCCACCGCCGGGTCCGTCGAGGTGATCGACGAGCAGACCTGCGCCGTGACCACCGGCGCGGACACCGCCGAGTCCATGGCGATGTGGATCGGCCTGCTCGACGCCGACTTCACGGTGCAGGACGCCCCGGAGCTGTCGGCCGCGCTGCGCCGTCTCGCCGACCGTTACCGGCGCGCGGCGGGATGATTGCGGCTTACTTTATGTAAGTGACTAACCTGCGGTTTGCGGTGGACGCTCGTCAGCGACCAAGCTGAGGGAGCGCCGTGAGCACTGCGGCGTTCCCCTGGCGAACGAGACGTGTGGCGATGACGAGACAACGATCGACCAACGACAACCCCTTGCTGGCAGAACTGCAATGGGTGCACGGCATGCTGCGCCGAGACCTGGCGACCGTGCGCAGGCTCGCCGACGAGGCGGCCGGCGGCGCCCCGGCCCGTGAACTCCAGCAGGGCCTGCGCAAGCTGCAGAGCAACGGCCCGCTGTTCCAGCTGAAAATCAACTGTCTGAGCTACTGCCAGTTCGTGCACCACCATCACCAGGCCGAGGACGCCATGCTGTTCCCGGCGGTACGCCGCGCTGCACCGCAGCTGCGGGCCACCGTGGACCGGTTGGAGGCCGATCACCGGGTGGTGTCGGACCTGCTCGACCAGGTCGAGGGCGCGGCTCGGGCGTTGGGCGGCGGTGACGCGGAGATACGCGCGAAGCTGGTGGTGGCCCTGCGCACGCTCTCGGACCGGCTGCTCGAACACCTGGAGTTCGAGGAGGGAGTACTGGGGCCGGTGCTGAAGACCTGGAAGAGGTGGCCGTTCCATGGCTGACAAACTGCAGTTCGGGATCGCGGTCACGCCGACCGCGGGCGACGTCGCCGGCATGACCGCGCTGGCCCACGACGCCGACGAGGCCGGGCTCGACCTGATCGCGGTGCAGGACCACCCGTACCAACCGGGGCACCTGGACACCGTCACGGCGCTGGCGCACCTCGGCGCGCTCACCACCCGGGTGCGTCTGCTCACCGACGTCGCCGACATGGCGCTGCGGCCCGTGCCGATGCTGGCCAAGGCCGCCGCATCCCTGGACGTGCTGACCCGCGGCCGGTTCGAACTGGGCGCCGGCTCGGGCGGATTCCCGGACGCGGTCGCGGCGATGGGCGGCAACGCGGTACGCGGCGGCGCCGCCGTCGAGTTCACCGCCGAGGCGCTGCGGCTGCTGCGGGCGGCGCTCGACGCCGAGGGCCCGATCGCGATGGACGGCCGCCACCACCGGATCGGCGGATACGAACCCGGGCCTGCCCCGGCGCACCGGGTGCCGGTGTGGCTGGGCGCGCAGGGTCCGCGCATGCTCGGCCTGATCGGCGAGCTGGCCGACGGCTGGATCAGCCCGCTGAACGTGTACGTGCCGCCCGCCGAGGTCCCCGCCAAGCAGGATCTGATCGACGACGCGGCGGCGCGGGCCGGACGGGACCCAGCGCGGGTGCGCCGCCTCTACAACGTGCTCGGCCTGATCGGTGGTTCGCACCGGGGCAAGGGCCTGTTCGGTTCGGCCGAGACGTGGGCGCAGACGCTGGCCGGATGGGCGCAGGGGTTGCGGTTCGACACCTTCGTCTTCTGGCCCGCGATGGCCGAGCGGGACCAGCTGCAGCGCTTCGCGCAGGAGGTCGTGCCGAGGGTGCGGGAACTCACCGAGTGACCAGGGCCGACCGGCGGCGGCACAGCCCGTCGGGCCGTGCCGCCCCCGGGGTCAGGAGGCGGGGATGACCGCGCCGTCGTAGGTGGACTCGATGAACTTCTTGATCTCGGGAGAGGCCAGCACCTGGGCCAGCCGCTGGATGCGCTGGTCGGTCTCGCGACCCCGCTTGACCACCAGCAGGTTCGCGTACGGGTTGTCCTTCGCGGCCTCCAGCGCCAGCGCGTCCGTGGCCGGCTTGAGCCCGGCCTGCAGCGCGAAGTTCCCGTTGATCACGGCGAGGTCGACGTCTTCGAGGGAGCGCGGCAGCTGCGCCGCCTCCAGCGCGGTGATCTTCAGCTGCTTCGGGTTGGTCGCGATGTCCCGCTCGGTGGCCTTGACGCCCGCGCCGTCCTTGAGCGTGATGAGGCCCTGTCCGGCCAGCAGCGCGAGCGCCCGCCCGCCGTTGGTGGCGTCCGCCGGGATCGCCACGTCGGCGCCCGGCGCCAGCTCCGCGAGGGACTTCACCTTCTTCGAGTACGCCCCCAGCGGCTCGATGTGCACCGGCGCCACCGCGACCAGGTGCACGGGGTTGGCGGCGGCGAAGTCGTCCAGGTAGGCCTGGTGCTGGAAGTAGTTGGCGTCCAACTCGCCGCTCTCGGTGGCGAGATTCGGCTGCACGTAGTCGTCGAACTCCTTGATCTGCAGCTTCAGGTCCGGGACGAGATTGGCGGCCTCGGCCAGGATCTGCGCGTGCGGCGCGGAACTGGCCCCGATGAGCAGGACGTCGGTGGGTTTGTCGGCGGCCGGCGTGCCGCACGCCGCGAGGGCGAGTCCGGCGAGCAGGGCGAGCGGTATGGCCACGAGGGCACGGCGGTTCACGATGGTTCTCCTTGGGGTGTGGTCTGCCGGACCGTGATCGACGCGGCAGTGGGCACGGTGGGCGAGCGGTGACTGGTGGGTATGCGCTGACGCGTGCTCGTTTGGGGACGCTCAAGCGTCCGGAAACGAGCATCCGCGGAAGTGTGGTCAGCGCCGGTCGAGCCTGCGGGCCAACTGGTCGCCGGTGAACTGGACGAGCTGCACCAGGGCGACCAGCACAACGACGGTGGCGAGCATGACGTCGGTCTCGAAGCGCTGGTAGCCGTAGCGGATGGCGAGGTACCCGAGCCCGCCGCCGCCGATCACACCGGCCATGGCCGAGTAGCCGACGAGCGCGACCGCGGTGACGGTCAGACCCCGGACCAGGGCGGGCAGCGCCTCCGGCAGCAGGATGCGGGCGACGATCTGCGCCCGCGTGGCCCCGAACGCGTGCCCGGCCTCGGTCAGGCCCGGGTCGACGTCGCGCAGCGCGCCCTCGACCAGGCGGGCGAAGAACGGGATCGCGCCGAGGGTCAGCGGCACCACCGCGGCGGCCGTGCCGATCGAGGTGCCCAGCAGGGCGCGGGTCAGCGGGATGACCGCGATCATCAGGATGACGAACGGCACCGACCGTCCGACGTTCGCGATCGCGCCGAGCACCGGCCGGACCGGCGCGGGTCCGTAGCCGAGCAGCACCCCCAGAGGTAGCCCGCAGAGCACGGTGAACAGCGTGGCCAGGCCGACCATGTGCAGGGTCTCGCCGGTGGCCGGCAGCAGCAGGTCGATCATCAGCGCACCGCCTGGGCCAGCGCCGCCAGCGCGGATCCGGGTCGCCCGAGCAGGCCGTCGACCGGGCCTGATTCGACCAGGCGGCCCGCTTCGAGCACCCCCGCCCGGTCGCAGATCCGCTCGACGACCCCCAGGTCATGGGTGATGAGCAGGATGGTGAGGCCGAGCCGCCGGTTGAGGTCGCGCAGCAGATGCAGGATCTCGACCGTGGTGTACGGGTCCAGCGCGCTGGTCGCCTCGTCGCACAGCAGGACCGCCGGATCCGTGGCCAGCGCCCGGGCGATGGCCACGCGCTGGCGCTGCCCACCGGACAGCCGTCCCGGGTACTCGCGGGCCTTGTCGGCCAGACCGACCAGGTCGAGCAGTTCGCGGACCCGCCCGGCCCGCTGCGAACGCGGCACGCCGGCCAGTTCGAGCGGCAGCGCGACGTTGGCGGCGACCGTTCGGGCGGACAGCAGGTGGAACTGCTGGAAGATCATGCCGATGCGGCGGCGGGCGGCGCGCAGCTCGCCCGGGGCGAGGGCGGTCAGCTCCCGACCGGCGACGCGCACGGTGCCGCTGTCGGGGCGTTCGAGCAGGTTGACGGCGCGCAGCAGGGTGCTCTTGCCCGCGCCGCTGCGGCCGACGACGCCGTAGACCTCGCCCGGGGCGACGTGCAGGTCGACGCCGTCGAGCGCGGCCACGCCGCCGGGGTACGTTTTTCGCAAACGGTGCAATTCGATCATCGCTGGGTACGACTCTTCCCGGAACTGATTACGCAGGGTGCACGAAGGCCGCAGCGGGACGGCCGGAGGTGACCGCGGGCCGACGCCGGACGGGCGTGGACGCGGGAGGCGAGTCGAGACTCACGGGGCGGGTGCGGCCGCGGTGCAGATGGGCGCGGCAGTGCTCGCTTCGGGGCGCGAGCGGACGATGGCCCTCGTCAGCGACACATTCGACACGTACGACGCGGGGCGCCGGCGGCCATCAGGGCCGGGCGCGCGAAGAACCGCGAAGACGTGGACATGCCGCAGAGCCTAGGACTCGCACCGTGTCGACCGCTACCCAGCGTGACGTAAGCAACGTCGGGCCAAACCCCCACGATGGCCCATGGCGAGGGCGTCATGTCCTGTTATGTGGGCTATCAGGTGAACCATGGCACTATTCACATGTCTCGGGATGAGCGGCCGGCACATGACTGCTTGAAACCCGCATGACTGATCAAGCGAAGACCTCCACCGGCCACCACCACTGGTCGACGTACGGCGTCCTCACCGCCGTCGTGCTGCCGTTGCTGGCCATCGGCGCGTCGATCGTCGTCGGGATCATCACCGCCAACGCCAAGGCACGCGCGTCGGCGGTCGTCGTGGAGCAGCGTGCCGCGCAGCAGGCGAGCGCACCCGTCGACGCCGCCCCGGTCGACCGATGCCTGGTCGGGCTGTGGCGACTGCACCCCGCGGACGCCCCCGACTCGATCGTCATGGACGGTGCGGTGGCGGTGCCGAAAGCCGCCGCGACCGGAGCCATCACCATGCGCTTTGGCGGCGACGGACGCGGATCCGTCGAGTTCGCCTACCAGCTCACCGGCAAGCGCACGGACGACGGCACGCGGATGGAACAGACCCTGCTCGGCCACAACGAGTTCACGTACCGGGTGGACGGTGACATGGTCACCCTGGCGCAGGTCTCCGAGCAGTCGAACATGACCACCACGGTCGACGGCAGGCAGGTCGACCGACGCGAGATCGTGTGGACCTGGTGGCTCAGCAGCCGCTACGTCTGCTCGCCGACCCACCTGACCACCGAGGACGCCACCGAGTCGGTCCGCTTCGAACGTGTCTGATCCTCCGGCCTCCACCGGGGCTGCCGACGACGCGCAGGTGCGTCATCATGCGGGGATGGATCAGTCCGGACAGGCATGGTCGCTGCTCAAGGTCGAGGCCGTCGGGATCGACGACGGCTTTCCAGGCTGGCTCCGGACATCGCTGGTGGACGCCAGTGGCACCTCCTGGACGTTCGCGGACCGGGCGACGAACCTCGTCGGGGGAGACGAGCCGGTCCCGAGGTCGTTCCCGGCGCCTGCACACCTGCGGTGCCGGGTCCGCCGCACCGAGCGCGACGCGCAAGGCCGAAACATCCTGACCGCCCGGCCTTTTCGTGGCACTTCTCCGGTTGCCGATATTCATGTGAATGGATAGCCTCGGGCGAGGCACTTCCGGGTCCGTTCATGGGGGCAGTCGCGTGGCATTTCCGGACGAGCTCCTGGTCGGGAGCGAAGAGGTCGTCGAGCGGTTCAGCCCGTCGTGGGTCGACTACATCGTGGCCGAGCTGCTGCGGTTCGTCGGGTACTCCAGCGCCGTCTGCGTGCTCTGGGCGGTCGTCTCGTCGCAGTGGCTGACCGACCCGTTTCTGACCGGGGCTGTCGTGATCCTGCTGCTCGTCATCGGCTTCGCGCTGGTGGTGTCCGCCGCCGTGCGGGCGCTGCGCTGCACGACCACCCGGTATGCGATCACCGATCAGCGGCTGCTGGTGCGCGAGGGGATCCTGAGCCGGCACGACCGCACCGTCCCGCTGAACATGATCCGCGGCATCGACGTCCACCAGGATCTGCTCGACCGGATGGTCGGCAAGGGCAGCCTCCGGGTGAACACCGCCGTGCTGCAGGACCAGGGCGTGACCGTGCTGCGCGACGTGCACAGACCCAGGGACCTGCAGCGTCGCCTCCGCGAGCTGGCCCAGGGCGCGGCGTAAGCGCGCAACCTCGATCCTCGGCCACGTCGCCGCTCGCCGTCGTGCCCGGTCGGCGGGCATCCGGGAAGATTCTCCTCGGGGCAGCGATGAGTTCGCCGCGCCCGACCCGTCAGAGCAGATGTAGACACATCCGCGAGACACGAGGAGATCACCATGAGCGCGACCGCATCGACCGGCGACGGCCGCTACGCCGAGGTGAACGGCATCAACCTGTACTACGAGACGCACGGCTCGGGCCGTCCGATGATCCTGCTGCACGGCGGGCTCGGCTCGGGGGAGATGTTCGGGCCGATCCTGCCCGCGCTCACCGAGCGCCACCAGGTGATCGCCGTCGACCTGCAGGGCCACGGCCGCACCGCCGACATCGACCGGCCGCTCGAGGTGCCGCTGATGGCCGACGACATCGCAGCGCTCATCGAGCACCTCGGGCTCGACCGCCCCGACGTGGTCGGTTTCTCCCTCGGCGGCGGCGTCGCCCTGCTGACCGCGATCCGGCACCCCGGCAAGGTCGGCCGCCTGGTGTCCGCATCGGCGAACATCCGCCGCGACGCGATCTACCCCGACATGCTCGGGCAGCAGGGCCAGGTGAGCGCGGCCGCGGCCGAGTTCATGAAGGACACCCCGATGTACGAGCTGTATCAGCGCGTCGCCCCGCGCCCGGAGGACTTCCCGCGGCTGCTCGACAAGATCGGTGCGGCGATGGCGCGGGATTTCGACTACACCGACGAGGTACGCGGCCTGCAGGTGCCGACGCTGATCGTCGCCGCGGACGCCGACATGGCCCCGCCGAGCCACTTCGTGGAGGTCTTCAGCCTGCTCGACGGCGGTCTGCGGGACGGCGGCTGGATGGGCGACGGCCGGCCCAAGGGTGGCCACGCCCTGGCGATCCTGCCCGGCCTGACGCACTACAACCTGGTCGACTCGCCGCTGTTCGCTGCGACCGCCCTGGCCTTCCTCGACCAGTAGGACTGAACGCCCAGCACTGCAGGCCGCCGACTCTCGTGTGATCGTCGGCATCGTGGAACCGGCCCATGCCGGCCACGGTGCCGGCTTTTGCGGGCCGTGCGCCGTGCCGACCGCCGACAGGGCGGGCTCGGTCGCCGGTGCCGGATCCCGCGAATCGCGTCTCGCGCGTCGCCCCTCGCCCGGGAGCACAGCTGTCGGCGGCCTTCCCCTCAGGGCCAGCGCATGCGGAGGGGCCGTGCCATCATCGGCAGGTGACCCTGTCATCGAGATATGCAGAGTTCGCAGTCCGCGAAGCGCGGGGAGTGTCCCCGACGTACGAAAAGCTGGCGCAGGCGGTCTCCGCCGACGAGAAGGTCCTGGCACTGCTGGAGACCGTGCCCGAGCCGAAACAGCAACCGAATCTGCTGCTCGGTGTAGTGCGCCTGCTCGGTGGCCCGGTCGACGACCCGGCCGACTTCCACGACTTCACGGTGACGAATTGGCCGGCGATCGAGGCCGAACTCCGCAGCCGGGCGACACAGACCAACGAAGCCGGCCGGTGTGCGCTGCTGCTGCCCGTACTCTCGTCCCTGCCGCAGCCGTTGGCGCTGTTGGAAGTCGGCGCGGCGGCCGGATTGGGGCTCTACCCCGACCGCTACACCTACCGGTACGGAGATCACGAGATCGGATCCGGTGGTCCCGTCCTCGACTGCGCGCTCACCGGAACGACCCCGCCGACGCTGCTGCCCGAGGTGGTGTGGCGGGCCGGGCTGGACCTGAACCCGCTCCAGATCACCGTGCCGGCCGACGTCGCCTGGCTGGAGGCGCTGATCTGGCCGGAACACCAGCACCGGCGGGACCGGCTGCGTGCCGCGGCCGCTGTCGCCGCCGCGGACCCGCCCACGCTCATCCGCGGCGACCTCGTGGACGACCTGCTCGGTCTGGCCGCTCGGGCGCCGGCCGACGCGACGCTCGTCGTGTTCCACACCTCCGTGCTGTATCAGGTGCCTGCGGCCCGCCGCGCGGCGTTCGTGGCCCTGGTCCGCGAACTGCCCGGGCACTGGATCTCGGTCGAGGGCCCGGACGTCATGGCCTACCGGGGACTGCCGTCCGCCCCGGACGGCGCCCTGCACAACGTGCTCGCGCTCGACGGGACACCACTGGCCTGGACCCGCGGCCACGGGCAGGCGATGGCGTGGTTCGCCTGAGCGGGTCCTCGCATCCGCCTGGCGGCCGAAGAGGATGACGGGGTTCTGACACTTCTGGCACTTGTATGCACGTGTTGCTGCTCTGTTGACTTGGCGAGGGTTACCGATCGGCGTCAGCGATGGAGTGCCAATGGAGATCCGGCTAGCGGTCGACGGTCGTGACGGCGACCTCCAATCCCTGTGGGAGTGGCTGCGCAGTGAGCATCAACTGCGCGGAAAGGTCCGTGAGGAGCGGATACCGGCGAGCGCGGGCACCATGGGCAGCACCGCCGAACTGATCGTTCTGCTCGCATCGACCAACGCTGCGACGGCTCTCGCCCAGTCGGTTGCCGTTTGGCTGATCCAGCGTCGCTCTCACGTCACGGTCACCGTGAAACTGCCGGACGGCCGGAGCGTCGCGGTGAAGGCCAGCCGCGCCGCGGACGCCGAGAAACTCGTGCGTACCGTGCTGGAGTCAGCCGTGGTCCAGCCTGTTCTGCCAGGGCAGGCACTGAGCGTCGACGAAGGATAGCCATGCGCCTGCCCGATCCCGCGCGTTCGTACGCGGTACTGATCGGTGTGAGCGACTACCGATCGGCCGAACTGCCGTCGCTACCCGCGGTGCGAAACAACCTGAGCGATCTTCAGCGAGTCCTTTCCGATCCTCTGCTCGGTGGCCTTTCACCAGAACGATGCGTGGTGGTGCCTGACCCCGCCACGGTGCACGAGGCCGCCCGGGTGCTACGCGAATACGCCGATGCGGCCGAGGACACCCTGGTGTTCTACTTCGCCGGGCATGGGTATCGAGACATGCGGCACACGCTTTACCTTGCTTTCGGCGAGACGGATCTCGACCACCTGCAGGTCACGGCGTTGGCATACGACACAGTGCGGGAGGTGCTGACCGACAGCCCCGCCGAGAACAAGGTCGTCATCCTCGACTGCTGCTTCAGCGGACAGGCCATTGCCGGGATGAGTGGCGGACGAGGCGTCGTCGGCCAGCTCGACATAGCGGGCACCTACACGCTCACCTCGGTGTCGGCCACGGAGATCTCGCTGGCGCCCGAGGGAGCGCGCTACACCACTTTCACCGGCGCGTTGCTGCGCGTGCTGCAGCAGGGGATCCCCAGCGCCTCCGAATACCTGACCTACAACATGGTCTACCGGCGGCTGCGTCAGCGGATGGCGGCGCTGAGGATGCCGATTCCGCACCAGCGTGGCACCGGAACGGCAAACCACCTTGCGCTGGCTCGTAACCCCGCATTCGCCCCGTCACGGTCGGCGCCCGGCCTACTCGCCGATGCGAACTCGGACGGACCCCCGGCGAGCACGCGGCAGCCGCCATCGCCCCGCCGGCCGCTGGTACGTCACCGGCAGCATCAGCTTGTCGCCGCTGCGGCGACCGTCGCGGCGATCGCTGTCGCGATCGCGGTGTCGGTGGTGCAGCCGTGGCAGCAAGGTCGAGTCGTTCCGAGTTCGATCGCCTCCTCCGGCCCGGCTGAGAGGCCCACGCAGTCGTTGCCCGCACCAATGTCGTTGACCTACGCCCGTACGCAGATCCTGACCGAGCGAGGAAAGACATCGACCAGTGTCGCGTTCGACCAAGCCGAACGGGTTCTTGTCGGCGGCGACGGCGGCGGCAACCTTCGGCTGTGGCATCTGGGCATCGTCGAACCGGTCGCCGCGGTGCAGGTCGAGGAGGAGTCGGTCATCGATGTCGCACTCAGCCCTGACGGCGAGACCGTGGCGAGTACCGGGTACGACGGGACATTGCGGCTGTGGTCGGCGGCGTCGGGAGCCCCGGTGCGGGAGTGGCCGAGTGGACAGGGTCGCCCGGTACACAGTGTGGCATTCAGTCCGAAGGGCGATGTGCTTGCGAGCGCAAGCCAGGACGGGACCATCGCCCTGTGGAACCTGCGCACCCATCAGCAGATTCGGCTCGTCAAAGCCGGCGACAAGGCCATCCGTGCGGTCGCGTTCAGCCCGAGCGGCGAGTTGTTGGCCAGCGGAGGGTACGACCGGACGGTGCGGTTGTGGGACCCGTCGTCCGGCCGGCCCGTGGGAGTTGCGATGACCGGGCATGGAGCGCTCGTGACGGATGTGTCCTTCAGTCCCGACGGTACGTTGCTCGCCAGTACCAGCCATGACGGCACCGCCCGGTTGTGGGATCCGGCTGCCCGAGCCGCGGTGGGCCGGCCACTCCCCGCGCGTTCGAAGGAAGTATGGTCGGCGGCGTTCCACCCCAACGGCCGAGTGCTCGCGGTCGCGGACGGTGTCGCCGATGAGCACGACGGCGCGGTCCAGTTCTGGAACCTGGCCACCGGCGCGCAAGTGGGCACACCCATCACGCAGACCAGCAGGATGGTAGCGGTGTCGATCAGCAAAAGCGGGCTACTGGTCACCGGTGACGGCGACGGCATCGTGACGTTGTGGCAGTTGGCCGTTCACGGCGCATGATCAGCTGACGTTGCCGAATCCCGGTGCGTGACCTCGCCACGGTGTTCACGGACCTTGGGCGGTCGTGTATTCCGCGATCGCGGTCAGCCATTCCGCGGCCCGGTGCGGGTCGGGGTGGGTCAGGCCATACAGGTCGGTCACCGCGCGGGCGGCCGGGACCCAGTCGCCGTCGCACAGCGCGGTGCAGGCTCGTGCCGCCGCGTAGTCCCACCACGCCTGCCGGTCGGCGGGCGGCTGCGGCCAACCGGTCTCGAACCTGGTCAGCCGACGGTACGCCGCGTCGCACGCGCTGCGCAGCCACGCCTGTTCCGTCGCCGACACCGCCTCACCGGCGGCTGCGATGGCCAGCGGCCGCCGCCACGACGTGGGCAGCAGTGCGTCGTCGATCGTGCGCAGCGCGCCCACCACGAGGCCACGCCGGGTGTCGTCGTCCGCCCCGTCCAGGTGCCGGGCGGCCCAGCCGAGCCGGGCGAACACGTCAGCGTCGGGGAACGGCACCCACGAGTCGAGCTCGCTGAACGCGTGCGCGAGGTCGGCGTGCGCCCCGGCCGCGCCGAGTGCCACCGCCTGCCGTACGCCGATGGTCTGCCCGCGGGTGAGCAGTCCGGCGGCGGGGGTCAGACGGACTCGCCGGTGTGGGGCCGACCGGGGATGGAATCCCAGGTCGAGCGCCCAGCACCAGCGGTCGGGCCGCGCGGCATGGGGGATCAGCCGGCCGAGCGGACCCATCGACGACACCGGCGGACAGCGGTGGGCACCACTTTCACTGCTCAGGTGGTTCGTCGATCCGGTCATGGGGTCACCGCCTAACGGGACTGCGCGGTGGCGAAGGGGATCTTCGGCAGTTCACGCGCCGGGTCGCCGGCCGGGTGCGTCCACAGGCCCCGGTCGCGCAGGATCGGCAGCACCCCCTCGCCGAACCAGTACGCCTCCTCGACGTGCGGGTGTCCGGAGAGGATGAACTCGCTGATGCCGAGGTCGGCGTACTCGGCGATGCGGTCGGCGATCTCGGTGTGGCTGCCCACCAGTGCGGTGCCCGCGCCGCCGCGGACCAGGCCCACCCCTGCCCACAGGTTCGGGGCGATCTGCAGGCCGTCCCGCTTGCCGCCGTGCAGGGCGAGCATGCGCTTCTGCCCCTCGGACTCGCTGCGGGCCAGGCCCGCCTGCACCGCGGCGATGTCGTCGTCGCTGATCCCGTCGAGCAGTTTGCGGGCCTGTGCCCAGGCCTCGTCGGCGGTGTCGCGCGCGATGACGTGCAACCGGATGCCGTAGCGCAGCTCCCGGCCCTCCTCGGCGGCGAGTTTGCGGATCCAGTCGAGCTTGCCCGCGACCTGCGCGGGCGGCTCGCCCCAGGTGAGGTAGACGTCGGCGTGTTTGGCGGCGACGGGCCCGGCGGCCTGGGACGAGCCGCCGAAGTAGATCGGCGGCACCGGGTCGGGCACCCGGGGCAGCGTCGCGCCCTCGATGCGGTGGTGCTCGCCGGTGAAGTCGACGCTGCCGCCCCGCCACAGCGAGCGGGTGACGTGCAGGAACTCGTCGGCGCGGGCATAGCGGGCGTCCTTGTCGAGCCAGTCGCCGTACGCCCGCTGCTCGTGGGTCTCGCCGCCCACGACGACGTTGAGCAGCAGCCTTCCGTCGGAGTGGCGCTGGAAGGTGGCGGCCATCTGCGCGGCCAGGGTCGGTGACAGCAGGCCGGGGCGGAACGCGACGAGGAACTTCAGCCGCTCGGTCACCTCGCTGAGCATCGCGGTGGACAGCCAGGCGTCCTCGCACCAGCCGCCGGTCGGGGTGAGCGCGCCGACGAAGCCCAGCTGCTCGGCGGTGCGGGCGATCTGGCCGAGGTAGGCCAGGGTCGCCGGGCGCGCGCCGCCGGCCACGCCCGCGGGCATGCCGTGGCCGCCGCCGACGATGAACCGGCTGTCGCCGTAGGTGGGCAGGAACCAGTGGAAGGTGAGGCTCATGTGCTGTCTCCGTGCTGTTCGGATTGGTCGCGTTCCGAGGTTTGCATGCGCAGGTGGGCAGCACAATCCATCGAGCAGATATTTCATATTAATTCCATGGGATATATGGGAGAACTATGTGATCCCGGTCACAAAAGCCTGGACGCTCTTGCCCGGGCGCTCATACGGTCCCTAGCCATACAACCTCGTCTACCTGGACACCGACGGCATCCCGGCGCCCGTCCTCGCGATCCCGCCGCGCTCTCGGCCACCACGCCCGCAACCCGTGCCCGTCGGCTGAGGAGGAACCCCATGCCCTCGATCCTCGCGATCTCCGGATCTCCGTCACCCACCTCCAAGACCGCGCGCGTGCTGCGGTACGTGACCGACAACCTGCCCGGCACCGGCTCCTATGAGGTCAGCCATCTCGCGGTGCGGGACCTGCCCGCCGAGGCGCTGCTCGGCGCGGACGTGCGCCACCCGGCGATCCTGTCGGTCGGTGCGGCGCTCGCAGCCGCCGACGGCGTCATCGTCGCGACGCCCGTATACAAGGCCGCGTACAGCGGAGTCCTCAAGTCGCTGCTGGACCTGCTGCCGCAGTACGCGCTGGCCGGCAAGGTCGTGCTGCCGCTGGCCACCGGCGGCACCCCGGCCCACGTGCTGGCCATCGACTACGCGCTGCGGCCGGTGCTGTCCAGCATGGGCGCGACGCACATCGTCGCCGGGTGCTTCATCCACGACAAGACCATCGTCGACACCGACGGCGGCGGCATCCTGCTCGACGCGACCGGGCAGTCTTTCCTGAACACCGTCGTCACCGGCTTCACCGACGCGCTCGCCGCGCGCTTCCTGCAGGCGGCGTAGCGTGCCGACCGCAGTGCCGGGGCTGACCCGTCCGGCCAGCCGGTACACCACCGAGCCCACCGCGGTCTGACGGAGAAGAGCGGAACATGACGCCGTGCCGGCCCTTCGGCCGCACCCTGTACCAGCTGCGCCGGCCCGGGGCCGACACCGACTTCGACGGGAACCCGTCGCGGGACGTGCTGGACCGCATCGACGAGATCGTGCCGCCGGACACCGTGCTCAATCAGGCCGACGCCGGCTACCAGCCGCCCGCGATCACCGACCCGACGCTGCGCCGCCGGCGGGAGGTCACCCCGGCGCGGTAACCCGTCGCGTCCGGTCCTCCGGCTGTGCCATGGTGGCATGGAGGGCCGGGCTGTTCCGGAACGGACTCTCGCTCGTGCTCGCTCGTTTCGGGACGCTCATGAGTCCCGAAACGAGCGGGCCCCGGGCGATGAGGCCATGCCCGCACCGCCGGTCCCTTGCTGGGAGAACAACTCCACCCCCTGGAGAGTGATGTCAGCGCCTGCGCAGTATCCGGCCCCGAAGTCGACCATCGATCCCGACCGGAGCCGGTCCTGGCTGCGGCGCGCGCTGCCGATCGTCCTTGCGCACCGGTGGCTGCTGCTGACCTCGCTCAGCCTGTCGCTGGTGGGCCTGCTGGTGCAGGTGCAGATCCCCAACGTGATGCGGCTGGGCATCGACGACGCACTGGTCGCACGCACCACGAGCCTCACCGGCTACGTGTGGTGGCTGGCCGGCCTCGCCGTGGTCGCGGGTCTGGTCAACTACCTGGCCCGCCGCTACCTGCTGCGCACCGCGTACGAGATCGAGTACGACCTGCGCAACATCATGTACACCCACCTGATCCGTTTGCCGTACGGCTTCTACGATCGGGTGCAGACCGGTGAGCTGATGTCCCGGTCCAGTTCGGACATCCGTGCGGTGCAGATGTACCTGGCGTTCGGGCCGTCGATCCTGGTGCAGTGCCTGATCGCGGTGTTCGCGTTCGCACTGATGGTGTCGATCGACCCACTGCTGGCGGTGGTCGCGATGGCCACCATGCCGGTGATCGCGCTGCTGGGCGTATGGATGCGCAAGGCGATCTTCCCGGTGTCCTGGCTGATCCAGTCCCGGCTGGCGCAGGTGGCCACGGTCGTCGACGAGAACATCAACGGGGTGCGCATCGTCAAGGCGTTCGCCGGTGAGCAGCGCCAGGTCACCCTACTGGCGTCGGCCGCCGACCGGGTGCGCTGGGCGTACCGGCGCGACGCGTACATCCGCAGCCGCTGGTCGCCGACCCTGGAGAACCTGCCGCGGCTGGGCCTGGCGCTGGTGCTGCTGTGCGGCGGCTGGATGGTGATCGAGGGCCGGGCCACGGTCGGCGCGATCGTCGCGTTCAACTCGTACGTCCTGATGCTCCAACCGCCGTTCCGCATGCTCGGCATGATGATCATGATGGGGCAGCGGGCCGCCGCCTCCGCGCAGCGCATCTACGAGGTGCTCGACACCCGCAGCGAGATCACCGAGCGAAGTGACCCGGTGCGCACCCGCATCCGGGGCGAGGTCGAGTTCGCGGGGGTCGAGTTCGCCTACCCCGACGGCACGGTCGCGCTGCGAGGTCTGGACCTGCGTGTGCCCACCGGAACCACGGTCGCCGTGGTGGGGCGCACCGGCTCGGGCAAGTCCACCGTCGGACGCCTACTGGCCCGTTACTACGACACCACCGCGGGCAGCGTCCGCGTCGACGGCCGTGACGTGCGGGAGTACGCCCTGGACAGTCTGCGCGATCAGATCGGCATCGTGCCGGACGAGCCGTTCCTGTTCTCGGTGTCCATCCGCGACAACATCGCCTTCGGCCGGCCGGACGCCGACCTGGCCGACGTCGTCGCCGCCGCGGAGGCGGCCGGGGCCGACGGCTTCGTCCGGGCGCTGCCCGACGGTTACGACACGGTGATCGGCGAACGCGGGTACACGCTGTCGGGCGGGCAGCGCCAGCGCGTCGCGATCGCCCGCGCGCTGCTGGTCAACCCGCCGGTGCTGGTGCTCGACGACGCGACCAGCGCGGTGGACGTGCACGTCGA
Source organism: Catellatospora sichuanensis (assembly GCF_007483665.1). Taxonomy (GTDB): domain Bacteria; phylum Actinomycetota; class Actinomycetes; order Mycobacteriales; family Micromonosporaceae; genus Catellatospora; species Catellatospora sichuanensis. Next base: position 139,843 of record NZ_VIQO01000027.1, read on the forward strand.
GCAGCGCATCCACGGCGCGCTGCGCGACCTGCTCCAGGACCGCACCACGATCATCGTCGCGCACCGGTTGTCCACCATCGCGCTGGCCGACACGGTCGTGCTGATCGACGACGGCCGCGTGGCCGCCCAGGGCACCCACGAGGAGCTGCTGGCCGGGGAGCCGCGTTACCGCGACGTGCTGGCCACCCTGGCGACCGGGTCGGACGTGGACGAGCAGGTGGCCGCATGACCTGGCGGAAAGGACGAGCCGAGGCGACCCGTCGGGCCGATGGGCGTCGTGAGGTGGCCGTCGGCAGCGGCGTTGCCGACGAGCGAGGGCAGGAGCGGGCATGAGCATGTTCGGTGGCGGGTTCGGCGGGCCGGGTGGGGGACCGGGCAGCGGCCCGATGGGCGGGCTCAGCGCGGTCGGGGCGGGCCGCGGGGCCCGGCGCACCGGTGACACGCTGCCGTTCGCCGGGGTGCCGGACGAGCTCGCCGCGGGGGTGCGCCGCCTGGAGGAGGGCGAGCCCGACCACGGGCTCCCGGCGGACCGGTTCGGGCACCGGCCCGCGGTCGGGACCACGCTGAGCCTGCTGTCGCTGCTGACCCGCCGCCGCGGGGTGTTCGCGGCGGCGTGCCTGACCATCCTGGCCGAGACGCTGCTGCTGCAGGCGGGGCCGTTCCTCGTGCAGATCGGCATCGACCGCGGCATTGTCGCGCGCGACCTGCCGGTGCTGCTGTGGTCGGCGGGCGTGTTCACGGCCGCGGTGCTGGCCGGTTGGGTCACCACGACCGCGCGCATGCGCCAGACCGGCGCGCTGGCCGCCGACGCCATGCGCGACCTGCGGGTACGCGTTTTCACACATCTGCAGCGGCTGTCCATGGACTACTACACCGAGGAGAAGGCCGGGGTCATCATGACCCGGATGTCGTCGGACATCGAGTCGCTCCAGCAGTTGCTGCAGGAGGGCCTGGCCCAGTTCGCGGTGCAGGGGCTGACCATGGTCGTGGTGACCGCGGTGCTGTTCCACTACGACGCCGGGCTGGCCGCGGTCACGCTGCTGCTGGTGGTCCCGCTGCTGTTCGCGGCGTCGGTGTGGTTCCGGCGGGCTTCCGACGTCGGGTACGCCCGCCAGCGCGACGCCATCGCGGCGATGTTCACCGACCTGGCCGAAAGCCTGCACGGCGTGCGCGTGGTGACCGCGTACCACCGCGAGGACCGCAACATCGCCCAGCACCGTACGGTGGTCGGCCGCTATCGCGACGCGAACGACTTCACCGGCCACATCAGCGCGATCTACGGCCCCGGCACCTCGGTCATCGGCCTGGTCGGCATGGCGCTGCTGCTGCTGATCGGCGGACGGATGGTGCTGCGCGGCGAGCTGAGCATCGGCGAACTGACCGCGTTCGTGCTCTACCTCAACGCGTTCTTCGCCCCGGTGCAGCAGCTGGTGCAGCTGTACACGAACTACCAGCAGAGCCGGGCCGCGGTGGCTAAGCTGCGTGCGCTGCTGGGGCAGGCGCCGACGGTGCGCGAGCGCGCCGACCCGGTCGAGCTGCCGCCGGTGGTGGGCGGGATCGTGTTCGAGCGGGTCGTGTTCGGGTACGACCCGGCGCGGCCGGTGCTGCGCGGGGTGGACCTGCGCATCGAACCGGGCGAGACGATCGCCTGCGTCGGGCCGACCGGGGCGGGCAAGTCGACGCTGGCCAAACTGGTCACCCGGCTGCACGACCCGGACTCCGGCCGGGTCCTGATCGACGGTCATGACCTGCGCGACGTCAGCCTGGTCTCGCTGCGCCGCCAGATCGGGGTGGTGCCGCAGGAGCCGTTCATGTTCGCGGGGTCGATCCGCGACAACGTGGCGTTCGCGCGGCCGGAGGCGAGCGAGGCCGAGATCTGGGCGGCCGTCGACGCGGTCGGCCTGCGCGACCTGGTCGAGCGGACCGATGCCGGGCTGGACGCGACGCTGCACGAGCGCGGGCAGTCGGTGTCGTCGGGGCAGCGGCAGCTGCTGGCCCTGGCCCGCGCGTTCCTGGCCCAGCCCCGGGTGGTGGTGCTGGACGAGGCGACCTCCAACCTGGACCTGCGCTCGGAGCTGCGCGTGGAGCAGGCCCTGGACCGGCTGCTGGAGGGGCGTACCGCGCTGCTCATCGCGCACCGGCTGTCCACCGCGATGCGGGCCGACCGGATCGTGGTGCTCGACGAGTCGGGTGTCGTCGAGATCGGATCGCACGCCGAGCTGCTGGCCGCCGAGGGCCGCTACGCGGACATGTTCGCGACCTGGTCCCGGCACCATTGAGATAAAGCCTATAATTCCCATAGGAGATAGTGACTTGGCGGCTTCGCGCTGCTAGCGTCGGGGCATGAGCGCGAAGCGATGTCGGCGGTGACGCCCCCCGTCACCGTCACCTGCGCCCCGAGAGGCACCCCCATGACGCTCACCGCCCTGCCACCGACCGCCTCCGCTGACGACCTGCCCGACCACGCTGTCACCGGCATCGAACTGCACCGCCATCTCGGCCTGCTGCGCCGGCACGCCACCACGGTCACCGTGGTGACCGCGCCGGGTCAGGCCGGCGGCCCGCCGGTCGGGTTCACCGCGACCTCGTTCACCTCGGTGTCCCTGCGGCCGCAACTCGTCTCGTTCTGCCTCGACCGCGACTCGACGAGCTGGCCCGCCGTCGCGCGGACCCGGCACGTCGCCATCCACCTGCTGGCCGAGGGGCAGCAGGAGGTCGCCCGGATCTTCGCCACCCGCGGCGTCGACCGCTTCGCCGACACGAGCCTGTGGCGACAGGGTCCCTACGGGCTGCCGCTGCTGCACGGGGCGCTCGCCGTGCTGACCTGCGAGGTCGTGCAGCGCATCCCGGCCGGTGACCACACGATCGTGCTGGGCCGCCCGGTCGGCGCCGAGCACCGCGACGGTGAGCCGCTGCTGTACCACATGGGCGGCTACGCCAGCCTGGCTCGCTGACCGGCACGACCGGCCCCTGTCGCGGGTGGACGCGGCAGGGGCCTAAACTCCCGCAGGAACGGGGCCGTAGCGCAGAAGTCGTCGCGCCCGCCTGCACAGCGGGAGGACGCCGGTGCAAATCCGGCCGGCCCCACGACCTCGTCACACCGCGCCGGGCGGGCGCCGCGAGTGGTGCACGGGCACGACCTGGTCACGCCACGACGCCCAGCCTCCCCAGCAGGTGGCGGCGCAGCGTGCCGAAGGCCGGGTCGTCGGGCGTACGCGGGTGCGCCAGCGGGACCGGGGCGTCCTCGACGAGTCGGCCGCCCTCCAGCACCAGGGTGCGGTCGGCCAGCAGCAGCGCCTCGTCCACGTCGTGCGTGACCAGCAGCGCCGCGAAGCCGTGCAGTTCGCGCAGCCGGCTGAACAGCTGCTGCATGCGCAGCCGGGTCAGCGCGTCCAGCGCGCCGAACGGCTCGTCGAGCAGCAGCAGTTCGGGTTCGCGTACCAGCGCGCGGGCGACCGCGACACGCTGCGCCTGCCCGCCGGACAGCTCCGCTGGCCAGGCGGTGTCGCGGTCGGGCAGGCCGACCTCTGCCAGCGCCGCCCGTGCCCGGGCGCGAACGTCCGGCCCGGACAGCCCGAGCGAAACGTTGTCGATGACCCGCTTCCACGGCAGCAGCCGGTGCTCCTGAAACACCACGGCCTGGTGGGGTGGCCGCCGCACGGCCCCGGTGGCGTCCGGGTCGAGCCCGGCGAGGATGCGCAGCAGCGTGCTCTTGCCCGACCCGCTGCCGCCGAGCAGCGCGACGACCTCGCCGGGCGCGATGTTCAGGTCGACGCCGTCGAGCACGAGTGCGGCGCCGAACGAGCGCCGCACGCCGCCGGCGGTCAGCACCGGCCTCAGGTCGCCTTTAGTCCGCGTCGCCACGACAGCGTCCTCCTCTCCGCGAGCCGCAACAACAGGTCCGACAGCAGGCCGAGCAGCGCGTACACCAGCAGCCCGAGCAGCACCACGTCGGTCTGGGCGAACTCGCGCGCCTCCATCATCAGGAAGCCGATGCCGGTCTGCGCGTTGACCTGCTCGCCGACGACCAGGCTGAGCCAGGCCGCGCCGATGGCCAGGCGCAGGCCGAGCAGCAGGGAGGGCAGCGCGCCGGGCAGCACCACGTGCCGCAGCCGGGCGAGCTGGCCGAGTCCGCAGGTGCGGGCGGCTTCGACGAGGCGCTCGTCGATGTCGCGGATACCGGCGTAGGTGTTGAAGTAGATCGGGAAGAACGCGCCCAGTGCGACCAGCGTGATCTTCAGCTCCTCGCCGATGCCGACCCAGATGATCAGCAGCGGCACCAGGCCCAGGTGCGGCAGCATCCGGGCCATCTGCACGGGCGGGTCGACCAGGTCGTCGCCGAGGCGCAGCAGGCCCGCGACCGCGCCCAGCAGCAGGGCCAGCCCGCCGCCGAGGGCCAGCCCGATCGCGGCGCGCTGCAGTGAGTCCAGCAGGTGCACGGCGAGCGTGCCCTCGGCGGCCAGTCGCCAGCCGGTGCTCAGTACCTCGCTGGGCGCGGGCAGCTTCTCCGGTGGCAGCAGCCCGGTCCGCGCGGCGGCTTCCCAGGCGGCCACCAGCACGATCGGGCTCACGATGCGCAGTGTGCGGCGCCCATGGCGCGGCCGCGCGGCCAGGCCTGGTGCGGCTGTCGCGGGGTCGGCCGGGGTGGCGCGGACGGCGGCGGGCGCCGCCGTCCGCGGTGCGGCTGTCATCGCAGCGACTCGTTGAAGCGGCCGTCGATGCGGGATTTGATGTCGATCTTCTCGGGGATCAGCTGGAGCGCGGCGAAGCCGTCGGCGATGGCCTGCAGTTCGTCGCCGATCTCCGGCGTGATCGCGGCGAGCGGCTGGGCGCTGCGCTCCAGCGCGCGGGTGGTGACGTCGAGCGGGATCTTCAGCTCCGGGGCGAGCACCGCCGCGCGTTCGGCCGGGTGGGCGATGCCCCAGTCGGTCACCGTCCGGTACTGCTTCAGGAACTCCGCGAGCTGGTCGGTCTTCTGCTCGAGTGCGGTCGGGTCGACGAGCAGGTATTCGCGGTTGCTCGCCAGCCCGGTGGCGTCCTCCAGCACGACCACGCCGGGCTGCTCGGCCAGGGCGAAGTAGGGGTCCCAGATGATCCAGGCGTCGACCTGGTCGCCGTCGAAGGCCGGTCGTGCCTCGGCGGGCTTGAGGTACTTGACGTCGATGTCGGTGATCTTGAGCTGGTACTTCTCCAGCAGCTTCACCAGCAGCCAGTTGACGTTGGAGCCCTTGTTCAGGGCGACCTTCATGCCCTTGAGGTCGGCGAAGGTCTTGAACCCCTTGGCCTGCTTGACCAGCACGGCCTCGCCCTTGGGCACCGGCGCGGAGGTGCCGATGATCTTGAAGTCGATCTTTCCGGCCGCAGCGAAGATCGGCGGGGCCTCGCCGGTCTGTCCGATGTCGATCGCCCTGCCCTTGAGGCCTTCGGTGAGCGCGGGCCCGCTCTCGAACAGCGACCAGGTGGCCTTGGGGTCGGCGGCGTTGCGTGCCTTGACCAGGCTGAGCCCGCCGAAGCGCTGGTAGCCGATGCGCAGCGGCTGCCCGGCCGCGGCCGGTTCGTCGCCGCCGCAGGCGGACAGCAGGGTCGCGGACAGCGGTGCCGCCGCGAGCGCGGCCAGTAGCGTGCGGCGGGAAAGTCCAGGCTGAGCCTGCATGAGGGATCTCCTGAAGGGTCGGAGCGAAGTCTCGTCACCGATGACGGGGGAGCGTGCCCGGTCGTGTGGAATGCCGTGACAGCCCACACGCGGTGGAGAAAGGCTATCAACCCCATAGGATTTATGGGAATAGCGTCTGACCTGGAACGCGGTCATAGACCCATGCTCACACAGGCAGAGGGCCGTTCCTGTCCGGAGACAGGAACGGCCCTCTGGCGGATGTCGGGTGGTGCTTACCAGCGCTGGCGGCGCGGTGCCGCCTCCCGGTCGCGGTCGCGGCGGGCACTGACCCGCTTGCCCTTGATCGTCGCGGTGCGCAGCGCCTGGATGACGTCGTCAGCCGCCTCCGCCGGGACCTCGACCAGCGAGAACCGGTCGGCGATCTCGATCGCACCGATGTCGCGCCCCGGCAGACCGGCCTCGCCGGCGATCGCACCCACCAGGTCCTGCGGGCGTACGCCGTTGCGCCGCCCGAGTCCGATGAAGAGCTTGACCGCGCCGGCCGCGGGACCGCGTGAACCGCCGCGGCGCCCGTCAGCCTGGCCGGGTCGTTCGCGGCGCTCGGCGGGCTCGGCGATGTCGGGGATCACCTCGTCATCGGGGGCGTTGCCCATCGCCTCGTGTGCCACCTTCACCGCGGCCAGCGCGACCTCGACGATGTCGTACTCGTCGGCCAGGCTCTCCACGACGACCCGGAACCGGTCCAGGTCGTCCTCGAGCAGGCTCTCGTGCACCGCCGCCCGGGTCATCTCCAGCCGCCGGGCGTGCAGGTCGGCGACGCTGGGGATCTTCTCCATGGTGATGCGCTGCCGGGTGACCCGCTCGATCGCCTTGAGCATGCGGTGCTCGCGCGGCTCGGCGAGGGTCACCGCGACGCCTTCGCGCCCGGCGCGGCCGACCCGGCCGATCCGGTGCACGTACGCCTCGGGGGCGGACGGCACGTCGTAGTTGATCACGTGGGTGAGCTGTTCGATGTCCAGGCCGCGGGCGGCCACGTCGGTGGCGACCAGCAGGTCGGCGGTGCCGGCGCGCAGCCGCCCCATCACCCGGTCGCGCTGCTCCTGGCTCATGCCGCCGTGCAGCGCCTCGGCCCGGTAGCCGCGGCCGTTCATCGTCTCGGTGAGCTGGTCGACCTCTTCGCGGGTGCGGCAGAACACGATCGCGGCGGTGGGCGCCTCGACGTCGAGCACGCGGCCGAGCGCGGCCGGCTTGTGCGCGCGGGCCACCACGTACGCGCTCTGGCGGACCTTCGGCGACTCGCCCGGGGCCTGCGTGGCCCGGCCCATCTGGATCCGCGCCGCGTCGCGCAGGTAGCGCTTGACCAGGCCCTCCACCCGAGACGGCATGGTGGCCGAGAACAGCACGGTCTGCCGGCTGTCCGGCGTCTCCTGCAGGATCGCCTCGATGTCCTCGGCGAAGCCCATGTCGAGCATCTCGTCGGCCTCGTCGAGCACGACGGTGCGCAGGTTGGCCAGCTGCAGCGTGCCGCGGCCGATGTGGTCCAGCGCGCGGCCGGGCGTGGCCACCACGACGTCGACGCCGCGCCGCAGCGTCTGCAGCTGGCGGCCGATGGGCTGCCCGCCGTAGATCGGCAGCACTCGCACGCCGAGGTCGCGGCCGTAGCGGTGGACCGCCTCGGAGACCTGCACGGCCAGCTCACGGGTGGGCACGAGGATGAGGGCCGTGGGGTCGACGCTGGTGCGGCCGTCGGCGCTGTCGGCCCAGTGCTGCAGCACCGGCAGGGCGAACGCGGCGGTCTTGCCGGTGCCGGTGGCGGCCTGCCCGAGCAGGTCCCGGCCTGCCAGCAGCGGGCCGATCGCCTCGCGCTGGATCGGCGTCGGCTCCTCGTAGCCCAGCGCCGAGAGCGCCTTCGTCAACTCTGGCCGCAGGCCGAGATCGGCGAAGGTGATGGTCTCCTCGGACGCGGCCGCTGAGGGCTCCTGGCTCAATGTTCCGCCTTCTGCTCGACAATTCCGGGTCATCGGTACGCTACCCGGGCAGAACTGCCACCCTGGACGGTACCCTGCGATCGTGCCCTCGCGGGCGTGTGCTGCGCAGATCGCCCCATCGAGCCGTCGTGTCGCGTTCCGGCGGCCCGCGGATGACCGAAACCTCGGCTGAACTGGCACTGCTCAGGCGGCGAGCAGCGCGACAGCCGGGCCGACCGGCTGCCGAAGCCCGCTCACCCGATCGGCTGCGGATGCCGCACGCGGGTCGCGGCCAGGTACGCGGCGATCAGCGCGGCCGCCAGCACGACGAGGCTGAGGCCGAGCGCGTTGACGCCCCAGACGCCCAGCACCACGCCGATGATCGCGGGGATGATCGAGCCGCCGAGCCCCGCGCCCGCCATCTGCAGGCCGATGGTCCGGTCGGCGTGCGCCGCCCCGACCCGCTCCGCCGTCAGCAAGGTGAACAGTGGGAACACCGCCGCCGCCGCGAAGCCGATCACCATGAATCCGAACGCGGCCAGCCAGCCCGGTCCGGGGATCGCGACCAGCACCGCTCCCGCGGCCATGCCGCCGATCGACCACACGACGGTCTGGCCCGGCAGGAACCGGTGCGCGGCGAAGCCCTGCAGCACCCGGCCCACGAACAGGCTGCCCCAGTACAGCGACACGCAGATGCCCGCGACCGCGTCGCTCATGCCCCGGCCCTCGGTGAGCAGCTGGTACGCGAACAGGCCCGCGCCGACCTCCAGCGCGACATACACCGCGATGGTCAGCACGCTGAACCAGACCGCGGGCAGCTTCAACGTGTCCCGGGCCCGGATCGGTCCGGCGTGCGCCTCGTGGGCGGCGTGCTCGGGAACCGGTCGCTGCGCCCACTGCCGCGCGGTGAGCACGAACGCCACGGCCAGCACCGCCTGCCCGGACGCGACCACGAGGTAGCCGGCTCGCCAGGCATCGCCGTACTGGATGGCGGCCGTCATGATCAGCGGCCCCATCGCGACGCCGAGCCCGAAGAAAGCGTGCAGCCAGTTCATGTGCCGCGGCCCGAACGCCGACGCCGCGTACGCGTTGAGGCCCGCGTCGATCGCGCCGCCCGCGAAACCGGCGAACAGCGCGGCCGCCATGGTGAACGCGAACGCCGGTGACAGCGCGTACCCGAACAGTGCCAGGCTGGCCAGCGCGGTGCTGCTGGCCAGCAGCCGGCCGACGCCGAGTTTGGACAGCACGAACCCGGCCGTCACGCTGGAGATCAGGTAGCCGCAGGTGGACGGGATCAGCAGCAGGCCGATCGTCTCGAGGGGCACGTCCAGTTCGGCGCTCATCGACGGCCAGCCCACGCCGAGCAGGCCGTCGGGCAGGCCCAGGCTGATGAAAGCGAAGTACGACAGGGCGAGCACGGACAGGCGGATCGGGGTCCTGGGGGAACTCACTTCGTGATCATGCCTGATGGCCGCTGCGTCCGTCGGCCGGGCGGCACGTTGCGGTCACCGCCCCCGGCGCTTGGGAGGCGTGCGCGGGTTCGTGCCGCTGCGGCGGGCACCCGTCTGCCCGGTTGCGGGCTTGGGCCGGTTCGTGCTCCTGGCCGCGGGTGCGGGCGGCTCGGCCGGGGTCCGGCCACGGGTGCTGTTCGCGGTCCGGCCGCGGACGATCCCGATCATCTCCTCGACCAGGTCGGTGTACCGGTCGCGCGACCACACCAGCGCGACCGACGACGTCGGGGCGTCGCTGATCACGCGGTAGGTGAGGTCGCGGCGGTGATGGGCGCGGGCCAGCGACTGCGGCACGACGAGCACACCGACCCCGGCGGCGACGAGTTCGACGGCGTCGGCCGTGGTGGCGGGGCGGTGCTCGGCCACCGTGCCGGGCACACCCGCCGGACCCGTCCAGTCGATCACGCCGTCGTCGGGCAGCAGCAGCGTCTCGTCGGCGAGATCGGCGACGGTGACCTCGTCGGCCGCGGCGAACAGGTGCTCGCGCTGCACCACGACGACCGTCGTCTCCGTGTACAGCGAAATGGCGTGGAAGGCGTCCTGATCGACCGGCAGCCGCAGCAGCCCGGCGTCGGCCTCGGCGGACAGCAGCGCGGCGGCCTGCGCGACCTCGACGGGCACCAGCTCCAGGCCCACCTTCGGCTGCCGCTCGGACCACAGGCGGCTCCACTTGTCCATGGTGACGCCGGGGACGACCAGCAGACGGAACGTCGCGGGAGGGCGATCATCGGGCACGGTTACCTCCGGAGCGTCGACCGGTCGGACGCCGGCGATCGGGCCGCGCTCATCTCATGCGCAACCTGGTCAGGGTACCGGGCGGCCCGCCACCCGGCCGGTGACAGTCGGCACGCCGGTCAGGGGCGACCGGCCCGGCCGACCGCCGGGTCGCTAGGCTGAGGTGGTGACCAAGCCCAAAAAGTCCCAGGTGATGAAGCCCGCCACGGCGGCGCTGAAGCTTGACGTCTACCTGCCCGCCACGCCGCAGGAGTTCCAGGAGAGCTTGGTATCGCGTGAGGAGCTCGACGAGCTCCAGCGCAACCCCCCGCAGTGGCTGTCCGACCTGCGCCGCGACGGCCCGCACCCGCGCAACGTGGTCGCCGCGCGGCTGCGGGTGTCCAACAGCGGCCTGGCCCGTGCGGGCATCACCGAGGCGCTCACCACCGCCCAGATCGCGGACCTGGCCGCCGACCCGCCGGAGTGGCTGATCCGCGAGCGCGCGACCCACGCGGAGACGCAGCGGGAGCAGCGGCGGCTGCAGGAACTGCAGAACGACGCCGCCGCCGAGAAGATCACGGTTCCCGCCAAGCCCGCCAAGGCGGCCAAACCCGCCGCGCGCCGCAAGACCCCGACGAGCCGGGGCGGCCGGTCGCCGCGGCGCTGACCGACCTGGGCGCAGCGCCTCAGGACCTTGCTGCGTGCACAGTCGCCCGCACCGGGCTGCTGCGATATCCGGTGGCGGGCCCTGCCTTCGGCAGTGAGGATCGCGACATGCATGTCTTCCTGGAGACCGAACGGCTCGTGCTGCGCCCGTTCACCGACGCCGACGCCGACCATCTCCACGCACTGGACAACGACCCCGAGGTCATGCGCTTCATCAACGGTGGCAAGCCGGCCAGTCGCGAGACCATCCAGGGGCAGACCCTGCCACGGCTCCTCCACGACTACCCGTGCTTCGGCACCCGCGGCTACTGGGCCGCTGAGGAGAAGTCCACCGGAACGTTTCTGGGCTGGTTCGAGTTCCGCCCCCTGGACGAGCACAGCGCCGCCGTGGTCGAGCTCGGCTACCGGCTGAACAAGGCCACCTGGGGCAAGGGGTACGCCGCAGAGGGATCCCGGGCGCTGATCAGCAAAGGGTTCACCGACCTCGGGGTCGAACGGATCACCGCGAACACCATGGCGGTCAACACCCGGTCCAGGCGCGTGATGGAGAAGGCGGGCCTGCTGTTCCTGCGGAACTTCACCGGCGACTGGCCTGAGGCGATCGAAGGCTCCGAGCACGGCGAAGTCGAGTACGACCTCACCCGGACCGACTGGGAGCAGCGGCGGTAGCCGTCACCTGCCCGGCCGAAGCAGCGGCTCCGTGTCTGATGCCAGACTGAGCGACTCGCGCTTGGGCGGACGACGGTCGGCCAGACTGCCGCGTCCACCTGGAGCCGCGATGTTCCACCGATGCCGCCGCGCCACTGGTTCTGGAGCGAAGATGAAGTCAAAGGCAGTCGTGCTGAGCGTATGCACAGCACTCGTCTTCGGTGTCCTGGGCGCGGCACTCGGCGGCTGGCTCGGATGGCGCGACGCACCCGCGCTGCCCACCACCGAGCAAGCGCAGGCGATCGCCGCGACGGCCTTCCCCGGCGTGCCGATCACGAAGACAGAGGTCGATCCCAGCACGTTCGACTACGACCCGGGCCAGTCCCCGGTCCAGGTCGCGCTGGTGGGCGGCGATGACTACTACTCCGGATACGTCGTGCTGACACTGGCGACCGACGCCGATCCGGTCCGGTTCGTCCAGACAGCCGCGGACCGGCTCGCGGCCGCGGGCTGGGAAGTCGACAACGTGCCCGACTACGGATACGCCGCCCGCAAAGACCAGTGGCACCTGACCATCCACGACAGCGGAGGATTCCCCGCCACCGCCACCTCGGCCGACGTGGACCTGGTGATCGAACGCGCCGAACCCGGCCCAGTGCCAAGCCTGACCCTGCTCGGAGCGCTGCTGGGCATCGCCCTGGGCTGGCTGCTGTCGGCGCAGCCACGCAGGCGGCCGGTATCCCCCTGGGGCAGAGGGCCCTGGATCGCTGGGCTGGTCCTGCTGGTTCCCGCAGCCGTCGTTGTCGTCTCGATCGCGGTCACCCAGTACCTACTCAACCCGGCCACCGTCGAACCCATGCCCATCTGGGACCCGATCATGACGGCAGGCGTCCGGGGCTGCACGCTGCTCGGTATCGTGCTACTGCTCGCCGGCATGATCGTCACGCGCGTCGTCGGCGAGGCACGGCCGCGGTGACGCGAGGCGAAACAGTCGTGTACACCCGTGCAAGGATTCGGGCATGAGCACCCCGACCCTCACCGAGCGCAGGTCGCCATGGGTCGTCTTCACCCGCGCTGACGACCCGTGGGTGAGCGCCGAAGTCACCCAGCTTCGGGATCAGGGCGGACGCGTGTTCCGGCTGGACGGCAAGGAACTGCGAGAGCCGGCATCGCTGTTCGCCGCCTTCGCCCGCGAGATGTCCTTCCCTGGCTACTTCGGCCACAACTGGGACGCGCTCGCGGACTGCCTGCACGACTGGCACGGCCACGGGAGCAGCACGAAGAACGTCGCGATCGTGATCGACAACGCCGACGAACTGCTCGGTGCCAAGTTTCTGGGCCTGTTCGTCTCGGTGCTCTGCCAGGCGGCGTGGCAGGCCAACCTTCAGCTCGACGCCGACGGCGTCCCGCTCGGGGACAGGCCGCCGTTCTCCCTGCACTTCGTCTTCCTCCTCGCCGACACCCTGCCCGCCGCCTTCGTCGACGCTGCGGCAAGCGGCATGGACGTCGGCGTGACTCTCAAGGACGGGCGCCTGGCCGTGACCCTCACCGGCGAGGACTGGCCCGGAGCCGCGGGCGAGTCCGGCTGGTTTTGACGGGTTACGGGAACATGGCGGCAACGCCGCCGGTCCAAGATCGCGTCTGGTCAGCGCGCGTCGTTGATCGACGCGACGAGGGAGCGCAGACGGTCCACGGCTGCCAGCCGTTCAGCCCAACCCGCGGACTCCCAAGACTCAAGAGCAAAGAAAAGATCGACTTCCTGCCCATGCAGGGGCCGCGTCTGCGTGACCTGATCAACGGCGGCTCTGAACGCATAGGTGAAGTCGATGACAGATGTCTCGCCCCTCAGGAAGGGCGCAGCGGCATCCCGGACCAGTTCGTGCACGACTTGAGGCATGTGCAGATGATGCGCTTTGATGCCTCTCCGCTCCTGGATCATTCCGTGCGTGTTCCGTGGCGTCCGACGCCGATCTCGAATCCGCATCACCGGCTCGATCATGTAGCGCCAGGTACCGCCATGACCCAGAATTCGGCTGTGGCCTTCTCGCCCTTCACTCCCGCTGGCAGCAATCGCCTGACACCGGACGTCCCGCAGCGGCTCCTCATGTTGATGGGTTACTGGATCGGTGTTGTGCAATCGGTGGCGATAGGGATCGCTGCGGTAGTGGAACGAGGGTCGGACCTCGTCGAGGCCGCCCCGTTGATGGCCCCGTTCATGGTCCTGGCCTGGTTCTGCCGCCGGGCGTTGTCCGTGGGCGTCTTCGCCGACGAGACAGCTCTCCGGCTGCACGCCGGGCGTCAGCCTCTGATGATCGAGTATGACCGGGTCGAGGCGTTCACCGTTCGGCCCCACCGGGAGAAGTCTCGCGTGCTCTGGGTCGACCTGCGGGATGGGCGGCGCTATCCGACACCGGCCTTCGTCGGCACCGGCGTCCGAGCGGGCATGGTCGCGCTGACCGATGCCGAGATGGCCACTCTGCTTGCAGAGTTGACCCGGCGCGCAGCCCTACCCCAACCCGCGGCCAAGCTGTAAGCCTGGCGAACCGTGAACCTACGGATCGCCTGGCCAGCGGGGCAGGCCGTGTCCGATGGCCTGGTCGCTGGCGAGGACTGAAAGTCTCTGGGAAGAGCTACCGGGATTCGAATCCTCCGCCCGTTGGTTAAGGTGTGCCGGTGGGAAGCGGTGCGGTGGACGACTCGGATCGGGTCGCGGGCTCGCTGCAGGCGTGGCTCGCCACGGTGACCTTCACGGATCGCGACGCGGACCAGGTCACCGAGCTGCTGACCGAGGCCGTGCTGGCGTGGGGGAGCGCGCAGGGTTGGCGGGTCTACCGCCGGGCCCGCAGCGTGGTGAAGCTGCCCCCGCCGTACGAGGACCGGCACTCCTGGGTCGACGTGGGCGTCGCCCGCTCCGGTGAGGCCCCGATCGTGGTCGAGATCGACCAGTCGGAGCGGCGCCGCACCCTGGAGAAGCTGACCGCCGAAGCCGCCGAGGGCCGCGTCGCGGTCTGGCTGCGCTGGGGAACCGGTCCGTTCACCGCCCCCGACGGGCTCGTGCGGCTGGTGACGTGCGAGGTGACCAGCCGCAAGGATGCTTCCGGGCGGCGGCTGTTCTCGGCCCCGGTCGCGGCCAGGCCGGCACCAGTGCACAGCGGCATCGACCTCGCCGCGGCCGACCAGGGCGACCTGTTCGCCACCGGCGGCCCGAACCCGGCTTGACCGGCCCGTATTCGGGCAGGCGCTGCCGCGTCGCCTGACTGTTAGGCTCGCCGCATGGCCGTGGCCCTCCGCGAGATCACCGACGGCAACCGCGACGCGGTCCTCGAACTGCGCGTCGCACCCGGACAGGAACGGTTCGTCTCGTCGGTGCGCGGTTCGCTGCGGGAAGCTGTCGAGTACCCCCAGGCCAAGCCGTGGTACAGGGCGGTCTACGCGAACGACGAGCCGGTCGGGTTCGTGATGCTGAGCTGGAACGTGGAGCCGCAGCCACCGGAGATCAACGGGCCGTGGTTTCTGTGGAAACTACTCGTCGACGAGCGCCACCAGGGCCGCGGCTACGGCTTCGAGGTCGTGCGGCAGATCGTGGAACTCGTAAGGGCCGAAGGCGCGACGGAACTGCTGACGAGTTACGTGCCGGACGACGGCGGTCCGGCCGGGTTCTACGAGCGCCTCGGGTTCATCCCGACCGGCGAGGTCGACCCGCACGGCGAAGTCATCATGCGCCTGGTGCTGCCCCGGGCATAGGTCCATCGTGAGATGGCCTGTTCGTGGCCGTTGTGCCGACAGAGCTGTACCCGATCCAGCCGGCTTGTCAGCGTCGCGGGCCGTGGGCGGCTGCGGGCAACGGGGTTTCGTGCTGCTCGTCTCCGGCCGCCGCGTCGAGCGCGCGGGCGTCACGGCGGTTGGCGGCCAGGCTCGCGAGCGTGACGGTGACCAGCACGCCGATGATGACGCCCAGGGACAGCAGCGTCGGCACCTCCGGCAGCACCGGCCAGACCCCGTGCGCCCAGTGCAGCACCAGCTTGACGCCGATGAACGCGAGGATGAGCGCCAGGCCGTGGTTGAGGTAGCGCAGGCTGCTCAGCGCGTTGTGCAGCACGAAGTACAGCGCTCGCAGGCCCAGCAGGGCGAACGCGTTGGTGGCGAAGACGAGGTAGGGGTCCTCGGTCACGCCGTACACGGCGGGTACCGAGTCGACGGCGAACACCACGTCGGTCATGAAGACCGCGGCGACGACCAGCGCCATCGGGGTCAGCGCGCGCACGCCGCCGCGGCGCACCGTCAGGCGCGAGCCGTGGTACTCGTCGGTGACCGGCATGAACCTGCGCAGCAGCCGTACGCTGCGCATCCGGTCGATGTCGAGTTCGTGTGCGCCGCCGCGGAGCGCGTCGCGCAGCACCTTCCCCGCGGTGGCCAGCAGCACGCCGCCGAACAGCACGAACGCCCAGGTGCCCGTCTGCAGCACGGCGGCGCCGGCGGCGATGAACACCGCGCGCAGCACGAGCGCACCGACGATGCCGTACAGCAGCACCCGCTGGGCGAGCTGCGACGGCACCGCGAACGCGGCCAGCAGCAGCATGAACACGAACAGGTTGTCGACCGACAGGGACTTCTCGACGACGTACCCGGTGAAGAACTCGACCGCGGGCGTGCCGCCGAAGCGCCACCACACGAAGAATCCGAACGCGACCGGCAGCGCGAGGTAGAAGACGCTCCAGCCGACGGCCTCGCGCATGCTCACGGCGTGCGGGCGGCGCGTGATGAGGAAATCGACGGCGAGCAGCCCGAGCAGGACGAGGAGGGTGGCCGCCCACAGCCACGGGGTGCCGATGGTGGTCAGGGAGGAGGCAGCGGTTTCGCCAGGCATGCGGAGACTCCAGACGTATACGTCTGAGGTCTCCCTCACCCGCGAGACGCGGGCGACCGTCCGGGGCCGGATGGCCGGCCGTAATGACCGGAGCGGTCTGCTGAGGTACTCCCCTCGCAGTGGTCAGCGTACCGCTGCCGACTGTGAGTTTGCTGAGGGTGACCGGTGGGACGGATGTGCTTGCCGGGGCCGGGCAGGCCGGTGATCGTGGAAGGGGAACGTCGTTCGGAGGAGGCGACGATGATCGAGTTCATGATCACCTTGTTGCTGCTGGCGTGCGGGATCATCGCCGGGCTGGCGCTGATGGGCCCGCCGTACCGCGGCCCCGGCGAGGGCCGCCTGCGTCACCGCTGGCACTGATGCGGTGCGGTCAGGGTTTGACGGCGACGAAGCCGAACAGGTCCGGAACGGCTCCGCCACCGGCCTCGGCCACCCGTTCCAGGCGCAGGCCGGCAGCCATGACGGCGTTGAGCAGGTCGGCGAGCGGGATGTGCCAGCCGCCGACACGGGCGCGTACGCCGTGCGGGTTCCAGGTCTCGAAGGTGTGCTCACGCTCGGCATAACGTTCGTCGACGACGACCCGCGGCCGGCCGCTCCAGTCGGCGAACGCGCCGATGAAACACGGGTGCACGCCCAGGTGCACGAACCGGCCGCCGGTTCGCAGCACCCGCCCGATGTCGCGGATCACCGCGCCGTAGTCGGGCACGTCGGTGCTGGCCAGTACGCATACGGCGGCGGGCAGTGCGGCGTCGCCGAACGGCAGCGCCGTGGCGTCGGCCACGGCGGCGGGCAGCCGGTGCATGGCATGGCGTAGTTGCCCGGCGGACAGGTCCACGCCGACCGGTGTCCAGCCCAGACCCGCGACGGCGGGCACGTGCGCGCCCGTGCCGCAGCAGACGTCGAGGCAGATCCCGTCGCCGGGACCCAGCAGGTCGGCGATCGTGCCGTGTACCCGGCGCAGGTATTCGCCCGCGGCGGGTGACATGTAGTCGTTGTACCAGTCGGCATGCGCGTCGTACGCGGCGGTCGTTCCAGTCCCCATGCCGTCCGAGCCTAGGCAGGGGACCGCCGGGTGGCGGTCCCCGTTCGCTCAGGGCGTCAGGCGGCCCAGATGCGGTCGGCGTAGTCGAGGAAGTTGCGGCCCATGATCTTCTCGATCCGGGTGGAACTGAAACCGCGCTGCTCCATCAGCCGGATCAGTTTGTGGAACTGGTCCACGCCGCGCAGGTCCTCGACGAACGGGAACGTGTCGGCGCGCTCGCCGGCCGCGCCGACGCCCGCCGCCTGCCGGTGCGCCACGTGCTCGGCGAGCTGCGCCCGGTAGCCGTCGAGGTCGTCGATGGAGGTGACGGTGCCGTCGGTGCCGATGCCGACGAAGTCCTCACCGCACACGTCGACCGCGTGCGCGATGTGGTCGACGACGTCGGTGGCGCGGGCGTGGCCGGTGGCGTTGACGAACGGCATGAAGTAGATCCCGACGAAGCCGCCGCGCTCGGCGACCAGGCGCAGTTCCTCGTCGGTCTTGTTGCGCGGCAGGTCGACCAGGGCGCGGCAGCCGGTGTGGTTGATGGACACCGGCAGCTTCGCCGCGCGGGTGGCTTCCAGGCAGGTGTTCTCGCCGCTGTGCGACAGGTCGACCATGATCCGGCTTTCGCAGAGCGCCTCGACGACCTCGTGCCCGAACGCGGTGAGCCCCCGGTTCTGCGGGGCCATCGAGCCGTCGCCGATGTGGTTGGCCTGGTTGTAGGTCAGCTGGATGACGCGTACGCCCAGGTGGTGGAACTGGGCGACGCGGGTGGCGTCGTCGCCGACGGCGACGGCGTTCTGGAAGCCGTAGATGATGCCGACCTTGCCGTCGCGGTGTGCGCCGCGGATGTCGTCGGTGGTGAGCACCTTCACCAGTTCGGCGGGGTTGTCGGCGACGAAGCGGTCCCAGACCTCGATCTCGCGCAGGGTGTGGGCGTACGGCTCGGCGTCGCCCATGGTGTAGCCGAGGGTGATGTTGACCGCGGTCAGGCCGGAGGCGTGCGCGTCGGCGATGGTGCGCGCGTCGATGGTGAGGTCGTCGCTGTCCTGGACGAGCTTGTGCGCGGCGGCGAGGGAGTGCTCCGCGTTGGGATTGTCGAGGATGCCCAGCGCGTTGATGATCATGTAGTCGGTGCTCACTGCTCGTCCTTCCGGAAGTCGCCGCGGTCGAAGCGGCGGCCGCGCTTGACGGTGTACTCGATGCTGTCCAGGTTGGCCATGTCGGCGCGCGGGTCTCGGGCCAGCACGACGAAGTTGGCCAGCTTGCCCGCCTCGACGGTGCCCATGACGTCCTGCGCGCCCATGCTGATCGCGCCGACCAGCGTCGCGCAGCGGATGACCTCCTCGGCGGGGATGTCACAGCGGTCGGCCAGGAACGCCATCTCGGCGTGCAGGGACGGGAACGGGTGCGCGGGGTCGGTCTCGTAGTCGGTGCCCGTCGAGACCAGCACGCCCGCGCGGAACGCGTCGCCGGTCAGCTTCGCCGACAGCACGTCGTTGGCGAGCGCCCGTGCCTTGCCCTCGGCGTCGTCGGCGTTTTCGGCCATCCACGTCCACATGCTGCCGGTCGCGTCCAGCACGGTGCCGCGCTGGCGCATCAGCGCGTAGAGGGCGTCCAGGCGGGGGTCGCCGTCGCGCACCAGCCGCTCGACGTCCACCGGAGCTTTCGTCTTGTACGACGTCAGCGGCTCGTCCGCGGTCTCCTGGGCGAGCAGGGTCACGTGCGAGACGGCGTCCACGCCGGACGCGACGACCTGGGTGGGCGTCGCCGGGAACACCGCGGCGTGCGCCCACACCGCGATGCCCTGCCGCTTGGCCTCCGCGGTGATCGCCGCGACGGTCGCGCCGGGCAGCTCCGCGTACACCTTGATCGCCGTGGCGTGCGTGCCGCGGGCCATCGCGACCGCGAGGGGCAGGTCGGTCTCGTCGTCGATGGCCTGCATCCACGGCACGTGGCCGGGGGTGCCGCCCTGGGACACCTGCCAGGTGCGCGGGTCGTCGAAGAAGGTGGGCCCGGCCATCAGCGACGCGTAGTGGATGTCGGGGCCGGGGATCTCGCCGATCCGGGTGGCCCGGGTCAGATCGGCGATCTGGCGCAGGTCGTCGGCCATGTCACGGATCGCGGTGACGCCGCCGTACACCTGCCGGCGCAGCGCCGCCTCGGCGACCGGCCGGTTCGGCGGGGTGGCCAGGTGCTGGTGGGAGTCGATGAGGCCGGGGATCACGAACGCGCCGCCGACGTCGACCGTGGCCACGCCGTCGGGCACGGTGGCCGCCTCGTCCGGCACGACCTCGATGATCGCCTCGCCGTCGACCACGATCGTGGTGCCGGGGCGGGCCGGGCCCCCGGTGCCGTCGATGAGCGTCGCGTTGCGGTACGCGGTGACCGAGCCGGGCTCGGGCGGGGCGTACGGGGTCGGCGCGGGCTCGTCCACGTGGGCCATCGGTGCTCCCTTGTTACAACAGATGTAACGTCTGTATCGTTACCTGAAACGTCACTGCACTGTACCCCAGGAGGCGATCCGTGCCGAGATCCGCCAGCTCGGCGGTGGACAAGGCGCTCGACCTCATCGAGGCCGTCGCCCGCGCCGACCGACCGCTCCGGCTCGGTGAGCTGGCACAGGCCGTCGGCCTGCACCGTGCCACGGCCTACCGGGTGCTGCTCGACCTCGTCCGCCGTGGCTGGGTGCAGCGCGCCGGGGAGCACTACCTGCCCGGCTCCGTGGCGTTGCAGGTGTCCCGCGCGGCGGCGACGCGCTCGCTGGCCGCGCTGTGCCGTCCCACGCTCGAGGACCTCGCCGAGCGCACCGGGATGATGGTCAACCTGCAGGTCCTCGAAGCCGACCGGTCCCGCGTGATCGACGTGGTGCGCCCACCGCGCCTGGAGATGATCAGCGACCTGCGCGACGAGGCGCTGCCCGTGCACCGGTTCGCCGGGCCGCTCGCCCTGGTCGCCCAGCTCGACGACCAGGCCCGCGGGCCGTATCTGGCCGTCGCGCAGGCGGCCGGGCACCCGCTGGACGGTCCCGGCGGCCTGCTCGCCGACCTGACCCGGGTCCGCGAGACCGGGTTCGCCGTCGAGCACGGCCGCAACGACAAGGTGATCGGCTCGATGAGCCGGGCCGTCGTCGCACCGGGCGGCGCGCCGCTGTGCGCGGTCACCCTCGTCGGACCCGACGCCGAATTCGCCGAACCCCGCCTGTCCGAGCTGGCACGGGCACTCGCCGACGCCACCACCGCGCTGGCCGCCACCCTGACCGCGCCCGCGGCGACCGTTCCTGGCGCAACCGCGCCTTCGGTGACCGCGACCCCGGAGGCCGAACCCGCGGTCACCGAGCCCGCTGCCGGGGCGTTGCCCGCCGCAGCACCGCCCGACGAGCCGCAGGACGTTCGTGCGAAGCGAGCCGACCGGACCACCGCCACCCGCCCCGCCGTTGGGAGAAACCGCCGATGAATCACGTGCTCGTGCTGGACAAGGAGCAGACCCGGGGCGGGCTCGACCCGCTGCGGGTGCTGGAGGCGGTGTCGGTCGCGCTGGTCGCGCTCAGCCGGGGCGAGGTCTCCGCGCCGCCGCGGATCGCCGCGCAGGCACCGGGCGGGCTGCTCGGCGCGATGCCCGCCTATGTGCCCGGCGTCGGTCTCGCGGCCAAGCTGGTGTCCGTCTTCGCCACGCCGGGGCAGTCCGGCCGTAGCTCGCACCGAGGCCTGGTGGCGCTGTTCGACGAGCACGACGGCCGGGTGCGTGCACTGCTCGACGCCGAGCCGCTGACCGCCGTACGCACCGCCGCGTCGGCGACGCTGAGCATGCGGGCGCTGCTGCGGTTGCCCACCCGGATCGCCGTGATCGGCACGGGCGTGCAGGCCACCGCCCAGCTCGCCATGCTCGCGGCGCTCGACGCCACGATCCCGGTGGTCGTCGGCGGGCGGGACACCGCCCGTGCGGCGGAGCTGGCTGCGCGGCACCCCACGGCCGAGGCGGCGACCGTCGAGGCTGCGGTGCGCGACGCCGACGTGGTGTTCTGCTGCACCGGCGCGACCGAGCCGGTTTTCCCGCGGGCCTGGCTGCGCGAACACGCGCACGTCAGCTCGGTCGGCGGCTCGCACGGGCACGAACTGGACCCGGCCCTGGTCGCCGAGGCGGCACTGTTCGCGGAGTGGTCCGGAGCGGTGGCCGCACCGCCGCCCGCCGGGGCATACGAGCTGCAGGGCGTCGACCCGGCCCGGGTCACGCTGCTCGGCGCGGTGCTGGACGGCACCCACCCCGGCCGGGCGGGCCGGGGTGGGCTGACGGTGTTCAAATCGACCGGTCACGGCGCCCTCGACGTGGCCGCCGCCGCGGTCGTGCACGACTGGGCACGCGCCCATGGCGTCGGCACGGCCGTCGACATGTAGTCAGACGCCCGCGCCGACCAGCTCGCGGTTCGGGTCCAGCACGTACTTGCTGGCCGCGCCGTGGTCGAAGTCGGTGTAGCCCTTCGGGGCGTCGTCGATCGGCAGCACGGTGGCGTGCACGTTCTTGGCGATGTGCGTGCGGTCGTGCAGGATCGCCATCATCAGCTGCCGGTTGTACTGCTTGACCGGGCACTGGCCGGTGGTGAAGCTGTGCGACTTCGCCCAGCCCAGACCGATGCGTACCCGCAGGCTGCCGACCTTTGCCTCCTCGTCCTTGCCACCGGGGTCGCCGGTGACGTACAGCCCTGGAACACCCAGCCGGGCCGCCGGCCGGGCGATCGACATGATGTCGTTGAGCACGGTGGCGGGCTCCTCGCCGGCGTCCGCGCCGTGCCCGCGAGCCTCGAAGCCGACCGCGTCGACGGCGGCGTCGACCTCCGGGTCCCCGGTGATCTGCTCGATCATGTCGGCCAGGGCGGCGTCCGAGGTCAGGTCGACGGTCTCGCAGCCGAAGCTGCGGGCCTGGGCGAGCCGCTGCTCGTTGAGGTCGCCGACGATGACGACCGCCGCGCCGAGCAGGAACGCCGACGTGGCTGCCGCGAGCCCCACCGGCCCGGCCCCGGCGATGTAGACCGTGGAACCGGTGGTCACGCCCGCCGTGTAGCAGCCGTGGTATCCGGTCGGGAAGATGTCGCTCAGCATGGCCAGGTCCAGGATCTTCTCCTTGGCCCGATCCTTGTCCGGGAACTTCAGCAGGTTGAAGTCCGCGTACGGGACCAGCACGTACTGCGCCTGGCCGCCCAGCCAACCGCCCATGTCCACGTAGCCGTACGCCGCACCGGCGCGGGCCGGGTTGACGTTGAGGCATACGCCCGTGTGGCCCTCCATGCACATGCGGCACCGGCCGCAGGCGATGTTGAACGGCACCGAGCACAGGTCGCCGACCTTGATGAACTCGACGTCCGGTCCGGCCTCGACCACCTCGCCGGTGATCTCGTGGCCGAGCGTCTGCCCCTCCGGGGCGGTGGTGCGGCCGCGGACCATGTGCTGGTCGCTGCCGCAGATGTTGGTGGCGACGACCTTGAGGATCGCGCCGTGATTGATCTTGCGGTGCTGTTCCTGTAGTTCCAGCTTCGGGTAGTCGAGGTCTTCGACGCTGACGTGCCCGGGGCCCTGGTAGACGACGGTCTTGTTGCCCGGCATCGGTGCCCACCCCCTCGTTTAGCGGCACTCAGCTCTATTTTCCCAGTTCACGGCTGATCAATCATGATCGCGACGGAAAATCCGGTGGGGTTGCCGAGGCGTGCCGTCCATACTTGTCTCGATCTTCGACAGGCGGGGGACATGCGTACCAGCGAGCAGATCTACCACCGGGTGCGCTGGGATCCGCGGTTCGACCCGGAGCGCTTCGTGCTCGGCGTACGCCAGCGCGGGGCCGAGCCCAAGCGGGTGCCGCTGCCCGCGTTCGCGCCCGGCGGCGACATCCCGTGGCACCGGGTGCTGTTCATCGAGGCCGACGGGGTTCTCGTCTGGGACCGCGCCACCGGCATTGACCGCGTCGACACCTCCGGTGCGGGCCTGGTGCGCCACCACGGCCTGCTGCCCGCGCCGTTCTTCACACCGGGCACCCCGCACGCCTTTCAGCCGGGCCACGGCTGGCGTCCCGCGCCCACCCCGGAGCCCGGCGCGCCCGGCCGGCTGCGCCTGCTCACCTGGAACACGCTGTGGGACCGGTACGACAGCGACCGCATCGACACCGCCCGGCGGCGGCCACTGCTGCTGGCGGCCCTCCAGGCCGCCGACGCCGACGTCATCGCGCTCCAGGAGGCCGAGCCCGAACTGCTCGCGCTGCTGAGCACCGCGCCCTGGGTCCGCGCCGGGTACACCCTGAGCGCCGCCCCGGACGCCGCCGCCCCCGGTGGACTGGTGCTGCTCAGCCGGCTGCCCGTACGGGAGGCCGGCAGCCACCGGCTCGCCCCGCACAAGGCCGTCCTCGCCGTCGTGGTCGACACCGCGGCCGGGCCGCTGGCCGTCGCGGCGACGCACCTGAGCAGCGACCACTCGGCCGAGGGCGCGCGGCGGCGGCAGGACGAGCTGACCCGGCTCGCCGAGGGCCTGTCCGACATCAAGGCAGACCTGGTGCTGCTCGGCGACTTCAACGACGACGGCGCCGCGCCCACCGCGATGCTCGGCATGGACGACGCCTGGACGCAGGTGCACGGGCCCGGCGACGTCACGCCGACCTTCGACCCGGTCGTCAACCCGCTGGCGGCCGTGTCGTCGCTGTCTGGGGTCGCCCGGCGGCTGGACCGGGTCCTGCTGCGCGGCGGCGCGTCGGCCGTGGCAGCGGCGCTGGTCGGCGACCGGCCGCAGGCCGACGGGCTCTACCCGTCGGACCACTACGGCGTCGTGGTCGACCTGGCCTTCGCCGGGGCGGGGGAGAGCGACGTGCTCGACGTCGCACCGACCGCCCGGACCGCGCTGGCGTGGCTGCCGCCCGAGCGGGTGTGGCCGGCGGTCCAGGAACTGCGCCGCGTCCACGACCCGCAGTTCCACCGCTGGCCGCCGCACGTGAACGTGCTGTTCGGGTTCGTGCCCGAGTCGGACTTCGAGCGGGCCGCGCCGCTGCTGGCCGCGGCCGCCGCGCAGACGCCGCCGTTCCCCGCCCGGCTGCGCGGGGTGCACACGTTCGGCCATCGCGACGACGCGACGATCTGGCTCGACCCGGCCGCCGACGGGGACGCGCCGTGGATTCGGCTGTGGCAGGCGCTGCGGCAGCGTTTCCCGCGCTGCCGGGGCCGCGCCGAGGGCTTCACCCCGCACCTGAGCCTGGGCCGCAGCCGCGACCCGCAGCGCGTCGCCGCCGCCTGCGCCGCCCGGCTCGGCGAATCACGGGCGCAGGTCGGCGAGCTGGTGCTGCTGTCCCGGCGTGGCGACGAGCCGATGCGCCCGCGTGCCGTGCTGGCGCTCGGCACCGGCGACCTGCGCTGGCTGCCCGACCCGGCCTACCCGCAGGCCCCGATCGCCGGGCCGGGTGCGACTTTGTCGGCCGCCGCACCCGGCCGGGCCGCGTCGGTCGCGAGAGGCGGCGCAGCGCGGTCGGCGGCCAAGGACGACCCGGCCACGGCAGTCGCTGAGTTCGGCCCAGCAGGGTCGGCCGCCGAGGCTGACCTGGCTTCGTCGGTTGTCGAGCGGCTGGCGGCGGCGTTCGCGGAGGGCGTCGTGCACGTCACCGGGTCGCGGTGGATGGGCTGCGCCCTGCCCGGAGCCGACCTCGACCTGGTGGCGGCGCTGCCGGGGCGGGTCGACGGGGTCGACGTGACGGCCCGGGTGGCGGCCGCGCTGCCCGACGCCGACGCCGTGCGATCGGTGACCGGGGCACGGGTGCCCAGGGTGCGGCTGTCGGTCCGGGGCTTCGACGTCGACCTGGTGGTCGTCGGCACGGGCGGGCTCGATCCCGCCGAGGGGGTCGCCCGCCGCGCGGAGCTGGGGGAGGAGGCCGCCGTCGCGCTGAGCGCGGTCAGCGACGCCGACGCGGTACTCGCCGCGGTCGGCTCGCGTCACGCCGCGTTCGCGCTGCTCGCCCGGCAGGTGAAGGGCTGGGCAACGGCGAAGGGGCTCGACTCGGCCCCGTTCGGCGGGCTGCCCGGCCTGGCGTGGTCGGTGCTCGCCGCGCGGACCGTGCTCGGCGCACCGGTCGACGCCGCCGCCGAGGCGCTGCTGCAGCGCTTCTTCGCGGACTGGGCGGCCTGGGACTGGCGGCAGGCGGTGGCGCTGGGCGATGCGCCTGGCGGCGTACACCCTAGAGGGACCGTGCTGACCCCGACCGCGCCGGTGCGCAGCTGCGCCGAGCAGCTCGGACCCGGCGGGTTGGACCTGCTCGGTCAGGAGCTCTACCTGGCGTGGGAGGTGCTGGAGCAGGCGTCGAAGACCGGCACGGACCCGTGGCCGGTGCTCACCGAGCCGCCTCCGCTGCACCGCCGTCACGCGTCCTGGGCCGTGGTCGGCGTGCGGGCCGACGACGCCGAGACGCTCGGCCGGGTGCGCGGGCGGATGCGCGCGCTGCTCAGCCTGCTGGACGAGGCCGGGGCCACACAGGTGCACGCCTGGCCGCGGCCGTTCGGGACAGGCCCGGTGACCCGCTACGCCATCGGTCTCGGCCCGGCCGGGGTGGACCCGTCGCTGATCGCGGCCGTCGAGCGGTGGGCCGCCGACCTGCCCGGTGTCGAGGCCGCCCTGGTGGACAACGGGGCTGTGCCGACCCTGTGCTGACCCCGGCACTTGGCGGCGGCAGTCGGACCCGCCCGTTACCGACACCGGGCGGGCACCGCCGACCGCCGACCGCCGTCACCCGTGCACGACCACCACCGGGCAGGCGGCGTGATGCAGCAGAGCGTGGCTGGCCGAGCCCAGGACGAGGCTCGCGAAGCCGCCACGCCCGCGGCAGCCGACGACGACCAGTTCGGCCCCGGCCGATTCGGTGATCAGCGTCCGGGCCGCCGAGTCCCGGCGCAGCACCTTGCGCACCGGCACGTCCGGATAACGCGACACCCATGGCGCGATCGCGTCGTTGAGCACCATCCATGCCTTGACCTCGTACGCGTCCTCCTCGGACAGCCCGGCGGTGGCCTCGGGCAGCGATCCGCGCCAGGCGTGCACGACGGTCAACCCGGTCCGGCGCAGCCGGGCCTCCTCGAAGGCGACCCGGGCCGCGGCGGCCGAGCGGGGCGAGCCGTCGGTGCCGAGCACGATGCGTCCCTGCTCGCCGGCGTCCGCGGCCCGCGGGCGCACCACGGCCACCGGGCACGCGGCGTGCATCGCGGTCTGCAGACTCGTCGAGCCGAGGAGCAGGTCGTGGAAGCCCCCGTGCCCGCGGCTGCCCACCACCAGCATGGTGGCGTCCGCAGCCGCGCGGATCAGCCCGTGCGCGGCACCGTCGCAGACGACGGCGGCGGTGGCGGGCACCTGCCGGTCGGCGATCAACTCCTTGGCGCGGGCGAGCAGATCCGCGCCGAAGCAGGTCACGTCGTCGGTGAGGTAGCCGTACGCGCCGCGCGGCCCGGGGGAGTCGACGACGTGGACGAGTCTGAGGGGAACGTGGCGCAGCCGGGCCTCGTCGGCCGCCCAGCGGAGCGCCAGGTCGGCAGACGTCGAGCCGTCCACGCCGACGACGATCGGGGCGGGAAGCGGGGTGTGCATGGGTCACCTCCGGCGGTGTCGGAACCTGTGGCCGATCCGCAGCGGCTGCGCCGTCTCCATCCTATGTGTCCTCGCAGCTCATGACATGGGTCGCCGGCACAGGCCCGCCACCGACGGCGGGCCTGTGCCGGGCGTGCTCAGAGCTCGGCCACCCAGTACGGGCTGATTTCGATCCACCCGTTGGCGGCGGCGCCGTTGAGGCGGCCGCTGCTCGCGGTGGACAACGTGTACCAGGAGTCGACGTAGTCGGGGTCGTCGGTCCACCAGGAGGACGGGATGGCCGACAGGATCGCGTCGACCAGCGGGATGTATGCCCCCACGTCGGCGATCGTCAGCAGCACCGCGGCGATCGCCTGGGCGAGCTGCTGGTAGTTGGTGTCGCCGTCGTCCTCCATCATCACCACGTCGGCGAGGTTGTACTTGTAGGCGGAGAAGTGGACCAGCAGCTGGTTCGGGTGGTAGGTGGTGCCGTCGTTGTCCAGGTAGGGCAGCTGCACGATGTCGACCTTGGGTGTGCCGTCGAGCCCGAAGCCGCCGACGATGCTGTAGATCTCGGCCGCGCCCTTGATCCAGGGTTCCTGGTCGTCGGACAGCCGGACCGCGTTCAGCTTGGTGGCCCAGTAGCCGCCGCTCGCCCGTGCGGCGGGGGCGGCGGCGCCGGTGACGCCCCGCTGGGCGAGCGCCTGCCGGACGACGTCCAGGCCGGCCGGCAGTGCCTTGGCGACGTCCACCTCGACGACGATCACGGGGCGGGCGGGGACGCGTGTCGGGTCGAGCAGCACGCGGCGGCCGCTCGGCTCGTAGGAGATGACCGCCGCCGCCTCCGCCGTGTCGTCGTCGGATGGTGCGGCGGCGACCAGCGGGATCGCGCCCGCAGTGAGGACGGCGGACATGGTGCCGGCGGCCAGCCGGGCCCGGACCAGGGAGCCAGCGGACTCGGGCAGGCCCTTGGCGGCGCGTACGGCCCGATCGGCGGTGCGCACCTGGGCGGTGAGGGCAGTGTCGGCCCGCAGCGTGGACAGGTCGACGGGGCCTGCCTGCAGTGCGGAGACCAGCGGGCGGCGCGCGGCCGGGTCGGTCAGCGAGGCGGCGACCTGACGGGCGAGCGTGTCCAGGGCCGTCGCCACCCCGGTCGGTGCGGTCGCGAGTGGGGCGGTGGCCGGGTGAGGGGCGGTCTGCTCGGGGACGTGGGCGGTGGCCGGAGCCGCTGCGAGCACGGCGGCCACCGTGACGCAGGCAGGCAGGACGAGATGGCGCAGGCGCGATGGGCGCATGACGTCTCCTTCGCATCCGATCCCGCGTTCGTGGCGCAGGATCTCATGTATCTCAATGGATGCGGTACATATTGGATCGTCGTGCGCGCGATGGCAAGGCCTGTCGATCTTGTGCGCGAGGAGTTCGGCCCGTGTTCACGCGGCCGGCCGGAAGTCCGCGCGGTCGCGGTGCTGTCCGCGTAGCTCATACGGCGGCCGCCGTGGAGCACGGCGCCTTCTGCGACGCATTGGTCGTCGCCGAGATCCACGGGCCGCCAAATGGGCCTTGACCTGCGAGAACGCGGCGTGTCAGGTGGCCGATCTCGTTACCACTCCGCATACGCTTCGCATCGGGCCAGGGGCAGACTGGCTTGCCAACGTACGAACAGCGTACGAGCTACGGGGGGTCAACCAAACCATGAATACCGCTGTCTTGCGCTCCGCAAAAGCGGGGGCAATCCTGACGACGCTGGGCTTGAGCGTGGGTCTCATGGCCGGCGTCGCGGAGGCCCGGCCACCGCGCACCCACCAGTGCATCAGTCCCATCTTCTTCGGAGGGAGCGAGCAATGGAGGGATCTCAATCAGCGCTACGACGTCCGCGAACGCATCATCGGCCCTCCTGCGCCCGCGACCGACGATATCCCTGACCCCCCCGGCGGGCCTGGCTGCCGCACGGCGCTGGCCGGGGAACGGTGGGTCCGGGCCGTCCCGCCCTGGCTCACGGCGACGGAGACCGAACGGACCGCTTTCCTCACCAACTTCAAGAGCGCCCGCTATGTGATCGACGCCGGGACCGCGAAAGAGCGGTCCATCACGGTGGGCCCGGAAGTCTTGCAATCCGGGACGGTTCCCGGTGATGTGCTGCCGCCGGAGACCCGAGACCTGCCCTACGTCGTACCCGTGTCTCCTGTCTTTCATCCGCTTCGCCCAGGCACGCACACCAGCACCCTCTTCGTGACCATGGACGAAAGGGTCTGCACCGGCCGCGGGCCCGCCCCGGGCCTCAGCGCGGACTGTCTGGAAGCAGGCGAATCCGAGTACCCCATCATCGACAACGGGCCTTTCATCGTTCTACCTGGCCACTACCAACCCGCTCCCGACACCACAGCCATGGGCGAGCGCTGAGTCAGGCGTGCACAGGGCCGGGTCGGCATCTCGCCGGCCCGACCCGCCCGACCGGTGAAGGGCCCTCAGAACGTTTCTGAGGGCCCTTCACCGCGAGTTCCGCAGTTCGTGGGTTCGCGCTGGTCGGTGAAAGTGCCCTTCCTGCGGTCAGCCCTTGACGCAGACGACCTGCTTGAGGCGTGCCACGACGGTGACCAGGTCGGACTGCTGGGCCATGACCTCGTCGATGTCCTTGTAGGCGGCGGGGATCTCGTCGACCACGCCGTTGTCCTTGCGGCACTCGACGCCCTTGGTCTGCTCGGCCAGATCGCGGGTGTTGAAGCGGCGGCGCGCCTCGTTGCGGCTCATCCGGCGGCCCGCGCCGTGCGAAGCCGACTGGAGCGCCGCCGCCGAGCCGAGGCCCTGCACGATGAACGACGACGCGCCCATCGAGCCCGGGATGATGCCGAAGTCGCCCGCGCCGGCGCGGATCGCGCCCTTGCGGGTGACCAGCAGCTCCTGCCCGTCGTGCGTCTCCTCGGCCACGTAGTTGTGGTGGCAGGAGATCTCCGGCTCGAACGCGACCTTCTTGAACTGCTTGCGCACCACCTCGCGCAGCAGCGCCATCATCACCGCCCGGTTGCGCCGGGCGTAGTCCTGCGCCCAGAACAGGTCCCGGCGGTACGCCTCCATCGTCGGCTCGCCGGCGACGAAGACGGCCAGGTCCGGGTCCGGCAGGTCGGCGTTGTGCGGCAGGTCCTTGGCCTTGGCGATGTGGTACTGGGCCAGCTCGTTGCCCACCCCGCGGGAGCCCGAGTGCAGCATCAGCCAGACCCGGTCCTCGCCGTCGAGGCACACCTCGATGAAGTGGTTGCCGCCGCCGAGCGTGCCCAGCTGCTGCATCACCCGGCCCTTGCGGCGCTGCACGTGCTGGGCCGACAGGTCGTCGAAGTCGGTCCAGAACCGGTGCCAGCCGCGCAGGCCGGTGGCGAGGTGGTCCACGTCGACCGAGTGCTGGTGCAGGCCCATGCCGACCGGCACGGCCTTCTCGATGGCCGAGCGCAGCTTGGCCAGGTCGTCCGGCAGGTCGCGCCCCCGCAGCGAGGTGAGCTGCGCGGTCATGCCGCAGCCGATGTCCACGCCGACGGCGGCCGGAGCCACCGCGCCGCGCATGGCGATGACCGAACCCACCGTCGCGCCGATGCCGACGTGCACGTCGGGCATCACCGCGACGGCGTGCGTCCACGGCAGCGCGGCGACGTTGCGGAGCTGGTCCATGGCGCGCCCGTCCACGGTCGCGGGATCGGCCCACAGCCGCAGCGGCGCAGCGGTGTCGCTGATGGTCTGGAATGGCATGTCGGTGTTCCCCCGTCTTCGGTGCCGACGAGGAGTGTGCCGAGCCGGGGGCCGTCTGGCCACTCAATATCATTGTCCCGCTCGCCGGGCTGGTCCGGCCAGTGACGGGTCAGTCCGCGGTGGGCTCGCCGTAGGCCACGGCACGGCCGGTGCGCAGGCAGGCGGCCAGCCAGCAGGCCCAGCGGTGTACGGCGCGCTGTGACTCGATCCCCATCATCAGCACCGCGTAGTTGCCGAACCGGGGATGGGCCGGCTCGTCCTGGCCGGCGGCCCGCATACGCTCCGCGTCCTGCTGGTACTCGGCGAGCACACGCGTCGACCGGTCGGCGAGATCGGCGTACAGGGCGGCCATGGCGGCGGGGTCGGCGCTGGTGGCGGCGTACGCCTTCAGCGTGATCTCGCTACGTGGCTGAGCCGTCGGCGGGATCACGAGCCACGCGCGCAGGGCGGCCAGCCCTGCCGCGGTGACGGCGTAGGTCTTCTTCGCCCGGGGGCCCGGCCCTGCCTGCTCGACGGAGTCGACCCAGCCCGCCGCTGCCAGTCGGGCCAGCTCGGGGTAGATCTGGCTGTGCCGGGCCGTCCAGAAATGCCCCAGCGGGGCCTTGACCTGCTGGGTCAGCTGGTAACCGGTCGCCGGGCCGCGGGTGAGCAGGGACAGCAGCGCGTAGCCCAGCGTCGAGCCGGCTGTCGTTGCCGAATCGTCACCCTCGACCGCCGCCATGCGGCCTCCTCACTATGTAACTTCTGACATGTCAACTCTGACATAGGGGGTTCCCGTGAAGCGCGTCCTCGCCCTGCTCGGCATCGTCACCGTACTCACCGCCTGTAGCCCCGCCGCGCCGACGCCGCCCGCGGCGAGCCCGAGCCCGGCCCTCAGCCTGCCGCCGGACCAGCCCGGACCCGGCGACCACCACCTCGCGATCGCGCACGGCGGCGTGAAACGCGACTACGCGCTGCACGCGCCGCCCGGATACCAGCGGGGGCGGTCCCTGCCGCTCGTGCTGGTGCTGCACGGGCAGCCCGGCAACAGCGCCGGCGCGGCGGGGCAGAGCGGCATGAGCCCGCTCGCGGACAAGGCCGGTTTCCTCGTCGCCTACCCGCAGGGCGAGGGAGGCAAGTGGACCCCCGGCACCGCCGGTGATCCCACCAGCGGAGACGTCGGATTCGTCGCCGCGCTCGTCGACCACCTCGTGTCCACCTGGGACGCCGACCGCAAACGGGTCTACGTGGCCGGCTTCTCGGCCGGTGCCGCATTCAGCTACCGCCTGGCCCGCGAGCTGCCCGGCCGTTTCGCCGCGATCGCGCCGGTCAGCGGCCGGATGGACACCGTGGCCGCGTGGACCGCGCCGCTCGGCACGGGCAACCCGGTGTCGGTGCTGACGTTCCAGGGCGGACAGGACATGCTCTCGCCCGCCTGGAGCACGACCAACGCCTCCTGGCGGGAGGCCGCGGGCTGCGGCGCGCCGACGGTCACCCCGATCGCCAACGCCCGCGGCCAGGCCGAGCGCCGCGTGTCCCGCTGCGCCAACGGCGGCGAACACGTGGTCTACGCGCTGCCGCTGATGGCGCATGAGTGGCCCGACGCGCGGGAGCACCCGGTGGACGCGAGCAGCGTGATCGTCGAGTACTTCGCGCGGCACAGCCTGCCGTGACGGCACGTGCTGCCCGGTCGGGTCGAGCATCGTCGCCCGCGCCCCGGCCGTGGCGGCTGCACCAACAGAGCCGCCACGGCCGGGCGTTCGGCGGTCAGGTCAGTCGGAGAGCCGGCCATGCGCCGACGACGTCGAGCGCCTTCCACGTCGCCGTGAGCATCCGCGGCCGGAGCTCACTTGACTTCGCGGCGGGCGACCCGGACCAGGCCGAGCACCAGCGGCAGCACGATCCAGACCGCGACCGAGGTGCCCAGCCGGGCCCAGTCGCGCCCGGACATCACCGGTTCCAGCAGCAGACCCGAGGTGACCGACAGGTCCAGCCATTGCGCCGGGCGGGCCAGCGCGGTGACCATCTCGCCGAGGATGCTCCACGCGATCGGCAGCACGAAGTACAGCACGATCGCCAGTGCCGAGTTCAGCAGCAGCATGCCGAAGGCCACGCCGAGCAGCACGTTGACGACCAGGAACAGGCCCGCCTTGCCCAGCGCCGCCGCGGGCAGGTGCCACGGGTCGGACCCGCCCGCGAACGGCAGCGCCGCCGCGGTCGCGGCCAGGCAGGCGGCGTACGCCAGCACCGCCAGTGCCAGCGCCGCGAGCACCTTCGCCGCCGCGACCCGTATCCGCCGCGGCACCAGCGCGTACGTGGTGAGCGTGGTGCGCTGGGACCACTCGCTGGTGACCGACAGCACGCCGAGCACCGGCAGCAGCACCGCCGCGGGCAGCACGGTCGGCCCCAGCAGGCCCACGAAGTCGAACTCGGGAGCGTCGGCGGTGAGCGACAGCACCGTGACGACGGCTGCGGCGAGCAGTCCGACGATCGCCAGCAGCCAGGCGCCGGATCGGGTGTCGGCCATCTTGCGCAGCTCGACGGCGGTCAGCCGCCACAGCGGGATGGGGGAGAAGGACGGGGTCGCCACGGCGGCAGTGTCGCGGACGGGGGCGGTGACGGTCATCGGGCGGTCCCTTCGGGGGCGGTGGTGCCGTTGGTGAGGCTGAGGAACATCTCCTCCAGGCCGCGGGCCCGGCCGGGCTGCAGCTCCAGCAGCACCACGCCCGCGGCGGCGGCGGCCCGGCCGACGGCCTCGGCCGCGGCGTCGACGAGGACCGCGCCACCGTCGGCGGGGGCCGTGGCCAGCCCGGCCGCGGCGAGCGCGGCGCGCAGTGCGGCGGGGTCGAGGGCGCGTACCCGCATCCCGGCGCCGGAGAGCAGCTCGTCCTTGGCGCCCTGGGCGACCACCCGCCCGTTACCGATCATGACGAGCCGGTCGGCGACCGCCTCGACCTCGCGCAGCAGGTGCGAGGAGAGCAGGACCGTGCCGCCACGGTCGGCGAAGTCGCGCAGCAGGCCGCGCATCCAGAAGATGCCCTCGGGGTCCAGGCCGTTGGCGGGCTCGTCGAGGATCAGCGCCCGGGGCTCGCCGAGCAGGGCCTGGGCCAGGCCGAGGCGCTGGCGCATGCCCAGGGAGTAGTCGCCGACCCGCTTGCGCGCGGCCGCGGCGGGCAGGTCGACCCGCGCCAGCAGCTCGCCGACCCGGCTGGTGGGCACCCGGAGCAGCTTCGCGGCCAGGGTGAGCGTCTCCCGGCCGGTGCGGCCCGGGTGCTGGGCGGAGGCGTCCAGCAGGATGCCGACCTCGCGGCCCGGGTTCGGCAGCTGCCGGTAGGGCCGGCCGGCGACGGTGGCGTGGCCGCCGGTGGGCGGGGTGAGACCGCAGATCATCCGCATGGTGGTGGACTTGCCGGCCCCGTTCGGGCCGAGGAAGCCGGTGACGGTGCCGGGCGTGCAGCGGAACGACACGTCGTCGACGGCCGTCTGCGCGCCGTAGCGCTTGGTGAGATGCGCGACTTCGATCATGCGTACCAGCCTGGCGGGCGCGCGACCCGGTGCGCAGCGGCCGCAGGGCGACGATCGCGGACTTTGGTCGACGGCAGGCGTAGACCAAAGTCGGTACCCGCCCGACCAGGCCGCACGTACCCTGGGAGCCACCATGACGACCGCCGCCACCCCCGCCCACCCCGCGCGCCTGCTGCGTCAGCTGCTGCCGGGCGACCTGCACCCGGACGGCGTCGCGCGGCGGCGCACCGCCCGGGACTGGGCGGTGGACGTCGGCTGCTTCGTCACCGCGGTGCTCATCGGGCTGTCCTTGTACGACCTGGAGGCAGCCGAGGGCGTGGTGCCCGAACTGATCCGGTTCGCCGATCTGGTCGCCGGCGGGGTGCTGTGCGTCGCCCTGTTCTGGCGGCGCCGTTTCCCGCTCGCGCTGGCGGTGGCGACGGCGGTGGCCGGTGCCTTCTCGCCGCTGTCGGGCGGGGCAGCCGTGGTCGCCCTGATCACACTCGGCGCGCGGGGGCGGCTGGGCGCGGTGCTGGCGGTCAGCGCGACCCATGCCGTGCTGTCGCTGCCGTACCTGCACCTGTATCCGGACCGGGAGCTGTCGTTCTGGCCCTCGGTGGCGTGGACCTGGTTGTTGCTCGCGGTGATCACCGCGTGGGCGCTGGTGGTCGGGGCACGGCGGCAGCTGGTGCACTCGCTGCGGGAGCGGGCCGTGCGCGCCGAGGCGGAGCAGGAGCTGCGCATGGCACAGGCCCGCCAGCTGGAGCGCACCCGCATCGCGAGGGAGATGCACGACGTGCTGGCGCATCGGATCTCGCTGCTCAGCCTGCACGCGGGGGCGCTGGAGTTCCGGCCGGACGCCTCGCCCGAGGAGATCGCGCGCGCAGCGGGCGTCATCCGTGACAGCGCCCACCAGGCCCTGCAGGACCTGCGCGCGGTCATCGGCGTGCTCCGGGCGCCCGACGAGTCCGTGGACGAGCCCCAACGACCCCAGCCCACCCTTTCCGACCTGCCCGAGCTGGTCGCCGAATCGCTGTCGGCGGGGATGCGGGTGCGGCTGACACAGCTGCTGCCCGATCCGGCCGAGCTCCCCGCGCACGCCGGGCGGACCGCCTACCGCGTGGTGCAGGAGGGGCTGACCAACGCCCGCAAGCACGCCCCCGGGGCCGCCGTGCAGGTGGCGGTCGCGGGTGAACCCGAACGCGGCCTCACCGTCGAAGTGCTCAGCCGGGCGCCGCTGGGTGGCGCGGGCACCCCCGCCTCCGACATCCCGGGCACCGGCACCGGCCTGGTCGGCCTCGCCGAGCGGGTGTCGCTGGCCGGTGGGCGGATCGAGCACGGACGAACCCCGGCGGGCGACTTCCGGCTGTGGACCTGGCAGCCGTGGCCGGCGTGATCCGGCTGCTGATCGTCGACGACGATCCGCTGGTGCGCGCGGGCCTGTCGATGATGCTGGCCGGGCTGGACGACCTGCGGGTCGTCGGCGAGGCAGCCGACGGCACCGAGGTGCCCGCGGCGGTGGCCGCGCACGCACCGGACATCGTGCTGATGGACATCCGCATGCCGCGCCTGGACGGGCTCACCGCCACCGAGCAGCTGCGCCGCCGCCCGGACGCGCCGGACGTGGTCGTGCTGACCACCTTCGACGCCGACGAGCAGGTGCTGCGGGCGCTGCGGGCCGGGGCCAGCGGCTTCCTGCTCAAGGACACGCCGCCCGCGGAGCTGGTGCGGGCGCTGCGCCGGGTCGCGGCGGGGGAGCCGATGCTGTCGCCGTCGGTCACCCGCCGGCTCATCGACCAGGTCACCGCGGGCACGGCCGGGGTCCGCGCGGCCCGAGGGCAGCAGCTGCTGGGCCGGCTGACCGAGCGGGAGCGGGAGGTGGCGGCGGCGATCGGGCAGGGCCTGTCGAACGCCGAGATCGGCGCGCTCCTGCACATGAGCGTGGCCACGGTCAAGGCGTACGTGTCGCGCCTGCTGGCGAAGCTGGAGCTGAACAACCGGGTGCAGATCGCGCTGCTGGCCCACGACACGGGCCTCACACCGTGAACGCGGTCAGAGCTGGATCTTGACGGTGACGACGATGCCGGGGTCGCGGCGCGTGAAGCGCACCTCGTCGGTGAACTGGCGCACGACCCACAGGCCGCGGCCGCCCTCGGTGCTCAGCGGCACCTGCTGCATACCCGCGCTGCCGGTGTCGGCGATGCCCGGCCCGTCGTCGCTGACCTCACAGTAGATCGCGCCGTCCTGCCGCCACAGCCGCAGCCGTCCGCGCCCGCCGCCGTGCCGGATCGCGTTGGTGGCCAGTTCCGTGGCCACCACCAGCAGGCGGCCCAGGCCCGGCTCCGCCAGGCCGAATTCGCCCGCGTGCGCGGCGACCGACGCCCGCAGGGCGTACAGGTCGTCGGCGACGAAGACGGTGTCGAGCCCGACCGGCTCCGCCATCGCGGGCGAAGGATCCGGGAACCGGTCGGCTTCGGCGGTCATGACTGCCTCTGCAATACCAGCTGCGGCACGTGTTCGGCGCCGACCGCGTCGAGCACCACGGCCACCGCCGCTGGGCACGAGACGACCATGCGCCGCCCGGCGGGCAGCGCCGCGGCCGCCTTGACGATCGTGGTGGCCGCGGTGACGTCGATGAACCGCAGTTTGACCAGGTTGAGGTGGATGTTGTCGTCGAGCCGCAGCGTCTCGGTCAGCGCCTGCTGCAAGGGCTGCAGGTGGGTGTAGTCCATCTCGCCGGCGATGCGCACCCCTGCCGGGCGGTGTTGGCGGCAGATCCGCAGCAGCGGGGTGTCGTGGTAGGCGAGCGCCGCGACCGTCTTGTGATGCGCGTCCGTGGCGAAGGCCAGCGTCACCGAGTCGAACGTCTCGCGGTCGTACTGGCAGATCGCGGTCAGCCGCCCGTCCGTGAACAGGGTCGCCGCCTGCTGCTCGAAGGCGACCAGCTGGTCGACGGCGATCGGCCGGCCAGCCCAGCACATGTCGGCGCTGACCCGCAGGCCCGGCATGCCGCGCCGGGCGGCCTGGTGGCGCTCCTGCGCGATCAGCGCGACCATGCGCTCCGCGGTCGCGCCGCCCTCCACGGCTGCGGCGTCCTGGCTGGTGTACAGCGTGAGCTGGCCGCGACCGATCGCCGCCGCGGTGGCGACCTCACGCATGGCCAGCTCCTCGGCCAGCTCGTCCGGGGTCAGCGCGTCGGTGAAGCAGATGACCCGCTGCCCGCGGTGCAGGCCGTCCGCGACGAACTCGGCGACCAGGTCCAGCCGCTCATCGGGGTCGGTGAACGTCAGGCACGCGTGGTCGCCCGGATTGATCTCGTCAACGGTCACCGCATCCGCCATGGGGATCCTTTCCTCGGCGCGGGTGGCAAGGCGTCATTACCCGGCAAACACCGCGCCTAACCAGGGCGGCGTGCCCGTTCTGCGACAGACGCCACATCTTCCGGCAACATGATCGGACATTCCTGCCGCGTACGCCAGCCCAGCAGGTTACCGCAGGCCGGGCATGGCCCGGTCCGGGCAGCGGCCGGCGGTCGTCGCGGTCGGCCGCCGGTGTGTTCGGGCCCGTCGAGGATGATCGTGGGCAATCGCTCTCCCAAGATCGATGGAATGGGGTCGTGCCAACCCACTCGCCGGAATGCTGTGCCCGGCAACAAAAGCGCTGCCTGGGCACCTTCTGAACGGATCTCCGCGTCACACGGCGGAAACACGCCCTTGACAGGTATCGAACAAACGACAACCCTCTGTTTCAGAGAGCGCTCTCTACCGTCCACCGACCGTCCTGTTCGCACAGGCCGGGCGACCCCGTCCGGAGTCCCCTAGCAGGGAGAAGAGATGCAACCCGTCCCCCGTCTGGCCGTATCCCGCGGCAGACCCCTCTACGCCCTCGTCCTCGCAGTCGTCGGCGTAATGCTCATGGCCTACCTGGTCGTGACCGGCAACAGCACGGCGAACGCCGCGGTGACCCTGCTGTCGCAGGGCAAGCCCGTCACCGCGTCGTCGGTGGAGAACGCGGGCACGCCCGCGTCGGCCGCGGTCGACGGCAACAACGGCACGCGCTGGTCCAGCGCCGCCAGCGACCCGCAGTGGATCCAGGTCGACCTCGGCGCCACCGCCACCCTCAGCCAGGTCATCCTGCGCTGGGAGGCGGCATACGCCACCGCCTATCAGATCCAGACCTCGGCCAACGGCACGAGCTGGACGACCGTCTACAGCACGACCACCAGCACCGGCGGCGTGCAGACGATCAACGTGACCGGCTCCGGTCGCTACGTGCGGGTGAACGGCACCGCACGGGCGACCGGCTACGGCTACTCGCTGTGGGAGTTCCAGGTCTACGGCGAGATCGGCGGCGGCACCGGCGGCTGCGGCACCACGAACGTGGCCCAGGGCAAGCCCGCCACCGCGTCCTCGGTCGAGAACGCCGGCACGCCGGCCTCCGCGGCCGTCGACGGCAGCGGCACCACCCGCTGGTCCAGCGCCTTCGCCGACCCGCAGTGGCTGCAAATCGACCTGGGTGTCACCACCCCGATCTGCCAGATCATCCTGACCTGGGAGGGTGCCTACGCCACGGCATACCAGATCCAGGTGTCGGCCAATGCGACCAGCTGGACCACGGTCTGGAGCACCACCACCGGCACCGGTGGCACCGCCACGATCAGCGCGTCAGCCTCGGCGCGTTACGTGCGGATCTACATGACGGCCCGGGCCACCGGCTACGGCTACTCGCTGTGGGAGGTCGCCGTGCGCTCCGGCACCCCGACGTCGCCCAGCGCCAGCCCCAGCGCACCGCCCTCGCCCAGCCCCAGCGGCGGCACGATCCCCGGCGGCGGCTCACTCGGCCCGAACGTGAAGGTCTTCGACCCTTCCATGTCCGGGGCGACGATCCAGTCGCAGGTGGACGCGATCTTCAACGAGATGGAGTCGAACCAGTTCGGCCTGCAGCGCTACGCGCTGGCGTTCAAGCCGGGCACCTACAGCGGGTTCAACGCCCAGATCGGCTTCTACACCTCGATCATCGGTCTCGGCCAGAACCCCGGCGACGTCCGCATCAACGGTGACGTGACCGTGGACGCGGGCTGGTTCCAGGGCAACGCCACGCAGAACTTCTGGCGTTCGGCGGAGAACCTGTCGATCTACCCGTCGGCCGGGTTCACCCGGTGGGCCGTCTCGCAGGCCGCGCCGTTCCGGCGGATGGACATCCACGGCGACCTGAACCTGGCCCCGAACGGCTACGGCTGGGCCAGCGGCGGCTACATCGCCGACAGCCGGGTCTCCGGTGCGGTCGGGCCGTACTCGCAGCAGCAGTGGTACACCCGGGACAGCCAGATCGGCGGCTGGGTCAACGGCGTATGGAACATGGTGTTCTCGGGCGTGCAAGGCGCGCCGGCGAACGGCTTCCCGAACCCGGTCTACACCACGCTGGCCAACACCCCGCAGAGCCGGGAGAAGCCGTACCTGTACATCGACGGCGGCGGCAACTACCGGGTCTTCGTCCCGTCGCTGCGCAACAACGCCTCCGGCACCACCTGGGCGGGCGGCTCCACGCCCGGCACGTCGCTGCCGCTGAGCTCGTTCTACGTGGCCAAGCCGGGCGACAGCGCGGCGCGCATCAACCAGGCGCTGGCCCAGGGCCTGCACCTGCTGTTCACGCCGGGCATCTACCACGTCAACGGCACGATCAACGTCAACCGCCCCGACACCGTGGTGCTGGGTCTCGGCTACGCGACGATCATCCCGGACAACGGGGTCATCCCGATGTCCGTCGCCGACGTGGACGGCGTGAAGATCGGCGGCATCCTGTTCGACGCCGGTGCGACCAACTCGCCGGTGCTGCTGCAGCTCGGCCCGAACGGGTCGTCGGCCAGCCACGCCGGCAACCCGACGTCGATCTCGGACGTGTTCTTCCGGATCGGCGGCGCGCACGCCGGCAAGGCCACCACCAGCCTGCTGGTGAACAGCAACAACGTGATCGTCGATCACATCTGGGCGTGGCGCGGCGACCACGGCGCGGGCATCGGCTGGACCGTCAACACGGCCGACTATGGCGTCATCGTCAACGGCAACAACGTGCTGGCGACGGGTCTGTTCGTCGAGCACTACCAGAAGTACAACGTGATCTGGAACGGCCAGGGCGGCCGGACGATCTTCTTCCAGAACGAGCTGCCGTACGACCCGCCGAACCAGGCGGCCTACATGAACGGGGCCACCAGAGGCTACGCCGCGTACAAGGTGGCCGATACGGTGACCAGCCATGAGGCCTGGGGTCTCGGCGTCTACTGCTACTTCAACGTGGATCCGACGATCCACGCCGCGAGAGGCATCGAGACGCCGAACAACCCCAACGTCAAGTTCCACAGCATCTCCACGGTGTCGCTGGGCGGCAACGGTGTGATCGACAACGTCATCAACACCACCGGCGGTCCCGCGCAGGGCACGGCCACCGTGCCGAGCACCGTCACCAACTACCCGTGACAGGGTGGTGCGCTGCTAGCTGAATGATCGAGGGCCGACCCGGCCGGTGTGCCGGGTCGGCCCTTCGGCGTACCGCCGGACGAGCGGATCCGCGCGCCCGGCGGCCCTTCGGCGTACCGCAGGACGAGCGGATCCGCGCGCCCGGGGAACAACACCGACGGACCTGGATGTTTATGCAGGTCGTGGCTAACCTTCGGTGGGTCGGCTGTCCGGACACGCGGAGGTGACGGAGTGACGGTCTCGGGGGACATCGGGACGTTGGCACGTCCTGCGCTGGTGGTGGACGCGGACACCTCGTGCGAATCGCTGGAGTCGACCTTCCGGGCGCGGTGCGACCTGCTGGCGGTGATCGTCGCCGATGGCGACCGGCTGGGCCTGGTCATGCGCGGCCGGTTCGATCAGTCCATGTCGGGTCCTTTCGGGTACGGACGACTGCTGTGGCGGCAACGTCCGGTTTCCGCGGTCGCCGACTGGACGCCCTTGCGGCTGCCGGGCGCTACGACGGTGGTGTCCGCGTCGCACCTGCTGCGCACCCGGCCCGTCGAGCACCGGTACGACGACCTGGTCGTGGACCTCGACGGCGGCCGGATGGGCACCGTGTCGGCCGCGCACCTGTTCGATGCGCTCGCGACCCAGTTCGCCGACCGCGCGGTGCGCGACGACCTCACCGGGCTGGCCAACCGGGCGCACTTCCTCGACCTGCTGGCGGCGGCGTGCGCCGACGCCGGCACCGACGGCGACCGGGTCGCGGTGGCGTTCGTCGACATCGACGGCATGAAGCGCATCAACGACTCGCACGGCCACCAGGCCGGCGACGCGGTGCTGACCGTCGTGGCCCGCCAGCTGCGCGACGCGCTGCGACCGGGGGAGATCGCGGCCCGGCTCGGCGGCGACGAGTTCGCCGTGCTCGCCCGGGTGCGGCGGGGCGCTCAGGCCGAAGAGGCGGCCCTGGAACTCGGCCGCCGGTGCCTGCTGGCGGTCTCGGCCCGAGACGGCCGCCACGACCCCGCACTGCACCCGTACGCCAGCATCGGGGTGGCCGTGTCCGGCAAGCGATCCGACCCGCAGACGCTGGCCAGCGAGGCGGACATGGCGATGTACCGGGCAAAGCAGGCCGGTGGCAACCAGGTCGAGTTGGCCATCGGGGTGGAGGCGGGGCTGGCCGGCGACGTCGACCTCGTCGACCGGACCGTCGCGCAGGCGGTCGAGCACGGCGAGCTGCGCGTGTTCTACCAGCCCATCGTGCGGGTCAGCGACCGCTCGGTGGCCTCGGTGGAGGCGCTGGTGCGCTGGCAGCACCCGACCCTGGGCCTGCTGCCGCCGGGCCGGTTCCTGCCCGGAGCACGCCGCGCGGGGCATCTGCCCGCGCTGGACCGCTGGGTGCTGCGCCGCGCCTGCGCGGATCTGGTCGGGATGGACGAGGCGCTGGGCGAGCGGGCTCCGAGCTGGGTCAACGTGAACCTGTCCGCACCGACCCTGGCCGGTCCGTTCGACGAGACGGTCGTGCAGACACTGGCCGAGACCGGA
This sequence comes from Catellatospora sichuanensis, assembly GCF_007483665.1. Classification (GTDB taxonomy): domain Bacteria; phylum Actinomycetota; class Actinomycetes; order Mycobacteriales; family Micromonosporaceae; genus Catellatospora; species Catellatospora sichuanensis. Next base: position 181,644 of record NZ_VIQO01000027.1, read on the forward strand.
CTGCCCGCGTCACGGCTGCGGCTGGAGCTGCCCGAGGACGCGGACCTGCAGACCCTCGCCGATGCCGGGCCGCGCCTGGAGCGGCTGATCGCGCTCGGCGTATGGCTGACCCTCGACGACATGGGCGCGGGCTCGACGAACCTGCGCTACCTGTCGACGCTCACCATCCACGGCATCAAGATCGACCGGGCGTTCGTGTCCGGGATGCTGCACAACCCGCGGGACCACGCGGTCGTCAAGCTGCTCACCGACCTGGCGCACGGCCTCGGGCTGCGGGTGACCGCCGAGGGCGTCGAGAACGCCGCGCAGCTGTCCGAGCTGGCGCGGCTCGGCGTCGTCAACGCCCAGGGCTACCACCTCGCGCATCCGATGCCGCTGACCTCCCTGACCAGGCTGCTCGCCGGCGAAACCGCCGAGCTGCCGCGCACCGCCCACCGAGCAGCCTGAGATCGCGGCGGAGTGCGCCGCCCGCTCGAAAGGGTGTGTTCACGCGGTTCACATCGTTTCTCACGTGCTCACCTCAAACGATGTGAACCGGCGAACGTGGTCCGGTCCGTGCAGCGTGCCCGCAGCTCGGCCGGCTGTCGGCGTGGCCCGGCCGTCCCCAGACCCCGCGCGGTGCATCCTGTGATCAGCCTGTCGCGCCGCGTACCCGGACGGCGGGTGATCCAGTGGGCGCTAGCGGGGGGCGTGAGGTGGCCGGTGTTCGGTTGGCGTGAGGTCTACGGGGGCAGGACGCCGCCGCCCGGCCAGGTCGTCGCGCCCGACGAGCGGCTGTCCTGGCCCCGCATGGCCGGCCTGGGCGCGCAGCACGTGGTGGCGATGTTCGGGGCGACGTTCGTCTTCCCGATCGTCATGGGCCTCAACCCGCAGCTGGCGATCATGATGAGCGGCGTCGCCACCATCTGCTTCCTGCTCATCGTCAAGGGCATCGTGCCCAGCTACCTGGGCACCTCGGCGTCGTTCGTCAGCGCCGTCGCCGCGATCCGGGCCCAGGGCGGCGACTCCGCACAGGTCACCGGCGCGATCCTGGTGGCCGGTCTGGTGCTCGCGCTCGTCGGCCTGCTCATCCACCTGCTGGGCTTCCGGGTGCTGCACGCGGTGCTGCCGCCCGTGGTCACCGGTGCGGTGGTCATGCTGATCGGCTTCAACCTCGCCCCGGTCGTCGCGTCCGTCTACTGGCCACAGGACCAGTGGGTGGCCCTGGTGACGATGGTGTTCGTCATCGTGGTCGCCGTCGGCGCGCGCGGTTTCGTGGGCCGCATCGCCATCTTCCTCGGCCTCATCTTCGGATACCTGCTGTCCTGGCTGCTCGACCGCGTCGCCGGCCCGATCACCTCGCTGCTGCCCGGCGCGAGCGCGCCGACCACGCACGAGCGGGTCGACTGGTCGGGCGTGGCCGCCGCGCCCTGGGTCGGCTTCCCGCCGCACACCACCACCGGCGCCGACGGCAACGAGGTCGCCGGCTGGCACGCTCCCGCCTTCTCGTTCGCGTTCATCCTGCTGGTGCTGCCCGCGGTGGTCGCGCTGATCGCGGAGAACGCCGGGCACGTCAAGGCGGTCGCCGAGATGACCGGCCGCGACCTCAACCCGGTGATGGGCAAGGCCATCGGGGCCGACGGCGTCGCCACCGTGCTGGCCAGCTCCGTGGGCGGCTCGCCGACCACCACGTACGCGGAGAACATCGGGGTGATGGCGGCGACGCGGATCTACTCCACGGCGGCGTACTTCATCGCGGCGATCGTGGCGATCGTGTTCGGCTTCTCGCCGAAGTTCGGCGCGGTCATCTCGGCGACCCCGGGCGGCGTGCTCGGCGGCATCACCGTCGTGCTGTACGGCATGATCGGCCTGCTCGGCGCGAAGATCTGGAAGGAGAACGGGGTCGACTTCGGCAACCCGATCAACCTCGTCCCGCTGGCCGCGGGCATCATCATCGCGATCGGCGACACCTCGCTGGTGTTCAGCCCGACGTTCCAGCTAAGCGGCATCGCACTGGGCACCATCGTCACCATCGCCGGTTACCACCTGGCCCGCTGGCTGGCCCCGGCACACCTGCGCGAGCAGCAGAGCCTGGAGCGGCCCTGCCCCGGTGTCGGGCTGTCGCCGGCCGAGCAGCGCGGCGCCGCCGACGCCTGAGCCCGCTCACCCGGCGCGGGCGGCTGTCCGCCGACACCGCGCCCGGGGTGCCAACTGGCGGATGTGCCCTGGAGGGGCCGCGGCGCTGCGATGATGGACCGGTGATGATCGACCTTTCCGGACGCGCCGCGCTCGTGTCCGGCTCGACCCAGGGCATCGGGTACGCGATCGCCGAGCGCCTGGCGCGCTGCGGTGCGCACGTGGTGGTCAACGGCCGCGGCGCGTCGACCGAGGCCGCGGCGGCCCGCCTGCGCGCCGCCGTGCCGGACGCGACGGCCACCGCGGTCGCCGCCGACCTGGCCACCGCCGAGGGCGCGGCCGCCATGCTCGACGCGGTGCCGCAGCTCGACATTCTCGTCAACAACCTCGGCATCTTCGACGCGAAGCCGGTGCTGGAGGTCGACGATGCCGAGTGGCGGCGCTTCTTCGAGGTCAACGTGCTCTCGGCGGTGCGTCTCATCCGGACCTACCTGCCCGGCATGATGGACCGGGGCTGGGGGCGGGTGCAGTGCATCGCCAGCGACTCCGCGGTCGTCACGCCGGTCGAGATGGTGCACTACGGCGTCACCAAGACGGCGCTGCTCGCGGTCACCCGCGGCTACGCCAAGGCGGCGGCGGGCACCGGGGTGACCGTCAACTCCGTGATCGCCGGGCCCACCCACACGCAGGGCGTGGAGACCTTCGTCAGGCAGCTGGTCGGGGCGGACGCGCCGTGGGACGAGGCGCAGCGGCGCTTCATGCGCGAGCACCGGCCGTACTCGCTGATCCAGCGGCTGATCGAGCCGGAGGAGATCGCGAACATGGTCGCCTACCTGTGCTCCGACCAGGCCTCCGCGACGACCGGCGGCGCGCTGCGGGTCGACGGCGGATACGTCGACGCGATCCTGCCCTGAGCGCTTTCGTCCGTCCGGCAGGTGTCAACGGCGGTCGCACGGGTACCTCACGCCCATGAATCCTGACCAGCCAGGTTCCGGAGACGGTCCGCTGCCCGGCCGGTGAACCGGGCCACGCCGCGAAGATCCACGCAGACAGGGGGAGACATGGGCGAACTGGAGTGGCTGGGCGCCGTGCGCCATGCCGAGAGCGTGGGCAACGTCGCCGCCCTGCTCGCGGAGGGCTCCGGGGCACAGCGGCTGGACCTCGCCCCGCGGGACCCGGACGTGCCCCTGTCGGACCTGGGCCGGGAACAGGCCGCCGCGACTCGCGGGTGGCTGGCCGGTCTGCCGGTGCCCGACCTGGTGCTGGTCTCGCCCTATCTGCGTACCGCGGAAACGGCCAAGGCCATGACCGAGGGACTGGACCTGCGGTTGTGCTACGACGAGCGGCTGCGCGACCGGGAACTGGGCATCCTCGACCTGCTCACCGCCCGGGGGGTGCAGGAGCTGCACCCGACCGAGGCCGACCGCCGACAGCGGCTCGGCAAGTTCTACTACCGGCCGCCGGGCGGCGAGTCGTGGGCGGACGTGGCGCTGCGGATCCGGATGCTGCTGTCCGACCTGCGCCGGGACCACGGCGGACGGCGGGTGCTGCTGGTCACCCACGACGTGGTCGTGCAGATCATTCGTTACCTCGTCGAAGACCTGGACGAGCAGCGGCTGCTGGACCTGAGCCGGGCCGAGGCGATCGTGAACACCTCGGTCAGCGTGTGGGCGCGCGACGGCGACGGCCGCCTGACGCCGCAGGTGTTCAACGACGTCGCCCACCTGCGGGCCCGGGACACCACGCCGACCCGAGAGGAAGGGCTGCGTGCCGAACCGGTCTGAACCCACCATCGTGACCGTGCAGCTGCTGCGTGACTGGCCGCTGCCCGAGGTCGCCGGGGCCAAGGACAGCCGCGGCACGGCACTGATCGTCGGCGGCTCCCGGCACACGCCCGGCGCGGTGCTGCTGGCCGGGGTCGCCGCGTTGCGAGCCGGGGCGGGGGTGCTCCAGCTCGCGGTGGCGGAGTCGACCGCCACGGCGCTCAGCATCCAGGTGCCCGAGGCGCTGGTGCTCGACCTGCCCGAGCCGGGCACCGGCCGCGCCCTGCCCGACCGTCTGGCCGAGCTGGCCGGGCAGGCGTCGGCCGTCGCCGTCGGGCCTGGACTGGGCGACATCGACCATGCCGCCGCCGTGCTGCGGCACGTGCTCGCGGCGACCCGCCCGGACACCACCGTGGTGCTGGACGCCTACGCCCTGGGCGCGCTCAGCAAGGACCCGTCGCTCACCGCGGACCGGCCCGGCCGGTACGTGCTGACCCCCAACATCGACGAGGCCAGGTACCTGCTCGGCGGCGATCTCGACGGGGATCTGATGGACGTCGCGGTCCGCATCGCGCAGCGCTACCGGGCCGCGGTGTCGCTGTTCGGGCGGGTAGCCGACCCGGACGGCCGGACCTGGTGGGAGCAGACCGGCGGCAGCGGCCTGGGCACCTCCGGCAGCGGGGACGTGCGCGCCGGCGTCGTCACGGGCCTGCTGTGCCGGGGCGCGGAGCCGGCGCAGGCGGCGTGCTGGGCGGCGTACGCCCACGCCGGCAGCGCGCAGCGGCTGGCTCCCCGGTTCGGGCGGATCGGATTCCTGGCCCGGGAGATCGCCGACGAGATCCCCGCGGTGCTGGCCGCGGTGTGACCGGCCGTGGCCTGCGCAGGCCACGGCCCAGCACACCTAGGCCGACGCGAGGTCCGGCACCGTCTCGCCGGGTGTCACCGGGCCGGGCGGAGTTCCGTCGCCGAACGGGCGGCCGCCCAGCTCCTCGCGCCCGTGCGGGGTGAGCCAGCCGGACAGGTCCGGCCCGGCGGGCACGATCCCGGTCGGGTTGATGTCGCGGTGCACCTCGTAGTAATGCGACTTGATGTGCCCGAAGTCGACGGTGTCACCGAACCCCGGCGTGGCGAACAGATCACGGGCGTACGCCCACAGCACCGGCATCTCGGTCAGCTTCTGCCGGTTGCACTTGAAATGCCCGTGGTACACCGCGTCGAAGCGCACCAGCGTGGTGAACAGCCGCACGTCGGCCTCGGTGATCGTGTCGCCGACCAGGTAGCGCTGCCTGTCCAGCAGCTGCGACAGGGCGTCGAGCCGCGCGAACAGCCGCCGGTACGCGGCCTCGTACGCCCGCTGCGACCCGGCGAAGCCGCACTGGTAGACGCCGTTGTTGACGTCCCGGAACACCAGCGCGTTCACCTCGTCGATCTCGCCGCGCAGCGCGGCCGGGTAAAGGTCGGGCGCGCCGGGCCGGTGGTGGGCGGTCCACTCCAGCGACAGGTCGATCGTCATCTGGGCGTAGTCGTTGGTCACCACCTTGCCGGTGCTGACGTCCACGATCGCGGGCACGGTGATGCCGCGCTCGTAACCGGGGAAGCGCGCGAAGTAGGCGTCCTGCAGCCGCTCGATGCCCAGCACCGGGTCCCGGCCGCCGGGGTCCAGGTCGAACGTCCAGCTGCGCGCGTCGTGGGTCGGCCCGGCGACCGCCATCGGCAGCGCCTGCTCCAGCCCGAGCAGCCGGCGTACGATCACCGCCCGGCTCGCCCAGGGGCAGGCCCGGCTGACGACGAGCCGGTAGCGGCCGGGCTCGACGGGGTAGCCCTCGCGGCCGTCGGCGGTGATCCGCGTCGCGATGTAGCGCTGGTCGCGGGTGAACTCGCCGCCGGGGTTGACGTAGCGGCCCTGCTCATCGGAGGTGGTGGCGTCCGTCGCGGTGTCGGTCATGCCGACAATGATGCCCGGTCGTGGCGCGCAAGATTAGTCCATACTGGACGGACGCAGCATTCTGCCGTGAATTCCCGACAGAAGGATTGTTCGCCGGGCCGGCGGGGCGGAGCCTTCGCACGAGGCCGCGGCACGTCGAGCAGACCGGAGGAGGAGCGACGATGGTCAGCGGGCCGAGCCGCCGGATCGTGGTCGCCGCGGCGGGCTACGGCAAGACGACCCTGCTGCGTAACCTGTGCCCGCCGGCGCGGGCGCACTGGTGGCAGGGCGGCGCCGACCCGTGCGGGTTCGTGCGCCAGGCGGCGTCCGACGCGGTCCGCTGCCTCGTGCTCGACGACCTGCCCCGGCTGTCCGTGCAGGAGATGCGTGACCTGCTGCTCGCGGTCGAGGACCTGCCCGAGGACACCGAGGTGGCCATGGCCTCGCGACGGCCGCTGCCGTGGCGGCACGCCGGCCGGCCCGGCCGCTGGACCGAACTCGGCCCGGCCGATCTCGCCTGCACCGTGGACGAGATCACCGTGCTGCTGGCCGAGGAGGGCGGCCCGGCCGATCCCGAACTCGCGGCCGCGCTGCATACGGCCACCAGCGGCTGGCCAGCGCTGGTCCACTTCGCGGTGGAGGCGGTGCGGCTGGGCGGCCGGGCGACCGCGGAGTCGGCGACCACCCTGGCCGTGGGCGGCCTGGCGGAGTACGTCCGCACGGAGGTGCTGGCCGGGCTGCCCGAAGCGGCACGGCAGCTGCTGGCCGACGTCGGGGACCGGACGCCGGTGACCGCCGGTCTGTGCGCGGCGCTGGGCCACCCGGACGCCGCCGCGCTGCTGGACCTGCTGCGCCGGACCGGGCTGCTGGTCCGCGGCCCGGCGGTGCCCGGCCTGCCCGACGACGGCCACGTGGTGCCGGTGCTGGCCCAGGTGGCGGCGAATCCCGACGAAGCCGATGGGGCACGGGCCCGCGTCGCGGCGGCGTGGTACGACCGGCACGGTCCGCCGGGCGCGGCGGCGCGGGAGCACCTGCGCGCCGGTGATCATGCCGGGGCCGCCCGGGTGCTGCGCCGGCACGGCGACCGGATCATCGCGGCAGGGCAGGCCGGCCTGGTGACGGCGCTGGTGGCGGTGCTGCCGGAACGGGAACGGGACGACCGGCTGGCGCTGCTGCGGGCCGACGCGCTGCGCACCGCGGGCGATCTGGAGGCAGCCGCGCGAGCCTACGAGGAGCTGGGCGCGAGCGGGCCGGACCTGGCCGCGGGGCTGGCATGGCGGGCGGGCCGGGTCGCCTACCAGCGCGGCGACGCCCGCGGCGCGCTGGACGTGTTCGCCCGCGGCGACACCGCGGGCGACACCGCGGACACGGCGCTGCTGGCCGCCTGGAGCGCGCACGCGTTCCTGCTCGCCGGGGACACCGACACGGCGGTGGCGACGGCTCGCAAAGCCGTGCGTCGCGCCCTGCCGTCCGGTGACGACGGTGCGCTGGCCACCGCCTACCTGAGCGTGGCGCTGTCGCTGGCCGTCTCGGGCGACGCCGCGGGCAGCGAGGAGCATTTCGCGCTGGCGCTGCCGATCGCGCACCGCACCGGCGATGTGATGCTGCTGACCCGTATCCACACCAACCGCACCTACCAGCACCTGCAGGCGGCGCGGTATCCGGCGGCGCTGGAGTCGGCGCGGCTGTGCGCGGCGTACGCGCAGGCGGCCGGATCACCGAGCCTGCAGGCGATCGCCACCAGCAACGACGCCGACGCGCTGGCCATGCTCGGCCGCTACGACGAGGCGGTGCGCCGTTACCGGGCGGCGATCGGCCACTACCAGCGCTTCGGCTCACGCCGCTTCGCCGGGGCGGTGCTGGGCCTGGCCGAACTGTTCCGGCGGCGGGGCTGGCGCGAGCAGGCGCGCGCCGCGTACGAACAGGCGGTGCAGGTCGCCTCGGGCACCGGCAACGCGCACGTACTGGTCCCGGCGCTGGCGGGGCTGGCCCTGGTGCTGCTCGGTGACGACGTGAAGACGGCGGCCGGGCACGCCGACGCCGCGGTGGATCGGGCCGGGCCGGAGATCTCGGGACCGGCGCTGCTGGCGCAGGGCTGGATCGCGCTCAGCCAGGGCGAGGCGCGCCGGGCCGCGGACCTGTCCACCGAGGGCGCGCGGGTGGCCCGCACGCAGGGCGACCGGGCGGGGCTGGCCGATGCGCTGGAGCTGCGGGCGGCCGCAGAGGACGACCCGGCACGCGCCGCCGCGGCCCTGCGGGAGGCCCAGGCGATCTGGACGGAGGCCGGGGCCGAGGTGGAGGCGGCCCGGATCGCGGTGCTGATGAGCCGACTGCCCGGTGCGGGCCCGGACGAGCGGGCCGGTGGGCTGCTCGGCGAGCAGCGGCTGGCGGCCGCCGACGCGCTGGCCGACCGGATCGGCGGCGGCTCGGCCGCGGCCGTGGACGGCTCCCCGGTCGTGGTACGGGCGCTGGGCCGGTTCGAGGTGGAGCTGGCCGGGCAGGTGGTCCCGGCGTCGTCGTGGCAGTCGCGCAAGGCCCGGGACCTGCTGCGCATCCTGGTCGGGCGGCGGGGCCGACCGGTGCCGCGCAGCGAACTGAGCGAGCTGCTGTGGCCCGACGGCGATGCGCAGCGCACGGGACACCGGCTGTCCGTGCTGCTCAACATCGTGCGCGGGGTGCTCGACCCGGCCCGGGCGTATCCCGCCGACCATCACCTGGTCGCCGACCAGAGCAGCATCGCGCTGAACACGGCCACCACGGGAGTGGACGTCGAGGACTTCCTGGACCAGGTGGCGCGGGGCCGTCGCCTCGTGGAGCAGGAGGCTTTGGCGCAGGCGCGGCTCATCCTGCTCGCCGCCGACCAGCTGTACCGGGCCGATGCGTTCGAGGACGAGCCGTATGCCGAGTGGGCGGGTCCGCTGCGCGAGGAGGCGCGGGCGGCATACCTGGCGATGCTGCGGATGCTGGCGCACACCAGCCGGGCCGCGGGCCAGCCGGGCGCGGCCGTCGGTTACCTGTTGCGCCTGCTGGAGCGTGATCCTTACGACGAGCGGGCGTACCGGTCGCTGGTGCGCACGCTCGTCGCGGGTGGGCAGCACGGCGAGGCGAGACGCGCCTTCGACCGCTACGCCGAGGCGATGCTTTCGATCGGGGTGCGCCCGCCGGACCGCGACCTGCTGGTCCCGGTCCGGCGGGCGGCAGCGCCCCGGTGAGCCCGGTCAGTGGAACGTGGCGAGACGCGCGCCGTAGGTCGTGAGCGACGGGTCCTCGGCGGGACCCATCAGGTTCGCGGTCCGGGCCGACCTGTGCGGCAACGGCAGGCCGGGCAGGCCCGGCAGCGTGCTGATGCGGTCCGCCCGCGCGACACCCTCGCCGAACGGCCGCAGCTGGAAGCCGTCGAGGTGGCTGTCGGTGCCGCTGACGGTCGCGCCGACGCCGAACGCCCAGCCCAGCGTCATCGGCAGAAGGGTGGCGAGCTTCGGCCAGGTCTGGCCGGAGACGGGAATGCCGCTCGCCCGGTAAAGGTTGATCAGCGCCCCCGGCGGCTCCACCACGGTGTGGCAGATGGCGTACGCGGTCAGCGCGCCGCTGCTGCCGCTGCCCGAGGTGTGCACGCTGACCTGCGACAGGTAGCCGTCGGGCACCATCTCGTCGAGCCGCCAGTTGTCGACCCTGCGGTCCATCGCGAATCCGAAGCCCAGCATGACGGTCGGCTCCGGGCACGCGGCCTCGATCGAACTGCCCTGCATCGTGGTGTTGGCCACCCGGGTCGGGGCCACCAGGGTCCGAGCGCAGATGACCTGGGCGACGACCGAGAACGCCACCGCGCTGTCGCTGCGCGGCCGGGCGGACACGGTGGCCGAGCGCAGGTCCGCGGCGGGTTCGAGGCGGGTCAGCAGCACCCGGCCGGTGCTGCCGTTGACCCAGCCGCCGACGGCGAACACCCAGCTGTCGTCGGGGCAGGACACGACGACGGACTTGGCGGCGGTGTCGGTGGGGCTGATCTGCTGCTCCAGCGTGACCAGCGGGTCGGGGACGGCCGCCGCCGGGGCCGCCGGGGCCAGCACGGCGCCGAGGACGGCGACCGCGACGAACACGCGCGTGGTGGGTGCTGCCTTCACCGCTTGCTCCTCTCCTGGCGGTCCACGGCGGACAGCCGTCTCCCATCATCGGGACGCGTATCACGGTGGCGTCATGGTCGCCGGATGCCCGACAGCGGACGTGCCGGACCGACCTCGTTCAGGCCCGGACGGCGCCCGGTCGGGTGTTCGGATGCGCCGCGGCCGGGTCGTAGAGCGCGTAACCGCCCGCGTCGGCGCGTTTGGCCTGATACATCGCGAGGTCGGCGTGGCCGACCAGCTCCACGGGATCGGTGCGGCCGGAGGTGCTCAGCGCAACGCCGATGCTCGCCCCGACCCGCAGCCGCTGATGCGCGACGTACATCGGCTTGCCCACCGCGGTGCCGATCCGCCCGGCCACGGCGGCGGCGTCGCCCGGCCCGTCGACCCGGTGCAGCATCACCGCGAACTCGTCCCCGCCGAAGCGCGAGGCCAGGTCGCCGGCGCGCAGCTGGCCGGCGATCCGGTCGGCGGTCACCGTCAACAGCTGGTCACCCGCGGCGTGGCCGAGCGTGTCGTTGATGTCCTTGAACCGGTCCAGATCGAGGAACAGCACCGCGACCGTGGTCCCCTCGGCGTCGGCCATCGCCAGCCGCTGGGTCAGCTGCTCCATGAACAGCCGCCGGCTGGCCAGCCCGGTCAGCGCGTCGTGGTGGGCCTGCTGCATGCGCAGCACGGTGTTGGCGTCGGTGAGCGCGAGGCTGACGTTCTGCGCGAACGCCCGCAGCGTCTGCACGTCGGACGGCTCGTACACCCGGCCCTCGTCGCACGACGCGACGACGAGCGCGCCGGTCACCACGCCGCTGTCGTGCACCGGGGCGCCCATCGACGCGCAGACGGGGCCGCGGCCGAACCGGCTGACCACCTCGGTCGCCGCGATGCCGCCCTGGCGTACCACCACGTCGCCGACGGTCATCGCCTGGCTCGCGGTCGCGGCGTCGGCCATGTCGGCGGTGAGCGCGCTGCCGGGCAGGATGCCCGTGGCGTCGGCGGCCGACGCCAGCCGCGCCCGCCCGGTGTCGTCCTCGTCCCGCAGCCACAGCAGGCTGATCTCGTCGCCGAGCAGGTCGCGGGCGCCCAGCGTGATGGTGTCGAGGATCTGCTGCAGGTCCTCGCGGCGCGAGATGGCGCGCTGGATGGTGAACAGGTGCTCGAGCAGCCGCTGGCGCTCCTGCAGCGACTCGCGGATGGACTGCTCGGCGGCCAGCGTGCGCAGCATGGTCAGGGTCAGCTCCAGCAGCCGGGCCATGCCGCGGATCAGGTTCTGCTCCTCGATCGCGAAGGGTTCGCCCCACCGGGCCAGCACCAGGTGTCCCGGTTTGCTGCCCTCCCATGCCGCGGTCGCCACCGGGCAGCGCCCGACGCCCGGCACGTCCAGCACATCGCGCTCGTGCAGGCTCACCGCCACGATGTCCTCGTTCGGCGCCGCCCCCAGCGGGAAGCCGATCGACGCGGCCACCTTGCCGTCGAACACCACCGCCGCGACCTCGGCCTCCAGCGCCTGCGCGGAACGCTCGACCGCGTGCTGCACGGCCGAGGACTCGTCGGTCGACGACGACACCACAGCCATCAGCTCGACGAGCTGCTGGATGTGCAGCGACTCGGCCGAACCCGGCATGTCAGCTCAGCGCCAGCACGGCGAGAGTCTGGTTGTGGAAGCCGTCGATCCCGTGGTTTCGGGCTATCTCCCCGTACGTGTAGAAGCCGGCGTACGGCAGCGGGCCGGCCCAGCGGTCCAGGCGCGCGCCCTCACGCTGGATGCCGTCGTCGCCGAGCACGGCGCGGATCGCGGCGCAGCTGAAGGTGAGCATGCCCAGCGGCGCGTGTCCTTCCAGGCGCGCCAGCGCGTCGCGGCACGCGTCGTCGGTGGCCTCCAGGATGGACTCCTCGTCGCCGGTCATCACCCAGGTCAGCCCGCCCGGGTCGATGGCGCCGCCGCCACCGATGGACCTGCCGACCAGGTCCACCTCGGTGGACAGGTTGCGCGCCTCGACGCCGCTGCGCCGCTGCACGCCCAGCGGCCGCGACAGCGCGAACGCGGTGAACGCGGCCGGATCGGTGTACGCCTCCGGCGGCGCGTCGAGCCGTTCCAGGTAGACGTCGAGCGCGGGGCGGTCGTCGAGGGTGTACACCCGGCCGTCGAGGCTGCGCGTGACGATCATCGGCTGGCCGACGGTGCGCCAGCCGTGCTTGACCGCCACCGCCAGGGGCGCCTCGGAGGCGATGGCGACGCCGATCACCGCGTCGGTCAGCACCCGGCCGTCCTTGAACAGGTAGGCGCCGCTCATCCGCCAGCCGTCGGCCGCCGCGCCGCCGAACAGCGGCACGCCGGCGCCCAGCGCCCGGTAGCAGCCGCGCACGATGCTCTCCTGGTCGCGGACCAGGCCGTCGGTGAGCAGCATCAGCACCTTGTGCGGCAGGTCGACCCGGCTTACGCACCCGGCCACCTCGAAGCCCGCGTCGCCCTGGCGGCCGGTGACGTCCGTGGCCACGCAGGTCTGCACCTGGAAGCCCGCACCGCCGATGGCGGCCACCGTGATGGTGCCGTCCGCCGGGCCGCCGGGCCCGATCTCGCCGTGGGTGGTGCAGCCGACCAAGGGCACGCCCGGCGCGGCCTCGGCCAGGCCCGCCAGCACGGCCTGCGGGTCATGGGTGATCGCCGCGAAGGCGATCAGCAGTTTGGGGTCCGGACCGCTCAATGCGCCCTGCGCGGCCTCGATCGCCGCGGGCCGGGAGTCGGCCGCGTGACTGCGCCCGACACCCATCCAGCGCCTGCCCGGCTCCTGCTCACCGGAGACGTCCACCGCACCTCCCGCCGCCAGCCGACCACGGATACGTTCGATTTCTCCAGAATTACGCTACTACGCCCGCTCGCGCGCCGGGACTGCTGATACGGCTGGTGTCCCTGTGCACGGATGGGCCCGGTTTCCGCTGTCGCAGGAACCGGACCCGTCCGGTCACCGTCGGTGGGTGCGGAAGAACTCCCAGATCAGGTCGGTGGCGTTCACTCCGGCATCCGGATCGGCGAGGGTGCCCTGCTGCGCGCCGGGCCAGCTGTGCCCCATCTGCGGCAGCCGGTAGACGACCAGTTCGCTGCCGTCGGCGCAGGCCGCCACACTTCGGGTGCCGCCGTTGGGCAGTCTCGGGCCGGCGGCCGGGGCCGGTGTGCACGACAGGCGCTCCTGCCAGGCCGTCAGCCCGGACTCGAACGCCGCGGCGTGGCGGTCCTTGCCGCCGACGAAGGTGATCACCGATACCGGCTGGGTGGGGCGGAAGTCCGCCCGGCTGGCCCTGCCGCCGCTGAACCCGCCGCTGACCGGGGCGATCGCGGCGAAGACCCCAGGCATTTCGACGGCGAGCCGGTATGCCATGTCGCCGCCGTTGGAGATGCCGGTGGCGAAGATCGCCTTCGGGTCCGCGTGCCAGCGTTCCACCATCCTGGCGACCAGGGTCTTGATCAGGCCGACGTCGTCCTCCGAGCCGCAGCACGACAGCGCGTTCACGCCGCCCGCGAAGCCCTCGGGATAGAGCACCAGGAAACCTTCGCGGTCGGCCTTGGCGTTCATGCCGGTGGTCGTGGCGATGCCTGCGGCGTCACCGGGGAAAAAGTGCATGGTGACGACCAGTGGGAGCGGGGTGGCCCCGTCGTAGGAGGGCGGCGCATGCACGACGAACGAGCGGTTCTTGCCGTTCCAGGACGTGGTCAGGCGATGGTCGCCGGGCGCGGGGGTCTCCCCGGCTTCCGGGGACGCGACGGGCGAAACGGTGGACACGGCCGGGCCCGTGGACCCCGTGTCGCAGCCGGCCACGGTGGCGGCGAGCAGGGCGACGACGGCGATGGCGTGGCGTAGCTCAGACATGGCGGGGAGCGTCTCAGACTTCCTGTATTTGTCTATGTGTTTCAGACATTCCGGGTGGGGCGTGGCCGTGTCGTGCCGGTCCGAAGTCTGCGGGTAGGCAGATGACGGGGGTGGCGTGGACGTGGTGGAAGCCG
>NZ_ML660190.1:0-120323 GCF_007483665.1 Catellatospora sichuanensis
CCACGATCTCCACATTCGGGTTCGCGGCCATGTACTCCTTGTACAAGTCCTTGTACCCGAACTCGCCGAACGTCGCGATCGTGAGCTTGACCTTCTCACCCGGCTTGCCCGGGTCGTCGCTGCCACCACACGCAGCGGTGCCCAGCACCAGCGCGGCGGCGAGCAGCGGAGCGGCCACGGCCGCGAGACGGCGCCGTTGGCCGGCGCCGGATAGTGCTGAACGCATCGGAGCTCCTCCAGGAACAGGTATAAGGCACGAGCACGAGCAAGAACCGCTGGTCACATACAGTTGATCATCCAGAGAGCGCTCCCTGGTTATGGCCTCTGAATTTCGTCTCATGCCGGGCGGCTGTCAAGATGCCGTTGCCGTCTCGTTACAAAGCGCAACCGCGAATCCGATCCCGACATGCCGCCCCGCCTGCGGGCGCACCTGCTCACCAACGCACCGGCAAGTGTCGTGAGCAGGCAGTCAAAACGCCGTATCGGTTGCCTGCCATCGATCGTGCCGATTTCTGGCCGACCGCCGTACCGACGACAACGCGCTCTAGCTGCCCGTCCTGACCGCACCGCGAAGTTTCGGGGACGTTAACGACAATCGCTGCGGCGGCCCGTCCAGTGACCACCATTGACATCCGAGCAGTCCTGGACGATTCTGCTCAGAGAGCGCTCCCCCACATTGTTTGTCCGACTTGACGCCCATTCGGGCGGCAGGTTGTTGCACGCGGCGACCCGCCGCTCATCACGGCGTCGCCATGCCGCGGGACCGGGCTCAGCCCCGACACACCGGTCCCGTCGGCGGGCGGCCGTCGCGTGCGTACCGGAAGCGCTGCCGCGGGTCATCGGATCCGCGATCGGCGGGAGCGCCTCCGGGCCTTCCGCGAGGAGCACGGCCCTCGCGGTCTCGAGCCATCCACAGGAGATGACATGAGATCCGTCCCGAACGCGGCAGCCCCGCCGCGCTCCGTCCCCACCTCCCGCAGGCGCTGGTACGCCGTTCTCGCCACCCTCGGCGCGGTGCTCGCCTCGTCCTACCTGGCCGTGGTCGCCGGCTCGGCCAACGCGGCCGACCCGCTGATCTCCCAGGGCAAGCCGGTCACCGCCTCGTCGCTCGAGAACGCCGTGTTCCCGGCCACCGCGGCGGTGGACGGCGACAACGGCACGCGCTGGTCGAGTGCGTCCTCCGACCCGCAGTGGATCCAGGTCGACCTGGGCGCCACGGCCACCATCAGCCAGGTCGTCCTGCGCTGGGAGGCGGCGTACGCCACCGCGTTCCAGATCCAGGTCTCGGCCACCGGCACCGGCGGCTGGACCAACATCTACAGCACCACCACCGGCACCGGCGGCGTGCAGACCCTCACGGTCAGCGGCTCCGGCCGCTACGTACGCATGAACGGCACGGCCCGCGCCACCATCCACGGCTACTCGCTCTGGGAGTTCCAGGTTTACGGCGTCATCGGCGGCGGTGGTGGCGGTGGCTGCGGCACGGCCAACGCCGCGCAGGGCCGCCCGGCCAGCTCCTCCTCGCAGGAGGGCGCGTTCGCCCCGGCCAACGCCTTCGACGGCAGCACCGGCACCCGCTGGTCGAGCGCGTTCAGCGACCCGCAGTGGATCCAGGTGGACCTGGGCAGCAGCCAGAACATCTGCGGCGTGACCCTGAACTGGGAGCCGGCGTACGCACGCGCGTTCCAGATCCAGGTCTCGAACTCCGCGACCGGCCCGTGGACGAACATCTACAGCACCACCACCGGCACCGGCGGCGTGCAGACGCTGACCGTCTCCGGCACCGGTCGTTACGTGCGGATGAACGGCACCGCGCGGGCCACCGCGTACGGCTACTCACTCTGGGAGTTCGCGGTGCGCACCGGCGGCACGCCGAGCAACCCGCCGTCCTCACCCCCGCCGGCGTCGCCGTCGGCCAGCCCGCCCACCTCGCCGTCGCCCAACCCGGGCGGGGACGTGCTGCTGTCGTACAACAAGCCCGGTTTCGCCTCGACCTCGCAGAACGACGGAGCGTGCTGGCAGTGCTTCCCGGCGCGGGCCTTCGACCTGGACCCGGCTTCGCGCTGGGCCACCTCCGCCTGGACCGACCCGGGCTGGATCTACGTCGACCTGGGCGCGACCGCCCAGATCAAGCGGGTCGTGCTGCAGTGGGACCCGGCGTACGCCACCTCCTACCAGCTCCAGACGTCGGCTGACGCCGCCAACTGGACGACCGTCTACAGCACCACCACCAGCACCGGCTTCAAGCAGAACATCACGGTCAACGGCACCGGCCGCTACGTGCGCATGTACGGCACGGCCCGGTCCAACGGCTACGGCTACTCGCTCTGGGAGTTCCAGGTCTACGGCACCGGCGGCGCCCCGACCACGCCCCCGGCGCAGCCGCCGAACCCGACCTTCCCGGCCACCAACCTGGTGTTCTCGGACGAGTTCAACGGCCCGGCGGGCAGCAAGCCGGACGCGTCCAAGTGGACCATCGACACCGGCACCGGCCAGAACAACGAGCTGCAGTACTACACGAACAACAACAACGCCAACATGAACGGCACCGGCGCGCTGGTGATGGAGGCCCGCCGTGAGGCGGTGGGCGGGATGCAGTACACCTCGCACCGCATGAACACGGGCAACAAGTTCCACTTCCAGTACGGCCGGGTCGAGGCCCGGGTCAAGGTGCCCAAGGGCAACGGCTTCTGGCCGGCGTTCTGGATGATGGGCGCCGACTTCCTGCCGCCCACGAGCCGCCCGTGGCCCTACAACGGCGAGATCGACATCATGGAGATCCTCGGCCGCGACACCACCCGCAGTTACACCACGCTGCACGCCCCCGCCTACAACGGCGGCGGCGGCTACGGACTGGAGAAGGTCTGGGGCATCGACCTCTCGGCCGACTTCCACGTCTACGCCGCGCAGTGGGACAGCAACGGCATCCGGTTCTTCGTCGACAGCACGGAGGTGTTCTACGCCAGCAAGGCGACCGTCGAGGCGACCCGCGGCCCGTGGGTCTACGACCACCCGCACTACATGATCCTGAACCTCGCCGTGGGCGGCGACTGGCCCGGCCCGCCGGACGCCGGCACCCCGTTCCCGGCGCAGGTACTGGTCGACTACGTCCGCGTCTACAAGTAAGCAGACCGCCGGCAGGGGGCCCCGCAGCCCCGCAGGGCCCCCTGCCCCCAACGGAAACCCGTCCGTCCCATTCCCGTAGGGAGCTCACCATGAATCGTCTCGCACCGATTCCTGGCCGCCGGCGGCTACGTGCCGCTGGGCTATTCGCCACCGTCACGGCCGTCCTCGCAACTTACCTGGTGGCGACCACCGGTGGTGCGGCCGCTGCCGAGATCTCGCTCTCACAGGGCAAGCCGGTCACGGTCTCCTCGACCGAGAACGGCGGCACGCCCGGCTCGGCAGCGGTCGACGGCAACGCCGGCACCCGCTGGTCCAGCGCTTTCGCCGACCCGCAATGGATCCGCATCGATCTCGGCAGCAGCCAGGCGGTCACCCGGATCTTCCTGGACTGGGAGGGCGCGTACGCGCGCAACTTCCAGCTGCAGAGCTCCGCCGACGGCAACAACTGGAGCACGTTCCACACCACGACCAACCACAACGGGGCAGACCAGTCCCTCACCGTCAACGTCAGCACCCGCTACGTCCGCCTGTACGCGACCGCGCGAGCCACCCAGTACGGTGTCTCGCTGTGGGAGTTCCAGGTGTTCGGCCAGTCCAGCGGTGGCGGCGGCGGTGGGGGCGGCCCGATCGTCCGGGTGTCGGAGTTCCTGGCCGACTGCCCGTTCACGCACCGCCTGCCGGACGACCCGATCGTCTTCCCGAACCTGCCCGGCGGGTCGCACATGCACGACTTCATGGGCAACACGTCCACCAACGCGTTCTCGACGTACACGAGCCTGGCCAACGCGGGCACGAACTGCAACCCGATCGAGGACCTGTCGTCGTACTGGGTGCCCACCATGTACGTCGACAACGTGGCGGTCGCCCCGACCGGCACGACCTTCTACTACCTGGGTGAGGGCGTGCGCGACGACATCATCGCGCAGATCCAGTCCCTGCCCCTCGGCCTGCGCATCGTCGCCGGCAACGCCCAGGCCACCAGCGGGGACCAGAGCATCGCCCGCTGGTCCTGCCTGCACCACAACGAGATCCCACCGGGCAAGGACTTCGTCAACTGCCCGGCCGGCTCGATGCTGGAGTCGTACCTGGACTTCCCGCAGTGCTGGGACGGCGTCAACCTCGACTCCGCCAACCACAAGAGCCACATGGCGTACCCCGTCGCGGGCGCCTGCCCGTCCTCGCACCCCGTCCCGGTCCCGAAGCTCCGCCAGGTGCTCCGCTACCCCGTGACGGGTGACCCCGCCCGGATCCGCCTGTCCTCAGGCCGCGGCTACACCATGCACGGCGACTTCTTCAACGCCTGGCCCGCCGCAGAAATGGACCGCCGTGTCCGCGACTGCATCCGTCCCATCATCAAGTGCGGCGCCAACGGTCGCCCCTGACCTGACCCGCCCCTGAAAACGACACCGGCCGGGACGGCCCCCCTCTCCCGTCCCGGCCGGTGCCACCCACCTTCCAGACGACGATCTTGCGCGGGCTGTGGGGACGACACACTCCAAACGGGCATAGCAGCAGCAGTTCGCGCAAGATCGCCGGGAGGTCCGCGATGAGATCAAGGGTGTTTGCGGGTGCGGTGGTGTTGATGCTCGCGGGGTGTGGTGGAGCGTCTCCGGGTCCGGTTGCGTCGGTTAGTCCGCCGGTGGTGGCCGAGGCGGGGGCGATCAGCACGGACGTCGCCTGGACGCAGCTGATGATCGCGCTGGATCAGCGCATGCTGGCGGCGCTGGAGCTGGCCCCGCAGCGCGCCGGGAGCAAGGACCTGAACGCGTTCGCGGCCGACGTGGCCCGGCGGCACGAGGCGGAGGTGGTCCGGCTGCGGGAGTTGCTGCAGACGACCGGCGCGCCGGAGACCAACCCGCACGAGGGCCACGACATGCCCGGCATGATCACCAAGGAGAACCTGTCGCTGCTGGCCACCAAGTCCGGCGCAGCGTTCGACACGATGCTGGCCGACAGCCTGCGCGCGCACTTCGAGCAGTGCCGCATGCTGGCCGGCTCCGAGCAGTCCGCCGGGGCCGACCCCGCGGTCAAGGCACTGGCCGCCGCCGTCGAGACCACCCGGCAAGCCGATCTGGACCGCCTCGCGACGCTGTCGGGGTAGCAGGACCGCCGCCCGGCCGGGCCGGGCCGCGTCTCATCACTGACAGGTCACGCTCGGGTGGTCGCAGATCCCGCTGGAGCCGAGCGGGCCGTCGTTCATCCCGCCGACCATCGAGCACCCCACGAACAGGATGAACATGGCGACGACGAGGGCGATGACCATGAAGATCACCCCGGTGACGCCCTGGAAGTTGACCGCCTTGTCGGCGACCCGGGTCACCGCCGGGTCGACCTCCTTGAGCAGGCTGATGTTCGGCACCACGACCTGGGGCGCGGGTGCGGCGGGCGGCGGAGCCTGCAGCAGCCGGTCCTTGGCGAGCTCGAACTCCTCCGCGGTGAGGGTGCCGGCGTCGCGGAGTTGCTGCAGTTTCTGCAGCTCATCGGCCAGACTCATGATTGCCTTCCAGGCTGGGGGGCGAAGTGCCGCCCATGCTAGGGCACACCCACCAGGCGCGGGGGGCACGTCCGCCCGCAGCCACCCGGCCCGCCGAGCGGCACCCGGCTCAGGCCGACTCGCGCTTCACCAGCCGCGGGTGGAAGATCACCGACCGCGGCTTGGGGTCGGCCTTGCCGATGCGGGCCAGCAGCAGCCGCGCCATCTCGGCCGCCATCTCCTCCAGCGGCTGGTGGATGGTGGTCAGCCGGGGGCGGCACTGCAGCGCGGCGATGCTGTTGTCGAAGCCCACCACCGCGACCTCCTCCGGCACCCGGCGGCCCAGGTCACGCAGTGCCTGCAGGGCGCCCTCGGCCATCAGGTCGTTGGCCACGAACAGGCCGTCGATCTCCGGGTGCGCCGCGAACAGCTCGCGCGCCGCCTGCTCGCCGCTGGCGCGGGTGAAGTTGCCCGCCGCCGACGGCACGTACGCATGCCCGTGTACGGCCAGTGCGGCCCGGAACCCGGCGAGGCGGTCCTGGCTCGACGGCATGTCCAGCGGACCGGAGATGGTGGCCAGGTGATGACGGCCGATGGCCAGCAGGTGTTCGGCCGCGAGCTTCGCGCCGACCTGCTGCTCGACGTCGACGTAGCTCATCGGCAGCGGCTTGCCGGGACGGGCCGACAGCACGGCCGGGATGCCCAGGTCGCACAGCTGCTGGGGCAGCGGATCCTCGTCGCTGCTGGAGATGAGCAGGACCCCGTCGACGTGTCCCTGGCGCAGGTAGCGCAGCACATGGTGGTGTGCCGGGGATTCCGCGGGCATGATCACCAGATGGATGCCCTCGGGCCGCAGCACCTCCAGCGCCCCGGCGGTGATCCGGCCCAGGAACGGGTCCGTGAATATCCGGTTGAGGAACGGCTCAGTCTGCTCGGTGCGATCGTCCGGTTCGGACACCACCAGGGCGACCGAGTCGGTGCGCCGGGTGACCAGCGAACGCGCCGCGAGGTTCGGCACGTAGCCGGTGGCGTCGATGGCGCGCTGAACCAGTTCACGCAACTCGGGATCGACGGTGGACACGCCGTTGATCACTCTGGAGACCGTGGAGCGCGAGACCCCCGCCCATTCGGCGACCTCTTCCAGCGTCGGGGATCGCTGGCCGTCAGGTCGACTGCTCGTCATGACGTCATTTATAGCAGGTATTCCAGGGAGCGCTCTCTCCAAGGTCGTTTGTAATTCCCTTGCAGGTCAAGGACGAAATGCATGGCATGCGCATTGGGCTGGGCTGAACCGGTTGACCTTGATCACCGTAAAGTGTTCGGTGGCAGCCATTTCGACGTTCTGACGGGAAACGCGGATCCGGCCGGGCCCCATGAAGGCCCATGCGCCACCGCACCGCCTAGAGTCGCCGAATGCGGAACATCACGGGTTACACCTGCGAATCGTGCGGCCGGCGACACGAGGACCTGCCGCTGTCGTACCGCACGGCGGCGCCGGCAACCTGGACGGACGCCCTGGACGACGACCCGAACAGCGAACTCACCCCGGACCTGTGCGTCATCTCGGGCCGGCACTTCTTCATCCAGGGCAACCTCGAAATCCCGATCCTCGGCAGCGACGAGGTCCTCGCCTGGGGCGTGTGGGTGTCACTGAGCCCGGCCAACTTCGCCCGCACCACCGACCTGTGGGACGAGCCGGGACGCGAAGCCGAGGCACCGCACTTCGGCTGGCTGTCCACCGAGCTGGCCGGCTACGGGGTGAGCACGCTGAACCTGAAGACGAACGTGCACACCCGACCCGTGGGCCACAAGCCCCATGTCGAGGTCGAGCCCACCGACCATCCGCTCGCCGTGGACCAGCGCACCGGCATCACCATGGCCCGCGTACAGCAGTTCGCCGAACTGCTGCTGCACGGCGGGCAGGGCTGACCCGCGCCGGTCAGGCGGTGCCCGGTCCGGCCACCGGGACGGTCATGGTGAGCATCGGGCCGTCGTACTCCACACCGGCGTCCCGGCCGGACCGTCGCCACCGGCCAGCCGCCGGATCGTGCGCAGGGCGGCCCGGTTCCCGGCCAGCACGTGCGCCTGCACGTGGGTGTAGCCCGCGTCGGCCCAGGTCCTGACGCATCTGCGCGCCACCCTGCCGGCCCGCGCTGACGACGCCGCGGACCGCCCACGCCAGACCTGACCGCGTGCCGGACGCGCCGTGACGGCGTGATGTGCCGCGCAAGCCGTCGGCCCCGCCGGGCAGGCGGGCCTCGCGATCGCGACAAAAGCTCTATTCTGGTACTCGAGGACAATTCAGGTTATCCGGCGACTTCTCGGCGGGGCTGGGGCGTTTGACTGATTCCGGGGCGGACGATGGGCATCAGCGGCGAGCATCCGGCAGGACGCCCGCCGGTCGACGCCGATCAGGTCGAGCTGCTGCACGACAGCGATCGGACGCGGGCGTACCGGCTGCATCTGCCCGGACACCGCACGGTCGTGGTCAAGCAGCCGCTCGGGCCTGACGCGCTCAAGCGGCTCAAGCACGAGACGGCGATCCTGCGCCGACTACGCGGGGCCCAGGGTGTCGTGCAGGTCGAGCCGACCCCCGTGATCGCGGATGCGCTGGTGCTCCAGGACGGGGGCGGCGCGACGATGGACCGCCGGCCGATGCCGCTGCCGCCGGGCGAGGCGCTCAGCGTCGCCGCGGGTCTCGCCGACGCCCTCGCCGCCGTGCACCGCCGGCACGTCGTACACCGCGACATCTGCCCCGGCAAGATCGTGCTGACCGCGGCCGGCGGCGTGCTGCTGATCGACTTCGAGCTGGCGTCCACGTTCGCCGAGATCAGGCCCGAGTTCGCGCACCACAACGAGATCGTGGGCACGCTGCCCTACCTCGCGCCCGAGCAGACCGGCCGCACCGGCCGCCCCGTCGACCAGCGCGCCGACCTCTACTCCCTCGGCGCGACCATGTACGAGATGGTCACCGGCGAGCCGCCGTTCGGCACCGGCGACCCGCTGCGGCTCAGCCACGCCCATCTGGCCCGGGTACCCGTGCCGCCGGCCGAGGTCGGCCCGGAGGTGCCCGCCGCGCTGTCCGACGTGATCATGCATCTGCTGGAGAAGGAGCCCGACAACCGCTACCAGACCGCCGAAGGCCTGGCGTACGACCTCGGCCTGCTGCGCGCCGCCGCGCCGGGCGAGACGGTGGCGCTGCGCGTCGGCGCGGGCGACGTGCCGCTGCGGCTGCTCCCCCAGTCCCGCATCATCGGCCGCGACCCGGAGATCCGGGCGCTGGGCGCGGCGTTCGCCGACGCGATGACCGGGCTCAGCCACGGCCTGCTGGTCAGCGGCCCGGCCGGGGTCGGCAAGACCTCGCTGGTCGACGAGCTCCGGCCCATCGCCTCCGGCAGCAGCGGCTGGTTCGTGTCCGGAAAGTTCGACCAGCACCGGCGCGACATCGAGTTCGACGGAGCCCGCCAGGCCATCCGCGCACTGGGGCGGCTGCTGCTGGCCGAGCCCGAGGAGGAGCTGGCCGACCTGCGGCAGCGGCTGCGCCACGTGCTGGGCCGCAACGCCGGGCTGCTGGCCGCGGTGCAACCGGAGTTCGCGCTGCTGATGGGCGTCGAGCCGGACCCGACCATCGGCGACGCGCTCTACGCCCAGGCCCGCATGCAGCGCATCGGTGTCGACGTGCTGACCACCGTCGCGTCGCCGAAACGTCCGATCGTCATGTTCGTCGACGACGTGCAGTGGGCCACTCGCACCACGCTCGGCTTCCTCGACATGCTGATCTCCGAGGGCCCGCCGGACGGGCTGCTGCTGGTGCTGGCGTACCGCGACGACGAGATCGACGCCACCCACCCGCTCACCGCCATCATCACGCGCTGGCGGCAGCAGGGCGTCGAGCCGCAGCGGATCGCGCTGGGCAACCTGCCCCCGGCGAGCACCGCCGAACTCGTCGGGGACCTGCTGCAACTCGACGCGACCGACGCCGAGGCGCTGGCCGAACCCGTCGCGCAGCGCACCCGGGGCAACCCGTACGACACGGTGGAACTGATCAACTCGTTGCGCCGCAGCAGTGTGCTGGTGCTCGGCGACGACGGCTGGACCTGGGACGCCGGCAACCTGTCCCGGCACCTGCGCCAGGCCAACGTCGTCGACCCGTGGACCACCCGGCTGCGCGGCCTGCCGACCCGCACCCGGTTGCTGGTCGAGATCATGGCCTGCCTCGGCGGCCGGGCGGACATGGACCTGCTGTCGATCGCCGACGGGCACCCCGGCGTCGAGACCGAGGACCTGCTCGCTCCCGCCCTCGACGAGGGCCTGCTGGTGCTGGAGCCCGGCGAGCCCGCCGACGCCGTCCGGTTCCGCCACGACCGCGTCAACCAGGCGATCCTCGACGGCCTCACCCCGTCCGCGAAGTCCGCCCTGCACCTCGGCCTGGCCCGCAGGCTGGCCCCGCACCCCGAGCACGCCGAGGTCGCCGCACACCAGTACTACGCCGTCGCCGAGCACGTGCACGACCCGGACGAGCGCCGACGGGTCAGCGCCCTGCTCGCCTACGCCGCCGAGCAGTCGCTGGTGGTGAGCAACCACGCCATGGCCGAGCGCTACCTGGCCGTCGCCGTCGACTTCGCCGACCCGGCCGACAAGGGCAACCTGATCACGCTGCAGACCCGGCGGCACGCCTCCCTCTACAGCCTGGGCCGGCTCGACGAGGCCGACGCCGTGTACGCGGCCATCGACCGGCTGTGCCACCACCCTGCCCTGCACGCGGATGCGACCCTGGTGCAGGTGAGCGGCCTGACCAATCAGGGCCGAGCCGCCGAGGCCGTCGCCCTGGGCCTGGAGATGCTGGGCCACCTCGGCTTCGCCGCGCCGCCGCCCGAACGGGTGGCGACCGAGATCGACGAAGGACTCGAACTGCTGCACCGCTGGCTCGACGGCGACACCGCCGACGACCTGCGCCGCCCCGAGGTGACCGAGCCGGAGCTGCTGGCCACCGCCGCACTGATCAACCGCATGATGGCCCCGGCGTTCTTCAGCAACCAGGACACCCTCGCCTGGCTCACCCTGCAGGCACTGCGCATGTGGGTGCTGCACGGTCCGGTCGCGACCCTGGTCGGGCCGGTCGCCCACCTCACCTTCGTCACCGTCGGCCGGTGCGCCGACTACCGCACCGGGCACCGGGCCCTGCTGCGGGTGATCGCCGTCGGCGAGGCCCGCGGTTACGAACCCGACACCTCACAGGCCCGCTTCCTGTATGCGCTGAGCACCGGCCACTGGTACGAACCGCTGGAGGACAACGTGCAGCAGGCGCAGCTGGCCCGCGAAGGCCTGCTGCACGGCGGCGACCTGCAGAAGGCCTGCCACACCTACTACGTCTCCGTGTACGAGCTGCTCGACTACGCCCCCACCCTGGACGGCTACCTCACCGAGGTCGACGCCGGGCTGGCGTTCGCCACCCGCACCGGCAACGACCAGTCCACGGACGTATACCTGCCCTACCGCAGGCTGGCCGGCATGCTGCGCGGCGAGCCCGCGGCGGCGGACAGCGGCGCGGACCCGCTACCCGAAGCGCTCGCGGGCAACCCGGTGGCCGTATCGAACGTGCACGTCACCAGGGCGCTGGCGGCGGCGCTGCTCGACGACATGCCCGCCCTGCACCGCCACATCGAAGCCGCCACCGCGCTGCTGCCGGTGAACCCGTCGACCTACCCCGTCGCCCAGGCCCGCCTGCTGCGCGGCCTCGACCTGGCCGAACAGGCCCGAACCGGACCGGCGAAGCAGCGCGCCGCGCGGCTGGCCGAGCTCGACGAGGCGGTGGCCTGGTTCGCCGCGCGGGCCGCGGACGCCCCGGTCAACTTCTCCCACACCCTGCTGCTGCTGCAGGCCGAACGCGCGTGGGCCGGCGACGACTTCCAGACCGCCGCGCAGTCCTACGACGCCGCCCAGCACGAGGTCGCCGGCCGGGGGCGGCCCTGGCACCGGGCCCTGGCCCTGGAACGCGCCGCCCGGTTCTACCTGGCTCACGGCATGCAGGTGGCCGGGACCAGCATCCTGAACTCGGCCCGGCACGCGTACCACACCTGGGGTGCGGCTGCGAAGGTCGCCCAGCTCGACCGCATCCACCCGAGCGCACCGTGGCTGTCCGGCCTGCGGCCGCCGACCAGCGGGCAGGTTCCGGACGCGAGCCCGCAGGCCCCGCTGCTGTCGGGCACCATCGACCTGCTCGCGATCCTCGCCGCCTCCCAGGCGCTGAGCTCCCAGACCACCTTCGACGGCGTACGCGCCCGCGTCGTCGACGTGCTCAGCGAGATGACCGGCGCGACCGCCGTGCACCTGCTGCTGTGGGACGACGACCGGCAGCGCTGGACACTGCCCACGTCACCGCCGAACGGCGAGCGGCCCACCGTGCCCGCCTCGGTGATCCGCTACGTCGAGCGCACCCGCGAACCGCTCGTCGTCGGCGATGCCACCCGCGACGACCGGTTCTCCCGCGACCCCTACTTCGGTGAGCTCGGCTGCTGCTCGCTGCTGGTCGTGCCGATCGTCAACCGGGGCACGTGGCAGGCGCTGCTGGTGCTGGAGAACCACCTCATCCGGGAGGCGTTCTCCGCCGAGCGCCTCGACGCGGTCCGGCTGGTCGCCGGGCAGCTCGCGGTGTCGCTGGACAACGCCTCGGTGTACGCCTCGCTGGAACGCAAGGTCTCCCAGCGCACCGAGGAACTGACCGCCGCCAACCGGCGGCTCGAGCTGCTCAGCACCACCGACGCGCTCACCGCGCTGGCCAACCGGCGGCGGCTGGAGGAGATCCTGCACAGCGAGTGGGAGTCCGCCCAGCGCACCGGCCGGCCGCTGGCCCTGGCGATGGTCGACATCGACCACTTCAAGCTCTACAACGACCATTACGGCCACCCCGCGGGCGACGAGTGCCTGCAGCGCGTCGCCGCGGTGCTGACCCGCAATCTGCGCGACGGAGACCTGGTCGCCCGGTACGGCGGCGAGGAGTTCGCGGTGGTCATGCCCGGACTGGACACCGAGGCCGCCCGCCGCACCGCCGAGCGCCTGCGCCTGGCGGTCTCCGGCCTCGCCGAGCCGCACGTGCTCGCGCGCTCGGGCATCGTCACGGTCAGCATCGGCGTGGCCGCGATGATGCCGCGCCCGGACCGCGACCCCGACGACCTGGTCGGTCTCGCCGACGTCGAGCTCTACCGCGCCAAGCGCAACGGCCGCGACCAGGTCCGCGCCGCCGTCGTCGGCTGACCGCCCGGCGCCACTTGATCGCCCGACTTGCCTGGCACGTGTGCGTATCTTGGGGCGCCATACACCCATCTGCCTGGCAAGTCGGGCGATCTTGGGAGGCCGGGCGTGACGGTGGCCACTTCCGGCTTTTGCGTGATCTTCGCGTTGCCTGCGGTCTCTACTCTGCGGCTGGGCCGATCGAGCCCGCCTTCACGAGGGAGAAGCATGTACA
The DNA here is from genome assembly GCF_007483665.1 of Catellatospora sichuanensis. Taxonomy (GTDB): domain Bacteria; phylum Actinomycetota; class Actinomycetes; order Mycobacteriales; family Micromonosporaceae; genus Catellatospora; species Catellatospora sichuanensis. Next base: position 13,065 of record NZ_ML660190.1, read on the forward strand.
CACGGGGGACGGCGACGCGTGCTGCGCTCGTCGCGATCACCGCAACAGCGGCGCTGCTGGCGGGGTGCACGTCCGAGTCACCGAAGCCCGGCGCGGCGCCCACGCCGTCGCCGGAGCGCGTGCGCGACTACCAGCCCGGCAAGGACGGGGTCGGCGACACGTACTTCCCGTCCTACGGCAACGGCGGCTACGACGTCGCCGACTACGCCATCAAGGTCAAGTACGACCCGAAGACGGACGTGCTCACCGGTGACGTCACCGTGAACGCCACCGCCAAGCAGGACCTGTCGCAGTTCAACCTGGACCTGTCCGGGCTCACCGTGCAGTCGGTGACCGTCGACGGGGCCGAGGCCACGCACACCCGGGTCGACAACGAGCTGGTCATCACCCCGGCCAAGGGCGTCGACGCCGACGCGAAGTTCGCCGTGCGGGTGCAGTACGACGGCAAGCCCAAGCCGGTCCGCAACCAGCTGAAGTCGCTGGGCCAAGGCGGCTTCTTCGCCACCCCCGACGGCGCGATCGTGCTCGGCCAGCCCGACTCGGCCGCGAGCTGGTTCCCGGTCAACGACCACCCGCTCGACAAGGCCACCTACGCCTTCGAGATCACGGTCCCGGACGGGCTGACCGCGATCAGCAACGGCGTGCCCGGCCCGAAGAACAGCACCGGCGGCTGGACCACCTGGACGTGGACCGAGAGCAAGCCGATGGCCAGCTACCTGAGCACCATGGTGATCGGCAAGTTCCGGGTCACCACCGGCACGCACAAGGGCAAGCCGGTGTTCTCGGCGGTCACCACGACCGTGGCCAAGGGCGCCGCGGACACCTCGATGGCGCACACCCTGAAGATCGCCGACTTCCTGGAGACCCAGTTCGGGCCGTACCCGTTCGACGCCTACGGCGGCGTGGTCATCAAGGACGACCGGATCCGCTTCGCGCTGGAGACGCAATCGCGTCCGGTCTACTCGGCCGGCTTCTTCCGCAACGGCGTCTACGACGCGGTCGTGGCGCACGAGCTGGCGCACCAGTGGTTCGGGGACAGCGTCTCCGTGCAGAACTGGGACGACATCTGGCTCAACGAGGGCTTCGCCACCTACGCCGAGTGGCTGTGGGACGCGTACGCCAAGGTGCAGACCGTGCAGAAGACCTTCGACCAGTACTACGCCAAGTCGAAGCCGGAGGTGTGGACGACGCCGCCGGGCGCGCCGGGCGCCGCGCACATCTTCGACAGCAGCGTCTACGACCGCGGCGCCATGACGCTGCACATGCTGCGCAAGGCCGTCGGCGACCAGGTCTTCTTCGAGATCGTCAAGACCTGGGTGGCCGAGAAGACCAACGGCAACGGCAACACGGATGAGTTCATCGCGCTGTGCGAGAAGGTCTCCGGCAAGCAGCTGGACACCCTGTTCGACGCGTGGCTGTTCGGCCAGAAGAAGCCGAAGCTCAGCTGAGCACGAACGCGGGGGTCCGGACCGGCCGGTCCGGGCCCCCGCGGCACGTTCAGGCCGACGCGAGCAGCTCCGGTGTGATGTCCGCGAGGCTCGCGCAGCCGGTCAGGGCCATGGTCAGATCCAGCTCGGCGCGCAGGTTCTGGATCACCTCGCGTACGCCATCCACGCCCGCCAGGGCCAGGCCGTAGAAGTAGGGCCGGCCGACGCAGACCGCGCGGGCACCCAGGGCCAGCGCCTTGAAGACGTCCGCGCCGCCGCGCACGCCGCTGTCGAACAGCACCGGCACCCGCCCGCCGACCGCCTCGACGATGCCCGGCAGCGCGTCCAGCGAGCCGGTCGCGCCGTCGACCTGGCGGCCGCCGTGGTTGGACACGATCACCCCGTCCACGCCCGCGTCCAGTGCCCGGCGTGCGTCGTCGGCGTGCTGCAGGCCTTTGAGCAGGATCGGCAGCCGGGTCATGGTGCGCAGCCGGGCCAGGTCGCCCCAGGTCAGGTCCTGCCGCGAGAAGATGTCGAGGAACGTCTCGACCGCGGCGCGCGGCAGCGGCGAGCGCAGATTGCGCAGCATCGGCCCGGGGTGGGTCCGCGCGATCGAGAACAGGGAGCGCACCGCCGCCGGGGTGACCTTCGGCTTCGGCCCGGTCTTCGGCCGCCCCGCCCGTTCGGCAGCCAGCCGCAGGAACACCGGGTCGCTGGTGTACTGCGCGATGCCCTGGCCCTGGCTGAACGGCAGCGACCCGAGGTCCAGGTCGCGGGCCCGCCAGCCGAGCACGGTCGTGTCGAGGGTGACCACGAGGGCCTCGCAGCCGGACGCCTCCGCGCGGGCCAGGAAGCTCGCGACCAGCTCCTCGGACTTGCTCCAGTACAGCTGGAACCAGCGCGGGGCGTCCCCCATCGCGGCCGCGCACTGCTCCATCGGAAGGGACGCCTGCGTGGACAGGATGTACGGCACGCCCTCGGCCGCCGCGGCCCGCGCCACGGCCACGTCGGCCTCGGGGTGGGCCAGTTCGAGCACGCCGATCGGGGCGAGCAGCAGCGGCGACGCGAGCCGGCGGCCGAACAGCTCGACGGACGTGTCTCGCGCCGACACGTCGCGCAGCATCCGGGGCACGATGCGGTGGCGGTCCAGGGCGCGGCGGTTGGCGTCGGCCGTGCCCTCCAACCCGGCGCTGCCGGCGACGTAGGCGTACGCCTTGGGCGACAGTGCCCGGGCGGCACGGCGCTCCAGCTCGGAAAACGCGGTCGGCACGGCCGGACGGCCGCCGCTGACCCCGTCGCGGTAGATCACGCCCTGCCGCAGCCTGCCCCAGCCGCCCGCGGCACGCACGGCCGGATCGGTGTTGTCGGCGGGCGGCGTCTGGCCGGAGTCGCTCATCGGGTCCTCGCAGGTGTGCGTCGGCAGGGCCGCCGCGGCCCGGTGGGCGTGCGGCAGTCCGCAGATCATGCCATCCCGGCGGCCCGTGGCGACGACCGGCGGCCGGGACGCCAGGTGCTCGGCCGACGCCGAGCCCGGCGGCCGGGCGGCGCGGTGCCGGGTGATCAGGCGACGCGGTGCCGGGCGAGCACGGCGACGGCGCCGCGGGCGGCCTGGACGGTCTCGGGTCCCGCGTCGCCAGGCAGTTTGGGCAGGCCGGACGTGATGGTGACCTCGTGCCGGAGCACCGGATGGATCAGGGTGCTGGCGACGAACAGCGTCGCCAGGCCGTCGTGGGCACTGCCCTCGTCCAGGCGGAACACGTACGCCGGCGCGGCCACCGGGCTGGCGAAGGTCGCGTGGGCGGCCAGGTCGTCGGCGATGCACCACCACGGCTGGGGCTCGCGGCCGGACCAGTGGTGGTCGCCGAACAGCCCGTGCATCGCGAGCCGGTACCGGTGGCAGACGGTCACCGCCTCGCGCAGCCGCTGTTCCAGCCGCCCCAGCGTCTCATCGGGCGGGGGCGGGACCAGCAACTCGTCCAGCCGCGCGGACAGCCACCCGGCCAGCACCTCGTGCAACACGAACCGCCAGGCGTCGGTGGCCGCGCCGGTGGCGAACGTCAGGGCCTCGCGCAGCAGCCGCAGCCGCTCCGCGCAGTCCGGCCACAGTTCCAGCGGGGGCGGGCCGGTGCACGGCACCGTCGTCGCGTGGCGGCGGGCCGTGAAGTCGACGACGGCCCGCAGCGGGCCGCCCGCGATCAGGTTCACGTCCTGCCGGTTGTCCGACCACTCCCACTTCGACTGGCCGTCGAGCAGGCTCGTGTACAGCGGATCGGTCAGGCCCTCCTCGTAGAGCCAGCCGCCCGGGGACCGGGTCGCGGCCCGGGTGACCTCCGTGACGAACAGCAGCGCGTCGGCGTAGCGGCGGGGCGCGTCGCGCACGTCCATCCGTGCTCCCTCCCTGGCAAGCCCACCCACACCGTACCCGCCGTCCGATCCCGACACCGCCCGCGAACCCCGGATCACCGGGTTTGGGACGGGGTCCCGCACCGACGGCGACTGGCCTACCCTGGCGCGGTGACCATGACGTGGCGGTCGTTCGGGCGGTGGCTCGCGGTGCTGATGCTCCTCGGCGGGTGCTCCTGCTGCTGCGGAAACTGGGGCCCGGTCGGCTTCGCGCCCGACCTCGCCGACGCCGACATCGTCGGCACCTGGGTCAGCGAGGAGGGCGCCCGGCTCGTGCTGCGCGCCGACCACACGTTCAGCACCCACTCCCTGGGCGACTGCGCCGACGCCGACGGCGACCACGCGCCCGGCGCGGACGGCGAGGGCCTGTGGACGCTGGACGAGCCCGAGCTCCTGGACCCCTACCAGCAGCTGAACCTGGCGTACCACCCCTACGGCGAGAGCCTGCAGAGCTGGGGCGCGCAGGACGACGAGATCGTCTACGTGTTCGGCGACACCGACTCCGGCGGCGTCTGCTACTTCACCCGCGACTAGGCCTTGCGACGCCGCCGGCGGCCCGTGCGAAGGCTTCCCTGCCTGACGACGCGCCGTAGTCGCTCGGGCGCATACCCATGGCGACCGTCCAGGATAGACTGACGCCACTCTGGCATACAGTGATCGCCCCATCGACGGGGCGTGAAGCACGGTCATCCGGTCCGAGTCTCACGGAGCCCTGAATGACGGTCACAGCCCGGTATCAGCCCGGTGCGGTTCGCACTCCTTTCGTGAACCGCGAGGAGCTTCTCGCCGCGTTCGACGCGGAGCTCGCCGCGACGGGCATGTCGCCGCGACTGCTGGAGCTGACCGGAGTGGGCGGCATCGGCAAGTCCCGCCTGCTGCACGAGCTGATCAAACGGGCCCCGAAGGACACGGCTGTCGCGACGCTGAACCTTCAGGAGCCGTCGCAACGCTCGGCACTGGCCGGCCTGGGCTCGCTCCGGGCTCAGTTCGGACGGACGGGCGTCAAATTCGACCGTTTCGACCTCGCCTACGGGGTGTGGTGGCAACGCCTCAACCCCCATGTGTCACTGTCCGCCGACCGGCTCAGCTGGGCAGCCGAGAGCGAAGCGCTCACCAGCGTGCTGGGCGAGGCTGCGGGCCTGCCCGTCTTCGGGGTCGCACTGAAGGTGCTGGACATCGCGGCCCGCAAGTTCAAGCGGTGGAATCTGATCCGCCACGACGCGACCCTGCTCGAACTCGACGAGCTCACCCTCGACCAGCTCGGCGACGCGGTGGTCTACCTGTTCGCCCGGGACCTCGACGCGCATGATCGCTACCTGCTGTGCGTCGACGCCTACGAGGCCCTCGTCGGCGGCGTGGCCAGAGCCGGCACCGCGTCGCTGGCCGACGTCTGGCTGCGCGACCTGCTCGGACAGCTCGATCGCGGACTCGTGGCGGTCGCCTCTCGGGAGCCGCTGGGCTGGGCCCGCCACGATCCCGGATGGGCGGACCGGATCCGCCCGCTTCCGGTGGCGTCGCTGCCCTATCCGGCCCGGCGCGACCTGGCGGCGGCCCTCGGTGTCACGGATCCGAACGCCCGCGAGGCGATCGCACGCGACTGTGAGGGACTGCCGTTCTACATTCACCTGGCACATGAGTCGGGCCCGGCCGCGAGCCGGTACGCCCACATCGAGGAACGATTCCTTCATCACGTGGAACCCGACATGGTGCGGGTATTCGAACTGCTGAGCGTCGCGAGGGTTTTCGACCGCGAGATCTTCCGCCGGATCTCACACCACTACGAGCTGCGTGCAGACACTCAGATGTGGGAACGGCTGATCTCGTACTCGTTCATCGCCACGGCGGGGCCGGACACGCTGCAGATGCACCAGCTGATGGCACGGTCGATCCAGACCCGGCTGAGCCCCGGTGTGCTGCGCGAACTGCACGAGCTGCTCGGCGAACTGTGGCACCAGCGCGGTGTGACCTCCCGCTCGGCAGACGCGTGGCGGGAGGCCGCACGGCACGCCGCCCACGCCGACCCGCAGAATCTCGCTGCCCTGCTCCCCAATGTCGACCGGCTGGCCGCCATGGGCAAGCCGGGCCTGGACGCCATGCGCGCCGACCTCGAGGAGATGACCGCCGCCGCCCCTGACCCGCACGTCCGGCGGTTCGTGCAGCTGCTTGTCGCTGAGGCGGCGCTGCTGGTGGGAGATGCCGAGACGGCACATGCGACCCTGCGCACGCTCAGTGAGCGCCTGCCCGCGGCCGCCGACGACGTGGACGCGAGGCTGGCGTTGGCTGCGGCCAACGCGTTGCGGATCCGCGGGGAGACCGGTCAAGCGTTGCGCCGGTACGCACAGATATGGCCTGATTACAGTGGTGCCGTGAAACTCGACGCCGGGCTCTGGCACGCCGACCTGGACATGGCGCAGGGCAGGTTCGTCGATGCCATCGCCACCGCGGAGGCGGTCGCCTCCGCCACGACACCGGATCGCATCGCCCTGCTGGGCGATCTGGCCCGGCTGCGCGCCCTGGCGTACCGATTCGCATTCGAGCCGGAACTCGCCTCCGCGGAGCTGAGGATCTCCCGCGAGTTCTACGCGGCCGCCGGGCATGAGGTCGGTCTGGCGAACATCATGACCAATGAGGCCGAGATCCTGGCGCTGGCCGACCCGGCGGGCGCGGTCGCCGCCGCCAAGGCCGCCGTAGCGGCACAGCGCAAACTGGGTGCCGATCACGAGGTCGGCAAGTCCCTGTCCGCGATGGCGCTGGGCCACCTCGGCCTGGCCGAGCTGGAGTCGGCCGACGAGGCACTCGACGAGGCCGTCGTGGTGCTCGAACGGTCCGGCTATCGGTCCGGGCGCGCCCGTGCCGAGCTGATCAGGGCGTTGTGCCACGCGCGGGCACGCCGACACGACGAGGCCCTGGCCAGCGCGGTGTGGGCGGTGTCGGAGCTCGAGGCTGTCCAGGTCTACCCGACACTGATCATGGTCGCCGGGACGTTGCTCGACCGCATCGGTTCGCCGCACCCGGCGGTGACGGCGGCGGTCGACCGGGCGGTCGACGCGCTGCAGCCGCTGCGGGGCATGCCGAGGCTGCGGGCGGCGGTGCACGGCCTCGTGGCCCGGCTCGTGGCGGACCAATGGGACGACATGTACGAGCAGGCGCGGACCGAAGCCGAGGGCAGCTCCGGGTTCTACAACCACAACGTGCGGGTCGGCCACCATCTGGTGCGGGTGCCCATCGCCGGGGCCGATCGCATGGATCTGCACATCTGGCGCGAGGAGGCGGTGCTGGCCGCGGTGAGCCGGCGGCTGGGCTGCGTCCCGGCACTGCACAGCGTCAGCACCGACCCGGCCTACCAGATCCATGAGTGGGTCGACGGACCCACCCTCAATGACGTGGCTCCTCGGGGCACGGCTCTTCCGGCAGGCCTGATCGAGCAGATCGCCGTCTTCTTCGCCCGCCTCGAGGCGGTGCCGCCGGGCGACCTGCCACCCGTTCCGCGGGACTGGCCGCGGGACGGCGACTCCGCAGGATTCGCCGACCGGCTGCTCGCCACGACCCGGGGCGTGCACTCCGCATTCGCCGGGGACTTCGCCACGCTGTGGCAGCGGCTGGGCATACCCACCGATCCGTTTGCCGCGCTCACCCTACGGCAGTTGTCGTCGCGGCCGTTCCGGCTGGTGCACGCCGACGTGCACCGGAAGAACGTGCTGCTGCGCGACGGCGCACCGGTATTCCTGGACTGGGAGCTGGCCCTGTCCGGCGACCCGGTCTACGAGCTGGCTGTCCACCTGCACAAGATGGGATACCTGCCCGGCGAGGACGAGGCGATGCGCTCGGCCTGGGCGGCCGCCTGCGGCGCGCACCGGTGGCCCGGCTGGGCGGTCGACGTCGAGCGCTACCTGGCACACGAGCGGGTGAAGTCCGTGATCGTGGACTCGGTCCGGTACGCCAAGCTGGTCGCCGCCGACCGCAGCCAGGTGGAGCAGTGCACCGAGACGTTCACGGACAAGCTGGCGCTGGCCCGGCGGGTGTGGGGTGACCTGCGCCCGGTGGACCCCACCGAGGTGAGGTCGCTGCTGACGGGGTACCTCGCCTGAGTCGCCGGAGGCGGTCAGAACCAGCGCTCCAGCACCCGCGCCACACCGTCATCCCGGTTCGCGGCCGTCACCTCGGCCGCCACGGCGATCACGTCAGGGTGGGCGTTGGCCACCGCCACGCCATGATCGACGCGTACGAGCATCGGGATGTCGTTGGGCATGTCCCCGAACGCCACCGTCTCACCGGCGGCGATGCCCAGGTGATCGGCAGCCCAAGCCAGACCGGACCCCTTGTCGACCCCGGCTGCAGCCAGTTCGATCAGCCCTCCCGCCTGTGAGAACGTCACGCTTACCGTGTCGCCGAACATCGCGGCGGCGGTGGCGGCCAGCGCCGCACTGGTCATGCCGGGATGACTGACGACGATCTTCACGCCCGCCCTCGCCAGCATCTCCTCGCGGCTGGCAGCCTCACACTTGATGGACCGAACGGCGCGGAAGCCATGCTCGGCAAGCAGTGCCGGCCTGCCCTCCATGCTCTCCACGGCGTATGCGCACCCCGGAAGATCCGTATCGAACGCCGTCACGACAGCCCGCAAGGACCCCGGGGTCAATGTGACGACGCGCAGCGCACGCTCGCGTCGCATGTCGTACACGACTGCCCCGTTCGAGCAGACGGCCAGACCCGCGACACCCGCTCTGGCCGCGATCTTGCCCAGCGTGCGCGCCGGACGGCCGCTGGCGAGCACGAACGGCACACCGGCGGCGACCACTCGCCTGACCACGGCGGCGGTGCGGACGCTGACCATGTTGGCATCGTCGAGGAGTGTTCCGTCGGCATCGGTCGCCACGAGCCGCGGCGCCATCACGCGACCTCGGCCGGCGGCTGGTCGAGCATCCGGCCGTGCCCGGCCTGCCACAGACCGCGCCCGGTGCGGCTGATCAGGCAACGCGCGTCGGGCACATCGTGTTGCACATACTCGCTGGCGACGACGGTCACTGCCCAGCTCCGCTGATCGACGCCGCAGCCCGCGAGGTCGGCGCACCACCGGTCCCAGTCAAGATACTGACCCTCGGATGCACGCATGATCGCAGCACGTGCCCGCGCCGCAGCAGGGCCTGTGCGCGCGTTGCGACACTCGGCCCTGTCCAGCTCGGCCAACACCTCGCGGACGGCGTCGTCAACCGACAGCGAGCGGGCGGGAAAGTCGTCGTACAGCCGCGAGATGTACGGCTCCGGGTCGACCCGTGTCCCCGTCGCCACGCGTTCGGCCAGCTTCGCGTAGAGCTGACGCAAGGTGTCGCGCTCGAAGATGATGCCAAGCTCGCGCACCACGTCCATGGGCTCGTCCGGACAGTGCACGACGACCATGATGCGGTTCGGGGCACCCAACTGCGACCGCAGGTGGTCGGCGCGCCGGTCGGGCGGAAATGCGGACCCCTTGTGCCGGCTCAGCCGCGAACTGGCCGGGATCGCCAACGGCTCTCGGACGTCCAGCAAGACGAGGCTCAGTACGTCGGTGCGGTAGTGCAGCCGGTCGCCGACCGCCAGCCGGTCGAAGGACGCCACATTCCACTGATATCGCCACAGCTCACGGATCATCATGCGGTCGTACCGAAAACGGTGTGCGTGCAACGGCGCGTAGTCGAGCCTGGCCAGGACCTCCACGCATTGACGTGCCCTGCGTCCGATGATCCCTTCCGGACGAAGCGTGAGCAGGGCGATTCGCTGCATCAGCCAGCCCGCGTGCGTGCCGAGAACGTCCACTGCCGTACGCCAGCTCTCCCGGAAATGGGTGTCGGTCACGAAGTAGTCGAACTTCTTCTGCTGCGTCGTCAGTACTCGCCAGCCCTCGTCGGTGTGCAGGCGCCGCATGTAGGCATCGAGCATTCTCGGCTCCACCAGTGCAGGAACGCAGACCTGCCGACAGGGGCCTGCTGGTCGATCCAGTCTGCCCGTCCGCATCGACCTGCGTCGCCGTCTGTCGCCCCCACGACGCCTCCATCCGGCCGACGCCAGGGCCCACGGCACCGCCCGCGGCCGGGCGGGCAAGGCCCGTGAGCGGTTCTTAACCGGTACGCAACGCGGCCGTCCTGCCGCTGTCACAGCCCGATCGTGTGCTTCTTGAACCCGCGGACCGCAGCCCTCCCACGGCGCGGCGTGGACCGGCGCACGGCCACCCGTCGAGGTGGCAGGCGCGGCCGCCCGACTCCGATCGGAGCCACGCCATGGGACAACCTCTCTGGATCACCAGACTCCCCGACGCCGCCGTCGACGCGTACCGGCGGGACAGCCCCGGCGGCCCGCTGGCCGGGGCCCGTCTGGCGATCAAGGACAACCTCGACCTGGCCGGGGTGCCGACCACGGCCGCCTGCCCGGCGCTGGACCGCCCGGCCGTCTCGTCCGCGGTCGCGGTGACCCGGCTGATCGACGCGGGCGCGATCCCCGTCGGCAAGACCAACATGGACCAGTTCGCCACCGGCCTGGTCGGCACGCGCACGCCGTACGGGGCCTGCCACAGCATCGCCGACCCCGCCCACATCAGCGGCGGCAGCAGTTCCGGCAGCGCGATCGCCGTCGCCACGGGTGAGGCCGAACTGGCCCTGGGCACCGACACCGCCGGTTCCGGCCGGGTGCCGGCGGCCTTCAACGGCCTCGTCGGGCTCAAACCGACCCGAGGGCTGGTGTCCACCTCGGGCCTGCTGCCGGCCTGTCGCTCGCTGGACTGCGTGACCACGTTCACCTGCACCGTCGCCGAGGCCAGGACGGCCCTGGACGCGCTGGCGGCCTACGACGTCGGCGATCCGTGGTCGCGGGCGCGGCCGCCGCTGCCGCCGCCGGGGGTCGCCGCGCGGATGCGCGTCATCGGCGTACCGGCCGGGGATCTCGATCTCGACCCGCCGCACGCCGCAGCCTGGCAGCGCGCCCTGGCGCACGCCCGCGGCGTCGCCGCGCACCTGGTGCCGGTGGACGTTTCGGCGTTCCTGGCCGCGGCGCGGCTGCTCTACGAGGGCCCGTGGGTCGCCGAGCGCTGGGCGGCGTTCGGTGACCTGCTCGAACCCGACGGCCCACAGTTGGATCCCATCGTGCGCGCGATCGTGCTGCCCGGACGCGACCTGCGCGCCGCGGACGCGTTCGCCGCCGCCGACCGGCTCGCGGCGCTTCGCCGGGCCACCGAACACGTCTGGCACGACATCGACGCGCTGCTGCTGCCGGTCACCCCGGGGCATCCGACGTTCGACGAGGTGGCGGCCAGGCCGGTGGCGGTGAATTCGCGGCTGGGCACGTACACCAACTTCGTGAACCTGCTCGACCTGTGCGCGGTGGCGCTGCCCGCGGGCGAGCGCACGGACGGCCTGCCGTTCGGGGTGCAGCTGGTCGCGCCCGCGTTCGCCGACGAGCCGCTGCTGGACCTGGCCGAACGCTGGACCGGCGGGCGGCTGCCGGAGCGGGTCCCGGCGGGGGCCCGGGTCGCGGTGGTGGGCGCGCACCTGACCGGTATGCCGCTGCACCCGCAGCTGCTCGGCCTGGGCGCGCGGCTGGCCCACCGGGCCCGTACGGCGGGCGGCTACCGGCTCTACCACCTGTCCGGACCCGGGGTGCACCGCCCGGCACTGGTGCACACCGGGGACGGGCCCGCGGGCGGCATCGCGGTCGAGGTCTACGACCTGCCCGAACAAGGACTCGGGGCGCTGCTGGGCAGCGTGCCCGCGCCGCTGGGGCTGGGCCGGGTCGTGCTCGACGACGGCAGCGAGGTCACCGGGTTCATCGCCGAGGCCCCGCGGCTGGGCGACGCGGCCGACATCACCCACTTCGGCGGGTGGCGGGCGGCCAGCAGCCCGGCCGTGCCGTGACGGCGCTCGGCCACGATCCCGGCTCGCGCGGGCACGTGATCGCCCGGCGGCAGGGTGCTGGCACACTCGGTGCCGTGACGGACACGGCCCCCGCGAACGGCGAGATCGAGAGCTACAGCCTGGTCGAGCTCGCGGTGACCCGGCTGCGCCGGGAGATCCTCAGCGGACGCTCCGAGCCGGGCGAGCGACTGGTCGAGGAGCAGCTGACCCGGCGGCTGGGCATCAGCCGGGCCCCGCTACGCGAGGCGTTGCGCCTGCTGGGGCAGCAAGGGCTGGTCGAGCATGTGCCGCGGCGCGGGGCGCGGGTGGCCACGCTGTCCGACCGGGACGTGCAGGAGCTGTACGCCGTACGCGACATGCTGGAACGCCACGCGGTCGAGCAGGCGCTGAGCACCCCGGCAAAGCTCGACGGGCTGCGGGCGGCGGTGGACCGGATGCGAGAGGCGGCCGCGACCGGGGACCAGCTGGAGGTCGCCAACGCGCACCGGGCCTTCCACGTGAGCCTGGTGGCGCTGTCCGGCAACGGGCAGCTCACCGCGATTTACGAGTCGATCCTGGTGAAGCTCCAGCTGTACATGGCGATCAACCTGCGCCGCGAGGCCGAGCTGGCGCACGCCGACGACGGGGTGCACCGGCACGAGCGGCTGCTGGAGGCGGTCGCGACCGGCGACCCGGCCGTGGTGCTCACCGCGCTGGCCGGGCACGGCGCAAGGTCCTATCTGTAGTCACCTGGCCCCATCGTGGGCACCAGGTCATGCACACGTTACCGAGCCGACCAGACCCTGAAACAGTTCGGTCGACAATCGACAGTATGCAAACCCTGGTGCCCCAACCTGATCCGTCGACCGGCGTACGCATCGGGCCGGTGCAGGCCGACCCTTACCGGTGGCCGTACGACGGCTCGGTGCCCGTCGCGCGGACGGCACTGCTGTGCATCGACTGGCAGACCGACTTCTGCGGACCGGGCGGCTACGTCGACGCGATGGGCTACGACATCGCGCTGACCCGGGCCGGGCTGCCCGCCACCGCCAAGCTGCTCGACCACGTGCGCTCGCTGGGCATGCTGGTCGTGCACACCCGCGAGGGCCACGACCCGGACCTGTCCGACCTGCCCGCCAACAAGCGCTGGCGCTCGGCGCGGATCGGCGCGGAGATCGGCGGGCCCGGCCCGTGCGGGCGCATCCTGGTCAAGGGCGAGCCGGGCTGGGAGATCGTGCCCGAGGTCGCCCCGGCCCCCGGCGAGGTGATCGTCGACAAGCCCGGCAAGGGCGCGTTCTACGCCACCAACCTGGACCTGGTGCTGCGTACCAACGGCATCACGCACCTGATCCTGACCGGCATCACCACGGACGTCTGCGTGCACACCACGATGCGCGAGGCCAACGACCGCGGCTACGAGTGCCTGATCCTGTCGGACTGCACGGGCGCCACCGACCCCGGCAACCACGCCGCGGCCCTGCACATGGTCACTATGCAGGGCGGCGTCTTCGGCTGCGTGGCGACGTCCGACGACGTCATCGCGGCCACCACCACCTCCTGACGGACCGTTCCGCCTCACAGAAGGCGAGCACCCTTTTGAGTACCCACGCCACCGTCGACGCGATGCCGTCGCCGTACACGTTCGACCCATCGACCACCGCGCTGATCGTCATCGACATGCAGCGCGACTTCCTGGAACCCGGCGGCTTCGGGGAGACGCTGGGCAACGACGTGAACCAGCTGCGCTCGGCCATCGCGCCGACCGAGGCCCTGCTCGGCGCGTGCCGCGCGGTCGGCCTGACGATCATCCACACCCGCGAGGGGCACCTGCCCGACCTGTCGGACTGCCCGCCGGCGAAGCTGCACCGCGGCGCGGCCTCGAAACGCATCGGTGACCCCGGCCCCAAGGGCCGCATCCTGATCCGCGGCGAGTACGGCCACGACATCGTCGACGAGCTCGCCCCGCGGCCTGGCGAACCGGTGATCGACAAGCCCGGCAAGGGCGCCTTCTACGCCACCGAGCTGGGCGAGCTGCTGGAGAGCCGGGGCATCCGCAGCCTGATCGTCACCGGGGTCACCACCGAGGTGTGCGTGCACACCACGGTGCGCGAGGCCAATGACCGCGGCTACGAGTGCCTGGTGCTGTCGGACTGCGTGGGCTCGTACTTCCCGGAGTTCCAGCGCGTCGGGCTCCAGATGATCGCCGCCCAGGGCGGGATCTTCGGCTGGGTGGCGAAGTCACCGGCCTTCATCGGGGCGCTGCAGCGCAGCGCCGCACTGCCGCAAGCCGCCTGACCCCCCGCCTCGAAAGCAGGATGCCCATGACCACACCCACCCCCGCGGCCGTGAAACTGCCGCACTGGGTCCGCGGCGACACCAACGCCTTCTTCGGTTTCGGCGTGAACGTGCTCGTCAACGTGCTGACGCTGACCACGCTGTGCCTGTTCGTGATCAACCTGTCCGAGGGCGACGTGTTCGGCACGATCCTGCCCGCGCTCGGCATCGCCCTGGTCTTCGGCAACGTGTACTACACGATCCTGGCCCGCCGCCTGGCCGCCAAGGAGGGCCGCACCGACGTCACCGCGCTGCCGTACGGGCCCAGCGTGCCGCACATGTTCATCGTCATCTTCGTGATCATGCTGCCGATCTACCTGAAGACCAAAGACCCGATGCTGGCCTGGCAGGCCGGTGTGGCCTGGGCGTTCATCATCGGCGTCATCGTGCTCATCGGCGCGTTCGTCGGCCCGTACATCCGCAGGTACACCCCGCGGGCCGCGCTGCTGGGCACCCTGGCCGGCATCTCCATCACGTTCATCTCGATGAACCCCGCCGGGCGCATGTGGGACCTGGCCTGGGTCGCGCTGCCCGTGTTCGCGTTGCTGCTGATCGGCCTGATGACCAACGTCAGGCTGCCGTTCAACTTCCCCATCGGCCTGGCCGCGCTGCTGCTGGGCACCGCGATCGGCTGGATCGGCGGGGTCATGTCGGTGCCCGACGTCACCGCCGCCGCGAAGACCATCGCGTTCGCGCTGCCGGACCTGAGGTTCGGCCTGCTGTTCGACGGCCTCAACGAGATGGCGCCGCTGCTGGCCACCGCGATCCCGCTGGGCGTCTACAACTTCACCGAGGCGATGACCAACGTGGAGAGCGCCGCCACCGCCGGCGACAACTACAACCTGCGCAGCGTGCTGCTGGCCGACGGCATCGGCGCGGTCATCGGCTCTCTGCTCGGCTCGCCGTTCCCGCCCGCCGTGTACGTCGGGCACCCCGGGTGGAAGGCCGCGGGCGGCCGCACCGGCTACTCCATGGCCACCGGCATCGTCATCGCGCTGCTCTGCTTCCTGGGCATGTTCGGCCTGCTCGCGGCGATCTTCCCGACCGCGGCGATCGTGCCGATCCTGCTCTACATCGGCCTGCTCATCGGTGCCCAGGCCTTCCAGGCGACACCACGCGCCCACGCCGCCGCGGTGGTCGCCGCGCTCATCCCCAACCTGGCCTCCTGGGCCACCGGGCAGATCGACAACGCGCTCGCCGCGGCGGGCACCTCGGCCGCCGCGGTCGGCGACCAGGCGCTGGCCGGCGCGGGCGTGGTCTACCACGGCCTGCTGGTGCTCGGGCAGGGCGCGATCCTGGCCGGCCTGGTCTTCGGCGCGATCGTGGTGTTCATCATCGACCGGAAGTTCCTGCACGCCGGGATCTTCGCCTCGGTCGGCGCGCTGCTCACCTTCGTCGGGCTGATCCACGGCGAGAAGGTCGAGTGGAACGCCAACGGTCCGGTTTCCCTGGGCTACCTGTTCGTCGCCGTCGTCTGCGCGATCTTCCACCTCGGCAAGCACTCCCCACGCGAACCCGACCCCGAGGAGCTCGCCCTCGACCGGTTGCACGGCGGCGCGGACGCACCCGCGCCGGTCTCGCCGGCACCGGCCGCAGCGGCGGAGCCGGACCGGGCCGCGGCCGCGGCCTGATCCGGCTCACCGGCCGCCTTCCGGCACGGAAGCACGCGACCGTGCCGGAAGGCGGCACCATCAAGTCAGGGAGAACCCATGGACCTGGACCGGCCCGATGTGGTCGCCGAGGTGGCCGCCGTGTTCGCCGCCTATGAGAACGCGCTGCTGGTGAACGACCCGAACGAGATCATGTCGTTCTTCCACGACAGCCCCGGCACGGTGCGGTTCGGCATCGCCGACCGGCAGACCGGCTGGGCGGAGCAGCACGCGTGGCGCGCGGCCCAGCCGCCGCTGCCACCCGGCCGGACCCTGCGCGACACTCTGATCAGCACGTTCGGCGACGGCTTCGCGGTGGTCACCACCTGTTTCGGGTACGCGGGCGGCGCCGTCACCGGGCGGCAGTCGCAGACCTGGGTGCGGCTGCCCGAAGGCTGGCGCATCGTGCATGCGCACGTCTCGCAGCTGCCCGCCTGAGCTTGGGACTGTCCGATCCGCGTCGCACAGCGTGAATGGATCTCCGCGTTGCCGACGCTGGGTGCCCACTGAGAAATCGGAGGCACCCATGCCCACACCACCGTCGCCATGGCGGCGACGCCTGGCCGTGACCGCCGCGGCACTGGCACTGGCCGCCGCGCTGCCCGCACCCGCGGCCCTGGCCGACCCCGGCACACCGCCCAACATCGTCCACCCCAACGTCGGCTGGTCCGGCAGCTGGGAATTCCAGGACGGCAACAACTGGAGCTACTCACTGGTCATGCCGATGGGCACGGTGACCGGCACCGGCTATGACGACTCCTCCGTGCGGGTCTTCGCGGGCACCGTCACCGACACGACCCCGGATCCGAACATCTGCGCCTATCTCACCTTCGCGGAGGCGGGCGGCGCGCAGACCTACATCGCCTGCGACGGCTCGGTCCCGTTCTACCAGGTCGACCCGACCCCGACCGAGTACACGTTCACGCTGCACGTGCGCGACGTCTCCGACGACTACCACTACAGCGCCATGTCGAAGCTGGTCGTGCCGTCGACGAAGTACCACACGGCGCTGCGCGCGGACGGGGTCGGCGCGAAGTGGCAGTGGGTCAGCGCGACGACAGCCGAGTTCAAGATCGTCCGCCCGTCCGCGGTCGTCACGGGGACGGCTGTCGGTTACGGCAGCCGTGCCGTCACGGCGATAACGTACGCCTTCACCTGTGCTCGAACCACGGTCCTGGACGACGACACCCTGAAGGGCCAGTCGGAGACCTGCAACAACACCACCGTGGCCAGCGCCACCACGCATCACGAGTTCGAGGTGCGCAGCTGCCTGGTCGAGTCGGTGCTCGGCGGCAGGCCCGGGGCCACGAAGTGCGTCCCGCTGCTCGTGCGCTAGCGCGGACGCCGGCGAGCGGCCGTGCGGGCCGCCCGCCGGACACCGGTCAGGTCGAGACCTGGTAGTAGCAGGCGTTCTTGGCCCACTGCAGCGGGCCGACGCGGGTGCCCCAGGCGCTCCAGGCGGTGGCGCTCGCCGTATGCCAGTAGCGCGCCCGGAAGCTGCCGACAGCGGTCCGCAGCTCGGTGTGGTCGAGGTCGTCGTCGTACTGGATCTTGTGCTGGGCGTTCATGGCGACCCCGGACGACTCGTCCACGTCACCGTCGTCGAACGACGAGATCACCGTCCAGTCGGTGCCCATCGCCGACTCGGGGCGCGCCGCCAGCCCGTTCAGGAAGCTGCTGCCCGCCTGCATCTCCTTGCACTGCAACCAGAGCGTCAGGCTGCACCAGCCGGCGAAGGCCGCGCCCGCGTGCGGGGTGCCCAGGGTGACGACGTCCTCGACGTGGACGTACGGCGGGTAGCCCGCGGTGCCCTTGGCGACCTCGGTCAGCGCCGAGCGGATCACCAGCCCGCCCATGGAGTGCGCGACCACGTCGACCTTCTCCCCGTTGACCGAGTAGCGGCTGTAGATCTCGTTGGCCAGCGCCTTGCCGACCGTCTTGATCGACGTGTTCATGGTGTCGCCGTCGAACCTGATGTCGCAGTTCGTGTCGCCGGAGTAGTAGCCGAACTGGGTGAGCTCACCGGTCCAGCCCGCGTTGGCGAACTGGGCCGTCACCGCCGACCAGTAGGCATCGCAGTCGGCATTGCCGTCGGGGCTCCAACCGTGGATGAAGATCACCCGGTTGGCCTGGCCGTTGGCCCGTGCGGGCACGGCGGCGTAGGCGGGTGCCTGCACGACGAGCGCGAGGCTGCCTGCCCATACCAGAGAGGCGAGCAATGCCGCGGTTCGTCGCATGTGCACATCCCTGGTCTCTTGCCACCGACAGAACGCCACACGACATACACGTTCTGGTGTCGTGGGTGAGGGCATTCTGCCCCACCTGAACGCGCGCCGCGCACCCCCTGTGAACGCATCCAGATCGACTGATGCACCTGTTGCCGTCAGGACCTAAAGTCCGGTCATGACCCTCGATACGCGAGCCGCGTCCGACAGCGACCCCGCCGAACTCGCCCCTGCGGACAACGCCAGGGTCGGTTACCAGGTCGCAACAGCCCTGATGACGTACGAGGGCAATGTGATCTGGGTGCGCTTCGGCACCATGCTGGTTGCCCACACGGTCATGGTCGCGGTCCTCGGCATGGCCGTGGAGTCGGGTGTCTCCGGCCTCGCCCAGCTCGGCCTGGTCATCGCAGGCCTGGTGCTGTGTGGCAGCTGGGTCCTGCTCCACCAGCGTGGATTCGACTACTACGTGTACTGGATCCTGTCCATGCGGGAACTCGAAGAGCAGCACCTCGCCCCCACCCGGACGGTGTCGCGCGGTGCTGCGTTCGCGGCCGGTCAGCCCGTGGAACTGACCGTCGGCGGCAGGACCGTCCGGCACCGGATGAGTCGGCTCGGCCGGATGCGGGTGGCGTGGGTGAGCTATGTGGTCATCGGGGTATTCGCCCTGCTGTACGTGGCCCAGTTGGTTATGACACTGGTCGGCATGGTCAGCTGACAAATGCCGGACCGCCGGCGGTGGGCGCGGGCCCACCGCCGGTGCCATATCACTCGGGTTCGGGCAGGCCGTGCTCTTCGCGCACCTTGCGGGCCTGCCGGGAGTCGCCCTGGTCGTCGAGCGCCCGGGCCAGCCAGGCCGCGGCCTCCGGGCGGGCGCCGTGGTCGGCGGGCAGCGTGTCGAGCGCCCGGCGCAGTTCGGCCTCCCCGGCCGCGGCCCGGCCGGACACGACCAGCACCTGCCCGTGGCGCAGCTCGGCCAGCGCGGCCTCCCCGAACGCGCCGATGGAGCGGAACAGCCCGGCAGACGGCGCGACCCGGGCCACCGCCGCGTCATGGTCAGGATCGTCGTTGTTGGACAGCACCTGCGCCGCCTCGTAACCGGCCATGGCCCGCTCCCAGGCGAACCCCGGCTGCTGGTCGGCGGGCACCTCGGTGACCGCCATCAGTTCCGCGAGCTGCTGGGACAAAGTGATCGCCTCGTCCCTGCGCCCGGCGTGGAACAGCGCCATCACCTGGCGGCGGCGGGCGTGCACCGTGGCCAGGGCGAGATCGGCCTGCCCGTACGCCTGCGCGGCCGCGTCGAACCGGTCGGCGGCCTCGGCGTCGCGGTCGACCTGCCACAGCAGCTCGCCCGCCCGTTCCAGCACGTCGCCCCGATACGGCAGCCGCTCCACCCCGCCGACCAGCTCCAGCAGTGCGTCGAGCTGTCCGATCGCGACATGCACCTCACCGAGCTGCGCGTACGTGCGCGACAGGATGTCACGCAACTCCACGACCATGTCGGCGTGCTCGGCGTCGCGCTGCGCGAGGAACCACGACAGCGCCTCCTCGCCGACCTCCGCGGCCTCGGCGAAGCGCCCCGTGGTGGCCAGCGCGAGAGCCAACCGGTGCCGGGTGTACGCGGCCGCACCGGCCGCACCCCGCGCCTCCATCAGGCACACGTGCTCGACGATGTCGTCGACGAACTCGCCCGCCCGCTCGGTGGTGACCAGCATGAACCCCGCGTCGGCGCGGGAGCTGCGGCGCAGCTCGGGGTCCTGCGCCACGGCGGCGGCCTCCTCGAACGCGGCGATCGCGCCGGGGTTGTCGCCGAGACGGCCGAGCAGGTCGGCCAGCGCCCGCAGCAGGTTCGCGAGCTGGTCGCGGTGCTCGGTGCCGCGCAGCAGCGTCGCGGCCGCGCGGATGCGCTGGGCGGCCTCCTCGATGCGTTCCTGCGCCTGCAGCACGCCCGCGCGCAGGTGCAGCAGGCTCGCGTGACGCGCCGGGGGCAGCGCGCCCGGCTCGGCCTCGGCCCGGTCCAGCAGCGACGTCGCCCGGTCGAGGTCGCCGGACGCGGCGGCGACCCACGCGGCCCGCACCAGCGCGGCGCGGCGCTGCTTCGGGTCGGTGTTGGCGGCCACGGCCAGCTCCGCGGCCTCGAACACGGCCGGCACGAGCGAGCCGTCGCCGGTCAGCTGCAACATGGCGATCTGCCACTGCAGCCGCGCCGCGTGCTCGCGGGCGCTGTCACCGGCTCGCTCGAACGCCCCCACGGCCTCGGCGAACGCGTCCGCGGTCCCCTCCCGGTCCTCGTCGGGCAGCGCGACCGCGCGCAGCCGGGCCAGCCGCCCGCGCTGCTGGTCGGTCAGCGGCCCGTCGGTGTGCTCGGCGAGCAGCCGCGCGGTCAGGGCACGGGCCTTGGCCTGCTCCTCGGCGTGGAACAGCTCGTCGACCAGGTCGAGCCGGCCGTCCAGCGAAAGGTCCGCGGGCACCGCGAACAGGTCGGCGGGCGTCTCGACCTCGGCGGGCGCGTCCTGGGCGACGGACGCGGCGCGGGCGGCGGTCACCGACAGCGGCAGGTACGCCACCAGCGGCTTCGACTCGATCAGCGCGGCGATGCGGGTGCTCTGGTACGTGTTGCCGTTGCGCTCGTCGAACCGCAGCGACAGCGCGACGGCCCGTTCGCGCAGCTGCCGCCCCAGCTCGGCGACGGTGATCTCACCAGCCGCGCGGCGGACCACCAGGTCGCCTTGCCCCGCCTCGGTCAGCCGGCGCAGCACCAGCGCTGCGGAGGCCGCGAACTCCATCTCCGTCTTCGGCGTCGGGGCCTGGTCCAGCCACGGCAGGTGCCGCTCGACGAGTTCCAGGCCGCGTTGCTCGTTGCCGGTCGCGCCGCAGAAGCTCACGTGGGTGGCCACCCGGCCCAGCTCCGCCTTGTTGTCGTCGAGCGCCCGGTAGGCACGGCGGTGCGCGTCGCGGGCCTCTTCGAGCCGGCCGGTGCGCAGGTACGGGTACAGCAGCGTGGTCAGGATGCCGTGCGGCTGCTCCGAGCAGGTCAGCCGCCCGCTCAGCGCGTCCTGCGCCAGCGCGATCGCATCTTCGTCCCGGCCCCGCCAGGCCAGGTGGTAGGCCTTCGAGGACGGGTCGCAGCCCGCGCAGTCCGACAGGGCGTCCCGGGGGGCGGAGTCCCACAGCCGGTACCAGTGGTCGGCCTGCTCCTCGTCGCCCAGGTGCGCGGCGACGTCGTGGCGGTACGCGTACACGGCCTGCAGGCTGTGCCCGCCGGCCTGGTAGCGGCGCTGCATGTCGTCCAGCACCGCCATCGTGCGCACCAGCGCCAGCTGCGGGAACAGCGTCATCGACGACACCACGAACTTGAAGTGCCACAGCAGCAGGTGCTCGTCGTGGTGGCTGCGCCGCCCCGGGTCGGCGTCGTAGTCGGTCAGGCAGCGGGCGAACGTCATCATCGCCTTCATCGGCTCGCCGCTCTGGTGGTAGCCGCTGGTCGCCGCGGCGTGTGCCGCGTACAGCAGGTCGGGGTCGCCCAGCGCCTCGGCCTTGGCCAGCACCTGTTCCACGACGGCGATCCGGGCCGGGCCGTCGGGGGTGTCCCACGAGCGGTGGATCAGCTCGTGGACCTCGTCATGCGTCGTCATCAGTGCTCCCGGGGGCGGCGTTGGGCAGGGCCAGGTCGATCAGGTCGAGGAACGAGCGGTTCAGCAGCGCCATGTCGGCGGGGCGCAGCGGGTGGTGGCCGTACAGCAGTGCCTGCCCGTACAGCGAGGACACCGTGACGGCGACCAGTTCCGGGCTCGGCAGCGCGCTCATCCGGCGTACCAGCGGGTTGCGGTGGTTGAGCACCAGCTGCGGGCGCACCCGCGCCTCGGCGTGGGCGAACGTGGACAGCACGCCCGCCCACAGGTCGTCGGCGACCTGCGCGGTCTCGCGCAGCCGCCGCTGGAACGTGGCGTGCCGGTCGGTCAGGTACAGCGCCGGCATGCTCGGCGGGTCGAACGCGCGGACCACGACCTCGCAGCCCAGCGGGTCCATGGCCCGCTGAGCGGCGGCCACGAACGGCCGCAGGGCCAGGTCGGCCGCCGGGTCGAGAGTGTCGAAGCGGGTCGACAGATCGCTCGGGTCGAGCCGGTCCACCATGATCGTGTTGTCGAGCAGCGGCAGCCGCTCGATCAGCTCCGCGTCGAAGGTGTAGCCGCCGTTGACCACCGCCAGGCCCTGTGCCGCGGCGACGGCCGCGAGCTGCCGGAACTCGTCGTTGTTGGCGCTGTAGCGCACGGTGCCGTGGCGGCGCCGGAACTCCTCCAGCGGCATCCGGCCCATGTTGGTCTCCATCGGCCACCACTGGTCGACGACGCGCAGCATCTCCTCGTCGTGCATCGCCAGCGCCTTGACGCCCAGGTGGTGCACCGCGAGAAAGCGGTGCATGCGGTCGGCGTCGGAGTCGGCCAGGTTCACCAGCCAGCCGCGCAGCTGTGCACCGAGCTGCTCGCGCACCGACTCCAGCAGGCCGTCTTCGTACAGGGCTTCGCGGCTGGCGGTGGGACGCAGCTCGGACGCGTCGACGATGCACCGGGCGAAGAACGCCCACTCGGGCAGCAGGTCCTCGGCGCCCTCGGACAGCAGCATGCGCTTGAGGTAGACGCGGTGGCCCGACTTCGCGGCCGGGTTCGCGGGCGTGGGCAGCACCAGGGCGACGCCGGTCAGGCCCGCCTCGGGCACGTTCAGCTCGATCGTGTCGAACGGGGTGAAGCCGAACGTATGCTCGGCCGCCCTGCTCCGCTCGGCGCGCCCGGCCTGCCAGGGCAGCGTCTCGGCGGTGATCACGTCGCCGTCCACGCGCACCGGGTAGGGCAGCATCTCACCGAAGAGCGTGGCGAGGTCGCGCACCCGCTCGGCGTCGAGCCACGCGGTGGCGTCGCGGCGCGGGATCAGGGTGACGGTGGTGCCGACCTCCTGCCGGTCCGGTCCCGGCTTCGTCTCGTAGCGGCCGTCGGCGAAGCCGGTCCAGTACACCGTGGGGTAGCCCTCGTGGCGGGTCTGCACCCGGATCTCGTCGGCGACCAGGAAGCACGACAGCAGGCCGATGCCGAACTGGCCGAGGAACTCGTGGCGGGAGAAGCCCAGCTCGTCGCGCTTGCCGCTGCGGCCGATGGTGGCCAGCAGCTCGTGCACCTGCTGCTCGGTGAGGCCCAGACCGGTGTCGTGGATGCGCAGGGTGCCGTCGCCGGTGGTCTTCGGCGACTCCAGCCAGACCGAGGCGGGCGCGGTCGGGGCCAGCGCCCGGCGGGCGGTGATCGCGTCCACGGCGTTCTGCATCAGCTCGCGCACGTACACCCGCGGGCTGCTGTAGAGGTGGTGGCTGAGCAGGTCGACGATGCCGCGCAGGTCGACCTGGAAGGACTGGTTCACCCGGCAGAGGCTACCGGCGCGGGTCCACCTGCGGGAACCGGCCGTCGGGGGTACCCCCCCGCGACCGAGTACACGAGCCACCGGTCGCGTATTGGTCCTGTCCGCCGCACCCACAGGCATGGATCATCGAGTCCATGACCGTCTCCCCCGGCCCGGAGTCCGCCCGTCCGGCGAGGTTCCCCGCGGCGTCGATGTCGGACCTGGTGGACCGGCCCGTCCGGTACGACCTCGCCGAGAGCACCTGCCCCCCGCTGCGGCTCGGCGAGCTGCTCGACAACGACGCCGCCGCCCGGCTCGGCGCGCTCGAGATCGGCTACGGCACCAGCCAGGGCGACACGGAGCTGCGCGCCCTCATCGCCGCGGGCGCGGGCGTGACGCCGGGCGAGGTGCTCGTCACCGCGGGCGGCAGCTCGGGCATGTTCCTGCTGGCGTTCACGCTCTGCCGGCCGGAGGACCATGCGGTCGTCGTGACGCCGTGCTTCCCACCCGCGCGGGCCGCGCTCGACGCCATCGGCTGCCGGGTGACGCCGGTCGCGCTGAGCTTCGACGACGGGTACCGCCTCGACGTCGACGCGGTCGCCGCCGTGCTGACGCCCGAGACCCGGCTGGTGTCGCTGGCCTCGCCGCAGAACCCGTCCGGCGTCCGCTTCACCGAGCAGGAGCTGCGCGATCTGCTCGACCGGATCGAGGCGCTGGCCCCGCAGGCGGCCCTGCTGGTCGACGAGACCTACCGGCAGGCGAGCTACGGTGCGGCGGCGGTGCCCCGCTCCACCGCGAGCCTGTCGCCGCGGGTGGTGACCTGTTCCTCGGTGTCCAAGGCGCACGGTGCTCCCGGCATCCGGGTCGGCTGGCTGACCGTCACCGATCCCGCGCTGTACGAGTCCCTGCGGGTGGCGAAGTTCAACACGCTGATCACCGGCTCCGGGGTGGACGAGCTGCTGGCCGCCGAGGTGCTGCGCCGCGAGGAGCAGATCCTCGGCGAGCGACGGCAGGCGCTGGCCACGGCGCTGGACACCCTGGACCGGTGGGCGGCCGAGCACCGGGACGTGGTGGAGTTCGTACGTCCCGACGGCGGCGCGCTGTGCTGCCTGCGGCTGCGCGCCGACCGCTTCGACGACCAGGCGGTGCACCGCTTCTACGGGTCCCTCGCGCAGCGGGAGACCCGGGTCGGGCTGGGCGGCTGGTTCGGCGAGCCGGACCGGGTGTTCCGCCTCGGCTTCGGCCACCTGCCGGCCGCGGACTTCCGGACCGCGCTGGACCGGGTGGCGGAGGCCCTGTCTGCCGCCTGACCGTCGCGGTCAGGCGATCCGGACGCGTGCCGGGCGCGACGGCCGGGCGCTGTCCGGCCGGCCGGCACGTGCACCACGTCGGCGGCAGATCAGCGTTTGGCGGTCCGCATGAGTCCCCGGATGTAAGCGGCCTGGCCCGCGTGCGCGACGTCGTCGTTGGCGACGCTGACCAGCCGCACGCCCATGGAGACCGGCGGGTCCCAGCGCTCGTCGACGATCCGGTCGAGGTCCTTGGGCTTCAGCCCGAGCAGCAGGTCCCGGGTGCGGGCGGCGACCGCGTCGAAGTATTCGACCAGCACCTCCGGCCCGTCGGGGCGCACCGCCGCGACCTGCTTGGCGGTGTGCCCGTAGCCGGTGTCGCCGGGATTGGCGCGCAGCCCGAACCGCTGCGCCCACGGGCCGCCGGCCCAGAGCTGATCCTCGCCGAGCAGGTCCGCGACATGGTCGTCCTGGATGCGGGTGAGGTGCCAGACGAGCCAGCCGATGGTGTTCGCGCCCGGCGCCGGAGCCCAGTGCAGTTGCTCGGCGGTCAGGCCGTCGACCGCCTCGTGGACCATCTCGGGAATCCGGTCGAACAGTTCGACGAGCAGGCCGTCCACATTCACCCGAGTCAGCCCTTCCTGACGCCCGCGGCCGCCGACCGGACACCCGCTGCGCGGACTGTCTGCGAAGTCCGGTCCGCCACCTTCGCACAGTATCGCGAAGGTGGCGGACGCAGACCGTGAAGCGGGAAGGTCAGGCCGCCACCGGCACCCGGCGGGCGTCGCCGGCCTCGCGCTGCGCGCCGACCACGGGGCCGAGCGCGCCGACGATGTCCTCGACCCGCGCCTTGGCGTCGCCGAACAGCATCCGGGTGTTGTCCCGGTAGAACAGCGGGTTCTGCACCCCGGCGTAGCCCGCGGCCATGGACCGCTTGAAGACGATCACATGCTCGGCCTCCCACACGTGCAGCACGGGCATGCCCGCGATCGGGCTGCCCGGATCGGCGGCGGCCGGGTTGACGGTGTCGTTGGCCCCGATGACCAGCACCACGGAGGTGCCCGCGAAGTCGTCGTTGATCTCGTCCATCTCCAGCACGATGTCGTAGGGCACGTCCGCCTCGGCCAGCAGCACGTTCATGTGCCCCGGCAGCCGCCCGGCCACCGGGTGGATGCCGAACCTGACCTGCACGCCCCGGGCGCGCAGCCGGCGGGTCAGCTCGGCCACCGGGGCCTGCGCCTGCGCCACGGCCATACCGTAGCCCGGCGTGATGATCACCGAGGTGGCGTCGCGCAGCAGGGCCGCGACGTCCGCGGCCGAAGTCTCCCGGTGCTCGCCGAGGTCGACGTCCGCCCCGGCGACCTGCTCGGTGCCGAAGCCGCCCGCGATGACGGACACGAAGGACCGGTTCATCGCCTGGCACATGATGTACGACAGGTACGCGCCCGACGAGCCGACGAGCGCTCCGGTCACGATCAGCAGGTCGTTGTCCAGCAGGAAGCCCGACGCCGCGGCCGCCCAGCCGGAGTAGCTGTTCAGCATCGACACCACGACCGGCATGTCGCCGCCGCCGATGGAGGCGACCAGGTGCCAGCCGAGCGCGAGCGCGACGACGGTGACCGCGACCAGCAGCCCCAGCTGGGGCGTGATGACGAACCACACGGTCAGCACCACGAACGCGACCAGCGCGCCGAGGTTCAGCACGTGCCGTCCGGGCAGCATGAGCGGCCGGGACGCGATGCGCGCCGACAGCTTCAGGTACGCCACGATCGAGCCGGTGAAGGTGACCGCGCCGATGAAGACGCCGACGAACACCTCAGCGTGGTGGATGTGCAGCAGGGAACCGGTGAGCGCGGCCGGTGCCGCGTGCTCGACCTCGAGGAAGCCGTTCCAGCCGACGAGCACGGCGGCCAGCCCGACGAGGCTGTGCAGGATCGCGATGAGCTCGGGCATGCCGGTCATCTGCACGACCCGGGCCCGCCACAGCCCGATCCCGCCGCCGATCAGCATGGCGAGCACCAGCAGTGCGGCACCCGCCGCGCTGATGCTGCGGGTGGCGAGGGCGATGGTGGCGGCCAGCGCGACGGTCATGCCGCAGATGCCGTACACGACGCCCGCGCGAGCGGTCTCGTGCTTGGACAGCCCGGCGAGGCTCAGGACGAACAGCAGGGCGGCGACGATGTACGCGGCCTGCACGGCGGTGATGGCGGTCATGGATCAGCCCTTCGAGAACATGCCGAGCATGCGCCGGGTGACGGCGAATCCGCCGATGATGTTGACAGTGGCCAGCAGGATCGCGGCCGAGGCGAGCACGGTGACGGCGAGGCCGCCGCCCTGCCCGATCTGCAGCAGCGCACCCACCACGATGATCCCGGAGATCGCGTTGGTGACCGACATCAGCGGCGTGTGCAGCGCGTGGTGCACCTTGCCGACGACGTAGTAGCCGATGACGACGGCCAGCGCGAACACGGTGAAGTTGCCGACGAACTCCTTCGGCGCGAACGCGGTCAGCCCGAACAGCACCGCCGCGCCCAGTCCCACGTAGGTGAAGGCGCGCCGCGACGACACCGGCCCCTTCACCGGAACCGGCGCGGGCGCGGGCGCGGCGGCCGCCGGGGCGGCCGACACCTGCACCGGAGGCGGGGGCCAGGTCTTCTCGCCGTCGCGGGCCACCGTCATGGAACGCTGTACGACGTCGTCGAAGTCGAGCACCAGCCGGCCGTCCCGGCCCGGGGTGAGCAGCTTCATCAGATTGAGCAGGTTGGTGGCGTACAGCTGCGAGGCCTGGGCCGGCAGCCGGGCGGGCAGGTCGGTGTACCCGATGATCGACACACCGTTGCCGGTGACGACCAGCTCGCCGGGGACCGTGCCCTCGACGTTGCCGCCCTGCGCCGCGCCCATGTCGACGATGACGCTGCCGGGACGCATGCTCGCCACGTGCTCGGCGGTCAGCAGCCGCGGCGCCGGGCGGCCCGGGATCAGCGCCGTCGTGATGATGATGTCGACCTCGGCCGCCTGCTCGGCGTAGAGCTCCGCGGCGCGGCGGTCGTAGTCGGCCGACGTCTGCCGGGCGTACCCGTCACCGCCGCCCGCCTGCTCGACCGCCACGGCGAGGAACTCGCCGCCCATCGAGCGCACCTGCTCGCCGACCTCCGGCCGTGGGTCGGTGGCGCGTACGATCGCGCCGAGGCTCTTCGCGGCGCCGATCGCGGCCAGTCCGGCCACGCCGGCTCCGGCGACGAGCACCTTGGCCGGCTGGACCTTGCCCGCCGCCGTGACCTGCCCGGCGAAGAAGCGGCCGAAGGTGTGCGCCGCCTCGACGACCGCGCGGTAGCCGGCGATGTTCGCCATCGAGCTGAGCACGTCCATCGACTGCGCGCGGGAGATGCGCGGCACCGCGTCCATCGCCAGCACGCTCACCGAGCGTTCTGCCAGCGCGTCGACCAGCTCCGGGTGCACGGCCGGTCCGATCAGGCTGATCAGGGTGGTGCCCGCGCGCAGCCCGTCGACCTCGGCCGGCGACGGCGGATTGACCTTGACGATGACGTCGGCCCGCCAGCACTCGTCGCGGCTGCAGATCTTCGCGCCCGCCGCCTCGTAGACATCGTCGGCGAAGCTCGACCGCAGGCCCGCCCCGGACTCGACCTCGACCTCGTAGCCGAGTTCCACCAGTTGCCGCACCACCGTCGGCGTCACCGCCACCCGGGTCTCCGCCGCAGCCGACTCCGCCGCGACACCCAGCCGCTGCGCCGTGGCCGGACCTTCTCTGGTACCCGTGAGCCCGTCCGGCTCCACCAGGTCATGCTGCTGTCCCACCACGACTCCTGTCGACACTGACTTGATCAATCGAGATGACAGTCATGGTGTGGCCACGACACAGCGACAGTCAATGAACGCGCCGAGTAATCGAAGCCACACTTGCGCGGGCACCCTGCGCAGGGAGCATCGATACCCGCCCCGAGTTACCAAATCCACAGCCACGCGGTCACGTTGACCGTTCGGCGTACGCCGAACCGTCCCGGCCATACGGTCGAGCCATGACGATCAAGACTGCGCCACGTTCGGACAACCGGCTGCTGCCGCTCGCCGCGGCACTGGTGACAGTGGTGCTGTGGGCCTCGGCGTTCGTGGCGATCCGCTACGTCGGACGTGAGCTGTCCGCCGGCGCGCTGTCCCTGGGCCGGTTGGTCGTGGCCGCCGTGGTGCTCGGCCTGATGATGCTGCTCGACGACCGCCGCGCCGCCACGCCGACGCCCTGGCCGAGCCGCCGCCACTGGCCGCGACTGCTGACCGTCGGCATCGTCTGGTTCGGCCTCTACAACATCGCGCTCAACCAGGCCGAGCGGCTGGTCGACGCGGGCACCGCCGCGATGCTGGTCAACGTCGGGCCGCTGCTGATCGCGATCCTGGCCGGGCTGCTGCTCGGCGAGGGCTTCCCCCGGTCGCTGATCACCGGCAGCATCGTCGCGTTCGCCGGTGTCGTCCTGATCGGCACCGCCACGTCGACCACCGCGGGCGTCGACCTGTGGGGCGTGGTGCTGTGCCTGGTCGCCGCGGTGTCGTACGCGGTGGGCGTGGTCGCGCAGAAGCCGCTGCTCGCCGATCTGTCGGGGCTGCGGGTCACCTGGCTGGCGTGCGTGATCGGGGCGGTGTGCTGCCTGCCGTACGCGCCCGTGCTGGTACGCGAGCTGTCCGCGGCGCAGCCGTCGTCGATCGCCTGGCTGGTGTACCTCGGCGTGTTCCCGACCGCCCTCGGCTTCACGACCTGGGCGTACGCCCTGGCCCGCACCACCGCCGGCAAACTCGGCGCGACGACGTACCTGGTTCCGGCGGTCGCGATCGTGCTGGCTTGGGCGCTGCTGGGCGAGGTGCCGCCGGTGGTGGCGCTCGTCGGCGGCGCCCTGTGCCTGGTCGGTGTAGCCGTCTCCCGCCGCACCAGCCGAGCGCGGTGACCCGGACCCGACCCGCTTGCATCGACGCTGGCCTATCTCATCGAATCCGGCCGACGCATTTTCGATGAGATAGGCCAGCGTCTATCATGAGGCGGTGCGTGGGCGGCCGGGTCAGAGTGACTTGAGCGCGGGGATGACCTGCTCGCCGTATGCGCGCATGGTCTCCTCCTTGGCGTCGTGCTGCAGGTAGACCGCGAACTGGTCCACGCCCAGCTCCTTGAGCCGGGTGAGCTTCTCGACGTGCGCCTGCACCGGGCCGAGCACGCAGAACCGGTCCACGATCTCGTCGGGCACGAAGTCGGCGTGGCTGTTGCCGGCCCGCCCGTGCTCGGCGTAGTCGTAGCCCTTGCGGCCCTTGATGTAGTCGGTGAGCGCCTGCGGCACCGCGCCCGTGTCGCCGTAGCGGGCCACGATGTCGGCGATGTGGTTGCCGACCATGCCGCCGAACCAGCGCGTCTGCGCCCGCTGGTAGGGCAGGTCGTCGCCGACGTAGGCCGGGGCGGCCACGCAGAACTTCACCGCCATCGGGTCACGCCCGGCCCGCTCCGCCGCGTCCCGCACCGCTTTGATCATCCAGGCGGCGATGTCGAGGTCGGCCAGCTGCAGGATGAAGCCGTCGGCGACCTCGCCGGTCAGCTTCAGCGCCTTCGGCCCGTACGCCGCGACCCACACCTCCAGCTGCGAATCCGCGACCCACGGAAAGCGCAGCGACGACCCCCGGTGCTCGATCTCGCGGCCGTTGCCGAGCTCGCGGATCACGTGCACCGACTCGCGCAGCTCGGCCAGGTTCATCGGGGGCAGGCCGAGGGTGCGCCGGGCCGAGTCACCGCGGCCGATGCCGCAGACGGTGCGGTTGCCGTACATCTCGTTGAGGGTGGCGAAGGTGCTCGCGGTGACGGTGACGTCGCGGGTGCCGGGGTTGGTCACCATCGGCCCGACGACGACCTTCTCGGTGGCGGCCAGGATCGCGCTGTAGACGACGTACGGCTCCTGCCAGAGCAGGTGCGAGTCGAACGACCACACGTGGCTGAACCCGGCCGCCTCGGCCTGCCGGGCGAGCTCGACGACCCGCCTGGCCGGCGGATCGAGCTGGAACACGACTCCGATGTCCATGGTGTCCTCCTAGACCAGGTAGCTCGACAGGCCGCGCGGCAGGTAGCGGCCGTGGCCCTTGCGGCCGTGGTACTGCCCGCCGGACACCAGCACGCTGCCCCGGGAGATCACCGTGTCGACCTTCCCCGCGATCTCGTAGCCCTCGTAGGCGGAGTGGTCCATGTTCATGTGGTGCGTGTCCACGCTGATCCGGGTGCGGCCGTTCGGGTCGTAGACGACGATGTCGGCGTCGGAGCCCGGCGCGATCGCGCCCTTGCGCGGGTACAGGCCGAACATGCGTGCCGGGGTCGCCGCGATCGTCTCCACCCAGCGCTCCAACGACAGCTTGCCGTCGACCACGCCCTGGTAGAGCAGGTCGACACGGTGTTCGACGCCGCCGATGCCGTTGGGGATCTTCGAGAAGTCCCCCAGGCCCAGCTCCTTCTGGTCCTTGAAGCAGAACGGGCAGTGGTCCGTCGACACGATGGCGAGGTCGTTGCTGCGCAGGCCGCGCCACAGATCCCGCTGGTGGCTCTCCTGCCTGCTGCGCAGCGGCGTCGAGCAGACCCATTTCGCGCCTTCGAAGCCGGGTGCGCCGAGCTGGTCCTCCAGGGTCAGGTACAGGTATTGCGGGCACGTCTCGGCGAAGACGTTGCGTCCGTTGTCGCGGGCTGCGGCGACGGCTTCGAGGGCCTGGGAGGCGGACAGGTGCACGATGTAGAGCGGGGTGTCGCCGGCGACCTGGGCCAGGGAGATGGCGCGGCGGGTCGCCTCGGCTTCGAGTTCGGCGGGGCGGGTCAGGCCGTGGTTGACCGGGTCGGTCTCGCCGCGGGACAGGGCCTGGCCGATGAGCACGTCGATGGCGATGCCGTTCTCGGCGTGCATCATGATCATGGAGCCGTTGTCGCGGGCCTTCTGCATGGCGCGCAGGATCTGGCCGTCATCGCTGTAGAACACGCCGGGGTATGCCATGAACAGCTTGAAACTGCTGATGCCCTCGGCGTCGACCAGAGTGTCCATAGCCTTCAACGACTCGTCGTCGACCCCACCGATGATCATGTGGAAGCCGTAGTCGACGTGGCAGTTGCCCTCGGCCTTGGCGTGCCACGCGGCAAGACCCTCATGCACGTTCTCGCCCGCGCGCTGTACCGCGAAGTCGATGATCGTGGTCGTGCCGCCGAAGGCCGCGGCGCGGGTGCCCGACTCGAACGTGTCCGAGGCGAACGTGCCACCGAAGGGCAGCTCCATGTGGGTGTGCGCGTCCACGCCGCCCGGGATGACGTACTTGCCGGTCGCGTCGATGACCTCGGCGTCCGCGACGACCGGCGCGAGCCCGGGAGCGAACAGGGCGGCGATCGTCTCGCCGTCGACGAGCACGTCGGCGGCGTGGCGGCCGGTGGGCGTGACGACGGTGCCGCCGGTGATGAGGATGGCCATGGGGGTCTCCGCTCTCAGGCCTGGGTCAGCGGGCCGTAGGCGTCGGGTCGGCGGTCGCGGTAGAACGCCCACCGGTCGCGCACCTCGGCCAGCAGGCCGAGATCCAGATCCCGCACCACCAGCTCCGGCTGGTGCGCGTCGGCCGGCTCACCGACGAACCTGCCCTCGGGATCCACGAAGTAGGAGGTGCCGTAGAAGTCGTCGTCGCCCAGGTCCTCGATGCCGACCCGGTTGATCGCACCGATGAAGTACTCGTTGGCCACGGCGGACGCGGGCTGTTCGAGCTTCCACAGATACGAGGAGAGCCCGCGGCTGGTCGCCGACGGGTTGAACACCATCTGGGCTCCGTTGAGCCCCAGCGCCCGCCAGCCCTCGGGGAAGTGCCGGTCGTAGCAGATGTACACACCCACCTTGCCCACCGCGGTGTCGAAGACGGGGTAGCCGA
The DNA here is from genome assembly GCF_007483665.1 of Catellatospora sichuanensis. GTDB lineage: Bacteria > Actinomycetota > Actinomycetes > Mycobacteriales > Micromonosporaceae > Catellatospora > Catellatospora sichuanensis. The sequence continues at coordinate 45,559 of NZ_ML660190.1, forward strand.
GATTGCCGGGCCGGAAGTAGAACTTCTCCCAGAACCCCTTGACCTGCGGGATGTGGGTCTTGCGGTACTTGCCCAGGTAACTGCCGTCGGCGTCGACGACCGCCGCGGTGTTGTACAGGACGCCGGGCTGCTCCTGCTCGTACATCGGCAGGACCATCACCATGCCCAGCTCGCGGGCCAGGGCCTGGAAGCGCTCGGTGGTCGGGCCCGGGATCGACTCGGCGTAGGAGTAGTACTGCGCGTCCTGGACCTGGCAGAAGTACGGGCCGTAGAACAGCTCCTGGAAACAGATCACCTTCGCGCCCAACGCGGCGGCCTGGCGCGCGTACTCCTCATGCGCCTTGATCATGGATTCCTTGTCACCGGTCCAGGTCGTCTGGACCAGCGCGGCGCGAATGATGTCTGACATGGTGCGATCTCCGTCCTGCTAGCGGTTCGGCTTGGCGAGACGCCCGCCCGCGACCGGGTCCGCCGGGTGCCCACGGGCTCCTCACCACCAGGCCCGTCGCACGGCGCCGGATGCGGACGACGAGGTCGGCATGGTTGGAGTCAACCGGCACGGCAGCGGCAGCGGAATTGGCGCATGGTCCTACATCGACCTGCCGGGCCCCTAAGCCGTTTGTACTGTCCTACAAACCGTTCGCCGCCAGCAGCCACGCCGTCCAGGTTCCACCTCGTGGCTCATGAGGTTCGTTCACGACGAGGCGGTTCCTTTCCGGCGAACTGTCGCTTATCTTGATGCCGCGGGCCCCTGACCGGCTCAGCGCCTTTTCCGGCCGGGCCTCACCCTGCCGTGGCACCGATCAGGGGGAGACACGGGTGGCACAGCCGCATCCCGCGCCGGTACAGCGCGCGAGCGATCTGATCGTCCAGTTAGGGCGGCTGCTGGCCGACATCACGTCCGGGCAGCAGGCCGCGCCGGTGCACCAGCACCTGCTGGACCAGTTCGACGCCACCGTGCACGACTACCGCATCGACGCGATGGAGCTCGGTCGGCAGGAGTTCGCCGACAGCTGGCACGCGATACAGAGCGGCCTCGCCCTGCCGACGGCCGCCTGGGAGCAGGTCGTCCTGCCCACCGTCGTGGCGTTCAGCAACGTACAGAAGATGAAGCTCAACCTGGAGCTGGCGACGTCCTACTGGCTCGCCGCCCGCGCCGCCGTCGACGCGGTGCCCGACTACCCGGCCGCCGCAGCCGCGCTGGTCGCCGCCGAGCACACCACCGCCGAGCACACCACCGTCGAGCACGCCGCCATCGGGCACGCCACACCCGCTGCGCAGCCGTCGCTGCCCGCCTCGCCGTCGCTGCCCGCCTCGCCGCTGCGGCCCTCGACCGCCGACGCCGCCCCCACCGCGGCCCCGCCCGTGGCCGAGGCACGCCCGTCGCGGCCGGGCCCGGAACGCCGGGTGCTGGTGCCGGTCGCGGTCGCCGTACTGGCCACCGCCATCGTCATGCTGATGCTGGTCATCAGACCGACAGGCGACGACCAGCCGGTGTCGATGCAGGACGGACCGCCGTCCCCGATGCTGTCGGCAGGCGTCATGGCCGACGAGAGCGGCCAGCCGGTCACACTGCCGACCGCGCCGCCGTCGGTCAGCCCGGAGCCCTCGCCGATGATCACCAATGAGCCCACCCCGACGCCCAGCTGGACCCCACCGGCACCGCCCACCCCCGGGCCCGGCGCGCCGCCGCCCCCACCCCCGCCCCCGCCGGTCGCTCCGTCCGCGCCCACGCACCTGGTCGCGGTCGCCGCCGACGAGCACAAGGTCTGGCTCTCCTGGTCCGCCCCGGCCAACGGCGGGTCGGGCGGCGTCTCCTACTACCGCATCCTGCGCGACGGCCAGTTCATCGGCTGGACCCGCGACACCAGCGCGACCGTCACCGGCCTCGCGCCGGGCACCTCCTACTCGTTCGCGATCATCGCGACCAGCGCCGCCGGGCTGCAGTCCAAGCCGAGCAACCAGATCACGGCGGTGACCGCGTCCCCGCCACCTCCCACGCCGTCACCGGTCGATCCACCTGCGCCGTCATCGGTCGATCCGCCTCCGCCGTCGCCGGTCGATCCGCCGTCGCCGTCACCGGAGGAGACGACCGCCGAGCCGTCACCGTCGCCGACCGAACCGGAGTCCCCGCCCTCGCCGGAGACCTCGTCACCGGATGCGGTACCACCGACCGAACCCGCAGCAGCGGAGTAACCTCCCTCTCTCGCATGGTGCGCCCGGCCGTGCCCGCGGCGTCCGCAGACGCGCGAGTCCGGCGGTGACCGCGCGGGCCGGGGTCCCGCCGGCGCGTGTCCGCCGACACAGGTCGCGATCATCGCCCTGCGTACCACCTGTTGCGACACGCTCGCGGACCCGACCCGCCTGGACGATCCCGCGCAGCGCCGTAGGCTGACAGGCGTGACCGAGTTCGACGGCCTTCCTGTCCTGCGTTCCCCCGTCGCCATCGCCGCCTTCGAGGGGTGGAACGACGCCGCTGACGCGTCCACTGCCGTGGTAGAACACCTCGAGCAGGTATGGGACGCGCAAGAGGTGGCGTCGGTGGACCCGGAGGAGTTCTACGACTTCCAGGTGAACCGGCCGCTGATCACCCTGGTCGACGACACCCGGCGCATCGAGTGGCCGAGCACCAAGTTCATGGTCGCCTCGCCGCCCGGGGCGCAGCACGACGTGGTCCTGATCCGCGGCATCGAGCCCAGCCTGCGCTGGCGCACGTTCTGCAACGAGATCCTGGAGATCTGCCACAGCCTGGCCATCGAGAAGATCGTGCTGCTGGGCGCCCTGCTGGCCGATGTGCCGTACAGCCGCCCGCTGCCGATCAGCGGCACGGTGACCGGCAAGCACGCCGGTGAGGAGAAGATCCAGCTCACCCCCACCCGGTACGAGGGCCCGACCGGCATCGTCGGGGTGCTCCAGGACAGCGCCTCCCGCGCCGAAATCGACGCGATGTCGTTCTGGGTCCACGTTCCGCACTACGCGAACAACCCGCCGTGCCCGAAGGCGACACTCGCCCTGCTGCACCGCATCGAAGAGGTCCTCGACCTGCCGGTGCCGATGCTGGACCTGGCCGAGGAGTCCGCCGAGTGGGAGGACCGGGTCCGCGCCGCCGCCGCCCAGGACGCCGAACTCGCCGAATACCTCCGCGACCTGGAAGAGCGCGCCGGCGACGTGGCCAAGCCCCTGTCCGGCGACGAGATCGCCGTCGAGTTCGAGAAATACCTCCGCCGTCGCGGCGGCTCCCCCGGCCCCACCCACGGCACCTGGTAACCCCGCCCCGGCCCGCCGCCCACCTCCACCCCACCCGTCACCAGGCGCAACTCTTGAAGAGTTGCGCCTTTCGGCGTGCCCGAAGGCCGCAAGTCTTCAAGAGTTGCGGCCTCCCGACCGGCCTCGGTCGGCCCGGTCCGACCGCAGTGGGGCGCGGTGGGGCGGGCGTTGGGGCGACGTGTCGGGCGACATGCGGTCTGGGGGCGTCCTAGGTCGCTAGGTATTCGGACATTTGTACGGCATGATCGCCTCATGACCGAGACGGGCATCGGCGGGATCAATCCGGGCGCTGCGGAGCACCCGCACCGGCAGATCGCCGCCCAGCTGCGCGCCAAGATCAGACGAGGCGACTGGGCCGCCGGAGAGCAACTGCCCTCCATCCCGGCGCTGGCGCAGATGTACGGCGTGGCGAAGCAGACCGTGCAGCGCACCATCGACCAGCTGAGAGTCGAAGGGCTGCTGATCACCAAGCCGGGCTCCGGCACCTACGTCCGCGGCACCCGGCGGCGGCTCAACAGGCTGTCCCGCGGCCGCTACGGCGCGCACCGCGGCTACCACGCCGACCTGGCGGCCCGCTACCGCCAGCAGCTGACCGAGGTCACCCGGGCCACCCCGCCGGCCGAGGTGGCCGACGCGTTCGGCGTGCCGGACTCGACGCTGCTGGTGGTGCGCCGGCACCTGGTGCGCACCCAGGACGCCGTGGTCGAGGTCGGCGCCGCCTGGTTGCGCCCCCAGGACACCGCGGGCACCTCGCTGGAGCGCCTGGAGTCCTTCGGCCGCCCGCTTTACCAGGAGGTCGAGGAGGTCACCGGCCGCCGTTACGTCACCGCCACCGACACCATCACCGCCCGGCTGCCCACCCGCGAGGAGGCCGAGACGCTGCAGATCCGGCCGGACACGCCGGTGCTGCACCTGCTGCACGTCGCGTACGACGGCGAGCACAAGGTGATCGAGGTGGCGCAGGCGACGTGGCCGGGACCGATGACGACACTGACGGAGGAATACCGGGTGCCCACGCCACGCCCGGACGCCGACCTGGACGGAGATACCGATCCTGGCCTTGTCCTGGGCTAATCTGCGGACTGTCGGGTGCCCGACACCTTTTCGCCTGCGCACCCGCGCGTTCGCCGCAAGGATGGTTGCATGACCCTTCGCCGATTCTCCAACGGAGCGCAGCGAGGTGCCGAGAATCGGCCGGACGGCGCGGTTCCACACTCCCCGCAGGCGCTCGTGGCCCTGCTCGGCGCGCTCGTCGTGCTCGTGATCGGAATAGCCCTGCTCGCCGTGCTGGTGGTCGGCATCGCCGACGGCGTGCCCAGCACCGGCGTGCTGCTACTCGGCGCGCTGACCGTGGGCGTGTTCGCCCTGGCCGCGCGGCTGGGCCACGTCGCCCTGACGTTGCGGCGGCAGGCCGCGGCACCGGCCCGCCCGGCCCGTCTGCGCCAGGCGCCGCCGCAGCGGCCGTCCCGGGTCGCCGTGCGCCCCCGCCCCCAGCCCCGCCCCCGCGCCTGACTCCCACGGCCGGACCGCGCCACCCCCACTTTGACCACCGGACCATCCCGCCACCGGCTGCCGAACTCTAGATCACGACGATCTTGCGCGAACTGTTGCCCTTTTGTCCGGTACGAGCGTGTCGTACCCACAGTTCACGCAAGATCGTCGCGGTGGTGGTTGGGGTGGTGGTGGTTGGGGTGGTGTGGTCAGAGTTTGAGGCCGAGGAGGGCGTCGAGGGTTTCGGCCATGAGGGTGGGGGCCTGGCGGTCGTTGCCGACGCCGGCGAGGGTGTCGTCGGCCCAGGTGTCGATGAGGGCCAGGGCGCCGGGCGTGTCGAGGTCCTCGGCGAGTTTGGCGCGTACGCCGGCCAGCAGTTCGGCGCCGGAGGGGGCGGCGGCGGCACGGGCGGCACGGCGCCAGCGGCCGAGGCGGTGCTCGGCGGTCTTGAAGACCTCGTCGGTCCACTGGCGGTCGGCGCGGTAGTGGTCGCCGAGCAGGGCCAGGCGTACGGCCATCGGGTCGACCTTGTCGGAGCGCAGGCGCGACACGAAGACCAGGTTGCCGCGGGACTTGCTCATCTTCTCGCCGTCCAGGCCGATCATGCCGGCGTGCACGTAGTGCGCCGCGAACGGCGCCTTGCCGGTGAGCACCTCGGCGTGCGCGGCGGAGCACTCGTGGTGCGGGAACAGCAGGTCGTTGCCGCCGCCCTGCACGTCGATGGTCTCGCCGAGCAGTTCGAGGGCGATGACCGCGCATTCGATGTGCCAGCCGGGGCGGCCCGCGCCGAGCACGCCGCCGGGCCAGGACGGCTCCCCGTCGCGGCGGCCGCGCCACAGCAGCGGGTCGAGCGCGTCGCGCTTGCCGGCACGCTCGGGGTCGCCGCCACGCTCGGCGAAGAAGGCCAGCATCTGCTCCCGGGACAGGTTCGACTCGTACCCGAACCGGGGCGCGGCGCTGATGTCGAAGTAGACGTCGCCGGTGCCGTCCTCGAGCCGGTATGCCGCGCCGCGGTCGAGCAGGTCGGCGACCTTCTCGGCGATGACGGGGATCGATTCGACCGCACCCACGTAGTGGCTCGGCGGGATGATCCGCAGGGCCTCCATGTCCTCCCGGAACAGGGCGGTCTCGCGCATGGCGAGCACCTTCCAGTCCTCGCCGTCCCGGGTGGCCCGCTCCAGCAGCGGGTCGTCGATGTCGGTGACGTTCTGGACGTAGACGACGTCGTGCCCGGCGTCGCGCCACATCCGGTTCACCAGGTCGAATGTGATCATGGTCGCCGCGTGGCCGAGATGTGTCGCGTCGTACGGCGTGATGCCGCAGACGTACATCGTCGCGTGCCCGCCCACCGGGCGGCTCGGGAAGGCGCCCTGGCGTGCGGAGTCGAACAGAGCCAGCGGCTGTCCGGCGCCTGGCAGGCGCGGGACGTCAAGACCGGACCACGTTTCCATGGCGCCAGCCTAACCAGCTTTATGCCGAGAGCGGATCTCCCCTCGAGCGGTTACCCGCTGGCGCGGGCGTGACGCTAGGGTCGGAGGCATGACCCATCAGGTGTACGCATTCGAGCCGCCGGAGCGGTTCGTCGCCGGTACGGTGGGTCCGCCGGGCGAGCGTACGTTCTATCTGCAGGCTCGCGGCGGCGGCCGCCTGGTCAGCGTGGCGCTGGAGAAGATGCAGGTCGCGCTGCTGGCGGAGAAGCTCGAGGAGCTGCTCGCCGAGGCGCATCAGCGGTTCGGTGCGGAGCTGCCCGCGGCGGCCGAGGGACCGGCCGACAACGAGCCGCTGGACACCCCCGTGGACGAGGAGTTCCGCGTCGGCACGCTGGGGCTGGCCTTCGACGTCGAGACCAGCACGGTGATCATCGAGGCGATCGCGGCCGAGGAGGTCGAGTTCGACGCCGAGGCCGAGACCGCCGACGATGAGGACGAAGACGAGGACGCGACGCCGGAGATCTCCGACGATCTCGACCGGCTGCGGGTGCGGCTGACCCCGGCGGAGGTGCGGCAGTTCATCGACCGCGCCAAGCGGGTGGTGGCCGCGGGCCGGCCGCCGTGCCCGCTGTGCGGGCAGCCGCTGGACCCGGCCGGGCACCTGTGCCCGCGGCACAACGGCTATCACCGCAGGTGAGATCGTCCGGTGGCGGAGTAGCGTCACCCGGATAGCACGCAGCCAGATCCGAAGGTGAGGTTCGCCATCCCTCCCACCGGCGACCAGACGCACACCGGCGAGCACGGCCCGGTCGGCGCGCAGCAGCAGCGCGGCAGCTCCGGCGACCGCGGCATGGCCGGTGCGCCCGGCGCGCGGTCCTCCGCGGGCGACGGCCCGGCCGAGCTCGGCCGGCTGCTACGCGACGCCGAGATGGAGATCGAGGGCCGGCTGGTCGAGGCCTCCAACACGACGCTGCGCGTGATCCTGTCCGGCGGTGGGCGGTCGGTGCGGGCGGTTTACAAGCCGGTGCGCGGCGAGCGGCCGCTGTGGGACTTCCCGCACGGCACCCTGGCCGCCCGGGAGGTCGCGGCGTACGCGGTGAGCGAGTCGCTCGGGTGGGACCTGGTGCCGCCGACGGTGATGCGCGACGGGCCGCTCGGGCCGGGCTCGTGCCAGCTGTGGCTGGACGAGACGGTGGAGCCTCCGGTCGACTTCGTGCCCGCCGACAAGCTGCCCAAGGGCTGGCTGCCGATCGCCGCCGCCGAGGACGAGGAGGGGCGGCCGTACCTGCTGGCGCACGCCGACGACCCGCGGCTGGCCCGGCTGGCCGCGTTCGACGCTGTGATCAACAACGCGGACCGCAAGGGCGGGCACGTGCTGGCCACCCCCGATCAGCGGGTGTACGGCGTCGACCACGGCATCTGCTTCCACACCGAGGACAAGCTGCGCACGGTGCTGTGGGGGTTCGCCGGACGGGCGGTGCCGCCGGACGTGGGCGCGGCGCTGCGCGCCTTCGATCCGGGTGTGCTGGACGACCTGCTGACCACGGCGGAGGTCGACGCCGTCGGCACCCGCATCAAGCAACTGGTGGCCGACGGCCGTCTACCGCAGCCGCCGGAGGACCGCCACGCCATCCCGTGGCCCCCGATCTGACCGGTCAGGCCGGACTCGAGACGGCAGGACTGCCGACGGGCTGCTACTTGACCCGCTTGGTGCCCTGGGCGGTGATGTCAGCGTAATCAGGGTGCTTCTCCAGCCAGCCGGCCAGGAAGGGGCACATCGGCACCACCGTGCGGCCCTTCGCCCGGGAGTCGTCCATCACCGTGCGGGCCAGCGCACTGCCCACGCCCTTGCCCTCGTACGCCGGGGAGACCTCGGTGTGGGTGAACACGATGACATTGCCGGTGAGCTGGTACGTCATGAACCCGGCCACCGCCTGCTCCGCGCTGTCGCGGGCCTCGAACCGTTCGCGCTCGGGCGCGTCCGTCACGTCGATCGACATCCGGCCATCGTAGCCCGCAGCCCCGGTGTGACCGACGTTGCGGCTGGTAGGCGGTGATGTGCGCGCGGGGCCGGGACGGTGGGCGTGAGAGGATCGGCGGCGGTCCCCTCGTACGGCGAATCCGGAGGTCCGCGCGTGTTGGTCGCGCACTGCGTGTACACCGCAGACGGCAGCTGGGAGTTCTGGGCCGAGGACGCGGACCTGCGGGCCGCGCTGCCCGCCCAGCGCGAGCGCCGCACCCGGCGGCCGCGTACGCATCCGTTCGCGGTGACCGCCTCGTCGCTCGGCGCGGCGCTGGGAGCGCTCGGAGACCCGAGCGGCGACCTCCAGACGGGCTGGTCGGTCCTGGCTCTGCCGGCGTACGGCGGTCGGCCGACGCCGTCGGCGGAACTCGGCACCGGCCCGGAGCCGGACCACCTGGCCGCGTTCGTCGTGCCCACGCTGCGGATGGACGCCACGGCGGCACTGCGGCTGCTGCCCGGCCTCGCCCCGATCGGCGGGGCCACCGTGCGCTTCGCGACCGCGCTGACGCGCGCGGCTGCCCACCTGGTCGGCAGCGGGCTGGTGACCCCGGCGCTGACCTGGGATGAGGAGAGCCGGTACTGGTTCGCCGACTGGCGGGCGGCCTCGTCGCTGCAGGTCGCCGCCGTACGCATCCCGCTGCTCGCGGCGATGCCCCCGGCGTTGCGATGCTGGCTCTACGACGACGAGGTCGCCCTCGCCCCGGCCGACGCGGTGTTCGACGCGGCGCTCGACTCGATGGTGGACGCGCTGGCCAACGAGGCGGTGTCCGGCCTGGGCCCGGCCCTGCTGCCGGCGCCCCGAGGGCGGGCCACCCGGCAGACCCAGGCCGCCGAGCAGGTGCTCACGGCCCTCACCTCCGCCGACAACGTCATAGATGCGGAGCAGCTCAACCCGTACGAGGCGAACCGGTTGTCGGAGACCCTGGACACGTGGCGGGAGGGCGGCAGGTCACGGACCGGTGGGCTGGTGCGCACCTGCCTGCGCCTGATCGCCCCCGGCGACGACGCCGCGCCTGGCTGGACGGCCGGAAGGGGCCGCGCGGGCGAGCCGGAAAGAGCGCCCGGTCCCGACGGCGCAGCCGGAGCAGACGCGACCAGGGCTGAGGACCAGGACGAGGGCGGCATCTGGCGGCTGGAGCTGCTGCTGCAGTCGCACGAGGACCCGTCCCTGGTCGCCGGGGCGGCCGAGGTGTGGCGGCTGGACGGCAACGCGCTGCTGTTCGCCGAGGCCGGGCTCGATCCGCAGGCCGCGCTGCTGGCCGGACTCGGCCGGGCCGCGCAGCACTACCCGCCGCTGGCGCGGGTGCTGCGGCAGGCCGCGCCGGTCGGCATGGCGCTGGACGGCGAGGACGCGCTGATCTTCCTGCGCCGGCACGCGTCGGCGCTGACCGCGGCAGGTGTCGGGGTGCTGCTGCCCGCCTGGTGGAGCGGCCCGCGGCCGCGGCTCGGGCTGCGCCTGAACGCGCAGACGCCGCCGCAGCCGGGCATCGTCGCCAAGGAGTCCCGGCTCGGCATGGACTCGCTCGTCGAGTACGCCTGGCAGGTGGCCCTCGGCGACGAGGTGCTCACCGAACAGGAGCTGGCGGCGCTGGCCGAGGCGAAGTCGCCGCTGGTGAAGATACGCGGGCAGTGGGTCGAGGTGGACCAGGCCCGGCTCGCCGCCGGGCTCAAGCAGCTCGGCAGGTCGCGGGGGCGTCCGATGACCGCGCGGGACGTGCTGCGCGCGGGCCTGCTCGGCGAGGGCGCCGAAACCGGGCTGCCGATGGTCGGGGTCGCCGCCACCGGCTGGCTCGGCGAGCTGCTGGCCGGCGGCCCGGCAGGCAGGTTCGCGGCGCTGCCGACGCCGGACGGGTTCGGCGCGCTGTTGCGCCCGTACCAGGAGCGCGGACTGGGCTGGCTGTCGTTCATGGATGCGCTCGGCTCGGGCGCGGTGCTGGCCGACGACATGGGCCTGGGCAAGACCATCCAGGTGCTGGCGCTGCTGGAACGCGAACGACAGCAGGCCCCGGGGCAGGGCCCGACGCTGCTGGTCTGCCCGATGTCGCTGGTCGCGAACTGGCAGCGGGAAGCGTCACGGTTCGCGCCCAAGCTGGCCGTGCACGTGCACCACGGTGCGGAGCGGTTGACCGGCGAGCAGTTCCGCGCCGCGGTCGCGGGCGTCGACCTGGTGCTGACCACGTACAGCCTGGCGCTGCGGGATCAGAAAGGCCTGGCGGAGGTGGGCTGGCGGCGCATCGTGGTCGACGAGGCGCAGGCGATCAAGAACGCGGCGGCCAAGCAATCGCGGGCGATCCGGGCGCTGCCCGCACCACGGCGTATCGCGCTGACCGGCACCCCGGTCGAGAACCGGCTGGCCGACCTGCATTCGATCATGGAGTTTGCCAGCCCCGGCCTGCTGGGCAGTGCGGAGTCGTTCAAGCGGCGCTTCGCCGTGCCGATCGAGCGGGACGGCGACGAGCAGGCGGCAGCACGGCTGCGCCGGGTGACCGGCGCGTTCATGCTGCGCCGGGTCAAGACCGACCCGAGCATCATCTCCGACCTGCCCGACAAGATCGAGATGACGGTGGCCTGCAACCTGACACGCGAGCAGGCGACGCTGTACCAGGCGGTGCTCGACGACATGCTGCGCCAGGTCGCGCAGGCCGACGGCATCGACCGTCGAGGCCTGATCCTGGCCACGCTGACCAAGCTGAAGCAGGTCTGCAACCACCCCGCCCAGCTGCTGAAGGACGGCTCACGGATCGCCGGGCGGTCTGGCAAGGTGGCGCGGGTCGAGGAGATCTGCGAGGAGGTGCTCGCCGCCGGTGAGAAGGCACTGCTGTTCACGCAGTTCGCCGAGTTCGGCGGGATGCTGTCCGAGCACCTGTCGGCGGTATTCGCCCAGCCCGTGCCGTTCCTGCACGGCGGGGTGGACCGCAGGACCCGCGACGGCATGGTCGCGGCGTTCCAGGGCGAGGGCGGCCCAGGGCTGTTCGTGCTGTCGCTCAAGGCCGGCGGCGTCGGGCTGAACCTGACCGCGGCGAACCATGTCATCCACGTCGACCGCTGGTGGAACCCGGCCGTCGAGAACCAGGCCACCGACCGGGCGTTCCGCATCGGGCAGCGCCGCGACGTGCAGGTGCGCAAGCTGATGTGCGCGGGGACCCTGGAGGAGCGCATCGACGCGGTACTGGAGCAGAAGAAGGCCCTCGCCGAGGCGACCGTCGGCAGCGGCGAGGCGTGGCTGACCGAGTTGTCCACCGACGCGCTGCGCGACCTCGTCGCGCTGAACCGCGACGCGGTCGTCGAGTAGGGGCGGGCATGGCACAGCACGACGAGCACGACCTGGACGAATGGCACAACCCCGGCGAGCACGATCTGGACGGGTGGCCGCCCGCCGAGCACGAGCACGACCTCCACGAGGCCGACCTCGGCACCGACGCGGGGGCGGACCGGTCGTGGCGAGGCTTCCCGTCCGCCAAGCCGCGGCTGCCTGCCGACGGGATCCGGGCCCGTAGCCGGCGCGGCGACATCGCCACGACCTGGTGGTCGCGCCGTTTCCTGAAGGCCATCGAATCGCCGGAGACCGCGAGCCGGCTCAGCCGCGGCAAGTCGTACGCGCGCTCCGGCCAGGTGCTCTCGCTGGTGGTGTCACCCGGCGAGGTGACAGCGCAGGTGCAGGGCTCCCGGGACGAGCCCTACGCGGTCACCGTCGCGGTGGCGCCGTTCACCGCGTCCGACTGGAAGCGGGCCGTCGGCGGGCTGGCCGAGCAGGCCGCGTTCAGCGCCGCGCTGCTGGCCGGACGGATGCCCGAGGACATCGAGCAGGCTCTGGCGCCGCTGGGCATGTCGCTGTTCCCGGCCATGCGCGGACTGCGTCTGACGTGCTCGTGCCCGGACTGGGGCAACCCCTGCAAACACGCGGCGGCGGTGTGCTACCTGCTGGCCGAGCAGTTCGACGAGGACCCGTTCACCATCCTGCACTGGCGCGGCATGCCCCGCGCCGAGCTGCTCGACGCCCTGCGGGCGCACCGGCTAACGCAGGGCGGCGGCGCCCCCGAGGGCACCGGTGAGCGCGACGAGCTGCGCGGCTTCTGGACCAGCGGGCCGCTGCCCGCGCCGCCGCCCGCCGACCCGCAGGCGGCGGCCCGGCTGCTGCAGCGGCTCGGCCCGCTGGGCCTCGCGGTCCGTGGCGTCGACTTCGCACAGGCCCTGACGCCCGCGTACGAGGCGATGGTGCGGCACCGCTGGTCATCCCCGGTGCTGACCGGAGAGGCGGCCGAGCCGTTCCCGCCGCCCGCCTCGACACCGGAAGCGGACACGGCATCGGAAGCCGCTGCGCCAGAGGCGGACCCGGCACCCGAACGGGTGGCGCCGCCGGGTGCGGTCGAGATCCGGGCCTGGGCGCGACGTCACGGCATCGCCGTCAACGAGCGCGGCCGCCCACGTGCCGAGGTCGTGCAGGCCTACCTCGCTGCGCACCCGCGCCGCTGACAGGTCGACGCGGCTGCGTACGCGCACCCGCGCCGCTGACCGTCGGCGGCCTCGGCCTGCGCGCACGCCGCGGACCGCCGGTCAGCGGCCCAGCGGGCCCGCACGGTGGATCGGTCCGTCCACCTCGGACAGTACGGCGCCGGTGCCGCCCCAGCGCAGCGCGACGATCTCCGCGGCGATGCTGACCGCGGTCTCCTCCGGGGTGCGCGCCCCCAGGTCCAGACCGATCGGCGAGCGCAGCCTGCCCAGCTCGGTCTCGGTCAGGCCGTCCTCGCGCAGCCGGGCCAGCCGATCCTCATGGGTGCGGCGGGAGCCCATCGCGCCGACGTACGCCACCGGCAGCCGCAGGGCCAGCACCAGCAGCGGCACGTCGAACTTCGGATCGTGGGTGAGCACGCACAGCACGGTGCGCCCGTCGACGCGCTGCGCGGTGACCTCACCCTCCAGGTAGCGGTGCGGCCACTCGACGACGACCTCGTCGGCGAACGGAAAACGTTTCGGGGTGGCGAACACGGCTCGCGCGTCGCAGACCGTCACGTGGTAGCCCATGAACGAGCCGATGCGCGCCACCGCGGCGGCGAAGTCGATCGCCCCGAACACGATCATGCGAGCGGGCGGGGCGTACGAGTTCACGAACACGGCCAGCGCGTCGCCGCGGCGCTCGCCGTCGGGGCCGTAGTGCAGCGTCCCGGTGCGCCCGGCGGCCAGCAGCCCGCGCGCGTCGTCGGCGACGGCGTCGTCGAGCCTTGCGGAGCCGAACGTGCCCGCGACCCCGCCCTCCTCGATGACCATCCGGTGCCCGAAGCGCGGCGAGTCGGCCGGGGCGATGCAGGTCGCCACGGCCACGGGGCGGCCCGCCCGGACCGCCGCCACCACCTCACCGAGCTGCGGAAACGTCTCGCGTGACACCTGCTCGACGAACACCTCGATGATGCCGCCGCAGGTCAGGCCGATGGCGTACGCGTCGTCGTCGGTGACGCCGTAGCGCTGCAGCACCGGCCGCGCCCCCGGGTCGGCGGCGACGTCGGTGGCCAGCTCGTACACGGCGCCCTCGACGCAGCCGCCGGAGACGCTGCCGACGGCCTCCCCGCCCGGCGCGACGAGCATGGACGCACCCGGCCGCCGCGGCGCGGACTGCCAGGTGCGCACCACGGTCGCCACGCCGGCGACCCCGCCGGACTCCCAGACCCGGAACAGGTCGTCGAGCACGTCACGCATGGGGGACGTCCAGGTCCGCGCCGTCGGATACGTCGTCGCAGGGCACCGTCTCCACGTCGCGCTTGGCCAGGTACGGCCGGGCCCCGACGTCGCCCACGGCGAGCGCCGCCGCCCCGGCCCAGTGGTCCCGGCCGAGCAGCACCGGATGCCCGCCGTCCCCGCCGTAGGTCGCGACGCGCAGCGTGGCCGGGCCCGCGCCCGCGCCGACCCGGCGCACCGCCTCGGCGGTGATCCCCGGGGTGTCCACCAGCAGCACCACTACAGCGTCCACCTGCGGCGGCAGCGCCGCCAACCCGGCCCGCAGGGACGAGCCCATACCGGTCCGCCAATCCTTGTTGACCACCACGAACGCGCCGGGCAGCGCCGGCGCGCGCCCGGCTCCCGCGCCGAGCACGACCACGATCGGATCGCAGTCCCCGTCGCGCAGCGTCCGCAGCGCGTGTTGCACCATCATCTCCCCGTCGCCCGGCACCGTCGCCAGTGCCTTGGGCATCCCGTAGCGCCGCCCGGCCCCCGCCGCGAGCAGCAATCCCCCGACCGCCATATGTCAGCCTCCCCCAGCCTCCTGATCCGTCCACGGTGCGGCGAGTTCTTCCCGGGCGGAGGCCGTCAGGCTGCCGTACAGGCGCAGCCGGGCCATGCCGCCGTCGGGGTAGACGTCCAGGCGTGCCCCGTCGACCGGGCCGTCGTACGACAGCCGGAACCGGTGGCGGGTGTCGGGCTGCAACCGGGTGCGTGCCAGCAGCGGTTCGCCGTCCGGCCCGGTCAGCGCCGCCCAGCCGGGGGCGTTGCCTTTGAAATGTGAGGTGTCCAGCTCGGCCAGCCGGAGCACGCCCGGCGCGGCGAGGCGCACCTGCACCCAGTCGTTGCCGTCGTCGCGCCGCCGCCGGGTCTCCCAGCCCTCGCCCATGCTGGCCGCCAGGCCGGGCAGCAGCAGGTTGCCGGGCGAGCCGTAGAAGCGGTCGCTGCAGTCGACGACCCGCCCGCCGAGTTCTGCGGCGGCGAGGTCGACGGTGTCCGGCAGCAGGCGCGGGTCGGGGGCGGGGATGCCGTGCACCCGCAGCCGGGCCACCCCGCCGTCGGGATGGATGGTCAACCGGACGTGGGTGACCAGCGGCCCGGCGTCGACCGGGAAGCGGTTGCGGGTGTCCCCCTGCAGCGGCGAGCGCCCGACCAGCGGGAACCAGTCCGCGCCGGTCAGCTCGGCGGGCGAGGGGTAGCCGTCGGCCCGGCAGCCCTCGACGGACGCCTCGGGCGGGTAGTTGCCGGTGAAGAACGCGGTGTCGACGACGACGCCGTGCACGTGGCCGGGCGCGCCGAGCCGGAGCACGGCATGGTCGTGGCCGGGTTCGCGGCGGCGGCGGGTCTCCCAGCCGTCGTACACCTGGCCTTTCGCGCCGAAGGTGCGCGGGGTGAAGGTCGGCGCCCACGGGTTGACCAGGTTGTCGCGCTCGGCGAAGAACTCGTCGTTGGCGGCGACGACGCTGCCGCCCACGGCCCGCGACGCGAGGTCGAGCAGCTCCTCGAAGCTCACGGCGCCACCTGCCCGCGACCGGCGGCGCAGCACCCGTCCGGGCCCGCGCTCATGCCCCGCCTCCCGGCCGGAGCAGGCGGCCGATCGGCTCCACACCGGCGAGGCGGCCGCGTAGCCAGGTGTCGCGCACGACGCCGCGCAGCGGGCGGCCGTCGTAGGGCGAGACGTGGTGGCGGTGCAGCAGCCGGGTCGCGTCGACGGTGAACTCGGCGTCGGGGTCGAAGGCCACCAGGTCCGCGTCGGCGCCCTCGGCGATCCGTCCCTTGCGGGGCAGGCCGACCAGGTCGGCGGTGTTGCCGGCCATCCAGCGGACCACGTCGGCGAGGCTGTGCCCGCGCTGCGCCGCGGCGGTCCAGATCAGCGGCAGCCCGAGCTGCACGGACGCGATACCGCCCCAGGCGGTGCCGAAGTCGCCGGCTTTCAGCTCGGGCGGGCACGGCGAGTGGTCGGACACCACGCAGTCGATCACCCCGTCGGCCAGCGCCTGCCAGAGCGCATCCTGATGGGACTTGTCCCGGATCGGCGGGCAGCACTTGTACTGCGTCGCGCCGTCGGGCACCTGGGCGGCGTCCAGGGTCAGGTAGTGCGGGCAGGTCTCGGCGGTGATGCGGACGCCCTCGCGGCGCGCCGCGGCGATCAGCGGGAGCGCGTCGGCGGCGGCCAGGTGCAGGATGTGCACCCGGGCTCCGGTGCGCCGGGCCGCATCGATCGCGGCGGCGACGGCACGGCGCTCGGCCCGCGGCGGGCGCGAGGCGACGAAGTCCGCGAAGTGCTCGCCGTACGCGGCGGTGACCAGCGACGGGTCTTCGGCGTGCACCACGAACAGCGCGTCGACCGCGCCGAGCGCCTCCTCCAGCCCCGCCGGGTCCAGCGGCGGGAACTCCGGCACCCCCGAGTCGATGAGGAACGCCTTGAAGCCGAACACGCCCTGCTGGTGCAGCGCGGGCAGCTGCGCGGCGTTGCCGGGCACCGCGCCGCCCCAGAAGCCGACGTCCACGAAGCACTGCTCGACGGCGGCGGCCCGTTTGACGTGCAGCGCCTGCACGTCGACGGTGGGCGGAATCGAGTTCAGCGGCATGTCGACGATGGTGGTGACGCCGCCCGCGGCGGCCGCCCGGGTGGCGCTGTCGAAGCCCTCCCACTGGGTGCGCCCCGGCTCGTTGACGTGCACGTGGGTGTCGACCAGGCCGGGCAGCAGCGCGCACTCCCCCAGGTCGATGACGTCGTTGCCGGCCAGCGCCTGGAAGCCGGCGACCGCGGCGATGACTCCGTCGCGGATGCCGACGTCGGCGGGCCGCTCGCCGTCCGGGGTGAGCGTGCGGTGCGAGCGCAGGATCAGGTCGTAGTTCACAGCGGGTCCAGCATAGATCGATCGACGCCGAATTCGCCGATATCCAGCGCGCCGCACTCCACGGCGCGTCGCAGGAACCCGGACAGCGCCCGCGCGGTCGCCGGTTCGTCGAGGTAGCCGGTGCCGCGCGCGCCGCTGTCGCGCTGCGCGGCGCTGTCGCGCCCGGCCAGCCAGGCCCGCAGCCGGGTCGCGGCCGACGGCGCACCCTCCCGGAAGAAGCCGTACGCGGCCGCGTAACGCGTCGGCAGCTGCGCCGGATGCAGGTCCCAGCCCTGGTAGAAGCCGCGTTCCAGGCTGCGGCGGACCAGGCGCTGGTGCAGCGCCCAGGCGGCCTGCACGGCGGCGGTGTCGCCGATCGGCAGCACGTTGGTGGAGCCGTCGACCACGCGTACCCCCGTACCTGCTGCGGCGACCTGCATCACCTGCTTGGCGTGATCGGCGGCCGGATGCTCCATGGACTGGTACGCCGCCGCGATGCCCAGCGCCGCCGAGTAGTCGTAGGTGCCGTAGTGCAGCCCCACGCAGCGCCCCTGCGATGCGTGGATCATCGCGGGCAGCGGGCACACCCCGTCCGGGCCCAGGATGGCCTGCGGCATCTCCACCTGCAGCTCGAAGCGCAGCTGCCCGGCGGCCGGTTCGAGGTGACGGCACAGCCACACCAGCGCCTCGACCTGGTCCACCGAGCTGACCTTCGGCAGCGTGATCACGAAGTTCGGCGGGATCGTGCCCAGCGCGTCGAACAGCCGGTCGAGGGTGCGCAGCGCGCGGGGCCGGGTGTCGGGCTCCAGGCTCTTGATCCGTACGCCGGTGAACGGGGCCGGACGGGCGGCGAGGAACGCGGCGACGCTGCGGGCGTGCGCGTCCTCGGTCGCGTCCTCGCGGCGGCCGTAACCGTCCTCGAAGTCCACCCGCAGGTCCTCGATCGGTTCGGCGGACAGCTTGCGGCTGATCCGCTCGTGCAGCATTTCCGGATACGGCAGGCCGTGCTCGGCCAGCGCCGCGAGGGCCTGCTCGCCCCAGCGCGACGCGAGACCGGTGCGCACCCGGTCGGCGGGCACGTACACGGTGTGCAGCGGCTGGCGGCCGGGTTGCTCGCCCGGCCAGCGGTCGCGGAGCAGTCCGTCGGCCGCCGCCAGTCTGCGGTCCAGCTCCCGGGCGGGAAGGTGGTCCGTCCCGTCGCGCGGCTCGCGCGGCACGCCGAGGAACTCCTCGGTTCCGGCGGGCGTCATCAGTCGATCAGCTCCCCGGCCGGCAGGGTCAGGAACTCGACGAAGTCGTCGGCGAGCGCGACCTGCTCGAAGACCCGGCGGGCGGGGGCGTACTCCGGCCCCAGCCCGGCCATCTCCCCCTCGATGAGCTGTTCCAGCAGCTCGCGGGTGACCGGGGTGGTGCCGCCGTCGAGGACCGCGCCGTTGTGCAGCCACTGCCACAGCTGCGAGCGGGAGATCTCGGCGGTGGCGGCGTCCTCCATCAGGTTGTCGATCGCGGCCGCGCCGTTGCCGTTCAGCCAGGACTGGATGTAGCGGATGCCGACGTGGATGTTGGCGCGCGCCCCCGCCAGGGTCGGCTCACCCTCGGTGGTGCGCACGTCGAGCAGGTCGTGGGCACTGACCTGCACGTCCGGGCGCTGGCGGGTGAGCTGGTTCGGCGCCCCGTCCAGCGCCTTCTCGAAGACCTCCAGGCAGAGCGGCACCAGGTCGGGGTGCGCCACCCAGGAGCCGTCGAAGCCGTCGGCGGCCTCGCGTTCCTTGTCCTGACGGACCTTGGCCAGCGCGGTCGCGGTGACGCCCGGGTCGCGCCGGTTCGGGATGAAGGCCGCCATGCCCCCCATCGCGTACGCGCCGCGGCGGTGACACGTCTTGACCAGCAGCTGCGCGTACGCCCGCAGGAACGGCGCGGCCATCGTCACCTGCCCCCGATCGGGCAGCGTGTACGCCGGGAACGCGCGGAACTTCTTGATCAGGCTGAACAGGTAGTCCCAGCGCCCGGCGTTCAGGCCGCTGGCGTGGTCGCGCAGCTCCCACAGGATCTCGTCCATCTCGAACGCGGCCGTGATCGTCTCGATGAGCACGGTGGCCCGGATGCTGCCGTACGGGATGCCCAGCAGCTCCTGCGCGGCGGTGAACACGTCCTGCCACAGCCTCGCTTCGAGGTGGCTCTCCATCTTCGGCAGGTAGAAGTACGGGCCGCTGCCGCGGGCCAGCAGCTCGGCGGCGTTGTGGAAGAAGTGCAGCCCGAAGTCGACCAGCGCGGCGACGCCGGGACTGCCGTCGACCTCGAAGTGGCGCTCGTCGAGGTGCCAGCCGCGGGGCCGCACCACGATGGTGGGCAGCGGGCCGGGGTGCAGGGCGTACAGCTTGTCGCCCTGCTGGAGGCTGATGGTCCGGCGGACCGCCTCGTACAGGCTCTGCTGGCCGCCGATCACGTTGGCCCAGTGCGGGGTGTTGGCGTCCTCCAGATCGGCCAGCCACACCTTCGCGCCCGAGTTCAGCGCGTTGATGGTCATTTTGCGGTCGGTCGGGCCGGTGATCTCGACCCGGCGGTCGACCAGGTCGGCCGGGGCGGGCGCGACCGTCCACTCGCCGTCTCTGATACCCGCCGTCTCCGGCAGGAAGTCCAGCGTGCCGGTGCGGTCGATCTCGGACTGCCGGGCCTGGCGCGCCGCGAGCAGCTCGTCGCGGCGGGGGCGGAAGCGGCGTTGCAGTTCGGTGACGAACGCGACCGCTTCAGGCGTCAGGATCTCGGTCACTCATACCCCCACGATGTGTTCGGGCCGGACCGGCACCCGGGTCAGCGCGGCCCCGGTTGCCGCCCGGATCGCCGCGACGACGGCCGGTGTGGACGAGATCGTAGGCGGCTCGCCGACCCCGCGCAGGCCGTAGGGCGAGTGCGGGTCGGCCAGTTCGAGCACGTCCACTGTCATCGGCGGCATGTCCATGATCGTAGGGAGCAGATAGTCGGTGAAGGAGGGATTGCGCACCTTCCCGTCCACCAGCTGGATCTCCTCCATCAGCGCCAGGCCGAGACCCTGGGCGGTGCCGCCGTGGATCTGACCCACGACAGCGGCCGGATTGACGGCCTTGCCGACGTCCTGCGCGGTGACGATCTCGACGACTTTCACCAGGCCGAGTTCGATGTCGACGTCGACGGTGGCCCGGTGCGCGGCGAACGCGTACTGCACGTGCGCGTCGCCCTGACCCGTCTCCGGGTCGAGCGGATGCGTCGGCCGGTGCCGCCACTGCACCGTCTCCTCGATCGCCTCGTCCCCGAGCAGCTCGGCGATCTTTGCGAGGACCGTGCCGGCCTCGTCGAGGACCTGCCCGTCGACCAGGCGCAGCCCGTCCGGCCGGCCGCCGATCCGGTCCAGCAGGCGGCTACGGATGGCCTGGCAGGCGGCGCGGACGGCGCCGCCGGTCATGTAGGTCTGGCGGGAGGCGGAGGAGGAGCCCGCGCTGCCGACCGCGGTGTCGGCGGGGGCGATGGTGACCTGGTCGACGCCGAGTTCGGTGCGCACGATCTGGGCCTGGACGGTGACCAGGCCCTGGCCGACCTCGGCGGCGGCGGTGTGCACGAGCACGGCGGGGCGGCCGCCGACCGGTTCCAGGCGCACACGGGCGGTGGCGTAGTCGTCGAAGCCCTCGGAGAAGCAGACGTTCTTGATGCCGATGCCGTAGCCGACGCCGCGGACCACGCCCTCGCCGCGGGTGGTGTTGGCGGTGCCGCCGGGCGGGAAGTCGGCCTGCCCGGCCGGTGGTTTCGACTGCACCAGGCGGAGCAGCTCCTCGACCGGCGCGGGGCCTTCGACGAGCTGGCCGGTCGGCATCCGGTCACCGGTGTGCAGGGCGTTGCGGACCCGCACCTCCACGGGGTCCAGGCCCAGCGCCGCGGCGAGCTTGTCCATCTGCGACTCGTACGCGAAGCACGCCTGCACCGCGCCGAAGCCGCGCATCGCCCCGCACGGCGGGTTGTTGGTGTAGAGCCCGTAGGCGTCCATCACCACGTTCGGCACGTCGTAGGGGCCGATGCCCAGCGTCGCCGCGTTGGCCACGACCGCGCCGGAGCTGGACGCGTACGCGCCGCCGTCGAGCAGGATGCGGGCCTTCACGTAGACCAGGCGGCCGTCGGCGTCCGCGCCGTGCTCGTAGCGCAGCCGGGCCGGGTGCCGGTGCACGTGGCCGAAGAACGACTCCTCCCGCCCGTACACCATCTTCACCGGACGCCCGGTGCGCAGCGCCAGCAGGCAGGCGTGGACCTGCATGGACAGGTCCTCGCGCGCGCCGAACGCGCCGCCGACCCCGGCCAGGGTGAGCCGCACCTTGTCGGCGGCCATGCCCAGGCACGCGGCGACCTGCTGCTGGTCGACGTGCAGCCACTGGGTGGCGATGTAGAGGTCGATGCCGCCGTCCTCGGCGGGCACGGCCAGCCCCGATTCGGGGCCGAGGAAGGCCTGGTCCTGCATGCCGACCTCGTACTCGCCGGTGACCACGACCGCGGCGGTGGCCTGCGGGTCGCCGCGCCGGATCGGCACGTGGCGCAGCAGGTTCGGCCGGTCCGCGTGTACCCGGGGCGCGCGGTCCTCGTGCAGCGCCGCCTCCGGGTCGGTGACCGGGTCGAGCACGTCGTAGCCGATCCCGATCGCATTGACGGCGCGGCGCGCGGTCTCCGGATGGTCGGCGGCCACGATCACGATCGGCTCGCCCTGGTAGCGGACCTCGCCGGCGGCCAGCACCGGCTGGTCGACATGCTCCAGGCCGTAGAGCCGCCGCCCGGGCACGTCCTCGTGGGTGAGCACCGCGTACACCCCGGGAATCCGCAGCGCCGGACCGAGATCCAGGCTCGTGATCCGCGCCCGCGGATGCGGGCTGCGCAGCGTCGCCCCCCACAGCATGTCCTCGGCCCACAGATCCGACGAGAACGCGAACTCCCCCGTCACCTTCAACCGCCCGTCCGGCCGCCCCGGCGACGCCCCCACCCCACCCGTGACAGTGGCCGCCAACCCCACATGCACCGTCGAGCTCATCGGCCGGCCTTTCGGAGGAGGGTGCGGCTGACGCGGGTCAGGTCGCGGGCCAGGGAGTCCTCGTCGGTGTGGACGAGGCGGCCGTGGCGGACGACGAGGTTGCCGCCGACGAGCAGGGCTTCGACGCGGGCCGGTGGGCCGAAGACGAGGGCGGCGACCGGGTCCTCGATGCCGGCGTGGCCGAGGCCGTCGATGCGCCAGAGCGCGACGTCGGCGAGCCGGCCCGGCTCCAGGATGCCGATCTCGCCGTCGCGGCCCAGGCAGCGGGCCCCGCCCGTGGTGGCCAGGGCGAGCGCCTCGCGGGCGGTCAGCGCCGCCGGGCCGCCGCGCAGGCGTGCGGCCAGCATCGCCTGGCGCAGTTCCGGGCCCAGCTCACCGGCCTCCTGCGAGGCCGCACCGTCGACGCCCAGGCCGACCGGCGCGCCGACGTCGAGCAGGTCGCGCACCCGGGCGATGCCCGCGCCGAGCCGGGCGTTGGAACTGGGACAGTGCGCCACCCCGGTGCCGGTCGCGCCGAGCCGGGCCACCGCGGCGTCGTCGAGGTGCACGCCGTGCGCCAGCCACACGTCGTCGCCGAGCCAGCCGAGCTTCTCCGCGTACTCCACCGGCGTGCAGCCGAACCGTTCGCGGCAGAACTCGTCCTCCTCGACCGTCTCGGCGAGGTGGGTGTGCAGCCGCACCCCGTGCGCGCGGGCCAGGGACGCGGCCTCGCGCATCAGGTCGGAGGTGACCGAGAACGGCGAGCAGGGCGCGACGGCGACGCGCACCATCGCCGACGGCGACGGGTCGTGGTGCTGCTCGATCGCGGCCGCGGTCGCGGCGAGGGCGGCGTCGGTCGACTCGACGACGTTGTCCGGCGGCAGCCCGCCCTGCGACGCGCCCAGGTCCATCGAGCCGCGGCAGGCGTGCAGCCGTACGCCGACCGAAGCGGCCGCCTCGACCTGGGTCCCGATCAGGTCACCGGAGCCGCGCGGGAACACGTAGTGGTGGTCGGCGGCGGTGGTGCAGCCCGACAGCGCCAGCGCGCTCAGGCCCGCGGTGGTGGTGACGTAGACGAGTTCGTCGTCGAGCCCGGCCCACACCGGGTACAGCTCGACCAGCCAGTCGAACAGGTTGCTCTGCTGGGCCAGGCCCCGGGTCGCCCACTGGTAGAGGTGGTGGTGCGTGTTGACCAGGCCGGGTGTGGCCAGGCAGCCCCGGCCGTCGATGACCTGGTCGGTGGGTCCCTCGAAGTCCCCCGCGCCGACCTCGGTGATCCGGTCGCCGTCGACCACGACATGTCCGCGCAGGTATTCGGCGCCCGCCGCGTCGACGGTCGCGATCGCACAGCCGTTGATGACGGTCCTCATCGCGTCCCCGCCTCGGTCGGGCTGCCTGCGGCCAGGCGTACCGCATCCATGATCTTTTCGTAGCCGGTGCAGCGGCACAGGTTGCCGGCCAGCGCCTCGCGGATCTCGGGGTCGCTCGGGTGCGGGACGCGTGCCAGCAGGTCGTGCACCGAGACGATCAGCCCCGGCGTGCAGAAGCCGCACTGGACCGCCCCGGTCTGCAGGAACGCCTGCTGCACCGGGTCCAGCTCGCCCTCCGGGGCCAGGCCTTCGACGGTGCGCACGTCGCGTCCGGCGGCCTGGCCCGCGGCGACCAGGCAGGCGCAGACCGCCGTCCCGTCGAGGTAGACCGTGCACGACCCGCATTCGCCCTGCTCGCAGGCGTTCTTGCTGCCGGGCAGGCCGAGCCGCTCGCGCAGCACGTAGAGCAGGCTCTCGCCCTCCCAGACGTCGTCGGCGGTCCGGGTCGTTCCGTTGACCGTGCAGGTCACCCGCATAGGTCCCTCCAGGCCCAGGTCAGGGTGCGCTGGGCCAGCACGGCCAGCGCGTGTCGGCGGTACGCGGCCGTGCCGCGCACGTCGTCGATCGGTGCAGCGGCGGCGGCGACCAGCTCGCCGAAGCGCCGCGCCACGTCGGGTGCGAGCCCGGCGAGGGTGTCCCAGGGCAGCTGCCCGGCGGCGAACAGCTCCGCCTCGGTCGCCCGGCGCGGCGTCGGCGCGGCCGAGCCGATGCCGGTGCCGACCTCGCGGCGTCCGGGGTGCAGCGCCAGGGAGAACGAGCTGACCGCGATCACCATCGCGTTGCGCGTGCCGATCTTCGAGAACTGCTCCGGGCCGTCGGCGGGGCGCACCCACACCGCGGCGATCAGCTCGTCCGGCGCGAGCACGCTGCGTTTGGGGCCGGTGAAGAACCCGTCGATCGGCACCAGGCGGGTGCCGCGCACCGACGCCAGCTCGACCTGTGCACCGGCCGCCAGCAGCGGCGGGTGGCCGTCGCCCGCGGGCGAGGCCGAGCCGAGGTTGCCCCCGAGCGTGCCCCGGTTGCGGATCTGCGGCGAGCCGACCGTGCGCGCGGCCATGGCCAGCCCCGGCAGCCGGTCGCCCAGCTCCTCGATGATCCGGGTGTACGAGACGCCCGCGCCGATGCGCAGCAGCTCCCCGTCCATCGCCCAGGTCGTCAGGTCGCCGATGCGGGTCAGGTCGAGCAGCACGCCCGGTCGCCGCCGGTGGAAGTTCATCTCGACCATCACGTCGGTGCCGCCGGCGATCGGCAGCGCGTCCGGCCGGTCCGCCCTGATCGCCAGGGCGTCGGCCCAGGTCGACGGCGTCATGAAGTCCATCAGGCCGCTCCCGGCTCCCATAGGTGCCCTGTCCACGCTAGCCCGGCCGGTGGCGCGTCGTCGCGTAGCACCGTGCCCTCGATCAGGCCGTACGGGCGATCGGCCGCGAAGTACACCGCGTCGGGGTTGTCCAGCCCGAACGGGGACAGGTCGACCAGGAAGTGGTGCCGGTTCGGCAGTGCGAGCCGCACCTCCGCGACTTCGGGCACCCGCTGCAGCACCCGCTCCCCCATCGCGTACAGGGTCTGCTGCAGCGAGCGGCTGTACGTGTCGACGAACGCGCCGATCAGGCCGTCCCGGACCGCCGCGAACGCGGCGTTCCAGTCCACCTCCGTCGAGGCGAAGCGCCAGCGGGCGTCCACGGCCGTGGCCAGGATGCGGTCGTCGGCCTCGGGCAGCGTCGTGTACCGGTCGCGCGGGAAGCCCTTGAACATCGAGCCGGTCGTGTTCAGCAGTGTCAGCCCGTGCAGCCCGCCGACGACCCAGGCCTGCTCGGCGGTCGCGGTCGCCGTCGCGGTGCGCACCTCGTCCCCGGCCCGCGCGAACGAGTGGCCGCCGAGCCGCCGCCAGCCGTACGACTCGAGGTGCACCTGCGCCCGTTCGATCGCGTCCTGGCCGGTGACGAAGTGGCGGGCCAGCCGCAGCCCGAACTGCTCGATGCTGGCGAAGCCGTCGCGGGCGAACGCGTACACCGTGTTCTTCTGCGTGTCGGTGGGCAGCACGTCGGCGTTGTCGCCGGTCAGGTGCGTCGCGTCGAGGCGGCCCGCGAGCCGGGTGCTGACGTTCAGGTCGGTCAGCTCGTGCCGCTCGCCGTCGCGGACCACGGTGACCAGGCGGCACTCGGCCTTGCCGTACCGGTTGGGTCCCAGTCGGATCGTCATCAGGACCCCCGGTAGGTGGTGTAGCCGAACTTGCTCAGCAGCAGCGGCACGTGCAGGTGCCGGTCGGGTTCGGTGACGTCGAAGACCACGGTCACCTCGGGGAAGAAACTGCCGAGCCCCTGGTATGCCGCGACATCGAAGCGCAGCCCGTAGCGGCCCACCAGCCACTGCTCGGCCGGCACCCAGTCGGCGAGCCGCCCGTCGGTGTTCGTGGTCCCGGTCGCCACGACGACCCAGCCGTACTGCCCCAGCCGCTGCAGCGTCACCTGCACGTCCGCCGCGGGCTCCCCGCGACAGGTGTCCAGCACATGGGTCGACAGGGTCATCCCGCGTATCCCCTCGTCATCGCTCGCTCATGCCTTCTCCTCGCTACGCTCGTCGGCGGCATGAGACCTGCGACATGATTCGCTCGCTGCGCTCGCTCATGTCCCGAACAACCGGTCAACACGCAGCAAGGTGATCGCCGTCAGCTCGCGGCGTACCACGTCGCGCTCGGCGGCCTCGTCGTTGGCCAGCCGCTGCCGGGCCGCGGCGAGCATCTGCTCGGCCGACTTGCCGCTGGCGAAGACGAGGAACACGTGGCCGAAACGGTCCTCGTACGCCCGGTTGGCCTCGACCAGCGCGGCCGCGGTCTGCTCGTCGGCGGACGCGGCCCCGGACTGCTCGCGCCGCGACCAGGCCGCCTCGCGGCCGGTGCCCGCGGCCCGTTCACCGATACGCGGGTGGGCGTCGAGCGCCTGCCGCACGTCCGGCCAGGACAGTGCCGCGACCGCCCCGGCGGCGACTTCGCGCAGCTCAGCAAGGTCCGTGTAGGGCCGCGCGGCGGTCACCGCCCGCGCCCACGCACTCGACGCGTTGCAGGTCAGCAACTCGCGTTCGGCGTCGGGGGCGGGCAGAGCGTTGAACTCGGCCGGCGACATGGAATGAGTCAACTGCCCCGCCCTCTGGCGCTGAAGGGTGAGAAGGACCGAAACTGCAACAAAGCCTGGCTAGGCTCTTTGGAGGTTACGACAAAGGCGGTGCGCATGCGGCTACGTGACGTGCTGGAACAGCCGGGTGTCCGGCTGCCGGTGCTCGCCGGGGAAGGCGAGCTGGACCGTCCCGCCCACCTCGCGTACACCACCGACCTGCTCGACCCCGCCCGTTATCTCGCGGGCGGCGAGGTCGTGCTGACCGGGATGATGTGGCGGCGCGAGCCCGCCGACTCCGAGCTGTTCGTCGCCGCGCTGGCCGGGGCCGGGGTCGCCGCGCTCGGCGCAGGTGAGGCGCTGCTCGGGCCGGTCCCCGCCGACCTGGTAGAGGCCTGCCGGCGGCACCGGCTGCCGCTGTTCGCGGTGCCCGCCGAGGTGTCGTTCCGCGAGGTGACCGAACGCATCAACACGGTGCTCTGGGCCGAGCGCGAAGCCGGGGCGGTGGCCGCCCGCAGCCGCCGCCGCGGCCTCGTCGCCACCCTCGCCGCCGGGGCCGACCTGGCCGAGGTGTGGCCCGCTGCCGGAGCCTGGGTGCTCACCTGCACCGGTCGCGTCATCGTGGGCGATCCCGGCGGCACACCGCACGACCTCCCCGTCGGGCGGCGGCTCGCGACGGCGTTCCTGCGCGCGGACACCCTGCCCGCCCGCTGCCGGATCGGCGAGCGGGAGTTCCACCTCGACGCGCCCGCGCCCGCGGCGGCCCCGGGTATGCGCTTCGTCGCCTGCGCCGACCCCGCACTGCTCGAAGAGCTCGTCGAGCTGACCGCGCTGGACGCGGCCCGGTCCGAACGCGCCCGCCGGATCGAACGCCGGCTCGCCGCCCAGCTTGCCGACATCCTGACGTCGGCCCCCGATCCCGCCGAGGTCGCTGCCGCCCTCCACGCCTGCGGCCTGCCCCCCACCGGCCCCTACACCGTCCTCGCCGCCTCCCTCCCCGCCACGTCGCCCGCTCCCCCCGCCGACGCCACGCCCGGCTCCGGCAGTTTCCGGGAAACTGCCCGGAACGGGTTGGCGAAGCGTGCACTTTCCTCGAAACTGCACGACGCGGACGGCGAAGCCGTCGCGGTCGTGGAGGAGATGGTGCCGGGGGCGGCTGTGGCGGTATCGGCGGGCGAGGTCGTGGCGGTGGTCGCGGGGGTGGATGGGCTGAGCGGGCTGCGGGAGGCTGCCCGGCATCTGAGCACGGCGGCACGCGGGATGCGATTCGCGGCGGGATTGAGTGAACCTGCGGCGGGGGTTGCCGAGCTGTCCGGGGCGTTGTCGCAGGCCCGGCACGCACACCGATATGCGCTGGACCGGCAGGAGCGGGTGTCCGTCATCGGCAGCGACGAGCTGGCCTCGCACGATCTGCTGCTCGCGGCCGTGCCCCGAGCGACGCGGCAGGCGTTCGCCGACCGGCTGCTCGCACCGCTGCGCGCCTACGACGCCGACCACCAAGCCGACCTGGTACGCACCCTGCAGACGTTCCTGGCCTGCGACGGCTCGTGGACCCGCTGCGCGAGCGCGATGCACCTGCACGTCAACACGCTGCGCTACCGCATCCGCCGTATCGCCGACCTGACCGGCCGCGACCTGGACCGCTTCACCGACCGCGTCGACCTCTACCTGGCGCTGCGCCTGGAGGCCTAGCCACCCCGCGCTACGTGGGCGGGCCGGTCAGGCGTGGGCCGGCGACATCGCTTCGGCGAGGAGGGCGACCGAGCGCAGGCGGGCCTCGCCGGTGGCGTGGTGGGCGACGATCAGCTCGTCCACGCCCGCCTGCCGGACGAACGCATCCAGGTAGGCACGCACCTCGGCGGGGGTGCCGAGGGCGGAGTACTGCAGCATCTGGTCGACGTGTGCACCCGCGCCCTGGGCGAGGAGCTGATCGGCCTGCTCGTCGGTGAAGCTCTGCCCGCGCCCGAACAGGCCCGTGGCGAACGCCCGCCGGGTGCCCTGGAACTGCTCGCGGGCGGCGGCCATGGTGTCCGCGGCGACGACGTTGACCCCGGCGATCACGTACGGCCGGTCGAGCTGGTCGGAGGGCCGGAACTCCCGCCGGTATGCGGCCACGGCGGCTTCCAGGGCCTGCGGCGCGAAGTGCGAGGCGAACGCGTACGGCAGGCCGAGCGCGGCGGCCAGGGTCGCGCCGAACAGCGACGAGCCCAGGATGTACAGCGGCACCTGTGAGCCCTTGCCCGGCACCGCGTCCACACCGGGGATGCGCGACTTCCCGGCCAGATAGGCCTGCAGTTCGAGGACGTCCTGCGGGAAGCCCTCGGCCGACTGTGCGTCGCGGCGCAGCGCGCGCATGGTGTTCTGGTCCGAGCCGGGAGCCCGGCCCAAGCCCAGGTCGATGCGCCCCGGGTACATCGCGTCGAGGGTGCCGTACTGCTCCGCGATGGTCAGCGGCGTGTGGTTGGGCAGCATGACGCCGCCCGCGCCGAGCCGGATCTCGCGGGTGAACGTGCCGACGTGCGCGATCAGCACCGCGGGTGCCGAGGAGGCGATCGTCGGCATGTTGTGGTGCTCTGCGTACCAGACGCGCCGGTAGCCGTGCTCCTCCGCGGTGCGGGCGAGGTCGACGCTGGCCGCGATGCTGTCGCGCGCGGTCTCGCCGGGACCGATGCGGGCCAGGTCGAGGATGGAGAGCGGGATCGTCATGCGGCTGTCCTTCTGACGCGAACGGGCACCGGCGGGCCGCCCGGTCGGCCGGCGAGACCTGGCACGGTCCCGCCGGCCACGTCCGGTGACACCGGCCGGCGTGAAACGGAGCACTCGCTCCGGCTACCGCTCGACCGTAGCACCGAAACGGAGCAGCCGCTCCGGTAGGGTGTGTGCATGACGTCACCCTCGGCCGCCGCGTCCTCGGCCGCGACGCGCAGCGACGCCGCCCGCAACCGCGGCCGGCTGCTCGACGCCGCCGCCGGGCTGATCGCCGAGCGCGGCAGCGACGTCGACGTACGCGAGATCGCCCGCCGGGCCGAGGTCGGCATGGGCACCCTCTACCGGCATTTCCCCACCAAGGAGGCGCTGCTCGACGCGGCGCTGGAGTACGTGTTCACGTCCTGGGCCGCTTCGGCGACGGCCGCGCTGACCGGCCGGGCCTGGCCGGACCTGAGCGGATTCCTCGCCGACGCACTGACCCGGCAGACCGCCTCACCCGGGCTGCTCGACGCCTACTGCCAGGCGCTGCCCGGCCAGGCCGGAAACACCGCCCGCCAGCACTGCCGCCAGCAGGTCGGTCCGCTGATCGCGGACCTGGTACGCGCCGCCCACGAGTCCGGCGAACTGCGCCCCGACATCACCGCCGAGGACGTGTCCCTGCTGCTCGTCGCCCTCGGCCGGATCGCCCCGGTCGTGCCCGAGCCCGCCTGGCGCCGCATCCTGCACGTCGCCCTCGACGGCCTGCGCACCTCAGCCGCCACACCCCTACCCGACGCCGCCCAGGCGACCCCCGGCCACTAGCGCGCAAACCGCGCGCCCCGCCGCTCCGGCAGAACGGCGCAGCAGATCCCTCACCAAGATCGTTCGACTTGCCCGGCAAGTGGGCGAATGGCGGGTCAAGATACGCACAGGTGCCAGGCAAGTCGAACGATCAAGCCCCACCCCGCCGCGCCGTGCCGTCCCGCCAAGATCACGACGATCTTGCGCGAATGGCACCGTCCGTGCTCGATATGGGCGTGTCGTGGTAGTCACCCGCGCAAGATCGTCGCGATGTTGGGGACGGGGTGGGGGTGGGTTAGGCGCCGCCGCCGAGGACGGCGTCGCTCTCGGCGGTCTCTTCGGCGGGCGGGCGGTGCTTGTGCAGCAGGGCGGAGACCGGCGTGCCGGTGTCGTTGACGCGGAGCACGAACGGCCGCTGCGGGGTGTAGCGGATCGCGGTCACCGACGACGGCTCGACCGAGATGCGCTGGAACAGGTCCAGGTGCATGCCCAGCGCGTCCGCCACGATCGCCTTGATCACGTCGCCGTGGCTGCAGGCCAGCCACACCGCGTCCGGGCCGTGCGACTCGGTGATCCGGGCGTCCCAGGCGCGTACGGCGGTGACGGCGCGGTTGGCCATCGCCGCCATCGCCTCCCCGCCCGGGAACACGACCGCGGCCGGATGGTGCTGCACGGTCGACCACAGCGGGTTGTCCGCGAGTTCCTTGAGCGAGCGCCCGGACCACTCGCCGTAGCCGCATTCGCGCAGCCCCTCCTCGGCCACCGGGGCGACGCCGGGCAGGGCGAGTTCCAGAGTCTGCCGACAGCGGCGCAGCGGGCTGCTCACCACGACTGCCAACGGCAGTCCGGCCAGCCGTCCCCGGGCCTGTTCGGCCTGGGCGACGCCCAGTTCGTCCAGCTCCACGGGCAGATCCCCGGCGAGGATGCCGTCGGCGTTGGCGGTGGTGCGTCCGTGCCGCAGCAGCAGTAGCGTGGCCACGATCGCCAGCCTAGGTGGCGGAGATGGTGTTCGTGGCGAGCAATGCGATGATCGCGCCGCCCAGGATCACGCGATACCACACGAAAGCCATCAGCGAGTGGTGTGCGACGAACTTGAGCAGCCAGGCGATCGAGGCGTACGCCACGAGGAAGCTGACGACCGTGCCGACGATCAGCGAGGCGGCGGTCACGGTGGGGCTGCCCAGCGCCTCGGGCAGCTCGTAGATGCCGGCGGCGACGAGCGCGGGCACGCCGAGGAAGAACGACAGCCGGGTGGCGGTGACCCGGTCGATGTCGCGCAGCAGGCCGGTGGTGATGGTGGCGCCGGAGCGGGACACGCCCGGGATCAGGGCCAGGCACTGGGCGAAGCCGATGACCAGCGTGTCGGACAGGCGCAGCTGCTTCTCGCCGCGGGTCTGGGTGGCGGCGTACTCGGCGAAGGCCATCACGGCGCTCCACACGAGCAGCGAGCCGGCCACGAACCACATGCTGCGCAGCGGACCGGTGATGAGGTCCCGGCCGAGGAAGCCGACGATGCCGATCGGGATCGAGCCGGCGATGACGTACCAGGCGAACTTGTAGTCGAAGATCTGGCGCGCCTCGGCGGAGAACAGGCCCTTGAACCAGGCCCCGGCAAGGCGGGTGATGTCCTGGAAGAAGTACACCAGCACCGCCGCGATCGCTCCGATCTGGATCACGGCGGTGAAGGCGGTGACGGCGGGATCGTCGATCGGCAGGCCCATCAGCTTTTCGGTGATGGTCAGGTGGCCCGTTGAGGAAATCGGGAGGAATTCGGTGATTCCCTCCACGATGCCCAGCACGATCGCCTGCCAGATCTCGATCTCCACTTAGTCTCCCAGTCCGCTCTCCGCGTACGCCTCGGCCACCGTACGCAAGGTCTCCCTGCCGGAGTCGGCGTCTGCCACGAACAGCGCCAGCGACAGCGTAGTCACGCCCGAATCGGCGTAGTCACGCAGGCGTCGCGCGATGCGGTCCTTGGGACCCAGCAATGAAGTGCGGTCGATGAACTCCATCGGGATGGCCGCGGCGGCGTCGCGCTGGCGCCCGGCCAGGTACAGCTCCTGGACCTGCGCGGCGGCCTCGCCGTAGCCCATGCGGGTGGCGAGCTGGTTGTAGAAGTTCTGCTGTCGGCTGCCCATGCCGCCGACGTACAGCGCGGCGTAGGCGCGCACGAGTTCGGCGCACATCTCGACGTCGTCGCCGATGACGACGGGCACGCTGGGCACGACGTCGAAGCCGTCCATCGTCTTGCCCGCCTTGGCCCGGCCCGCGCCGATCTGTGCGAGCTGCTCCTGCGCGAACTCGGGCGCGTAGAACACGGCGAGCCAGCCGTCGGCGATCTCACCGGCCAGTTCGAGGTTCTTCGGGCCGACCGCGGCGAGGTAGACCGGGATCTCGGTGCGCAGCGGGTGGAAGTTGAGCCGCAGCGCCTTGCCGGGGCCGTCGGGCAGCGGCAGGGTGTGGAACTCGCCGTCGTAGGTGACCTGCTTGCGGGACAGGGCGAGCTTGACGACGTCGACGTACTCGCGGGTGCGCGCGAGGGGCTTGGCGAAGCGCACGCCGTGCCAGCCTTCGGAGACCTGCGGGCCGGACACGCCCAGGCCGAGGCGGAAGCGGCCGCCGGACAGCGTGTCGAGGGTGGCGGCGGTCATCGCGGTGGCGGCCGGGGTGCGGCCGGGGATCTGCATGACGGCGCTGCCGATGTCGATGCGCTCGGTCTGCGCGGCGATCCAGGAGAGCAGGGTCGGCGAGTCCGAGCCGTACGCCTCGGCCGCCCAGACCACCGAGAAGCCGAGCTGGTCGGCCTCCCGTGCCAGGGCCAGCAGGCTTTCGGGCGTGGACCACGGCGTCAGATAGCCGATGTTGAGACCGAGTCGCATGGTGACCTCCGTTGGCCGGGCCGCGTCGGCGGCGGTGGGCCAACGTTACCGACTAGTAAGAATCTTGGGAAGGATGACCCCCGTCTCAGGCCGCGGTCGCGCCGGACGGCGCCCGTACCCCGGCGACAGCAGCACGCCGAGCCGCGGGAACGGCCGGCACGAGCGCGGGCGGCCGCTTCGCGGCGAGGTCCTCCACCCAGCCGAAGCACAGCACCGCGCAGGCCGTCAGCGCCGCCGTCACCGCGACCGTGAGCACGGGCGGCCCGGCCAGCCCGCCGAGCAACCACATGCCGACGGCCACCATCGGCAACTGCCACACATAGACGGTCACCGCCCGCGCGTTGAGCAGCGAGACCGCCCGGCGCAGCGGTGCCGCCGCGGCCAGCCAGGCCAGCTGCGGGCGCGCCCGCAGCGCGACCAGCACCACCCCGGTGCCCCACAGCACCAGCGCCAGCTGGTCCTGCAGCCCTTCCGGATCGGCGGCGGCGCGCAGCAGCGCGGCCACGCCCAGCCCTCCGGCGGCGGCCAGGCAGGCGGGCCAGGCGAGCCTGTCCAGCAGGCCGGACTCGCGGGCGTATCCGAGCACCCAGGCGGTGCCGTACGCCGCCGTACTCCAGACCACGTCGGTGACCCGGGAACCCGGCAGCGTGAGCACGGTCGACAGGAGCACGGCCGCCCCGAGCGGGGTCAGCAGCGTCGCCACCGGCGCGCGCTGGAACAGCCACCACAGCAGCGGGGAGAGCAGCACGAACCACAGGTAGACGCGCAGATACCAGAGCGTGACGACCAGTGCCGCACCCCACTCGCTGCCCGGCGGGTTCACCAGCGGGAACACCCACGGGATGAGGTCGCTCCAGGTGAACGGGTGCCAGCCGTGCAGCAGCATCAGCGGGACCCCGATCGCGCCCAGCATCCACAGCGGCGGCAGCAGCCGGCGCACCCGCGAGCGCACGGTGCGTACGGCGCCGCCCCGCCGCAAGGACACCGCGGTCAGGTAGCCGGCGAGACCGAACATGACCCACATCGCGGGCAGTAGTGCGGTCAGCGCACCCAGTGGCGCGGTGTGCTGCAGGAACACCCGGACGATCGCGGCGGCGCGCAGGGTGTCGATGTAGGGGCTGCGGGAGCGGACGGTGGCCGGCTCAGCCGGACTGCCGCTGGCCGTACTGGTCCACATGATGGTTCGGCGCTCCTGGGGGCTGGGTCGACCGTGCACCTCAACCACAGCCCATTTCCCTCAAAGCAAGCTCGGTAAACCGCTCCGGCGCACTGTTTTCCTCCGCACGGGGCGCGCGCCACCCGCCCATCGCCGACACGGCGTCAAGCCGAATACAGTTCACCCCATGCAGCAACGACCGCTCGGCCGTAGCGGGCTGGTGGTCTCCCGCCTCGCCCTGGGCACCATGACCTGGGGTCTGGACACCGATCCGGACGACGCGGGTGCGCAGCTCAAGGCTTATGTGGACGCCGGTGGCACGCTGCTCGACACCGCCGACGTGTACGCCGACGGCGAGGCCGAAGCGGTGCTGGGCACGCTGCTGGACGCCATGGTGTCGCGCGAGGACGTGCTGATCGTCGCCAAGGCCGGGCTGCGGGCGCGGGCGGGCCGCCGGCACGACGGCTCGCGCGGGCACCTGCTGCGTACGCTCGACACCACGCTGCGCCGCCTCGGCGTGTCCTATGTAGACCTTTGGCAGGTACACGGCCAGGATCCGGACACCCCGTGGGAGGAGACGCTGGCCGCGCTCGACCACGCGGTCAGCTCGGGCAAGGCCCGCTACGCCGGTGTGTCGAACTTCTCAGGCTGGCAGACCGCCCGTGCCGTGACCTGGCAGCGGGCCTGGCCCGGGCGCGCCCCGATCGTGGCCACCCAGATGGAGTACTCGCTCCTGCAGCGCGGCATCGAGCGCGAGGTGCTGCCCGCGTGCGCGGCGCTGGGCCTGGGCGTGCTGCCCTGGTCACCGCTGGGCCGCGGGGTGCTGACCGGCAAGTACCGCCACGGCCGTCCCGCCGACTCGCGGGCGGCGTCACCGCACTTCGAGCGCTCGGTGCTGCCCTACCTGCAGCCGCGCTGCTCGGCGATCGTGGAGGCGGTGGCGACCGCCGCCGACGGCCTGGGCGTGTCCGCCGCCGAGGTCGCGCTGGCCTGGGTGCGCGACCGCCCCGGCGTGACCGCGCCGATCCTCGGCGCCCGCAACGTCGGCCAGCTGGTCGCGGCACTGCAGGTCGAGGAGATCACCCTCCCCTCGGAGATCTCCCGCGCCCTCGACGACGTCTCCGCGATCACCGTCGGCTACCCCGAACTCGACTAAGGCCGAGGCCCTCGGAACGGGGTGTTCTGCCGCAATCAGGGCTCTAACGGGCGTAATACCGCCAGATAGGATGCCCGCCCTGCTTGCCTGACCTGTGGCAGAGGTGCACCATCGCTCTATGGACTACGAATACGCACCGCTGCGGTTACCTCCGGATGTAGATCGGTTGACCGCCGCGGTGCGGCTCGCGATCCAGGCTGAGTACGGCGGCTGGGAACTGGCCCGCGTGCAGCTGATGAAGGACGGCACCCGCAAGGTGCTGCTCCGTCGGCCGCTGCGGGCCTTTCCCCTGCCCGGCCTCTCCGTCTGACGGTCTGACCGGCCCGCCCGCCCCGGACCTCGCGAGGCGGGAAGGTGCCGGCGTGGTGGCGCTGCCCCCGCCGGCCGCCGGAACGCGCGCGCGAGAAGTCCGGAAGTGATCATGCCGGGCGATGTGACATACCCCGGCGCTAACCTGCCGAACATGACAGGCATCGACATCCGTAAGGCCCGACCGCAGGACGTCGTCGGCCTGGTGGCCTCCGTCGCCAGCCTGATCGCGGACGACGCCGGCGACCACACCCTCGACCGCCCGCCGCGGCAGCCCCCAACCACCGACCTCGCCTTCGGGATCGCCGACGACGACCGCCTCGTGCTGGTGGCCGTCGAGGGCGACCGGATCGTCGGGCATCTGACCGGCGCCGTCGCCGCGTCCGCCGGGATCCGCCCGCTGCGGGTGGCAACCCTGGCCGGCATGTACGTGTTCCCCGCGCACCGCCACGCGGGTGTAGGCCCGCGGCTGGTCGCCGCGTTCCGCGCCTGGGCCGCCGAACGGCACGCCGACCGGGTTGCGGTCGGCGGCCACATCAGCCACGAATCGGCGATCCGCTTGCACCGCCACCAGCGCTCCGCCTC
Organism: Catellatospora sichuanensis; assembly: GCF_007483665.1. Classification (GTDB taxonomy): domain Bacteria; phylum Actinomycetota; class Actinomycetes; order Mycobacteriales; family Micromonosporaceae; genus Catellatospora; species Catellatospora sichuanensis. The sequence continues at coordinate 81,396 of NZ_ML660190.1, forward strand.
GCGGACTCCCGTCCTGGAGACGAGCCTCTGAGCGGCTCCGGGACCGGGGCGGGCGAGCGCCTATTTGATCACGTAGAAGTCGGGATGCCCGAGCCACGCGGCCATCGCCGCCGCGTCGAGGAAGAAGGCGGTGCCGTCGTCGTCGGCGACGACACGGCGCCCAGCCCGGTCGAAGTGCCCGCGAATGCCCGCGGGAGGCGGATCGTGGAGGTCGACGTACACCCAGCCGTCGACCCTGTCGGCCACCCGCTGCGCTATCCGTCCCAGTGCGGGCCTGCCCCTCGGGTCGCTGATCCAGATGTGGATCTGCACCTGGCAGGCCATCGCGATCCCCGCCACCTGCTCCAGTGGCTGCGTCGCCTCCGGGCCGAACTCGAAGTCGACCGCCTCCATGCGGTAGCCGTAGGGCCGCCCGTCGGTGTCATGCCAGTCACCGGCGTCCGACCCGTGCCGGATCAGGCCCTCCGCCCGGAATGCCGCCAGCACGATCGGCTCGACCAGTTCGGCGGGATGCGGACTGAAGACGCACAATGCTGTTCCACCCATGGCGGAGGAGTATGCCCGCCGCAACGCGGACGGCGCGCGCCCTTTGCGGGCGCGCGCCGTCGTCGACTGAGGCAGGACGTCAGTCCTGGTCCTCCATGATGTCGCCGTTGAGGTGCTCGTCCAGGCGGGCCACCAGCTTGTCGGAGGCGCCCAGGGTGAACGGGCCGTTGGCGTCGGTCTCCTCGAAGTCGTCGGGCTCCAGGGACTTGTCCACCTCGGCGACGGTGACGATGCCGTCCAGCGGCTCCAGCTCCGGGATGTCCAGGGCGGCGAGCGAGCCGTCGGAGCTCTGCAGCAGCTCCAGCACCGCGTCGGCGACCGAGGCCACCGGCTCGGAGTCGGCGTCGCTGAGGCCGGCCTCACGGCGGGCCAGCTCTGCGGCGTTGATCAGCGCGGAGACGCTCGGGATCAGGTAGTCGCGACGCTGGCGGACCGAGATCACCTTCGGGTGCGGGTCGGTCGGGGCCTGCTCGGCGGCGACGAGGTCGGCCATGAACCGGTCGGCCTTCTCCAGGTCGATCGGCTCCACCTCCCAGGGCAGCGGCTCGCCGTACGTCTCCGAGAGGGCGTCGTCGTAGGTGACGGCGGCGTTGTTGAACGCCACGTAGGCACGCCAGACGTCATCGCTGTCGACCTCGCCCTTGGCGTCGCGTACAGCGGCCAGGTGCGCCCGGGCGGCGGTGATCATCTCTTCCAGCGCGGCCTCGACGGCGGCGTGGTTGTCGCTCATTACTCGGTTACTCCTTCATACGACGAGACAGGCCGGTTCCCGGCCGCGCACGACCGGGCCTAACTCTGCCGCAGGAACCTGTCCAGTACCCGCACGCCGAACTGTAGTCCCTCCACCGGCACGCGCTCGTCGATGCCATGGAACAACGCGGAGAAGTTCAGGTCGGGCGGCAGGCGCAGCGGGGCGAAACCGAAGCAGCGGATACCGAGCCGGGCGAACGACTTGGCGTCGGTGCCACCCGAGAGCATGTACGGGACTGCATGTGCGCCCGGGTCCTCGGCCTTGAGCGCCAGTGCCATCGCATCCACCAGCGCCCCGTCGAACCCGGTCTCCAGCGCGGGCTGGCGGTGAATCGACTCTATCTCCAGATCCGGCCCGAGCACCTCCACCAGCTGCTCGCGGAACAGCTCGAACTGCCCCGGCAGGGTCCGGCAGTCGATCGTGGCGCTCGCCCGCCCTGGAATGACGTTGTCCTTGTATCCGGCGTTCAGGCGGGTCGGATTGGCGGTGTTGCGGATCGTTGCGCCGATCATGGTGGCGATCGGGCCGAGCTTGGCGATGGCGGCTTCGGGGTCGTCGGGGTCGATCTCGATGTGCAGCGCCTCGCCGACCTCCTCCAGGAAGGCCCGCACGGTCGGGGTCACCACGACCGGGAAGCGGTGCCGGCCCACCCGGGCGACGGCCTCGCACAGCGCCGTCACGGCGTTGTCGTCGTGCACGAAGGAGCCGTGGCCGGGGCGGCCGGTGGCGTGCACGCGCAGCCAGTCGATGCCCTTCTCGGCCGTCTGGATCATGTACAGGCGCAGGTCGTTGCTGACCGTGTACGAGAAGCCGCCGACCTCGCCGATCGCCTCGGTGCAACCCTCGAACAGCTCCGGGTGCTCGTCGACGAGGAACGCCGCGCCGTAGTCGCTGCCGGCCTCCTCGTCGGCGGTGTAGGCGAGCACGATGTCGCGCGGCGGGACGTAGCCCGTCTGCTGCCACTCGCGCACCACCGCCAGCGCCATGGCGTCGAAGTCCTTCATGTCGACCGCGCCCCGGCCCCAGATGAAGTCGTCCTTGATCTCACCCGAGAACGGGTGCACCGACCACTCGCTCGCGTCGGCCGGCACCACGTCCAGGTGCCCGTGCACCAGCAGCGCGCCGCGGGAGGAGTCCGCGCCCGGAATGCGGGTGACCACACTGGCCCGGCCGGGCCGGCTCTCGAACAGCTGCGGGTCGAGGCCGACCTCGCTGAGCTTGGTCGCGACGTACTCGGCGGCGCCCCGCTCCCCGGCGCTGGTGGCCAGATCACCCGTGTTGGTGGTGTCGATGCGGATCAGGTCGCGGCAGAGGTCGATAACCTCGTCAGTGGCGGGCTTACGCATAAGGATCTTCCTACCAGGTCGGGCCGGATTGTCCCAGCGCAGGACGCGGCCGCTTCCCGCCCGATGCTGGACAGGCTAGGCTCACCTAACCCCGACGACCGCTGGAGATCACGTGACCGCCACCCGGCCCGACCCCGCCGGTGAGAGCTTCGCCGACCTGCTCGGTGGACGCCGTGCCGCGCTCGACGCCACGCTGAGCCCGCTGGCCTTCGGCATCGGGTTCGTGGCCGGCGGCAGGTCGATCGGGTGGGGCGTGGGCGCGGCGATCGCGGTCACCGTCGTGCTCGGCATCTGGCGGTTGCTGCGCGGGGACAAGCTCGGCGCGGTGCTCCTCGGCCTGCTCGGCGTGGTCGTGGCCGCGCTGATCGCGCTCCGCACCGGCCGGCCGGAAGCGTTCTTCCTGATCCGCATCGCGACCAACGCGGCCAGCGCGCTGGCCTGGGCGGTCAGCATCGTGCTGCGCTGGCCGCTGCTCGGCGTGGTCGTCGGCGGGGTGCTCGGGCAGCGCGGCACCTGGCGCCGTGATCCGGCACTGCTGCGCGCGTACAGCCGGGCCAGCTGGGTCTGGGTCGCGCAGTACGTGGTGCGGCTCGCGGTGTGGCTGCCGCTGGCCTGGGTCGGCCAGGTCGAGGCGCTGACGGTCACCACCATCGCGCTGACCTGGCCGCTGGTCGCGGCCTGCCTGGCCGTCAGCTGGTACGTGATGCGCCGATCCCTGCCCGAGGGCCACCCCGGCCTGCGCCACCCCGTCATCAACACCGCGCCCGCCGGGGTCTAGCCTCGCCTGGTGAGCCTCACCACGGAGCCCATGCACGCCCGCCCCCGCTCGCAGGAGCAGCTCGACCGGCTGTTCGACGGCGGCTGGCCGGAGTTCATCTTCCACGACCAGGAGACCGGACTTCACATCGGACGCGTCCGCGAGCTGTTCGCCGATCTGGAGCTGGTGCTGCTGGACGGGGACGAGCCGGTGGCGGCGGGCTGGGCCGTGCCGCTGTGCTGGAACGGCGAGGTGGACGACCTGCCCGCCGGGTACAACGACAGCCTCGCCCGCGCCCTGGCGGCGCACGATGCAGGGCGCACGCCGGACACGCACGCCGTGCTCGCCGCGCAGGTGCACCCCGGCCGGCAGGGCGCGGGACTGGCCGCGAAGCTGCTCACCGCACTGTGCGAGGACGCCGCGCGGCGCGGCCGCAGCCGGGTGATCTGCCCGGTCCGGCCCACACACAAGGCCCGCTACCCGCTCACCACGATCGAGCGCTACCAGGCATGGACCCGCCCGGACGGGCTGCCGCAGGACCCGTGGCTGCGCACCCATGTCCGGATGGGCGCGCAGGTGCTGGCCGCCGCGCCCCGCTCGCAGGTCATCACCGGCACGGTGGCCGACTGGGAGAGCTGGACCGGCCTGGCCCTGCCCGACTCGGGCGACTACGTCATCCCCGACGGGCTGAGCACCCTGCACGTCGACCGCGCGACCGGCGCCGGCGTGTACACCGAACCCAACGTCTGGGTCCGCCACCGCTGATCCGGCCACCGTCTGCCATCGCGTTATAACACAACGTTCACATAACATCCATGCGAACGCATGCGCGACACCGCATACAGCGTGCTTAACTGGACTTTGTGGACGGCGAGCCGACTACGCCGGTTGTCCGATCCGCCGTCGGCAGTCACACCGGACGGCAGGCCCGGCCCGGCACGCGCGTTGCGCAACGCGCTGGTCGGCTCGACGTTCCCACTCCCCGCCCCGTCGCCCTCGGTCGGTGGCGCGCCTCGCGCCGGGGCCGTGGAAGGCCATGGCGTGCCCGCGCGGGGTCTGGCGGTTGCGGTGCGTACCGTCGACCCCGGACCGGGTGCTGCTCGGGCTAAGCGTCGGCAGTGCCCGGCCGGGGCGGCGGCCACGGACGCGACTGCGACGCGCCGGGCTGCATGTCGGAAACGTCAGGCCGTGGCGGCGGCCACGGACGCACCAACGGCGTGAGCTGCCGGGTGTCGGAGACCGAGGGGCCTGGCGGCGGCCACGGACGCGAGCCGTCCGAGGCAGCGGTGGCAACGGACGCCGCCGTCAGCAGCGCCACGACGCCCAGTGCCAGTGCCGGCCGAGGCCGACGAACGGAGGACACCGACCACCCCCATGATCACGGTCCCCACCATTATCTGCCGGTTCGCCGCGGTCGGCACCCCGACCGGGCGACGATGGGGCGGTGACCGGCTGGGTGCTGCACGTGGACCTGGACCAGTTCGTGGCCGCGGTCGAGGTGCTGCGCCGCCCGGAGCTGCGCGGGCAGCCGGTGGTGGTCGGCGGGGACGGCGACCCGGCCAAGCGCGGCGTGGTCAGCACCGCCTCGTACGAGGCCCGCGAGTACGGCGTGCACTCGGGTCAGCCGTTGCGTGTCGCCGCCCGCAAATGCCCGGACGCGGTGTTCCTGCCCGTCGACTCCGACACGTACGAGCAGGCGTCGGCGCTGGTCATGGCGGCGCTGCGGGACACCGGCGCGGTGGTGGAGGTGCTCGGCTGGGACGAGGCGTTCCTCGCCGTGGACACCGACGACCCGGAGGCCGCCGCCCGCGACGTCCAGCGGCGGGTGCGGGACGCGACCGGCCTCGACTGCAGCGTCGGCATCGGCGACAACCGGCTGCGCGCCAAGCTCGCCACCGGGTTCGGCAAGCCCGCCGGGGTGTTCCGGCTGACCCGGGCGAACTGGCGCGAGGTGATGGACGACCGGCCCACCGACGCGCTGTGGGGCATCGGCGCGAAGACGGCGAAGCGGCTGGCCACGCACGGCCTGCACACCGTCGCCGAGCTGGCCGCGGCCGACCCGCAGGAACTGGCCGGCGCACTGGGTCCGGCCACCGGGCCGTGGCTGGTGCGGCTCGCGCACGGCGAGGACGACACCCCGGTGACCGGGGCGCCGTACGTAGCACGGTCGCTGGGCAAGGAGACGACGTTCCAGACCGACCTCGACGACTGGGCCGAGGTGCGCCGGGAGGTGCTGGTGCTGGCCGCGCAGGTGGCCGACGCGGTGGTGGCGCAGGAGCGCCCGGTGGGGCGGGTGGTGGTGAAGGTGCGCTACGCCCCGTTCACCACCCGCACCCACGGCCACGCCCTCGACGCCCCCACCACCGATCCGGCCGCCGTCGAGCGCGCCGCCCTCGCGGCCCTCGCCGCCTTCCCCGCCGATCGCCCGGTCCGTCTCCTCGGCGTCCGCGCCGAGTTCACCCCGCCCAGCTGACCAGCCCCCCGCTTTTAATCGACGTTGGCCTATCTCATCGAATAAACGCGGCTCAAAGTCGACGTAATAGGCCAACGTCAATGAAAAGCGGGAGGGGTCCGGCGGTTACCCGGCGGCCTCCTCCGACGTGCGGCGCTCGGTGTAGAGGTCGGGGCCACGCTCGGCGCGCAGGGTGCGGATGTCCGACTCGGCCAGGATCGCCTCCGCCTGGGCCTGGGGATCGTCGCTACCGACGGCCAACTCCTCGGGCAGCAGCTTCTCGGCTCGTGAGGTCGTGCGGTCCTCGTCCATGACTGACGGCTACCTCGCCGGACCCGTCCCTAAACCCGCCGGTCGAGGCTGGTCACCCGGTCGAGCAGCGCGCCGACCACCGCACGGTGGTCGGCGTCGACGACCACGTCGACGGTCGGGCCGCCGGCGGGAGCGGGGTTCAGGTCGACCACGGTGCTGCCGCGGCTGGGGCCGTAGCCCGTGTCGACGTGGATCCGGGCGGGCCGCGTCGTCATCAGCTCCGGGTGCAGCACGGCCAGCACCGCGACCGCGTCGTGCACGGGGGTGACGGCGCCGAGGCCGTGGCGGTAGCCGCCGAGCGCCTGCGCGGTCAGCGCGCCGATCGGGCCGGACCCGGCGAGCACCGCGAGGTCGGCGTCGCCGAGGCCGGTGCGGCGGGTCACGTCCAGCGGCACCAGGGTGGTCGGCACACGCACGCCTGGGTCGGTCAGCACCCGGTGCGCGGCCTCCGGATCGAACCACACGTTGAACTCCGCCGCCGGGGTCATGTTGCCCGCGCCGATCGACCCGCCCATCACCACCAGCCGTTCCAGCCGCGCCGCGACCTGCGGATACATCGCGTAGAACAGGGCCACGTCGGTGAGCGGGCCGACCGCGAACAGGGTGACCGGTTCGGTCGCGGCGGCCACCGTCGCGGCCAGGAACTCGGCCGCGGGCCGGGCGTCGACCGTGCCGGGCGGCTCGGGCAGGACGATGCCGCCGAGCCCGTCGTCGCCGTGGGCGTGCTCCTTCTCGCTGACGGGACTGCGTACCAGCGAGCGGGCCGCGCCCGCGGCGACCGGGACGTCGCCGCGGCCGGCCAGGGCGAGCACGGATCTGGCGTTGCGGGTGGTCAGCGCGATGCCGACGTTGCCGCCGACGGTGGTGACGCCGCGCAGGTCGAGTTCGGGGCTGGCGCAGATGGTGAGCAGCGCCATCATGTCGTCGATACCCGGATCACAGTCGATCATCACAGCGCGCGCCATGCCGCCATCCTCCCCCATCGGTTGATCGGCCGCCGCCCGTCGCGCTCGCGACGCCCGGTATGCCGATTCGGACGGTTGCCAGACCCGTTGCCCGGCAACAAGGTGTCCCCATGCCCGTGCCCCGCTACGACTCCGCGCCGGTGGACCGCCCGTCCGGCCTGATCCCTCCTCCTGTCGACCTGTCCGGGGTGACCGAGCTGCGCCTGCACGGCGTCGGCGGCACCACCGCGGAGGACCTGCTCGGCGACCTCGCCCCGCAGCAGGTCTCCGGCGACCGCATCGCCGGCTTCTACCGCACCGCCGACCTGCCCGCCCGCCACGTCGAGGCGTACTCGTGGGGCGGCCTCACCTCGCGCAGCGGTTCGCGGGTGCTGTGGCTGCTGCTGCTGCCGTTCGCGATGGCCAACCTCGCCGGGTGGATGTGTACGCCGAAGACCCACGGCTCCGGCTGGCGGTTCCGGCTGCACCGCACCTTCGTCCGCTGGACCGCGCTGGGCATCACCGTGAACGTCGTGCTGGTCATGGCGATGGGCACCATGGAGCTGCTGGCCTACCAGTGCGGCGGGCGCGACGACTGCGCCGGTGACAACTGGCTGCTGAGCTGGCTGCGCGGCCCGCTGCTGGCCGAGCACGCCGGACGGCGGGTGCTGCTCGGCGCGCTGGTGCCGGTGCTGTTCGTGGCCTTCCTGGCGGTACTGACGGTGCGCAGCATCAACCGGTACGAGGAGGTCGACCCGCCGTACCAGGTGGGCGACAAGCCGCCGCGTGCCGCGACCAGCGCCGCCCAGCCCCGGCTGACGCTGGCCGACCGCACGTTCTGGGACGGCCGCCGCAGCGCCTTCGATCTGGGCTGCGCGCACGTCGCCGCGGCGCTGGCCTTCATCGCGCTGGCCCTGGCGTACACGGGCCACGGCATGGTGTCCGGCAGCGGCCTGCCCGGGCCGGCCGCCCGATGGGCGCTGCTCGCGGCGATCGGCCTCGGCGGCGCGGCCGTGCTCGGGGCGCTGATCGTGACCGCGCTGGACGCCTGCCGGCGGTGGGCGGCCGGGCTGCTGATCGCCCTGGCCGTCGCCGCGCTGGCCGCCGCGGCCGTGTTCCTGCTGGCCCAGCCCGAGATGGGCAAGGCCTGGGGATACCTGCCGAACATGCGGTACGCCATCAACATCGCCTTCGGCGGCATCTTCGGCGCACTGGGGCTGACCCTGGTGTCCACGCTGCTGGGCGGCTGGAATCGGGGCGTCTTCTTCATCTTCGGCCCGTTCGTGGTGCTCGCGGTCAGCATCGCACTGCTGAACGCGGTGATGCTCGGCGCGATGCTGCGTATCACCGACCTGTTCGGCGAGGTGAACTCGCTGTCGCTGGTGCCGGTGGCCCCGGCCGCGCCCGGCGAGCTGTACATCTACCCGATCATCACCACGCTGCACCAGTATTTGACCCTGGTCCCGCTGGCCCTGATCGTGCTGTTCGGCGTCTTCGAGCTGATCGCGTACTGGCGCGCCGGCGCGAGCCGCAAGGCCCGCGCGGCGGCCGAGAAGTTCTACACCGTCGACCGCTACCCGCAGCCCGGCGGCGAACCCGACTGGTACGACAACGCGGCCGCGCAGCGCCGCTGGATCGCGAGTGTGGTGCGGGCCCGGGTGGTCGCCCGGATGCCGCGCCACATCGACCGGCTGCTCACCGCGATGGCGGTCGTCGGCGTGATCCTGCTGATCGCGATCCAGATCCGCTACTGGGTGTTCCACCAGCTGCCCTGGGGCACGGCGTGGACGGTCACCGCGGGCAGTTACCTCACCGCCGCGCTGCCGATATTGGTCGTGCTGCTGCTGCGACGCGGCTGGACCAACCTGGCCAGCCGCCGCCGCATCGGCGTGATCTGGGACGTGTGCACGTTCTGGCCGCGCGCGTTCCACCCGCTCGCACCGCCGTCGTACGCCGAGCGCGCCGTGCCCGAAGTCCAGCGGCGGCTGTGGCGGCTGCACAGCAACGGCGGCAAGGCCGTGGTCGCGGCGCACAGCCAGGGCAGCATCATCGCCGCGGCGGCCCTGCTGCAGCGCGACAACCTGCCCGCCGACGGCCAGTACGCGCTGGTCACCTTCGGCTCGCCGCTGCGCACCCTGTACGGGTGGGCGTTCCCGGCCTACTTCACCGACCCGGTGCTGCGTTCGCTGGAGCCGCGGCTGCGCGCGTGGCGCAACTTCTACTACGACACCGACTACATCGGCGGCGCGGCGCTGGCCGCCGAGCCGAAGTCGGCCGTGGACGTGCTGCTGCCCGACCCGGAGACCTGCTGGTACATCTACGGCCAGCCGCTGCCGCTGGCCCGGCGGCACACCGGCTACTGGGACGACCCGGCGGTGTGGCAGCAGGTCGACGAGCTGGCCGCGGCGCTCGCGGCCGGGCCGAAGGTGCCCGTGCAGCCCGGCCCGCCGATGACCGAGAGCGAGGTGGGGCTCTAGTCAGCCGAACACCCGCTCGGCCCAGTACACCTGCCGATCGGGGCCGATGAACGCCACGGCGACCATGATGTCCGAGACGGCGATCGGGGCGGCGGCCAGGAAGCGCCGCTCCGGATCGCCCTCCGGGATCGGCGGGAACACCGCGACGAAGGCGACCTCGCCTGCGGCGGGGGCGGTCGACAGGCAGCTCCCGCCGCTGCGCGAGACGTTGTCGTAGAGCTTGATGCTGCCGACTCCGCGCAGCCACGGATACTCCTCCGCCACCCGCTCCTGCACGCCGTCACCGCCGGACAGCACCTCGATCCCGCTCGGTGAGGCGCCCCAGATCTGCGGTGGCATGAGCTGGACGCGCTTGTCCACCACGAAGATCATGAACCGGCCGTCGTCCTGCCAGTCGGCGCTGCTTCCCGGTGCCGGCCGCCACGTGAGCCGCCCGCCGACGGCCACTGACCTCTCGCGGGCAAGGAAGCGCACACCGTGGTACTCGTCCTCCGGCCGCTTGTCAGACGGCAGCAGTTCCGCCGTGGCGGCGAACCCCAGCCCCTCGGCGCCGTACGGCGGCCGCTCGTGCCACCAGCGGTAGACGGCGAACCCGGCCGCGACGGCCACCACGAGTACCACCGCATAGATCTTCTGACGCCCCCGAGACATGCCCGGCAGTACACCACAGACGATCAAGTGACGTCGCGCCGTGCGGCCGTCACGCCTCGGTGGTACGGCCGCGCGAGCCGTAGGCGGGGCCGAAGAACACCAGCAGCGTCAGGTCCTCGGTGACGTCCACGAAGCGGTGCTCCTCCCCAGCCGGCACGAAGATGGCCGCACCCGGGCCGACCGCGGCCTCGCCGCCTGGTGTCACGATCCGGGCGCGGCCCGCGATGACCACGTAGACCTCATCCTCGGTATGCGGGCTTTGGTCGTCGACCCCGCCCGCAGGGATGCAATAGGTGCCCACGGACAGATCCGGCACCTTCAGGTGCTCCACCCAGTCGTTGGCCGTGCCGGCCGGCGGCGGCGTCCACCGTCCCGCCCCCTCGATGATCTCCATGGCGGTCAGCCTAACCATCCGTCGGGATCGGACCATGAGCACGGCACCGGAGTCGCGCAGCGGGCGGCCGCCACTGTCGCGACGACCCGGGTCGTCCGTCGGCGGCGCTCAGCCGCCCTCCAGCCCGCCGCCGGACTCGACCGCCAGCGCGCGGATCCGGTCGGCGTGGCGCTGGACGTGCTGCTCCGTCACAGTCGCCAACCAGTGGACGTTGACCGTCCGAAACTCAGGGGCTGGTGGTGTCCCTACTCGACCCGGCAGATCGCGCGATCCGTCGCGCCCGGTCCGGGCCGGGGTGACCACGAAATCGATCGCGGGCGCGTAGTAGAGTCCGCCCTTGCCGTGGGAGCCCTCGTAGATCCGGACGGCGCGCAGGCTCGGCCAGGGAATGCGCCAGGTCCGAAGCAGGCCTCGCACCAGCAGATACTCCGGCCGCGCGAACACGCCCTGCGTCGCGGCCCGCACGGCGAGGGTGAGCCAGACCGCGCACCAGACCGCCAGGCCGAGGCCTGTCATCAGGATCCCCGCGACGGAGGTGACCTCGGCCCGCCGCACCGCGGCGACGACGTTGCCGACCCCGCACAGTGCTATCACCAGCATGCCCGCGGCCACCAGTGCGTTCTGGCCCCGATTGACGACTCCCCCATGCCCCATCCGGACACGTTAACGACGCCTGTCGAGACTCTTGCGGAGCCTTGCACACCGCGTCGCTCAGCCGCTCGCCGCTTCTTGCAAGAAGTTGACCGGCAGCGGCCGCTCCAAGACGCTGCCAGGGCTCGAGAGTCGATCACCGCCTGATCCCGTGGCACGCCGGTGACTAAGCCCCGAACGCACTCACTGGCTGGGCAAACGGATCCAATGTAGCCACCGTCGCGCCGTCGCGCCAGACCCCCGAAACATCTTGCAACACTTGCGAATTGAGATCTTCACAATCGACGGTTCAACTGATATCCATATGCGATCGATCGACCCCTGACCCGGAGGACGACTTGACCCGATCGCGTCTGCTGACCCTCACGGCGAGCTTCGCCACCGCCTTCACCGTGATGGTCGCCCTGGTGGCCACCCCTGCCCAGGCCGCTTCCACCGTCCGCTACGTCGCCCTCGGCGACTCCTACTCCTCCGGCGTCGGCGCCGGCAGCTACACGTCCGAGAGCGGTGCGTGCCAGCGCAGCACCAAGGCCTACCCCGCCCTGTGGGCCGCCGCCAACGCTCCCGCCTCGTACGCCTTCGTCGCCTGCTCCGGCGCCACCACCACCAGCGTCACCAGCTCGCAGCTGTCCGCCCTCAGCAGCTCCACCACGCTGGTCAGCATCACCGTCGGCGGCAACGACGTCGGCTTCGCCAACATCATGAAGACCTGCGCCCTCAACGGCACCACCCAGTGCGTCGCCGCCGTACAGGCCGCCGAGGACAAGGCCCGCGCGTCCCTGCCCGGCCTGCTCGACAACGTGTACAACGCGATCCGCGCCCGCGCCCCCAACGCCCGTGTCGTGGTCCTCGGCTACCCGGTCTTCTACCAGCTCGGCACCGTGTGCGTCGGGCTCAGCGCCACGTCCCACGCGAAGATCAACGAAGGCATCAACCTGGTCGACGACCTCACCCGCACCGCCGCAGGCCGGCACGGGTTCGTCTTCGCCGACGTGCGCTCCATCTTCGTCGGCCACCAGCTCTGCAGCGGCGACAAGTGGCTGCACGCCCTCAACTTCGCCAGCCTCGGCATCTCGTACCACCCCATGGCCACCGGCCACTCCGGCGGCTACTACCCCGTCTTCCGCACCGCCGCCGCCTGACGAAGGAAGGGCACCTTCTTATCGCCATACGTACTGGAAGGTGCCCTTCTCAACCCGCTATCACGCCCAGCCGCCGAGTATCCGGTCCCGGTCGTGGAGGTGGGCGTCGCGTGATCTCCCGGTCACCGAGCGGGTGATGGCGCGGCGGGCGCGCAGCGCCTCGACCGCCAGCACGATGTCCACGGTCTCGCTGGGCGACTGCTCACCCATGTCGGGATGGCCCCACGCGTCCAGCACGAACAGCTCCCGCGTCGCATCCGGCAACGACAGCTCCTGCTTGAGCTGCGCGGCGTCGAGGAACGCGCAGTCACGTGCGGCACGATCGGCGGTCAGTGCCACCATCAGCGCGTCCATCCGGCCCCGCTGTTCGGCGGACGGGGTCTCCAGACGGACCACACCGTTGGGCAGGCTCACGTCCTCCGCGTCGGTGATCTCGGTCAGCCGCGCCGCCTCGTCCTCGTCGACCAGCTCGCGAGCGATGCTCCACATCGGACCGGCCGCCAGGCCGAACCCGAACCGGTGGAAGTCCAGGTGCACTCCGGCGTCGCCGAGCCCGGTCACCACCGACTGGAACACCAGGCCGTCGGTGCCGCCCGGGGTCGCGAAGCCGGTCAGCCGCATCGCCGCGGTGTAGTAGTTGGCGTTGTCCCACATCGGCCCGAGCCCGTCGGCGAAGAACTCGTCCAGCTCGGTGAGCGACACCGGTGCCCCGGCCGCGACGTCGAGCACCGGCGCCTGCTCCAGCAGCGCGCGCACGGCCTCCGGCAGCGGCGGCACGGCCAGGCCGAGCCGGTCGAGCAGCCGCTGCGCCGCGGGCTCGCCGACGGCGGCGGCCAGCCGCTGCGCGGTGCCTCGGGGGTCGGTGCGGAACAGCGTGCCGACCGCCGTGACCGCGACCTCGTCGGCGGCCTCGGCCCGCTCGGCGAGCAGCCGGTAGCCGGGCTCCGGATGCCGTACGACCCATTGGCGCAGCACCTCGGTGTCGCAGCCGGCCGGCCGCCACGCGGGCGTGTCGATCTGCTCGGTCACCGCGCGAACCCTGGCCGCGACGCCGTAAGCCGCCTCCGTGTTCAAGGCCAGCAGGCACGGCAGCACGCACCAGGGCACGTTGTGCAGCACGCCGCGCGAGTCGACCCGGTCGGCCAGCCAGGGCAGGACGCCGTCGCCATACCGTTCCACCAGGGCGATGTTGTCATTGCCCCGGACGTGGAAACGCCACCACAGCCGCCGCGCGTGCGCGACGAACTCCGCCGCGTCCGCCAGGCTCACCAGCGCCGCCCAGGTGGTGTCGGACTCCAGCACGTGGTGGCCACCGGTGGTCGATCCGGTCCCCTTCTCGTACACGGTCCGGTTGTCGAGCCACCGACGGGCCGCAGCGAGCGGCATCAGGCCGCGGGCATCGTGCTCGGGCAGGTGCGCGTCCCTGATGGCCGCCCGCAGGTCCGGCCCGAACGTCGAAGATCCGGCTGACATGGTCGGCACCTTAACGGCTGTCGCCGACATCCGCGGCGGCTGTTCATCAGCGAACCCCACGGCGCACGCCGCCTGCGGCCAGGCCGTTTCGGCCCGGGCGGTCAGCGCGGCAGACGGCCCGCGGTCAGCCCACGCTCGACCAGCTCCGTCGGCAGCACGACGGTACGCGGCCGCGACCGGTCCCCGTCGATGCGGGCGAACAGCAGCTGGGCGGCCCGGCGGGCCAGCTCCCGGGTGTCGTATCCGATGACCGTCAGCGGCCGCGGCATGAGGTGCGACAGCTCGAAGTCGTCGAAGCCGACCAGGGCGGCGTCGCTGCCCCGCTGCCACAGCTCCTGGACCGCGCCGACGGTGATGCGGTTGTTCAGGGCGAGGAACGCGGTCGGCGGGTTCGGCTGGGTGAGCATGTCGGCGACGGCGGCCGCGGCGGTGGCCGGGTCGCGTACGCCGTCGCGCACCAGTGCGCCGTCGTAGCCGATCCCGGCGTCGGCGAGGGCGTCCTGCGCGCCGGCGAGGCGTTCGCGCATGGTGTGCACGTCGACGGAGTCCAGCAGCACGCCGATGCGGCGGTGGCCGTCGGCGACGAGCCTGCGTACGCCGCTGCGCGCCCCGCCGCGGTTGTCCAGCAGCACCGCGTCGGCGTCGATGTTGGTGCCCGGACGGTCCAGGAACACCACCGGGATGCCCATCTCGACCTGCGAGTTCAGAAACGAGTGGTCGCATCCGGCGGGCACGACGAGCAGCCCGTCGACGCGGCGCGAACACAGGTCGCGCAGCAGCTGCTCCTCGCGTACGGGGTCCTCCTCGGAGGAGGCCGACAGCAGCAGGGTGTCGCGGTCGCGGGCCATCTCGGCGGTGACGTGGGCGATGGTGGAGTAGAACGGGTTCGCCAGCTCTTCGATGATCAGGCCGATGGTGGCGCTGGCCCGGCCCGCCCGCAGTGCGCTGGCCATGTGGTTGCGCTGGAAGCCGAGCTCGGCGACGGCGGCCAGCACCCGGTCGGCCATGGCACGCTGCACGTGCGGCTCGCCGTTGACGACCCGCGACACGGTCTTGAGGCTGACCCCGGCGAGCCGGGCGACGTCGACCATGGTGGGGCGGCGGCCGGCCCGGCCCGGGGGTTCGCTGTGCTCGCTCGTCACGGCAGGAACGGTACCCGGTTGCCGAGGGCGGGGCGGCGACGGTCGGACAACGTTGTCATACTCTCTCCAACGCCCGCCTCTCCAGGAGCCCCCATGCCGCACCGCGCTGCCGGACCGCTCGCTCTCGCCGTCGACATCGGCGGCACCAAGATGGCCGCCGGACTCGTCGACGCCGACGGGACCGTGCTGGCCGCCGACCGCATCCCCACGCCGCGCCCGCTGCCGGGTCCGGACGCGGGCGAGCAGGTGTGGGCGGGCCTGTCGGCGATGCTCGACGGTCTGCTCGACGCCACCGGCGGCCGCCCGATCATCGGAGTCGGCACCAGCACCGCCGGCCCGTTCGATCTGGCCGGTGCCACGGTCAGCCCGGTCAACATCTCCGCCTGGCGCGGCTTCCCGCTGGTGGACAGGCTCGCCGCGCAGGTGCCCGGCGTGCCGGTGCGGCTGGCCGGCGACGGGGTGTGCGCGGCGATCGGCGAGCACTGGCGCGGCGCCGGGCGCGGCCACGACGACCTGCTGGTGCTCGTGGTGTCGACCGGGGTCGGCGGCGGTCTGGTGCACGGCGGGCGCCCCTTCACCGGGGCGTCCGGCAACGCCGGGCATGTCGGCCACATGGTCGTCGACCTCGGCGGCGACGACTGCCCGTGCGGCGGGCGCGGCTGCGTGGAGGCGATCGCGAGCGGCCCGAGCATGGTCCGGTACGCCCGCCGCGAGGGCTGGCTGCCGACCGGCGACGGCACCGCCCGCGACCTGTCCGACGCGGCGCGCGCCGGGGATGCGGTGGCCCTGCGCGCGTTCACCCGCTCCGCGGACGCGCTGGCGGCGGGCATCGTCTCGGCCGCCGCGATGTGCGACCTCAACCAGGTGGTCATCGGCGGCGGCGTCGCCAACGCCGCCGACCTGCTCTTCCCCCCGCTGAAGGAGGGCCTCGCCCGCTTCGGCCGCCTCGGCTTCCTCCAGGACATCGGCGTACGCGCCGCACACCTCGGCGGCGACGCCGGCCTCGTCGGCGCAGCCGCCCTCATCCACTCCCCCGACCCCTACTGGCCGCCCGCCAGACGTTGATCATGAAGTTGGGCCGGTGACACGCCGTCGAGCCGTGCCATAAGTTCATGATCAACGCGGTTCAGGGGGTGGGGGCCGGGGGGTCGAAGATGGCCAGGCGGGGGTCGGCGGCGAATTGGGTGACGGACATGCCGAGGGCGGGGTTGCGCTGGCTGGAGGGCTGGGCGGCGAAGGGGTCGGGGGTGTTGGTGATGGTGACCATGACCAGGGAGTGGCCGGTGTAGACGGTCACGGTCCAGAGTTGGGCGTCGGGGCCCAGGGCGAAGCCGGCGCGGCGGTCCTCAGGTTGTTCGCGGACGCCGTACTGCTCCAGCACCGCGCCGCTGTCCAGCTCGGCGCTGAACCCGCACCAGGTCAACCGCTCGCAGTGGCTCAGGTCGGGCACATACGTCGTCGGCGCGACCGAGATGGTCAGGGTGCCGTAGCCGTTGCCGTTGACCAGTTGCAGGCTCACCGTGAGCGCGCCGGGAGCCAGTGCCGGGTCGGGCAGCGGGGCGAGTTCGCGGGTGTCCCCGCCGTCGGCCAGGCCCAGGTCGTTGCGGTGCAGGCCGAGCGGGTTGACCCGGGTGAGGACCAGCTCGGCCATCAGGCAGGTGTAGCGCTCGGTCAGCGCCTCGTCCGCGGTGACCGGTTCGGCCTGGGGCAGCGGCATGGCGCCGGACAGCACCGCGAACCGGTCGACCCCGGTCCGGCCTCCGGCCTGCGGCGGCGCGGGCGGCACCGGCGAGCGCGTCAGCGACGGCAGCGGGGTCGGGCCGGGGACCCCCGCCATGCAGTCGACCTCCTCGGGCGGCGGCGTGCCGCCGGGATCGGGCCGCAGCACGATCACCGCGAACCCGACACCGGCCGCGAGCGCGACCGTGAGCAGGGTGCTCACCGCGAGATCGCGGCGGCGCAGCCGCCGTCCGGCGGTGACCAGCTCCGCCGTGGCCAGGCCCAGCGGCGGCTCGAGCCCCTCATGCGGCTCGCCGGGACGGTGCCGGCGCAGCGCCCGCAGCAGGGTCCGCTGGGCGTACGCCTCGGGCGGCTCGAAGCCCAGCGCCGGCCAGCGCCGGTACAGCCGCAGCAGGGTACGCCGGACGAGGTCCTCGGCCACCGCCCAGTCGCCGCACCGCGCACGCGCCTGACGCCGCAGCGCGGGAGCCAGCGCGGTGGCGAACTCGGCGTACTCGTCCTCCCAGGCCCGCATCTCGACAGTTAACACAATGGATGGATCCCATGGCAGGTCATCCCGGCTGGTGGGTGCCTGTTAGCCTCGCAGCCCTGTCCACGGGGAGGAACCATGACCGACACCGCCGCGCCCTACGCTGCGCCCGCACCCAAGCTCCGCCCGGCGGCGGTGACCGCGGCGACCTGGCTGCTCGTCGCCGTGGCCGCCGCCTACCTGATCGACGCGGTCATGATCATGGCCGGCTCCGGGGGTTACCCGGACCGGGTGCGCGAAGCGATGGAGGGTTCCGGCGTCGACCCCCGGGCCTGGCAGATCGTCGGCAATTTCACCGGCGCGCTGCCGGTCGTCGTCGCCGGGTTCAGCATCCTCTCGGCCGCCGTGGTGCTGATCCTGGCGCTCACCATCTCCCGCGGCAGCACCGTCGGCCGAATCCTCACCTGGATCGCCACCGGCTTCGCGCTGCTGTGCAACGTGTGCGGGCTCGGCTCGGCGGGCACGCCCGCGTTCAGCAGCATCGCGTACGTCAACGCCTCCAGCCGCGACAGGTCCGGCGTGCACGTGTTCGCCCAGCGCCTGCCCGACGGCTACCCGGACTGGTACCGGTACGGCAGCCTGGCGCTGTTCACCCTCGGCGCGCTGGCCCTGATCACCGCCACGGTGCTGCTGGCCATGCCCGCCGCCAACGCCTACTTCCGGCGCACGCCGCGCTTCGCGCCCAGCCCTTACGGCGCGCCCGCCGGCTATCCCGCACCCGGCCACCCGGCCGGACCGTACCCGGCCGCGCAGTACCCCGCCGCACCGTACCCGGCCGCGCAATACCCCGCCGCACCGTTGCCTGGCACGCCGGTCCCGGCCGCCGCGCCGCCGGCTCCGCGCACGCCCGAGCAGGTCGCGGAGGAACTGGCCACCCTGGAACGCCGCCGCGAGCGGGGCGAGCTGACCGACGAGCAGTACGCCGCCGAACGCGCCCGCCTGAACGGATAGTCACCGCACCCGGCGTACGACCGCCACCACCTTGCCCAGCACGACCGCGTCGTCGCCGGGGATCGGGTCGTACGCCGGGTTGCACGGCACCAGCTCGACGTGCCCGCGACTGACCCGGTACACCTTCACCGTCGCCTCGCCGTCGATCATCGCCGCGACGATCTCCCCGCTGTGGGCCGTCGGCTGCTGCCGGATCACCACCACGTCGCCGTCGCAGATCGCCGCGTCGACCATCGAGTCGCCGCGCACCCGCAGCGAGAACAGCGTGCCGTGGCCGACCAGGTCCCGCGACAGCGTCAGCGTCTCCTCGAGCGACTGCTCGGCCAGGATCGGTCCGCCCGCGGCGATCGTGCCGAGCAGCGGCACCTGCACCGTCGCCGCGGTGCGCTGCTGCGGGATGCCGTCGTCGGCCGGCGGCAGGCATACGCTCAGCGCCCGCGGCCGGCCCCGATCACGCAGCAGCAGACCCTTCTCCTCCAGCTCGCGCAGGTGGTACGCGACCGACGAGGACGCGGCCAGGCCCACCGCCCGGCCGATCTCCCGCAGCGTGGGCGGATAACCGCGACTGGTCACGCCGTCCTGGATCACCTCGAGGATGCGCCGCTGCCGCTCGCTGAGCTTCGAATACACCCTGGCAGGCTAGCGGACCATCTCCGCATAAGCCGCATAGCGTGCCGGGCGGGCCGACCGGCGGCGCCAGCGGGTCCTTGATCGTCGGACTTGCCTGGCAGGTGTGCGTATCTTGAACCCGCATACGCCCGTCTGCCTGGCAAGTCCGACGGTCATGCGCGGTGGGCGCCCGGTGCGGCGCGCACACAGGCGGGTGGGTGGGTCAGGAGCGGTGCAGGCGCAGGTCTGCATGGGCGGCGGTGGCCTCGACGACGCGGGCGTTGGCCTCGTCGCTGCGGTGCACCCAGTCGCGGGCGGCGTCGGGGTCCAGGCCCTTGGCGTGCTGGCGGGCGAGCAGCCCGTCGACCCGCGGCCCGTCGTCGGCCGACAGGTAGACCGCCAGGTCGAGCAGCTGCCGGACGCGGTCCCACGGCGGGGTGTCCAGGAGCAGGTAGTTGCCCTCGGTGACGATCACCTCGGCGTCCGGCGGGACGGGGATCGACCCGGCGACGGGCTCGTTGAGGACGTGGTCGAACGTCGGCGCGTACACCGTCTCGCCGGTCGCCTCGCGCAGCCGCTGCAGCAGCGCGGCGTAGCCGGCGGCGTCGAAAGTGTCCGGGGCGCCCTTGCGGTCGGCCCGGCCCAGCCGCCGCAGCTCCGTGTTGGCCAGGTGGAACCCGTCCATCGGCACCACCACGGCGTGGTCGAGCTTCGCGGCCAGTTCCAGGGCGAGGGTGGACTTGCCCGCGCCGGGCGCGCCGGCGATGCCGACCAGCAGTCGGCCCGGCCGGGCCGCGCGCAGCCGGTCCACTTCGTCGAGCAGCGTCGTGAGCATCACGGCCAGTCTCTCAGCCCGCTGCCGTGGCGGCCAGTTCCAGCAGGGCGAGACCGGCCGCGGTGACGTCGGCGGCGGTCCACTCCAGCGCCGGCGCGGCCACCGTGATCTCGGCCATCGCCATCCCCGGCGACCGGTCGGTGAACGAGTTGGCGAACCACGTCTTCTGCTGCTCGGCCAGGGTCAGCACGGCCTGGTTGAGCGCCGCGGCCGGGCCGGGCAGCCACAGCTGGAACTGGTGCGTGTGCGGCTCCTGCGGAAACACCCGCGCGCCGGGCAGCGCCGCCAGCGCCGCGGCGACGGTCTTCGCGTGGGCGACGTACTCCGGCAGGCGCGGCAGCTCACGGTCGAGGCCGCCCAGTGCGGCCAGCACCGCCGGCCACTGCTGGAACAGCTGCCCGCCGTAGCGGTGCCGCCAGGCGCGCGCCTGCGCGGTGAAGTCCTCGGCTCCGGCGAGCAGCGCGCCGGACAGCCCGCCGAGGGTCTTGTACAGCGAGACGTAGACGCTGTCGGCCAGCCCGGCCACGGTCGGCAGGTCGCGGCCCAGGTGGAACACCGACTCCCACAGCCGGGCCCCGTCGAAGTGCACCTTCGCGCCGCGCGACCGGGCCGCCGCCACCAGGGCGTTCAGCTCGTCCCAGGTGGGCAGCAGGAAGCCCGCGTCGCGCAGCGGCAATTCGACCAGCAGCGTGCCGAACGGCTCGTCGAGGTCGCGCACCTCCTGGGCGGTCGGCTGGCGCGGCTCCGTCGTCGGCCACACCCCGCGCAGCCCGGTCAGCGTCTGGTAGGCCTTGCGCTCGTGCACCTCCAGGTGTCCGAGCGGGTGCAGCGCCACGGCCCGGTTGCCGGTGCGCTCGGCCCAGCAGCGCAGCGCCACCTGCTGGGCCATGGTGCCGGTCGGGAAGAACACCGCGTCCGGTTTGCCGAGCAGCCCGGCGATCCGCCGCTCCAGCGCCGCGACCGGCCCGCCGCCGTAGAAGTCGGGCCGGTCGTCGAGGCCGTCGTAGTCGACGGCGGCGAGGTCCTCGAGCCGTTCACGCACGGACGGCGTGCGGTGCCCGGACAGGATCCGGTCGCAGCCGCGCATCGAACGCCAGCGGCGCTCCGCGGGATCCTCAGCAGCCATCGGGCCATGATGCCATCACCCGGCGCACGCCAGGCCGGGGGCGTCGGCACGCGGAGCCGCTAGTCGGTGTCCCCGGGGTACTGGAACACGTCGTCGAGGGGCACCTTGAAGACGCGGGCGATCTGGAACGCCATCTCCAACGACGGCGAGTAGCGCCCCTGCTCGATGGCGATGACGGTCTGACGGGTGACGCCGACCCGTTCCGCCAGCTCGGCCTGCGTCATCTCGCCGTGCTCGACGCGCAGCACGCGGATGCGGTTGGTGACGCGGGTGGGTTTAACCATGGAACGCCCCGCGGTACGCACGGATCTTCGCGATCGCGCCCCAGGTCGTGCCGACGGCCCCGATGAGGAACAGGACGTTGCCGATCCAGAACTGGTCGGCCCGCACCATCGCGAGCACCAGCACCGCCGCGGCGCCGAACCCCATCACGGCCTGGGCGATGCCGTCGCCGTGGCGAACGATCTGCTTGTCCCGCACGTCGGACTCGGTGTGGCCGTCCCGGGCGAACATCGCCGACACGATCGAGCCGAGGATGGTGCCGACGAACGTGGCGCCGATCGCCCACAGCATCGGCGTCACCCAGGCCACCTCTGCGGCGGGCCGGCTCCAGAGGCGCGGGATCACCACGGCGAAGTAGGCCAGCGTCGTGACGGGCACAAGGATGGCCATCCACCAGGTGTTGCGTTCCTCGAAGGTGGTCGGGACGCGGTCGTCGTCGTCGGCGGGCACGGGCTTGCACGAGGTCATGGCAGATCCTCTCAGTCGTACCGGCGATGTAAAGAATTCTTGACACCGACGGGTACGACTGAGCGTACACGATGTCAGCTATTCTTTACATCCACCTGGTCGACGCCCCGGAAATCCCCCGCGACCTCAGCGGTTGTCGCCGCTGCCGTGCAGTACGCCACGGCTCTGGCGGCCGGCCAGCTTGGCCAGGTTGGCCGTCGCGATGTCGTCCAGCGACAGGTCGAGGTAGTCGGCGAGCACCGCCACGTACCAGAGCACGTCACCGAGTTCCTTGGCGATGTCGGCCCGGTCGATCCGCAACTCGTCGCTGTCGAGGTCGCGGACCCACTTCTTGAACTTCTCGGCGATCTCACCCGACTCGCCGACCAGCCCGAGCACCAGGTGGAGCAGCTCGTTCCTCTTGTCACGTGGCGCGGCGGTACGCAGGGCGCCGCGCTGATACTCATCAAGGTCCATGGCGGACCAGTATGGTCGAGCCCGCCCGACCAGCCAGGGACACGCCGCACGCGCGGGCGGCGCGACCCCGGTCACGACCGATCATGATCCGGCACCGACCGGTCGCCGGCCCGTGCGCGGCGTGGTCACCGCTTGCCGAACATCCAGCGGATGGCGGCCACGAGCAGCGCGATTCCGAGGACGGTGCCGAACACGCCGGCGTACACCTGTTCGCTGGACACACGCACACCATAGTGAGCACGGGCCCGTTCCGCCGCCATCACAGCGCCGGGCGCGGCGGGCGCGCACCGGGACAAAACGCCTTTGTGCAGGCCAACCGGCCCAACCCGAGCGCCGCGAGGGCGACAATGGCAGGGGCGGCACGCGACCTGACGGCGTGTCGGCGCGTGACTGCCGGGAGGCCGGGCCGATGAGCACGAAGCACTGGACCGTCGACATCACCATCGACGACGACGGCTCCGGCCGTACGCAGGCGCACGCCCTGCTCGAAACCGGCGCCGCGACGCCCACGATGCGCGGCGACGGCAGCGCGGCGCGCAACCGGTTCGACGAGGACGTGCCGGTGATCGGCGACGAGCTGGCCGCCGGCCGCGCGCTGGTGGAACTCGGACAGCGGCTGCTCGCGCAGGCCGACGCCGACCTCGAGCGGACCCCCGCATGACCACGGCTCCCGCCCCCGCCGCCCCGACCACCGCTCCTCCGCTGCTGGAGCCGCCGCTACAGCGCCTGGTCATGGCGCAGTTGGAGGAGCTGCCCGAAGCGCTCACCGGCCAGACCGGCCCGCCGCGCCGGGTGCTGGTGGCCGCGGCGTCGAAATACGAGGCGACCGCGGAGATCGCCAACGCCATCGCCAAGGTGCTCGAGGAGCGCGGCTTCGCCGCCAGCGCCTGCGAGATCGATCCGTCGGTGCAGGTCGACGGCTTCGACGCGTTCGTCATCGGCAGCGCGGTCTACTCCGGGCACTGGCTGCAACCGGCCCGCTGGTTCGTGCAGAGCCACGCCGCGGTGCTGTCGTCACGCCCGGTGTGGCTGTTCTCCAGCGGCCCGGTCGGCGACCCGCCGATGCCCGACGAGGACCCGGTCGACGTCACCGCCATCGCCGAGGCCACCGGAGCCCGCGAGCACCGGGTGTTCGCGGGGCGGCTCGAGCACAGCCGGCTGAGCATCGCCGAGCAGGCCCTCGTCGTGGCGCTGCGCGCGCCCGAGGGCGATTTCCGGGACTGGGACGCGATCCGCGGCTGGGCCGCCGGCATCGCCGACGCGCTGGAAGCGCCGGGTCCGACCACCATCACCGGAACGATCAGCCTGGACTGACCCGGAACGAGGACCACGCGAAGTCCCGACTTCGGGCATCATCGTCGGCATGACCGCACCCTCGTCCTGAACCGCCGACGCGCACCCCCGCCGCCGGCCGCCACTCCGCACCCCCCGGAGACCCCCTCATGACCGAGCACACCCGTCGACGTGCCCTGCTGGCCGGCGGCGCGGGCGTGACCGCGCTGGCCACGGGCGGCCTCTGGCTGGCGGGCCGCGGCACCGCAGCCCCCGTCGCGGCCCCGGTCTGGCACGACCCGCCCGAGCCGGGCGACAACGCGCCGGGCACCGTGCCCGCCCAGCCCGGCCCGCCGGGCGTGGAGCGCGCCGGCGCGCTGACCGCGGCCAACGCGGGCGACCTGGTCAAGGTGAGCACCAGCGGCTGGTACAACTGGGCGCTGATGGACCGCACCACGGGTGAGATCCTCGGCTCGAAGAACATGCACGAGACGAACATGACCGCCTCGATGATCAAAGCCTGGCTGGCCGCCGACTACCTGCGCCGCGCCGCCGCGGCCGGCCGGACCCCGAGCCCGGCGCAGCTGGCCGACGTCCGCAAGATGATCCGCGACAGCGACAACGACGTGGCCTCGGCGCTCTGGAACGAGCTCGGCGGGCGCGAGACGATCGCCCGCCTGATCTCCATCTGCAAGCTGACCGACTCCGAGGCCGGCCCGGACTGGAGCAAGACCCTGCTGTCCGCCCGCGACACCTGCCGCATCGCCCACGCCATCGGCACGGGCACCGCGGCCGGCCCGAAGTGGACCGGCTACCTCATCGACGAGATGCGCGCGGTGCGCGGCGACGGCAACTTCGGCATCCGCCGCGTCTTCCCCGCCGCGGAGCAGCCCACCATCGCCATCAAGAACGGGTGGGTGCAGCGCAGCGCGCTCGGCGTCTGGAACGTCAACTGCCTGGCGCTCGGCGACGACTGGACCATGGCCGTGCTGACCAAATACCCCATCGGTCTGGGGATGTCGCACGGCGTGAACATCGCCAAGTCGGTCACGACCCAGGTGCGCACCGCGTCCAGCCTGATCTGACCCGGTCAGGCCGAGCCGACGTCCGCGCGCACGAGTCGCGCCGCGTGCTGCGG
This sequence comes from Catellatospora sichuanensis, assembly GCF_007483665.1. Taxonomy (GTDB): domain Bacteria; phylum Actinomycetota; class Actinomycetes; order Mycobacteriales; family Micromonosporaceae; genus Catellatospora; species Catellatospora sichuanensis. Next base: position 105,840 of record NZ_ML660190.1, read on the forward strand.
GTCGCCGGAGGCCCGCCGCAGCAGGCTGTCGGCGTCGTACCACACCTCGTCGCCGCCGACCGTCACGCGTAGCTCCCGCTCCGTGCTCCCCCACAGGTGCCGCAGCACCACCTCCGCCTGCGGCAGGCGGGCGGCGACGGCCTCGCGCAGCTCGGCGTCGAGCCGATCCCGCCGGGCCCGCTCCTGCGGGTCGCAGGCTTCCACGGCCGCGCGCACCTGGTCGTCGGTGACGTCGAACTCGCGCAGCAGGGCGAGCAGGGACGGGTCGGCGAGAAGCGCCGCCGCGTCGAACAGCAGCCCGCCCGCGCTCGGCCGGGCCAGCAGCGCCGCCAGGACGGGCAGCACTCCGCGATCACCCCGGTGCGCGAGCCCCGCCACGGCCTCGTCGCGCGCCTCGCCGTACGGGTCGTCGATCCGCGCCCACAGCGCGGCGCGCACGGCGGCGGAGTCGGCGGCGGTCAGCCTGCCGAGCGCGAATGTCGCCCAGTTCCGGACCTCCTGGTCGGGATCGGTGGTGAGCCGGATCAGCGCGGCGACCCCGGCCTCCTCGGGCGGGTCGTCCATCACCGACGGCAGGCTCACGGACACCCTGGTCCTGACCCCGGCGTCGGCACATCCGGCCAGCACGATCAGCGCGGGCAGCCCGCGGGCCTCCCGCGCGCAGCCGAGCGCCCAGGCGATGCCGTCCAGCACGTCGGCACACTCCTCCCCGGCGTACGCCGCGATCGCGAGACCGGCGACGTCGTGCTGGACGTCCTTCTCGCCCAGCTGCGCCGCGTTCGCGAGCAACTGCCAGGCGACGCCGCGCACGGCGTCGTCCGCCGCGGCAAGGTGCGCCCGCGCCTGGTCCACAGCCGACGCCGGATCCGGCCTGACGATCGCCACGAGCAGCGCGTCGACGGCCCCGCCGTCGCGGGGCTCCGCCTGCCAGGCCGACACGGCCTGGTCGAACACCTGTTCCGAGGAGATCACCGGGCCATACTGTCACCGCGTCCAGGCCACGGCACACCTGTTTCCCGGCGCGGTGCGGGCGGCGTGTCCGTGGTGACACGGCCGCCTATATTGTCGACGGGCTCGCGCCGCGACAGGGGGATGCCGTGTACGACAACCGGTTCGGCGATCAGTCCTATCTCGACTGGCTGACGCTCAATCCGTACGAAGGGCTGTCGCACCGGCTGCGGGTGCTGGCCGACACCGCCGCGATCCTGGACGAGATGCACTCGGGTCGCCGCACCGGTGTGCCGGTGGCCCACGGGGACGTCAAGCCGGCCACCGTCGTGGTGCGCCCCGACGGCTCGTCCAGCCCCGCCGACCTGGGTCAGCTGTGGACCGTCGACGGCTCCCTCGTGGCCGCCCGCAGCACCCCGTACGCCGCCCCGGAGCTGTTCGCGCCCGGCGCGGTGACCGGCCCGGCCGCGGACCGCTTCGCCTTCGCCGCCACCGTCGCGCACGCCGCGCTGGGCGGGCCGCCACCGGTCCGCTTCGCGAACCAGGGCCCCGATCTTCAGCAGCTCGCCGAGCAGCTGCGCACCCACCCGCTGTGCGCCGCGTTCCCCGCCTTCCAGCACCGGATCCTCAACGCGCTGGTCGCCCCGCCCGCAGACCGGCCGCACAGCCTCGCGACCTGGCTCGAGGCGCTGCTCAACGACCTCACCCCGCCGACCCTCGCGATGACCGGAGGGCTGCCGCTGGCTCCGGGTCCGTATCCGCCGCCGGGTGACACGCTGCCGCCGTGGTCGCCGCCCCCGTCGAAGTCGACCTCGGGCGGCTCGTCGTCGCAGTCGCTCACCTGGGTGCTCGCCGGCGTGGCCGCGCTGGTCGCGCTCGTGCTCGTCGGTGGTGGCGCGTGGTATCTGATCCAGCAGAGCGGCGGCCCGGACGACGGGGACCTCGTGGGCACGCCCACCCGCTCGGCGTACGCCTCGGCCGCACCCTCCCCCACTCCGTCGGGCGCCTCGGACGATCTCACGGCGGCGCGGGCCTTCCTGTCCGGGACCTGGGAGGGCACCTACCGCTGCCGGCAGGGCCTGACCGGGATGAAGCTCACCGTCTTCGTCGTCGACGACCACGAGGTGGAGGCGACCTTCGAGTTCTATCCGGTGAGCAGCAACCCGGACGTGCCACGCGGGTCCTCGGTGCTGAAGGGGACGTACACGGCGACCGGATTCACGCTGCGGCCGGACCACTGGATCAAGCGGCCGGGCGACTACGTCCTGGTCGGACTCGAAGCCTCGTTCTCGCCCCGGGCCGGGCAGAGCCTCCGCGGCGAGGTCACCCACGCGGGCTGTTCCGACTTCGAGGTGAAGAAGTCCTCCACGGACACCCGGCGGCCCCCGGTCTGAGCCCACACCGGCCCACGGCTCGATGGCGATCCCGCGACCCCGCCAAACCGGCTGACAGCACGCCGGAGGTTGAACCGCCATCAGCATAAGGCGGTTCCGCGCGATCTTCACTCGGCCGTTCGACCGTCGCGACCTGCAGACCGACCTGCCTAAGCTTCCGGCTCGTGTCCGTTCTCGAGGTGGCGCCCCTCGGGAACCGGCACCCGACGCCCGCCGTGCGCGGCGGGCGTCGCGTTCTGTCCGCAGAGCCACGGAGGCATGTTGATCGACGCTGAGCACATCGCACGGACCGTCCTCCTCTCGTCCGCCGGGCCCGATCCGGTGACGGAGGTATGGGCCTGCCGCACGCTGGCGGCCCGCACCCCCGGCTACCGCACCCGCCTGGTGAGCGCACTCCTGCGTCTGGAGCGCGCCACGGACTCGCCGGAAGCCCGGCTGCGCCTCGCCGAGGAGGCGGTCGCGAACGCTCGACAGATCGACCCCGTCCAGGACCATCACGCCACCGACATGCTGATCTGGGCCCTGCACGCCCAGCAGCGAAACCTCCACACCGTCGGCCGGACGGCCGAAGGGCTGGACGTACGCCGGGAAATTCTCGCCCGATACCTCCCCGGCCTGCACAACGCCCGCGAGTGCGGGGTCACCGTCTGCTACGCCGAGCAGGAGCCGCCGCCGGTCGGGGCGTGGACGGCGGCCGGCGAAGCACCCGGCAAACTCTCCTGACCTGCCTGCGCACCCGTGGCCGACGTTGCGCTGCTCGCGGCGGAACGTCGGCCACGGCCGGCGAGACGTCCGACGCACGCCCGGCGGTGAGCGTCACCGGCGACCGCCCAGGATCTCCGCGACGGCGGCGGCGGCGAGGTCCACCTCGCCCTCGGTGTTGTAGTAGTGCGGGGACAGCCGCACGCACCAGTCGACGCCCTTGTCACCGAAGTCGAACTGCGCGAACTCCCGGAAGCTGAGCGCCGAGTTGATCCCGCGGGCGTCGAGGGCGGCCTTGAACTCCTGCGGCTGCCGTCCCCGCACCGCGAAGGTGACCAGCGCGCCGAGCTGCGGGCCGCGGTCGAGGACGCGTACGCCCGGGTGGTCCTGAAGTTTCTCCCGCAGGCGGGCGGCCAGGGCCGGGGTTCGTGCCGCGACCGCGTCGACGCCCACGGCCAGCGCGTAGCGGGTGGCTTCGGCGCAGCCCAGCACGGTGGCGTAGGGGAACTCCCAGTCCTCGAACCGGGCCGCGGTGTCGGCCGGGCGGTAGCTGTCCGGGCCGGTCCAGCGCGCGCCGTGCATGTCGATGAACAGCGGCTCGTATCCGGCGCGCAGCACCCGGTCGGCGACGTAGAGGAAGCCGGAGCCGCGCGGCCCGCGGAGGAACTTGCGGCAGGTCGCGGTGAGCAGGTCGCAGCCGATCTCGGCGACGTCGACGGGCAGCTGGCCCAGCGACTGGCAGGCGTCGACGATGTACAGCAGGTCCAGCTCGCGGCAGTGCCGGCCGATCTCGGCGACGGGCTGCACCAGGCCGGAGTTGGTGGGGATGTGGGTGGCGGCGACCAGGCGCGGGCGGTGCGCGCGCATCAGCCCGGCCATCGCCGCCACGTCCACTCCTCCGCCGGGCAGGTCGGGCGCGTGCACCAGGCGCACCCCGAAGCGTTTGCCCAGCGACAGGAACGCGAGCTGGTTGGAAACGAAGTCGTCGCGGGTGGTGAGGATGACGTCGCCGGGCTGGAACGGGATCGCCGACAGCGCGGTGGAGTACGCGTGGGTCGCGCTGCCCGCGAACGCGATGTTGCCCGGCCCGGCGTTGATCAGCGCCGCGGTCTGCGTGTAGAAGTCGGCGACGGCGGCGGCACGGGCCGCCGCGGCCTCGTAGCCGCCGATCCGCGCCTCCAGCTCCAGGTGCTCCACCACGGTGGACAGCACGGACCGGGGAGTCAGGCCGCAGCCGGCGTTGTTGAGATGGACCACGTGCTCGCAGCCGGGCGTGTCGGCCCGCAGCGCGGCGACGTCGAGCAGTAGCGGTTCTCCGGTCGGCGCAGTAGCGCTATCATGCTGATTCATGTCAGAGAGTAGCACTTACGACGGTCTGATCGCGACACTCCGTGTACTGCTGTCCACCATGGCGCCCGGAGAACGCCTGCCCAGCAGCCGCGATCTCGTGGACCGGCACCGGATCAGCCCGGCGACGGTCTCCCGCGCGATAGCGCTTCTGGCTGCCGAGGGTGCTGTGGTGACCCGGCCCGGCAGCGGCACCTACGTCGCGCCGCGCCCGCGGCAGCCCGCCGCCCGCGCCGACACCGGCTGGCAGACGGTCGCGCTCACCGACCGGACCGTAGACACCGGTTCCGTCATCGACGACCTCGGCCCGCCGCCGGAGGGCACGATCCGTTTCGACGGCGGTTACCCGCACGCCTCGCTGCGCCCCACCGCGGCGCTGAGCGCGGCGCTCGGGCGTGCCGGCCGCCGCCCCGGCGCGTGGGACCGGGCCCCGGCCGCCGGGCTCGCCACGCTGCGCAGCCTGTTCGCGACGAGCGCCGGCGGCACCGTCACCGCCGACGACGTCCTGGTCACCGCGGGTGGGCAGAGTGCACTGTCGATGGCGCTGCGGGCGGTCGCCGCGCCCGGCAGCCCCATCCTGGTCGAATCGCCGACCTATCCGGGCGTCGTCGCCGCGGCCCGCGCCGCCGGGCTGCGGCCGGTCCCCGTGCCCGTGGACGGCGACGGACTGCGCCCCGGCCTGCTCGCCGACGCGTTCGCGATGACCGGTGCACGGGTGCTCTACTGCCAGCCCAACTTCCACAACCCCACCGGCGCGGTGCTGTCACCGCAGCGCCGCCGCGAGATCGTCGACATCGCCCGCGCCGCCGGGGCGTTCGTGATCGAGGACGACTTCAGCCGGTTCCTCACCCACGGCCGCACCGTGCCGCCGCCCCTGGCCGCCGACGACCGCGACGGCACCGTGCTGCACGTGACCTCGCTGACCAAACCCGCCGCGCCCAGCCTGCGCGTCGGGGCGATCATCGCGCGCGGGCCGGTGATGGCCCGCATCCGCGCGGTACGCCTGGTCGACGACGCGTTCATCGCCCGGCCCCTGCAGGAGGCCGCGGTCGAACTGCTCACCTCCCCGGCCTGGGACCGCCACCTGCGCAACCTCGCCGCGGCGCTGCGGGAACGCTGCCGGGTGCTGGCCGACGCCCTCGGCCGCGAGTGTCCGGACTGGACCGTGGCGCTCCCGGAGGGCGGGCTGCACCTGTGGGCCGCGCTCCCGTCCGGGAGCAGCGAGCAGCGGCTCGCGCTGGCCGCGCGGGAACTCGGCGTCGCGGTCAACCCCGGCCGCAAGTTCTTCGCCGCCGAGCCGCCGGGCGCGTTCGTGCGGCTGTCCTTCGCCGCGGCCGCCGACACGGCTGAGCTGATCACGGGGGTGGGCCGGCTGGCCCAGGCAGCCGCCGGAGAAGCCGCCGGATCGACGGAGCGGTGACCTGTCCGCACCTGGTGGCCGCATCGGTGCCGGCCGCACCTCCGGACGGAAAACCGGTCCGCGATCGTCGGTGGCGGACGGTAGGGTCGGCCCCCGCGAACACCGATCACGGAGGATCTGCTCGTGTCGTACACCTTCCACGTCGATCTGCGCGGCATCGTCGACCTGTTGAGCCACCACCTCTACGCGAGCCCGCGGGTATACGTCCGCGAGCTGATGCAGAACGCCGTCGACGCGATCACCGCGGTGCGGGTGAACGACCCGGAGCACGCCGGCTCGATCGAGATCAGCACCCCGCGCGAGCCGGGGCAGCCGCTGACCATCACCGACAACGGCATCGGCCTGACCGAGCCGCAGGTACACGAGCTGCTGGCCACGATCGGCCGCAGTTCCAAACGCGACGACCTGGGCTTCGCCCGGCACGAGTTCCTGGGGCAGTTCGGCATCGGCCTGCTGTCGTGCTTCCTGGTCGCCGACACGATCCAGGTCCGCACCCGGTGCGGCGACCAGCCCACGGTGGAGTGGCTGGGCTCGTCCGACGGCAGCTACCAGGTGCGGGTGCTCGACGGCGACGACGCGCTGGCCGCGCCGGGCACCGTGGTGATCCTGCAGCCGCGCCACGGCGCGCAGGAGTGGCTGCTGCCGCAGACCGTACGCGAGCTGGCCGGGCTGTACGGGTCGATGCTGCCGATCGGGGTGCGCGTCGACGGCGAGCCGGTCACCACCGGGCTCGCGCCGTGGGAGAAGGGTGAGGGCGAGGCGCAGGTGGCGCGCCGTGCGCGGCTGCTGTCGTACGCCGAGGACGCCTTCGGGTTCACCCCGTTCGACGTGATCGACCTGAACGTGGCGGAGGCGGGGCTGCGCGGGGTGGCGTTCGTGCTGCCGATGCCGTCGAACCCGGCCGCCCGCGTCGCGCACCGGGTCTACCTCAAGCAGATGCTGCTCAGCGAGGGTGTCGAGGGACTGCTGCCGGAGTGGGCGTTCTTCGTGCGCTGCGTCATCGACACCACCGAGCTGCGCCCGACCGCCAGCCGCGAGGCGCTGTACGACGACGCGCTGCTCGCCCAGGTGCGCGAGTCGCTGGGCGACCAGCTGCGCGGCTGGATGACCCGGCTCGGCACGGTCGACGAGGCGAAGCTGCAGCACTTCCTGCGCATCCACCACCTCGGGGTGAAGGCCCTCGCGGTGCACGACGACGACATGCTGCGCCTGGTCGAGCAGTGGTGGCCGTTCGAGACCACGGTCGGTCCGATGACCCTTGCCCAGTTCCGCGACACCTACGGCGTGGTGCGCTTCGTGCCGTCGCTGGACGAGTTCCGGCAGATCGCCGCCGTCGCGTCGGCGCAGGGCCTGGCCGTCGTCAACGCCGGTTACGTGTACGACGCCGAGCTGCTGTCGCGCCTGCCCGCCCTGGACGACAAGATCACGACGGAGGCGCTGTCGGCCAGCGACCTGTCGACCCGGCTGGAGGAGCTCGCCCCCGACGAGGAGCTGCGGCTGCGTACGTTCCTGGTCGGCGCGCAGCGGGCGCTGGACCGGTTCGGCGTGGAGGTGCTGATCCGCGCCTTCGACCCGGCCGGCCTGCCCGCGCTGTACCTGCTCGACGGCGACACCGCGCTGCACCTGGACATGCAGCGCGGCCAGGAGGACGTCGACGACGTGTGGGCCTCGATCCTGGGCTCGTTCACCGCCGGGCGCACCGACCGGCCGCAGCTGGTGCTCAACCATCGCAATCCGCTGATCCGCCAGGCCGTCACGGTCACCGACCCGGACCTGACCGTGCTGGTCATGGAAGGCCTCTACGTGCAGGCGCTGCTGCTGGGCCGCCAGCCGCTGCGCCCGGTCGACACCGCCGCGCTCAACCAGTCGTTCCTCGGTCTGCTCGGCCGCGCCATGCACGGCGGTGCTGCGTGATGATGTCCGAGCAGCAGCTGCGCGAGGCGTTCGCGGCGGCGCAGGCGATGCCGGACGGCCCGGCCCAGCACACCGCGCTGGACGGCGCGATCCGGGCCGCGGACGCGGCCGGCGAGGCGAAACTGGCGTTCGAGTTCCGGCACGAGTCGATCGAGAAGTTCGTGTTCGGCGGCGACGACCGGCGCGCGTTCCTGGCGTTCTCGCTCTCGCTGGCCGCCTACGACCGTGATCCGGAGATCGGCGGTCCGGGCACGGAACACTTGATCCTCTGGCAGTTCAAGTGGATCGTCAACGCGCTGCCCGAGTTCCCCGACGTGCCGCTGGACCGCACGTACGCGGTGCTGGAGGACATGCGAGCCCGCTACCTGCGCGGCGGGCACAGCCTGCACGCGGTGCACCAGGCCCGCTGGCAGATCGCCCTGCACGTTGGCGACCTCGACGAGGCGGCGGCGGCCTACCACGACATGATCACCGCCAAGCAGGACAGCCTGGCCAACTGCTCGGTGTGCGTGCCGTCGGCGCAGGCCTGGTACCTGCTGACGCTGAACCGGCCCGAGGACGCGATCGCGGTCGCCGCGCCGTTCGCCGACAGCTGGTGCCGTACCCAGCCGGAACGCATCCGCACCAACCTGATGCTGGCCCACCTGTATACCGGCGACCTGCGCAAGGCCGCCGAGCTGCACCGCGCCGCGTACCGGGCGATGCGCACCGAGCGCCTGCACTTCAGCGCGCTGGGCACGCACCTGACCTTCCTCGGCCGCAGCGGCAACGCGCTGCGGGGCCTGGAGCTGCTGGAGCGGCACCTGCCCTGGCTGGACGGCACGACGAGCCCGCACGACGTGCTGGTGTTCACCGCCCCGGCGGTGCTGGTGCTGAACCGGCTGGCCGAAGCCGGGCACGCAGACACGGCCGTGCAGGGCCGCCCGGGGCCGGACGGCCGCCGCCCGGCGACCACCGTCGCGGCGCTGCGGGCAGAGCTGACTGCGCTGGTAGAGCAGCTGGCGGCACGGTTCGACGCCCGCAACGGCACGACGAACCAGAGCGAGCTGGCGCGACAGCGGATGACCGCGCCGCAGCTGGCCGACAGCGTGCCGCTGAGCGTGCTGGACACCGCGGGACGGCGTACCCGCCAGCGGATCGCCGGGGTGCAGGAGCAGATCGCCGCGCACACCGTGGCGGGCGACGCCGCAGCGGCGGCGCTGGCCCGGCTCGACGCGGCGCTGCTGCTGCGCGACCACAGCGACACCGAAACCCGCTATGGCGCCGCTGAGGAGGCGGCGCTGGCGCTGGAACGCGTCGGCCTGGCAGCGCCGCTGCTGCGGGCGCGGGAGCTGCTGTGGCAGCTCTACCGCAGCGGCGGGCAGCATCGCGACCAGGCAATGGTGGTGCTGGACCTGCTGCTGGCCGAGCCGTCGCTGACTGCTTCCCGCCGCGGGCAGTTGCTGGACGAGTCGGCCCGGCTGTTCTGGGGCGACGATCGGGCCGAGCGCAGCGTGCTCGCCGCCGACCAGCACGGCATGGCCGGAGACCGCCTGGCCGAACTGCGCTCGCTGAGCGACGCGGTCAGCAGCGCCCGCCACGCCGTGTGGGCGCCCGCCGAGCAGGTGCTGGCCAGGGCGGACGCAATCGCCGCGGCCCCGCCCGCCGACGCCGACCCGGCGCTGTGGGACACCGCCTGCGGCCGGCTGAACCTGATCGCGGCCTGGTGGTACGACAGCGAGGACCGCGACGACGAGGCCCTGGCCCGCGCCGAGCTGGCCGAGCAGTGCCGCGACGGCGTGCTGCGAGGTGGGGCCGCAGCGTTCACGGGCTGGCGGCTGCTGGGCCGGGACCGGCCGGCCGAAGCCGAGCAGCACGCCCGCCGCGGCCTCGACGGCGCCGATGAGGACGACACCCGCCGGCTGCACGCCGTCCTCGCCGTGTCGCTGCGCGCCCAGGGCGACGAGGCCGGAGCGGACGCGCTGGTCAAGGCACACGATCTGCAGGCGTGGGAACTTGACGACGACGGCTACGACTACGACGACAGCGAGGACGAGGACGACTGAACCGTGGGCTGCGGACCCGGTGCAGAGGGTGCCGCGGCCCGGCTCAGCCGGGCTCGGCGGCTGGCGCGGATTCGCGGACGACCAACCGGAACGGGGGCTGGAATTCGGCGGGCGGGCCGGCCGGGCGGCCCTCGATGCGGTCGAGGAGCTTCTCCACGGCGAGCCGGCCGATCATCTCCTTGTCCGGCGAGATCGTGGTCAGGGTCGGGATGCTGAACCGGCCCTCCTCCACGTCGTCGATGCCGATCACGGAGACGTCGGCGGGCACCCGCAGCCCGTGGTCGTGCAGCGCCCGGATCGCCCCGAGCGCGATCAGGTCGTTGAACGCGAACACGGCGTCCGGCGGCTGCGCCAGCGTCAGCAGCGCCCGCATGCCCGCGGCGCCGTCGCCGCGGCCGAAGCCGCTGGTGGTGACGGTCAGGTCCGGGTCGAACGGCAGCCCGGCCGCTTCCAGTGCTTCGGTGTAGCCGCGCAGGCGCAGCAGCGACGGGGCCCGGTTGGCCTCGATGTGCGCGCCGATGAACGCGATCCGCCGCCGCCCCAGCCCGATCAGGTGCCGCATCGCCTCGCGGCTGGCGGCGAGGTTGTCGATGACCACGTGGTCGTACGGCGCGTGGTAGATCGCCTCGCCGACCAGCACCATCGGGGTCTCACTGGTGCGGCTGGCGATGTCGTCGCGGTTGAGGTGCACCGCGGACAGGATCAGCCCGTCGATGATCTGCGCCCGGAACCCGTCGGCGACCAGTAGTTCCTTGTCCCGGTCACCGTCGGTGTAGTCGAGCAGCAGGGTGTAGCCGCGTTTGGTGGCCGCCCGGATCGCCGCGTCGGCCAGCTCCGCGAAGTACGGGTTGTTCAGCTCGGGGATGGCCAGCGCGATGATGCCGGTGCGGCCCCGGCGCAGGTGCCGGGCGCTGAGGTTGGGCGTGTAGCCCAGCTCGTCGATGGCCTGCTGCACCCGGGCCCGGGTGGCCTCGCCGACGGGCCGGTAGCCGTTGACGACATTGGACACCGTCGCCTGCGACACACCGGCCCGTCTGGCGATGTCCTTGAGACTGACCGCCATCGGCGGGTTTCCTCCACTCACTGCTCATTGTCATCACTGCCGGGGCCGTTACGTCAACGCAGGTGTCGCCGCCTGCTCAGACCTGTCTGCACCACCACCACGACGATCAGGAAGCCGCCGCTGACCACGGACTGGTACGACGAGTTCAGCGACCCTATCTGGTTGATCACGTTCTGGATGACCCCGAGCAGCAGCACCCCGCACAGGGTGCCGCTGACCGTGCCCGCGCCGCCGATGAGCAGAGTGCCGCCGATGACGACGGCGGCGATGGCGTCGAGTTCCAGGCCGACCCCGAGAATGGTGACACCCGAGGACAGCCGGGATGCGTTGAGCACCCCCGCGAACCCGGCCAGCAGCCCGCTCAGCAGGTATGTCAGCACCCTGATCCGGGCCACCGGCAGTCCCATCAGCGCGGCGGCGTCGGGACTGCCGCCGACCGCGAACACGGCCTGCCCGTAGCGGGTGCGCTGCAGCAGCACCCCGCCGAGGGCGAACAGCAGCACCGCGAGGTACACCGGGTAGCCGACGCCGAACAGGGTGCCCTGTCCCAGCTCCAGGAACGCCGAGTCCTTCGGCACCAGGTAGGTGTTCGCGCCCTCCTCGGTGATGGCCAGCAGCAGCCCGCGCGCGCCGAGCAGCCCGGCCAGCGTGACGATGAACGGCGCCATCCCGGTGTACGCGATCAGCACCCCTTGCAGCAGCCCGATCGCGCCGCAGACGGCCAGCGGCAGCAGCAGCGCGGGCAGCGGACCCCACTGCGAGGCGTACGCGGCGAGCACGCCCCCGAGCGCGAACACCGACCCGACCGACAGGTCGATGCCGCCGGTGATGATCACGAACGTCATGCCGAGCGCCACGATCGCCAGGAACGACGACTGGATCGCGACGCCGTTGGCGTTCTCCGCCGTCGGGAACGACGGGAACACCGCCGACGAGACGACGACGACCAGCGCGAGGACCGCCAGGGCACCGTGCCGCTGGGCCAGCGCCGCCAGCCGCTCGTAACGCTGCTCGCGCTCGACGGGCACCGGCTGGGGGGTCTTGTTGACGAGAGTCTGGGTCATCGGGTCCGCCGTTCGCGGGCAATGTAGACGGCTACCAGAATGATCGCGGCCTGGATCATCTGCGCTGCCGAGTCGGGCAGGTCGTGGTTGATCAGAGTGGCCCGGACCAGCTGCATCAGCAGCGCGCCTGCGACGGTGCCGAGCACCCGGATGCTGCCGCCGGTCAGCGGCGTGCCGCCGACCACGACGGCGGTGATCGCGGACAGCTCCATCAGGTTGCCGATCGCGGACGGGTCGCTGGCCCCGAGCCGCGCCGTGGCCAGCACCCCGGCCAGCGCGGCGAGCACCCCGCACAGCACGTAGGTGCCGATCAGCACGCGTTTGACCGGCAGGCCCGCGAGGTGGCTCGCGGCCCGGTTGCCGCCGACGGCCACCAACTGCCGCCCGTAGGTGGTCCGCTGGACCACGAATCCGATCACGACGGCCAGGCAGCCCGCGATGAGCACCGTGTACGGCACCCCGAGCAGGTCACCGGTGCCCAATTCCAGCAGGGTGCCGTCCTTGATGCCCTTGAGCTGCCCGTCGGCGAACACCAGGGCCAGGCCCCGCCCGCCGACCAGCAGCGCCAGCGTGGCCACGATCGGCTGCAACCCGACCACGGAGACCAGGGTCCCGTTGACGACGCCGACCAGTGCCCCGACGATCAGCGCGATCAGCACCGCGGGCCAGAAGCCGTAGCCGATGTACAGCGGCAGCACTGCCGCAGACAGCGCCATCACCGAGCCGACGGACAGGTCGACACCCTCGCTGCCGATCACCATGGCCATGCCCAGCGCCACGATCACCACCGGCGCGACCTGCACCAGCTGCGTACGCAGTGTCGCAGCCTGTAGGAAGTTGTCGGTGAAGGCGACGTTGAACAGCACCAGCAGGGCCACGGCGGCGTACACCCCGTAGTCCTGCAGCAGGCGCGCGAGCCGGACCCGGTCCGGCGGCGCGAACGTCTTGACGGTCGCCTCAGTCATGGGCGGGCTCCTGGGCCAGGGCGGTCATGATGTTGTCCTCGGTGACGTCGTCTCCGGCCAGCTCGCCGACGACGGCTCCGGCGCGCAGCACGACGATGCGGTCCGCTCCCTCGACCAGTTCCTCCAGGTCGGAGGAGATCAGCACGACGGCCAGCCCGTCGGCGGCCAGCTCGTCGATGAGTGCCTGCACTTCGGCTTTCGCGCCGACGTCGATGCCGCGGGTCGGCTCGTCGAGCAGCAGCAGCCTCGGATTCAGGCACAGCCAACGGGCCAGCAGCACCTTCTGCTGGTTGCCGCCGGACAGCTCGGACACCTTCTGCTCGGGGCTCGCCGCCTTGATGCGCAGCCGCTTCATGAACGTGTCGACGATGCGGTCCTGCTTCGCGCGCGACACCACGCCGAACCGGGACAGCGTCGGCATCGCGGCCAGCACGATGTTCTCCCGCACGCTCAGCCCGGGGACGATGCCTTCGGCCTTGCGGTCCTCGGGCAGCATCGCCATGCCGGCCCGGATCGCCGCGGCGGGCGAGCGTCGGGTCAGCCGCCGCCCGGCCATGGTGACCTCGCCGTCCGCGCCGAGCGCGCCGACCACGGCCTTGGCGGTCTCCGAACGCCCGGAGCCGAGCAGGCCGCCGAGCCCGGTGACCTCGCCGGGGCGCACCTCGAACGAGATCCCGTGCAGTTGGTGCGCCCGGCTCAGGTTGCGGACCCGCAGGATCGGCTCGACGTCGCCCGCGTCGTGGGCGGAGAAGCCGGTCAGGCCGTCACGGCGCACCTCGGCGGCGTCGCGGCCCAGCATCAGCGAGATCAGGCTGAGCCGGTCGAGCTGCGCCAGCGCGCCGGTGTGCACGCGACGGCCGTCACGCAGCACGGTGACCCGGTCGCACAGCTGGTAGAGCTCGTCGAGGCGGTGGCTGACGTAGACGATCGCGATGCCGCGCCCGCTCAGCTCGCGGACCACCCGGAACAGGGTGTCGACCTCACGCGGTTCGAGCGAGGAGGTCGGCTCGTCCATGATGACGACGCGGGCGTCGACGGCGACGGCGCGGGCCAGCGCGACCATCTGCTGCGCGCCGAGCCCGAGCGAGCGCAGCGGCAGCCGCACGTCGACCTCGATGCCGTAGCGGGCGAGCTGCTCACCGGCCTCGCGGTTCATCCGGGCCACGTCGATCAGCCCGAACCGGGTGCGCGGCTCGCGGCCCAGGAACAGGTTGCGCGCCACGCTCATCAGCGGGACGAGGTTGACCTCCTGGTAGATGGTGGAGATCCCGGCGGCCTGGGCGTCCAGCGGACGGCCGAAGGCCACGGGCTCGCCGCGGTAGAACACGTCACCGGCGTCGGGCCGGTACACCCCGGTCAGGATCTTGATCAGGGTGGACTTGCCGGCGCCGTTCTCGCCGACCAGGGCGTGTACCTCGCCGGGGGCGACGGTCAGCGACACGTCGTCGAGGGCCAGCACGCCGGGGAATCGCTTGCTGACCCCGCGTACGTCCAGCACGGGTTGGCTCATCTGGGGTTTCTTCCTCCTCGCCGTCGTCTCTCGCAGGTGAGGAAGTGCGGCCGCCGCCGGGGGGGGGGGGGCGACGACCGGCCCCGGGGGGGCCGGAGGAGGGGCGGGGGGA
>NZ_ML660190.1:120333-191581 GCF_007483665.1 Catellatospora sichuanensis
GCGTTGGTCGTGGGGTGGTTGGTTGGGGCGCGGGGGGGGGCGGGGGGGGCCCCCACTTCCGGCACTGCGGCAGCCTCAGTAGGCGCTGCTCAACGACACGGCGGCGTTGGCCGAGTCGTACTCGCGGTCGGAGATGATGACGTTGGCGGGGATGGACTCGCCGTTGAGGAACTTCTGCGCGGTGGCGAAGGCCAGCGGGCCGAAGCGGGGGTTGGACTCGATCACGGCGTTGATCTCGCCCTTGGTGATGGCCTCGACGGCGTTGCGGGTGCCGTCGATCGACACGATCTTGATGTCGGTGCCGGGCTTCTTGCCCGCGCCCTTGATCGCGGTGACCGCGCCCAGCGCCATCTCGTCGTTCTCGGCGTAGATCGCGGTGATGCCCGGGTTGCTCAGCAGCAGCTGCTCGGTGACCTGCTGGCCCTTGTCCCGGGCGAACTCGCCGGTCTGCTGGGCGACGATCTCGATGCCGGGCGCGGTGGCCTTGATCTGGTCGACGAAGCCGCTGGTGCGGTCGGTGGTCACGTTGTTGCCCGACGAGCCGAGCAGGATCGCGACCTTGCCCTTGCCGCCGGTGGCCTTGACCATCGCGTCGGCCGCGCGCTTGCCCTGCTCGACGAAGTTCGAGCCGAGGAACGCGAGGTAGTCCTTGCAGGCGGTGGCGTTGACCTTGCGGTCGATGGTGAGCACCGGGACCTTCTTGTCGGCCGCGGCCTTGAGGGCGGGCTCCAGACCGTCGGAGTTCAGCGGCGCCACGATGAGGAACTGCGCGCCCTGGGCCAGCATGTCCTGGATGTCACTGACCTGCTTGGACAGCTGCGACTGCGCGTTGGTGACGAGCAGCTTCTTCACCCCGACCTTGGCCGCCTCGTCCTTGATGGACTGCGTCTCGGCGATGCGGAACGGGTTGGCCTCCTTCTCCGACTGGGAGAAGCCGACGATCGCGTCCTTGAGCTCGATCTTTGTCGCGCCGTACGCCTGCAGCGTGCAGCCGTCGCCGCCGGCACTGGCCGAGGCCACGACCTGCGCGCCGGCGCTGCCGCCGTCGGTGGGGGTGCCGGTGTCCTCGCCCTTGGTGCAGGCGCCGAGCAGTGCTCCGCCCAGGACGAGGGTAGCTGTGATGGTCATTGCCTTGTTGCGCTGGAACATGGGACTCTCCCTGCGGTGGGATTGACCTACGTCAATAAAGGAGGGCATTCTTACAGCGCGAATAGGCCGCCGAAAATGTTGACCCGCAATCGGTTCGGTCCGATTGCGATCAACCGCCTTCGCTCTATAACGTTATACAGACCGAGTCCGATGACGACAAGAAGTCGTGTCTGCACCGTTATGAAACATCGGTGACAGCAGATCTCACCGCCCCCGGTCCGCCCACCCGTAGGAGCGCCTCGCTGCGCGTCACCACCGCCGGGCACACCACCAACTACCTGCGGCACGCCGGCTTCCGGGTACGCAAGGACGCCCGCGACGGCACCGCACTGTTCGACGCCGACGCGACGTGCTGCGCCCAGCCGGACCGCTCCGGGACGGGCAACGTGAGCCTGGCCAGTTCGAACCTGCCCAGCCTGAGCGTGCGGCACTACGCGGCGGAGGTGTGGGTGGCCGACAACGGCGGCCCGCACGCCTACGACAGCCCGACGAACCACGCCCCCGACACCACCTGGGCGGTGGACGCCCTAGCGGTCTCCCCGCCGCTCGCGGAACCGTCCACCTGAGTCGCGCCGGCGTCGGTCCTCCCAGCAGCCGTGCCTGGAGGACCGGCGCCGGCGTGCGTCGCCCGTCCCGCCATGGCCGGTCACGAACTGGCCGCGCCGTCCTCGCTCAGGGTGGCGCTGACCTGCGGCCATACGGTCGCGAAAGGACGGATCTCGCCGGGCGGCGCGTCCGCCGCGCCGGGCGTGCGCTGCCAGAACCCGATGTCGCACCAGCGGCCGTGCTTGTAGCCGACGCCCTGCAGGGTGCCGGTGTGGCGGAAGCCGAACGCCTCGTGGAACCGGGCGCTGGGATCGTTGGGCAGGCCGATGACGCCGATCATGGTCCGGTAGCCCTGGGCGTCCAGTGCGGCCAGCAGCGCCCGGTAGAGCGCGTGCCCGACGCGCTGCCCCCGCCTGCCGTCGGCGACGTAGCCGGTGACCTCGGCGCACCAGTCATAGGCGGCGCGTGCCTTCCACTGGCCCGCGTAGGCGACCCCGGCCACCTCGCCCTCGACCGTGGCCACCAGCCAGGGATACCGTTCCCGCCCGCGGGCCCAGTCCTCGGCCCACTCCTGCGCCGTCTGCCGCCGGGTGCGGAAGTTCACCGTCGTGGTGTCGATGTAGAAGTTGACCAGATCGGCCACGGCCGCCCAATCGTCCGCCACCGCCGGCCGCACCTCGACGCCGCTGCTCATCGTGCACTCCCCGTCCCTGAACCGCCTCGGTCGCACCGCGCCGCCCATCGATGCCGCCGACCCGCGCGCGGCTACACCGGCAGTCTGCCGTGCCGATCGGCCAGGCCGGCATCCGCCCCGGCGGCGAGCAGGGCCGCGATCACGTCGTCGGCACCGGCCTGCCAGGCGTGGTGCAGCGGTGTCTCGCCGAGCTTGTCCCGGCCGTCGACCGGCAGCCCGGCGGCGAGCAGGCGGGGCAGCAACCGGCCGTGGTCGAGCCCGGACAGCAGATGCAGCAGCGTCGCCCCGCCGCCGTCCACGACCGCCGGATCGAATCCGGCGTCGAGCATGGCGAGCACCACGTCACCGCGCCCCTCCCGGGCGCAGCGGAAGAAGAACTCCCGCTGCCACCGCAGCCGCTTGGGCAGCCGCCCCCACCCGGTCCGCCACGTGCGCAACGCCGCCGCGCACCCCGCGACCGGCCCGCCCAGCGCGCCCAGCGCCAGCTCCCGCTGGATCTCCTGGCCGGTGTGCTCCCTGGCGACCAGCGTGCCGCCGACGACCTGCACCTCGTGCCACACGGTCGCGCAGCGCACCCGCACCGCGGGAAACTCCCGGCCCGGTGCGGGCGGCGTCCGGACCTCGCCGGGGTACAGCGAGGCGAAGGTCAGCGGGTGCAGCTGGTGCCGGGTCATCACGCCGTTGCGCAGCGCCGTCGTGTCACGGGCGGCCTGCGGATGCCCCACCCGGTAGGCGTAGCGGCGCGCGGCGTGGGCGTCGGCGCGCCAGCACCACACCGGCACGGCCGTCCAGATGGGCGTCACCTGATCCGGGGCGAGCACCACGAGCCGCGCGCGATTGTCAACGGCCTGGTCCGTTTCCGGCGGGACGAGCGCGAGAACCGGCCCGTCCGGCAGCCGCACCGGACCGTACGCCGACTCGGCCGACGTCTTGGCCAGGTCGGTAAGGACCGCACCGGGCCATCCCCGACGAAGGCGAAGCCCGTCGCCCAGATGGCAACGCAACAGGTCGGGAGCAAACTGTGCCAGGTCGTCCCGGACACGCCGCGCGGCGGTCGCACCGTGCTCCGCCGCGACCGCGGCGAGGTCGACGCGAGGGCTCACCCCGGCGGCCCGGCAGGCGCCCGTCCAGTCGCCGGACTCCCGCAGCCGGGTGCACTCGGCGACCGTCGACGGGGCCGGGTGGTGCAGCGGCACCCACCAGCCGCCCAGGGCCGGTCCTGCTTCGGCCATCGCCGGGCTCCTCCTGCGTACCGGGTGCTGGAGAGCGGGGCCGGCCGGATTCGCACCGGCGTCATCCCGTTTGACGACGGGCGCGACGACTTCTGCGCTACGGCCCCGCTCGCCGGGTGAGTGTAGTGGACCTCTCCTCAGCGCGGGTCCGGCGCAGGGCGCGAAGCCTGCGGAAGAACGAAGGCAGGGGCGTGGCACGCACCTCCGCCACCTGGTCGTACCGCGGAGTCGGGCGCAGCGCCGAGGGCAGCCGCCCGAACCGGTCGGTCAGACCGGGGTCCGCGCCCGCCTCGTGCAGCGCCGCCACCACGTCGTCGGCCTGGGCCCGCTCGGCGTGGTGCAGCGGCGTGCCGCCTTCCTTGTCCCGGCCGTTCACGGGCAGGCCCGCGGCGAGCAGCCGGGGCAGCAGCCGCTCGTGGTCGAGCCGGGCCAGCAGGTGCAGCAGGGTCACCCCGCCGGTGCCGACCACGGCGGGGTCGAACCCGGCGTCCAGCATCGACAGCACCAGGTCGGTGCGCCCCGCCCGCGCACAGCGGAACAGGCGGTCCCGCTGCGGGCGCAGCGCCCTGGGCAGGCGGCCGTGGCCGGTGTGCCAGCCGCGCAGCACCGCCGCGCAGCCCTGCACCGGACCGCCCAGCGCGCCGAGTGCCAGTTCCCGCTGGATCTCCGCCTCGGTGTGCGCCATGGCGACCAGGCGGCCGTCGCGCACCTGCATCTCGTGCCACACGCTCGCGCAGCGCACCCGCACCGCGGGGAACTCCCAGGCCTGCTCGGCGGGCACCTGGACCGTGCCGGGGTGCAGCGCCGCGAAGACCAGCGGGTGCAGGTCGTGTGCGGTCACGGCACCCGTGCGCAGGGCCCACCTGTCGGCCTCGGTCTGTGGCTGCTCGCTCGCGTACGCCTCGGCCCGGGCCGTGACCGCGTCGGCGCGCCAGCACCACACGGGCAGCGCCCGCCAGTAAACGGGCAGGCGGTCCGGGGCGACGACGGCCAGGTGCGCGCCGCGCCGCTCCTGCGCCGACCCCGGCGGGGTGAGCGCGAGCACCGGCTCGGCCGGCAGCCGCACCGGACTGGCCTCGACCCTGTCCGGGGCGGCGGCCAGGTCGGTCAGCACGACATAGCCGGGCCACGAGGGCGAGTTGCGAAAGTCCGTCGGGAGGTAGCTCCGCAGCAGGTCGGGAGCGAGCTGGGCCAGCGCGGCCCTGATCCGGAGCGCGGCCGCCGCACCGTAGGCCACCTCCACCTCGACGAGGTCGACGTCGGGAGTCAGCCCGGCAACCCGGCACGCCCCTGCCCAGTCGCCCGCCTCCCGCAGCCGGGCGCACTCGGCGACCGTCGACCGGGCCGGATGGTGCAGCAGCATCCGGCCGAGAAGGTCGCCCCCCACCTCTGCCATGGACGACGTCCTCCCCGCGCGCCGGTTCTTGGGGAGCGGGGCCGACCGGATTCGCACCGGCGTCATCCCGCTTGTTGGACGGGCGCGACGACTTCTGCGCTACGGCCCCGCTCGCCGGGCAGTTTAGTGCGGCCGGCTCGCCGCCGCGTACCCGGACAGACTGTTCGTCCCGGCCGGGGCACGTGTCGACGAGCGCGATCGTGGGTATTGATCAGGGCGCAGGCGGCCGTGCCGCGGCGCGGCATCAGGCTGCGCCGGGCGGTCGGGGGACGGAGGCTTCGTCATGAACAGGCGCAGAGGGCTGCTCGTCGTGCTCGCCGCGGTGGTGCTCGCCGTCGGCGCGGCCGCACCGGCCGCGGCGGTGCCGTCACCGCAGGACGCGTCCTTCCTGATCGGTATCCACCAGGCGAACCTCTACGAGATCGCGTCCGGGAAGCTCGCGGCGCAGAAGGGCGCCTCCGACGAGGTACGGCGGCTCGGCCAGCTGATCACCAATGACCACACGCAGCTCGACGCAGCGGTTGTCGCGGTCGCCGACCAGGTCAAGGTGGCCCTGCCGAACCAGCCCGCCCAGGAGCAGCAGGACCTGCTCAAGGAGCTGGCCGCGACGCCGGCCGGGGCCACCTTCGATCAGATGTGGATCACAAGGGAGATCGAGACGCAGGGCGAGAGCCTGCAGGCGGCCCGCACGGAGCTGAACTACGGCTTCGACCCGCGGGTGAAGGAACTGGCCCGCCAGGCCGACGACGTGCTCATCGCGCACACCACCGAACTCAACCGCGCGGACGCGGACGTGAACGTCGGCTGAGCCGGTGGGCGGCCGTCCACCACGGCCGACGCCCGGAGTGTCATCGCGCACGGGCCGGACCGCAGCGCTCTAATCGAGCTGACACCACTGTTCACTGACCGTGAAAGTGCAGGCCGTACCGTGAGCGAACCGCAGCAGGCAGACAACCCGTCCCTGATCGACGACGACGAGCTCGAGGAGTTCGTGTCCTCGCCCGACGACACCATCGACCTGGGCGCGGTCGAGGACTTCGCGCCGTTCGACGACGACGAGGACTACTGACCGCGTTCCGCCCTACAAACGCATGCGGGTCCACGCAGGCCCGGCGATCTTCGGGCGCCGCAGGCCGTGACGTATCGGCCACCAGGCCGCCGTCCATTGCTGCGGCGCCTGGTGCAATGTCGCGCACATCTCGGCCGCCACCTCCTGCGGACTGCGGCCCTGCCACGGCGTGCTGACGAACACCTGGTAGCGCTCCTCACCGAGGAGGAGCGCGCATTCCAGCTCGTCGGAACCGCCGTAGAGCTGGTCGAAGCGCAGGCCGTACGCCCGCAGGTGGTCGCGGTCCGTCCCGGTCAGCACCAGCCGACATGCCGTACGCACCGGCGTCTCCCAGGAATGGTCGGCCGCCGCGCGGACGGCCTCGGCGTGATACTGGTCCGCGGCGAACGACACCCGGCCCCCGGGCACCCCGCCGCGGCCGGAGAAGTCCCAGTGCACCAGGTCCGCCTCGCGGCTCACGGTCACCTGGGTGTCGGCGCAGCCGCGCCCGCAGCCGGGGCACACGGCGAACGGCACGGTGCGCGGCTCCGTCCCTGGCAGCAGCAGGTTGTCCGGAATCAGCAGGTGGTGCGGGTCGACGCCGCGGCCGGCAGCCAGCGAGGTCAGCTCGACCTCGTCGGCGTAGACGTCCACCTGGAACCCGACCCGCCCGAACGGCTCGATGGCGAGCCGCAACCGGCTCACACCGGTCGGGTACCGGGTCTGCGATGCCGCGCGAGCGGCGCTGTCGGCCATGTCGCCATCCTGCCGCGCGCCGCGTCAACGCGGTGCCCCGCATATCCGGCGGGTTGCCGGGACCTCAGGCCCGGTACTGGTCGTGGCGGGCGAACAGGTCGGTCCACTCCTCCTCCGACAGTTGCCGCCCGGTGGCGGAGATGTCGGCGAGCTCGCGGAAGTACTTCTCTCTCGGGATGCCGGGCGCGAACAGGATGAGCATCGAGGCGGCGGCGCCGCTGTCATTGCGGAAGCCGTGCAAGCCGCCCTCCGGCACATGCAGGAAGTCGCCTGCCGAGGCGGCCACCCAGCGCGCGCCGTCGAACAGGCTGACCGTGCCGGTCATGACGTAGAAGGACTCCGAGAAGGTGCGGTGGAAGTGCGCGTCGGCCCCGCCCGCGCCGGCCGGCATCTGCCATTCGTAGAGGCCGAATCGGCCCTGGGTGACGCTGCCCGGCGCCAGGAACCGGGCGGTCGAGCCGGAGCCCATGACGGCCTGCTCCGCATCGGCGGAGGGGTGGTACGCGGCGCTGATCGCGCCGGAGTCGCCCGTGTAGGTCATGGCTGCCTCTCCCTCGAAATTAGCTTATATGTAACTTACCACTAAGCTAGTTTCCGTCAAGCTATCATTCCCGCCATGAGCAGGGACGCCGTCGACGCGATCATCGACCAGTGGCGCGCCGAGCGCCCCGACCTCGACGATCTGCTGCCCATGGAGGTCTTCGGGCGGGTCTACCGGGTCGCCGCGGCGATCGGCGACCGCATGGAGCGCGCCTACCAGCGCCTCGGCATCGGCCGGGGCGAGTTCGACGTGCTGGCCACGCTGCGCCGCGCCGGGGAGCCCTTCAACCTCTCCCCCAAGCAGCTGTCCGACACCCTGATGCTCACCACCGGCGGCATGACCGGGCGGCTGGACAAGCTGGAGAAGGCCGGGCTCATCTCTCGTACGCCCGATCCGGGCGACCGGCGCTCGCTGCGCGCCCAGCTCACCCCGGCGGGCCGCGAGCTGATCGACGAGGCGGTCGCGGCCGGGCTGGCCGTGCAGCGCGAGGCGCTGAGCCGGCTGGATCCCGCCGACGCCCGCCGCCTGGGCGACCTGCTGCGCGAACTCGCCGCCGCGGTCACTCGCTGAGCGGGCTCAGTGCCGGACGAGGCAGAACGGGTGGCCGGCGGGGTCGGCGTACACGCGCCAGCTCTGCCCCGGCGAGCCCGCGTCGAGCACGGCCGCGCCGCACGCCAGCACCTCCTCCTCGGCGGTGTCCAGATCCGGCACACCGAAGTCCAGGTGGAACTGCTGCGGCTTGCTGGGGTCCGGCCACTGCGGAGCCTGGTATTCGGCGACCCGCTGGAACGCGAGCACCAATCCGTTGGGGGCGTGCAGCGTCGACCAGTCGTCACCCAGTGACCAGCGCCGGTCCGGCTGGTTGACCACGCCGCCGAGCAGCGACCGGTAGAACTCGGCGAGCCGCTTCGGGTCACGGCAGTCCAACACCACGCACTGCAGTTCAGCGAGCATGGCCCGATCCTAGGCGGTCGCGCCCACGCGGGCTCCGTGCAGCGGAACGGCGTACGCCGCCGGCAGGGACGCCGTCCGCGCTCACGCGCGCCCCGTGTCCGTCGTCGGCACGACGCGGCCGGTCACCGGCCCGCGGCAGGCAACAGTTCCCCTGGGCTTCGCCGCGGCGACTCCCGCTCTTCGTCTCGACTCCCGGCGGCGGACCTAGCGTGGCGGCCATGCGCGTGGCGATCATCACCGAGTCGTTCTCCCCGGACGTCAACGGCGTCGCGAACTCCGTCGCCCGCGTCGCGGAGCACCTGCTCGCGCGCGGTCATGAGCCGCTGGTCGTCGCGCCGAAGCCGGCGCCGAGGCCGAGCCGCACCAGCACCGCCAAGCCCTACCCCGTGGTACGGCTGGGCTCGCTGCCGATGCCCGGGTACGGCAACGTGCGGCTGGCCTGGCCGACCCGCCGGATCCGGGAGGCGCTCGCCGAGCACCAGGCGGACGTGGTGCACCTGGCCAGCCCGTTCGTGCTCGGCGCCTGGGGCGCGAAAGCCGCCGCCGACCTCGGCATCCCCGTCGTCGCGATCTACCAGACCGACGTGCCCGGCTACGCCCGCGCCTACCGGGTGACCACCGGGGAGGCGCTGGCCTGGCGCTGGATCCGCCACGTGCACGGCCGCGCCGCGCTCACCCTCGCCCCGTCGTCGACGACCGCCGCCGAGCTCGTCGCGCACGGCGTGCCCAACGTCGGCCGGTGGGGCCGCGGCGTCGACGCCGAGCTGTTCCACCCGTCACGCCGCGACGACGCGCTGCGCGCCGAACTCGCCCCCGGCGGCGAGCTGATCGTCGGCTACGTCGGCCGGCTCGCCCGGGAGAAGCGGGTGGACCTGCTCGCGCAGACCGCCGCACTGCCCGGGGTGCGGGTGGTCGTGGTCGGGGACGGCCCGACCCGCGGAGCCGTGCGCCGCGCCGTGCCCCAGGCCGCGTTTCTGGGCACCCGCCGCGGCACCGACCTGGCCCGGCTGTATGCCAGCCTCGACGTGTTCGTCCACACCGGACCGCACGAGACGTTCTGCCAGACCGTGCAGGAGGCCCAGGCCAGCGGCGTGCCCGTGGTCGCCCCCGCGATCGGCGGCCCGCTCGACCTGGTCCGCCACGGCGTCGACGGGCTGCTGGTGACCCCGAACGACGCCGACGGGTTCGCCGCGGCGGTCGGTGCACTCGCCGACCCGGCCGTGCGCCGCGCCTACGGGCAGGCGGCCCGCGCTGCGGTGTCCAGCCGGACCTGGTCCGCGCTGGGCGACGAGCTGATCGGCCACTACGCCACCGCGGCCGCCGCGGTGCGCTCCCCCGGCCGCCTCGCCGCACCCGTCGCCGTGCCGGTGCACGCCCCGTGACCGGGCTGCGCATCGTCCGGCTGGCCAACTTCGTCACGCCCAGCTCCGGCGGCCTGCGCACCGCGCTGCGCGAGCTGGGTCGCGGGTACGCCGCAGCCGGGCACGAGCCGGTGCTGATCATCCCCGGCCCCGGACACGCCGACGAGCTGACCGAGCAGGGCCGCGTGATCACCCTGCCCGGCCCGATCGCGCCCGGCCTGGGCGGCGGCTACCGGATGCTGGTGCGCCGCAGGCCGCTGGCCGACCTGCTGACGGACCTGGCCCCGGACCGGATCGAGGTGTCCGACCGCACCACGCTGCGCTGGACCGGCGCCTGGGCCCGCCGCCACGGTGTGCCGTCGGTGATGGTGTCGCACGAGAGCGTCGACGGCCTGCTCGGCGTCGTGAAGCTGCCCGCCGCGGTGCGCTCGCGTATCGCCGCCGGGCTCAACCGCGCCAGCGCCGCAGCGTACGACCGGATCGTCTGCACGACCGCCTGGGCTGTCGGCGAGTTCACCGGCGTCGGCGCGCACAACGTCACGCAGGTGCCGCTCGGCGTCGACCTCGACCTGTTCCGCCCCGACCGCCGCGACCCCCTGGTGCGCGGCGTGCACGTGTCGTCCGGGGAGTTGCTGCTGGTCTGCTGCGTACGCCTGTCGCCGGAGAAGCGGCCCGAACGTGCGCTGACGACGCTGCGCACGCTGCTCGACCGCGGGGTCGCCGCCCGGCTCGTGATCGCGGGCGACGGACCGCTGCGGTCCCGGTTGCAGACCGCAGCCGCGGGACTGCCCGTCTCGTTCAGCGGCTGGATCAGCGACCGGCAGGAACTGGCGGCCCTGCTGGCCGGCGCGGACCTGGTGCTGGCGCCCGGTCCGATGGAGACGTTCGGACTTGCCGCTCTGGAGGCCCTGGCCTGCGGGACCCCGGCTGTGGTGAGCGTATCCAGCGCGCTGCCCGCGGTTGTCGGCGACGCCGGCGTCGCGGTCGCGGGCGAGGACCTCGCCGACGGGGTGTTGCAACTACTCGACCGCGACGAGCAGCACCGCCGCGACGCCGCCCGCGCCCGCGCCGAACACTTCGGCTGGGACGCCGCCGTACGCGCCTTCCTCGACGTGCACACCGCCCTCGACCCAGCCGCCGTTCACCCGGGCTGAACTCGGTCAGGTGTCGGCGTGAACCGCATCGCGTCGTTCGTGGCCGAGCACACTCAGTTGACGGAGCCAGGAGACCATTGCCGGCAATTCCTCGGCGAAGTCGAGTTCTCGAGCGCGGATGACCTTGGCCGCCATGGGAAATCCCGGTGTGATGTACTCGAATACGTGTCCCTGGCTGTGTCCTAGACGAGTGGTGAGCGGGTCATAGTTGACGAGGCCAGACCATTCGTACATGCCCTGCCGGTCTTGCGCGGTATAGCGCACGGCTCCGGTCGCCATCAAATGATCGCCGAGTTGAGTAGTCCTGACGCTCACAGGATCAACGCTCGTCAGCGGCACGATTCCCGCCGTGTCGACTTCGCGGCACAGCATCATCCGGATGTCTGCCGGATGAACAATGAGATCCGCTGGAAGCGACAGCACGCGTCCGAATGCAAGAGCGGCGCCCTTGATGAGGGTGGCGGCCGCACCCGTGGTCTCGTATGTGGAATTCACCACAAAGGCAACGTCTGACCTCACCGCGCGCGCCTCAGCCATGACCTGTTCAGACTGGTATCCCAGTCCGACGACCACGGGCGTGTCACGCGGGAGCAACTCCAATTGCCACCTGATCAACGACTTCCCGTCGACCTCGACAAGTGCCTTGTTCCGACCCATCCCGAGACGACTTCCGCGGCCTCCGGCACTGATGACTATGGTTGTGGGAACCGACACAGCCTACCTCTGACGTAGAAGAACAGTCCGGGACGCCCGGAAGCGGCCCGCGTCGACTATTCGATGCAAAAGATGATGGATATCCGACTGCGCGGAGCCGGGGAATTCGTGGTCTGCCGGCACCCTCACCCATCAAATCATTCAATGCCTGGCCTGAGCCGGTGTCCGGGTCGGCTGCCAACACCGCCTGGCTCGCGAAACGATCGTGTCAGCCGGCAGGGCTGCCTTCCAGATGTCGACCGGGCTGCTCGCGAGTGTGGGGTGAATCCGCCGCGAGGCTTCCGCTCTCCCCGGGCTCGCGGTCACAGCTCCGGCTGACCATTTTTGCAACCACTCGGATATTTCCGAGCCGTTTGCGGCAACCTCCGCCACGGACACCAGCGCCTCTCCGTCATCGTTGAATCGAGGAGAGGCGGAATCCCTGATGACCACCAGGGGTTTTCCTGTCGCGGACCAGTAGGCGATAATGGAGATGCCATCCGTCACGAGCGCGTCGCAGCGGAGGATGTCGTCGACCATGCTGCTTGTCGACACCTCCACATTGGGTAGTGCGAGGAGCTCGCGAATGACCTCGACGGCCCATCCGTCCGTTGCCATGTCAATGCTCTTCGCCGCTTCCCGGTGCGCAACAGACGTCGCGCCGTCCAGATAGGACTCAAGAGCCATCTTGAAGATCGGGTGCGGCCGGAACACCAGGTGATCGGACGGCCGGGATTTCTTCCAGTCCAGCATGGCGCCAGCTGATTCCTGCCAGCGGCTGTAACCACGGCTGCCGTCCCACAATGTCTTCGTCCAGTGCGGAGCCCAAAGTAATTTCGCACCATCATCCCGGGCGGGGCCGGCATGACTCAAACGATCCCGCAGTTCCCATAGCAATGGGTTGCCGGACAGCAGCACATCTGCGTTCGGGCTGTTGGCCGCGTAACCATCGAGTTCATACTTGCCCGCAGCCAACAGGTAAGACGATGCCAAGATCGGATCAGTGCGGAAATGGCCGTGCGTCCACGTCGAGAGCGGGAGACCATAGCCCGCATAAGCCAGCGAGAAGCTGTCCGCGCAGTCGAAGAACCAGGCGGGATAGTGCTCGGGATATGGCGACTGGAGGAACACGGCGGCTGACCTTGAGTCTGCGACATGCCGGCGCAATTGCTCTGCGTCCTGGACCACGGTCGCCTTGGCGATTCCTTCAATGGCCCGGGCATCAAGATCGAAGTTCGAATTCCCGAAGGTCAGGTAACACGTCGTCATGCCGGCCGCTGAAGCCTGTCGATCGATGGCGATCAGGTGTTCAACCGTCGCGACAGGCAATGCCGCCAGGCATACGTGACCGGACCATCGATCTCGGAGCGACCGCATACTCAGCACGCTCACGCTGCATTACCTCCTCCACCGGGGATCGGGATCGTAGCAGAACGCAAATGGCACTCGCGGTTGACCAGAGGAGGAGCAGGCCCGGTCGAGGCCGAGAACGCCAACGACCCGGCTGCTCCAAGGTCTGGGAGGATCCATCGGAAGATGCTGCGGTCCATACCGGGCGTGCGCCGGATGTGGTCAGTCTGCATGCGGGCCGTAAACGCGGCCTCAGCGACCTGCGTTCGAGCCGCGGCGGTCGGGTTCGCATGGGTGGTCGACGTTAGAGTCGTAACCGTGCCACCTCGGTCAGCCAGCAGCAGAGACGCCAACCGCGCACCCCGGGTGCCGGCGAGGCCGAAGCCGCCGTCAGCCATGGACACGGCGCTGTCGCCGGATCACGACCTGGAGGACGAGGCCACGTTCCGGCGGCTCGCGTTCCTCGACCTCGACCTGAACGGGCAGGCCGCCGACTCGGCCGAGTTCGAGCAGTGCCGCTTCACCCGCACCGGCCTCGCCCGCACCGTGCTGGAACGGGCGATGTTCACCGACTGCCTGGTGGAGACCTCGGACTGGGCGAACCTCAAGGCGACCAAGTCGGGTCTCCTGCGCGTCGAGGTGTCGCTGGCCCGGCTGACCGGCCTGCAGTGGATCGACGGCTCGCTGCGCGACGTGACGTTCCGGGAGTGCCGGATGGACCTGGCGACGTTCCGGTTCACCTCGTTCAAGGACGTCGCCTTCACCGACTGCAACCTGACCCGGGCCGACTTCACCAGCGCCGACCTGCGCGGGGCGTCGTTCACCGGCTGCGACCTGTCGGGCGCGCAGTTCGCGCAGGCCGACTGCGCCGGAGCCCGGTTCATCCGCTGCGAGCTGGGCGGCATCGGCAGTGTGACGAGCCTCAAGGGAGCCGTGGTGAGCGCGCACGACCTGGCCGGCCTGGCGCACACCCTCGCCGCGGCGCTGGACATCACCATCGACGAGGGCTGACCGGCTGCCGGACGCGAGCGGCAACCCTGCGGCCACGGCTGGTTGGCGGTGCCGTCGTCTGCCGTACACCGCCTGCTGGCACCCTGCCTGGGTGCTGTCCGCCATCCGGTTGCCCGACGAGACCCGCCGCTGCCTCGTGCTGGGCTTCGCCGGTTCCACGGCGCTGGCGGGCGGCGGCCTCGCGGCGGGCGCGCTGCCGGTGCGTGACACCCTCGCGCCCGCGCTGGGTCTGGGCGAGCTGCGCCAGCACCAGGGCATCGGCCTGGTCTGCGCCTACTTCGGCCTGGCGCTGCTGGTCGCCGCCTGGTGGCGGCTGGGCGGGGCGGTACGCGGCGGCGACCCGCCCGCGCCCCGCGGCCTGCTGCTCGTCCTCGCGGCCTGGGCGCTGCCGCTGGTGGCGATGCCGCCGCTGTTCAGCCGCGACGTGTACAGCTACCTGGCGCAGGGCGCGATGGTCACGGCCGGGCTCGACGTCTACGAGGCGGGCCCGGCGGCGATGGGCGGGCCGCTGCCGGCCGAGGTGCCCGCGATCTGGCAGCACACCCCGACGCCGTACGGGCCGGCGTTCCTGTCCCTGGCCGCCGGGGTGTCCGGGTTCGCCGCGACCGACGTGCCGTTGGGCGTGTTCGGCATGCGGGCCGTCGCGCTGGCCGGGATCGTGTTGCTCATCGTCTGCCTGCCCCGGTTGGCCCTGGCCTGCGGGGTGGACCCGGCCGCGGCGCTGTGGCTGGGCGCGCTGAACCCGCTGGTGCTGCTGCACCTGGTCAGCGGTGCGCACAATGACGCCGTCATGCTGGGCCTGCTCATCGCAGGGCTGACCGCCGCGGCAGCGAGCCGCTTCGCCCTGGCCACCGTCGCGGTCACCCTCGCCTGCCTCGTGAAGGCCCCGGCCGCACTCGGCCTGGTGGTCGTGGTCTGGCTCTGGCAACACTCGCTGCGACAACCGTCAGGCCCGCGGCCGTCCCCGGTGGAGCCCTCCCGTCCGCCGAACCGGCCGTCGTCGCCCAGCGCACCGGCGGAGCCGCCGCCGGGCCGCCCGGCTTTCGGCCGTCGGACGGCCACGCTGCGGGCGCTGGCGCTGACGGCCGGGCTGGCGGCGGCGACTACGGCGCTGGTGACCGCCGTGACGGGTACGGGCTACGGGTGGGTGCGCTCGCTTTCGACGCCGATCTCGGCGCACAACTGGTCGCTGAGCAGCACCGTCGGCAGGATCACCCGGAACCTGCTGGAGGCGGCGGGCAGCGACCTGGCCGCGTCGGCGATTCCGGCGTGGCGGTGGACCGGGCTGGTCGCCGCGGCCGCGGCGACGCTGCTCGCCTGGCATCACCGCCGACGGCTCGGCCTGGTGTACGCGCTCGGTTTGAGCCTGGCCGCGCTGGCCCTGCTCGGCCCGGCCCTGCGCCCCTGGTACCTGCTGTGGGGCCTGGTGCCGATCGCCGCGGCCGCGCCGCCGAACGGGCGGGTGCGCCGCTGGACCGCGCTCGCCTGCCTGGCCCTGACCGTGACCGTGTTCCCGAGCGGTTTCACCCCGTCCGCGGACGAGCTGGCCGCGGCGGTGGCCGGGGCGCTGCTGGCCGTGCCGGTGGTCTTCCTGTTCACCAGCGACATCGTCCCCGCAGCGGTGCGCCCCTACCGAGGAACGGAACCCGCCGCATGGTGAAGACCTCCCGCGCCCGCCTGCTCTGCGTGCTCCTGCTGGCCACCGCCGTCGGCCTGTTCATCGCGCTGATCCCGGGGCACCGTGGCTGGTTCGACGTGCTGGTCTACTACGGCACCGTCGACGACTGGGTGCACGAGGGCGGCGTGATCTACGACTACCTGGTGCCGGGCACCCACTACGGCTTCACGTACCCGCCGTTCGCGGCCGTGGCGATGCTGCCGATGAGCCTGCTCGGCTGGCACACGGTCATCGCGGTGAACGTGGCGCTGACGGCCGTGGCCTGCGCGTTCCTGCTGTACTGGTTGGTCGATCCGATCGCCCGGGAGCAGCGGTGGCCGCGGCTGTTCGCCTTCGGGATCGCCGCGTGCCTGCTCGCGGCGTTGCAACCGGCTCGCGACACGGTCAGCTTCGGGCAGGTCAACCTGCTGCTCGTCGCGCTGGTGCTCGCCGACGCCCGGCTGCTGACGAGCGGTCGGAGCCGCTGGGCGGGCGTCGGCATCGGGATCGCCGCCGCGATCAAGCTCACCCCTGCGATCTTCATCGGGTATCTGCTGCTGGCCGGGCGGCGGCGAGCCGCCGTGATCGCGACCGGAACCGCAGCGGCCGCGACGCTGCTGGCGGCGCTGATCGCGCCGGGTCCGTCGTGGCGGTTCTGGACCGAGACGCTCGGCGACACCAGCCGGGTCGGCGACCTGTTCTACATCTCGAACCAGTCGCTGCGCGGGGTGATCGCCCGCCTGGACCCCGATTCGCCGCATCCGGTGTTCTGGCTGCTCACGGTGGTGGGTGTGCTGGCGCTGTGGGCTTGGCGGGTGCGCCGGGCCGCCCGCGCCGGCGACGTCTGGGGCGGGTTCGCGCTCACCGGTCTCGCCGCCTGCCTGGTCAGCCCGGTCACCTGGGTGCACCACCTGGTCTGGGTGGTGCCCGCGCTGGTCCTCGTGATCGGCGCGGGGCTGCGCGAGCCGGACCCGGCGCGCCGTCGGCGGCTGCTGTGGTCGGCCGGGGCCGCGTACGTGATCCTGTGCAGCAGCGTGGTGTGGCTGTGGTGGTACGACTTCTCCGGCCCCGGGGGCTTCCTGGGCGGGAGCGCGTACGTCTGGATCACGCTCGGCCTGCTCGTCCTCCTGCCGCTGCGCTCGCCGACGCCCACCGTTCACCGAGCGGCGGCGCAAGAGTCGATCACCGTACGCGCCGTCCGGTCATGATGCCCGCACGCCGTCCGGTCACGGCGACGTGCGGACGGGCGGAGCGGATCCATGACCATTCTCAGCACCATCCTGGGTCTGCTCGCGGCCGCCCTGTTCGCGGCGGCGGCGGCCTTGCAGCACCGGGTGACCCGGACCGTGGCGCAGGCCCGCGGCGACACCGCCGGGCACTGGCTGCCGGTGCTGGGCACGGTCGCCAGGCTGCTGCGCAGCCCGGTGTGGCTGGCCGGGCTCGGCTGCAACGTGCTGGGCTTCGCCGCGCACGCCTCGGCGCTGCACACCGGTTCCATCGCGATCGTGCAGGCGCTGCTGGCGGTGCAGCTGATGTTCGCGCTGCCGATGTCGTACACCCGCACCGGCCGGCCGCCCGCGGCCCGGGACTGGCTGGGCACGGCCGCGGTCTGCGCGGGTCTGGCGGTGCTGGTGCTGACCCGGGGCGGCGTCGCGCAGACGGTACGCCGTGAGCCGCTGCCCGCCGTGCTGCTGGCCGCGATCGTCCTGATCGGCGTGCTGCTGACGGTCGCCCGCAGCCGCCTCGGCCGCACCGCGCGCACCGCGCTGACGGGTGTCGCCGCGGGCACCGGGTTCAGCACGACCGCCGTGCTCACCGTCGTCGTCGCCGACCAGCTCGCCGTCCGCGGCCCGGTGACGACCGCGCTGGACTGGCCGGTGTACGCGCTCGGCCTGTCCGGACTGGTCGCGGCGGTGCTGGCACAGGAGGCGTTCGGCAGCGGCTCGCTCCCCGCGGCGCTCACCGCGATGACCGTCGCCGATCCGGTGCTGAGCTGGTTGTGGGGCGCGCTGCTGTTCGACGAGGCCCCGCCGGCCGGACTGAGCGCGCTGTGGACGCTGACCCTGGCGGGTGCCGCCATCGCGGCCGGGGTGGCGCTGCTGGCCTACTCCCCCACGCTGCGCGTCGCTGCCGCAGGGCCATCCGCCGGCATCACACGCGCTGCCGGCCACGCGCCGTCGCCCGTCGAGCGTTGACGACGCCCGGCGGGACGTTCGCACCGAGGCGAAGTCGCGGCGCACCGTCCGTGCCGAGGCGTCGCCCCAGCGCACCGGGCCGTGCCGAAGAGTTCCCGTACCGTTCGCCGGAAGTACGCCCGTTGCGCGCCGCGCCGCCGCCCGCGATCGGCCACAGTTGCCGCCATGGCATGGGACCTGCACGACTACCGCCTGGTGACCGCCAGCGCGTACCCCGGCATGATGGCGCCGCTGACCGAACACCCCTCATGCGTCTGTGTGCTGTCCGGTGACGCCGACGGCGACCTGCCCGGCACCCGGGCGCTGTCGCTGGAGAAGCTGGACCGCGTACGCCGCCGCTGGCGTTTCGGCGACGTGGCCCGGCTGGCCGACTTCGTCCCCAAGGTGCTGGCCGAGACCCCGGCCGACGATCGGCCGATCCTGCTGGTGCCACCGCGCGCCAGCACCGCCTGGGAGAACGCCGCGGCGGCCTGGCCGGGCCGGGTGCGGCTGGCGGCCGGGCCGCTCGAGGTGGTGGAACGGCTCGCCGAGGACAAGGTCCATGTCCGCGCGGCATTGCAGGATCTCGGCGTGCCGGTGCCCGAGGCACTGGCGCTCGACCGGGACGAGCTCGACTTCACCGCGGTGGCCCGGCGGCTGGACGCGCCGTTCATCGCACAGACGCCCAACGGCGCAGGCGGGCAGGGTACCTATCTGGTACGCGACGCCGCCGAGCTGGCCGCCGCACGGCACGCGTACCCGCACGTCACCCGGTGGCTGCTGTCCCGCTACGCCGGGGACGTGACGATCAACGTGGCCGGGGTGGTGCACGCCGACGGCGTCCGCCTGCTGCCCGCATCGTTGCAGATCAGCGGCATCGCGCAGCTAGGCTACGCGTTCGGCGGCTACTGCGGCAGCGACTTCGCCGTGCCGCGCGTCGACCCCGGCGCGCTGGCGCAGGCATACCTGCACACCGAGCGCATCGGACAGTGGCTGGCCGCGCAGGGACACCGCGGCCTGTTCGGCGCCGACATCGCCGTGTGCGGCGGCGACGTGGCGTTTCTGGAGGTCAACCCGCGCATCCAGGGCTCGTCGTGGCTGCTGAGCCGGTTGCAGGAGCGGCACGGTCTCCAGCCCTGCCTGAGGCAGCACCTGCAGGCGCTGCTCGGCGAACCGCTCGATCCGGCCGACGCGGCACGGCCGGTGCTCGCCACCTCGGGCAGCCACCTGCTGGTCCGCTGGACCGGGCCGGGCGGCGTGGTGCGGTCGGTGCCACGGCCCGACTCGTATGCCGGGGTCCAGGTCACCGGACTGCCGGCGCTCGGTGTGACGCTGCTGGCGGGTGCGATCCTGGCCCGGCTGGAGTCCACCGCGAGCCTGTCCGAGCCGGACGGACGTGGCCTGCTGCCCGCCACTGCGGCGCTGGTCGCCGCGCTCACCGCGGCCGTCGCGGTCGAGCCGCTGCGCTCGCGGTCACCAGCGCCACTGGGCGGGAGCCGGCATCGGGTGGGCGCGTAGCCACCCGGCCGCCGACCGGGCCAGGCGGGCCAGCACCGGGGCGGCGAGCCAGGCCCAGACGACGCCGAAGAAGGCCAGCTGCGCGTACCGGCCTGCGGCCAGGTGGCCCGGCCAGTCGGTCAGCGGGTACCACAGGTCGCTCTCGACGACACCGAAGCGGCAGTAGTCCTCCTGCAGGTTCGCCTTGTCGTAGCAGCGCGGCGCGCCGCTGGACTCGAATACGCTGCTGTTCGCGCCGACCCACACCGACAGCGACAGCGCGCCCAGCAGCACCAGGTTCGCCCAGGCGCGGGTCTCGGGGCGGCTCA
Organism: Catellatospora sichuanensis; assembly: GCF_007483665.1. Lineage (GTDB taxonomy): Bacteria > Actinomycetota > Actinomycetes > Mycobacteriales > Micromonosporaceae > Catellatospora > Catellatospora sichuanensis. The sequence continues at coordinate 139,876 of NZ_ML660190.1, forward strand.
GCCAGACCGCCAGGGCCAGCGCCGCGGGCAGGACGGCGAGCAGGAAGAAGCGCGGCCCCCAGTACAGATCGCCGCTCCACGCCCACCAGTTGGCGTACACCGCGATCATGGCTCCGACGTAGATCAGCCACGACCGGTAGGCGCCCCACAGGTCGATCGCGTCCGGGTCGTAGAGCCCGCGCAGCCTGCGCCCGATCGGCAGGAACAGGCCCGGCACGAACCAGACGAGGCCCTTGCCGAACGAGAAGAGGATCGCCAGCACGCCCAGCGCCATCGGGTAGTCGAAGCGCTCGCCGGTGTACCCCTGGTCCAGCGGGTCGCCGCGGCGCAGCCACGCCTCCCCGAGCACCAGCAGCACCGCCGCCACGACCGGCACGGCATACCGCAGCCGGCGCAGCCGCACCGCGCGGTCGGCGGCGGTCAGCGCGAGCGCCGGGATCGTCGCCGCGATGTTGGCCGTGCCGAACGCCATGCCGGCCCAGCCGAGCCGCCGCTGCCAGGGGTGCGTGGCGGCGAGACAGGCGGCCAGCACGCCGACGCCGACGGTCGTCGCCGAGAACGTCTCGGCGTAGAAGTTCGAGATGTGCGCGGGGATCATGCTCCCGACGACCAGCAGCAGCAGGAACCGCCGGAGCAGCCCGGCATCGATCCGCCCCCGCAGTAGCAGGTGCAGCGCGAGCAGGCCGAGGGCGAAGACCGCCAGGTTGAAGTACGCCAGCCAGCCGTCCGGGCGGCCGGCCACCTGCCCCGCCAGCCACATCGGCGTCGCGAACAGCGGCCCGAGCAGCGAGTACCGGTCCTCGGACAGCCCTTCGCCGCTGAGCAGCTGGTCCAGCGCGTCGTAGCGGCGACGGGCGTCCCAGGTCACCTTGTGGTTGGCGAAGACCAGCGACAGCATGCCGATCCAGAACAGCGCCCATTCCACGGCCCGGGCGCGGCCGCACGGCGGCGAGACCGGATCGCTGCCCGGGAGTGCGGCCGGTGCGGTCGTGGTCTGCTCTCGGGTCTCTGCGGGCATTCAGCGAACCTAAGGAAGCAGCCGTCCACGACGCGACCGGCTTCGATTGCTGTTGGGTAACGGTCCACCGGGCGGGCCCAGGGGCGGGCTCCGCCCGATCGGATCAGGCCTCCGCGGCGGTCAGCAGGCGGGCCTGCACCCGGCTCGCCGCGGCCCGCAGGTACGGCGCCCGGCCCACGTGGGCGGCCCCGTGCGGCGAGAACGCCCCGTGGCGCCGCAGCACCTCGGCCAACCGGTCCTCCAGGAACACCGGCTCCCCGCGTACCCCCGTGGTCTGGTCGGCGCAGGCCAGCGCATCGGTCACCGCCGAGCGCTCGTCGCCGAACTCGGCCATGCCGGCGACGCCCTGCGCGGCAGCCAGGAAGGAAGCGCCGGAGTGGTGCGCCACCAGCGCGCACAGCCGCACCGGCCAGCCCCTGCGCCGCAGCAGGCGGGCCCCGTCCAGCGGATGGAACCCGGTGTCGCGAGCCGTGGCGGCATAGCCGATGTCGTGCAGCCACGCCGCGCACAGCAGCAGGTCCCGGTCGGCCGGGTCGACGGCGGCGGCGAGGTCGGCCGCGCGACCGGCCACCCCGGCGGTGTGCGACCACCGCTGCGGCAGATCGACCAGCAGCTCGTCGGCCAGGCACATGGCCCGGGCGGGCACGAGACGATCGATGATGATCAGCGGCACGTCCGTGACGGTAGGCCGGTACGCCACTCTGCTCAACCGATGTCGCCGACCGGCCTTCCACTGTTCGCCCGCTGTTCATCTGGCATGGCTGGACCTGCCACCGCACGGACACGGCCGGGCCGCCATCGACCGAACGCCTTGGTTGTTCGCTCCGCAACGATGTCCGATCGGTGGGCGCACTGAAACCGTTACCGGTTTAACGTCCACATCGCACTGTCGGGCGATCACGGGAGAGCGCGCCATGAGACCACGTCCATACGTGCGCTGCCGCGGCTGCGACCTCGTCGGGCCGGCCGAGCGCCTCGACTACGAGCTCAGCGACACCGGCGACGTCGACTGGGGCCAGCAGGTGACCTGGCAGTGCGCCGAATGCGGCTTCCTGGACTCGATCGCCTCGGATCAGGTGCTCGCTCTCGACGCCACGCACACCTGCGTCGACTGCGCGACGCACACCCCCTGCCCGGCCACGGCCGCGCGGGTCGAGTGCGACCGGTGCGGCCTCATCGGGCTGGGCCCCGCGACCACCGACCCGGAGATCGCGGGACAGTTGCGGGCCATCGAGGCGCTGCACGAGATGGAACTGCGGGTGCAGCAGGCGCTGCGGGACAGCCGCGGCGCGTCCGACGGACCCCGCCCCGCCTGACCGGCGGCCGCCGCCTGTGCACCGGCCGAGCGTCGGGGGTCAGCCGGTCGGCGCGCTCGGCGACCGACAGGACGACCGGGCAGGACCTCGCGCGCGGCGCGCGGCGCCGCGAAGCCACCCTGACGTCGACCGCATCGCCCGGCCAGGCCCACATGGCATGATTCCCTGCGACGACGGCCGGGATCCGCCCGGCGGCGAGGATCGGGCCCGGCGGCTGCCGCGGCGGGAGAGGCGGCGACGGCGTGCGGACCGCGGTAATGGGAGCGGGTTCCTGGGGCAGTGTCTTCGCCAAGATCCTGGCCGAGGCCGGCGGCGAGGTGACCATGTGGGCCCGCCGTGAGTCCATCGCCGAGGCGATCCGCACCACCGGCCGCAACCCCGACTACTTCCCCGAGGCCGCGCTGCCGCGAAATGTCACGGCGACCGCAGACCCGGCGTCGGCCATGGCCGGAGCCGACCTGGTCGTGCTCGCGGTGACCTCGCAGACACTGCGCGCCAACCTCGCCGCGTGGTCCGGACTGATCCCCGCCGACGCGACGCTGGTCTCCCTGATGAAGGGGATCGAGCTGGGCACGACGAAGCGGATGAGCGAGGTCATCGTGGAGACCACCGGGATCGACCCGAGCCGGGTCGCCGTGGTCACCGGCCCCAACATCGCCCCCGAACTCGTCGTCCGCCAGCCTGCCGCGGCCGTGGTCGCCTGCACGGACCTGGCCCGGGCGACCGCGGTACAGGAGGCGATCACCACGCCCTACTTCCGGCCGTACACCAACGACGACGTCATCGGGTGTGAGCTGGGCGGGGCGGTCAAGAACGTGATCGCGCTGGCTTACGGCATCGCCACGTCGATGGACCTGGGCGAGAACATCAAAGCGACCCTGATCACGCGCGGCCTGGCCGAGACGACCCGGCTCGGGGTGGCGCTGGGCGCCGACCCGCTCACCTTCGCCGGTCTGTCGGGGCTGGGCGACCTGGTCGCCACCTGCTGCTCGCCGCTGACCCGCAACCGCACCTTCGGCGAGCACCTGGGCCGAGGGCTGACCCTGGAGCAGGCGCAGGCGGCCACCCGGTACACCGCCGAGGGTGTGAAGAGCTGCCTGGCCATCCGGGACCTGGCGCACGCGCACGGGGTGGAGATGCCGATCACCGAGCAGGTCGAGCGGATCTGCCACGAGGGCGTCGACCCGAAGGTCGCCCTGGCCACGCTGATGAGCAGGCAGACCAAGCCGGAGTAGCCGTCAGCCGGCGGGCTCCTGCTACTGATCGGCCGGGACGCGGGCGCTCCAGGCGACGCCCCCGGGACCGGGTCTCGGCATGTGATCATGGGCGGCATGACCATGGCTCTGCACAGCATCACCGTCGACTGCCACGACTGCTACGCCCAGTCCCTGTTCTGGACGAAGGTCACCGGCTGGCAGGAGGACCCCGAAGACCCGAACAGCCCCGGCGACCCCAACGGCCGCCTGGTCGGCCCGCACGGCGTCAATCTGCTGTTCATCCCGGTGCCGGAGGGCAAGACCGGCAAGAACCGCGTGCACCTGGACCTGCAACCGCAGGAGCGCAGCCGCGACGAGGAGGTCGAGCGCCTGGTCGGCATCGGCGCGACGATCGTCTCCGACCAGCGCCGCCCCGACGGGCGCGGCTGGGTCGTGCTGGCCGACCCGGAGGGCAACGAGTTCTGCGTCGAGCGCGGCCCGCTGGGCTGACCGGAACGGGGGCCGGCGACGCGCCGGCCACCGTCGTCATGCCTGCGTCAGCAGGGCGCCGCGGTGTACGTCTGTCCCTGCAGGAAGACGTTGCCGGGCACGCCGCAGATCTGCGGGATGTGGTCGAGACCCTTGATGAAGCCGCCGCCGCTGATCGGGTCGGCGGTGCTGTCCGGCACCGCGACCTCGAAGTGCAGGCGCCGGATCAGCCGGGCCGCCTGCCCAGCCCGGCCAGCCGGGTGAGCGCCGTGAAGCCGTCGTCGGTGCCCGGCCAGTGCCGGCGGACCGCGTCCAGCCCCGCGCGGCGCACCACCGAGCGCAGCACCAGCGCGACGATGATCGCGTCGTCGGCGTACCCGATGATCGGCACAAAGTCGGGGATCAGGTCGAACGGCACGGCCAGATACGCCATCAGCAGCGCCAGCCGGACGCGCACGCCCCGCGGCAGGGTGCGGTCGGCGGCCAGCCGGCGCAGCAGCCGCAGCAGGTCCGGCAGCAGCCGCACCGCCTCGGCCAGCAGCGGCCCCTTCGGCCGGGCCAGCAGCAGGCCCACGACCAGCAGCAGCCACGACGCCAGCAGCGCCACGCCGAGGCCGATCAGCAGGTCCCGGCCCACGGCGGCGCTCAGTGTCCGACGAGGTCGGAGTCCACCGCCGCCCGCTCTCCCTGGTCGAGGCCCGAGATCCGGTCCATCTCCGGCTCGCTCAGCGCGAAGTCGAAGACGGCCAGGTTGTCGCGCATCCGCTGCGGATCGGCCGACTTCGGCACCGCGGTCAGCCCCAGCTGAAGGTGCCAGCGCAGCACGATCTGCGCCGGGCTGCGCCCGTGACCGGCCGCGACCTCTCCGATCACCGGATCGGCCAGCAGTTCCCGCCCCTGGCCGAGCGGGCTCCACGACTGCGTGACGATGCCGTGTTCGGCGTGGTAGGCGCGCGGCAGCTTGCGGGCGATACGCGGGCTGAGCTGCACCTGGTTGACGTCAGGCAGCACCCCGGTCTCGGCGCGCAGCCGTTCCAGGTGGGCCGGCTTGAAGTTCGACACGCCCACGGCGCGCAACCGGCCCTCCGCCAACAGCGCGACCATACCCTTCCAGGCATCGACGTAGCGGTCCTGCTCGGGGTTGGGCCAGTGGATCATCAGCAGGTCGACGTAGTCGACGCCGAGCCGGCCGGCGGACGCGTCGAACGCCCGGCGCACCAGGTCGCGGCCATGCCAGCGGGCATTGAACTTGCTGGTGACGAACAGCTCCTCCCGGGGAAGGCCGGCGTTCCGCATGCCCTGCCCGACGCCACGCTCGTTGCCGTAGTTCTCCGCCGTGTCGAAGAGCCGGTAACCCGCCTCGACGGCCTGCACCACGCAGCTCGCGGCCTGGGCGTCGTCCATCGGCCAGGTGCCCAGCCCGATGCGCGGCATCACCGCGCCGTGCGTGAGCTTCACCGTCGTCTCGTTGGTCATACCGCCATCCTCGCGCTCGAGCGTCCTGCCGTCACCTGCGGTCCCCCCTGGCCCGACCGGCGGCCCGCCCGGGTCAGACCTGGTTCATGCCGCCGTCGACGAAGAGCTCGATGCCGGTGATGAAGCTGCTCTGATCGGAGGCGAGGAAGAGCACCGCTTCGGCGACCTCCTCGGGGCGGCCCATGCGGCCCATCGGCACCCGGTCGATCAACGTCTGCTTGAGCTGCCGCGCCTGCTGCTCGTCGGCGAACAGGCCGTTGATGCCGGGCGTCTCCACGGGGCCGGGGCTCAACGCGTTGACGCGGATGCCGCGGTCCTTCAGCTCCATCGCCCAGGAACGGGCGAACGAGCGGACCGCCGCCTTCGAGGCCCCGTACACGCTGAACGCCGCCTCGCCGTTGGAACCCGCCGTCGACGCGGTCAGGATGATCGAGGAGCCCTCGCCGAGCAGCGGGAGGGCCTTCTGCACGGTGAACAGCAGCGCCTTGACGTTCAGGTCGAAGGTGCCGTCGAAGTGCTCCGGCGTCACCTGGTCCAGCGGCATGAACTCGCCGCCGCCGGCGTTGGCCAGCACCACGTCCAGGCCCTTGCCGCGCCGCCGGACCGCGGCGTAGAGCCGGTCCAGGTCCGCGTCGGAGGTGACGTCCCCGGTGACCCCGGTGGCGTTCGCGCCGATCCCGGCCACCGCTTCGGCGACCTGCTGCTCGCGGCGGCCGATGAGGAACACGTGCGCGCCCTCGGCGGCCAGCCGCCGGGCGGCCGCCAGCCCGATACCGGTGGTCCCGCCCGTCACCACCGCCGTCTTGCCGTCGAGCCGACCCACGACGCCCCCTCGTGCTGACCGGTGCCGGCCGGGGTCTCGACCGACTCCCCCATTGGTCCACACGACGGACCGGCCCGTCCCGCGAATCACGGATCGGGCCGGGAGCGCGGCACACCGGGCCGCGGCGGGCGGTCAGCTCAGGGCGTTCTTGGCCGCGGCACAGGCCGAGGAGGTGATGGGGCGCTTGCCACGGATACGCGAGACGAGCGCGACGTTGTCCTCGTAGAGGTGCATCGAGCGGATGCGCCCGGCCGACACGCTCAGGTGGATCGCGACCGGCGTGGACAGCCTGCGGCCGGTCGGCTTGATCACGTGGATGAAGTGGCCGAGCACCACCGCGTCGGCACCGTCGACCAGCAGCCTGTCCGCCTCGACCGCGCTGCGGCCGAGCTCGAACCGCGGCATGGTCAGCCGCAGGAAGTCGGCGGCCAGCCCGCGGCTGGCCATCCACGGCGCCGCCTCGGCCGCGGCCACGTAGCACTCGACCTCTTCCGCGAACAGCTCCGCGATGTGCTCCGCGTCGCCATCCGCCAGCCTGGCCAGGTACTCCTCGACGACCGCACGGGTGCCGGGCACGGTGGGGGCCGCCGGACGGCGCAGCGGGGCGATCCCGGTGGACTGCCCGACGGTGAGGCCGGTCCAGGGCGCGGACGCCACGGCCTGATCCTGGATCAACATGGGCGGAACGGTACCTTCGGGGCGACCCGGATCCCCAGCATCCGGGTTATCGGATAGATCACCTGCCGCTGCCGGAATGCGACCGGCGGCCCGCACGGTTGTACAACCCCGATCAGGAGCAACGGGACAAAACATCTCATACGCGACACCAGGGACGTAGGGTCACGACGGCCCGCGGTACCAGGTCGCGTAACCCGCCAGCGGCCCGGAAGCTCCCGCTCGGCGCGTGCCACGACGGTGCGGCCGCGCATCTGACGTCCCGCGACGCGATCGCCTCCGATCACGACTGTCCGGACACGACCTGCTCATATCTTCGTCCATTGCATATGTTTGCAAGACGTATATGCTCCCGGCATGGCTGAGTTATCCATGGGGGAGCCCGCCTTCCTCATCCTCACGGCGCTGGTGGCCGAGCCCAAACACGGCTACGCCGTGATCGAGGACGTGCTCGACATCTCCGGCGGGCAGGTCCGCCTGCACACCGGCACCCTCTACTCCGTACTGGACCGGCTGCGCGAGGGAGGCCTGATCGAGGTCGACCGCGAGGAGATCGTCGCGTCCCGGCTCCGCCGCTACTACCGGCTCACCGGTGTCGGGCAGGAGCGCCTGGCCGCCGAGACGGTGCGCCTGCGCCGCAACGCCGACGCGGCCGCCGCCCGGCTGTCCGGCTTCTCCCTGCGCCCGGGGACGGGAGTGGCATGACCGGCCACGATCCGCGGCTCGAACGGCGTTACGAACGCCTGCTCGCCCTGTTCCCGGTCGCGCACCGGCGGGAGTACGAGGACGAGATGATGGGCGTGCTCATGGCCGGGTCGGCACCGCAGCAGCGCTACCCCGGCCTGCGCGAGACGGCGAACCTGGTCCGCTGCGCGGTCTGGCTTCGGGTGGGCGGGCGCGGCGCGGGCTCCACGGACCGGCACTGGGCCCCCGCCGCCGCGGTGTTCGGACTGGTCGTGTGCTTCATGCTGCTCACCTACCGGCTGGGCGTCGTGGGCGCGGAGGTGCTCGGCGGCTGGCGCGTCGACGGGCGTCTGCTCATCCTGCCCGGGCAGTGGTGGTTCGCCATGGCCGGCTGGACGGTGGCCGTTGCTTTCGCGTTCACCAGGTTCCGTCTCGTCGCGGCCGCAGGCGCCTGGGCCGCGGGGCTCAGCGAGGTGGCGGTGGAGGTCGTCGACTACCCGACCTGGCCCAGCCACCTGGTGGAGGTCTGGTGGATGCTGGTGCTGAGCGGCGGCGCCGCGCTGGCTCTCACCGCGCGGGGCAGGGCCCGCCCGCAGGGGGCGCTGGGCGTCCGCCGTGCCGTCGTCATGTCGTCGGCCTTCGCCGTGCTGGCGATCCTGCCCTCGGTCGACGCGATGCTCGCGGTGGTGACCCGCTTTGGCGACGGCGGCTATTCGATCGGCGCGCTGGGCGGTTACAACGCACCCGGCTGGCTCGGCGGCCACCACGTCAGCGGCGTCATCACGCTGGTGCCGGGCATGATCTGCGCGCTGGTGATCCTGTACTGCCTGCTGCGGGCCAGCGCGCCGGTGTGCCGCCGGCTGGTGGCGATGTTCGCGCCCGCGCTGGCGCTGTACGTCGTCGTGCCACCGGTGTTCAACGGATTCCTCGTTTCGACTCAGCGGTTCGATCCGCCCGTGCTGCTCGTGCCCGGGCAGTGGGTGTTCCTGATCGCATTCCCACTGGCGCTCTTCATCGCCGGGGCGCTGCTGGTGGCGCGCGGCGAGCGGCATGCCTACCTGATCGAGCTGGGCCGGACCGCCGAGCGCGAGGCACGGCTCAAGCAGGCGGCCGCGACGTCCTGACCGGACCCCGTGCGGGCAGCGCCACGGGGGCGCTGCCCGCACGGTGTGCGAGGTCGGGAAGGGCACCTTCTACAACACATGGCGATGTGCCGAGCTGCTGCTCGTCTCGCTGACGCGAGCCGACGACGCCCTTCCTTCTGTCACGTGGGTGAGCAGGTGAGGGTGGGGGCGCCGTTGGCGGAGCCGGTGTAGCTGCCGAGGAAGCCGAAGGTGGTGCTGGCTCCCGCGGACAGTGCACTGTTGTGGGCGACGCTCTTGGCTGTGGCCGTCGACCCGCTGGTCGTTACCGTAGCGTTCCAGGCGTTGGTGATCTGCTGGCCGTTGGTCCAGGCTACGGTGACCGTCCACTTGGTGATCGCGGACGAGCCCGCGGTCACCTTGACCTCACCCTGGAAGCCGCCCGGCCACTGGCCGGTCAGCGAGTACGTCGCCGAGCAACCACCGGGCGGCGGCGGGGACGACGGCGCACTGGGCGAGGCCGACGGGCTGGCCGACGGCGGACGGCTCGGCGACGGTGAAGCCGACGGCGGGCGGCTCGGCGAAGCCGACGGGGACGCCGACTGGCTGGGCGTGACGCCGCCGAAGGTCACGTCGCTGCAGAAGTAGTACGACTGGTCCAGGTGGCTGGCCTGCCAGATGGTGTACACGATGTGCCGGCCGGAGCGCCCGCTGGCGGAGCCGCCGACCTGGATCGACACGCCGCCCGCGCTCTCCGGGGTCCACTGCGACGCGGGGGTGTTGCCGATCTGGCCGACCAGTTCCAGGTTGCCCCAGCCCAGCGGTTGTGTGATCGGGTTGTACCCCTGCTTGGTCACGTACACGCGGATGTAGTCCGCGCCGTGACTGGCCTGGTCGTAGAGCTTGACGCTGAAGTTGGTGCCGATCGACTGGGCCTTCCAGTCGCCGACCGTGTCCATGGCGTTGTAGCGGCCGCCCTCGGTGCGGCCGGCGCTGCACAGCTGGCCGTCCGGGATGGCGCCCTGGTGGTTGCCGGCCACGCCCTCGCGGAACAGGCCGTTCCAGTTCCACATGGCGTTCGGGTTGGCCTGCCAGGCCTGCCAGCACATCGGGTCCTGGGTGGCCATCGCCGGGTTCTGGAAGTCGCTGCCCCAGCGCTGCCAGCACCCGTAGTTGCGCGAGGCCGGGCTGACGATGTTGCCGTGCGCGTCGGCGATCTTCGCCAGCGCCGTGGTGAGCAGCAGGACCGAGGCTACGGCCACGATCAGCCCGTAGAGTGCGGCCCGCCGCCGAGAGGCGAGTGTGGTGGACATGGGAACTCCTTCGTACGGAGTGCCATGCACGCGTGGGCGGATACCGAGGGAGCCCGGGGCCGTCGCACCGCACGCGAACGCACGCATGGTCGGACTTCGACTTCAGCCGCGGCAGGCTGCCCCACTCCCGCGCTGCTACGTGGCTCCCGTAGCGGTCGAATCAGACCTTACGCATTACCTTGAATATGTCAATTTATCACTCTGCGTACACCTGATCGCACTGTTCGGTGACCAATCCGCAGCGCCACCCCGACAGGCGGACGGTACGGCGGAAGTCATCGCTCGAGGACTATGCTCCACCCGCTCGGACGCAGACAGGAGACGCGCCATGATCACTCAGCGCACGGCCGGTGAGACACCGGCTGACGACGCCCCGCCGCGCAACCCCTGGCTCATCCTGTCGGTGCTCTGCCTGGGCTTCTTCATGATCCTTCTGGATACGACGATCGTGAACATCGCGATCCCCGACCTCATCGACGACCTCGGCGCGACGCTGAACCAGATCCTGTGGATCCTCAACGCCTACATCCTGGTGTACGCCGTCCTGCTGATCACCGCCGGACGGCTCGGCGACATCCACGGCCCCAAGCGGCTGTTCATGATCGGCCTCGCCCTGTTCACCGTCGCGTCGATAGCCTGCGGGCTGGCCCAGGACCCGGCCCAGCTCGTCGTGTTCCGCATCGCGCAGGGCCTCGGCGGGGCGCTGCTGACCCCGCAGACGCTCGCCGTCATCACCACCATCTTCCCCGCCGAGCGGCGCGGCGCCGCGTTCGGCGTCTGGGGCGGCGTGGCCGGCCTGGCCACGGTCGCCGGGCCGACCCTGGGCGGCTGGCTGGTCTCCGAGTGGGGCTGGCGCTGGATCTTCTTCGTCAACGTGCCCGTCGGCGTGATCGCCCTCGTCATGGCCGCGGTCATCATGCCCGACCTGCGCTTCAACCGCCGCCACCGGCTCGATCTGCCCGGAACCGCGCTGGTCACCGCGGGACTGTTCGGCATCTGCTACGGCCTCATCGAGGGCGAGTCGCACGACTGGGGACGGGTGTGGGGCCCGGTCACCATCCCGATGGTCATCGCCGCCGGAGTGCTGATCCTGGCCCTGTTCGTCTGGCAGTCGCACACCCGGCGCGACCAGGAGCCGCTGATCCCGCTGCGGCTGTTCGCCGACCGCAACTTCTCCGTGATGAACGCCGTGGTCGCCGCGGTCTCCTTCGGCATGCTCGGACTGTTCCTGCCGCTCACCATCTACCTGCAGTCGGTCCTCGACCTCACCGCGCTGCAGGCCGGGCTCACCACCGCACCCATGTCACTGATCTCCATGTTCGTCGCGCCCGTCGCCGGCCGCCTGGCCGACCGCCACGGCAAGTACGTGCTGCTGGCCGGCATGACCCTGTGGACGGTCGGCCTCACCTGGGTCGTGCTCGCCGCGCAGGCCGGCTCTGACCGCGGCGACCTCCTGCCCGGCCTGCTCGTCGCGGGCCTCGGCCTCGGCGGCGTATTCGCGCCGCTGCAGACCATCGCCATGCGCGACATCGAGCCGCGCTTCGCAGGCGCCGCCTCGGGCGTCTTCAACACCACCCGCCAGCTCGGCGCGGTCATCGGCGCCGCCGCGGTGGGCGCGCTGCTCCAGGCCCGGCTCGCCGTCGACCTGGCCGCACAGGCCCGGACCGACGCGGCCGCACTGCCCGAGCCGTTCCGCGACCGGTTCGTCGCCGCGTTCGACGAGGCCGGATCACGCGGTATCGAGGTCGGCGCAGGTCAGAGCGGAGCGCACCTGCCCGCGGGCGCCCCGCCGGAGATCGCGCAGCTCGCGTTGACCACGTTCCACGAGGGCTTCACCGCGGCGATGAAGTCGACCATGGTCCTGCCCCTGATCGTGCTCGGCTTCGCGGCTCTGTCGGTGCTGCTGGTGAAGCGGCGCAGGACGGCGGACCCCGAACCGCGGCCGGCCGTGCCGGACGCCGTCACCGTCAGCGCGGACAGCGACGAACAGAGCGTGGGCGTGCAAGCCTGAACCGTTCGACCCGCGACGCGTGAATCGGCCGCCGTGGCGTCCGCCGGCCGGCTGGCGCTGCACGTCCGGCGAGGCGTTCAGCGGCCCGCGTTGCGCGGGTGGTTGCGCGCGGTGCGCTCGTTGCCGTGCCGGTAGTTGCCGGTCCAGCGGGCCATGACCTCCTGCGGGTCACCGGCCCGCACCTCGTCCAGGAAACGCTTGGCGCGCTCCCCGCGCAGCAGCGTCACCACGGCACGGTGGTGTGACACGGCGACGGTTCCGTCGGCGCGTACGGCGAAGTCGAATCCGTGGGGCGCGGGCACGCGGCCGATCCTGCCACGGGCCGAACCCGACCGCACCGAGATTTCCGCAGGCACCGCCTACCGCGCGTTGGGAAGGGCACCTTCTACAACGTATGGCGATGTGAAGGTGCCCTTCCTTTCTCAGGCGGGGTTGACGGCGGCGCGGACGGCGGCCGCGGGGGCGGGGGTGCCGTGGTCGTCGCTGAACGGGCCGTAGGGGGTGCCGTAGGCCGGGGTGCCTGGCTGGTACATGCGGCCGCCCGCGCCCAGGGGCCCGACGTCGACGGCGTCGTAGCCGATCGCGTCCAGGAACGCCGTCACGGCCGTCTTGGCAGCGGGGTCGTCGGAGGCGATGGGCAGTGCGGAGCGGTCTGTCGCACCGGCCGGGCGGGCCAGCGAACCCAGGTGCTTGAAGTAGATGTTGTTGAACACCTTCACCACGTGCGCGCCCGCCAGGTGGCGCTGCAGCAGCTCGCTGCTGGTGGCGCTGCCGTCGTCGAGGACCTCGATCTGCCCGTCGCGCTCGGGGTAGTAGTTGTTGGTGTCCATCACGACCTTGCCGGTCAGCGGTTCCGGCGGAACGCTGTCGTAGGCGTGCAGCGGCACGCTGACCAGCACCAGGTCACCCGCTGCAGCGGCCTGGGCGACGGTGCCCGCGCGGGCCCGCGGGCCCAGCTCGGCGGCCAGGTCGGCCAGCGTCTCGGGCCCCCGCGAGTTGCTCAGCACCACGTCATACCCGGCGGCCACGGCCAGCCTGGCCACGGTGCCGCCGATGTTCCCGCTGCCGATCAACCCGATCGTCGTCATCGCCCACTGCCTTCCGCCGTCGCCCGGCATGATCGCCGGCACCACGGTGGTCAACGGTCGACCCGCGCCGACGGTTCCGGGGGCCCGTCCTCGTAAGGTCGCGGCATGTTCAGCGTGCGCGAAGCGACCGGGCCGGAGATCGAGCAGTGGCGGGCGGAGTGGGTGCGGCGGCTGCGGGAGCGGTATGTCCGGTGCTACACCGACCCGGCGACGGTCGACCGGGAGGTCGAACGCAGCCTCGCCAACCAGCGTGACGACGCGGGCGGGCGGGTCTACGCGGTCGAAGCCGGCGGCACGACGGCCGGTTTCCTGGCCCTCGGCGGGTCCCGACCACGCCGCCCGGAGCAGCGCAGCCTGCACGACCTGTGGCTGGCACCCGAGCACCGCGGCCGAGGGCTGGGCCGCGCGCTGGTGGCGTGGGCCAGGGAACGCGCCACGTCGGACGGCGGCAGCCGCCTGGCCGTGGTGGTCGCGCCCGGCGACCTCGCCGTCGACGCGCTCTTCGGCGCGTACCCGCTGCGGGCGCAGCAGATGGTCAAGACGGTGACCGCCGAGGTCTCCCTGCCCGCCGGGGTCGCCGGACGGCCGATGACCCCGGCCGACTTCGGGCCGTGGCGGGAGCAGACGATCCGGACATACGCCGAGGAGATGGCCGCCTCGGGCAGCCGCTCCCCCGCCGACGCGCTGGCCGCGTCCGTCGCCGAGCACGACGAGCTGCTCCCCGAGGGACTGCGCACCGCCGGGCACGCCTTCTGGTGCGTGGCCGCCGGGGACGAGGTGGTGGGCACGATCTGGCTGCGTCACGCATTCCTGCCCGGGATGAGCTTCGTATTCGGCGTGGACGTGGACCCGGCTCACCGGGGCCGCGGCTACGGGCGGGCGGCGATGCTCGTCGGCGAGCAGGCGACCGCGGCGGCGGGCGACGCCCGGCTGGGGCTGAACGTCTTCGGCCACAACACGATCGCCATGCGCCTCTACGACTCGATGGGCTACCGGATCGTCGAGCAGTACCGCGCCGAGGACCTGTAGCGCCGCGGCGACCGCGCGCCGGCATTCATTCGCCAGTCGGGTTCCGACAGATTCGTTGAGATCGTTAGATCCACATGTTTGCATGTATCGAGTTACCGTCCCGTCACGGAAAGGTATCGGACATGCTAAGACCGACTCGCGTGCTCTCCACCCTGGTGGGGATCGTCGCCATGCTCGGCACGCTGCTGGTCGCCGGCACGCCCTCGCAGGCTGCCGTGCCCAACCGGTTCGGCTTCGTCCTGTGGAACGGCGCGGCGGTGGTGCCCGGGGGAACCTACCCGGCGGCCACCACCGTCGTGCCGCTGGCCGTCGGCCGTTACCAGGTCACGTTCCCGGGTCAGGGGTTCAGCGGCGGCGTCGTGCACGTCACCGCGATCAGCAACGGACCCCGCTGGTGCCAGGCGGAGGCCTGGGGCCCGTCGGGCGCCAACGAGATCGCGATCATCCGCTGCTACCGGGTGGGCGGGGTGCCCGACAACAGCGGGTTCAGCGCCATCTTCACCACCAGCTCGGGCCCCGGCGCGTCCGGGCCCTACGGCTACGTGGACACCCAGCCCACCGGCGTGATCATCAGCCAGTACAACGCGTCCGGCGCGGGCAACCTGGTCACACCGCTGGGTGTCGGCCAGTGGAGCGTGAAGTTCCCGAACATCGGCTCCGGCGGGCCGATCGACGGCAGCGCGCAGGTGACCGCCGTCGGCACCGTGGGCACCCGCTGCAAGATCCGAAACTGGACCTCGATCCCGGCCCAGCAAGAGGTCATCGTGTTCTGCTTCAACTCGGCGGGCGCGCTGGTCAACAGCCGCTTCACGGTGTCGTACCAGCAGAAGGCATCGCTCTACGGCGCGGGCTTCCCGCCGCAGAAGTTCGGCTACCTCTGGAACGCGCCACCGGTGGGCCCGGCGTTCACCAACTTCAACTCGGTGCTCGGCTACAGCGCGAACACCCTCATCTCGGCAGGCCCCGGACTGTCCCTGGTCACCTTCCGCCAGATCGGCTTCGCGCCGCTCACCGTGCAGGTCACCGCGGCCGGTTCGAACTCGAACTTCTGCGGGCTGAACTTCCCGTGGACCATCGCCGGCGTCGATCTGTACGTCCGTGACGTCAGCTGCTACACCAACGCCGGCGCGGCCGTGAACACCGGCTTCACCGTCAGCGCCAGCTCGCGCGTCTGACCGGCCCGCGGCCACGCCCGGCTCCCTACCGGGCGTGGCCGTCACCGTCCTCCCCCGCCGGGTCCTTGCCCGCCACCGCCACCGTCGCCGCGGCCGCGGCGAGCAGGGCGCGCAACCGGTCGTGCGGGAAGTCTCCGCTGCCGGGTGGCGTGGTGCGGACGCTGTAAAACTCAGGCTCGCCACCGCCGGGCTGGTGCGCCCACTGATTTCCGTTCTCGTCCCGCTGCCAGACCACGCCCGCGCCGCGGAAGTCGGCGCGCGCGAGCCAGTCGGCGGCACGCGGCCAGTAGCCGTGCCAGCCGTCCGGACGCAGCGAGTCGAACGCCGCGTCGACCATGGCCTCGGCCTGCGCCGCGTCGTCGTCGAACACGGCGGCGAACCGGGCCAGCAGCGCCAGGGCCGGGCCGGGGTGCGGCAGCAGTGGATCCCGCGCGGCCAGCGCACGGCAGGTCAGGTCCAGTTCCGACCAGCGCAGCGCGTACGGGTGCCAGTGCGCCTGATCGTCCCAGCCGAGGCAGGCGTCCTCGGCGTCACCGGGCCCCTGGATGCCGAGACTGTGATACCCGAGGACCGGGCTGAGTTCCAGCACCAGCCGGTGGCCGCCGCCGACGTCGAATACGGCGGTCATCTCGGGCTCGTCCTCGTCGTCCTCGTCGTCGAGTGCGGCTTCCTGCTCGGCCAGCAGGTCCGCGAGGTCACCGAGCCGGTCCGAGCCGGGTCCGTCGTCGTGCGCGAACTGATAACGCGCCCAGAAGACAGGATCGTGCCAAGACTCGCGCAGCAGATCAGGTACGGCCATCACACGATCATGGCGCACGAACCAGCAGCCCTTCAACATCACCCCGCGCCGTCTACCTCCCACCGACAACGACAAGAAGGTGCCTTCCTTCTTGAGGTCAGGCGCGGAAGACGCCGGTGGCGTCGGACTTGACGGCGATTTCGCGGAGGGGGCGGTTGGCGGGGCCCCCGGCCACGGAGCCGTCGGCGGCACGGAAGCGGCTGCCGTGGCAGCCGCACTCGATGACGCCGTCGGCGACGCTGGTGACGATGCAGCCCTGGTGGGTGCAGACGGCGGAGAACGCCTTGAACACGCCCTGCTGCGGCTGGGTGACGACCAGACGCTCGGCTTCGAGCACCACGCCGCCGCCCACCGGCACCTTGCCCGCCTCGACCAGCGGCTTGGCCTTCGGCGGGGCCGCAGCGGTGGCGCCGGGACCCGTGGTGCCCGGTGCGGGGCCGGGACCCGTGGTGCCCGGTGCGGCGCCGGGGCCAGTGGTGCCCGGTGCCGGGCCGGTCGTGCCGGGGACGGGCTCGGTCGGTAGCGGCTCGGCCGCGGTGTTCTCGCCGTAGGTCTGGCAGCCTGCCAGCAGGGCGGCCGCCCCGGCCACGCCCGCCAGCACGGCCCGGCGTGAGGCGCAGCCGGCCGCGCAGCCGCCGGTGGTGGTGGTGGTGGTGGTGTCGTCGTGCATCTCGGTCTCCCGCATCAGAAACGCACCCCGATCGTGGTGAAGTACCAGAACGACGAGGTCAGCCACAGTCCTATCAGGAGGGTGAACACCGCACCGCCGAGCAGCGGCAGGGTCCACCCGGGCAGCCCGCGTTTGGGCAGGCTCAGCATCTTCACCGTGAACGCGCCGAAGAAGAAGCAGCCCAGCAGCGAGTGGACCAGAGTGCGGGTGTCGTAGGTGGCGAAGCCCAGCGCATACAGGCAGTGCACGGCCACCGGCACCGTCAGCAGGAAGGCGAACCGGCCCGACCAGCGGTGCAGCGTCCCGATCCAGGACGGCACCCGCGACCCGAACTTGCCCCACATCGCGAACGCGCTGACCAGTTGTACCAGCGCGAGCAGCGCCGCCCCGCTGGCCAGCCACACCTTCACCGTCTGCGGGCCGGAGAAGCCGGCCACGTTCACCGCGATCCCGGTCGGGGTGTGCACGCTGCCGTAAACGCCCAGGGTCACCGTCACCACCGCGCCGAGCAGCAGCGGCACGTACAGCCCTGCCGCCGAGACCCTGGTGCGCCTGGTCTGCTCGCTCATGCCTTCTCCTCGCTGCGCTCGTCGGCGGCATCACCGAGCCTGCCGATTCGCTCGCACTGCTCGCTCATGCCCTTTTCCCTTCCTGCTTGCCGGTGGCGCGAACGGCCACGAGTTGTCGGCGACGCTCGTCCATGTCAGTTCGTGGTCAGCGCGCCGGTGACGGGCTCGGCGGTCAGCGCCGCGCCGTCGACGGTGACCGCCCCGGTGGCCGGGTCGATCGCGGGTGCCGGCTGCGGCACGTCGTCGACGGTGACGACACCGACCTGGCT
Organism: Catellatospora sichuanensis; assembly: GCF_007483665.1. GTDB lineage: Bacteria > Actinomycetota > Actinomycetes > Mycobacteriales > Micromonosporaceae > Catellatospora > Catellatospora sichuanensis. The sequence goes on from NZ_ML660190.1 coordinate 157,558, forward strand.
GCCGTCGGGCAGCACGATCCAGCCGCCGACGACCTTGGCGTTGCGTACGGTCGCGGTGGCACGGTATAGGCCGGACGGTTTGGCGACCGCTTTGACGGTGAAGGTCCACTTCCGGCCGTTCGCGGTGACCGTGCCGGTGGCCTTGCCGCCGCCGAAGGTGCCGGTGAGGGTGGCGCCCTTCTTGCCGGTGAGCGTCAGCTTGCCGTCCGCGGCAGTGCCCTGCAGCCACACCTCGGCCTTCTTGCCGTCGCACAGGTATGCCACCGCGACGCCGTCGGTGACCGAGATCGCGATCGTCGCCCCGCCGCCGTCGACGGTGCCCGCCCAGACGGCGTTCACCTTGGCGGCGGGCGCAGCCGGGGACGCGTCCGCCGTAGGCGGGGCCGCGGGCGGCGCGGACTCGGCGGGCGCGGTCGTGGCCGGCGCGGCGCCGAACCCGACCGGGTCCGGGTCGTCGCCGCCGCGTGCGGTGACCGTCAGGTTCACGGTGATCAGCACGGCCGCGAGCGCGAGTCCGGCCAGCAGCGTGAGCAGAGGTCCGTTGCGCTTCATGGTCAGCTCCTAACGCCGCCGGACACAGCACCGGCGACGGGTCCAGCCAACCGCGGATGCGGGCGGCGGTCTGCGTACTAGTCCACACAGCGGATTCGCGACAGTTCTGCGGCGGTGTCGCGGGGCGTAGGGTGTCGGCGTGTCGCGGCCCTTCCTCCCTCCCGCCGTCCAGCCGGTGCGCGCCCTGGTCTGGCTGCTGCATCTGGCGCTGCCGATGGCGGGGCTGTGGCTGCTGCTGGCCGTGCCGGGCGCCGACATCTCCTGGCACGACGCGCACAGCCACTTCTGGCTGGTGCTGGTGGTCGCCGCGGTCAACGTGGTGCTGGGCCTGCGGATCTCGGCCGTGGCACGCAAGCGGGCCGACGCGCGGCTGCTGCTGGTGTCACTGGCGTTCCTGGCCAGCGCCGGCTTCCTGCTGCTGCACGCACTGGCCACGCCCGGCGTGCTGGTGCATCACCCCACCGTCGGCTTCGACATGTCACAGCCCGTGGGCCTGGCCGTCGCGTCGGTGTTCGCGCTGGTCTCGTCGCTGCCGCTGGAGGGGGCCCGGGGCGCGGCGGTGCTGCGGGCCCGGCCCTGGCTCCAACTCGGACTGTGGCTGCTGATCCTGGGCTGGGGCGTGATCGAGCTGCTGGACCTGCCGCCGCTGAGCGCCCGGCCCGGCCCACGCGACGTGCAGGGTGCGATGGCCTGGGTCACCGCGGCCACGGTCGTGCTCTACCTGGTCGCCGCGCTGCGCTACTTCGCCATGCACCGGCGCAAGCCCGCCGCCATGCTGATCAGCATCGTCACCGCGTTCACCCTGCTGGCCGAGTCGAGCGTGGCGGTGCTGCTGGCGTACAAGTGGCAGCTGTCCTGGTGGGAGTGGCACCTGCTGCTGGCGTTCGCGTTCGGCTTCGTCGCGTACAGCGCCTACGTGCAGTACGGCCGCGAGGGCGGCAGCGCAGGCCTGTTCGACGCGATCACGCTGGACCAGACCGCTCGCGCGATCCGCGCCGAATACGGTGCGGCGCTGGAGGAGCTGGTCACCGCGCTGCAGGAGCGCGAGCGCACCGGGGCGGCCACCGGGCCGGTCTCCGCCCGGCTGGCCGAACGCTTCGGGCTGACCGAGGGCCAGACCGCGGTGCTCGACCGGGCCGCCGCGGCGCTGTCGGCCGAGCGGGAGGTGTCGCGCACGCTGGGCACCCTGTTCCGGCACTACCTGTCGCCGGACGTGGCCGCGGCGCTGCTGGCCGACCCCGACCAGGCCGCGCTCGGCGGCGAGGTGGTCCAGGTGACCGCGCTCTTCGCCGACCTGCGCGGCTTCACGACGTTCTCCGAAGGCGTCGAACCGGCCGAGATCGTACGGATGCTCAACCGCTACCACGGCGTCGCGGTGCCGGCGATCCTCGACAACGGGGGCACCGTGGTGCAGTTCGTGGGCGACGCGCTGCTGGCGCTGTTCAACGCCCCGGCCCGGCAGCCCGACCACGCGCTGCGGGCCGTACGCGCGGCACTGGCCATGCAGCGCGGGGTCGACGCGATCGCCGCCGGGCACCCCGACTGGCCGCGTTTCCGGGTCGGTGCGAACACCGGCCCGGCGCTGGTCGGCAACATCGGCAGTGAGCAGCTGCGAGGCTTCAACGCAATGGGCGACGCGGTCAACGTCGCGGCCCGCCTGCAGACCCTCGCCGAGCCCGGCCAGGTCGTCATCGGCGAGGCGACCCGCCTGGCCGCCGGGCGCGCGATCATCGTGCAGCCGCTGGGCGACCTGCCGGTCAAGGGCCGGATCGCCACGGTACGCGCATACGCCGTCACGGGGATGCACACCGCGGTGCGGGCCCCCGCCCATGCCGCCGACGAGCGCAGCGAGGAGAGGGCGTGAGCGGTGATTTCTGGAGCCTGCTCACCCCCGCCGAGCAGGAGCAGTTCACCCGGCGCAGCGCCCTGCGCCGGTGGAGCCGGGGCGAGGTGCTGTGCCGGGAGGCCGACCGCTCCGACTGGGTCGCCATGCTGCGCGCCGGACGGGTCAAGGCGTCCTCGCACACCGCCGCGGGCGGCGAGGTCGTGCTCGCCGTACGCGGACCCGGCGCGCTGCTCGGCGAGCTGTCGGCGGTCGACCGCGCGCCGCGTTCTGCCACGCTGACCGCGCTGGAGCCGGTGACCGCGCTGGTCATGGCGCTGCCGGAGTTCGAGGCATACCTGCAGGCCCACGGCCGGGTGGCGTTTCTGCTGATGCGGCTGCTCACCGAGCGGCTGCGCGACGCCGACCGCAAGCGGGTCGAGTTCGGCGCGCAGGACAGCACCGGCCGGGTCGCCGCGCGCCTGGTCGAGCTGGCCGAGCGGTTCGGCCGCCCGGACGGGGACGCGATCGCCATCGCGCTGCCGCTGTCCCAGGACGAGCTGGCGGGCTGGGTGGGCGCGTCCCGTGAGGCGGTCAGCAAGGCGCTGGGCGTGCTGCGGGCCGCCGGCTGGATCCGCACCAGCCGGATGTCGGTGACCGTGCTGGACCTGGCCGCGTTGCGGGCACGCGCCGGTCTGTCCGGTTGATCGGCCCGGTTGCCGGCCGCCCGCCCGGGACTCGGCCGTGTCGCAGGCGCGCGCCCGGTCGCCCGGTTGAGTAGATTGCCCCGTGTGCACCGTTCATCGACATCCACCCGGCCGCACGGTCTCCGTCCCGGCCGCCGGTCTCTGCCGGCAGTTGTGATCGCGGCGCTGCTGCCGGTCCTCGCCGCGTGCTCCGGCGTCGAGCACGCCGCGCGCGAACCCGACCCCGTCGAGCACGGCGCGCTCATCAACGTGGTCCGCAACGGGGGACGGCCCTTCCGCGACGAGAGTGCGATGGTGCTGCCCGACGGCTCGTGGCGCACCTACCGGGGCGGCCGGGACAAGGCGACCGGCGTGCTGACCTCGCAGCAGCAGGCGCAGCTGACGGCGCTGCTCGCCGATCCGCGCCTGCGGGACGAGGGTCGGCAGAGCCACCCGCCGGTCGTTTGCCCGGACGCCTTCCGGGTCTGGGTGTACGTGGTGCACCCGGACCGCAACGTCACCATCGGATACGCCGAATGCCCGGACGCCGCGGCGCCCCCGGTGGCCGCGGGCATCGCACAGCTGCTGATGGATGCGACGGACTGGGTCGGAGTGCAGGCCATGGTCGCCGGCCCCGGTGGCCCACCAGGCCGCATAGACTGGCACACATGAATGGAGCACCGCCGGCAGGCAACCGACCCGCGACCCGGGACGTCTCAGGGCACATGACCGCACTGCGTTTCGCCGCTTTGGCGGCACTGCTGTCGCTCACCACGGCCTGCGCGCCCGGCCCCCCGGATCCCGGCGCCTCGCCCAGCGCGGGGGCCGAGGTCTCGCCCAGTCCGGCCTCGGTCGTCGTGCACCGCACCGGCGGCATCGCCGGCGTCGACGATCAGATCACGGTCGACCCGACGGGCGCCTGGACCGCAACGGACCGCGCCAGAACCCGCAAATCAGGCGAACTGACCAATTCGGAGCGGGAGCAGCTGCAGACCCTCGCCGCCGACCCGCGGCTGGACGCCGAGGCCGCCCGCCCCACCGCGCCGACCAAGTGCGCCGACGCCTTTCAGTACTCCGTCACCGTGGATCGGACAGGCGGCGACGGAACGGTCATCGTCACGTTCACCGACTGCCCCGGTGACGAAAATCTGCCAGAGGCCGCCGCCGCGATAGCGAACCTGGTCACGGGCGCTGTCGATAGCTGATCTTCATCCATACGCGTCTACGGACGGCATCCCGATGACGTTTGCATGTCGGCGGAACTGGTTAGAGTCGCGGCGATGATGTTCTTATTCCGCTCCCTGCGCCTGCGTCGCGCCGCCCGTGACCACTTCGGCTGGAATCGGTTGCGGCCCGCGCAGCTGGACGCCATGCGCGCCCTGCTGCGCGGCCGCGACGCGGTGGTGGTGCTGCCCACCGGTGGCGGAAAGTCGGCCGTCTACCAGGTCACCGCGTCCCTCCTGAAGGGACCGACGGTGGTCATCTCGCCGCTGCTGGCACTGCAGCAGGACCAGATCGCCAACCTCAACGACCGGGGCAACCCGGCCCTGCGGGCGGTGCGCATCAGCTCCGTGGAGACACCCGCCAAGCAGGCCGCGGCCCTGCAGGAGCTGCGGGCGGGCACGGCGCGCTTCCTGTTCATCACGCCCGAGCAGCTCAGCTCACCGGAGCGGATGGCCGAGGTGAAGGCGCTGCGCCCGGCGCTGGTCGCGGTGGACGAGGCGCACTGCATCTCGTCCTGGGGCCACGACTTCCGGCCCGACTACCTGACCATCGGGCACCTGATCCGGGCCCTGGGCCGCCCGCCGGTGGTGGCGCTGACGGCCACCGCCTCGCCGCCGATGCGCGAGGACATCATCGCCCGGCTCGGGCTGCGCAAGCCCAAGGTGGTGCTGACCGGGCTGGACCGGCCCAACCTGTTCCTGGAGGCCACCCACTGCCCCAGCGAGGACTACCGCTGGCGGCGGCTGCTCAAGCTGCTGGAGGAGGCCACCCCACCGGGCATCGTGTACGTGGCGACCCGGCGCGCCGCCGAGGAACTCGCCCAGCGGCTGAACGAGGCGGGTCACGAGGCCACGGCATACCACGGCGGCCTGGCGGCCGGGGTGCGCGCCCGCGCGCACGAGGCGTTCCTCGCCGACCGGGTGCCGATCATGGTCGCCACGTCGGCCTTCGGCATGGGCATCGACAAGCCGAACATCCGCTTCGTGGTGCACATGGCTCTGCCCGACTCCCCCGACAGCTACCTGCAGGAGATCGGCCGGGCCGGCCGCGACGGCGACCCCGCCCACGCGCTGCTGCTGCACCGGGCCGAGGACGTGGCCCTGCAACGCTTCTTCAACGGCGGCGCGCCCGACCTCGCCGAGCTGCGCACCGTCGCCGCGGCTCTGCACAGCGGCCCGATCACCAAGACGGCCCTGGCCAAGACCACCGGCTACCCCGCCCGCAAGCTCGCCGCGCACCTCAGCCTGCTGGAGCAGGTCGGCGCGGTGGCAACGGGGAACAAGGGCGAGCTGAGCGTGCCGCGCTTCGCACCGCTGCCCGATCAGGCGGCCCGCGACGCGATCGCCGAGCACGGGCGGTACCAGGCGGGCCAGCGCTCGCGCACCGACATGATGCGCCGGTTCGCGGAGATGCGCGGCTGCCGGGTGCAGGCGCTGCTGGGCTACTTCGGCGAGCAGCTCAACCAGACCTGCGGGCACTGCGACAGCTGCCACGAGGGCACCTCGGAGGTGCTGCCCGACGACGGCCTGCCGTATCCGCTGCACAGCACGGTGCGCCATGCCGACTGGGGCACCGGCATGGTGCTCGGTTACGAGAAGGACCGGATGACGGTCCTGTTCGACCAGGTCGGCTACAAGACCCTGGCCGTCGCCGTGGTGACCGCGCAGAACCTGCTGGTCCTCGAACGCGGCTGACGCCGCCGGGCCCGACCGGGGAAGACAAGGACGGGCCCGGCGGGGTCAGGTCAGCAGAGGCCGCCGCATCTCACCAGGATCCCCTGGCCTTGATCGTCCGACTTGCCCGGCAGGTGTGCGTATCTTGCACGCCCATACGCCCCCTTGCCCGGCAAGTCGAGCGATCTTCCAGGTCAGTGCACGTCGTGTGTGGACAGTGCGGCGGCGGCGTCCGCGTCGTAGCTGCGCCAGGCACGGAGCACGATCAGGCTGCCCACCACGAGCGGCGCGATGACCACGGCGTACGCCAGGCGCAGCGAGCCGGTGGCGTCCGAGGCCTCGCCGATGAGCCAGGGCCCGAGCGCGCCGCCCAGGGTGATCACCGACTGGAGCACCGCGAAGCCCAGGCCACGCCGGGACGCGGCGACCACGTCGGCGTTGGCCGCCGTCAGGTTCGCGATCGCCCCGGCGAAGCCGACGTTGGCGAGTCCGAAGCAGACCACCTGCGGCACGAACGGGCCGACCGCCACCGCCCCGGCCAGCGCGACGGTGCCGAACAGCAACGACCAGCCGCCCAGCAGCACCCGCCAGCCTGGACGGCGGCCGTGCCCGCGGTCGCCGAGCCAGCTGCCCAGGCCGATGCCGGCGAGGATGCCGACCAGGCCCGCGCCGCCGCCCACCGCGGCCGAGGCGGCCTCGTCGAGCCCGAACTCGCGCTGGTAGAACGACGGCATCCAGAAGAACAGCCCGCCCAACCCGAAGAACAGGATGCTCAGCCCGCTCACCACGGAACGGAGCGTGCGGATCCCCCACAGCTCACGCACCTGCGTGACCAGTCCCGACATTCCCGCGCTCCGGGGCGCGACCGCAGGGCCTGCCTCCGGCGCCCCGCCGGCCGGACCGGTGGCCTCCGCCACGGCAGCCGTCGAGCCGTCCGGCACCGCGGGCGACCGCTGGGCCGGTGTGCCCCCGGCGGGGTCGGCGTACCAGGAGCTCAGGCGGTCGCCGACGCCGCGGACCGGCTCGCGCACGGTGAGCATGAGCACCGCGATGACCGCGCCGGGGATGGCGACGAGGAAGAAGCCGGTGCGCCAGTCGTACGCCTTCGCCAGCGCCCCGCCCGCGATGACCCCGATCGGCAGGCCGGCGAAGTAGGCGGCGCGTTCGAGGCCGTAGGCGCGGGCCCGGCTCGGCCCCGGGTAGAGGTCGCCGAGCAGGCTGGACGACGGCGGGTTGTAGAGCTGACCGGCCGCACCGAGCAGCACCCGCACCCCGAAGAGCATGGCGTAGGAGCCGGCCAGGCCGGTGCCGAGGGTGAGCAGCGCCCACACCGCGACCACGGCGGCCACGGTCCAGGTGCGCCGCCCGGTGTCGGCCAGCCGCCCGGCGGGCAGCAGCAGGAGCACCGCGGCGATCGCCCCGGCGGTGGCGATGGCGCCCGCCGCACCGTCGTCGAACCCGAATTCGCGCTGGATGGCCGGCAGCGCCCCGGCGAGCAGGTTGTACTCGATCCGGTCGATCAGCGCGACCAGGGCGATGCAGACCGCGGGCCACCAGCCGAACGGGGCGGCGCGGCCGCGGGTGACCCGCACGGGTGGCCGCCCCGGATACGCGGCGATCTCGCGGACCTGCTCGTCGACGACGGGTGCGGCCATGTGCCTGACCTCCAGGGCTCGACCGGGCGGTCCGGCCCGGTGCCGTGCATCCTATGTACGGGAAACGGCGTTTCGCTAGAGGAACCATGTTGCGATCGATCGACGCACTCCGGCGAAACCCGCTGCGCCGCAGGTGCGGCGGCCTAGCCTGAGGACATGGCGGAACACTGCGACGTGGCCGTCGTCGGCGCAGGCCTGGCCGGCCTGGTCGCCGCCCGGCGGATCACCGAGGCAGGCCTGCGGGTGACCGTGCTGGAGGCGGCCGACGACATCGGCGGGCGGGTGCGCACCGACACCGTCGACGGCTTCCTGCTGGACCGCGGCTTCCAGACCCTTTGCCCGGCGTACCCGGCGCTGCAGGACGAGTGCGACCTGGCCGACCTGCACCTGCGGCCGTTCACCCGCGGACTCGCGGTGCACTGGGGCGGGCGCACCCACCACCTGCGTCCCGGCCCGACCGCGGCCCTCGCGCTGGCCGCCGGACTGGTGCCGCCCGCCGACGGGCTGACGCTGGTCGAGCTGGCGGCCCGGGACACGCTCGGCTCGACCGCCGCGGTGCTGCGCCAACCCGACCTGACCACCCTCGACGAACTCAAGGCGGCCGACCTGTCGCCGGTGACGGTCGACCGGGTGCTGCGCCCGTTCCTGGCCGGGGTGTTCCTCGAGGACCGGCTCGACACCTCGGGCCGCTTCTTCCATCTCATGTGGCGCATGTTCCTGCGCGGCGGCGCGGCCGTGCCCGCCCGGGGCATGCAGGCCCTGCCCCGGCTGCTCGCGGCCCGGCTGCCCGCCGGGACGATCCACACGGGGGCGCGGGTCGACGGGCTGACCCCGCACGGCGTGGCGGTGCACGGCGGCGACGAGATCGTCGCGCGGGCCGTCGTGGTGGCCACGGACGGGGCCGCCGCCGCGGCACTGCTGCCCGGCCTGCGCGCACCCGCCTGGCACGGGGTGACCACCTTCTACCACGCCTGCTTCGGGGCTCCGTCCGCCCATCCGATGCTGACCGTGGACCCCGGGAGCGGCGGCCTGCTGACCAACACCGTGGTGCTCACGGCGGCCGCGGCCGGGTATGCCACCGACGGCCGGGCACTGATCGCGACGTCCACCCTGGACACCGCCACACCGGTCGACGAGCTGGAACGGGCGATCCGAGCCCGGCTGTCCGTGCTGTACGAGGTGCCGACCGACGGCTGGCAGTTCCTGGACGCGTACCGCATCCCGCACGCGCTGCCGGCGATGCCCGCACCGCACCGGATGCGCCGCCCGGTGCGCCACGGCTACGGGCGCTACGTGTGCGGCGACCACCGCGACACCAGCTCGATCCAGGGCGCCCTGGTCTCCGGCCGTCGTGCGGCGAACGCTGTGCTGGCCGACCTCGGCGCGCGCGTCTACGCGGCGGGCCGAGTCTGAATCCCGCCGCGCCCTGCTCCGGCCGCGCGGACAACCGGCGGTGGTGCCGGGTGCGATCCGCGATCGGCGGCCGCACCCGGCACCCCCCGTGCTCACCTAGGCGACGCCCTCGAAGACGACCTGTGGGTCGCTCGTCGCGCCGGGTCCCCAGACGGCGTTGTAGGCCGTGGTGTCCCCCGCCAGGTAGTAGCGGAACCAGTCGGTCAGCACCCGCCGCGTGATCTGCAGCTGGGTCGCCCGGCTGATGGTGCCGCTGTCGCAGAAGACCGACGAGGAGTCGATGAAGCCGCAGTGGAAGCCGCCGACGATGGTGCGCAGCTGCTTGGGGGCGGGCTTGGCCTGGTAGATGGGGCGCTGGTGGCTCGCGATCGGCGCGGTGCCGTCCCTCTCCCCCGCGACCAGCATCATCGGCACCCGCACCGAAGCCGCGGCGGTGGCCGCCGACGGGTTGGTCTCCGCGGCGGCGAGGTTGGCCACCGTGGTGACCGCGGGGTTGCGGGCTGCGGCCAGCACGCTCGCGCCCGCGCCCATGGAGTGGCCGGACAGCCCCAGCTTGGTGGTGACGATGTGCGCGTTGAACCGGGAGCCCGCCGTGGTGTCCTGCGCGACCAGCCAGGTGAGCTGCGCGTTGAGGTCGTCGGCGAAAGCGCTGTGGCTCGGGAACAGGCTGCCCTGCGAGGTCGGCGCGGCCACCACGAAGCCCCAGGAGGCCAGGTGCTGCATGGTGCTGTAGTACTTGCTGACGCCCTGCAGGAAGCCGTGTCCGAACGCGATGGCCGGGAAGCGTCCGGCGGCCACGGCCGCGTTCTGCCCCGCGGCGGCCGCCGGGTAGTAGATCCGGGCGCTGAAGGAGCGCCCGGAGGCGCTGACCGAGGCGTCGACATAACCCACGGCGTACGCACCGGGGGTGGAGCTGTCGGCCGCGGCGGGCGAACCCACGCCCGCCACCGCGGCGGTGATCACTGCCAGTACGAGGATCGCTCGTCTGAACATCGATGTTCCTCTCATCGAGGGAATCTGGTTCGCACAGTGGAACACCGTTTCCCCTGACGGGACAAGAAATGATTTATGCCAACATATCGATACGCAGGTCAGGCTGCCCAGGACGGCTTGCGCCGCTGCAGGAACGCGGTCATGCCCTCGATCGCTTCATCCGTGGCGAACAGCCGCGCCGACTCCTCGGCCAGCCGCGCCCCGTGCTCGTCCAGGGCGCGCCGCACCGCCGCCGTGGTCAGCAGCTTCGACGCGGCCAGTCCCTGCGGTGAGGCGGCACGCAGCCCCACCAGCACCTCTGCCAGCAGCGTGTCCACATCGTCCCCGGCCTGGGTGACCAGACCGCAGGCGACCGCAGCCGCGGCGTCGAACACCTCGCCGGTCAGGTAGTAGCGGGCGGCGGCGCGTTCGGGCATCCGGGTGAGCGTGGTCAGCGAGATCACGGCAGGGGCGACCCCGAGCCTGGCCTCGGTGAACGCGAATCCAGCCGTGGGCCCGGCCAGCGCGATGTCGCACGCGCCGAGCAGGCCCAGCCCGCCCGCGCGCACCTGGCCGTCGATCCGCGCCACCACCGGCTTGGGCAGCTCGACGATGGCGCGCAACAACCCCAGCAGGCGCGCCGTGCCCTCGGCGATACCGCCGCCGGCGGCCTCGGTCAGGTCCGCGCCGGCGCAGAAGACCCGGCCGGTATGGGTGAGCACCACGGCGCGCACGCCGGGATCGGCCGCCGCGGCGGCCAGCGCATCGCCGAGTTGTGCGACGAGCGCCGCGGACAGGGCGTTGCGGTTGTGCGGGGAGTCCAGCGTCAGCGTCGCGACGCCGCGCTCCACCGTCGAGGTCACGAGGTTCAGCACGGCGTCCACCCTCATCACCACGTCAATAAAAGTCAAGCGCGCTTGATTTATCTTGCGTTGACCTGGCTAAATGTGGCGACCTCTTGCGTTTGCGCCGCGAACGGCTACCGTGCACGCATGGGCACCCCTGTATGCCGTGGGGCCGACGCCGTTCCGCTGGCGCCGCTCACCGGCGAGCCCCTCCCGCCCGTGCGGCAGTCCACTGCCGACGACGTCGCGCTGGCCTACGCCCGGGCCCGCGCGGCCCAGGTCGGCTGGGCGGCGCTGCCGCCGCTCGAGCGCGCCCGGCCGGTGCGCCGCTTCGCCGCGCTGCTGCTGCGCCGCCAGGACGAGATCCTCGACCTGGTGCAGCGCGAGACGGGCAAGGCCCGGCTGCACGCACACGAGGAGGTGCTCGACGCGGCGCTGGTCAGCACCTACTACGCCCGCCGCGCGCCGCGGCTGCTGCGGCCCCGCCGCCGCGGCGGTGCGCTGCCGCTGCTGACATACGCGGTCGAGGTGCGCCACCCGCTCGGCGTCGTCGGCGTGATCACGCCGTGGAACTATCCGCTGGCCCTCGCCGTCACCGACATCGTGCCCGCGCTGCTGGCCGGCAACGCGGTGGTGCACAAGCCGGACACCCAGACCGCGCGGACCGCGGCCTGGACCCGGGACCTGATGACCGAGGCCGGCCTGCCGGACGGGGTGTGGCAGCAGGTCACCGGCGAGCCCGCCGACATCGGCGACGCGATCCTCGACGGCGCGGACCACCTGTGCCTGACCGGTTCCACGGCCGCGGGCCGGGCGATCGCGACCCGTGCCGGGCGGCGGCTGATCGGCTGCTCGCTGGAGTTGGGCGGCAAGAACTCCCTGCTGGTACGCGCCGACGCCGACCTCGACCAGGCCGCCCAGGCCGCCGTACGGGCCTGCTTCGCCAGCGCCGGGCAGCTGTGCCTGTCCGCCGAGCGCATCATCGTGCACGAGAGCGTGCACGACGCGTTCCTGGACCGCTTCCTGCCGCTGGTGCGCGGCCTACGGCTGGCGGCCGACCTGGACTACGGCCCGCAGATGGGCTCGCTGAGCCTGCCCCGGGTGCTGGCCACGGTCCGCCGGCACCTCGACGACGCGACGGCCCGCGGCGCGGTCGTGCTGGCCGGCGGCGCGGCGCGCCCGGACCTGGGCCCGCTGTTCCACGAACCGACCGTGCTGGCCGGGGTGACACCCGCGATGGCGGTGTATCGCGAGGAGACGTTCGGGCCGGTGGTGGCCGTGTTCGGCGTGCCCGGCGACGATGCCGCGGTCGCGCTGGCCAACGACACCGAGTACGGCCTCAACGCCGCCGTGTTCAGCCGGGACAACGGCGCGGCGCGGGCGCTGGCCCGGCGGCTGCGGGCCGGGACCGTGAACATCAACGAGGGCTACGCGGCCGCGTACGCCTCGCATGACGCGCCCATGGGCGGCATGAGGTCGTCCGGGCTCGGCCGCCGCCACGGGACGGCCGGGCTGCTCGCCTACACCGCCTCGCAGACCATCGCCCACCAGCGGCTGAACCTCGCCCCGCCGGCCGGCCCCGGGCAGGCCCGCTACGCCCGCGCACTGACCGCCGCGGTGCGCGCCATGCAGTTGCTGCACCTACGCTGACCCGTTCCGGAAAGGACAGCATGACCCCCACGACCCTGTGTGCGGCGTTCCAGGCCACCGCAGCCGTGCAGCCCGACGCCGTCGCGCTCGGGGCCTACGGCTCTGATGTGGAGCTGACCTGGCGCGAATACGGCGCGCGGGTGCGCGCCATCGCGGCGGGCCTGGCGGGTGCGGGGGTGCGCCGGGGGCAGACCGTGGCGCTGATGCTGGCCAACCGGCCCGAGTTCCACCTGGCCGACACGGCGGCGATCCATCTCGGCGCGGTGCCGTTCTCGGTCTACAACACCTCTTCACCGTCGCAGATCGCCCACGTGCTCGACAACGCGCAGGCTCGGATCGTGATCTGCGAGCAGCAGTACGCGGCGCGCATCGCCGCCAGCGGGGCCGGTTACGACCACCTGGTCTGCGTGGACGGCCGGCCCGACGGCACGATGACCCTGGACGAGCTGTGCGCGCTGGCCGAACCGGGCTTCGACTTCGACGCCGCGTGGCGTGCCGTGCAGCCCGACGACCTGCTCACCCTCATCTACACGTCGGGCACCACCGGCCCGCCGAAGGGCGTCGAGCTGACCCACGCCAACCTGCTGGCCGAGGCGGACGCGGTGACCGCGCTGTTCCCGCTGCACCGCGCCGACCACGGGCTGTCCTACCTGCCCGCGGCGCACGTCGCCGACCGCCTGGCCAGCCATTACCTGCAGCTGCTCTACGGCGCGCGCATCACCTGCCTGGCCGACCTGACCCAGCTCGGCGCGGCCCTGGCCCAGGTGGGCCCGACGTACTGGGCGGCGGTCCCGCGGGTGTTCGAGAAGATGCGCGCCCGCATCTCCGACGCCCTGCTCGACGCGCCCGCGCCACGGCGGTGGGCGTTCCGGCTGGCGCTGCGCTGGGGCCGGGGCAGGCGGGGCGGCCCGGCCTCGCGGGCGCTGGCGCGGGTCGCGGACCGGCTCGTGCTCGGCCGGGTGCTGGCCCGGCTGGGCATGGACCGCATGCGCTGGGCGATGTGCGGGGCGGCCGCGCTGCCCGTACCGGTGCTGGAGTTCTTCCTCGCCCTCGGGCTGCCCGTGTGCGAGATCTGGGGCATGTCGGAGACCTGCGGCGCGAGCACGCTCAACCCGCCCGGCGCGATCCGTCCCGGCACCGTCGGCATCCCCGCGCCCGGGGTCGAGGTGCGCCTGGCCGACGACGGCGAGCTGCTGATCCGCGGACCGCTGGTGACCCGGGGCTACCACCGCGACCTCGCCCGCACCGCCGACGCGTTCGACCTCGACGGCTGGCTGCGCACCGGGGACGTGGCCACGATCGACGCCGACGGCTACGTGTCCATCGTGGACCGGAAGAAGGAACTGATCATCAACGCGGCGGGCAAGAACATGTCCCCGGCCAACATCGAGGGCGTGGTCAAGTCGGCGTGCCCGCTGATCGGCGCGCTGGTCGTGGTCGGTGACGGGCGTCCGTACAACGTGGCTTTGATCGTGGCCGACCCGGAGGCCGTGGCGTCGTTCACCGCCCGGCACGGCGCGGCGGCGGTGCCGGACGCGATCGCCGCGGGGGTCGCCGCGGGCAACGCCGAGCTGTCCCGGGTCGAGCAGATCAAGCGGTACGAGGTGCTCGACGCGGTGTGGGCGCCGGGCGGGGACGAGCTGACGCCGACGCTGAAGCTGCGCCGCGCGGCGATCGTCCGCAAGTACGCGTCCGTGATCGACGGGCTTTATCAGGCACCCGAAAAAATCTCTCAAAGTGCTCAGAAAGTAGAAAAATAAAAAATCCGGCGATCTGACCAAACCATGCCGAGCCCGGTGCCGAATCCCTCCTGAAGTCTCACCGGAGGAAGGACACCGACATGCTCGGCAAGAGGAGGCTGACCGCGCTCGCGGCCGCCGGCACCTTTGCGTTCACGCTGGCCCTGACGGCCTGCGGCACCGAAACCATGGCCACCCAGCCCACGGGCACGGACACCGCCGCGATGGCCGCGGAGGAGTTCGGGTCCGGCTGCGCGGCCGTACCGAAGGACCCGAACAACCCGGGCAGCTTCGAGGCGATGGCCCAGCAACCGGTGGCGACCGCCGCCTCGGGCAACCCGCTGCTGTCCACGCTGGTCACCGCGGTCAAGCAGGCCGGCCTGGTCGACACGCTCAACAACGCCGAAGCCGTCACCGTCTTCGCGCCGACCAACGACGCCTTCGCGAAGATCCCGAAGGCCGACCTGGACAAGGTGCTGGCCGACAAGGAACTGCTCACGAAGATCCTGACCTACCACGTGGTGGCCGGGAAGACCGCGCCCGAGCAGCTCGCGGGCACCCACAAGACCCTGGAGGGCCAGGACCTGACCGTGTCCGGCAGCGGCGCCGACTTCAAGGTCAACGACAGCGCGAAGGTGGTCTGCGGCAACGTGCAGACCCGCAACGGCACCGTGTACCTCGTCGACACCGTGCTGATGCCGCAGTCCTGACCTGCTTTGGACACTCCCCGGCCCGCGCACCGGGCCGGGGCGTCCTACTGCGGTCGGACCAGCCGGGACAGCGCCTCGGCCAGGCCGACCACGTCGGCGTACTTGGCGTCGAGGTCGAACAGGTTGGCCTCGTGCGGGCCGGGGTCGCGGTCGGCGCAGGCCTCGCGCACCACCATGGGCCGGAACCCGTGCTGCAGCGCGTCGACCGCGGAGGCGCGCACGCAGCCGCTGGTGGAGAAGCCGCCGATGACCAACGTGTCCACGCGGTTCGCGGTCAGCCAGGCCGGCAGCGAGGTTCCGGCGAACGCGCTCGCGTAGTGCTTGAGCACGACGTGCTCCCCTGCGGCGGGGGCCACCTCCGGCGGGAACTCGCCCAGCGGGCTGCCCGCGGCGAACGCCGCCAGCGCGGGCACCTTCGCGGCGAACAGCGGGGCCTCGGCGCAACTGGCGTCGGCGTACCGCACGCCGGTCAGCACCACGGGCAGCCCGGCCGCGCGCGCGGCCGCCAGCAGCGCGGCCATCGCCTCCAGCGCGGCCTGCCCGGTGTCGAGCCGCAGCGGCGAACCATCCGCCGTGTACGCGGCCACCGGGTCGACCAGCAGCACCGCCGGCCGCACGCCCCAGCCGAGCCGCCGGGCGAATCCGGCCTGCGCGTAGTCGGCGTCCAGCGCCATCAGATGACGCCCCGCTCCCGCAGCTCGGCCCGCTCCCGCTCGGACAGCCCCAGCAGGTTGCCGTAGACCTCGTCGTTGTGCTGGCCCAGGGCGGGCCCGGCCCAGCGCACCGAGCCGGGGTCGGCGGACAGCCGCGGGGCGACGTTCTGCATGGGCAGCTCGCCGAAGTCGGGGTGCGGCACGCGCACGATCGCCTCACGGGCGGCGATGTGCGGGTCGGCCAGCATGTCCTTGGCGGTGTAGACGCCGCCCGCGGGCACCCCGGCCTCGTGCAGCGCGGCCAGCAGCTTGTCCGCGGGCTGGGTACGCGTCCACGCCGCGATCAGGTCGTCCAGCTCGGCCTGGTGCGCGCCGCGGGAGCCGTGCGTGGCGTACCGCGGATCGGCGGCCAGCTCCGGCATCCCCATGACCTCGCACAGCCGCCCGAAGACGGTGTCCTGGTTCGCGGCGACCAGCACCTCGGTGCCGTCGGCGGTCGGGTAGGCGTTGCTCGGCGCGACGTTCGGCAGCACCGCGCCGGTGCGCTCGCGCTGGTAGCCCGCCACCGCCCACTCGGGCAGCAGCGACTCCATCATGGCCAGCACCGCCTCGTAGATCGCCGAGTCGACGACCTGACCGACGCCGGTGCGCTCCCGGGCGTGCAGCGCGGCCAGGGTGCCGTAGGCGGCATACGTGGCGGCGAGGGAGTCGCCCAGCGAGATGCCGGAGCGCGACGGTGGCCGGTCGGGTTCGCCGGTGACGTAGCGGATGCCGCCCATCGCCTCGCCGATCGAGCCGAACCCGGCCCGTGGCGCGTACGGTCCGGTCTGGCCGTAGCCGGTGACCCGGACCAGGATCAGCCGCGGGTTGATCGCGGACAGTTCGTCCCAGCCCAGCCCCCAGCGCTCCAGGGTGCCGGGGCGGAAGTTCTCCAGCAGCACGTCCGCGTCGGCGACCAGGCGGCGCACCAGGTCCTGGCCCTCTTTGACGCGCAGGTTGCAGGTGACGGACTTCTTGTTGCGGGCCACCACCGGCCACCACAGCGACTGCCCGTGCGGCTTCTCCCGGCCCCACTGGCGCATCGGGTCGCCTTTGCCCGGGTCTTCGAGTTTGATGACCTCGGCGCCGAAATCGCCGAGAAGCTGGCCGCAGAACGGGCCGGCCAGCAGCGTGCCCGTCTCGATCACCCTGATGTCGGATAGTGCCCCAGTCACGGCCGCATCCTATGCTTTGGAAACGCTGTTTCGCTAGAGGAACCGAGGGTG
Source organism: Catellatospora sichuanensis (assembly GCF_007483665.1). Lineage (GTDB taxonomy): Bacteria > Actinomycetota > Actinomycetes > Mycobacteriales > Micromonosporaceae > Catellatospora > Catellatospora sichuanensis. The sequence continues at coordinate 174,417 of NZ_ML660190.1, forward strand.
TCGTGGAGATCGTGGAGGTCGGCCCGCGCGACGGGCTGCAGAACGAGAAGACCCTGCTGTCCACCGAGGTGAAGGTCGAGTACATCACGCGCGCGATCGCCGCGGGAGTGCGCCGCGTCGAGGCCGTCGCGTTCGCCCACCCGGCGCGGGTGCCGCAGATGGCCGACGCCGAAGCCGTGCTCGACGCGGTCCCCCGGCGCGCGGACGTCTCCTACATCGGCCTGGTGCTCAACCGGCGCGGCCTCGACCGCGCGCTCGCTTCGGCGGGCGTGGACGAGGTCAACTACGTACTGGTCGCCACCGACGAGTTCTCGCAGCGCAACCAGGGCATGACCACCGCCGCGTCCCTCGCGCAGTGGGACGACGTCGCCGCGGACGCCCGCGCGGCCGGGCTGCGCACCACGCTGACCGTCGCCGCCGCGTTCGGCTGCCCGTTCACCGGCGAGGTCACCGCCGACCACGTGGCCTCGCTGGTCGCCCGAGCGCAGACGAGGCCGGACGAGATCTGTCTCGCCGACACCATCGGCGTCGGCGTGCCGCGCCAGGTCGCCGCGCTGGTCGCGGCCGTACGCGAGGTCGCGCCGGACGTCGCGCTGCGCGCGCACTTCCACAACACCCGCAACACGGGGTACGCCAACGCGCTGGCCGCACTGGAGCACGGGGTGCCGGCGCTGGACGCGAGCACCGGCGGGATCGGCGGCTGCCCGTTCGCCCCGGCCGCGACCGGCAACATCGCCACCGAGGATCTCGCCTACCTGCTGGAGCGCTCCGGGATGGAGGCAGGCGTCCGGCTGGACGGCCTGGCCGCCACCGGGGCCTGGATCGCCGAACGGCTCGGCATCACGGCTCCGGCCATGCTCGGCCGCGCCGGGATGTTCCCGCCCGGCTGAACCAGCCCTTGCCTCAGAATGGAAACGGTGTTTCCATTACGCGCATGGTGCTACCGGGAGGCGCGGACCTTACCATCGCCGGCGGCGTACGCGAGTTCGCCCGCGCGACGCCGACCGTTGCGGCGGTCGTCGACGGCGACCGGCGGCTGACGTACGCCCAGCTCGACGAACGCTCGTCCCGGCTCGCGCAGGCGCTGCTGGCCCGCGGCCTGCGCGCCGGCGACCGGGTGGCGGTGCTGCTCGGCAACCGCCTGGAGTATCCCGAGATCGCCGCCGGGCTGGCCAAGGCCGGGCTGGTGCTGGTGCCGCTCAACCCGCGCATGGCGGGACCGGAGATCGAGTTCATCGTCGGGCACTCCCGAGCCCGCGCGATCCTCGCCGACGAGGCGCTGGCCCATCTCGCCCCCGCGCTCGACGTGTCCGTCGCCGTCGGCGAGCAGTACGAGCAGGTGCTGGCGGCCGCCGACGCGCGGGACCCGTGGGCGGCGGTGTCCGAGCGCGACCCGTTCTGCGTCGCGTACACCTCGGGGACCACCGGGGATCCGAAGGGCGTACAGATCTCGCACCGCTCGCGGGTGCTCACCTTCTATGCCGCCGCGCTGGAGTGGGGCCTGGGGCCGGGGCGGCGCACCATCGCCGTCGCGCCGATGTACCACGGGGCCGGGTTCGCGTTCGCGTACGCGGCGGTGTTCTGCGGCGGCACGGTCAGCATGCTGCGCAGCTTCGACGCGGGCAACGTGCTGGAGATGATCGCGCGCGACCGGGCGCAGTCGGTGTTCCTGGTGCCCACGCACGCGCAGCTGATCCGCTCGCTGACCGCCGAACCGGCCGCCCACGCCGATCTGTCCAGCCTGGACACCCTGTACTTCAACGCCGCCGCGCTGCCCCGCCCGCTCAAGGAGTGGGTGCTCGACGCGTTCCCCGGCGTCGGCGTGCACGAGCTGTACGGCTCCACCGAGGCCGGGGTGATCACGAACCTGCGCCCGGCCGACGCCCGCCGCAAGGCGGGTTCCGTCGGCCACCCGTGGTTCGCCACGCAGGTGCGCGTCGTCGACGACGAGGGGCAGCCGGTGCCGCCCGGCACACCGGGCGAGCTGTTCAGCCGCTCGCCGTACCTGATGAACGGCTACCTGGACAACGACGCCGCCACGGCCGCCTGCACGACCCCGGACGGGTACCTGACCAGCGGGGACATCGTGGTGGTCGACGACGAGGGCTTCATCTCCATCGTCGACCGGAAGAAGGACGTGATCATCACCGGCGGCGTCAACGTGTATCCCCGTGACGTCGAAGAGGCCTTGGTCACGCACCCCGGTGTGGTCGAGGCCGCCGTCGTCGGGATGCCGGACGAGCACTGGGGCGAGCGGATCGTCGCGCACGTGGTGTGCCGCGAGACCGTCGCGCCCGCCGAGCTCGACGCCCACCTGCGCACCCGGCTGGCCGGCTACAAGGTGCCCAAGTCGTACGAATTCCCCGGCGCGCTGCCCCGCAACGCCGCCGGAAAGGTGTTGAAACGACAGTTGAGGAGCGAACCGCAGTGAGAGCGCACGTAGAACTGATCCACGAGGACGACTACATCTGGCACGTCGGCGAGCTGCCGTACGGCGAGGGCAAGGTGCGCGAGCGCCGCCTGTCCGTCGACGAGGAGGACGGCTCGTCCTCGCTGTCGCTGGACTTCCCCGCCGACTGGGGCCGCGGGGGCGGGGTGCCGCACGCGAACACCGAGTTCTACGTGGTGTCGGGGTCCCTGAACTACGGCGGCACCGAGATCGGGGCCGGTGGCTACGTGCAGGTCCCGCGTGGCGTGCCGATGGACTGGATCAAGGTGCGCGAGGGCAGCCGGGTGCTGCACTGGCGCGAGTACGGCGACTGCGGGTTCGACCCCGACGCGCGGCGGTGGGCCGACGCCGTGGGCGAGGCGACCGTGGTGGACTCCAACAAGATGGAGTGGACCGAGGCGCCCAGCGTCGGGCCCCTCACCCCGCTGTACATCAAGCTGCTGCACCGCGACCCGAAGACCGGCTTCTACACCCGGCTCATCCGGGCGAAGAAGGGCTGGACGGACCACCGGCTCGCACACCACCCGTGCTACGAGGAGTTCTACACGCTCGGCGGAAAGATGGCGTACAACTTCGGCGACATCGACGACGGCACGTACTGCTTCCGCCCGGCCGGGGTGAAGCACGGCCACTTCATCGCCGAGACCGACATCGACTGGATCATCCGGTCGGACGGCGAGCTGATCAACTGGTACACCACCGAAGAGTGGGTCAAGTGGGGCGGCCACGCCGAGAACTACGACGACCACAACCACGACCACCTGCCCGTCATCTCCACGCTGCCGGTGCGTTCGCGCTCCCGCGGCGAATGGACCGGCGACGGCATGTGACCGGCACGTGCCCGGGCCGACGCGCCGACGCGCGACGACCCGGGCACGTCCGTCTGCCTCGACATACCGGTGCCGAGAATGTGCCGCTTGACTCTCAGGCCGTTGGAGAGATCACGAATCGAGGTCGTGACTCGCGAGACCTTGCAGGAGCTGTGGCCGATCGGCAGGTTTGCACTGGCCACAGGGCTCAGCGTGCCGACGTTGCGGCACTATGACGAGATCGGCCTGCTCCCGCCCGCCCATGTCGGAGTACACCGGCCGGCAGGTGCCCGTGGTCGAGCCGCCCCGGGACACGGAATGGGGCTATCGGCAGTTCACGATCACGGATCCAGACGGGCACCGCCTGCATCTGTTCCGTTTCCTTGAAGATTGAACCAGGCCCGATCCGCAGGTCTCGACATCTGTGGTCGCTCCGGCGGCCACATCTCTCCCGCAGCCGCTCGTTTCGGGACGCTTGAGCGTCCCGAAACGAGCAGGCCTGGGCGCCTACCCCGTCCGGCGGTCGGCGGGGACGGCCCGAGTGGGCCGACGACCATGCAAAGGGTCAGCGGGCGACGAAACGGCCCGAGGGTGTGCCGACCACCACGCCGTCGCGGTAGGCGAGGCGGCCGCCGACGACGGTGGCGACCGGCCAGCCCTTGACCTTGTGGCCCTCGAACGGGCAGTGGTCCTGGCCGGACAGCAGCAGGTCGGTGGTGACCTCCTGCTCCAGCTCCGGGTCCACGATGGTCAGGTCGGCGTCCATGCCCACCATCAGGCTGCCCTTGCGCCCGGCCAGCCCGTAGGCGCGCGCGGGGTTGCCCGCGGCCAGCTCGGCGACGCGCTGCGGGGACAGGCCCCGCTTGTGCATGCCCTCGCTGAGCAGGATCGGGTAGAGCAGGGCGGTGCCGCCGAAGCCGGGCAGCGCGGGCCACAGCTGGTCGCCCTTGTTCTCCTCGAGGCAGCAGGCATGGTCGGAGGCCACCCAGTCCACGGTGCCGTCCAGCACCGCGGCCCACAGCGCCTCGGTGTCCGACACGGACCGGATCGGCGGGTTGACCTTCGCGCCCAGGCCGCCGCGGCGGTCCAGGCTCTCGTGGTCCAGGCACAGGTGGTGCAGGGTGACCTCGCAGCGCAGGTCGAGGCGTCCGGTCGCCTTGGCCGCGGCAGCCGCGGCGATCGCCTCGGCCGACGACAGGTGCAGCAGGTTGACCGGGCAGCCGGTCGCGCCGGCCAGCGTCGTCGCCTCGCCGATGGCGACCTGCTCGGTCAGCGGCGGGCGGGCGTCGGAGTACGCCTTCAGGGTCTGCGGGTCGCCCGCGGCTCGGACCCGGTCGATGAACAGCCGCATCAGCTCCGCCTGCTCGCAGTGCAGCGACAGCGAGACCCGGCGGCCGTCGCGCTGGTTGGCCGCGACCGCTTCCATGATCTGGTACAGGTGACCGAGGTCGTACTCGTCGCTCATGGTGAACGACTTGGCATCACGGGAGTCGGCGGAGAGGTTGAAGCCCTTGTAGAACATGTAGTACTTGAACGAGCTCACGCCGTGCTCGTCGATCAGCGCGGGCACCTCGCCCACCTGCGCGGTGTCCATCGGCGCGAGATGGAAGCCGTAGTCGGTCCAGGCGTGCCCGGCGACCGCGTCCAGCACCTGCGGGAAGATCTCGCCGTACGGACCGGTGCGGTTGAGGTAGTGCTGACCGGTGCGGAAGTAGGACAGCACCGTGGTCACCCCGCCGACCAGCGAGGAGCGGGTCTCCTCGGCCGCGTCCAGCGCCAGGTCCCGGTAGATGCCCAGGTGGTAGTGGGCGTCCACCGCGCCGGGGAACACCAGCCGGCCCTGCGCGGAGAGCACCTGCTCGGCCGAGGCCGGGTCGAGGTCGTCACCGATCGCCGCGATCTTCCCGTCGCGTACGGCGAGATCGGCGCGTACCGTGCCGACATACGGCAGCACCAGCGTTCCGGCCTTGACCAGCAGATCGTATCGTGCCACGGCGATCCTCCCAGGAGTGCGTTTCGCACACTGTAACGAGGTTTCCTTTTTGAGGGTAGGGCGTGTACGGTTCCCCCATGCCGCCCGCCGCCCTGTCCGGCGTCACCGTCGTCGACGCCGCGACCCTCTTCGCCGGACCCCTCGCCGCGACGATCCTCGGCGACTACGGCGCGGATGTGATCAAGATCGAGCACCCGGCCAAGGGCGACCCTTCCCGGGGACACGGCCCGTCCCGCGACGGCGTGCCGCTGTGGTGGACCATGCTGGGCCGCAACAAGCAGACGGTCACCCTCGACCTCGGCCGCGCCGAGGGGGCAGTGCTGGCCAAGCGCCTGCTGTCCGAAGCTGACGTGCTCATCGAGAACTTCCGGCCCGGCACGCTGGAGCGCTGGGGCCTGTCCCCCGAGGTGCTGCACGAGGTCAACCCGCGTCTGGTCATCGCCCGGGTCACCGCGTTCGGCCAGCACGGCCCGTACGCCCACCGGCCCGGCTTCGGCACGCTCGCCGAGGCGATGAGCGGCTTCGCGGCGATCACCGGCGCGCCCGACGGGCCGCCCACCCTGCCGCCGTTCGGACTGGCCGACGGCATCTCCGCGCTGACCTGCGCACAGGCCGTGATGACCGCGCTCTACCACCGCGACGCGCGCGGCGGCACCGGGCAGGTGATCGACCTGGCCATCGTCGAGCCGATGCTGACCGTGCTGGGCATGCAGGCCATGGCGTACGACCAGCTCGGGCTCGTGCAGCAGCGCACCGGCAACCGCTCGGTCAACAACGCGCCGCGCAACACGTACCGCACCCGCGACGGCCGGTGGGTGGCCGTGTCCACCAGCGCCCAGGCCATCGCCGAACGCGTCATGCACCTGGTCGGCCACCCCGAGGTCATCACCGAACCCTGGTTCGCCACCGGCGCGGGCCGCGCCGCCCACGCCGACGAACTGGACGCCCACGTCGGCGACTGGATCGCCCAGCGCGACCTGGACGAGGTGGCCAAGGCGTTCGACGAGGCCCAGGCCGCGGTCGCGCCGATCTACGACATCACCGACGTGTTCACCGACCCGCAGTTCACCGCCCTGGACTCGATCACCACGGTCGACGACCCGGTGCTCGGCCCGCTGCGGATGCCGAACGTGCTCTACCGCATGTCGCAGACGCCGGGCCGGATCGGCTGGACCGGACGGCCCCGCGGCGCGGACAACGACACCGTCTACCGCGAACGGCTCGGCCTGACCGAGGACGAGCTGACCGCACTGCGCGACACCGGAGTGATCTGATGCAGGGCCTCGACCAGGACCAGCACGCACTGCTGCCCGCACCCAGCGGGCGGCCGACGCCGACTGCCACCACCCGGAACGGCACCGCGACGCCGAGCAGGACCGTCACGCCGTGGGAGGCGCTGCGCGGGCGGCAGGTGATCGACCTGGCGCAGCCGATGCGGCGGGGCATGCCGCAGTCGCCCAACCATCCGCCGTTCCGGATGGCGCTGGAACGACGGCACGGCGACATGACGCGGCCCGACGGCGGGTCCGCCGCCAACGAGCTGATCGTCACCGGCGGCCACGTCGGCACGCACGTCGACGCGCTGTCGCACGTATCGCAGGACGGGCTGCTGCACGGCGGCCGACCGGCCGGCCCGCTGCAGTCCCACCTGGGCTTCAGCGACCTCGGCATCGACACGTTTCCGCCTTACCTGGGTCGCGCCGTGGTCCTCGACGTGGCCCGCGTGCACGGCGCCGACGTGCTGCCCGCCGGGTACGCGATCACGCCCGAAGACCTCGACCGGGCCGCGGCGGGCCTGACCCTGGCGCCCGGCGAGGTGATCCTCATCGGCACCGGCTGGTCCCGCCGCTGGTCCGAACACGACGCCTTCATCGGCTCCCGCGACGGCACCCCGGGTCCGGACGAGGCGGCCGCGCGCTGGCTCGCTGCCCACTCCCCCGCCGCCGTCGGCGCGGAGACCATCGCCTTCGAGCACATCCCCGCCGGGCGCGGCCACGCCGTGCTGCCCGCGCACCGGGTGCTGCTGGTCGAACACGGCGTACACATCATCGAGACGATGAACCTGGACCCGCTGCTGGCCACCGGCGCACGCGAGATCCTGCTCGTGCTCAACCCGCTGCCCCTGGTCGGCGCGACCGGCGCCCCGGTGCGCCCGCTGGCGGTGCTCGCATGACCGCCGGACGCGCCGTTCCGCGCGGTGCGGACGTGACCACCGGACCCGTCGCCGCGCCCGGCCCGGTCGGCGATTCCACTGGATCCGGCGCATCGACGACGTCCGCGAACACGGCGGTGGCCCGGCTCGCCGAGTTCGCCGTGGGCTGTCGTGACGCCGAGATCCCCGACGGTGTGCCCGAACGCATCCTCGACATCCTCGGGCTGGCGCTGGCCGCGCAGGACGATCCCGCGGTGCGGGCCGTGCTCGCGTCGGTACGGCGCTGGGGCGGCACGCCCGAGGCGACCGTGATCGGGGCGGGCGACCGGCTGCCCGCGCCCGCCGCGGCGCTGGTCAACGGGGTCATGGCGCACGCGCTCGACTTCGACGACACGCACCTGCCGTCCGTGCTGCACCCGAGCGCGAGCATCGTGCCCGCCGCGCTGGCCGCCGCCGAGGCCACCGGCGCGGACGGGCCCGCGCTGGTCCGCGCCGTCGCCGCCGGGATCGAGATCTGCAACCGGCTCGGCATGGCCGCGTACGACCGGGAGCTGCGCAACTCCGTCTTCTTCGAACGGGGCCTGCACGCCACCTCGATCTGCGGCACGATCGGCGGCGCCGCCGCCGCGGGACTGCTGTACGGGCTGGACGCGGGCGGCATCGGGCACGCCATGGGCATCGCGGCGTCCATGGGCGCGGGGCTGCTGGAGGCCAACCGCACCGGCGGCACGGTCAAGAAGACGCACTGCGGCTGGGCGGCGCACGCCGGGGTCAGCGCCGCCGTGTTCGCCGCCGACGGGCTCACCGGCCCGCCGACGGTGCTGGAGGGGCGGTTCGGCTTCTTCGCCGCGTACACCTCGGGGGTCTTCGACGCCGACGCCCTGCTCGGCGGGCTCGGTGAGCGGTGGGAGCTGTCGCGGACCGTCTACAAGCCCTACCCGACCAACCACTTCACCCATCCCGGCATCGACTGCGCCCTGGCACTGCGGGCGGCCGGGCTGCGCGCCGCCGACGTGGCGTCGGTGGAACTGGGGGTGGCCGCGCCGGTGCTGCGCACGATCGCCGAACCGGCCGCGGAGAAGGCACGGCCGCAGACGGCTTACCACGGGAAGTTCTCCGGGCCGTACACGGTCGCGGCGGCCCTGCTCGGTGGCAGCGGGCTGGGCGTGGGCACCGCCGACTTCCACGACCTCGACGAGGCGGTGCTCGCGCTGGCGGCGCGGGTGACCTGCGTGGCCGACGAACGCGCCACCGAGATCTTCCCGAACGCGTTCGCGGCCGTGTTGCGGGTGCGCACCACCGGCGGCGAACTGCTGGAGCACCGGGTCGACGCGTCGCGCGGCAGCGAGGCCCACCCGCTGAGCGCCGGCGACCTCGACCTGAAGTTCCGGCTGAACGCCGCGGCCCTGTCCACCGCGCAGGCCGCGGCGGTGTCAGCGGCCACGCGAGACCTTCGTCCCGCCGCCGAAATCCTGGCACTGACGCACCACCGCTGACCCCGCCCCGAGCTGTCCGCGCCAACTCCAGCGCTCGTCGCCGCCTCCCCGCATGATCGTCGAACTTGCCTGGCACATGGGCGAATCCGCGTGCAAGATACCCACAGGTGCCAGGCAAGTCGGGCGATCTCGGGTGCCACGACCGACGTTCGGGCGGCTAGGGCCAGACGTCGCCGACCAGTGGCCGGGGCAGGTGCGGGTTGCCGGTCGCGGTGAAGACGGGCTCCCGGCCGAGGCGGGCCGCCGCCTCGAAGTCGTCGAGCATCCCGAACGCCCACTTGCCGAGCAGCAGGATCGCGGTCAGGTTCACCAGCGCCATGAGCGCCATCGCGACGTCCGCGAGCGCCCACACCGGCTCCAGCGCCACCACCGAACCGATCGCGACCGCCACGAGGACCACGATCCGGAACGCCGTCTCCACGGCCGGGCTCGCGCGCAGGAAGTCCAGGTTGACCAGGGCGTACGACGAGTTGCCGAGGATCGACGAGAACGCGAAGACGGTGACCAGCACCGCCATCAGCCAGTTGCTCCAGCCGCCGAGCTGCGCCGCGACGGCCGCCTGGGTCAGTGACGCGCCGGTGTTCGCGCTGGCCTGGCCCGGCTGGTACACGTTCTCTCCGCCGAGCATGATGATGAACGCGGTCGCGGTGCAGATCAGGATGGTGTCGACGAAGACGCCCAGCGTCTGGATCAGGCCCTGCCGCGCGGGGTGGGTGGTGGTCGCGGTGGCCGCCGCGTTCGGGGCGCTGCCCATGCCGGCCTCGTTGGAGAACAGGCCGCGCTTGGCCCCGTTGAGCAGCGCCGCGCTCAGCCCGCCCGCGACGCCCGCCGCGGCCGGGTCCAGGCCGAACGCCGACTTCACGATGGTGGCGAGCATGCCCGGCACCTCGCCGAGGTTGAGCAGCACGATCAGCGCAGCCAGCAGCAGGTAGATCGCCGCCATGACGGGCACCACCAGCTCGGCGACGCGCGCGATGCGCCGGATGCCGCCGAACAGCACGGGCGCGGTCGCCAGCACCAGCACCAGTGCGATGCCCAGCTGGCGCTCGCTGGAGCGCAGGGTGCTGACCACGTCCGCGATCGTGTTGGCCTGCACCATGTTGAACGCGATGCCGAAGGTGAGGATCAGCAGCACGGCGAAGACCTTGCCCCAGGGCCGCGAGCCCAGCCCGCGCTGGATGTAGGTGGCGGGGCCGCCGCGGAACGCGCCGTCGGGTCCACGCACCTTGAACACCTGCGCGAGTGTCGCCTCCACGAACGCGGTCGCCATGCCGACCAGGCCGACGACCCACATCCAGAAGATCGCACCGGGCCCGCCGAGCGTCAGCGCGATGGCCACCCCGGCGATGTTGCCGGTGCCCACCCGCGAGGCCAGTCCCACGCAGAACGCCTGGAACGATGACACGCCGGTGTCCTCGCCGGAGCGCGACCCGCGCATCTCGGAGATCATCTTGGGGAAGAGCCGGAACTGCACGGCCCTGGTCCGCAGGGTGAAGTAGAGCCCCGCGCCGATGAGCAGGTAGACCAGCACGTAGTTCCAGAGGAACGCGCTGATCGGGTCGATCAGCGACTGCTGGATGAAGTCCACCGTGCACCCTCCGCCGACGCCAAGGTCTCGGTCGATTGTCAGCCCGCAGGACCGCGTAATACCCCCAAACAGCCGCATTCGCCATAAGCATGCTCGATCGGACGGAGCAAGGGCACCTTCGTCGGCTCGCTCACCGAGGCAGAAGGTGCCCTTCTCAACAGGACGTGCGCCCAGGCCCGGGGATCAGCGCCAGAACCAGACCTGGTTGGACTGCGGGCCGGAGCCGCACGTCCACAGGATGGTCGGGGTGCCGTTGGCCGTGCCCCAGGCGTCCGCGTCCAGGCACCTGCCCGACGCCGGGTTGACCATGTTGCCGTCCGCCTGCATGATCCACTGCTGCGCCGAGTTGTTCAGGCAGGTCCACAGGCGCACCTCGGCCCCGTCGGCGGTGCTCGCCCCCGCCACGTCCAGGCACTTGCCGGAGTTCGGGTTGACCAGCGTGTTGCCTACCGGCCGCCACTGCTGCGCCGGGTTGTTCAGGCAGTCCCACAGCTGGATCCTGGTGCCGTCGGCGGTACGCCCACCGGACACGTCCAGGCAGCGGCCCGAGACCGGGTTGACGATCGACCGCGCGGGCGTGCCCGCGCCGCGGATGAGGAACAGGTTGTCCGCGACGTTGAAGTTGTTCGCCAGGTAGGACCCGGCCGCCGGGCTGGTGCTGTAGTAGTCGTCGTGCCGGCAGTCCAGCCGCTGGTCGTGAGCCCGGTCGCCGCAGATGAAGCGCATCGGCGGGTGGTTCGGCTCGTCGGAGTAGCACATCACGTCCCACTCGTCGGTGCAGTGCGCGCCGCCGGAGGCGTTGGGGGCGTTGTTGTTCACCGCGCCGAGGTTGTGCCCCAGCTCGTGACTCGCCACCGCGGCCGTCCAGCAGCCGTTGTCGGACCGGCCGTACTCCGGGCCGAAATTGGACCGGTTGTCGTCGGTCTTGCGGGTGTCCCCGGCGAACCCGCCGATGCCGCAGTACACGTTCGCCTCGACCAGCATCACGTACTTGCGGTCGGTGCGCTGGTAGCCCTGCGCCCGCACCGCGTTGACGCTGGCCCCGAACTCGGCCAGGGCCGACTGGGCGACCTGCACCCGGCGCACCACGGGACGGCACGCGCCGCCGACGTTCTCGGTGACGAAGCGGATGTGCCGCTCGCCGCCGGTCTCCCGGGCACTCTCGTGGTAGATCACGTCCATGCCCTCGGCGAGGGTCCGGAACGTCTCCTTGTACTGCTCGTACCGGTTGGTGTTGCCGTGCACGTAGAGCACCTCGACGCGGCGGCCGGACACCCCGTCGCCCTCGCAGGCGGCGAGCGCCGCCGGAGCGGACAGGGCCTGCGTGGCGGGGATGCGCCGGTGCACGGCCAGCCCCGCGGGCGGGGCGTCCGGGCCGTGGGTGCACATGACCGGGGTGACCGCGACGACACGCATACCGCCGACGCAGGGGCCGGTCGTGTCGGCGGTCAGGCCTTTGTGGACCAGGCCGCGGTCGGGCTCGTCGGCGGGCAGCACGATCGGCTTGGCGTCCGCGCCGAACGCGCGGAACTCCGGCGCCGGATCAGCGGGGCGGGCGGTGGCCGAGCCGGTCAGCACCGTCGTCAGGAGCAGCAGCGTGGCGGCCGCGAGCGTACGGCCGCGGGGTGGTTGCAGAGCCATGGGCGTGGCTCCTCTCCGGAGGGAATGGAGCCCAGAAGCTATCCACGCCCCCTGGAGCAGGTCGACGATTTTCGATACTCGTAGGTGCGGTGCCCGATCGGCGCAGCCCGTCCCGGACGGTCCGGCGGCTGGACCCGCAGGCCCCCACCGGGTGAGGATGTGCGGCATCGGACGAGGAGGGACGGCCCCTGATGGCACGACTGCACCTGATCGGAAGCACCCACGAGTACGGGGACATACACATCGATAAAAAACAGGGCCCTGACCTGCGGAAACAGAAGAAGGCCCCCGGAGGGGCCTTCTGTGTCGCGTGGTGCCGGGGTCAGTTCATGCCGTGAGGCTCCCGCTTCGTGAGTGCGGGGTTACGGGTGAAGCTCCGCGCTTGCTCCCACTCCTTAAGCCACGTGGGCCATACGCGCCCGGTACGGTCCGTTAGCCGAACGTGGTCCATCGGATCGAACACGTAACCCTTGCCCACGGGCAAGATCCAAATCTCCGTAAACACATCGTTCAAAAGCTGACGCTCTTGCGTCAGGTCAAGATCACTCAGGGCCTCATCGATCTCCTCAAACGACGTGAGCCGCACGATACGTTGAGTGACCTCCTTGACATCGGCAAGCTTGTTGTCAATGTCTTCAAGCTCCCTGGAAAGCCTGGTGGAACTCCGCTCAAACACCGAGATGGGGATTCGCCCCTCATCGTGACTATCGATCAAGTCGTCTAGCCGCTTCTGGACAGCCTTACGCTGCTCGTTGAGCGCTTCAACGTCCACCGCCACGGCGGAAGCACCGAACGCAGCATCGAACACCTTCCGGTCCGTCAGGGCCCGACGAAGCATCTCCCGAACGAACTCATCCACCTTGTCACCGGGGATCTGAAGGTGAGACGACTCCCGGCAGATGTAACTAAGCCCGGTAGTGCGCCGATTACTCTTCATCGTGGTTCCGTCGTTGTGGACACCACACCGGTAGATGGCCGCCCCAAGGTGGCGTTTGTTGTTCCCTGCCTGTGACCTGGTGGAGGTCAGCACCGTACGGAGGGCCCGATACTCCGTCTCCGTCAGGATGCCTGTCCAGTTGCCCGGCAAAAGTTCACACTGCCAGGGGGCCTTCCTCTTGCGCCCCTCCGGGGTGAGGATCGAAACCGGCTGGTAGTACCGGAAGCCACCGAGGGCAGGGTTAAGCATCGCTTGCTTGACACCGAGCCAATCCCACTCGTTGCCTCGCCCGTTGCGGAGGGTCCGCGTATTCCACTCCCGCGCGACACCCGCCAGGGTGCCACCCTTCATGAGGTAGTCACAGGCCCACCGGATAGCCTCCGCTTGCTTCGCAACCTTTACGTAGGTCAGCGTTCCGTCAGCCTTGTTCCCGAACGTATAGCCGAACGCCTTATGCCCCTTCCGGGGAACCCCCTGCCTGGCGCGCTGGGCGGATGAAGACTTCATGCGCTCCGACATGCGCTCAACTTCACCACGGGCAATCGCCGCCTTGATACGGGCAGTCTCCCGGCCTCCGGCCGTACTGAGGTCATAGTCACTGTCACGGGTGAAGAACACCGGGACGTTACGAGCACTCAGGATATCGATGACGCTTTCTAGCTCCCGTGGCCGGCGCACGAACCGGTCAGAGCTACGGGCAATCACGATGAGGATTTTACCGGCCTTGATGTCCGCCATGAGACGATCAAACTCCGGGCGAGGCTTCCGCTCATCGCTCGCGGACCGGTCACGGTCGATGTACCACACAGGCTCGGGGAGTCCCCGACGCTTGGCCTCCGCTGACTCTTCCTCCATCTGAGCTTCCGCCGAGACGGAACCGAGGATGAACATGCTCACACGTGCGTACCCGGCAACTTGGCCGTAAAGGTACGCGGGGCGGTCCCCTGCCCAAAACTCTCTAGCTGACATGTGAGTGATCCTAACGTCTTGCTCATCGATAAAACAATGTGGCATTTAAACGAATGTGACGGACGGGACACCGGGCACGACCAGGGCGTTTAAACGCTCCGGGGGTCAAACCGTTTAAACGATGTTGACACCTGAAGCTTACATGTGTAACGTTGGACCTGTCAGCAAGGGATGACAACTCAACAGAGGGAGCACGGAAATGGCTCAGTTGTTTGCCTACCAGGTAGGCGAGGCCGTCACGGTTAACAACAGCTTCATTGACGGAGCCACCGGGGAGCTTCACCGCCGGTACGTCAAGGGCGTTGTCCGGAGCCGCCGGTGGGTCAAGGGTTACGGCGGGGTTCTGATCGCTGAGTACGTGGTTTACGGAGACGGCCCGTTCGGCGGGGTCCACTGGGCTACGGAGAACAAGGTGAAGGCCCGAGAGGCCCGAGTCAGCGCGTAACAGGAGGGGCCCCCACGGGGGCCCCTTTTCCAACACTTGAAGCTATCATTTGTAACATCACCCCAACCAGTGAAGCGGAGCAACGCTGAAATGTCCCGAACCATCAAGAGCACTGACAAGCGCGCCGTCAAGAGTGCGCGTAAGGCTGAGAAGAACACCCGCCGTATCCGCCAGGCCCTCAGCCGCGCCAACGGCCGTTGAGCGGTTAGCGTTTTGGGCTACGATCGTTTGCGGGTGCCTACTCTTTTGGTACAGTGTGGCCCGCGCAGCAATCGACCTAATGACGTAGGAGTGCCGGTATGGCTCGTGAAACGATTGTCCTCTACAAAGATGACCTCAACGGCGATGAGGGAGCGAAGACCATAAAATTTGGCCTTGACGGGGTCGCCTATGAGATTGACCTCGGTGAGAAGAACGAGGCCAAGCTCCGCAAGGTTCTCGCTGAGTTCGTGGGAGTCGCTACCCGTATCGGCCGGTACCACACCGGTTCGGCCGGCGGAAAGTCCACCGCTGAGCCCGTGGGCGACAAGCGCTCCAAGGAGCAGCAGCAGGCCATACGCGATTGGGCCAAACAGCAGGGTTACAGCGTGTCGGACCGGGGCCGTATCGCGGGGGATGTCGTGGCTGCGTTCGACGCGGCGCACAAGTAGGGAGACGGGGGCCCCACGGGGCCCCTTCTTTCTGCCCTGAAACTATTATCTGTAACCGCCTTGACAAGGGCACTGTTACAAACATAAGCTTCCTGTGTCAGCAAGATTGACAACTACACAGGGAGCGGCGATGAAGAAGCCAGAGGACATTCTCAAGGCTGCTGAGGCTCAGGGCCTCAAGGTCAAGAAGGTTCTTCACGGTTGGATGCTTTACCCGGTGGACGCGAGCAAGCGTCCTCAGTGGGTCAGCCGGAACTCAGAAGCCCGAGCGTTGCAGAACAGTGTTGCGGCAGCGCGTAAGGCAGGGGTTATCATCTAAGCGCAACAGAGGGGGCCCTACGGGGCCCCTTCTCCCGTTAGAGGGCAACAGGCCGTTTAAACGGGACAGAGGACAGGAGAACCATGGACTATCACGTTGTTTTTGAGTACACGACTACCGCCCCGGTCACGGAGGTTCAGATTGACAGGGCCGGTGGCCGGCTAGCTACCTACGGAGCCACGATCGCTCACGGCACCGACCGAATCGGGGTCACCGTTACCGGTGACTACCCCGATGCCCCCACGGCCCTTAGCGAGCTTTACAGCGCGGTTGGTGCTGCCTTCTGGTCTGTCGGTGCTGAGTCGATGGACTTTCACCATGCCACCGTTTACACGTCCCTTGCGTTCGACACGAGGGAGGTTGAGGCTGACTGACCGGAGACGCGACAGAGAGGGCCCCCACCAGGGGGCCCTACTTTTTTTGTCCCTCGGCTTGACAGCGTTTACACGCGAAGCTTATATTTGTAATGTCAGCAAGGGAGATCAGCCCGGACTGACGGGTTGATAACTACAGAGGGAGAATGGCAATGGGCCAGTTCGACGCGACCCGCTACGGCATCCAGCAGACGAACCCCATCACGGATGAGGTTGTGCGGATTCGGGAGAGCATCGACCACGGCAAGCCCGTTTGGCTCGCCAACCGGGACCTGGTGAAAATCACCCGCCTCCGGTTGATCAGTGACCGGGGCCTTGCCTGGTGGGATGTCTCCTACTGCTACGGGCAGATGCGGGACGGAACGCACGTCCGGGTGATCCTGCCCTACGGTCAGTTCCGCAAGGCGAACCTCAGCCGTCAGCTTGTGGATATGTGCAAGGCAGCCGGAAAGTACGGCAAGGCTCTGGACATCTTCAACGCGGTAAGCACGCTCAACGCCTAAAAAAGAGGGCCCCTCCGGGGGCCCTCTTTCATTTCTCCGCTCGGCGGAGTATGTCCTTGGGGTGGACGAACACGACCGGGCCTGTTGGCGGCTGAACGCCCGGATAGCCGTTGGTGCCACTGACACTCACGATGTCGCACGTCTCGCCGTTGAGGCCCTGAGCCTCACAGATGACGATCACCGTATCCCCGAGGGACACCCGTGCACCGTCGTACACGATCCAGTTAGAGGGAGCGCGCCACGCTCCCGCCTGCCACTGTGCGTTGCCGAACCTGCCACCCCGAGGACTGTCCACCGGTCACGTCTCCTGATCCCGGAGGCGGTCACGGATTGTCGTCAGTAGTGACGTGTCTGTCTCCGCCCAACCGCCGGAGGGAGTGAAATTCTTCCCCTCACAGCTCAGCCGCGCCCAGTCGGCCGAACGCGCCTTCTCGGGGTCTACCCCTAAGCGTCTCCATCGATTGAAGATCCGCAGCAACGTCGATCCCCTCCCCGGTGTTTGCCCTGGCAAAGGTGCGGCTGAGGGGCCCCGAGGTGCGCTCTAGGACCCCCCTGCCGCGTATCCGTCAGAGTAGACCGGTTAACCGGTCATGTCCATAACCGGGCAACCGCCTTACACTCTGTGGCATGAGCGAGCAAGGCCCCACGATCGACCGCTCTAGCGATCGACCCGCATGGAAGCAACTTGCGGACATAGTCCGGCAGCAGATCACTGAGCTTCCACCTTCGGGCCGGACACCCTGATCCCTGGCAGGATGGCCAGGAGGAAGGATGTCCTGGTGGCACGCCCTTCGCAGTACACCGAACAGTTCCGTAAGGATGCTGTGGCGCTGGTCCAAT
>NZ_VIQO01000030.1 GCF_007483665.1 Catellatospora sichuanensis
TACGCCGACGACACCGCCAGAGTCCTCGCCTACGTCGTCCTGTCCATGATCCCCGCCCTCGGCTTCTACGCCATCGCCGAACGCCAACTCATCGGCGGCCTCGCCGGCAGCGTCAAGGGCTGACCGGCACATGCCCGCAACGGCGGCTCTCCCACCAGGGCGCGGAATTCCGGCACGGCAGCCCGACCAGGCTGCCGTGCCGCAGATCCCACCGCCGCCGGCTCCACCGTCGACGAAAGGGCGAACCGCCGTGGACGACAACCGGAAAGTGACCATCGCGGTCATCGCGCGCCTGGCCGGAGTGTCCGTGCCGACGGTCTCGCGCGTCATCAACGGCCGCTCCGACGTCTCCCCGCAGACCCGCGAACGCGTCGAAGAACTGCTCACCCGGCACGGCTACCGCCGCCGCCCGCCGAGCATGCGGGCCAGCTCCGGGCTGGTCGACCTCGTCTTCAACGACCTCGACAGCCCCTGGGCCGTCGAGATCATCCGCGGTGTCGAGGACGTCGCCCACGCCGCGGGCATCGGCACCGTGGTGTCGGCGATCCACCGGCGCACCTCGGCGGCCAAACAGTGGCTGGACAACATGCGCACCCGCTCCACCGAGGGCGTCATCTTCGTGACGTCCACCTTGGAGCCGCCGCTGCAGGCCGAACTGCGCCGCCTCAACATCCCGGTCGTCATCGTCGACGCCGCGGGCGTGCCGCCGCAGGAAGCGCCCACCATCGGCGCGACCAACTGGGCCGGCGCGCTGCGCGCCACCGAATACCTCATCGGCCTCGGCCACCGGCGCATCGGCTTCATCGCCGGCCCGCCGCAGCTGATGTGCAGCCGCGCCCGTATCGACGGCTACCGGGCCGCGCTCGAGGCCGCCGGTATCGCGATCGACGACAAGCTCGTCTACCCGGGCAACTTCTATCACGAGGCCGGCTTCTCCGGCGGCAGCCACCTGCTGCAACTGCCCGACCCGCCCACCGCCATCTTCGCCTCCAGCGACCAGATGGCGCTGGGCGTGTACGAGGCGATCCGCCAGCGCGGGCTGCGGGTGGCCGACGACGTCAGTGTCGTCGGCTTCGACGACCTGCCCGAGGTGCGCTGGTCGTCCCCGCCGCTGACCACCGTCCGCCAGCCCCTCGCCGAGATGGGCCTGCTGGCCGCACGTACCGTGCTGCGGCTGGCCCAGGGCGAGAAGATCGAGAGCCCGCGCGTGGAACTGGCCACCGAGCTGGTCGTGCGCGACAGTGCCGCGTCCCCGCGCGGCTGACCGACGTCGTGTGGTGCGGCGTGCCGCCCGGAGCCGCCGCATCACACGTCCCACGGCGACCCGCTGCCTGCCGTCGGCCCTCCGGCGGGCGCGCGACCGCGGACGGCCTGCTCCCGGCAGCCGTTCGGTGACAAAATCTTGACCGGTAACAAGTATCGGTAGTCGTATGAAACTTTCATGACTACGCTGTGCTCAGGCTGCCGGAACCCTGACCGGCGGCCGCTTGCGGCGGTACACCGCTGCCGTCGCGCCGGTCCCGAGGAGCTGTCTGTGGCTGAGAACGATACGCGCAAGGTCACCATCGCCGCGATCGCCGATCTGGCCGGGGTGTCGGTGCCCACCGTCTCGCGCGTGCTCAACGGCCGCTCCGATGTGGCCTCACAGACCCGTGAGCGCGTGGAGGAACTGCTCACCCGGCACGGCTACCGGCGCCGCCCGTCGGCCGCGCGCACCAGCTCCGGCCTGCTGGACCTGGTCTTCCCCGATCTCGACAGCCCGTGGGCCGTCGAGATCATCCGCGGCGTCGAGGACGTCGCGCATGCCGCCGGCATCGGCACCGTGGTGTCGGCCATCCACCGGCGCAACGCCTCGGCCAAGCAGTGGCTGGACAGCATGCGCACCCGGGCCACCGAGGGCGTCATCTTCGTGACCTCGATGGTGGAGCCGCCGCTGCAGGCCGAACTGCGCCGGCTCAACATCCCCGTCGTGCTCGTCGACGCCGACGGCATCCCCCAGCAGGACGCGCCCACCATCGGGGCGACCAACTGGGCCGGGGGCCTGGCCGCCACCGAGTACCTGATCCGGCTGGGCCACCGGCGCATCGGGTTCATCACCGGCCTGCCGCAGCTGATGTGCAGCCGGGCCCGGATGGACGGCTACCGCGCCGCCATGGAGTCGGCCGGGCTGCCGATCGACGACGACCTCATCTGCCAGGGCGACTTCTACCACGAGTCCGGCTTCTCCGGCGGCACCCGGCTGCTGCGGCTGCCCGACCCGCCGACGGCGATCTTCGCCTCCTGCGACCAGATGGCGCTGGGTGTGTACGAAGCCGTCCGCCAGCAGGGACTGCGGGTCGGCGACGACATCAGCGTGGTCGGCTTCGACGACCTGCCGGAGGTGCGCTGGTCGTCCCCGCCGATGACCACCGTCCGCCA
The DNA here is from genome assembly GCF_007483665.1 of Catellatospora sichuanensis. Lineage (GTDB taxonomy): Bacteria > Actinomycetota > Actinomycetes > Mycobacteriales > Micromonosporaceae > Catellatospora > Catellatospora sichuanensis. The sequence goes on from NZ_VIQO01000030.1 coordinate 2,419, forward strand.
GCCTCTCGCCGAGATGGGCATGGTCGCCGCCCGCACCGTGCTGCGGCTGGCCCGCGGTGAGCACGTGGAGAGCCCGCGGGTGGAGCTGGCCACCGAACTCGTCGTCCGGGACAGCGCGGCGCCGCCCCGCGTTCGATAGGAATACACCGATAGTTTCCGGAAGTTCTTGACTCCTTCTCGGTCGGACACCCAGGATGGTGATCGCCTCCATCGATGTGTGCCCAGCTTTCGAAGTGAACCCTCCGATGCGGAGCCACCTGCCCGGTCAGGCTCGCATACCTGTGCGGAGAGGCACTTCGACGGCGCGCGGGCGCACCGCTCCGCCATCCGAGAAGGAGAACCATGACGCAGCACCGCGTCCATGTCCCCAAGACCCGACGCCGCCTGGCCGCCCTCGCCGCGGTGAGCCTCGTGTCCGCACTAGCCGTGCCGCTGCTGTCGGCCACGCCCGCCACCGCCGCCACGCCACTGCGCACCCTGGCCGCGGCCAAGGGCAAGTTCATCGGCTTCGCCGGCGCGACCGGCCCGCTGGCCGACGAGGCCGCATACCGCACCATCGCGCAGACCGAGTTCAACCAGATCACCGCCGAGAACGCGATGAAGTGGGAGTCCACCGAGCCCTCGGACAACAACTACACCTGGAGCGGCGCGGACCAGATCGTCGCTTTCGCGGCCGCCAACAACCAGCAGGTCCACGGGCACACCCTGGTCTGGCACAGCCAGACCCCTGGCTGGGTGCAGGGCCTGGGCGCGACCGCGATGCGCACCGCCATGCAGGACCACATCGCCACCGTCGTCGGCCGTTACGCCAACAACGCGTCGCTGGTGTCATGGGACGTGGTCAACGAGGTCTTCGACGAGAACGGCGGCTTCCGCACCAGCTTCTGGTACAACACGCTTGGCCAGAGCTTCATCGCCGACGCGTTCCGCTACGCGCGCGCCGCCGACCCCAACGCGAAGCTGTGCATCAACGACTACAACGTCGAAGGCATCAACGCCAAGAGCACCGCGATGTACAACCTGGTCCAGTCGCTGCGAGCGCAGAACGTGCCGGTCGACTGCGTCGGCTTCCAGAGCCACCTGGCCACCCAGTACGGCTTCCCCGGCGACATGCGCCAGAACCTCGAGCGTTTCGCCGCGCTGGGCGTCGAGGTGCGCATCACCGAGCTGGACATCCGCATCCAGACCCCGCGTACCTCGGCCAAGGACACCACCCAGGCGACGTACTACACCAACGCGGTCAACGCCTGCCTGGCCGTGCCCGCCTGCAGCGGCATCACCATCTGGGGCTTCACCGACAAGTACTCCTGGGTCCCGGACACGTTCCCCAGCGAGGGCGCGGCACTGCTCTACGACGAGAATTACCAGCCCAAGCCCGCCTACACCGCGGTCAACACGGCGCTGGGCGGCAGCCCGACGGGCGACACCCAGGCGCCCACCACACCCAGCAGCCTCGCGGCCTCCGGCGTGACCTCCAGCAGCGTGAACCTGTCGTGGACCGCCTCGACGGACAACGTCGGGGTGGCCGGGTACGACATTCTGCGCGCTCCGGGCACGTCCGGTGGCACGTTCGCGTCGGTGGGCACGTCGACCACGGCGTCGTTCAGCAACACGGGGCTGTCGGCCAACACGTCGTACCGCTACCAGGTCCGGGCGCGTGACGCCGCGGGCAACACCTCGGCGGTGTCCAACACCGTCACCGTGACCACGACCGGTGGCGGCACCGGCGACACCCAGGCCCCGAGCACGCCGAGCAGCCTGGCCGCGGCGGGCACCACGTCCAGCAGCACCAACCTGACCTGGACCGCCTCGACCGACAACGTCGGAGTCACCGGCTACGACATCCTGCGCGCCCCCGGCACGTCAGGCGGCACCTTCACCTCGGTCGGCACGTCCACGACGACGTCGTTCAGCAACACGGGCCTGTCGGCCAACACGTCGTACCGCTACCAGGTCCGGGCGCGCGACGCCGCGGGCAACGTCTCCGCGGTGTCCAACACCGTCACGGTCACCACGACCGGCGGCGGCACCGGCGGCGGCTGCTCGGTCACCGCGACCGTGCAGACCCAGTGGAACAACGGCTACGTCATGCAGCCGGTGACCGTCACCAACACCGGCACCTCGGCGATCAGCAGCTGGACCGTCACGTTCACGCTGCCGTCGGGCCACGCCGTCACCGGCCAGTGGAACGCCGTGCTGACCACCGGCGGCCAGACCGTGACCGCGAAGAACGCGCCGCACAACGGCGCCCTGGCCCCGAGCGCGAGCACCACCTTCGGGTTCCAGGCGAGCCGGCCCAACGGCGACACCGCCACGGCCGGCACGTTCACCTGCACCACCCCGTGATCCACCACTGACGGGTGCGGCCTCCCTTCGGGCCGCGCGCCGCGGGTGGGCCGCCGAACGCCCGGACGGCAGCCCACCCGTCCCGTTCCGCTGAGCCGGACTCCGGCCGCCAGTGGGGTGGGGCCGGGGCGGGGGCGGGTGACCGAGCCCAGGTCACCCGCTCCCGCCGCCCGGCGTGGCGGCGGCCCCGATCAGGCCGCCGCCGCTGCCGGGCCCAGCTCATAGCGCACGTGCGTGACCAGATCCGTGTGCCGCACACCGACCTGCACCAGGTCCATGCGGCCGACGCCCTCGAACAGCCGCTCACCACGGCCCAGCAGCAACGGCGCGATGTGCAGGCGCAGCTCGTCGATCAGCCCCGCGGCAAGGAACTGGTTCACCGTCGCGGCCCCGCCCGCGATCGCGACGTCCCGGTCGCCCGCGGCGGCGCGCGCCCGGTCGAGCGCCTCGGCGATGCCGCCGGTCACGAAGTGGAACACGGTGCCGCCCGCCTTCTGCACGGACTCCCGCGCGTGGTGGGTGAGCACGAAGACCGGCGCGTGGTACGGCGGCTCGTCGCCCCACCAGCCCGTCCAGCCCAGGTCCCAGTCGCCGCGGCCGGGGCTGAACATGTTGCGGCCCATGATGAACGCGCCGGCGTCGGTGATCGCGGCGAGTTCATCGGCGTTGTTCTCGGGCTCGTCGAACATCCAGCGGTGCAGGTCGTCCCCGACACCGTCCCCGAAGGGCGCGTCGGCGCGCTGGTTCAGGCCCGCCGTGAAACCGTCCACCGACATCGCCATGTCGCAAGTGATCTTGCCCATCGTCTTGCTCCTCGTCAGTCGCGGGGCGGCGCCCCGTCTGACCATAAGTCGGAGCCGTGCGGCGTTTCTCTACACGCCCGCTCGAAGAATTCTTCGCCCGGCGCGCTCGCCTCAAGAACGGCGCGGCGGCACGGTGCGTCAGTTCGTGCACGACCAGGGGCAAGTGCCGGGGCACCGGAGGTCGCCGGGGGATCAGCGGGGGACTGTGCGCGGCGTGTCGTCGGCGCCGACGGGAGCGTGTGCGGCCGGCTGCGCCGCGGGATGATCACCGTAGTGCGCCGGGTCGTCGAGCGCGCCGTCGTCGAGCAGGGCGAGGAACGCGTCCAGGACCGCGGGATCGAAGCGGGTGCCCCGCCCCTCGACGAGCGCGTCGCGACCGGGCGGCACCGGTGCCTCCTGCGGACAGGAGTCGTCGGCCCGCAGGACGGCCCAGGCGTCGCACACGGCGATGATCCGCGCTTCGACCGGGATCTCCGCGCCGGCCAGCCCGTACGGGAAACCGGTGCCGTCATGGTTCTCGTGATGGGCCGCGACCAGGGGCGCCAGGTCCGGCCGGGCCGCCAGCTCGACGAGCAGGCGCGCGCCCTGCGCCGGATGGCCCGGGTCGTCGGCTCTGCGGCCGCCGAGGGGCCGGTCGGGCTGCTGCGTGGCCAGGGCGGTGATCCGGCCGATGTCGTGCACCCGGGCGGCGGCCGCGGTGCGGCGCTGCGTCGCGTCGTCCAGACCCAGCCGCGACGCGGTGCGAAACGCCCAGCGCGACACCGCCGCGGCGCACTCCCGGTCGCCCAGCGCCCGGTCGATCCGGTCGGCCATCCACACCAGCGCCGGGGGCAGGTCGGTGACCGGGTCCGCGGCGGTCGGCGACGGCTGCCCGGAACCGACGACGCGGTCGCGGCCGAGCGCTTTGGCGCGGTAGACGGCCTGGTCCGCCTCGTCGATGAGCGCGTCGGTGTCGACTCGTCCGCGCTCGCCGGGCTCGACGGTGGCCACCCCGAGCGAGGCGGTGAGCACGACGGGCTCGGCCACTCCGGCGACGGCGGCGGGGGTGCCGCGCAGGGTCTGCCGCAGCCGCTCGGCCAGCTCGTACGCGGCCGGCGCGGGGGTGCTGGGCAGCAGGCAGACGAACTCCTCCCCGCCGTACCGGCACAGCAGGTCGCTGCCGCGCACCTCCCGGCGCAGCCGCTGCGCGACGTCGGTGAGCACGGCGTCGCCCACCGAGTGGCCGTAGGTGTCGTTGATGTCCTTGAAATGGTCCAGGTCGATCAGGACCAGGCTGAGCGGGAGGTGGTGGCGGACCGCGCGCTCGGCCTCGACGTCGATCATCTCCTTGAAGAAGCGGCGGTTGTACAGGCCGGTGAGCTGGTCGGTGATCGCGGCGGTACGCAGGCCCTGGGTGAGCCGGGCCCGGTCCCGGGTGGCGACGACCTGCCGCACCAGCAGACCCAGCAGCAACAGCATGGTGACCGCGAGCGTGACCAGGCTGAGCCGGCCGACCAGGACGAGGTCCGCGACGGCGAGGCCGCCCACCGCCAGCACGGCCACCACGGCCGGCAGGAACGCCAGGTCCGGATCGACGGCCCGCGGCTGGTCGGACTCCGCCCGGCGGCCCGCCACGACGGCCGCCACGCACAGCAGCACGGCCTCGACCTGCCAGCCGAGGTTCACCCAGCTCGAACTCTCGTACCGGTCGACGGCGGTCAGGTACGCGTACGCCCCGTCGGTGATGGAGGCCAGGCCGAACGCGGTGCCAACGATGATCATCGAGCGGGGCACGTGTTGTGCTCCGCTCAGCAGGACCGCCACCAGGATGCTGACGATGCTCACCGAGAACACCGGATAGAGGAAGGTGACCAGGGCAGCGGCGCTCCAGGTGCTCGGCACGAGCGGGCTGATGAGCATCTGCCAGCCGATCGCCGCGGCTCCGGCGGCCACGAGCAGGGCGTCGAGCAGGCCCTGGGTCCGGCCCAGCACGCCCAGACCCAGGCCGATGACAATGGCCGGCAGCGCCACGGCGTAGGAGAGCAGGTAGGCCGCGTCGGCGAACGACGGGACGGGTGCGCCCTCGGGCGACAGGTAGGAGTAGACGGCCCAGGTGGACTCGCCGATGAGCCACAGCGAGTTCGACACGATCAGCAGCCGCCATGCCGTGCCGACACGCTGGCGGGTGCGGCGGGCCGCGTACACGGCCAGTGCCGTCGCGGCAGCGATCGGGACCAGGTAGACGACCTCGCCGACGAGGCGGGAGGCGTCCGGGGAGTTGCGGGTCGCCCGCATCAGGACCGCGTACAGGGTCACCCAGGCCGCGCCCGCGAGGACGACTCCCACCACGGCCCGGTCGGGTCCGGCTGATGCCGTCCGGGTCTCCAGTGCGCCATCGTCCGCCGCCGTGACGAGCCTCCCGGTGGTGAAAGAGAACTACTCTCTGTCACAAGTCTGGCACAGCGACCGGGTGGCGGGGCCTGTCGGCGAACCTTGCGCACGGCACCGGCCGGGGCCGCCGGGATCGCCCCGACGGCCCCGGCCGCCTGATCAGGGCTGTGCGATCAGCCGGAAGGACTGCGCCCCGCTGCCGTTGCAGGTGTACTGCACCAGCTGGACGCTGTCGGCGGTGGAGGCGGCAGGCACATCGAGGCACTTGCCGCTGTGCCGGGACACGAAGTGGTAGTACCCGCCGCCCTCGGACACGGGCAGCCACTGCTGGTTGTTGCCCCCGCCGTAGGTCCACAGGTGGATCAGCGCGTTGTCGGCGGCCGACACCCCGTTGACGTCGAGCACCTGGGCGGGGTTGTTGCGGTTGTTGATCCGCACGTAGCCGCCGCTGGTCGGCTGGAACAGGTACTGCTGGGCGAAGGTGTTGTTGCAGGTGTACTGCTGGATCGCGGTGCCGTTGGCGGTGCCCGACGAGCGGGCGTCCACGCACTTGTTGCTGGTCTTGTTCGCCACGCTGTACCAGGTGGTCGACGAGATCGGGCCGCCGCCGGGCGGGGTGCCGCCCGCGCCGAACGGGCTCAGCACGATGCTCGCCGAGCGCGGGTCGCCGTCGTGGACCAGCGACTCGAACGCGCCGACGTCGTCGAACGCGAACGCGTACGCCTTGCCGTCGGCCATGTTCGCGTGGATGATCTTGGCGTACTGGTTGGTCGGGTTGCTCTGGTAGAACTGGGCCGCGTTCGTGCTGGGCTGGGTGTCGACGGTGCCCAGCGTGCCGCGGTTGAGCGCGGCGCACAGCGTGCGCGCGATCGGCCCGACGACCAGGTCGTTGGGCGCGTGCAGGTTGCCGTCGCAGCCCCACACGTGGGCGCTGGTGGGCTTGTTGAACGAGGCCACCTGCTGCCCCGCGGAGTTGGTGAAGTTCATGACGTTGCCGCTGGTACGCCCGAAGTACCGGGTGTTGGGCTGGTCGGTGAACGGCACCACGGTCAGCGTCTTGGAGGCGTAGGCGTTCCACGCCGAGGTGATGTACCCGTCCAGGTAGGTGGCGCTGAACAGCCCGGCCCCGGCCGCCTTGCCCGGGGCGAGCACGCGCAGCACGGTGCCGTCGGAGGGCCGGGTGTAGACGGTGTTGGCCCAGCCGGACTGGGCCCGGATCTGGTTGATGACGTTGTTGCGCCCGTTGGACACCACGTCGCCGGTGCGCTTGGTCGCCCCGGACGCGCCGGTCACGGTCACCGCGTGCGGCACGGAGAACATGTCGACCTGGGAGCTGTTGATCCACAGCCCGGCGTCGTTGTAGGTGAACTCGCTCCAGTCGAACAGGATGTTGTAGTTGGCGTCACCCGACGCCCACGGCGCGGGCTGGACCAGGCCGTCGGGGGTGAGGAAGAACTTGAGCTTCTCACCGAAGGAGAAGTAGGCCCGGCCGGAGAAGCCGCGGGGGAACCGGATGGTGCTGCTGCCGCCGTTGCCGGGGCCGGCGATCGCGACGTCGGGGGCCGGTGACGGCGGGAGCTGCCCGCCGCTCCACGGCGTGAACGCACCCGCGCCGTTGACGTAGCCGAGACGCCCGGTGCTGAGCTGGACGCCGATGACGTACAGGTAGACCGCGTCGCCGCGGCCGGTGTTGTTGGTGACGGTGACGGGAAGCGGGTCGGGTCCGATCGCCTGGGCGGGCGAGGCGGTCGCGGCCACGGCCAGCGGGACGGCCAGCGCGGTCGCGGCGAGCACGCCGAGGACCTTTCGTCTGGTACGCATGTCGCGGAACCTCACATTCTGATGAGGTGGACGGATGACAGGCCCGGTCGACGAGCCCCGGGCGGATGGCTGATCCCCGCAGTGGGCGACTGCGAGAGCGCTCTCCACCGCCGGGATCGGGTCAGGGCTGTCACCATCGCGACCAGGATGCAGGGCCACATCGAGGCGGCGACGGTTTCCCGGCGGACAAGAGAGCGCTCTCACGATACGGCGCGCGCGAATTCCCGGTCAATAGACGATGAACTATGACGCGGCAGAGCCGGACCGCATCTGTCGCGGTCCGGCTCGGTGTTCGGCGGCGGGCGCGACAGCCCGGCCCGGATCAGTGCACGAATTCCGTGGTCACGTTGGCGTCGACGAGGTCGCCGAACCCGTAGACCCAGGCCTGGCCGACCGGGTCGCCGAGTTGTGCGCGCAGCCAGTAGGCGCTCCACCGGGCCGCGGTCTCCACGCTCTGCGCCTGGGCGAGGGCCTGCGGGGACAGGTCGGGCCGCGCGCCGGCCGGGTTCTGCGCGTCGGTGATGCCGTAGTGGTTGGCACCGAGCACGCTCGCGTACAGCTTCGGCGGCGAGGTGACCGCCTGGTAGGTGGCGTATCCGTTGGCCGGGGTGCCGATGCCGTCGGCGCTGCCCTGGATGAGGGCGACCGGGACCGTGTTGGCCACCGGCGGGGTGGTGCCGGTGCCCGGCTGGGTGTTGTTGGTTCCGTACAACGCGACCGCCTTGAGCTGTGGCGGAGCGGGCGCCGGCGCGGTGCAGAACGGCGGAGTGCACAGGCCGGTGGCCAGGCTGAGCGCCGCCGCGCCACCGAACGAGTGCCCGAGCAGCAGCAGCCGACTCGGGTCGAGCGCGCCCAGCAGCGGCGAACCGGCCCGCGCGTTCTCCGTCTGGGCCCAGGTGACGGTCCAGCCCGCCTGCGCGCCGGTGGCGTACAGGCCGGGCTGGCCGAACAGCACCTGGAAATGGTTGGGCACGACGACCGCGAAGCCGTACGAGGCGACCTTGGCGGCGTAGCCGGAGTACTGCGCCTTGTCCACGTTGGCGCCCTGCAGCAGCAGCACCACCGGCCACGGGTCGTGCGGCGAACCGGTGACCGGGTGGTAGACGTCGGCGGCGTCACCGTTGACGGTGCTCGCGTACACGGCGACGGAGGAGTAGGCGGCGGAGGCGGGCGCGGGGGCGGCCAGCATCGCGGTCACGGTGGCGAGGGCGGCCGTGAGAGCGGTGACGGCGGTGCGCCGTACACGGTGGGTCGATGTACTCAAGACGATGCTCCCGTTTCTGTAGGCGAAACAGTGTTTCGTATAGAGAGACATATTGGAGACTGTGGCGACGTACGTCAATGCGCGGCGGCCCGGCCCGCCGGCGCCGATCGATGCGCAAAACGACGCAAATCCGGAAAGAGGGTTCGCATTATGCGCGCCGCACCCGCATGATCGAGGAGGAGACTTCGCCAGTTTCCGCAGGTCGCCAGTGCTGGGAGGAGCGCAGCCATGGGCATGGACGAAAAACTTGCCAACTTGTCGCGCCGGTTCGTCGCGCGCACCGTGCGCACCTTCGGGCGCGTGGCCGGCAACCCGCGCTGGGAGATGGCCGGCCACCTGCTGGGGGCCAAGGCCGACGACGACGCGGCCCGGGAGAAGGGCAAGGACGATCTCAAGGCGCTGGAGGCGGTGAGCCGCTTCGCCGCCGAACGGCCCGGCCTGCTCGACACACAGCGGCTCGCGCCCGTCGCAGCGCCGATCGCCGACCCGGTCCGATGGCCCGTTCCCGCCCGTCGCCGTCCGCCTCAGACATAGCATGACCTGCGACAGTGCGTGAACAGACCGCTGGGCACGCCGGGTGCGACGTCGGGGGAGCCATGACGACGGCAATCATGAACACGCTCACCGAGGACGAGATGATGCTGATCCGCGACACTGAACGCGAACGGCTCGCCGACCTCGACGAGGACGGTCTGCTCGAGCTGCACGACCGCATCCGGCGGGCGCGCAACAAGTACGTCAAGCTCTACCGCCGCCAGTCCGGCATCCGGGTGACCGAGTCCGGCGGCCGCGGCAAAGCCCTGCCCAAAGGCACCCGCGACCGGCAGAAGGCCGAGGTCTTCGAGGACGCGCTCGCCCGGGTGAGCCGCGCCGTCGCGATCGCCGCGAAGGCCAGCGCGCAGCAGCTCAAGGCTGAACGGCTGCAGATGGCCAAGGAGAGCCGCAACACCACCCCGCCGCGGCCCTCGCGCCCGCCGGCGAAGGCGCGACCGGGCAGCCAGGTGACCGACCGGTCACCGGACTCGCCGGGGCTGCGCAAGCGGCAGGCCTCGTCCCGGGCGGCCGGCGCGCGCCGCCAGGCCGGCCGCGACAGCCGCTGACGCAGAGACGTCTCCCGTCGGTGAGTGCTCGTTTCGGGACGCGGATGCGTCCCGAAACGAGCACTCCGCTTCGCCATACCTGCCGGGCCGGTACCCGCCGACCTGACGGCCGTGACGGGCTACGCGTGGGCCGCGGTCGACCGGAGCAGCTCGAGGCCGAGGTCAGCGAGGAAGCGGGTCAGCGCGGCACGCTGCCGCCACAGTTCGGTGAGCTGCTCGGTGTGTGGGGCGTTCAGCGTCTCGAACGGCAGCGAGGTGAGGGCCGCACGGGTCACGAGGCCGCCGACGTAGCCGTAGGCGACCGCGTCAGGGTCGGCCTCCACACCGTACGCGCCCATGCCCTCCAGGTAGGCGGGCACGAGGAGTTCGTGGATGGCGGGTAGGACCGCTGCCTCGACGTGCCCGGCGTGGGCGAGGCCGACGAGCAGTTGGCCGAGATCGAACCCGACCGCGAGCGGACACTGGAACGCCACGTCGATGGCGACGAAGACGTCGGGCTCACCGCGTGGGACGAGCAGGTTCTGCGGGCTGGCGTCGCCGTGCGCCAGCGACTGGGGCAGGGTGTCGAGCCGGTCCAGGATCTCGGGCACCGCCCCGGCGAGACGGCGCAGGTCGTCGCGCAGCTCCGCGTCGACGGCCGACGCGACCAACGGGTGCGCCCACAGCCCGTCCTCGTCGAGGGCGGGCACCGCGCCGCGCATGACCCGGCTGCCGACCAGCATGCGCAACGCCCAGCCCGGCTCGCCCGCGGCGGCGAGCAGCTCCGGGGTACTGCGTCGCGCGGCCAGCCCGCCGAGCGCGACGGCGGCGCGTCGGTAGTGGCCGAGCGTCCAGTCGCGGTCGGCGATGGCGTCGACGTCCTCCATCCACAGCAGCAGCCGGTCGTCGTCCAGCTCGGTGATCCGGTACAGGACGGGGACCCGTAGCCCGGCCGGCAGGTATCCGGCGAACGGCTGCTCCCACATCGCCAGCTCCTGCCGCCACGGCAGGGTTCTGCACAACTCCTCGCGGAACACCTCCGGCACCAGGTGCAGCAGGGGCCAGTGCCGCGGATTCTGCACCAGCTTGACGAAGACGCTCCAGGCTCGTCCGTCGCCGCGTACGCGGGCGAGGCCGCCGGTGGCCGGGGAGCCGGACTGGTAGTCGATCGGCTCGACGCTCCAGGAGCCAGGCCCGGCGTTCTCGCCGAGCACCAGCTTGGCGACCTCGGCCACTTCCGTTGCAGACAGCTCCATGGCGGCTCCGGGATAGTAAGGCTACCTGACGACTTGGGGAGATAGTAAGGTAGCCTGATGAGTCCCGTCAACGGCGATCCCCCGCACGTGTTCGACCTGTTGGGACAGGCCCTCACGGTCGCGCGGCGGGGCATGGAGGCCGAGGTCGCCGGCGAACCGCACCACCTGCGCGGTTCCCACCTGCGGCTGCTCTCGCTCACTCCCGCCGGCGGTCTGCGCCCCACCGACCTCGCCGCCCGCGTCGGCATGACCAAACAGTCGCTCGGCGAGTTCGTCGCCACCATGCAGCAGGCCGGCTTCCTGCACGTCGATCCGGACCCCACCGACCGGCGTGCCCGCATCGTGCGCCCCACCGACAAGGGCCTGCGCCTACAGGCCCGCATCCAGGAGATCCTCGGCGAGACCGAGCACCGCTGGCGCGACGAGGTCGGCGCGCGGGACTGGGCGACCTTCCACCGGGTGCTGCGACACATCGCCGCCGGCAAGGCGTCGGGCGACGACCCGCGCTGACCGGATGAATGGGCGAAGAAGGAATGTCCGGAAATAGTCGGAGCAAGGCCGGCGTCGTTTCTTGTCACTGATCTCCGGCATCGAAATGCATCGGTGAGTCCGCGGCACTCGCCGTGCCGCAGTCGATGGTGGCTCCGCGACCGCTTCGGCCTGCGCCGACGTCGCCCGGTCGGCCGACTGTCCACATCGGTCGAATCCTGTTCGGACACTGTCGGATAGTGTTCTGCCCGTTGGGACTCTGGTGCCGGATTACATTCTTGTGCAACGATCCCTTCGCATTCCCCCAGCGGCGCTTTCGTGTTTCCTGGACCGCTCTGCGGCTCCATGCGCCGCCTCTCCGCTCATGCCCTCAGAAAGGTGTCCGGATGAGACCACCCAGGTGGCTACGAGCTGCATTCGTGGGGGTTCTCGTCGTGCCGCTGGCCGGTGCGACGTGGACCACTCCCGGAATGGCGGCTCCGCAACCCTCACCGTTCAAAGCGAACAAGGTGACGGCGACGTCGCACATCACGGCGGACAAGACCCCCAGCAGCCGGCTCGCCCAGACCGACCCGACGCTGCTCGGCCGCACCGACACCGCCCTGGTGCCGGTGCTGGTCAAGCTCGACGTCGAAGCGGTCGCGACGTACGCCGGCGGCATCGACGGCTACGCCGCGACCAGCCCGCGCGTCACCGGCCGCAAGCTGTCCGGCAACGCCGCGGAGAAGCGTTACGAGGGCTACCTCGCCCAGCGTGAGGACGCGTTCGTCAGCGCGCTCGGCAAGGTGTCCGGCGCCAAGGCCGGGCAGCGGCTGCGCACCGTCTACGGCGGCGTCGCGGCGGTCGTGCCCGCCAACAAGATCGCCGACGTACTGAAGATCCCGGGCGTGTCCGCGGTGCAGAAGGACGAGCTGCGCAAGCCGCTCACCGACGCCAGCGCCCCGTTCATCGGCGCGACGTCGCTCTACCCAGGCCTGGGCGGCACCGCCAACGCCGGCAAGGGCGTCATCATCGGTGTCATCGACACCGGCGCGTGGCCGGAGCACCCGTCCTTCGCCGACCAGGGCAACCTGGGCGCTCCGCCGGCCAAGGCCGACGGCACGGCTCGCGAGTGCGACTTCGGCGACAACCCGCTGACCCCCGCCGCAGACGTGTTCGTCTGCAACAACAAGCTCATCGGCGGCGGCAAGTTCCTGGACACCTACGACGCGCAGACCGGTGACGACGTCTACCACTCGGCGCGTGACAGCGGCGGCCACGGCACCCACACCGCGTCCACCTCTGCCGGCAACATGCTCGCCTCCGCGACGGTGTTCGGCGTCGAGCGCGGTCCCTTGAACGGCGTCGCCCCGGGTGCGTGGGTGTCGGTGTACAAGGCGCTCGGCCCGCAGGGCGGCTACAGCTCCGACCTGGCCGCCGCCGCGCAGCAGGCGATCCTCGACGGCGTGTCGGTGATCAACTACTCGATCTCGGGCGGCAGCAACCCGTTCACCGACGCCGTGGAGCTCACGTTCCTCGACGCGTACGCCGCGGGCGTGTTCGTGTCGGCCTCGGCCGGCAACTCCGGGCCGGGCTCGGCGACCACCGACCACGTGTCCCCGTGGGTCACCACGGTCGCGGCGTCGACCCAGACCCGCGAGTTCGTGTCCACGCTGACCCTCAAGTCGGGTGCGGACACGCTGGTGCTGACCGGCGCGTCGATCACCGCCGGGGTCGGCGAGCTGCCCGTCGTGATGTCGTCGTCGTACGGCGACCCGTTGTGCCAGAGCGCGGCCCCGGCCACGGTCTCCGGCAAGATCGTGGCCTGCCAGCGCGGCGTCAACGCCCGTGTGGAGAAGGGCTTCAACGTCAAGGCGGGCGGCGCGGCAGGCATGATCCTGTTCAACGCCGCACTGGCCGACATCGAGACCGACAACCACTTCCTGCCGACGGTGCACCTGGCCGACGGCACGCAGTTCAACGCGTTCGTGACGGCGCACCCCGCCGGCGTGACCGCATCCTTCACCGCCGGCCAGAAGCAGAACGGCCAGGCCGACGTGATGGCGGCGTTCTCGTCGCGCGGCCCGGGCGGACTGGGCATCAAGCCCGACATCACCGCCCCGGGTGTGCAGATCCTGGCCGGCAACACGCCCACCCCGGACGCCGTCGACGGCGGCCCGGCGGGCGAGTACTTCCAGGCGATCGCCGGCACGTCCATGTCCGCTCCGCACATCGCGGGCGCGGCCGTGCTGCTCAAGGCCGCGCACCCGACCTGGACGCCCGGCCAGATCAAGTCCGCCATGATGACCACGGCGAAGACGTCGGTCGTCAAGGAGGACACGGTCACCCCGGCCGACCCGTTCGACCACGGTTCGGGCCGTCTCGACCTGACGAAGGCGTCCAACCCGGGCATCACCTTCGACGAGACCGCCGAGCGGATGTTCTCGCTGGGCAACAACCCGATCGCGGCCGTGCACCTGAACCTGCCGTCGATCAACGTGCCGACCCTGCCGGGCAGGCTCACCACCTACCGCACTGCGGTCAACGTCAGCGGCAAGTCGCAGGCCTACCGCGTGACCGCCTCGGCGCCGACCGGCAGCAAGATCACCGTTTCGCCGAGCAGCTTCACGCTCGCCCCGGGCAAGGCGGTGAAGCTGAAGATCACGATCTCGTCCACCGCGCCGACGGCGCAGTACTTCGGGCAGATCAGCCTCGACGCGACCCGGGCCGGCATGCCGACCCTGCACCTGCCGGTGGCATTCGTGCCGCAGCAGGGCAGTGTCAGCCTGACCAGCACCTGCGCTGCCGGTTCCATCGACTGGCTGGGCAGCACCAGCTGCACGGTGACCGCGACGAACAACTCGTTCGCCGAGGCCACCGCCGACCTGAAGACGAAGCTCGACGTCAACCTCGCGGCCACCGGTGCGACCGGTGCGACCGTGCACAACCCGTGGCTGGTCACCAAGAACGACGTCACGCTGTCCGGCGCGCAGCCGGGTGTGCCGTCGATCGAGCCCGGCGCGGGACCGGCGGGCTACCTTCCCCTCGCGGATTTCGGCATCCTGCCGGACCCGGTGGGCGATGAGTCGATCATCAACTACAACGTGCCGCCGTTCGTCTACAACGGTCTCACGTACACCTCCATCGGCGTCCTCTCCAACGGCTACGCGGTCGTCGGCGGCGCCACCAGCGAGGACAACAACTGCTGCAACCTGACCCAGATCCCGGACACGGCCCGCCCGAACAACGTGCTGGCCCCGTTCTGGAGCGACCTCGACGGCAGCAACGACGAGGGCGTGCGGGTGGCGACGCTGACCGACGGCGTCAGCACCTGGCTGGTCCTGGAATGGCAGGTGGACGTGTGGGGCACCAACTCCAACCGCCACTTCCAGATCTGGATCGGCGTCAACGGCACGCAGGACATCTCGTTCGCGTACGACACGGCCGCGCTGCCCGCCGACCCCGGTGGTCAGGCGTTCATCGTGGGCGCGGAGAGCGCGGACGGCACCGGGGGCGAACAGCTCCCCGTCGGCACCCTGCCGACGGACGACCTGGTCGTCACCAGCACCGACCCGGCTCCGGGCGGTTCGGTGTCCTACGCGGTCAACGTCATCGGCGTCCTGCCCGGTTCCGGCGCTCTCACCACTGAGATGACCGCCGACACCGTGCCCGGTGTCACCGTGGTCAACTCCGCGGTGGTCGTGCGACGCCCCGGCACCACCGGTCAGCAGCCCTGACCGGAGATGAACTGAGGCCGGGGTGCGCAAAGATGCGCACCCCGACCTTTCTCGTCCGCTCGGCCGCGTCAGGCCGGGACCGCCCCCGTGACCTCGCGCTGCCAGGGCGGCGGCACCCGGACCCAGGCCATGCCCGCCGCGGTCGCCGCCTCGATGCCCAGGTCGGCGTCCTCGAACACCACGCAGTGCTCCGGCGCGACCCCGAGCTGCTGCGCGGCCAGCAGGAACGCCTCCGGATCCGGCTTGGCCCGCGTGTAGTCCTCCGCGCACACCATCAGGTCGAACCGGTCGAGCAGGCCGAGCGTCGTCAGCGACCTGGCGACGGAGTCACGGGCACCGCCGGAGACGATCGCGAACGGGATCCGCCCGTGGGCGTGCTCGATGTGCGCCAGCACCTCCGGCACCGCGGTCAGCTGCGGCAGCAGCTCCCGGTACAGGCTCTCGCGGCGCTGATCGACCTCGGCGACCGGCATGGTCAGCCCGTGCGTGGTGTTCAGGTCGGCGATGACGTCGGCCGTCGTTCGGCCGCCCCACGCGTAGAACAGATCCTCGGGCAGGTCGCAGCCCCACTCGCCGACCGCCTGCGACCACGCGCGGTAGTGCAACGGCATCGAGTCGGCGACGGTGCCGTCGCAGTCGAACAGGTAGGCCCGGAACTCCCCGGGCGGCAGCGGCAGCATCACCGCAGCAGGCTACCTGCGCGCCAAGCGGGCCGGGGCCCCACGCGGCCACGTCGAACACCGGGCCTACGCGGTCAGCGCATGCCACGTCCTGGTGGACCTGCCGCGCACGTACAGGTGTCGTCCACGTCCGACGGTACGGACCTGGGAGGCCAGGACCTGACGATCGTCGTACTGCCAGGGCAACTGTGCGTGCGTACGCAGCGCCACCTGCCTCAAGAACCAACTCGCGGGCGAAGGAACGCGACCACGGCATCCTCGCAAACCAAACGGGGTCCCGCCGTTCGGGGCACCCCGTCGTCAGGCAGGGCCGGCCGTTCGACGTATCACCGCCTCGGGTCAGGACCCGCCGCCCGCCGCCCGGACGGCCCGCCCGCCCATCTCTCGCAGGTAGGCGACGAGTTCCGGCGGCCCGTGCACCTCGAACTCGCAGCCGAGTGTCAGCAGCCGCCAGGCCAGCCACTCCAGCGGCTCGGTGTGGCTGGTCAACCGGCACGTGGTCGCGTCGATCGGCACCAGATCGGCGGGGGAGTCGCCCACCCGTCCCGCCACCTGCGCCAGGGGCGCGTGCAGGGTCGCCACCGCCTGATACACGGGCGCCAGTTCGCTCAGTTTGCCGGTCACGTACGTGGCGGCGTCGGCGGCCGGCAGGGTCCGTGGTGCGGTGCGCTGCCCGGTAGAGCGCAACGCGCTCATCCGGTCCACGCGGAAGATGCGCCAGTCGGCGCGGTCGGCGTCGTAGGCCACGAGATACCACCGGCGGCCCGCGGACACCAGTTTGTGCGGCTCGACCAGCCGCTCGCTGTCCGTGCCGCCGTGCCGCCGGTAGCCGAACCGCAGCCGTTCCCGGTTGCCGACGGCGGCGGCCAGCGCGGTCAGGTGATCGAGGTCGACCATCGGACCGCCCCAGGCCGTCAGCGGTTCGGTGGCCCGGCCGAGCATGCCGACCCGGTGGCGCAGCCGCGACGGCAGCACCTGTTCGAGTTTCGCCAGCGCGCGGACCGATGCCTCGTCGATCCCGGTCACCGCGTGCACCGCCGCGGTGCGCAGGCCGACGGCGATCGCCACCGCCTCCTCGTCGTCGAGCAGCAGCGGCGGCATCGCCTTGCCGGCGACCAGGCGGTAGCCGCCGACCGCGCCCATCGTCGCCTGCACCGGGTAGCCCAGGTCGCGTAGGCGCTCCACGTCCCGCCGGATGGTGCGCACGCTGACCTCCAACCTGGAGGCGAGTTCGCTGCCGGGCCATTCCCGGGGCGTCTGGAGCAAAGACAGCAGGGTCAGCAGCCGGGCGGGGGTGTCGGACATGGTGCCAGCTTGCCGGTCATGTGTGACAGAACCTGACCTATATAGGTCATAGCGTGGCTCGCATGAAGCCGTTTCTGATCGACATCCCCCAAGCCGACCTCGACGACCTGCGTGACCGGCTCGCCCGGACCCGCTGGCCCCGGCAGACGCCCGGTGACGGCTGGAGCCGCGGGGTGCCGGTGGACTACCTGCGGGAGCTGGCCGAGTACTGGGCCACCGGCTACGACTGGCGCGTACACGAGGCGCGGCTGAACAAGTTTCCCCAGTTCATCACCGAGATCGACGGCCTGGACGTGCATTTTTTGCACGTGCGCTCGCCGGAGCCGGACGCGCTGCCGCTGATCCTGACGCACGGCTGGCCGAACTCCGTCGTCGAGTTCACCGAGCTGATCGGGCCCCTGACCGACCCCCGCGCGCACGGCGGGGACCCAGGGCAGGCCTTCCACGTGGTGGTGCCGTCCGTGCCCGGCTTCGGGTTCTCGCAGGCGCCGCCGCAGACAGGGTTCACGGTCGGCCGGCTCGCCGCGATGTGGGCCGAACTCATGCGCCGTCTCGGCTATGACCGTTACGGCACGCAGGGCGGCGACCTCGGCGCATACGTGGCTCCGGAGGTGGCGAAGGTCGCGCCGGAGCACGTGGTCGGCGTGCACATCGACGGCGGCTTCGGCTTCCCCACCGCAGCAGACGTGCCGGAGATGACGGAGGCGGAACGTGCCGAGTGGGAGCAGATGCAGCAGTGGATGAGCGGTGGTGTGGACCATCACGCGCTGCTGCGGGCCGCGCCGCAGACCTTCGCATACGCCTGGAACGACTCCCCGGCCGGGCTGCTGGCCTGGATGATGCAGAAGTTCAAGGAGTTCGCCTTCATGGCAGAGACGCCGGATCAGGTCATCGACCGGGACCAGTTGCTCACCAACGTCAGCCTCTACTGGTTCACCGGCACGTCGGGATCGTCCTCGTGGCCGATGTACGACCGCCTGACCCTGGCCGCCGACGGCGGATTCGCCTGGCCCAAGGGACAGATCCGGGTGCCGTCGGGGGTGTACGGCGGCGGTTCCGCACTGATGCGGCGCCTCGCGGAACGTGACAACACCATCGTGCACTGGCCCGCGGGCAATCCTGGCAACCACTTCGTGGCGATGGAGGTGCCGTCGGTGCACGCGGCCGATATCCGGGCCTTCTTCGCCAAGGTGCGAGCCCGGTCGGACCGCTGAAAGCTGTGCAGACGCAAGGCCGGGGCGACCCGGCTCATCCGGGCCGCCCTGGCGGCGATCGAAACTGCGGCCTTGGCGCACATCGGGTCAGTGCCGGCGGGCGGTGCGCCATGTGGCGGTGTACGGCAGCGCGAACAAGTACAGGCCGGTGATCAGGAGCAACGCGAGCGGGAGCAGCGGCACGTAGGAGATCCACATGGCCGGGTCCTGCTGCGCCAGGGCGACGAACGTGACGACGACGGTCACCGTGAAGACGATCGCCGTCCAGCGGTGAAACCGGCGGATCCACTTGTTGCGGTTCATGGGGACTCCGTGAGGACGTTGCCGTCCCGGCGATCGCCGGGTGGGGATGTTCGGTGGGCGGGGACGGCAGCGGGGCGCGCCGTCCCCCTCGCCGGGTTTCGGCGCCGGATCAGTGGTCCTGCAGCAGGCCCAGCACATTGCCGTCGAGGTCGGTGACGGTGGCCACGAGGCGGCCGCCGCCGACGTCGTGCGCGGCCTGCTGCACGGTGGCGCCTGCGGCGGTCACCTCGGCGAGCTTGGCCTTGATGTCCGGCACGTGCCAGTAGGTCACCGGCGAGGTCAGGCCCTGCGGTCCGCCGCTGGGCACCAGGCCGATCTGCTGGCCGGCGGCCTCGAAGCCGACGTAGTACGACGAGTCGGTCTGCGGCTGAACGCCCAGCAGCGCGGTGTACACGGCCTTCGCCGCAGCGAGGTCGGACACGGGGTGGAGCACGGTCTTGGCGCCGAGGGTGGAAGAGCCGGTCATGGTCGCTCCTGAGGTAGTGGGTCGTTCGGCCCGGTAGGTGTGTTCCCTGGTGAGAAGCGGGAACTGCATACAGCTTTTCGTCCGCGGGGGTTGGCCGGCATCCGTGGCGACCACGGAACCGACCACGGATCGTGGGTACGGGGACCGCCTACGGCAGGTGTGGCGACGCCGGAGCCACACCTGCGGCGACGAGGCGGCCGTCCTGCGTAGCGGGCCTGACCGGGACCGCGGGGGCCGCGACGGTGCCCGCCGTGCGGCGGGTGAGCCGCAGCACGGCCGCGACGGACAGGCCCAGCGCGATGGTGAGCAGTGCGGAGATCAGCAGGGTGGGCCGTGCACCGACCGAGGAGACGACCGGACCGCCCACCAGCGTGCCCAGCCCGGTGGCGGGGGCGGTCAACGCGGCGCGGGCGGCGAGCACACGGCTGAGCACGTGTGGTGGGGTGCCGCGCTGGAACAACGCCGTGGAGATGGCGGTGAACGGGCCGTAGATCAGCCCGCCGGCGGCGAATCCGACCAGCCCGGGTGCGACGGCGTCGGTCAGCCCGAGGGGCAGCAGGGCGGCGCCCCAGCCGACGATGATGGCGACCACGACCGGCCAGGGCGCGCGGTGCCGCAGCAGCACCGCCCCGAGTGCGCCGACCGTCGCCCCGATCCCGAACGCGGTCCAGTACAGGCCCAGCAGGCCGGGTGAGCCGTGCAGCCCGTGGGCGACGTGCACCGGCAGGGCGACCTCGACAGGGCCGTAGAGGAAGAAGAACGCGCAGGTGACCAGGAGCAGCCCGAGCAGGCGTGGCTGGTCGAGGATGGTGCGCCAGCCGCTGGTCGGCGGTGTGTCCGGCGCGTTCGTCCCGGCGGTGGCGGTGGCGGCCTGCCGGCCGGCGAGCGCCCAGGCGGCGACCGCCAGGACGGCGAAGCTCGCCGCGTCCACCCCGATCACCCAGCCCGGCCCGACCAGCGCGGTCAGCCCGCCGGCCAGGGCCGGGCCGACCACGAACGCCGACTGCGCGAACGTCGACAGCAACGCGTTGCCGGTGACCTGGTCGTCCTCCGGTAGTAGTTCCGCCACCAGCGTGTACACCCCGGCGTTGCCCCACGCGTGCAGCAGCGACGAGACCGCGAGCAGCGCCACGTAGACGACCGGATCCAGCTGCCCGGTCACCGCCAGGATCGCGACCGCGGCCAACGTCACCGCCCGCACCGAGGCGTCCGCCGCCACCAGCTGCGCGGCACGCAGCCTACGCATCAGCCGGGCGAGCAGAGCCGCGCCGAGCGGGGCCGGCAGCGCGTACGCCGCGACCGCCAGCCCGGTCCAGACACCGGCCTGGCCGGGCGGCGCGATCTGGACCGCGAGCCACGCCACCGCGACCATGCTCATGCCGTCGCCGAGGGCGGAGACCAGCTGTGCGGGCAGGATCCAGCGCAGTGCCGGGTGCCTGCTCAGCCGACCGATGGACCCGATCCAGGACCGCGCGCCGTCCCGCAGATGCTTCATCTCGTGCTCCGTTTCCGACGTCCGATGTGCCTGGGATGAGCGTCGCCGCGCGGCGGCGGGACGGCATCGGTGCCGACCACGGAAAGCACCGCGGAACAGCACTACGGAGCAGTACGCGAGAATGTGTTCATGACGGCGACGACGGTGGAGATCTCGGCTCGGGAAGCCGAGGTGCTGGCGCTGCTGGGGGAGCACCTCAGCAACGCCGAGATCGGTGCGCGGCTGTTCATCTCGGTGCGCACCGTGGAGAGCCACGTCTCCTCGCTGCTGCGCAAACTGGAGGTGCCGGACCGGCGTGCGCTCGCCCAGCGCGCGTCCGCGGCGGCCCGCGCCGACCGGTCCCAGCCGGCTCCGGTCCTGCCGACGCCGCTGACCTCGTTCGTCGGCCGGTCCCAGGAACGGGCCGAGCTGACCGAGATGCTCAAAGCGCACCGGCAGGTGTCCGCGGTCGGTCCCGGCGGCGTGGGTAAGACCCGGCTCGCGTTGACGGTGGCCGCGGACGCGGCCGGCGAGTACGCCGACGGTGTGTGGTTCGTCGACCTGGTCCCGGTCACCGACCCGGGCGCGGTCGCGGGTGCGGTCGCCTGCGCGCTCGGTCTCGGCGAGCAGCCCGACCGCGGCATGGACGAGTCGGTGTTCGCCGCGCTGGCCGACCGGCACGCCCTGGTGGTGCTGGACAACTGTGAACAGGTCCGGGACGGGGTGGCCCCGTTTCTCGAGCGGCTGCTCGCGACATGCCCTCGGCTGACCGTGCTGACGACCAGCCGGGCCCGGCTGATGGTGCCGTTCGAGCGGGTGTACCAGGTCCCGTCGATGTCGCTGGCCGGCGACGGCGAATCAGACGCCGTCGCGTTGTTCCTCGGCCGCGTGACAGAGCTGCGCTGGCCGGCCGATCCCGTGATGCGCGCGCACATCGCCGCGGTCTGCGAGCGGCTGGACGGCGTGGCGCTGGCCATCGAGCTGGCCGCCGCCCGGTGGCCCACGCTCGGCCTGGACGGCCTCACCGCCGGCCTGTCCGACCAGCTGCGGCTGCTGTCCGGCGGCCCCCGCGCCGACGACCGGCACCGCTCGGTGCGGGCGGCGCTGGACTGGAGCCACGCCCTACTGGAGCCGGACGACCGGGCGCTGCTGCGCCGGGTGTCGGTGTTCGTGGCGCCGTTCACCGTCGATGCGGCGGCGGAGGTCGCCGGAACCGCACCGGGCGTCGTCACCGACGGGCTGGCCAGGCTGGCCGAGCAGAGCCTGCTGGCGGTCGCCGCTTCGCCGAGCAGGACCGCGTACCGGGCACTGGAGACGATCCGCCAGTACGGGAGGGAGCAGCTCACCGAGGCCGGTGAACTGGCCGACACCCGATCGCGGCATCTGCAGTGGTGCCTGGCCAGGGCCGCGGACCTCGCCGTGGTGCGAGCGGACTGGCGCGCCCGGTTCGACGCGGTGGCCGATGACCTCCGCGCCGCCCTGGCGTGGGCGGCCGACCGGCCGGAGCAGCGCGCGCACGCGTACCGCCTCGCCCGGCACCTCGGGGAGCTGACCTTCACCCGTACCTTCGTCGGCGAATCCCAGCTGCGATACGAGCAGGCGGCCGCGCTCGCCGACGACCCCGCCGCCGCCGCGACGATGCTTCGGCAGGCCGCGGCCGTGGCCGGATGCCGCATGTGCGGTGACGACATGTACCGCCTCCACCAGGCGGCCGCCGCCGCGGCCCGCCGCGCGGGGGACACCGCCGGGGCCGCCTGCGACCTGGCGACCGCCGCCACCTACGCGCACCGGTTCTGGAGCAAGTTCGAGCGCCTCCCGTCACGCGAGGAGACGATCGTGCTCGTCGACGAGGCACGGGAGCTGGCCGGTGACGACCCCGCGGCCCAGGCGGCGGTGGCGCTGGCCGAGGCCGGGGTCCTCGCCGACGCGTACGGCGCCGCCCAGGGTCCCGCCGACAACGACGTGCCGGAGACGAACACGCGCGCCGAACGGGCGGTCGAACTCGCCCAACGCACCGGCGACCCGCTGGCCTGCTCCGCCGCGCTCGACGCGCTCACCGGCGCCAGGAGCTGGGCCGGTGACACCTTCGGGGCCGCGGCCACCGCCCGGCGCAGGATCACGCTGCTCGCATCCGCGCCGGACACCCCGGCCCGCACCCACGAACTGATCGACGCGCTCGGCATGGCCACCGAAGCCGGCCTGGGCGCCGGAGACCTCACCGACACCCGCCGGTGGGCCCGGCAGCTCGCCGACCATCCGCTGCTGGCCGAGGTCGGCCACCGCGCCACCAGCTGGCTGCTGGTGGCTGACGCGCTGGCGGGCGACGTCGACGAGGTGCTCTCCGTCAGCGGCCGGTTCCGCGAAGCGTGGCAGCGGGCCGGCAGCCCCGCCCGGTCGGTCCTCGGCCCCGCCGTGGCCGCCGTGGCGATGATCCACGGCCTGCGCGGCGATCACGCCGCCCGGGACGACTGGGACGCCGTCATGCAGCAGCTCGGCACCCCGCCGGAGCACACGTACGGCTACGGGGCGGTCTTCGACGCGATCGGCATGCTCCACACCGGACGGGCCAGGCAGGCGCTCGACCGGCTGGCGCCCGAACCCGCCGACGTGTGGAAATGGGTCACCTGGATCTGGCTCCACTGGTACGTGGCACTGCGCACCGAAGCCGCCGTGCTCGCCGGCAGCCCGGACGCCGCGGACCGCGTCGCCGAAGCCCGGACCGTGGTGGCCGGCAACCCGGTCGCGGGCGCCATCGTGGAGCGGGCGCAGGCCCTGCTCGACGGCGACCGCGAGCGGCTTCTCGCCACGGTGGCCGCGTTCGACGCCGCCGGTTGCCGCTACCAGTCGGCACGGACCCTGGTGCTCGCCGGAGGCGACGATGCCGCCCGCGGCGCGGCCGCGCTCGCCGAACTCGGCCTCGCCCCGATGGCTCCCGGCCCGCGCACGTCACCTCGGTGAGGGAGGCAACCGGGCTCAGCTGCTGGTGACGCGGCCCTCGGGTGTGTCCACCACGAAGCAGGCCGTGTAAAGGATCTCCAGCAGACTGTCCCGAGCCAGGGAGAACCCGTCGGGCGGCAGGTCGAGGCGGACCCGGTAGTCGCGCGGAAATCCCAGCCGCGCCGCGGCCCGCCGGTCCAACTCCAACGTCAGCACCTGCCCGATGAGCGTCCAGGAGCACACCGCACCGGTCGCCACCTCGCCGGCGCTGTTGATCACCTCGTCCGTCTCGCCGCCGGTGCCGCCGTAGTGCAGGCGGATCATCAGGACGTGCAGCCCGCCTGCGGACAGGATGAGCGTGGATTCGTCGTCGGTCTCCCGGACGTCGGCCCGGTCGACGCGAGGCATGCTGTCCACGCCGGCGACCGTAGCAACGAGGTTCACCGGAGTGCGATCGGATTCACTGGACCGTACGACCGGCACTTGCCCGCCCGTCCGGGCTCGGCCGAACTCAGGGCGTGACGAGTCGCCCTCAGGAGGCGAACTCGACGCCGGTGAGCGCGACCTGACGGTATGCGGCGAGCCGCTCGGCCTGCTCGCCGACCGCCGTCCGGGTCGCGGCCGTCATCCGGCCCCACGGCTCGACGGCGACTGTGAACTTCTTGCCCGACTTGCGGGGACGCCAGACGCCGACCAGTTCGCCGCCGGACAGCACCGCACCCGGCCGACCCAGCGTGGGCCACAGCTGCTTGGCTCGTGCCTCGTCGGCGACCAGCGTCGACCGGTCTTTGGCCTGCAGGAACAGGTCGAACGGGCCGAGCAGCCGGGTCGCGTCGGTCCCGGCCGAGGCCAGCGCCTGTTCGTCGGCAGCCAGCAGCGAGCGCTTCTCGCCGTCCACGGTGACCTCGACCACGTCGTCGGGCCAGTGCGCCTGCACGTCCTTGACCGGCGCGTCCAGGTAGGCGGCGACGTGCTTCGGGGTGGCCGGGCCGAGCAGCCGCAGGTACGCCCGTACCACGTCGAACCGCTCGCCCGGTGCGGCGGCCTTGCGGAAGCCGGCGATGCGCTGCAGGACCGGGGGAGAGGTGCCCGGTTGCAGTTCCAGGCCCGCGCGCAGCGCAGCCAGCCGGAACGGCATCTCGTAGAGGTGGGTCGTGTCGCAGGCGCGGCAGAAGCGCAGGTACGGCTCCGGCATGGCCTTCGCCAGGGTCCCCGACACGTCGCCCTTGACCGTCGGCTTGGAAACGATCTCGCGCATCCGGGCCGCCACCTCGTCGAGGGCGGCCAGGTTGGCGATGCCGGCGGCCTTGAGCGGCTTGGACGCGTCGTAGATGCGCTTACCGGCGTCGGCGTCGGAGAACGGCTCGACCGCGGCCGCGATCCGGCCCACGTCGGCCCGGCGGTAGAGGTGCGGCGCGCCGCGGACCGTCCACAGCATGACGGTGTCGTGATCGGACAATGCGGCGGGGTCGACGCCGCGGACGGCCAGCGCCCAGGCGGCGCCGTCGGGGCCGGTGTCCTGCACGCCGAGGTCGAGCACCGCGGTGTCGGCGAGCGTACCCGCCGCCCGGTCGAGTTGCTGGGCCCGGACCCGGAAGTCGAGCACCTGTCGCCGGTTGATCATCCGTCTATGGTAGTCGGCGCGAATCGGCCTGACCTGTCTCGCATGCCGATCACCAGTGAACTGCCGACGGCCGAGGGGCGTCGCCCACTATGGTCGACGCCCCTCACCAGATAGGTGTTACGGCACGAGGCCCAGGATCAGGGCGATGGTGCCGATCGTCGCCATCAGGAGAGCCCCGCCGGGGTGCATGCCGATCGACACCCGGATGTCACGCTTCCGCCAGACCAGCCAGACCGCCGGGAACATGAAGATCACCTTCGACAGGACCGTCCACGGCGCCCAGAAGTGGTACACCGAGAACAGGACCGTGTTGAGCACGGGCGCCCCCCAGCGCAGGTGGGAGATGCGGGGCAGCAGGAATCCGCGGAAGTAGAACTCCTCGATCAGGGGGAGGGCGAATCCGGTCAGCGGAAGGCAGATCAGCATCGTGATGACGACACGCGAGTGTGCATACCCGTCGATGTAGGTAGTCGCGCTGCCGCCTGCGCCTTCGAAGGGGAGCCAGGTGAAGAACGTGTCGAAGACGAGGTTGTCCAGTGGGGTGAGCGCGAGCGACACCACCGTCACCCACACGATGAGCCCGGCGACGATGGCGGTGATCTTCCCGCGCCGGATCGGCTTGTCCAGGTAGTCCACCACTCCGCGCAGCGAGAACCGGCCGTTGCGCAGGCGGCCCAGCCACAACAGGCCGAACTGGATCGGTGCGAGCACGACGACCAGAGCGATCGCCCAGGCCAGGAAGATCGGATAGTCGATCGCTTTGACGAGTGGCTCCGCGAGGAGCAGGTAGGCGGCGACGATCAGCGCGCCGGGCACGAGGTGCAGCGCGATGGACAGCGGAAGGGAGTGGCGGTCGGCGACCAGCAGCTCGACGAAGCGGTTCGGTCGGGCAACCTTGGTTGCGGCCGTGGGAGTCTGCGTTTCCATGCCGCAAAGAATCGGCCGGACTCCCGTCACGGCCCTGTCATGGCCCTGACGCGGTGCGATGAGGATTGACAGCTACCTCACCGAGCTGTGGTCTCCCTCAATAGGCAAATCAGGAACGGTTCCAGCGCAGGGACAGGCCGACGCCGGTGCCCGCCAGCAGCGCCCCCGCCAGGACGAACCAGACGGTCATCTCGACGTCCTCCTTCTGCACCACGATCGTGCTGGGCAGGTCCGTGAGCACGTCCACGAGCTGCTCGGCGTCCTGCGCCCGGAAGTACTCGCCCCCGGTCAGCTCGGCGACCTCGCCGAGGGTCTCCTCGTCGATCAGCTGCGCGCGCCGCCCGCCGCCGCCCCGGCCCTGCCATTCCGGCCGCGCGCCCGAACCCGCGGTCATCTGGTCGGGGCTGCAGATCAGCGGCGCCGGGTCGGTGGTCCCGAAACCGATGGTGTACACCCGCAGGCCGCGGGCTTTGGCCTCCTGCGCCGCGGTGACCGGGTCGACGCCCTGGGTGTTCGCGCCGTCGGTCAGCACCACGATCGTGTCGGCGACGTACTGCCCGGAGCCGGGGGAGCCGGGCGCGCCGAGTTCCACCCCGGTCGGCGGGACCGCAGGGTTGATCTCGGCGATCGCGTCGATGGAGGTCAGGATGGCCTGCCCGATGGCGGTGCCGCGGGAGGTGCGCAGATCGTCGATCGCGGTGAGCAGCGCCTGCTTGTCCTCGGTCGGCTCGACCAGCAGCCCGGAGATGCCGGAGAACGCGACCAGCCCGATGCGGGTGCCGTCCTCCTGCGCCAGCACGAACTCCCGGGCCGCCTCCCGCGCCGCGGCCAGCCGGTTCGGCGGGACGTCGGTGGAGCACATCGACTGCGAGACGTCCATCGCCAGCAGGATCGCCGTGGAGTCCTGCGGCACCGCCAGGGACGCCTGCGGCCGCGCGATGGCGAGCCCGAGCGCGAGCAGGCCCAGCGCGAACAGGGCCGCGGGGATACGCCGCTGCCAGCGGGAACGGCCCGGCAGCGCGGCCCGGATCAGCGCGATGCTGGACACCCGCACGGCCACCTTGCGCCTGCGCCGGTTCAGCCACCAGCGCACCAGCAGCAGCAGCGGGACGACGAGCAGGGCGGCCAGCGCCCACGGCCAGGCCAGTGACATCAGACGATCCTTCCGTACCAGCGGATCATCAGCAGTCCGCCGAGGGTCAGCAGCAGCAGCGCGGAGCCCGCGAACAGCGCGGTGAGCTCGATGTGTTCGGGCTCGGTGGTGATGCGCAGGTCGATGGACCGGTGGATGTCGTCGAGCGCGGCCGCGTCCCGGGCCGGGTGGTATGTCCCGCCGGTGACCGCGGCGAGGTCGGTGAGCAGCTGCTCGTCGAGCGCGGTGGCGACCTGGAAGCCCTCGACCTCGACGGTGGCGCCCTCGGGGGTGCCGATGCCGACGGTCTCGATGCGCACCCCGGCCGCGGCGGCCATCGCGGCGGCCGCCTGCGCCTGCTCGGGACTTTCGGTCTCCTGCCCGTCGGAGAACACGATGATCGTCGCCGAGCCCCAGTAGCCGAGGTCGGGCGGTGCGGCGTCCTCCTCCGTCGGCAGCTCGACCGTTTCGCCGACGATGGCCGACAGCGCCGTCAGGACCGCCTGGCGCAGCGAGGTGCTGCCGCTGGTGCTCAGCCGGGTGATGGCGTTCTTGACCGCGGCCCGGTCGGGCGTCGGAGTCTGCGTGAGCAGGCCGCCCTGGCCGAAGATGACCACGCCGATGTCCACGGTGGACGGCTGCTGCTCGACGAATCTCGCTGCGGCGGCCTGCGCGGCGGCGAGCCGGGAGGGTTCGACGTCGGTGGCGGCCATGCTGTTGGACACGTCGAACACCAGCATCACCGTGCCGGACACCCGGGGCACGGGCAGTTCCGCGTGCGGCCGGGCCAGGCCCGTCAGCAGCATCGGCAGTGCGGCCAGGAACAGGATGTACGGCAGGTGGCGGCGGACCGCGCCCCGGCCGCCCGCCGGGGTGAGGCCCAGTCCGGCGACCCGCAGCGCGGCGGTGCGGCGGCGCTGCAGCCGCAGGTACGCCAGCACGGCGGCGCCGGTGCCCACCAGGGCCAGCGCGATCAGGAACGGATACTGCACGGTCATCGGGATCTCCGCCTCGTCCGGCGCACCATGCCGACCAGCGCGTCGACGAGGTCGGTGTCGGTGGTGACGCGATGGGCCGCCACCCCGGCCCGGTTCATCGTGTCCGTCAGCCCGCTCTCCCGGGCCTGCACCTCGGCCTGCAGCCGGCGGCGCAGCAGCGGGTCGCCGCTGTCCACGAGCAGCTGCTCACCGGTCTCGGCGTCCTCGACGACGATCATGCCCAGGTCGGGCAGTTCGAGCTCGGCGGGGTCGACGATGCGCACGGCGACCACCTCGTGCCGGTGCGACAGCAGCGCCAGCGACCGCTCCCAGCCAGGGTCGCCGATGAAGTCCGACAGCACCAGCACCAGACTGCGCCGCCGTGCCGTGGCGGCGGCCAGCCGCAGCATCGCCGACAGGTCCGTGGTGGTCCCGGCGTCGGTGTGCGGCGTGGGCACGTTGAGCTCATGGGTCAGCCGCAGGACCTGGTCGCGGCCGGTGCGCGGCGCGATGACCCGCTGGTGCCGGTTGTCGAACAGGATCGCACCGACCCGGTTGCCGCGGTACGTCAGCAGCCGGGCCAGGCATACGGCCAGCTCGTTGAGGGTCGTGTCCTTGCCGTGGCGGCCGGTGCCGCGCATCGACGCGGACCGGTCCAGCACCAGCCACGCCGTGAGGTCGCGGTCCTCGGTGTACTGGCGCACGAACGGCTCGTCCATCCGCGCGGTGACGTTCCAGTCGATGTGCCGGACGTCGTCCTCGGGCGTGTAGGCGCGCACGTCGCTGAAGTCGAGCCCGGCGCCGCGCCACACCGTGCGGTGCCCGCCCTGCAGGCGCCCGTCGAGGCGGCGCAGCACCTGCCATTCCAGGCGCCGCAGTAACCGGTCGGAGGCCGCTGTCATGCCTAGTCCCCGCTGCGCTCGTCGGCGGCATGAAAGCCGGGCCGGCTGATTCGCTCGTTCATGGGTCAGCGGCCCTGCATGGCGAGTTCCGGCACGGGCAGCGCGGACATGATGCGGTCCAGCACCGCGTCCGCGCTCACCTCGTCGGCCAGCGCCTCGTACGACATCACCAGCCGGTGCCGCAGCACGTCCAGGGCCAGGTCGGTGAGGTCCTGGGGCAGCGCGTAGTCCCGCCCGCGCAGGAACGCCAGGGCGCGGCCGGCCAGCACCAGGTTGATCGACGCCCGGGGGCTGGCGCCGTAGGTGACGTACCGCGACAGCTGCTGCTGGCCGACGAGCGCCGGGTCGCGGGTCGCGGCGGTGAGCCGGACCGCGTACTCGATCAGCGAAGGGTCGACGTATACCCGGTCGGCCTGCTGCTGCAACTCGATCAGCTGCGCCGGGTCGATGATGCGCTGGATCGCCGCGCCGGGGCTGACCGCCCGCTCGACGATCACGAACTCCTCGGTGGCGCTCGGGTAGCCCACCAGCACCTTCATCATGAACCGGTCGACCTGCGCCTCCGGCAGGGGATAGGTGCCGTCGGACTCGATGGGGTTCTGCGTGGCCAGCACCAGGAACGGCTCCGGGACGCGGTGCGTCTCCCGGCCGATGGTGACCTGGTGCTCCTGCATCACCTCCAGCAGCGCGCTCTGCACCTTCGCCGGCGCCCGGTTGATCTCGTCGGCGAGCAGCAGGTTCGTGAACACCGGCCCGAGCGACACCTGGAACTCGCCGCTGTGCTGGTGGTACGTGCGGGTGCCGGTGATGTCGGCCGGGACCAGGTCGGGGGTGAACTGCACCCGGTGGAACTGCCCGCCGACGGCCTCGGCCAGGGACTTGACGGCCAGCGTCTTGGCCAGGCCCGGCACACCCTCGACGAGGATGTGCCCGCGCGCCAGCAGCGCGACCATCAGCCGCTCCAGCAGCAGATCCTGCCCGACGATGACCTTCTTGACCTCGTAGAGCACCTGCTCCACGGTGCTCTGGCCGGCGGCCGGCGACGGTCCGCCCGCCGGACGGGGCGGCTGCCGGTGACCGTTGCCGGATGCGGGTGTGTTCATGGGTCCGTCCTCATCGGATCGTGTGCCGTTGCACGTGCTGTCGGGGGAGAGGTCACAGAGGTGGCGGTGGGCCGCCGGCCGCCGCGGCGGTCACGATCGGCACGGCGAACCCGACGCCGATGAACGTGCCCGCGTCCGTCGGGTTGGCCAGCGCCACCACGATGCCGACCGTCTCGCCGCGCATGTTCACCAGCGGGCCGCCCGAGCTGCCGGGGTTGACCGCGGCGTCGAACTGGATGAGCCCGCCGAGCTTGCCGACGTCGGCCACGGTGACCGAACGTTCCAGACCGGACACCACGCCGGTGGTGGCCGAGCCGGTCAGGCCGAGCTGGTCGCCGATCGCGACGACCTGCTCGCCGATGCCCGGCGCGCCGCCGAGCACAGCCGGGACCAGCACTTCAGGCAGTTTCTCCGGGGTCAGCGCGGCGATGTCGGTCGCCGGGTCGGCGGCCGCGATCTTCGCCGGGGTGCTGCTGCCGTCGGCGTAGGTGACCTCGATCCTGGCCGCGCCCTGGACCACGTGCAGCGCGGTCAGGATGGTGCCGTCGGCGTTGGCCAGCACACCGGTGCCCGACGCCGTCGACGGCTCGCGGCCCGCGCCGGTCGTCCGGATGGACACCACCGAGGGCAGCAGAACCTGGTAGACCTCGGCGACGGTGAGCGTGCCGTCGTCCGACGGCGACGGCGAGGGCGCCACGACGGCGGGTGCGCCGGATTCGGCCGCGCCCCACCGGAACGCGACCACCGCGGTGACCGCCAGCGCCACCGCGACACCCGCCGCGACCAGCGCACGGCTGCCCACCCACCATCGCCGGCGGGGCGCCGGGACGGGCTCGACGTCGTCCGTCCCGGCCGCGGGCGGCGGGTCCGGGAGGCGGTCGAGTTTTCCGGCGCGACTCAGCATCCTTTGAGACTAGAGCTGAAAGCTGAATGTTCAATCAGAGCTTGGTGGTAGATCCGGCAGTGCGCTCGGGTCGCCTTCCCGATGGACCTCGATCGGTTGCGTCAGCGCCCGCGCTGACGGTCGCCTTCTTCGCCGGCTCCCTCGACGGGCTGGACAACTTTGGCACCGCCCACCCGGCCCCGAGGCGCACCCGGTGCTGGACCGACAGCTGTTCGACTCGATCCCGGCCCCGGTGGCGCAGGCGGCCGCCCGCACGACCCGGCCGACCGTCGACCTCACCCCGTTCCGCCAGGTCGACGGCGGCTGACCGTCCTACTTGTCCGTCAGATCCAGCACGCCGCCACCGGGCAGGTGGCGGCGTGCTTCGGCGCCGTCGTAGGTCGCCAGGTAGGCCCCGCTTCGGCGGGCCAGTATCACCGCGTGACCCATGACGTGACCCATCTGCGCGGCCTCGATCGCTTCGGCCCCGAGCAGCGGCAGCAGCACCACCACCGAATCGGCGCGGGTGAGCAGGTCGATCAGACGCTCGCGCTCGTCCTCGTCGAGCTGCTGGTGCGTGGTCATGAAGTGCGCCGCCGGCACCCCGACCATGCTGGTGGCGGACTCCTCCTCGACCATGGCCAGCAGCTCGGGCACGGCCATGCCGGTCAGCCGCGCGTACGCGGTCAGCGCGGTGACATCGAGAACCACGCGGACCTGCGGCTCCGCCAGGGGCTCGGTCACTGCTCGGCTGCCCGCTGGGCGTCCAGCGCGGCGACGCGCTCACTCATACGCTTCACGCCTTCCGGCGTCACCAGGTAGCCGGCTCGGCGGATCGTCTCATGCAGCTGCTTGCGGCGTTTGGCCATCCGCAGGGCCTCGGCGACCATGGCGGAGGCGTTGTCGGCGGCCTCGACGTCGGCCAGGACGTCGGCGGGGAAGTAGATGCTGATCTTTCGCCCAGGCGCGGTCATGCCCATATGCTACATCGCCGCTAAATTTGTCGCCTAAGATCAACATGTTCGGGTCGCCCAGTCGGACGATGTGGCGTCAGGCTGCCTCGGTGGCGGAGGAGAGGTCGATGCGTACGGTCAGCGGCCGGGTCGCCATCAGCCGACCGATGGCGGCGTCCCACTGGTGAGGCAGCGACCGCGAGCGGGCCGTGACATCGTCGCCGGGCAGCACCACGGCCCGGCCCTCGCGCCAGCGCCCGCCGACCTTCACCCGCACCACCGGGTCGGCCAGCAGGTTGCGCACATAGTCGGCCTGCCGCCCGTGCGCGGCGACCAGCCAGAAGACATCACCGGCCAGCCCGTTGCCGACCGGGGTGTGCCGGGGCAGCCCGGACCGCCGGCCGGTCGTCTCCAGCAGCGCGAACGCGTTCGGCGCCAGCCCTCGGCGCAAAGCCCACCGCGTGATCCGGTTGTTGACCCGTTCCAGCCCGGTGATCACCCGGTACTTGCGCGAGCGTGGCATGTGCACAGTGTGGCTGTCCCGACCGCCCGTGCCAACCGCCGCGGCCCGTCTACTCCGCCCGCAGCCGACGACCGGACACCAGGTGGCGGCGGCGGCGCTCGCTGAGAGCGCCGTCGATGCAGGCCCAGTCGGGCTGGGACACGTGCAGCACCTGCTGCTCGCCGCCGGTGCAGACACCCGTGTGGTAGACGTCGCCCGTCTCGTCGTTCTGGAAGACGGCGAGGTCGCCCGGGACCAGGTCGGGCACGTCCACGTGCTCGCCGATCAGGGCCAGGTCGCTGGCATCGCGCGGGACGGTGTGCCCGTACCGGCGGTAGATGAGATGGGGCAGTCCGGAGCAGTCGAGCATCAGCCCGTGGGTGCCGCCGGCCAGGTACATCAGCCCGAGGAACTGCCGTCCCGCGGCGACCAGCTGCGCGGCGGTCGGCAGCGGGCCGCGGACGCGGTGGACGTCCAGGTGCTTGTCCGCCAGCCAGCCGGTGCGCCCACCGGGCAGCGTGACCTCGGTGAACGCGTCCTGCCGCCGGCGCGCGGGCAGCACCGTGCCGTAGCTGACGTCGTCGGCGAGGACCCGGCCGTCGGGGCCGTCCCTGAGCTCGGTGACCTGCTCGGTGACCACCACCTGCTCGCCGGTGGGCTCGGCGGGCGCGGCGAGCTGGGCCAGCGGCAGCCAACCCGGGTAGCCACGGGGATCCTTGCGCGAGGGCTGCGCCGGGGCGTTGACGCGGGCCCAGCCGTCTCTGACTTCCCGGACCAGCACGGTCTCGCCCAGCAGCAGCTGGCTGTCGACCCGGCCCCACAGGTCGCGGCGCTCGTCGGGACCCTGCGCGGCGGCCCAGGCGCGCAGCTGCGCGGGAGTGGTCAGGGCCGGTGCGTCCAGCGGCCGCACGGCGTCGGGGGAGGTCCACAGTCCGGCGGCGGAGACCGCCACGGCCATGGTCTGCGACGGCTCGTTCATACGCTCCCCAATGTAGGAAATGCATCGTCCACCGGGCAGCGTACAAAAGTTTCCTTCATCGGGTCACGGCTGCCCATGCCGTGGGAGACGGCCGACCGGCCACCGGCCACAATATTGGACCGGTCGGTCCAGGCGCTCTAGGATGGGCAGGTGACCGCCACCGCAGGACTCACCGCGAAGGGCGCCGCCACCCGGGCCCGGATCGTCGCCACCGCGGCGGACCTGGTGCTGGCCCGCGGGGTCGGCGGCACCAGCCTGGACGACGTCCGCGCCGGCACGCTGACCAGCAAGAGCCAGCTGTTCCACTACTTTCCCGGTGGCAAGAGCGAACTGGTGCTGGCGATCGCGGAACTGCAGATGCAGCGGGTGCTGCAGGCGCAGCAGCCGTATCTGGAGACCCTCGACACCTGGGCGGCGTGGGACGGCTGGCGCGACGCGCTGGTCGCGTACTACGGCTCGCAGGCGCATTGGGGCTGCCCGATCGGCACCCTGGTCAGCGAGCTCGTCGGCACCGACCCGGCCGCCGCCGCCGAGGTGGTCGGGCACCTGAACCGGTGGCGCGGGCACCTGCGTGACGGGCTGTCGCGCATGCGCGATGGCGGCCTGCTGCGCCCGGATGCCGACCCCGAGCGGCTGGCCCTGGCCGCCTTCGCCTCGGTGCAGGGGGGCCTGCTGCTGGCTCAGGCACTGCAGTCGATCGAGCCCCTGTCGGCCGCGTTGGACGCGGCGCTGGCGGCACTGCACGCCGCCGCGCCGGTCGGCCACCCGGGCGTCGCGCCCCACCGGACCATCTCCGGCTGATGCCCGCGCGGCCGTCCGCCGTGACGGAGGATTCCCGCAGGCAGCCCGTGGGAACCATCTCCGAAGGTTCGTCAGGCGAACGTCCGCTCGTGTTCCTTGCGGAAGTCCTGGATGCGGTCGATGCGGCCCTCGGCGGCCAGCGTGACCCAGTCCGGATTGCCGAGCAGGACGCGGCCGAGCGCGACCAGGTCGAACTCACCGGCGGTGACGCGCTCCACCAGGCCGGTGACGGAGTCCGGCCGGCCGGGTTCGAGGAAGTCGCGGGTCAGGCCCACCCCACCCACCGTGATGGCAGGCAGCCCGGTGATGTGTTTGGCCCAGCCTGCGACGTTGAGCGGCGAGCCGGCGAAGAGCGGCTGCCAGAACCTGCGCTGGGAGGCGTGCAGGACGGTGGCGCCCGCCGCCGCGAACGCTTCGAGGATCACCGCCAGCTCGGCTGGGGAGTCGGCGATGCGGGCGTCGAAGTCGCGCTCCTTGAACTGCGAGAACCGCACGATCACGGGCAGGTCCGCGGGCACGGCCGAGCGCACGGCACGGATGACCTCGGCCGGGAACCGGGCCCGGCCGGCCGCCGACCCGCCGTAGCGGTCGGTGCGGCGGTTCGTCCGCGGCCACAGGAACTCGTCGAGCAGGTAACCGTGCGCGGCGTGGATCTCGATCGCGTCGAATCCGGCGCGCACCGCGACTCGGGCCGCCTCGGCGTACGCCGCAAGTGTCGTGTCGACGTCGGCCGCCGTCATCGCGTGGCTGAGCGGCCGCCCCGGCTCCGGCACCGCCGACGGCGACCAGGCCGCCAGGCCGTCCACCGGCTCGCGCAGGCTCCCGAGATGCCACAGCTGGGCCGCGATCCGGCCACCGGCGGCGTGGACCTCGTCCACGACGTGCCGCCAGCCGACCTCGGCCGGACCCGCCGTCATCCGGGGCACGGCGTCCTCGTGCCCGGCGCTGGGGTGCCCGACCAGCACTCCC
This sequence comes from Catellatospora sichuanensis, assembly GCF_007483665.1. Classification (GTDB taxonomy): domain Bacteria; phylum Actinomycetota; class Actinomycetes; order Mycobacteriales; family Micromonosporaceae; genus Catellatospora; species Catellatospora sichuanensis. Next base: position 37,694 of record NZ_VIQO01000030.1, read on the forward strand.
TCCGTGATGATCAAGCCGACGCCGTGCTCGGCGCGACGGCGGTAGTACGCCGCGACCGCGGGCGTCGGGACCCCGCCGGGTGACTTGGCGCGGGTCATCGGGGCCATGACGAAGCGCGTGGCCAGCGGCAGACCGGCCATGGTCACGGGTTCGAGCAGCGGGGTGAGCAGTGTCGTGGAGGTGGCGGCGGGTGCAATGAGGTCGGTCATGCGGCTAAGGTAGAACTTGACACTGACGTCAGGGTCAAGTCTTGTGAGGCAGGTCTCGATGCGTATCGGCGAACTGGCGCAGGCGACCGGGAGGAGCCCGCGATCGCTGCGCTACTACGAGGAACAGGGACTGCTCGGCAGCGGCCGCAGCACCGGCGGTCAGCGGCACTACCCGCCCACGGCCGTCGAACGGGTCGCGCTGATCCGCTCACTGCTGGCCGCCGGACTGTCCAGCAGCACCATCTACGACGTGCTGCCCTGCATCACCGAGCAGGCGATCCGCACGCCCGCGCTGGCCGCCCGGCTGCGCGACGAGCTGACCCGGGTGGACGAGCAGATCCGCGGCATGCAGCAGACCCGCGAGGTCCTCGCTGACCTGGTGGACCACTACTCCGCCACCGAACAGGTTTCCTGACACGTGGCCTCAGGCCCCGGTGGAGCCGTCGATCCGCTCGCGGATGAGGTCGGCGTGGCCGGTGTGCTGGGCGTACTCCTCCAGGAGGTGGATGTAGACCCACCGGAGATTGACCTCGGCGGTCGTGGCCTCGGGATCGTCGACGGGCTCGTCCAGGTCGCGCCCTGCCACGGCGGCGTCGCACGCGGCGGTCTCGGCGAGGAAGCGGGCGTGGTCGGCCGCGGCGTCGGCGTCGGCCACCAGGTCGAAGTCACCGTCGGGGTGCTCGTCGGTGCTGTACAGGCCGGGCACGATCTCGTGCAGGTACATGGTCCGGAACCAGAACCGCTCGACCTCGGTCATGTGCCGCAGCAGGCCCAACAACGTCAGGTTCGACGGTTCGACGGACGCCGTCTTGAGCTGCTCCGCGGTGAGCCCGGAGCACTTGCGCAGCAGGAAGACCCGGCGCTGTCGCAGACACTTCTCCAGCATCTCGCGCTCGCCGCAGGCCATGTCGATCCGTGGTCCCCGCGCGACGTCGGGTGCGATCCATGCCATGGCGACATCATCGCGAGCGAGGCAAACGATTTCCGGCCACGCAGCGCGGCCCCACGCGACGGGCAAGCCGTGTGCAAGCGACGCCGACGCGGCGACACCGGTCAGGCCGACGCGGCGGCCAGCGGCTTGCGGTAGCGGGGCATCCGGCGCACGATCCGGTAGCCGGACCGTTCGTAGAGGTCCACGGTCCGGTGCGGGTTTTCGGCGACGGTGCGGATGGTCGCGACGGCGACGCCGTGCTTGCGCATGGCCGCCAGGCTGTGGGTGAGCAGCGCCGAGGCGAGACCCTTGCGCCGGTATGCGGGCCGCACCGCGACCCAGGGCGAGTCCGCGACGCCGTCGCCCTCCCGTTCGCTGGTCACCAGCCCGGCGATCTCGTCGCCGTCCCAGGCCACTGCCCAGAGTTCGGTGTCGCGCACCGCCGCGAGGTGGGTGTCGTAGTCCACCGGGACGAATCCGTGCCTGCTGTCGGTGAAGCACTCCGTGATCGCGGCGTGGATCTGCGGCTGGTGCTCGGCGAGCACGGGCCGGGTCCGCAGGCCGGGTGGCAGCGCGGAGGGCGCGGCGGCATCGGCGACGGGGCGGCTCAGGTCGACGAGGGTGAACGCGACCCGGTAGCCGTGGTCCAGCAGCAGCTGCCGCGCTCCTGGCTGGCTGTCGTCGGCGTTGCCGCCGAGCACCTGATGCGGCGCGCCCGAGCCGATTGAGGCGGCGTACGCCTCCTGGCGGCGCAGCATCGCCGTGCCGTGCCCGCGGCCGCGGTGTGCGGGGTGGACACAGCCCGTGACCAGGAACATCTCCGTGCCGTCGTCCTCGGTCCAGCGGTCGAGGCGGCCGAACCCGACGACCTCGCCGGCGTCCTCCGCGACCACGCAGGCGTCGTCGGGCACGTCGTCGCCGGGGCCAGGCAGCCAGACGTCACCATCGACCGCTTGCGCGGCCTGCCGTACGCGCGTGATCTGCTCGTCGTCGTCCGGTCCGGTGTACGCCCGCAGTCCCATGCCCGACGACGCTACCGGCGGCCCTGCGGACCGTCACGCGAGTTTGCGCGGCACGCCGCCACGACCGGCGTCGCGGCGCAGGTCCGTAGCGGACGGGCGGCTAAGGGATCACCCGCACCGCGCGGCCGGACACGTCGGGGTCCGAGGCAGGGTGATCACCGGAGGCCTGGCAGCTCTGTCCGGCATAGCGTCGCTGCATGATCGACAGAAGGATGCTCGCGGGGACGGGCCTCGCCGGCAGCGTACTGACTGCGCTGCTCGCCGCGATCGGCCAGGTGGACCCGGACCCGCAGCTCAGCCATGTCTCGCTGACCGTCAGCGACTTCGCCGTGCACGACCGCGGCGGGGCCACCGACGCCGCGATGGTCGTCTTCGGACTGTCGGCCTGGTGCCTGCTGCCCGCAGTACGCGCGACCGCACCCCGGATCCTGCTGGCCCTGTTCGGGGCGGCCATGACGGTGGCGGCGCTGGCACCCACCGACCTCGGCCCGCTGACCACGACCGGCTACCTGCACCGGTACGCCTCGATGCTGGCGTTCGCCGCGTTGCCGCTGGCCGCGGTGACGCTGCGGCCGGTGAGCCGCGCGGTGCGCTGGACCGCCGCCGCCGCGGCCGGATCCGCGGTCCTGATGCTCGCCAGCGCCACGCTCGCGGACCGTTTCCTGATCGGGGCCGCCGAGCGGTATCTGCTGCTCGCCGAGGTGCTGCTGCTGGGCCTGCTCGCCGTGCGCGTGCGGCGCGATTGCCCGGCACGGCCCGCTCGGTCTACGGTGAGTCACGCCTGACCACGGGGAAGGAAGTGGCGTGACCGTCCACATCGCAGGGCACGATCCGGATGCACCGCCGGTCTACTGCAGACGGTGGAACTTCCGCCACCACGAGCCGGTCGAGCCGCTGTCCGCGGACGAGGCCCAGGCCCGGGACCTGGCCGGCGAGCCGTACGCCGTGATCCCGGCGGCCCCGCCGAGCGGCGTGCCGGACGTGGTCATCGAGATCGCCTGGGACAACGGCCACGCGGGTGTCTGGTTCTTCGACGCCTACGGCCGCCAGTGCCTGCACTACTCCTTCCGGCGCAGCGGCGAGCAGCTCTTCCTCGGCGGCATGACGCAGTGGGACTACCCGGACGCCGGGGCTGCGACCCTGTCCGGGGCGACGTGCGTCACCTGGTTCGAGTTCCGCGAGGACGGCGGCGCCCGCCGTGTGATCAGCGACGACACCTCCCAGCAGCGCACCGTCGAGGACCGTACGGGCGTGGACGTCAGCACGCAGTGGGAGCCGGTGCCGGATTTCGGCAAGTGGGACTCGCTGGCCCGGTGGAGCCGCAGCTAAGGCACAGGCCCGGTCACCTAGAGTTGGGAGAGCGCGATCCCGGCTGGTGAGGCATTGTCATACCGGGTTCCGCTGAGAGCGCTCTCGCGTCTATGGTGCCGACGGGGCGCGACGGGGCGCCCGTGCCGAGATTGCGAGTGCCCATGACCTACCGGAAGCTGACCATCGAGGACATCGCCCGCAAGGCCGGGGTGTCGCGGGCCACCGCCTCGCGGGTGCTCAACAACGCGCCGGGCGTCTCCGCCGATCTGCGCACCCGGGTCGACCGGGTCGTCGCCGACCTCGGCTACCGGCCGAACGCGGCCGCGCGGGCACTCGCGTCGGGCCGCCGTGACGCACTCGACCTGGTCGTCATCGCGTGCCATGGCGACATCAGCCTGTTCGGGGCGCAGCCCTACTACAGCCGGGTCATCGCGGGCGTGCTGGCGGCGCTGGCCGGCACCGACACGCAGCTGCGGGTCAACGTCGCCGAATCGGCCGACGCGCCGGACATGCTCGACCGCGTCGCGCAGTCGGTGACGGCCGGCGCGGTGCTGGTCAACGTGTCGCCCGCGCTGGCGGCCCGCTTCCACGCCCGGTGCCGACGGGCGGTGTCGCTGGGCGCGACCGCGCCGCATGTGCCGGCCGTCGAACCCGAGAACAGCCGCGCGGCGTACGACGCGATCAGCCTCCTGCACCGCATCGGCTGCCGCCGGATCGCCGCGATCCACGGGCCCGACTGCAACACCTGCGCGGCCGGCCGCCGCGCCGGGCACCTCGAAGCGGTCCGCGAGCTGGGCCTGGCCGACATCGCCGTCGACGGCGGGTTCCGGCGCGAAGGCGGCTACGCGGCCGCCACACGGCTGCTGGCCGCGCACCCCGACCTCGACGGGATCTTCGCGGCCTGCGACATGATGGCCGCCGGAGCGGTCCAAGCCATCACGGATGCGGGCCGGCGCGTCCCCGACGACATCGCCGTCGTCGGCTTCGACGACAGCGCCGTGGCCGCCTGCGTGAGCCCGCCGCTGACGACGATGCGCCTGCCCATCGAGGAGATGGCCGCTGCCGCGACCAGGGCGCTGCTGGAGGGCGCCGCGGCGCCCCATTGGCGGCGCTTCTTCCCCGTCGACATGGTCGTGCGCAACAGCACGGGGCCCGGCGCCGCACTGCTGCTCCCGCCCGTCCGCTCGCCGCACCCGGTGTCCGCGCTCGCCGGCCGCCCGTAGCCCCCCGCGGCCGCCGGAATGTTTCCGCACTTTGCCAGCCAGGACACCGCCGGTGTCCGTGAAAGGAACCTCGTGTCCTCCCTGCCGTACCTCGACCCCACGCTGCCGACCGACCGGCGGGTCGCCGACCTCATCGGACGGATGACGCTGCCGGAGAAGGTCGGGCAGATGCTCCAGCTCACCGCCCGCGACGGGGTACGCCACCTGGTCGAGGAGTTCCATGTGGGCTCGATCCTGCACGCCTCGCCCGAGCGGGTGCGCGAGGCGGCGCAGCTGGCCCGCAACTCCCGGCTGGGCATCCCGCTGCTGGTCGCCGAGGACTGCATCCACGGCCACTCGTTCTGGGAGGGCGCTACGATCTTCCCGACGCAGCTGGGCATGGCCGCGGCCTGGGACGCCGAGCTCGTCGAGCGGGTCGCCCGGGTCACCGCCGTCGAGGTCGCCGCCACCGGCGTGCACTGGACCTTCTCGCCGGTGCTGTGCATCGCCCGGGACCTGCGCTGGGGGCGGGTGAGTGAGACGTTCGGCGAGGACCCGTTCCTCATCGGCGAGTTCGCCTCGGCGATGGTGCGCGGCTACCAGGGCGACGGCCTGGCCGACCCGACGGCGATCCTGGCCTGCGCGAAGCACTTCGCCGGCTACTCCGAGACGCAGGGCGGGCGGGACGCCAGCGAGGCCGACATCTCCCGGCGCAAGCTGCGCTCGTGGTTCCTGCCGCCGTTCGAGCGGGTCGCCCGGGAGGGCTGCCGCACCTTCATGCTCGGCTACCAGTCGATGGACGGGGTGCCCGTCACGGTGAACGACTGGCTGCTCAACGAGGTGCTACGCGGCGAGTGGGGCTACCGCGGCACCCTGGTCACCGACTGGGACAACGTCGGGCGCATGGTCTGGGAGCAGCACATCTTCCCCGACTTCACGGCCGCGTCCGCGGCCGCGGTGCGGGCGGGCAACGACATGGTGATGACCACGCCCGACTTCTTCGACGGGGCCCGGGACGCCGTCGCCAAGGGGCTGCTGGAGGAGTCGGAGCTGGACGCCGCCGTCACCCGCATCCTCACCCTCAAGTTCGAACTGGGCCTGTTCGAGAACCCCCGGCACCCCGACCCGGCCCGCCAGGCCGAGGTCATCGGCGTCGCCGCGCACGCCGAGCTCAACCTGGAGGTCGCCCGGCGCTCGCTGGTGCTGCTGCGCAACGACGGCACACTGCCGCTGGCGGGCGGCCTGGCGGCCGGGCCGGACGGGCGCGCCGCCGCGCCACCCGCCCCGGCCCGCACCATCGCGATCGTCGGGCCCAACGCCGACGACCCGCACACCCAGCTCGGTGACTGGGCCGGCGCGTCCGGCCAGGCCGAGTGGCTGCCCGACGGCCACCCCCGCGAGATGATCACGACGGTGCTCGACGGGTTCCGGGAGGTCGTCCCGGCCGGGTGGACGGTCACCCATGCCCGGGGTGCGGACATCGTGGTCACCGGGCCCGACCCGGAGGGGGAGTTCTTCCCCGACGGGCAGCCCCGCCCCGATGTGGCCCTGCCCGCCGCGCCCGACGAGGCGCTGATCGCCGCGGCGGTCGCCGACGCGAGCCGGGCCGACTACGTGGTCGCCGTGGTCGGCGACCGCATCGAGCTGGTCGGCGAGTACCGCTCGACCGCCACGCTGGAACTGGTGGGCGGCCAGGTGGCACTGCTCGATGCGCTGGCCGCGACGGGCAAGCCGCTGATCGTGGTGCTGCTCAGCTCCAAGCCGCTGGTGCTGCCGCCGTCGGCCCTGGACGCGGCCGCGATCGTGTACGCCGCGAATCCGGGTATGCGCGGCGGGCGTGCCGTCGCCGAGCTGCTGCTCGGGCTGATCGAGCCCAGCGGCCGGTTGCCGATCTCGTTCGCCCGGCACGCCGGGCAGCAGCCGACGTACTACAACCAGGTGCGCGGCCAGCACGGCCACCGCTACGCCGACCTGACCCAGGCCCCGGCGTTCGCGTTCGGGCAGGGCCTGAGCTACACCACGGTCGAGTACTCCGGCCTGCGGGTGCTGACGCCCGCGGTGGGTGCGGGCGACACGGTGCGGGCGCAGGTGGAGCTGCGCAACACCGGCGCACGGCCGGCGCTGGAGACCGTCCAGGTGTACGTCAGCGACACGGTGACCTCGGTGACCTGGGCGGAGCAGGAGCTGAAGGCGTACCGGCAGGTGTCGTTGGCGCCGGGGGAGACCTGCCTGGTCGAGCTGGAACTGCCGGCGTCGGCCTGCTCCATCGTGGACGCGCGCGGCGCGCGGGTGGTCGAGCCGGGCGAGTTCGAGCTGCGCGTGGGCCCGTCCTCGCGGGCCGAGGACCTGCAACGCGCCGGGTTCGCCGTGGTCGTCTGAAGTCCGGGTCGGATCTGTTCGGCGGTTCCCTTCGGGGGCCGCCGTTCGGCGTTTCCGGGCCGTGTGCGGCAACCCATTGATCGAATCTCGTTTATGTAGATTCATTTCTTGACGTCCATATAGTACGGCGGTAAGTTTCGCTGGAATCGATTTCACGCCGCCCCGAAGCCGCGGCGTGCCCCCTTTCGACAGGCGACCTCAACCCCCGGAGGAATGCCCATGATCCGCCGTACCCTCACCGGCCTGGTCCTGTCCGGACTGGCCGCCGTCGCCGCGATCGTCGGGGTCCAGGCCCCGGCCGCATACGCTGCCTGCACCTCGATCCCGGCCGGCCACGACCCCGCGGTGATCGTCATCGTGCACCGGGTCGGCCGCAGCCTCAACGTCACCGACAAGGTCATGCTGTCCGGCTTCGAAGCCGGCTGGGTCGAGTCCCACATGAACAACCTGCCCTGCGGCGACAAGTCGTCGCTCGGCGTGTTCCAGCAGCGCTGGGACTACGGCTGGGGCACCCCCGAACAGATCATGGACCCGGTCTACGCCTCGACGCAGTACTTCACCCGCGCGATCGTCTGCGCCCGCGACAACCCCGGCTACCGCGCCGGACAGGTCGCCCAGTGCGTGCAGCGCTCCGGCTTCCCCGACCGCTACGACCAGGTCGAGACCAAAGCCCGCAGCCTCATGGCCGAAGCCCGGCGAGCGGCCGAGATGACCGCCGCCGCGTCCACCGACGTCAACGGCGACGGCCGCGACGACATCGTGTCGTTCACCCAGAACGCCCTCGCCGACGTGTACGTCGCGCCGTCCACCGGCAGCACCTTCGCCGGCACCTCGGTGAAGTGGAACGACTTCTTCGCCCTCGGCGGCGAGACCGCACTGACCGGCGACGTCAACGGCGACGGCCGCGACGACATCGTCGCGTTCACCCACGGCTCGCTCGGCGACGTGTACGTCGGCCTGTCCACCGGCACCGGCTTCCTCGGCGGCGCCAAGTGGCACGACTGGTTCGCCCCCGGCGCGGAACTGGCCGCCGTCGGCGACGTCAACGGCGACGGCCGCGACGACATCATCACCTTCACCCACAACCCCGCCGGCGACGTCTACGTGGCCCTGTCCAACGGCACCTCGTTCGGCGCGGGCGTCAAATGGCACGAGTTCTTCGCCCCCGCCGGGGAGTACCCGGCCGTCGGCGACGTCAACGGCGACGGCCGCGACGACATCATCACCTTCACCCAGGGTCCCGCCACCGCGGCCGACGTCATCGTCGGACTGTCCAACGGCACCTCCTTCGGCCCCGGCCTGAAGTGGCACGACCTGTTCGCCGTCGGAGCCGAACTGCCCCGCGTCGGCGACGTCAACGGCGACGGCAAGGACGACATCGTCACGTTCACCTGCAACGCCGACGCCGACGTCTACGCCGCAGTGTCCACCGGCACCGGCTTCACCGGCACCACCGTCAAGTGGAACGACTTCTTCTGCACCGCGGGCGAGTTCCCGTTCCTCGGCGACGCCGACGGCGACGGCAAGGACGACATCATCGTCTTCACCAAGGGCGCCCTCAACGACGTGTACGTCGGCATCTCCACCGGCACCGGCTTCCTCGGCGGCGCGAAGTGGCACGACTTCTTCGGCCTCACCGGCGAAACCACCCTCTGACCACCACCCCTGAGAGGACGACCATGCCATCCCGTACACCCCACCGGGCGGCCCTGCTCGGCACCGCGCTCGCCGCGGCGCTGCTCGCCACCGGCACCCCCGCCGTCGCGGCCCCCGTGCCGCAACCGCCGATCGCCGCCGCCTTCGACCACGCCGCAGCCACCTCCGGCGTGCCCCGTGACCTGCTCGTCGCCATCGGATACGGCGAGAGCCGCCTCGACGGCCACGACGGCGCACCCAGCAGCGCCAACGGCTACGGCGTCATGCACCTGGCCGACAACCCCGGCAACCGCAGCCTGCCACTGGCCGCGAAGCTCACCGGCGAACCCGTGGCACGGCTACAGGCCGACACCACCGCCAACATCCGCGGCGCCGCCGCGGTGCTGCGCGCGTACGCCGACGATCTGGGCCTGCGCGCCACCGACCGCAACCGGTTGGCGGCCTGGTATCCGGTGGTCGCCCGCTACTCCGCGGCGACGGAGGACGCGACCGCGCGGCTCTACGCCGACCACGTCTACGACCTGCTCACCTCGGGCCTGGCCGGCCGTGCCGAGAACGGCGAGCTGATCGCCGTCAAGGGCGTGGCGGTCAAGCCGCAGCTCGGCCGCTACGCCGCGGTCGTCCCCGCCGGAGCCGCCGCCACGGCCTCCACCGGTGCGGCCCCGCTCGCCGCCGCGGCCGCGCTGCCCGAGTACCCGCCCGCCCGCTGGATCTCGGCCGCCGCGGGCAACTACGGGGCGGGCCGCTCGTCGGCGATCACCACCGTCGTCATCCACGTCACCCAGGGCTCGTACGCGGGCACGGTCAGCTGGTTCCAGAACCCGTCCGCGGGCGTCAGCGCCCACTACGTGGTGAAGTCCAGCAACGGCGAGGTCACCCAGATGGTGCGCGACGGCGACACCGGCTACCACGCCCGCTCGGCCAACCCGTACTCGCTGGGCATCGAGCACGAGGGCTTCGTCGACAACCCGGCCTGGTTCACCGACGCGATGTACCGCTCCTCGGCCGCGCTGACCCGGCACCTGACCGGCAAGTTCGGCATCCCGCGCGACCGCGCGCACATCCGCGGCCACAACGAGATGCCGGGCAACGACCACACCGACCCGGGCCCGCACTGGAACTGGAACTACTACATGTCGCTGGTCAACTCCGGCGGCGGCAGCGGCGGCAAGTACTTCGCGGGCTCGCCGACCGACTTCTCCGGCGACGGCAAAGACGACATCGTCACGTTCACCCACGGCTCGCTCGCCGACGTGTACGTGTCCACCTCGACCGGCGGCGGTTTCGCGGGCACGTCGGTGAAGTGGAACGACTTCTTCGCCCTGACCGGCGAGACCGCGCTGACCGGCGACTTCAACGGCGACGGCAGGGACGACATCATCGCGTTCACCCACGGCACCGCGGGCACCGCGGCGGGCGACGTCTACGTGGCCCTGTCCACCGGCACCGGGTTCCTCGGCGGCGCGAAGTGGCACGACTGGTTCGCGCCCGGCGCGGAGGTCCCGGCCGTCGGCGACGTCAACGGCGACGGCAAGGACGACATCATCACCTTCACCCACGACGCCGCCGGAGACGTGTACGTGGCGCTGTCGAACGGATCGTCGTTCGGCGCGGGCGTCAAGTGGCACGAATTCTTCTCCCCGGCCAACGAGTACCCGGCGGTCGGCGACGTCAACGGCGACGGCAAGGACGACCTGATCACGTTCACGCAGGGTGCGGCGGCGGCCGCCGACGTGATCGTCGGACTGTCCAACGGCAGCTCGTTCGGCCCCGGGCTGAAGTGGCACGACCTGTTCGCGGTCGGCGCGGAGCTGCCGCGGGTGGGCGACGTCAACGGTGACGGCAAGGACGACATCGTCACGTTCACCTGCAACGCCGACGCCGACGTGTACGCCGCGGTGTCCAACGGGTCGGCGTTCGTCGGCACCACGGTGAAGTGGAACGACTTCTTCTGCACCGCGGGGGAGTTCCCGTTCCTCGGCGACTTCGACGGCGACGGCAAGGACGACATCATCGTGTTCACCAAGGGCTCGCTCAACGACGTGTACGTGGGCCTGTCCACCGGCACCGGGTTCCTGGGCGGGGCGAAGTGGCACGACTTCTTCGGCCTCAACGGCGAGACGACGCTGTGAGCGCGCTCGGCGGCCGGGTCCCGGGCCCGGCCGCCGAGGTCCTTCGAAATTGAATCCAAGCAGGTCGCGCGGCAGTAAAGTGGACATCGCCGCTGGCAGTTGCCACCCCTGGCCGGGCTGTGTCGCCCGGAGGCGGCGGAGCGAAGAGGGGGACTGCCATGGAAATTCTTCCGGCCTCAATGTTCGTGCCGGTGGCGCTGGGCTTCTTCGGGCTCGCCACCGGCTATCTGATCTACGGCCCGCAGGAGCTGTTCGGCTATCCGCCCCGGGACCAGCGCGTCGACCGCAGCAACGGGGTGTGGGGCATCCTGATGCCCGGCTTCTGCCAGTTCCTGGTCGGCCTCTACCTATTCGTCGGGCTGACCTGGTTCGAGGTCTTCACCACCAACAAGACGCTGTACATGGCGGCCCTGGCGTTCAGCGCCTACGGCATCCACTGGTTCGCCATGGGCTGGATCAGGCTGCAGGGCTCCGACGCCAGACCCAACGGATACATGTCGATCCCGTTCGTCCTGCTGGGCATACTCGGCATGATCGTCTTCTTCCGGGCCGGGGACTGGCCCCTCGGGCTGCTCTTCACCGGCCTGACCCTGATATACGTCGCGGAGTTCTTCGCCAGCTTCAACATCGGCGGCAGACCCGCCCACGACGGACAGGCACCGACCAACCCGGCCCAGAAGGCGCTGGGCCTGCTGCACATCGTGGTCGGCCTGTGGCTGGTCTACCTGACGTTCGCGGCCACCCTCAACCTGTCCTCCGGCACGGACCTGCCCGCCTGACACGGCGTATCCCCTTCAGGCCGAGGTCGATTGCTGCCTGCTTCGACCCTCTGGCGCGAGCCGGTCGATCTCGGCCAAGACATGGTCGACGAGCGCCCGGACCCGCGCGAACAGGTCATCCTGCCAGCTTTCCGCCACGTGACCGAGATAGATCGCCTTCGCGTGCGCCAGCACCGGCTGGTGCTCGGCCGCCAGGTGCGCCAGCGCCCAGTCGGCGGCCGCGTCCTTGGATCGAATCTCCCCTGTCGCCAGGGTGACCCAGATCCGGGCGAACGTCAGGATGACATTGCGGGTGTCGTCCTCGAGATCGGCGAGCAGGCCGGGAATCCCGGCGACGATCGCGTGATGCAGGTCGGCGGGCGGCACCGGGTCGAGCAGGTCCGCCGGAGGGGGGCCGAACAGCGGGGTGTCGCCGGCTAGCGCCATCGTGAGCAGCGGAGCGAGGTCGGGGCTCGGCTCGGGCTGGGGCACTTCGCCGCGCTCGTATCCGTCGCGCAGCCACTCGCCGTACAGGAAGTCGCAAGTCGGCGGGTATCGCCACGGACGGACGTCATCACGGACGGCGATGATCAGCTCGACAGGCCGACCTGGTCCGCGTCGCGCACGACGTCCCGAGATGTCCAGCAGGCCGTCGACGAGTTCGCGCCGCTGCTCAGGCGTTGCACTACGGCGCGACACCGCCAGCACGTCGATGTCGCTTCCGGGCCGAAGGCCGCCGAGCACGGCGGAGCCATGGAGGTATGCGCCCATCAGATCCTCGCCGAGCACCGCGCCGACCAGAGAGACGACGTCGCGGGTCTGCTGATTGATCATGGCCAGGGATGGTAGTCAGCCGGCGCACCCCGGACAACGTCATTTCCCGTCTGCAACGTTGGTACGGCGCAGAGGGGCCGGTGATCTCGGCCTGCCCTCGCTCGGCAGCGGCCGCGGCAAGAGCAGGCCGGGTGCTTCAAATCCAGGCGGCGCCCAGCCAGGCGGCCACGAGCAGGGCGATCCTGTGGCTGGGGCTGCGCACCACCGCCGAGGGCGTGGAGACCGCCGAGCAGCTCGTCGCGCTGGCCGGCCTCGGGGTGCCGTTCGCGCAGGGCTTCCACCTCGGCGTCCCTCAGCCGCTGTCGGCCGTGCGGCAGTAGTGCAGTCCACCCCGGACGCGGACGGCGCGTCCGAAAGCTGACGGCCGATGGGCGCGGCAGTGTGGCCGACCGCCGCGTTTCGGTGAGCGCTGGGCTATGTCGTCAAGGCCGCCCCTTTACATGCGTAGATCATCGCCATATCTTATCGTCATGAGTATCGCTCCTATGAGGATGCGGGAACCGACCTACTTCATCCTGGCGTCGCTTCAGGACGAACCCCTGCACGGCTGGGCCATCATCAAGCGGGCCGACGAGCTGTCGCGCGGCCAGGTGAAACTCGCCACCGGCACGCTGTACGCGGCCCTCGACCGGCTCGCCGGCGAGCAGCTGGTGCGGGTCTCCGACGAGCAGATCGTCAACGGCCGGGCCCGCCGCTACTACACGCTCACCGACGCGGGACTGGTCGCCCTGCGCGAGGAGGCGGCGCGGCTGGCCGACGCGGCCCGGATCGTCACCGAACGCGGCCCGGGCACGGTGCGGCCCGTACGCACCGGGGCGGTGCCGGCGTGAGCACGGAGATCGAACGCCGCTACGAGCGGCTGCTGTGGCTGTACCCGAAGGCCTACCGGCACCACCGCGGCGCGGAGATGCTGGGCACGCTCATGGACGCCGCGGAGAACGGGCAGGGGCGGCCTCCGCGACGCGAGATCGCCGCGCTGATGCTAGGTGCGCTGCGGGCGCGGGTCGGGTCCGCCGCGGGCCTGCCCGTCGGACAGGCCTGGCTGTCGGCCGTGCGAGTGGCCGCGCTGCTGCTGCTCGCCTACGGCGCGGCGCTGTCCGCGGCCCGGGCGGGCCGGGTCGTCTTCTCCGACCTGCTGGGTGACGGGCTGCGGCTGGCGTCCGAGCTCGGGTTCGTCGGCGCGACCGTGGCCGCGGTGCCGGCCCTGTTCCTGGCCGCACGGGGCCGCTACGGGTGGGCCACCGCGCTCGCCGGGGTGGCGTTCACCTGCGAACAGTGGGCGCAAATCGGCCCCCATCTTCATTGGTTTATCACATGGGATGGCCAGGAACCCCCGCTGACCGAAGGATGGGCGCAGATCAGCTGGCATCTCCTCGAGGGCCGGTTGGCGGACTACAAATTCTGGCCGCTGCCGCTGGCGGTCCTGCTGATGCTGCCGCTGCTGCGCCGGCGGCCTGCCGTGCCCGGCACACCCCTGTGGTGGCTGCTGGCCGTGCCGCTGTCGGTGTTCGTCCTGCCGACGGACTTCGACGCCTCGCTCGGCTGGCAGCCGTTCGCGCTGACGGCCGTCTGCCTGGGCGCGCTGGTCTGGTCGTTCGTGGATGCGCGGGCGGGCCTGGCGGTGGCGGTGCTGCCGCTGCCGTTGTTCCTGCAGGGCCTGGGTCACCGCTACCTGCCCAGCCACCAGGGCAACGACTACAGCGTGTTCTGGATCATGGCTCCCGCCGTCGTCACGGCCGTCCTGATCGCCGCCGGTGCGGTGCTGGTGCGCCGGCAGGCGCGGCTGTGACACCGGGGGAGTCGGCGTCGGCCCGCCAGCCGGTGTCGACTCCCCCCGGTACGGCAGACGGAGGCGACGCGTCGAACACCGCGCTCAGCCGTCGAAGAGTGCGGCGAGCCTCGGCAGGCGTCGGCGGTCCTCGTCGACGTCCTCGAAGTCCCACCCCGGGCCGAGCTCCGGGTAACGACCGGTGACCGCGGGCAGCTCCTGGCCGCCCGCCACGACCTCGTACGCGTCCCACACGACTCCGTACATGGACTCGCATTCGAGGTCGCGCTCGTCAACGGCGGCGGCATGCCGGACCGCAGGCAGGTCGGCGAGGGTGTCAGGATCCGCCACCGCGCGCTCGAACGCCTCCCGTCCCTGGGTGAGCAGCCAGCCGCGGAAGTACTCGAAACCGTCGTCGGAGCAGCCACCGTTGATCAGATACGCCGCATGCCACAGGCCCCGCCTGTAGGACTGGGCACGCAGGTCCCACAGCGGTTGTGCCAGCAGCGCGACCTTCTCCGCGGGCAGGGCGGTCAACAGCGCCAGAGTCCGTTCGGCGACGTCCTCGGCGTCCGACGGGTCGGCCGCCGACTCCCGGGCCTTCTCGACCACCTGCCAGAACTCCTCGATGCTCACGGTGCAGGAGTATGACAGCGGGCTGGGACATCGCGGCCGGAGCCGGTCGGCCTAAGCCGGGCGGTCGCGGCAGCTGCCACGAGCCGGGCGATGTTGAGCACGGTCAGAGACGGTACTGCTCGTCACCACCTGATGCGTCGTCGATGAACAGGTACCGAGGTTTACCGTCGCCAATAATCGACGGGCACCTGAGATTTCGTACAACGCCTGCCTTGCTGCGTAGACCGGCGTCACACGGTGGCGAGGGCGTCGCGCAGCTCCTCGGTCTGGCAGAGATCAGGCCACCGCCGGCTGAGCGTCCGGCTGAGCGTGCGCAGCTCGCCGACGATGCGCGCCGACCCGGTCGTCCGCGCGGCCGATACGCAGCGCAGGCCAAGGGCCGCGGCGCGTTCCGGATCGGGTTGTGCCGACTTGAGCACCGCGTTGGCCAGCTTGACCCATTGATGGGCCTGATCGCGCTGTAGATGAGCAGGGGTGTCCGCGATCCGGCGTTCGAGGATGGCGACGGCGGTGTCGGCGTGGCCGCAGTCGCGATAGCCGGTGGCGGACTGCTCCTCCAGCGCGGCGAGGTCATAGCGATGCAGGTAGACGGGTGCGTTCTCGTCGACGCCATCGGGGTGGTCGTGCAGCAGGTCGGCGGCGACGTCGAGCCGGACGCGGAAGCTGTCGGCATCACCGTGCATCGCCCATCCGCGTGCTTCCTGCTGGGCGGCGAGCGCGCGTAACCTCGGGCTGATCGGGCCGGGAACACGTTGTGCAGCGGCGGCCAACTCGACGACGTCGACCCCGTCGCGGTCGATCATCGCGATGTTGCTCCTGCGGACCAGAAGGTACGCGACGAACGGCTGGTCGCCGATCGCCTGCGCCCATTGAGTGGCCCGGTCCGACCAGAAAATCGCCGACGCGACGTCGCCGCAGTCCTGATGCAACCAGCCCGCGAACTCCGCGTACCGGGCGAGCAACCGTAGCGTCGACTCGCTGGTGCCGGGCCGTCCACCGCGACGCAGCCCATCGAGAATCTCGATCTGCGCGTGAACCTGGCCTAGCAGGGCTCGCGGACCGAGCATCTTGTCCGCGACGAAGTGCTGTTCGAGCAGCGTGCGGAAGTAGTCGAGCACCTGCGGGTCGGTACGCTGCGGTTCCCCGACCGCCCTGCTGACGCGTTCGGCCAGGTCGGTATCGGTCAGGTCGGCGCGGAGCGCACCACCGAACGCGCCGGTGGCCATCAGACGGTGGAACTCGCGACGTGACAGGCTCACTCGCGCCTCCCTTCGGCCTGACAATCGGAACTCCACCGTCACGCTATCGCCGTCGGCGATGGGAAACCCACCGATCAGGCCGGCCGGTGGCATCTCCGCGGGTGTCCCGTTCGTCGATATCAGCGCTCGCAGCGAGATCAGCAAGCCGTTGGCATTGAGCGCCTGATCCAAGGAGGGCACCAGTTCGGGGTCGATCAGGTGTTCGCCGCGTTCCACCCGGGAGATGCGGCTGTAGTCGTAAAGGCTGCGTTCGCCGAGATCGCGGAGCGACAGTCCCGCCTGCCGGCGCAGGTGGCGAAGGACCAGGCCGAAGAGTCGGCGTACCGCATCGCTGTCCTGGCCGGTCACAACGACCTCCTCTGCATCCGTCGTTGCCGATGTTGCCGCAACAGCGAACCGGTTCACAAGCTCGGTCGGGGACGAGACGCTGATCAGGCAGCGGCTTCTCCCGGCTCGCGCTGCCGGAGGTCCCGCGATGGTTCACGCACCGCGCCGCGTGCCGTCGCGGGACCTCGCGTCAACTAGGAGGGGCTCGATGATGACAGCCGACCAGTTCGTCGCGTATGCCCACCAGCAGATCTCCGCGGCAGAGCAGATCCTGTCCGAACACGTCAGGGTTGGCGCTGGGATGTGCCGGTGTGGCCGGTCGTGGCCATGCCCGGTGGCGGCGTCGTGCGCGCAGATGCGCGATCATTACGCGGCGCGGGTGGCATTGGTCGAGGCGACTCAAGTGCTGCCTGTGATCCGGCGTGACCGGCCGCGCAAGCAGGGGTGTAGGCGGCGGCTGGCTGGTCTTCTTTCCCGCCTGACACATTGGTGCGGCCCGAGGACCCGGTGATTTCGGCCTGCCCTCGCCTGGCTGCGGCCGCTGCGAGGGCAGGCCGGGTGCTTCAGAGCCAGGTCGTGCCCAGCCAGGCGGTCGCGGCGGCGGCCACGAGCAGAGCGATGTTGAGGCCGATCAGGCGGGCCTCGCCGCGAGACAGGTGGACCGCGATGCCGCCGACCTGGATCAGGACCAGGCCGATCGCGGCGGCGACGGCGAGCCAGGTCGCGATTCCGGTCAGCGGCGGCAGGATCAGCCCGGCCGCGCCGAGGATCTCCAGCGCCCCGATGGTCCTGACCAGCGGCATCGGGACGCGGTCGACCCAGCCCATCATCGGCTGGAGCTGCTCCTGGCTCTGCGCGACCTTCTTGCCGCCGGCGTAGAGGTAGAACATCGCGAGCAGCGCCGCGACGATCCAGTAGGCGAGTTCCATGGGGGCTCCCTCGGTGACGAAACGTGGGGGTGAGCAGGACGGTTACCATCCGGAAGTTGCTACATGATGCGTCACCGTCGAACTGCTTACAAAAGGCACATGTGTGTGCGTGAGGCACAGGGAGTTGTCATGTCGGAGTACGAGCACACGTGCATGATCCGGGGAGACGGCGGCCAGACGATCAGGGCGATCCTCGATCAGATCTGCAACAAATGGACGCTGCTAATCGTGGCGACCCTCGATCAGGGCACGTTGCGCTTCACTGAACTGCACCAGCAGATACCGGGGATTTCCCAGCGAATGCTGACGCTGACCCTGCGCAACCTCGAACGTGACGGTTTGGTGGCTCGGACGGTGTTCGCAGCGGTCCCGCCCCGGGTGGAGTACGCACTGACCGACACCGGCACGAGCCTCATCCCGCCTGCGCTTGCGCTGGCGGGATGGGCCATCGAGCACGTCCCGCACATCGAGGCCAGCCGGGCCGCCTACCAGGCGCGGACAGGGTGATCCGGGCGGGGCTCCGCATGACAGGATGGCCCGATGCCCGTCGTGGAGGCCGTCGCGATCGTTCCCGTCCCGCCCGCGGTCGCGTTCGCGGTGTCGCAGACCACCGGTGAGACGCGCTACCGCTGGGATCCGTTCGTGCGCGAGCAGCACCTGCTCGACGGCGCGGCCCGGCCCGGCAAGGGCGTACGCACGTTCACCCGGTCCCGGCACGGCCTGACCATGGTCAGCGAGTACGTCTCCTACGCCCCGCCCACCAACGTGGGCATGAAGATGGTCCGGGGGCCGTGGTTCTTCGAGATGATGGCCGGCGGCTGGCGCTTCGCTCCGGCACAGGAGCCGGGTTATACGGTCGCTACGTGGCGTTACCACTTCCGCACCCGGCCGGCGCTGATCCGACCGATCGCCGACTGGATCGGCGTGTGGCTGCTCGGCCGGGACATCCGCCGCCGCATCGCGGGTTTCGCGCGGGGCTGCGAGGATCCGGCGGTGCTGGCGGCGGTCGACGCAGGCTGAGACCGTCGCCGGTCCGCTGTACGATCCGCCGATGACCGAGCAAAGCGTGCTGCTCCGCTTCTCCTTCCACGAACACGACTGGGACGAGTCCATCGAAGGCGTCGAGGCCATGGAGGCCGAGCTGCTGCGCCGCGCGGCCGACGGACAGTGGCAGGAGGTCGCCGACGACGAGCCGGACGAACTGGCCACGTTCGACGAGCTGGCGCAGCGGGCCGAGGAGGTCGTCGTCGGTGAGTGGGAGATGCCCGTGGAGGCGGTCCGGCTGCCCATGGACAAGCTCCGTGCGATCATCGCCGACGGCGGCTGGACGTTCGTCGCCGCCGAGTTCTCCGACTTCGAAGGTCACCACAACGACACCGAGCTGACGGTGAAGCTGGTCCGTGATCGCGGGTAGCGGCATCGCCGGCGCGTCGGCCTGTCCGGTCTCGGTCGGACAGGCCGACGCTGTTTCATCAGGTCAGGCCGCGATCCGCAGGACGAGAGCGGCGGCGGCAAGGGCCAGGAACGCCACCGGCAGCCCGAAGTCGTGGTAGCGGCCCCGCACGTGGGCGGCGATGGCGCCGAGGAAGAACAGCACCAGCCCCGTGGCCGCGGCGATGCCCAGCGCGGGCAGCGCGATCCCCGCCAGCAGCCCCAGCGCCCCGGCGGCCTTGAGTGTCCCGAGCGCGGTCATCCACGACTGCGGCACGCCGGCCTGGTCCATGGCGACGGCGACCCGCTCGAAGCGGGCGAAGTCGCAGCCGGCCGAGAACAGGTTCGCGGCCGCCGCCATCGCTGTCACGGTCAGGTAGAGCGCGTACATGGCGGCTACCGGGCGATGCCGACGGTCTGGCCGACGGTCTCCGGCCGGGCGAGCGCGTCGAGCATGCAGTGCGCCACGTCGGCGCGGGAGACCGTGACGCCGCCGCGGATGTTGCGTCCCAGTGCGGTGCGGTAGGCGGGTGTGCGCGGCCCGTCGGTCAGGCGCGGCGGGCGCACCGAGGTCCAGTGAAGGCTGCTGTCGCGCAGCACGTCCTCCATCACTGCCAGGTCGTCGTAGTGCTTGCGCAGCGCGGCCTTGACGAGCGGTCCGGCCACGTATCGCATGAACAGGCCGTCGCCGGGGTCGTGCCGGGGCGGGTGCGGCCGGCCGGGGGAGGGCACGGTGGCGACCGGCGCGGCGCTGACGACCACGATGCGGTGTACGCCGGTGGCGGCCATCGCCGCGACGATGGCGCGTGTGCCCGGGGCGGTGATCCCGGCGTCGGCCGTGGTGCGCGGCCCGAGGGCCGACAGCACGGCGTCCGCGCCGGACACCGCGTCCTTCAGTGCGGCCGGGTCGGGCGCGGACAGGTCGGCGGTGACCGCGCGGACGCCGGACGGCAGCCGCCGCGGGTCGCGCACCACCGCCGTGACCTGGTGACCGGCGGCGGTGGCCTGGTCCACCAGTTGCCGGCCGATGCCCCCGGTCGCCGCGAATATGGTGAGTCTCATCGTCAGTTCCTTCCTTGCGGCGTGATCGCCGCCCAACCGAAGCCGGTTCCCGTACAATATGAGAATCGTATTACTTCAGTCTGAGGTTCGTACAATATGAGTTCCGTAACACCTGGCGACGCGCGTGCACGACGGCGGCTCACCAACGAGATCAAGGGCGACCTGCGCGAGCTGCGCAACCAGCTCGCCATGCTCAACCGGCAGGTCGGGGCACGCCTGGAGCTCAACGACGTCGACATGGACTGCCTCGACCTGATCAGCCGGCACGGGCCGTTGAGTCCCAGCGCCGTCGCACGCCGGGCCGGGCTGCACCCGGCCACCATGACCGGCATCCTCGACCGGCTCGAACGCGCGGGCTGGGTGGCCCGCGAACGCGACCCGGCCGACCGCCGCGGTGTCACCGTGCGCGCCCTGCCCGACCGCGCCGGCGAGATGTACGGCCTGCTGGCGGGCATGAACTCCGCCATGGACGACATCTGCGCCGGCTACACCGACGCGGAACTGGACGTCGTCGCCGGCTTTCTCAGCCGCGCCATCGAGGCCGGCCGCGGAGCCACCGAGGAGCTGGCGGGCAGCTGACGGCTCTCCCGGTGGCTGCAGTGGCGGAAAGGGCATGCCGGGCCGCACTCTTGCCGCGCAGGTTACCTGACCGGGGCCTGGCCCCGCGGCCACAACGGACCGCGGGAGCCGACCGCACGATGTTCAGGCGAGCTGGCCGACGGCGTCCACCAGGAGCCATACTCCGAACAGGACGAACAGCGCGGCCGCGCCGTAGCGCACGGCCCGCTCCGGCAGGCTGCGGCCCAGCCACCTGCCGACCAGGATGGCCAGCGCGTCCGCGGCGACCATGCCCACCGTCGAGCCGAACCAGGTGCCGAACCAGCCGTGCTGCGTGGCCAGGGTGATCGTCGCCAGCATCGTCTTGTCGCCGAGTTCGGCGAGGAAGAACGCACCGCCCACGGCCCACAGCGCCGACTTTCCGCCGCGTTGGGCCTTGGACTTCTCCTCCTCGGTGAGACTGTCGCCGCGCAGCGTCCAGGCGGCGAACGCCAGGAACGCCAGGCCCGCCGCCAGCGCGATCCAGCCGGTCGGCAGCGCGCTGCCCAGCCCGACCCCGACCCCGACCGACACCAGGTGCACCACGGCGGTGGCGATGGTGATGCCGGTCAGCACGATGCCGGTGCGGTAGCGGGTGGCGAACGTCATCGCCATCAACTGCGACTTGTCACCGAGCTCGGCCACGAAGATCACGCCGAAACTGATCGCCAGAGCGGCGAGGAAACCTTCCACTTTGTCCTCCCGGGACATGTTCACCGGGTGGAAGGCGCGCGCGACGACCTCGACCCGGCATGGACTGCCTGAGTCGAAGGTCTCGCTCACCTGGCCGGAAGCCAGGTCGGGTGGCCGGGACCGCCGGAGCGGGCCAGTATGTCGACCACCACGTTGGGAGCTACTCCCCTTCGCGCCGCCGACGCTATATCAGTCGGGCCCGTTCGCGGCGGGTCGAGTGGCGGGGGACACATGCCTTGGTGCGTCGGGGTTTCCGCGTTCGCCTGATTCGTACCGGCGCGTGTCACGCTGAGTGATCATGGTTGGATCAGGCGATGCGCGGAGAACGTATCGGAGCGATGATCGGCTCCATCGGCGGCCTTGTCTTCATTCTCGTCAACGCGGGGCAGTTGCCCGCGCCGGTGAACACGCTCGTACGGGTCCTCGGAGGGCTGGCCTTCGTCGCGGTCGTGTGGTTCGCGGTGATCCGGCCGGCCAGTGCCCAGGGCCCGGCCGAACCGCCGTCGCGGCAGGCGATCCGGGTCTACGGCACCTCGGTGACGGCGATGGCGCTGGGCATCCCGGTCGGCGCGGGTCTCATCAACAACGTCCTGCACCAGCCCTTGCTGACGGTGCCGTGGGTGGTGCTCGTGGTGGGTGCGCACTTCCTGCCGTTCGCGGGAGCCTTCCGCGCACCGGTCTTCGCCCGCCTGGGCTGGACCATGATCGGCCTGGCGATCGCCGGTGGAGTGCTCGCACTGACCGTCACGGAGGCCGCGTCGCCGTGGACCGGCGTGCTCGGCGGCATCGCCCTGCTCGGGTTCAGTGCAGCCGGCTCGCAGCAGGCCCGGCCGGAGGCCGAGCCTGCTCGCTGATGAGGTCACGCCGCGGTGGCGGTCACCGTGACCGGTCGGGTGTCGGCGGTCCGTCGACGTGCCGGCGCCGACAGCGCCGCGGCGAGTGCGACGCCGATGTAGAGCACCTGCTCGGGGATGCGCTGCCACAGCGGCGAGGCGGGCTCGCCGTGGAACGGCACGTCGGCGACCGCGGCGTACACGTTGGCGGGCAGGAGCAGCAGGAACAGCACCACCAGCGACAGTCCGGCGGCCCGGCGGGTCCGGGTGACCACGAGGCCGATCGCGCCGAGCAGTTCCAGCACGCCGGTGGCGTACACCATGGCGTCGGGGGCGGGCACGAACGGCGGCACCATCGCCACGAGGTCGGCGTGGGTCGGCATGACCGTCACGTCGGCCGGGACGAAGTGCGCGCTCGCGGTCATCACCAGCATCACTGCGAGTGCGTGGGCGCCGCTCGCGGCCCAGGTGGCGAACCTGCGCACGCCGAGCGCGCCGAGCCCGCGCAGGACCAGCAGGCCGATGATCAGTACGGCGAGTGTCATGGCGTTTCCCCTGATCTAGTCATTGACAAGTTCGAGACCGACGGTAGTCTGGACACGAGGAACTTGTCAATGGAAAGATGGAGACCTCGGTCACTGCGGAAGGACGTGAGGACGATCGGATACCACCACGGAGACCTGCGGCGTACGGTGCTGGACGCCGCGGTCGACGCCATCGGCGAATCCGGACTCGACGGCTGGAGCCTGCGTGAGCTGGCCCGCCGCGCCGGGGTCTCCCACGCCGCCCCCGCGCACCACTTCGGCGACAAGGCCGGCCTGCTGACGGCGCTGGCCGCGGAGGGATTCGACCTGCTCGCCGCGACACTGAAGCAGGCCGGGCCGGACTTCCTGGAGGCCGGACTCGCCTACGTCCGCTTCGCCACCGAGCATCCGGTCCACTTCGGAGTGATGTTCCAGCCGAAGCTCTACCGCGCCGACGACGACGCCGTACAGCAGGCGCGGGAGCGGGCCGGAGCACTGCTGGCGCAGGGCGCCCGCGCGGTCGCAGGCTCCGCGGCAGGCAGCGAGAACACGGCACGGGCAGGCTGGTCGATCGCCCACGGCTTCGCCAGCCTCTGGCTGGCCGGGGCGCTGACCGAACCGGCCGGCTCGGACCCGGTCGACGCGGCCCGGCCCGTGCTGCGCAGGCTCCTCGAACGCTGACGGCTGGCGGAGCGTCTCGCGCGGGACAGCCGATGACGGTCGGTGGCCGGGGCTAAAGGCGGACCGGCCGCCGTGCGAGCAGCGCCGCGGCCAGGCACGGCACGAGCAGGAGCACGACCGGAGCCCACCACAGTGCGGTGCCGATGAGCAGACTCTGGAACGCGCTGTAGAGCGCCACGGCGAGCACCAGGAGCACGGCGGACACCACGTGCCCGGTGCGCCGGGCGACGGTGTACCCGATGGCCGCCCAGGCCAGGCAGCTCAGCACGGCGACCAGGACGGCCGTCACCACCACCGGCTGCCGCCACAGTGCGGGGTCGAACGGGTGACCGTGCCGGGCCATCTCGATCGCCATCCCCGTGCCGTTCAGGCGGGTTGCCGCCATCGGCACCGCGACCGCCGGCTGCACCAGGGCCAGGCCCAGCCCTGCGGCCACCGCTGTCGGCAGGCCCGCGCCGGTCCGCCGGCAGTACCATCCGAAAAGGAGCGCACTCAGCTGCGCGACCAGGGTGCCGGAGGTGGCCGCGAACGCGCCCGCGGTCAGCCAGGCCTGCAACTCCTGGTCGAATCCCTGCGGGTCGAAGTTGAACCACGACCAGGCGTCAAGGTTGACGTCGTGCAGGGCGTACGCGGCGAGCGCGGCGCCCGCGGCGAACCCGGCGAAGACCACGCTGCGTCGGGCGAGGGGAGCCATGCCGATGAGTATGTCGTCTCAGGTGAACTCGCTGCCCAGCCATTCGCCCGTGCCGGGGGAGGCCAGACAGTGGAAGACCCAGCGGTCCCGGCCGAGCTGGACCGGCCACGGCTCCAGTTCCCAGCCGTTGGTGCGGGCGGGGTCGCGGCTGCACGCGGCGAGCACCCGGGCCGTGCACACCGCGGCCACCGCCGGGTGCCCGAGCAGTTCCTCCTGCCGCAGGTAGACCGCCTCCTCGGGCAGCTCCGCCGCGGCGAACGTCTCCCAGTAGTGCTCCTCGTCGGGCGCGATCCGCCGTGGCGTGCGGCCCAGGCCGCCGGGGATGACCAGGCCGCCCCAGCACATCGGCTCGACGGGCACGTAGTAGCCGTCGCGGGGCCGGAACCCGGGCGGCACTGTCACGCCGCCGGGTGCGGCCGAGCCGGGGGCGAGCGGCTGGGCGGCGTTCGGCCGAGGTGTGAGGACGGTGGCCTCGGCGGATGACGCGCCGGTGGCGGCAAGGGCCGGTTCCACGAGCGTCGGGGCCAGTGGGGCACGCCGCTGCACCACGGTTTCCTCGGCGGCGACGGGCCCCGACGCAGGTGCGGCGTTGCTGCGCAGGGCCGCGGCGACCTGCGCGATCGCGGTGCCGAACGCGGCGGCCGACGCCCAGCGGTCACCCGGCTCGACGGCCAGGGCCCGCTCGACCAGGGCGGCCACGGGGCCGGGCACGTCGGGGCCGAGCGGCGGGGGAGTCTGGTTGAGGCGCATCATGGCGGCCGCGAACGGGTTCTCGGCGGTGAACGGCCGCCTCCCGGACAGGCACTCGTAGGCGACGACGCCGAGGGCGTACACGTCGCTGCGGGGTGTGGCCGGGTTGCCCAGCACCTGCTCCGGGGCCAGATAGGACAGGGTGCCGATGACCGCGCCGGTCGCGGTCAGCGCGGTCGCGCCGTCGCGGCGGGCGATGCCGAAGTCGGTGAGCAGCAGTGTGCCGTCGGGGCGTACCAGCATGTTGCCGGGTTTGACGTCGCGGTGCACGATGCCGCGGCCGTGCACGGCGTGCAGCGCGTCGGCGGCCTGACCGACCAGGTGCAGCGCGGGCGGCGCGGCGAGCCGGCCGTAGCGGGTCAGCACCTGGGACAGGGGTTCCCCGTCGACGAACTCCATAACCAGGAACGCGCCCTCGGGGCCGTGGTACAGATCGTGGATGGCGACCACGCCGCGGTGGTGGACCCCGGCCATCGCCCGTGCCTCGGCCAGGAACCGGCGGGCGAAGTCGGCGTCGTCGGCGAGCGCGGGCAGCACCGTCTTCACCGCGACCGTCCGGCCCAGCAGTTCGTCGGTGGCCCGCCAGACCTCGCCCATGCCGCCGGCGCCGATCCGCGCGTCCAGGCGGTAGCGGCCGTTGAGCCTCATGGGCTGGGTCGTGGTCATGCCAGACATTAAATCGAACGCCGCCGGCACGCCGTCGCGGGGAAGGCGGTGCGACTGTCAACGCCGACGCTCACCTCATCTGCGATGTGGACACATCGAAGATGAGGTGAGCGCGTGCGGAACAGGTGTCTGCCGCCCACGTGACCGCCCTGCTCCGGCGGCCGGATGCCGTGGGCTACGGCCGTCGTGTCAGGACGCGGCGCTGCCGTCGCGGACGGCCGGGTCGCGTTTCGGAAAGACGGTGTAGTAGACGGGCCAGCCGATCAGCCAGATGCCGAGGACGAGGCTCAGGCGGCCGATCCAGCCCTGTAGCTCCGCGGTCCGGTCGGCGTCGCCGACGACCAGGATCGCCGCGCCGAGCAGGGCCACGGCGATCGCCCAGGCGATCAGGGCCTTGCCCCACTCACGCCATTCGTGGCGGGTGCGGGCCGGGCCGTAGCGGGGTGGCGGGACCGGCGCGGGCCCGCCGGCGAAGCGGTGGGCGAAGCGTACGTCGGCCCAGCGGACCATCGACGGGCCGAACGCCACCGAGAAGCCCAGGTATGCCGCGGCGAGCCCGTGTGCCCAGGTGGCGGTCGCCCCACGGGACAGGTCGAGCGCGGTCGCGCCGAGCAGCACGAGATCGGTGACGGGCACGCCGACCAGCAGCACGGTCGATACCCGCTGCCAGCGCAGCAGGTAGCGGGCGACCAGCCCGGCGCCGAGGATGACCCAGAAACCGACCTCGCAGGCGGCGATGACGACCAGCAACATGATCCGATCATGTCCGGCTGCGGGGCGGCCCGCCTCGGCGTGCGGCATGAACCCGGCGTACACCGAAGGATGTAGGCGGCCTCGGTCGCCGGCCGGTCGTGCCGGCCCGCGCGGTGTGCTGTGATCATCAGGTGACCGCACGCTGGCCATCCTGGCGCACCGACCTGGCGATCAGCCTGGTCTCCTTCCTCGGCGGCCTGGTCCTGTACGCGGTCGGCGGCTGGCGCATGTTCTTCGGCGCGAGCCTGTGGTCCGACGCCCCGCACTGGGTGCTGCTGGTGCCGATGACGGTGATGGCGGGCTGCTGCCTGCTGCGGCGGCTGGCGCCGGGCACGGCCGAGGCGATCGGCGTGGTGGCGCTGGCCGCGGACACGCTGCTGGGCGGCTCGCTCGGCACCGCGCTGATCTTCACGCAGGTCGTCTACGACGCGTGCGTCTACGGACGGCCGTGGCTGTGGCGCGCCAACCTCTTCGGCTGGGTCGCCGCCTCGGTGCTGGCCGCGGTGGCGGGCGTGGCCGCTTCCGGCAGCTGGCGCGGCGTCGTGCTGGGCCTGGTGGTGGCGCTGATCGCGGTGCTGCCGACGGTGACCGGCATCAGCGTCCGGCAGTATCGCGACCAGGCCCGTATCCAGCGGCTGCGGGCCGAGGAGACGGCCCGGCTGGCCGCCTGGGAACGTCGCCAGGCCGTCGCCGACGAGCGCGCCCGGATGGCCCGCGAGCTGCACGACGTGGTCGCCAACCAGCTCAGTGCCATCGCCATCCACGCCACGGCCGTGCTGTCCGCGCCCGACCTCAGCCCGCAACTGGTGCGCCAGGCCGTCACGCAGATCCGGGAGAGCAGTGTCTCGGGGCTGGCCGAGATGCGCCGGATGATCGGCCTGCTGCGCGAGGACGGCGACGCCGGGCACGCCGATCCGGCCACCCGGCCCGGGCTGGCGTCGCTGCCGCAGCTGGTCGCGCAGGCGCGCGCTGACGGGCTCGCCGTCGACCTGCACGTGCGCGGCCTGGACCGGGCGCTGCCGGTCAGCGTCGACTTCGCCGCGCACCGGATCGTGCGGGAGAGCCTGACCAACGCGTGGAAGCACGGCGCGGGCGCGGCCGTGCTGCGCGTCGACGTCGACGCCGACCGGGTCCTGATCGAGACGGACAACGCGCTGCGGCCGGACGGGTCCACGCCGGGCAGTGGGCACGGCCTGATCGGCATGCGGGAACGGGCGGCGCTGCTGGGCGGCACGCTGACCGCCGGTGCCGAGGACGGCCGCTGGCGGCTGCGCGCGTCGCTGCCGGTGCGACACACCGAGGAGGCCGGGGTATGACGATCCGGGTGGTGGTCGCCGATGACCAGCCCGCGGTGCGGTCGGGCATCGTGCTGATCCTGGGTGCCCATCCCGACATCGAGGTCGTCGGCGAGGCGGCCGACGGTGCGCAGGCGGTCGAGCTGTGCCGCCGCAAGCGCCCCGACGTCGCCCTGCTCGACGTGCGCATGCCGGTGCTCGACGGCATCGCCGCGACCCGTGAGATCGTCGCGCAGCGGCTGGCCCAGGTCCTCATCCTGACCACCTTCGACCTCGACGAGTACGTCTTCGGTGGCCTGCGCGCCGGGGCGGCCGGCTTCCTGCTCAAGGACATCGAAGCCGGGGCACTTGCCGACGCGGTGCGCACCGTCGCGCGCGGCGACGCGATCATCGCGCCCGCGGCGACCCGCCGGCTGCTGGACCGGTTCCTGGCCGCGCCGCAGTGGACTGACCCGGCGGCCTCCCCCGACCTGGACACCCTGACCGGACGGGAGCAGGAGGTGCTCGGCTGCCTCGGCGCGGGCATGTCCAACGGCGAGGTCTCGCACGCGCTGGCGATGGCCGAGGCGACCGTGAAGACCCACGTCAGCCGGATCCTGGCCAAGCTCGGCCTGCGCAGCCGGGTGCAGGCCGCGATCCTGGCCCGCGAGCGCGGCCTGCGCCCGCCGGACTGACTGCGCGTGCCGGGGCCGTTCATGAGCGGCGATGCCGGGGTGACAGGGGCGGAGTGGCGAGCGGACGTTTCCGTATATGTCAGCTAAAGTCGCCGCCCGTGTCCTATGACGTGATCGACAGGCTGCCGACGCTCGACGAATTCATCGCGGTCACCAGCGCGGTGGGCTGGCAGCACGCGTACGACCTCGATGCCCTGCCGCTGTCGCTGGAACGCACCCGGCACGCCGTCGTCGCGGTGCACGAGGGCGAGGTCGTCGGCGTCGGGCGGGTCCTCGGCGACGGAGCGATCTACTTCTACCTGCACGACATCGCGGTGCTGCCCGCCCACCAGGGGCGCGGTGTGGGCCGGGCGATCGTCACGGCGCTGGAGCGGTGGATCGCCACGCAGGCGGGTCCGCGCTCGTTCGTCGGGCTGTTCGCGGCGGGCGACTCGATGCGCCTGTACGAGACCTTCGGCTACCGCCAGGACCCGGCGATGACCGGGGTTTACCGGGTCGGGCCGTACCGGGGCTGACCAGCCGGGCCCCGTCACCGCTGCGGTGAGGCGGTGACGGAGCCCGGGAACGTGCGGGTCAGCGGCCCTGCAGCGACTTCACGTTGTCGCCGAAGGTCCAGTTCTTCGACCCGTCCCAGTTGATGGACCAGGTCATCAGGCCCTTGAGCTGGCCGTTGAAGCTGTTCCACGACTGCGACACCAGCGACGGCGACATGTAGCCGCCGCCGGCGCCGACCTGCGCGGGCAGGCCCGGGACCTGCTTGTCGTAGGGCACCCGGATGGTGGTGCCCTGGATGACCAGGCCGTTGTTGAGGCAGGTGGTCTGCGCGACGAAGCCCTGCACCGTGCCAGCCGAGTAGGAGTCGCCGGAGCAGCCGTACATGCTGCCGTTGTAGTACTGCATGTTCAGCCACCACAGCCGGCCGTTGTCGGCGTACTTCTTGATGATGGGCAGGTAGGAGCCCCAGATCGAGCCGTAGACGACGCTGCCGCCGGTGACGTACGCCGTCTCCGGGGCCATGGTGAGGCCGAAGTTCGACGGCATCTGCGCGAGCACGCCGTCGATGATGCGGATGAGGTTGGCCTGCGAGGTCGACAGCGTGTTGATGTTCCCGCTGCCGGTGAGGCCGGTCTCGATGTCGATGTCGATGCCGTCGAAGTTGTACTTCTTCAGCAGCGGCACGACGGTGGCGACGAACCGGTCGGCGACCGTGGACGAGCTGAGGTCGATACCGGCGGTGGCCCCGCCGATCGACATCAGGATGGTCAGGCCGGCCGCCTTGGCCGCGCACATCTCAGCCGGGGTGGCGACCTTCACGCCCGCGTCCATGCCGTCCTCCCACAGCACCGTGCCGTCGGAGCGGATGACCGGGAACGCCGCGTTGATGACGTTGTAGCCGTGCTGGCGGATGCGGGCGTCGGTGATCGGCGTCCAGCCGAACGGCGGGTGCACGCCGTTGGACGAGCCGTCCCAGTTCTCCCAGTACCCGTGCAGGACCTTGCCGGCCGGGCGGGATTTCACGGGGCACGTGGTGCCGCCGGGGGAGGTGGACGGCGATGGCGGCGGCGAGACCGACGGGGACGGCGACGGAGGCTTGGAGGGGGACGCCGACGGGGACGGCGACGGCGGCCGGGACGGCGAGGCCGACGGCGACGGCGGGGTGCCGTCGCAGACGCCCAGGTCGGTCCAGAGTGAGGGGGTCGCCGCGGGGTTCCAGCCGGCGCCGACGTGGGCGGTGTGCGTCACGAGGGCGCGGTAGAGCCGGCCGTTGTAGGTGACCTGGGTGCCGGCGGTGTAGGTGTTGCCCTCGGCCCAGGCCGGAGCGGTGCAGGCGACGAGGGCGGCGACCGGGGTCGGAGCGGCCTGGCCGCTCGGCATGGATACGACCGCGACCGCGAGGGTGGCCGCCGCGCTGGTGGCGAGGGCGATCACCCAGCGCGCCGAGCGGCGCAGCGTGCGAGAGGAGTTCGGCATGGCGTCATTATTAGGAAGCTTTACTGTCAATGTCTATGGGTGGACGGATGCCAATATGCGCGTCCGTCGGATGTGGAGCCGCGTAACGGCCCGCAGTCGAGGTCAGGCGCTGCCGGGCGGCCCGGGTGAACTCCGGACCGCCCGAGCCGATCGCGGGTGTCAGGCGGCGTGTGCCGCGTGCATACGTGTCCGCTCGGCCCACCGCACGACGTGGGGCGCGCCCAGTCCTACCACGACGAAGACCCCGCCCATCAGCAGCCAGCCGGGCGCCCCCCAGGCGACGCAGAGCAGGCCGAGCACGGAGGGCGCCACCACGTTCGCGAGCCCCGTGCCGAACCCGGACACGCCGGTGTACTGGCCCTGGGCGTGCGCGGGCGCGAGCCGGAACTGCAACTCGAGCGAGGCGGCCGCGTGCCAGAGCTCGCCGACGGTGTGCGCGGCGATCCCGACGGTCAGCAGCACCACGGCGATCCATCCGGGTATCCCCGCCGTCGCCGCCATCAGTGCCATGCCGATCAGGAACGCCAGGCCGGAACGGCGCAGCGCACGGCCGGCGGCCGAGCCGGTGTCGATGCCCCGGCTCGCCCTGACCTGCAGAGCCGCGACCAGGGCGGTGTTGACGGCCACGGCCACCCCGATGAACCAGCGCGGCGCGTCGGTACGCAGCGTGATCCACAACGGCAGCGCGAAGACCAGCACCTGACCCTGGATCGACATGACGGCGTCGAGCCCGGTGACCACGAGGTAGGGAGCGTCCTTGAGGACCACCCAGCGACCCGACTCGGTCGGCGCCGGGACCGGCGGCAGTGACGGCAGCCGGGTGATGATCGCCGCGCACGCCACGAAACTCAGCGCGTTGCCCAGCACCAGAGCCAGGTATGCGGCACGCGTGTCCAGCTGCACCGCGGTGCCCGCCGCCAGCGCCCCGCAGCACCCGGCCAGGTTGGCGACCGAGCGCAGGTAGGAGCGGAACTCCGTCAGGTTCGTGCCGCCGAAGCCCCGCACCAGCGGCCCGCGAGCCGCCCCACCGGCGGAGTTGGCGAGCTGGGTCAGGCAGACCACCACGACGAACAACCAGAACGTGTGGACGAACACCAGCGACGCCATGGAGACGGCCCGGACGATCAGGGTGAGCAGGTAGATCTCACGGGGCCCGCGCCGGTCGGCGAGATGCCCGACCGGCATCCCGGCAAGCATGCCGACCAGGGCGGCGATCCCCATGCCCAGGGCGACCTTGGTCAGCGGCAGGCCGACCGAGCGGGTGAAGAAGAGCGCGGCGCTGGTCATGAAGACGCCGGTGCCGACCATGTTGACGAAGGTGGCCAGCGCGATCACGCGCTGCGGGCCGTGATCGGGGATCAACCCTCGGCTGACCAGCCAGGATCGGTTCGGCGTCGGGGCGGTGGGTTGACTGGTGGTGGTCGTCAAGAGGTGCGGTTCCTTCCCCCGTGGAATGAAAACTGATCGCATCGAAATGGACGATGACCGGGCCGGGGCTACTCCAGGCCCGCCAGCTCGTCGGCCGACAGGGCCAGCGCCCCGGCGGCGATGTTCTCCACCAGGTGGTCCGGGTTGCCGGTGCCGGGGATGGCCAGCATGTGCGGCCCGCGGCTGAGCGTCCACGCGATGCGCACCTGCGCCGCGGTCGCGCCGTGAGCCTTCGCCACGGCCAGGATCGCGTCGTTGCGGGCGACGCCGCCGGATTCCTTGCCCTCGCCGGCGACCGAGTAGAACGGCACGAACGCGACGCCCTGCTCGCCGCAGACTCGCAGGAACTCGTCGTGCCTCCGCCAGGTGTCGACGCCGTACAGGTTCTGCACGCTCACCACCGGGGCGATGGCCTGCGCCTGGGGCAGATGCTGCGGCCGGACGTTGGACAGGCCCAGGTGCCGGATCAGTCCCGCATCGCGCAGCTCGGACAGCGCGCCGAAGTGCTCGGCGACCGACTCCAGGCCGTGCTGGCGCAGGTAGACGACGTCCAGGTGGTCGCGGCCCAGCTGGCGCAGGTTCTCCTCGACCTGCCCGCGCAGCTGGTCGGGCCGGGCCAGCGGCAGCCACTCGCCGGACGGATCACGGCCGGGCCCGACCTTCACCGCGATGACGACGTCGTCGGCGTACGGGGCCAGCGCCCGGTTGATCAGCTCGTTGGCCGAGCGCAGCGGCGAGAAGTAGAACGACGCCGTGTCGATGTGGTTCACGCCGAGCTCGACGGCGCGCCGCAGCACGCCGATGACCCGGTCGCGGTCGCTGGACGAGTCGTAGCCGTAGTTGGCGCCGCCCGGCAGCCGCATCGCGCCGAATCCGATCCGGTTGACGGTCAGGTCACCGAGCGTCCAGGTGCCCGCAGAGCTCGCATTGATCAGGGGAGTAGGCATCGGCTGACCATAGTCAGCGCCACTGAGCTGCACAGTCCGTCAAGTGCCCGATGGCGCTACGCCAAGATCCTTGTTAAGTTATTAGTGTCGGGAGAGCGCTGCGACCGGGTGTTCGGGATCGCCGTTCCGGCAACGCCACCCTCCGATTCCGCCCTACCATGAGGCGAACAGGGAGTTCAGGCTGGATTCGCCCGAGTCGGAGCGAGCGCCGTTCTCCGATCAGCTCAGCGAGGAACGCCACCATGTCCGCTGGCACCGACACGTCGGCCATCCGGCCGTTCCGGGTCGTGATCCCCGACACCGAACTCAAGGACCTGCAAGACCGGATCATGCACACGCGCTGGCCCGACGAGGAGACCGTCGACGACCAGTCGCAGGGCACGCAGCTGGCCACGATCCGCGAACTCGCCCGCTACTGGGTCGAGGAGTACGACTGGCGCAGGTGCGAGGCGCGGCTGAACTCCCTGCCGAACTTCCTCACCGAGATCGACGGGCTGGACATCCACTTCATCCACGTCCGGTCCAAGCACGAGAACGCTCTGCCGATCATCGTCTCGCACGGGTGGCCCTACTCGGTCGTCTCACTACTGAAGATCATCGAGCCGCTGACCGACCCGACCTCGTACGGCGGCAGCGCCGACGACGCCTTCCACGTGGTCATCCCCTCGCTGCCCGGATACGGGTTCTCCGGCAAGCCGACGACCACCGGCTGGGGCCCCGACCGCATCGGCCGCGCCTGGGCCGCGCTGATGACGCGCCTCGGCTACGACCGCTACGTCGCGCAGGGCGGCGACTGGGGCGCGATCGTCGTCGACCTGATGGCCGCGCAGGAGGTGGCCGGACTGGTCGGCATGCACACCAACATGGCCTGTGTCGTGCCCGCCGAGATCGACAACCTGTTCCAGCAGAACATCGTCGGCGCCGCCGACGCGCTCGCGCACCTGCCGGCCGGACTGTCCGACGAGGAACGGGCCGCCTGCGAGCAGCTCGACTTCGTGTGGAAGCACGTCACGTACGCACTGCAGATGGGGTCGCGGCCGCAGACGCTGACCGGGCTGGCGGACTCGCCGACGTTCCTGGCGTCGTGGATGCTCGACCTCGACCCGAAGACCCTCGCGCTGATCTCACGGTCCTTCGCCGGTGTGCGCGAAGGCCTGACCCGCGACGACGTGCTCGACAACATCACGCTGTACTGGCTGACGAACACCGGTGTCTCCTCGGCGCGCCTGTACGCGGAGAACAGGTTCTCGTTCTTCGGCGTCAAGGGCGTGCAGATCCCGGTCGCCGTCAGCGTCTTCCCCGACGAGATCTACCTGCCGCCCAGAAGCTGGGCGGAGAAGGCGTACCCGAAGCTCGTCCACTACCACCGGCTGCCCGAGGGCGGACACTTCCCGGCCTGGGAGCAGCCGACGGCGTTCGTGGACGAGGTCCGCACCGGCCTGCGGTCGCTGCGGTAGGCCGGTGCTGCCGACGCTCAGGGGCGGCGGCGCTCCTGCGGCACCACCACGGCGGCCGGCTGGCGGCGTACCACCGCGGGCTGCTGGCGCTCCGACGGGACCGAGACGTCGGCGAGCTGCTCGTCGTCGTCCTCGGGCACCGGGTGCTCGTCCAGGTCGAGGGCGTCGAGCTGGCTGTTCATGAATTTGCGCAGCCGGGCCCGGTAGTCGCGGTCGAAGTTCTGCAGCGCCTCGATGCGCCGCTGCAGCACCGAGCGCTTGCCCTCCAGACTGCCGACCACGTCCTCGTACTGCTGCAGGGCGTCGCGCTCCAGGTCGTCGGCCTTCGCCTGGGCGGCATCGACGATCTTCGTCGCGGTGGCGCGCGCGTCGGCGACCATGTGCTCGGTCTCGCGGCGGGCGCTTTCGGCGTGGGACTGGGCCTCGCGGCTGATCTCCACGGCCTTGGCCTGCGCGGCGGCCTGGATCTGCGCCGCCTCCTGCCGGGCGCTCTCCACGATGCCGCGCGCGTCGCGGGCCAGGTCGTCGGCCTTGGCCCGGGCGTCGCCCTTGATCCGGTCGGCTTCGGCCTGCGCGTTGGCGACGTGCTCGTCGGCGGTGCGCCGGGCCAGCACCAGCACCTGCAGCGCCTGCCGCTCCGCTTCCGGGTCGGCCAGCACGCTGCTGTTCTGCTGCTCCATCGGTTCGTTCTCCGCCGGGCCGCTGAACAGGCCCTTCACTCGACCCTTCAGCCGGTTGTCGGTCATCGCAGGTTCTCCTCACCCCAGTGTTCGGACGCCGCGACTCCCGCCGGCCCGGGTCGACGTTCCCGCGCAGCTTGCACCGTCGAGAACAGCGCCGATGGTAGTCGCCCCGCCGCTGGCGGGGAAGGTGCGTCACCCGCTCCGCCGACCTGCGGGACACGCGGCCTGCACCTGCGTCGATGTGCGCACATCCCGACAGCCGAAGGCCGTCACGTCCCGTCGGGCACCGTGCCGTGCCGTGCCGGGCCCGCGGCGTGCCGCGCGCGCAGGTCGACGTCCAGGTCACTTGCCGGTCAGGGTGTGGAAGGGCACCTTCCACAACGCATGGCGTTGTGAAGGTGCCCTTCCTTTCAGACGTCGCGGCGGCGGATGGTGAGCACGGCGGGGATGAGGAGGAGCAGCGGCCAGGCGGCCAGGACGAGCCAGGACTCGGTGACGGTGGCGGGGTAGTAGCCGGGATGCGGTGGCGGCATCCAGTCGGTGGTCAGGCGGTTCCAGGCGATGCCGGGCATCAGGTGGCCCAGCTCGGCCGACCAGCGCTTGTCCGAGGAGAACATGGTCGGGAGCATCAGCAGCAGGAACGTGGCGGTGACCAGGGTGGTGGCGGTGTGCCGGATCAGCACGCCCAGGCACAGGCCGATCAGCGCGCAGACCGGGGCGAGCAGCGCCGACGCGGCGATGGCGCGCACCGACACCGGGTCGGTGACCGACACCGCGGCGTCGCGCCCGGCGAGGATCGCCTGCGAGACCGCGAACGAGCCGCCGGCGATGAGCACGCCGGTCACGGTCCAGACCCCGGCCGTCACCACCGCCTTGGCCAGCACCACCGCGCCGCGGGCGGGCACCGCCGCCGTCGTGGTCCGGATCAGGCCGCTGCCGTACTCCGACACCACGGTGAGCGCGCCGAGGCTGGCGGCGACCAGCATGAGGGTCAGATAGCCCTCCTGCGGGAACGCGTCGCCAAGGGAGAACATGTGCTCCCGCTGCGTCTCGGGCTCGTAGAAGGGGAAGTTGTCGTAGTCGGCCTTGGCCGCCAGTGCGGCCGCTGCGACGACGAACAGCGTGGCCAGGCCGAGCGTCCACGGGGTGGACCGCAGCGACCACAGCTTGATCCACTCTGCGGCGACCAGATCGGTGAAGCGGGCCCGCGGCGCGGCGGCGCGGGCGCGGGCGGCGGCAGGCGGGGCCGGGTGCAGGGACGTGGTCATCGGGACCCGGCCAGGTGGTCGGCGTGACCGGCGGTGATCTCCATGAAGGCTTCCTCCAGGGTGGCGGTGCGGGTGGTCAGCTCGTGCAGCTCGACGGCGTTGGCGAAGGCGAGCGCGCCGACACGCTCGGCGGACAGCCCGCGTACGTCGAGGTGGCCGGGTGCGGCGTCGACGACGGCGCCCGCCGCGGTCAGCGCCGCGGCGAGCACGGCGGTCTGCGGGGTGCGCACGGTGACCAACTGCCCGGTGCCGCGGTCGGCGAACGTGCGCAGCGGATCGGCGGCGATGAGCCGGCCCTGGCCGATCACGACCAGGTGGTCGGCGGTGTGCTCCATCTCCGTCATCAGGTGGCTGGACAGGAACACGGTGCGGCCCTGCGCGGCCAGCCGCCGGAACAGGTGGCGCACCCAGCGCACGCCCTCCGGGTCCATGCCGTTGATCGGCTCGTCGAACATCAGCACCGGCGGGTCGCCCAGCAGCGCCGCCGCGATGCCCAGCCGCTGCTTCATACCCAGCGAGAAGCCGCCGACGCGGCGGTGCGCCGCGTCGGTCAGTCCCACCTCGGCCAGCACCTCGCCGACCCGCCGCCGGCCGATGCCGTTGCTGCGGGCCAGGGCACTCAGATGCGACGCGGCGCTGCGCCCGCCGTGCACCTGCTGCGCGTCGAGCAGCGCACCGACGTGATGCAGGCCACGCCGGTGCGTGCGGAACGGCACCCCGCCGACCGTCGCCGCGCCGCCGGTGGGCGCGTCCAGGCCCAGAATGACCCGCAGCGTGGTGGTCTTGCCCGCGCCGTTCGGGCCGAGGAAACCGGTGACGTGCCCGGGCCGCACCGTGAAGGACAGGTCGTCGACGGCGGTCTTGCCGCCGTAGCGCTTGGTCAGGCCGATGACTTCGATCATGGGAACGATCCTGTCCGGCACGGCGGCCGCCCGCATCGGGCCGCGGACGGCAAGCGCGGGGCGGGCTGCATCCCGCAGGCGTACGCCCACGGGCCGATGCCGCACCTCGCTGAGCTGGCTACTCTCGCCGGGTGGATCCCCTCACCCCCGGCCCGAAGGTCCGCCGATCCGCCGGTCCACGGTGGCGTGCCGTGGCGGCGTGGACCGGCGCGCTCGTGTCCCCGGTGCTGCTGTTCATCGTGATCACCGACGGCGCCGGCGGCGGCAGCATCGACCTGGTGCCATGGCTGTCGGTGCGCCACCTGCTGCCCGCCCTGGCGCTGGCGCTGCCGTTCGCGCTGCTGCGCCGCCGACCGCTCGCCGCGCTCGGCCTGCTGCTGATCGGTTCCGCCGTGGCCACCGTCGCGACCCACACCGCGGAGGTCGCGTACCTCACCGACATGCGCTACCTGCAGATCATCGCCGTCGACCTCGCCGTGGCCGTCGTCGCGGCAAACCGGCCGCGGCGGGTCTCCGCCGCAGTGGCCTTCCTCACGCTGCTCGTCCAGGTCGTCATCGGCTACGGCAGCGGCCTGAACACGCCCGTCTTCGAGTTCGAGATCCCCACCCTGGCGATGGCTCTGACCTGGACCGTCGGCAGCTCGGTGCGGGGCCGCCGCGAGCACGCCGAGGCGATCCGGGTCCGGGCCGCGAGCCAGGCCACCACCGAGGAGCGGCTGCGCATCGCCCGGGAGCTGCACGACATGGTCGCGCACAGCATCGGCGTCATCGCGATCCAGGCGGGCATGGGCCGCCGCGTCATCGACACCCAGCCCGCCGAGGCCCGCGACGCGTTGCAGGCCATCGAGGAGACCAGCCGCGAGACCCTCGCCGGGCTGCGGCGCGTGCTGGTCGGGCTGCGCCAGGACCGGCCCGCCGGACTCGCCCCGGCCGCGCCCGCGCCGGTGCTCGACGACCTGGACCGGCTGGTGGCCACCACCGCGGGCGCAGGGCTGCAGATCACGCTGGACCGGCGTGGCGAGCGGCGGCCGCTGCCCGGCGACATCGAACTGTCCGCGTACCGGGTGGTGCAGGAGGCCGTCACCAACGTGGTGCGCCACGCGGCGACGCCGCGGTGCACGGTGACCGTCGACTACCGCGACACCGAACTGCGGCTGGAGGTAGCCGACTCCGGGCGGGGCAGCGCCGCGCCCGGAGCCGGCTACGGCATCACCGGGATGCGCGAGCGGGTGACCCTGCTCGGCGGCGAGTTCACCGCCGGGCCGCGCCCTGAGGGCGGCTGGCGGGTCACCGCACGGCTGCCGCTGCCCGAGCGGTCCGAGACGGTCATGCCGCACGGCGCAGGGGCGGGGGCGCGATGACGGTCCGGGTGCTGCTCGCCGACGACCAGCCGCTGGTGCGGTCCGGGCTGCGGGTGCTGATCAACGAGACGCCCGACCTGGCCGTGGTCGCGGAGGCCGGCACGGGTGCCGACGCGGTCCGGCTGACCGCCGAGGCGCGTCCCGACGTGGTCGTGATGGACATCCGGATGCCCGGCATGGACGGCATCGAGGCCACCCGGCAGATCACCGCCGCATCGGGCCCGGCCCGGGTGCTCATGCTCACCACGTTCGACGAGGACGAGCACGTGTACGGCGCGCTGCGCGCCGGGGCCAGCGGGTTCCTGGTCAAGGACATGGCGCTCGACGACATCCTGGCCGCGATCCGCGTCGTCGCGGCCGGGGACGCCCTGATCGCGCCGAGCGTCACACGCCGGCTCATCGCGGACTTCGCGGCCGGGCCGGGCACCCCTCGTGCGGCACGCCCCGATCCCGGCATCACCGACCGGGAACGGGAGGTGCTCACCCTGATCGGCCGCGGGCTGTCCAACGGCGAGATCGCCCAGGAGCTGTTCATCTCCCCGGCCACCGCGAAGTCGCACGTCGCGCGGCTGCTCGCCAAGCTGGCCGCCCGCGACCGCGTCCAGCTCGTCATCACCGCGTACGAGCTGGGCCTGGTCACGCCGCCGGGCTGACCCTCACGTCACCGGGTGTCGGCGGCCGAACCGACCCGTCGGCCCGGGGCGAGACGCCGCAGCCAGCGCCGCAGCCGCGTGGGCCGGGCGGCGTCGACGGGCGAGGCCGCGCGCGCGGCGGCGTCGGCGGCCGCGCCGAAGAAGTCGCCGCCCTTGCGCCGCACGTCGTCGGTGCCCCACTCGCGCTTGCGCGGGGCCTTCGCCATCCGCGGGATGTGCTTGGCGCAGTGGATGTACGCCTCCTGCACCTCGACCACCACCCAGCGCTCGGCCCGCCGCCCGGGGACCGGGTCGACCGGCAGGTCCGGGTACGCGGCCCGGGCAAGGTCGTCCTCCAGCACCGAGGCGCGGCCGTTGACGTGCAGCCCGATGACGTCGCTGACGAAGTCGACGAACAGCAGCCCCACGTGGCCGTTCTCGCTGATGTTGCCCAGGCTCGCCATCACCCCGTTGCCGCGGTACTCCGGCCAGGTCACGTGGGTGGCGTCGAGCACGTGCACGAAGCCCGCGGGCCCGGCCCGGAACGTGTTGTCGCACTCCCCGGCGGCGTCGGACGTCGCGACGAACATCATCTCCTGGCGCCGCACGAACGCGGTCATGCGCTCGTTGAGGTGGTCGAGCATCTGCTGGTCGTAGAAGCGCTGCGCCCGCCCGGCCGTCCCGTGCGCCTGCTGGAGGCGGCGTTCCCCGAACGAACCCTGCACCTTCTCGACGATCCGGGTCATCTCGTCCCCCTTCGCCACACGCCCCAACGGGTGCGCCTGCGAACGAGATTCACGGACGGCGGACGGCCCGCGTCGCACAGCCGGTGCGACGCGGGCCAACGGTCACCGCGCGGTACGCCGCCGGTGCACCAGCACGCCGCCCACGGCCAGCGCCGCCACCAGCCCGGCCAGCGCCCAGTAGGGCCAGGTCGGCGCGCTGGGCTCGGAGGGTCCGACGCTGGTCACGGTGGTCGCACCGACGGTGGCGGCGGGCTGCTGCGGCGGTGCGGTCTGCCCGAGCAGCAGCGGGTCGGGCTGGTTGGTCGGCGGCTGCCAGCCGGCCGGTGCGGGGGTCAGCTTGCCCTGGTAGTCGAAACGGATCTCACCGGTCACCTTGTCGCCGTCGGAGGCCACCGACAGGTAGGTGATGGTGTAGACACCGGTCTGCGGCCAGTGCGACACGGGGATGACGGCCGGGAAGCCGGTGCGGTAGAGCTGCGGCTCCCAGTTGCCGTCGCGCAGCGTCAGCTCCTGTACCGGGCTGGGCAGGGGCTTGGGCTCGCCACCGGACCAGCCGTGGTCGACGCGGGTGCCGTCGGGGGCCTTCACCGTGAAGTACGCGGCCGGGTTCGCCCGCTCGGTGAAGACCAGCCGCACGCTCTCGCGGGGCTCGGTCAGCGTGCTGCGGTCCACGGGGTCGGAGAAGGCCAGCTGGCCGTGCGCCTGCGCGGGGGAGGGCAGCAGCACGGCCACGGCCACCGCGGCGAGAACGGCGGCGATCTTTCGAGACATGCGCATGAAGCTAAGCCATCGCCGCCGTACGCACCATCCCCCGCCGTCGCCTCAGGATCACCACCAGTCCAGGCGGCCCTTCCAGCCGTTGAGCGCAGCCGCCGGGTCGGCCTGCAGGACACGGTCGAGTGCGCTGGCGTACACGTCGCGGAAGTCGGTCGTGTACTTCAGGTCCCCGTCGTCGAGGTCGGTCAGGCTGGGCTGCTCGCCGTAGAGCCCGCCCGGGATCGACTCGCCCAGTACGAACAGGTTGGACGCCGTGCCGTGGTCGGTGCCGTCGGAGGCGTTGGCCCGCACCCGGCGCCCGAACTCGGAGTAGACCAGCACCACCACGTCCTTGCCCGCCGGGTGGGCGGTGATCCGCTTGTAGAACGCGGTCACCCCCCGGTCCAGGTAGGACAGCAGCTGCTCCTGCAGGTTGCGCTCGTCGGCGTGGGTGTCGAAGCCGCCCAGCGACACCGAGAACATCCGGGTCGACACACCGGCCTCGATACACTGCGCGACCAGGTCGAGCTGCGCCTGCAGCCCGGCCAGGCCACCGGTGCCGGTCGCCGGGACCTTCTCGTCGTCACCGCCGTCGGTGTCGGTGTCGGCCTCCTTGACCTGCTGCGCCATCTCCCGCACCCGGGCCAGATCACCGAAGCAGGCCGCGGCCCGGGCCTGCAGCGGCGGCTCCCCGGCCGACGGCTTGGCGAAACCGGCGAGCGCCTCGGCGGTCACCGCCTTGGGCAGCTTCGCGTCCGCCGCGCCGATCACCGCACCGGCACTGCGCTCCCCGGCCAGGAGCGGCGGCAGCACCTTCTCGAACGACACGGCCAGCCGCGGGTCGCCGCCCACGCCGTCGAGCCAGCGCCCGATCCAGCCCGTGTTGCCTGGCCGCTCGGGGTTGGCTGTCTGCCAGATGTCCATCGAGCGGAAGTGGCTGCGGTCGGGCTTGGGGTAGCCGACGCCGCGCACGATCGCCAGCTTCTTGCCGCCGAACAGCTCGTGCAGCCCCTTCAGAGCCGGGTTCAGGCCCGTGCTGTCGTCCAGGCGCAGCACCTCACCGCCGTCGTAGGCCAGCTCGGGCCGGGCGTCCTGGTAGGCGCGGTCGGCGTGCGGGATGACGGTGTTGAGGCCGTCGTTGCCGCCGTACAGCGTGATGACGACGAGCGTCTTCGCGCCCTCCGGACGGTCGCCGGAGGTGTCGAGGATGTCGGACAGGGCCAGCGTGGTCGCGCCGGCGGCCAGCGCCGCGCCGCCGACGACGCCGCTGGC
This sequence comes from Catellatospora sichuanensis, assembly GCF_007483665.1. Taxonomy (GTDB): domain Bacteria; phylum Actinomycetota; class Actinomycetes; order Mycobacteriales; family Micromonosporaceae; genus Catellatospora; species Catellatospora sichuanensis. Next base: position 79,123 of record NZ_VIQO01000030.1, read on the forward strand.
GATCAGGAACCTGCGCCGGGTCGTGGTGTCCATTAGGCGTCCTCCTCGAAGTCTCAGTGCACCGCGTACTCGGGGCTGATCAGCCCCAGCACGGTCAGCTTCCGGGCGTCCTTGGCCGCGTCGTCCAGCACCGCCCGGGTCCGGTCGGTCCAGGCGTCCACGACCAGCAGCCGGGCCAGCGCGTCCGGGCGGCCCTTGACCGGGGCGGCCGACAGCCGCTCCAGGAACGCCGGGCTAGCCGCAGCGGACAGGGCCTGCGCCAGCTGCACCCGGGTCTGGGTGGCGAACGTGTTGAGCCAGGCCGTGCCCGACGGCCACCCGCCGACGCTCGGCGGTTTGAACGGCACCTGGTCGAGCCGGTTCAGGCCTTGGTAGAGCTGCTTGCGCTGCTTCATGCCGGTGTCGGTGCCGGTGGCGCCGAGCTGGCGCACCGCGCCGACCAGCCACTCCACCGGCTGCTTGACCAGCTGCCCGCCGGTGGTGGTGAACTGCTCGTCCAGCAGCAGCGCCCGGACCAGCGCGGTGACGTCGTGCCCGGTGAATGCGGCCGCGAGCCGGTCGCGTACGGCCGCGGGCATGGGCTCGCCGGAGGCGAACCGGAACCACAGCCGCGCGGGCAGGAACGTCTTGGCGGCGGGCTGCGCCAGGATGGCCTCGGCCAGCGAGTCCGCGTCCAGCGGGCCGGTGCGGCCGAGCACGGTCTTCTCACCGGGGTCGTGGCGGGCCTGCTGGAAGGTGGCCGTGCCGTCGACCCGGTCCACGGTCCAGCCGGTCAGCGCCCGCGCCGCGGCCTTCACGTCGGCCTCGGTGTACGCACCGATGCCGAGCGTGAACAGCTCCATCAGCTCGCGGGCCAGGTTCTCGTTCGGAGCCTTGCGGGTGTTGCGCTGCCCGTCCAGCCAGTGGATCAGCGCGCCGTCGCGCAGCATCGCGCGCACCAGCATCCCGAAGTCACCCCGGCCGTCGCGCCGGAAGGTCTCCTGCTGGGCCAGCATCAGCCCGGCCGACTTGACCTTCTGCACGCTGGTGGCCCAGTGGCCGTGCCAGAAGAAGACCAGCTTCTCGGCGAGCTGGTGATCCGCGGCGACCATGCGGTCGACCCACCAGTGGGTCAGCTGCTGCACCTGCTCCTTGCGGGCCTGCTGGGCACGCTGACGCTGCTCGCGGGTCGGCTTCTTGGGCAGGTTCGTGTAAGGGTCCGCGCCGAGTTTCGGGGCCGGCGTGCGGGCCGCGCCCCGGTCGGCGCCGCCCGGCGCGAGCAACTGCTCGACGGTCGCCTGATATCCGGCCTGCTCGGCCCGGTCCACCTCGTCGGCGGTGGGCCCGAACGTTGCCCTCCGCAGCAGGTGTGCGACCTTCTCCCGTTCCGCCATGCGCCGATCCTAGGCAGGTCGTCATCCGGATCGCGCCCGCAGCGTGTACGGGCAATGTAAGGCCACGGCGGGTGAAGGCGCGGTCACCGCTCAGCGGGACGGCTTGCGGTGCATGCGGTAGTGCAGCACGAGGAACGGCAGGCCGAAGACCCGGAACGCGTGCTCGGCCCGCAGCTGCCCGTCCTGCACGTACACGTCGAGGTCCTCGGCGAAGCCGTGCACGGCGGCCGTGGTCAACCGCCCGTCCTGCGGGTCGACGAGGCTCAGGTAGTGCCCGGGCTGGTCCAGCTTGCTGCGGCTGGTCAGCACCAGACCGCCGCCCGGCCGGGCCTGCGGCTCCAGGGTCGCCGTGAAACTCGCCTGCGGCAGCGGGAACCCGACGCTGACGTAACCGCGCCCGTCGTGCCGGTAGGTCGTGTAGACGCCGACGTAGATGGGCTCGTCGGTGTCGGCGAACGAGCGGATCCAGCCGCGGACGGTGATCGCGCCGTCCCGGCTGACGGTGTCGATCCGGCTGCGTACGCCCCGCTGCGTCTCGCGCTGGTTCATCGGCACGTTGGCCTGCCCCAGCGGCCGGGCGAGCAGGTTGCGGTAGAGCAGGTAACCGGGCCGTACCCAGGCACGCCAGCGCGGCTCGATGTCGAGGGTGAACCGGGTGGTGTGCTCGTAGAACTCGCGTACCAGCGGGTCCACGCCGACCGGGTCGAAGCCTGGACCGGCCAGTTCGTCGAGTGAGGCGACGATGCCGACGTCGGGGGTGTCGGGTCGGTAGTCGCCGCCGAGTTCGGTCGCGAGGTCGGCGATGTAGCCGGTGCCGACGTAGCGGGTGCGGGCGGCCAGCGGCACCACGAACGGCAGCCGGGCCGGGTCGACCTGCTCGGCCAGCAGGCTCACCTGCGGGTCGCGGAACAGCAGGGCGGACAGCACCCGGAACGCGGCGACGGTCACCGCCGCGACGATCGCGGCGGGCACGCCCGCCATGGCCCAGCCGAGCGCCGCGCCGACCAGCGGGCCTAGCACGACCTTGTGCGGGCGGATGCCCAGCAGCCCCGCGACGCCGCCGGCGATGACACCGACGAGCAGGGAGTTCGCGCCGATCGCGCCCAGCGCCCAACCGCAGGGTGCGGCCAGGGCGGCGCTCATGACGATGCGGGACCACAGCGCCGGGATCTCGCCCGGCCGCTGCCAGGCCCGTGCCAGCGCGTCGACCAGCCAGAGCAGGCACGCTCCGACGAGCGCGCCTGCCGCCATCGCCCCGGTGCCCCACGTCGCGGTCGACGCCACGCCCGCGACGGCACCGATCAGTGCCGCGAAGACGGCCGATCCACGGCGCTCAGGTGCCTCGGCTGCATCGTTCACCCGGGCAGGTTAGCGCGACGCTTCGCCCGCCGGGTGCGCGCCTTCGCGCCCGTCCGGCCTCGGCCGATGCACCGACGTCCACTGCGGACGGTCCGGGCGGGGGGGGCGGCCCGGCGGCCGGCCTGTGCCGCTGCCCGGACATGCAGGCGGCGGCCACCGGGGTTCCGGTGGCCGCCGCCTGCATGATGCGCGGTGACTTTGCTCTGCACCCATTCGCTTGCTCTGCACCCACCGGCGCAACGGCGGGCGAGGCTCAGCGCACGCCGTCGCGGTTGTAGCGGGCGCGGGCCCAGTAGAAGCAGCCCACGGTGATGACCACCATCCAGGCCACGGCCAGCCAGGCGCTGTTGCCGATGCCGGTGCCCAGCAGCAGGCCGCGCACGGTCTCCATGACGGGGGTGAACGGCTGGTACTCGGCGACCCAGCCGACGGCCTGCGGCATGGAGTCGGTGGGCACGAATCCGCTGCCCAGGAACGGCAGCAGGATCAGCGGCATGGGCAGGTTGCTGGCCGACTCGACGGTGCGCGCAGTCAGCCCGCAGGCCACGCCGAACCAGACGCAGGCGAACGAGACCAGGGTCAGCAGCCCGGCCGCGGCGACCCACTCGACCGGCGTCGCGTTCGGACGGAAACCGACGGCCACCGCCACACCGACGACGACGGCCAGGGCGACGACCAGCTGGATCAGGTTGCCCAGCACGTGCCCGGTCAGCACCGAGGGCCGGAAGATGGCCATGGTACGGAACCGGGCGATGATGCCCTCGGTCATGTCCTGCGCCACCCCGATCGCGGTGAGCTGCGGCGCGCTGGCGATGGCGAGCAGCAGGATGCCCGGGGTGACGTAGTTGGCGTAGGCCGCCCGGCCGCCGCCCGCGGCGATGCCGTCGCCCAGGGTGCCGCCGAAGACGTACACGAACAGCAGCAGCATGATGACCGGGATCCCGATGAGGAACGCGATCATCGGGTAGCGGCGGGCGCGCAGCAGGTAGCGCCGCAGCATGGTGGTCGAGTCCCGCAGGGCGTACGCGGTGGTGCTCATCGGTTGCTCGCTCCTTCGAGGGTGGCGGCGGTGTCGGGCCGGCCGGTGAGGGTGAGGAAGACGTCGTCGAGGTCGGGGGTGTGCACGGTCAGCTCGGCGATCTCGACGGCGGCGCCGTCGAGCCGGTCGAGCACCTCGCGCAGCGAGCGCACGCCGCCGTCGCTGGGCACCTGCAGGGTCAGCGCGTCGTCGTCGCGCGTCAACGTGCCGAATACGCGGGCGGCGGACTCCAATTCGGCCGGTCCCGCGAATCGGAGCCGGATGTGGCCACCGGGGATGAGCCGCTTGAGCTCCGCCGGGGTGCCCTCGGCGATGATCCGCCCGTGGTCGAGCAGGGCGACCCGGTCGGCGAGCTGATCCGCCTCCTCCAGGTACTGCGTGGTCAGGAAGATGGTGACGCCGCCCGCGACCAGGTTGCGGATGCTGTCCCACATGGTGCGGCGGCTGCGCGGGTCCAGGCCGGTGGTCGGCTCGTCGAGGAAGACCACCCGCGGGCTGCCGACCAGGGTCATGGCCAGGTCGAGCCGGCGCTTCATACCGCCGGAGTAGGTCGTGACCGGCGTGCCGGCCGCCTCGGTCAGGTCGAAGCGCTCCAGCAGGTCGGCGACGCGGCGTCGGCCCTCGCGCCGGTCCAGATGGTTCAGGTCGGCCATCAGGGCCAGGTTCTCCGCGCCGGTGAGGTAGTTGTCCACCGCGGAGAACTGGCCGGTGAGGCCGATCGCGGCGCGGACGTCGTCGGGGTGGGTGGCCGGGTCGTGACCCGCCACCCGGATCCGGCCCGCGTCGGGGCGCAGCAGCGTGGACAGGATGTTGACGGCGGTGGTCTTGCCGGCTCCGTTGGGGCCGAGCAGGGAGAAGACGGTGCCGGTGGGGACGTGCAGGTCGATGCCGTCCAGGACGGTCTTGTCGCCGTACGCCTTGCGCAGGCCGGTGACCTCGATGGCGTTCTCGGGGGTGGGCATGTTCGTCCTTTCAGCAGAGCCTCTGTGGAACCCCGGCCATTCACGGCTGGGAGGAAACGGATCGCCTGCGGAGCAGGGCAGGGAAAGCCGGTTCGCCGCCAGGCGGACAGGCGTAGACCAGCCGCGTCGCGCAAGCGAACATGCGTGCTGACTTCTTTGGGTCACGGCGTAGGTCCCCACGCACCCGCGCAAGCGGGGAACGGCTGTCGCGGGCCGTCGATGCCATGACTCTTGCGGCCCCGGTTCCCCGGGGCTGGGGCGCAGTCAACCGCCCGCACGTGGCCTGACCTCGCAGCCAGCGAGGAAGAGATCCACAAGCCTGCCCATTCATGGGCGGGTAGTTGACGAACGGTGGATGAGGATGTCGCCCCAGGAGGTCCGGGCGCGCACCTCGACGCGCTCGTCGGACTCCTCCGGGCCGGGGACGTTGTCGAGGGAGTTGCGCACCGTGCCGGTGGACTTCAGGTCCATCCAGACGGCGGTGCCGGTCGGGATGCCGACCTCGATGCGCCCGGCGGAGGTCTCCAGCACGTGCGTGCCGCGCACCGCGGCACCGACGCGGATGTCGCCGTACGCGGTCTTCGCGGTGAGCCCGGCCTCGGCCCGCTCGACGGCGACGTCGCCGTTGGCGGTCTTGGCGCTTAGTTCGGCCACGGCCCGCCCGACGGCGATGTGGCCGTCCGCTCCGTTGATCCGGCCGGTGCCGGTGATCGTGCCGACCTCGCAGCCGCCGGTCGAGCTCTTGATGACGGCGTTACCGGCGACGAGCCCGACGCGGGTGCGCCCGGCGCCGGTGGTGAGTTCGGCGTCGCCGAGCACCCGGTCGGCGCTGATCTCCCCGGCGCCGGTGTTGGCGCGCAGGCGCCCGGTCTGCCCGAAGTACAGCCGGCCGTAGCCGGTGGAGAACCGGCAGTCGCCCAGCGGCCCGTCGGCCTGCAGGTCGCCCATGCCGGTGTCACCGTCGAGCGACGAGCCGGCGGGCAGGTGGATCTCCACGTCGAGGGATCCGGGCCGGCCCAGCAGCGTGTTGAGGTGCTTCGGCGTCTTCACCAGCAGGTGGCCGTCGGCGTACTCCACGCGGGTCTGCTCGGCGAGCCGGACGGACTTGGCGCTGTTGTTGGCGGGGCGCACCTCGACCACGGTGTCGGCGCGTTCGGTGGCCACGATCCGGATGTCGGCGGCGATGACGCTGATGGACACGGTGATCGGCTCAGGTGTGTCGAAGGTGGGCATGGTGGTTCCCTCGCATCGGTCTGGTCGGTGAATCCGCGGATGGGCGGGGTGGGCGGGCGCCGCGACTGTCAGCGGGCCCAGCCGGTGTACCGCTGGCCGAGGTCGGTGCCTCCGGGGCGGGCGGTCGGCCGCGGCGCGGCGGCGGTGTCCAGTGCCGCCGCGGCAGCCCGGACCAGCCACGCGTTGGCCGACAGCCGCTCGCGGGCGGCCGCCTCGTCGATGCGCGCCTTCAACTCGTCGGGCAGGCGCAGGTTGATCCGCGAGGTCGCGCCCTTCTCCCCGGCGGTGTCGTCCCAGGTCGGCGTGGCGGCGGGCGCCGGCGGGTACTCGTCGGGCGGAGCCTGGCGGGTGTTGACCACGAAGGCGGGGTTGAGCCCCCGCAGGCGCACCTCGACCGAGCCGGGTGCGAGTTCGCGGGTGATCTCGTCGGCCGCGGCCGAGAGCGCCTCGAGCAGCGTGAGCCGGATGGCCGACTCCAGCGGCACGGCAAGGCGCTCGGCGAGGGCGCGGGCCTCCTCGCCGCCGGTCTCGGCGGCGACGGCCAGCTCGGCTCGGAGCTTCTCCACGTACGGCGTCAGTTCCATGGCACCACTATGGCACCACTATGGTGCCATAGGCAAGCCGACGTGGCTCATTTGCGGTGCCAACGTGTCCGGCGGGCCCCGATCCGACACAAACGTGAACGGTCGGTGGACTGGTGGCGGGGCGGGGTGACGGCGAACATAGGGACGCCGGTACCGTCTGCGGATGCGCAGGCGGGTACGCCGCCGCACCGCCATCCCCGCGGCGCGGCTCCCGCCGGCCGACGCGTTCGTGATCTGTGGAAGGAAGACGTATGTCTCAGGGCGAGGACGTACTCGCACTACGCGACGACCTGGCGGCACGGCCCGACTTCGAGGTCACGCTGCGCGGCTACGACAAGCGGCAGGTCGAGCAGTACATCGCGCGTATCAACGCCGAGGTGTCGTCGCTGTCGGCCGAGCGCGAGCGGGCGCTCGGGCAGGTCCGCGACCTCACCGAGCGGCTGAAGCGCCAGCACGTCGACCTGTCCGAGCTGGCGGAGCTGCGCCAGCGCCCGGCGGCGCAGGTCGAGCGGGCCTCCTTCCGCCACCTGGGCCCGATGGTGGACCAGATCCTGGAGCTCGCCGAGAAGCAGGCCGAGGCGATCACCACCACCACGGCCCAGCAGATGGCGCACCACAAGGACGAGGCGGAGAAGATCCTCGCCGACGCCCGGGAGCAGGCCGACCGGCTGCGCACCGAGAGCGAGGGCGCCCTGGAGCGCGCCGAGCAGGAGCTCAAGCGGGTGCACGACCAGAACGCCCAGCAGGCCGAGCACGCCCGTGCCGAGGCCGACGCCCTGGTCGAGGCCGCCCGGGTGCGGGTGCAGCAGGAGGTCGAGGCCGCCCGCGCGCAGACCCAGCAGGAGGTCTCGCAGTGGAAGGCCAACGTCGAGCGCGAGCTCGTCGAGCTGCGCGCGGCCGCCGAGCGTGAGCTGGCCGGCCAGCGCACCGCGGTGAACCAGAAGAACGCCGCGCTGCACGCCGAGGCCCAGCAGCACGCGGCTGACCTGCGCCGCCGCGCCGACGACCAGAACGCCGCCCACCAGCAGCAGCTCACCGTCGTGCAGCAGGAGATCCGGGCCCGCCGCCAGGCGCTGGCCCAGCTGCAGGCCGAGCTGGACATCGCCCAGCAGCGCCTGGTGCAGTCGCGCCAGGACGGCGCCACCGCCGAGCGTGACGTGGCCCAGCTGCAGCAGCGCCTCAGCGAGACCACCCAGGAGCTCAGCCACGAGCTGCACCGGCTGGAGGAGGCCCGGCGTGCGGCCGAGTCCGCCGAGCGCCACGCCGTGGCGGTGCGGGCCCGGGTGCAGCGCGAGGCCGAGCGGGTGGCCAACCTCGCCGCCGCGGCCGTCATGGCCGCCGCCGTGGGCGGCGTCGAGACCGGCGAGTACCCGCGTGTGCAGATGCGCCCGAACCCCCGCCACTCGGCGGCCGAGCCCGAGGAGCCCGAGGCGCTCGCCGAGCCCGCGGAGCTGCCCGAGGCGGCGCAGCAGGCCGAAGCCGTGCCGGAGGAGCAGCCGCAGGCCGAGCAGGCCGGCGAGGACGAGCCGGCCGAGGACGAGGTGGAGCAGCAGCGCCACGAGGGCGACCCCGAGCTCGCCGAGTACGCCAACGGCCGCCGCGACAGCGAGATCGCGGTCCCCGCGCAGCGTATGCCGCTGCCGGAGCGGGTCGGCGCGGACGCCGAGTAGTCACGTACCAGCAGCACAGGCCCGCTCATCGAAGGTGAGCGGGCCTGTGTCGTCGGTGTACCGTCCCAATCGGTGGGAATTAATAGTAAGGCTTATTGACTGTTAATTATCGACCCGCGACGATCCCAGGAGAACGGCTCCCCCGTGTCCTGAGATCGGAGCTTCGATGAACAGACTGCGAACAGCGGCGGCGGCCCTGGCCACCGCGCTGATCACCACTTTCGCGGTGGCGGCGCTGCCCGCCCCCGCCACCGCCGCCGAAGTGCTCGTCAACGGCGGCTTCGAGTCAGGCGCGCTGTCGCCGTGGACCTGCACCGGCGGCCTGGGCAGCGTCGTGTCCACGCCCGTGCGCACCGGCACGAAGGCGCTGCAGGGCGCGGCGAGCGCCTCCGACAACGCCAAGTGCAGCCAGACCGTCTCCGTCGTCTCCGGCACCCAGTACACGCTGTCGGCCTGGGTCCGCGGCAGCTACGTCTACCTCGGCGTCAACGGCGGGTCGTCCACCTGGACCCCGAACGCCACCAACTGGACCCAGCTCACCCTGACCTTCACCGCCGCCAGCAGCTCCGTCCAGGTCTACCTGCACGGCTGGTACGGCACCGGCACCTACTTCGCCGACGACGTCTCCCTGCAGGGCCAGGGCGGCACCGGGCCCACCGTGCCCGGCGCGCCCGGCACCCCGTCCGCCGGCTCGATCACCAACACCTCGGTGGCGCTGTCCTGGGGCGCGTCGTCGGGCACGGTCACCGGATACCGGGTGTACGAGGGCAGCACCGTGCGCGCCACCGTCACCGGCACCTCGGCCACCATCAGCGGGCTGGGCGCGTGCACCACGCACACCTACGCCGTCGCGGCGTACAACAGCGCCGGCGAGTCACCGCGCTCGGGCAACGTCACCGTCACCACCACCGGCTGCGGCACCGGCGTGCCGGGCACCCCCGGCAACGTCACCGTCGGCGGCGCGACCAACAGCTCGCTGAACGTCGGCTGGAGCGCCTCGTCCGGCACGGTCACCGGATACCGGGTGTACGAGGGCAGCACCGTGCGCGCCACCGTCACCGGCACCAGCGCCACCATCACCGGCCTGGCCACCTGCTCCAGCCACACCTACACCGTGCGCGCCTACAACGGCACAGGCGAGTCCCCGGCATCGGCCGCCGCGTCCGGCACCACCACCGGGTGCACCACCGGCACCCTGCCCAAGCACCTGCTCACCGGGTACTGGCAGAACTTCGTCAACGGGGCCACCCCGCTGCGGCTGTCGTCCGTGCCCACCACGTACGACATCGTCGCGGTCGCCTTCGCCGACGCCGTGTCCGGAACCCCCGGCGCGGTCACCTTCAACGTCGACTCCGGGCTGTCCTCGGCGGTCGGCGGCTACACCAACGCCCAGTTCCGCACCGACGTCGCCACCCTGAAGGCCCGCAACCAGCGCGTCATCCTGTCCGTCGGCGGCGAGCTCGGCTCCGTCTCCGTCAACAGCTCCGCCGCGGCGACCAACTTCGCCAACAGCCTCTACACCCTGATCACCGACTTCGGCTTCAACGGCGTCGACATCGACCTGGAGAACGGCCTCAACGCGACCTACATGGAGCAGGCGCTGCGCAACCTGCGCTCCCGCGTCGGATCCGGCCTGATCATCACGATGGCGCCGCAGACCATCGACATGCAGTCCACAGGGGCGGGCTACTTCTCGCTCGCGCTCAACATCCGCGACATCCTGACCATCGTGCACACCCAGTTCTACAACTCGGGCAGCATGCTCGGCTGCGACCAGCAGTTCGCGTACTCGCAGGCCACGGTCAACTTCCTCACCGCGCTGGCCTGCATCCAGCTGCAGTCGGCGCTGCGGCCCGACCAGATCGCGCTCGGCCTGCCCGCCACCACCCAGGCCGCGGGCGGCGGCTACGTCAACCCGTCCGTGGTCAACAACGCGCTGAACTGCCTGGCCGCCGGCACCAACTGCGGCAGCTTCGTCCCGCCGGCGCGCTGGCCCACGATCCGCGGCGCGATGACGTGGTCGATCAACTGGGACGCGTCCAACGGCTACAACTTCGCCAACACGGTGCACAACCACCTGGTGTCGATGCCGTAGCCGCCGACGTCACGAGGGTCCGCCTTCGGGGTGGTCCGGCACCGCGAACTCGGTGCCGGACCGCCCCCGGTCGATCTTCGAGTGGGGACCGCGCGCAGGAGCCGAAGCCGTTTCGGCTATCGTGCGCGAGCACGCTACTCCGACCGAAGGACCAGCATGACGTCGGCGCAGTCCCCCCTCGTCGCCTCCGGCGCGCTCGACATACCCACGCAGCGCGAGCCCGCGCCGGCGGAAGCCGCCGAGCCGCAGGCGCCGCCGAAGGCCGCCGAGCCGCAGGCGCCACCGAAGGGCGCCGAGCCGCAGACGCCGCCGAAGGCCGCCGAGCCGCAGGCGCCGCCGAAGGCATCCGAGCCCGTGGCGCATCCGTTCCGCGGGGACGTCGCCGGGCTGCGCGCCGTCGCCGTCGGGCTGGTCCTGCTCTACCACGCCGGCGTGCCGTTCCTGCCCGGTGGCTTCGTCGGCGTCGACGTCTTCTTCGTCATCTCCGGCTTCCTGATCACCGGACAGCTGCTCAAAGAGGTCGAGCGCACCGGACGGGTGTCGCTGGCGGGCTTCTACGCCCGCCGCGCGAAGCGGATCCTGCCGGCGGCCGCGATCGTCCTGGTGGCGACCGCGGGCCTGGTCTGGCGGTTCGCGCCCAGAACCCTCTGGGAGGACACCGCGGGCGACATCGTCAGCGCCGCCCTGTACGTCGTCAACTGGCGTTTCTCCGACCGGGCGGTCGACTATCTCGCCGAGCACACGCAGCCCTCGCCGGTGCAGCATTTCTGGTCGCTGGCGGTGGAGGAGCAGTTCTACATCGTCTGGCCACTGCTGATCATCCTTGCGGTGCTGGCGTCGCGCCTGCTGCGCAGCGGCATCAAGCCGACGCTCTGGGTCGCGTTGCTGGTCGTGCTGGTGCCGTCGTTCGTCTGGTCCGTCCTCGAGACCGCCTCGTCGCCTGCGCAGGCGTTCTTCGCGTCCACGACCCGGATGTGGGAACTGGCCGTCGGTGCGGGCGTCGCGCTCGCCGGAGCGGCGTGCGCGCGGATTCCGCGGCCGGCCGCCATCACGGCGGGCTGGCTCGGGTTGGCGGCCGTCGTCGCCGCCGGGGTGCTGGTCACCGCCGAAACGGCGTGGCCCGGTCACGCCGCCGCCCTGCCGACGCTCGGCACCGCCGCCGTGCTGGCCGCGGGCGCCGCGGCAGGCCGGTCGGGGCCGGTCGCGCTGCTCGGCATCCGGCCCATGCGCTGGGTCGGCGACCTCTCCTACTCCCTCTACCTGTGGCACTGGCCGCTGCTGATGGTCGCGACCGCGCACTGGCAGGGCCTGTCCACCGGTCAGGGCCTGGCGATCACGGCCGCCTCGGTCGTGCCCGCGTGGCTGACGTACCGGCTGGTGGAGAACCCGCTGAGATACTCGACGGCGATCTCCGGCTCGTCGCGGCTGGCGCTGAGCCTGGGTGCCAACTTCACGCTGGTCGGCGTCAGCGCCGGCCTTGCCCTGATGCTGGTCTTCGCGAACGTGAGCACCGGTCCGAGCCTCGCGGAGGAGTCCGCGCCCGTGGACGGCCCGGTGGTCGTGCTACCTCCCGTGGACGTCGCCCTTCCCCCGGTCCTCACCGGCGGGCCCGAGCGGCGGCCGCTGGGCGCAGGGGTGCTCGGCATCAACCCGCTCGGCGATCCCCGAGGGCAGGTGACGGACCGGGTCCCGGTGATGTTCCCCGAGCCGCTGGTGGCCCGCCAGGACCTGCCCGACACCTACCGCGACAAGTGCCACCAGAGCCGCGCGGGCGCCAAACTGCTCTCGTGCACCTTCGGCGATCCTTCTTCGACCACGGAGGTGGTCCTGGCAGGGGACTCGAAGGTGGAGCAGTGGCTGCCCGCGTTCCAGATGCTGGCCGCGAAGAACCGCTGGAAGATCGTCACCTACATCAAGTCGTCCTGCGGGTTCGCGTCCGCTGAGCACCTGGTCAACGACATCCCGGGCAGGCCTTACCCGACCTGTACCGAATGGAACCGGGCGCTGCTGGCGAAGCTGGTCGCCGACCGCCCCGAGTACGTGGTCACCTCGCAGTACACCGGCACGGCCGCCGACGGCGCCGGGCAGCAGAGCGTCGAGGCGATGGTCGCGGGGATGCGTACGTCCTGGACGGCGCTCACCGAGGTCGGCACGAAGGTGATCCTGCTGGCGAACACCCCCGATCCCGGCATGATCGTCTACGAGTGCATCGACCAGAATCGCAACCGGCTGTCGGCGTGCGTGTTCGACCGCGCCCGCCACGACGCCGACCGGGGTTACCGGACGCAGCGGGAGGCCGCGTCCGGCACCGGCGTGCCGGTCATCGACCTGTTCGACGCGATCTGCCCGGTCGGGCCGTGCGCCCCGGTCATCGGCAACGTGATCGTGTACCGCGAGTCGTCTCACCTGACCGCGACTTACGTCAGGACGATGGCGCCGCGGCTCGCGGTCGCGCTGACCGGGGCCGGGCTGCCCACCGGCTGACACCGCGTCCGCGCCGTCGGGCGCGGCCGGTCCGGCGCCGCCCGGCCCGTCGCGAGCCGGCACCGGCCGGTCATCCGACGGTTAGGACGATCTTGCCGCGGGCGTGGTCGGTGTCGAGGGCGCGGAAGACGTCGGCGGCCTCCGACAGGGGGCGGGTGCGTTCGATGACGGGCGTGATCCGGCCCGCGGCGACCAGCGTGGCGAGGTGGTCCAGGTCGGCGGTGTCCCGGCGGGCGGCCACGACACGCAGCCGCGGCCGGGTCACCGCGCCCAGCGCGGTCACCTTCAGCAGGTGCGGCAGCGGGCCGAGCACCCGGCCACCCGCGCCGCTGGAGGACAGGTACACCCCGCCCGGCGCGAGCACCCGGCGCAAGGCCGCGAGCCGGTGGCCGCCGGCCAGGTCGAGGACGACGTCGTAGCTGCGGTCGCCCCGGGTGAAGTCCTCGCGCGTGTAGTCGACGACGTCGGCGCCCAGCGAGCGCACCAGTTCGGCGTTGCGGGTGCTGCACACGCCGGTGACCTGCGCGCCGAGGTCGACGGCCAGCTGCACGGCGAACGTGCCGACGCCGCCGGAGGCCCCGTTGACCAGCACCCGGCTGCCCGCCGTGACGCCGCCCAGGCGCAGTGCCTGCAGCGCGGTGGTCGCGGCCACGGGCAGCGTCGCCGCCTGCTCGAAGCCCACCCCGGCGGGCTTGCGGGCCAGGTGGTCGGCGGGCGCGGCGACGTACTCGGCGAAGCCACGCTGGTCCATCTCGCCGAACACCTCGTCACCGGGCTGCCAGCGGGTCACCTTCGCGCCGACCTCGACGACCGTGCCGGCCACGTCGCGGCCCAGGATCGTCACCCGCGGCCTGCGCAGGCCCCAGAACAGCCGGATGAAGGTGGGTTCACCTCGCAGCGCCACCCGGTCGCCGAAGTTGAGCGAGCAGGCGTGCACGCGCACCAGCACCTGCTCCGGCCCGACCGCGGGCCGCGGCACCTCAATGCAGCGCAGCACGTCGGCGGAGCCGTACCTGTCACGGACGATCGCTTTCACGGGGATCTCCTCATCTCTGGGGCACGCCACCGGTCCCGGCGGCCGCGCTGTCGGGCTACGCAAGGTCAGGGCAAGGGGCGAGCGGTGTTCAGCAGCGGAGGGCACGGACGAGCGGTGCTCGGCGGCAGGGGCGAGCGATTGCGGCGGCGCACGGCCGGGCGAGCTGTGTTCAGCGGTGGCGGGCCTGGCCGAGTCCGTCGGTGACGGCGTGCAGCAGGCTGAGCGAGGACATGGCGACCAGGCCGATCCCGATCCACCGTGTCGTGTCCGGACTCCACCCTGCCGCGGCGACGAAGGCCGGGTTGAGCACCCGGTCGGTCGTGACGAGCCAGATCAGCGTCAGCGGGGCCGCGACCTCGACCAGTGCACCGGACAGCGCCAGCGGCACGCTCCAGCGGGCGTAGTGCCGGGCGAACGCGAATCCGAGCCCGGCCAGCCCCACGGCGAGGAAGGCGTACACCACGCCGGTCTGCCACAGCCACGGCGACAGCAGGCCGATCGGCTCGCCCGCCGCGTCGCTGCGCGTGCTGACCACCGGGGTCAGCAGCACGAACGTGCAGAAGAGCACGGTCACCACGGTCAGTGTCGCCAGTTCCGCGTACCGGGCCCGTCGGCTCGGCCGTTCCGGCAGCGCGTCGATGCTCCACGGCCGGGCGGCGCCGGGACGCAGACGGGGCAGCCGGTCGAGGGCCGCGAACGCCAGCGTGGTCCAGCAGACGATGTGGACGGCCGTGGTGAACGCCGCCGACAGCGCGTCACCGGCCAGGGTCAGCGCGTCCTCGCCGCGCAGCGCCCGGACCAGGCCCACCCCGGCGGCGGCCGCGGGCACCACCGTGGCCAGCAGTATCGCGAGCAGGCGGGTGTAGTCGTGGTAGAGCGCCGGGCCGATCAGGTGCAGCGGCCGGTCGGCGTATCCGGCGGCGAGCCGGGAGGGGTCGCCCAGCTCGGTCAGCACCTCGATCTCGGCGGCGGCGGGGTCGCCGCCCGCCTCGACCCGGTCGTCGACGGCGTCGGCGATCGCGGTGCGCAGTTCCTTCTCGATGTCGGCGCGCTGGCGGCCGGGCAGGCGGCGCAGCGTGGCGTCCACGTAGCGGTCGGTGAGGGTGGTCATGGCCGGCCTTTCAGTGCGCGGAATGCGGCGTCGAGGGCGTCCCAGTCGCGGCCCAGCGTGTCGGCGAGCTGCTCGCCTTCGGCGCTGGTGCGGTAGAACTTGCGTGGCCGGGCCTCGTCGGTGTTCCAGTCGCTGGTCAGCAGCCCCTGCTTCTCCAGGCGGCGCAGCAGCGGATAGAGGGTGTTCGCGTCGACCGCGAAGCCGCGCTGCTCCAGCAGGTCGAGCAGCGCGTATCCGTAATTGGCCTGCCTCAGCACGAGCAGGCAGGCCAGCACGACGGTGCCTCGGCGCAGTTCCTGCAGGTGCGTCGAGAGCTGCTCGTCGTTAACCATACGTCACACGATAGTGTGTGCCACACAGTATGGCAACAGACTTCATGGTCCATCCGCTGACGGTTTTCCGTCAGTCAACGGAAAGGGGAGTGGCTGGTCGGCATCATGTGCGCCATGAAGCCATCGGGCCCCCTCGCCGCACTCGTCCTCGCAGTCGCCCTCGCCACTGCTGCCTGCACCGCCGACACCCCTGGGACCACACCGGCATCCAGCGGCGCGCCGGGCGCCGCTCCTTCGGTGACCAGCGTCGCTCCTTCGGCGGGCACCGCCGCGGGCGACCGGGACGGCTGCCTGACCGGCAAGTGGACGGCCGACGTGGACGCCATGGCCAAGGCGGCCGCCCGGCTGGGCGGCGGCGAGGGCAAGGGCTCCGGCAGCATCACCCTGGAGTTCGCCGACCAGATGACCATCGCGTACGACGACGCGGTCATCTCGATCAAGTCCACCGTGTCCGGCTCGGCCGTCGAGGCCAAGATGACCATCAACGGCTCGGCGACCAGCACCACCTACACGACCAAGGACGGAAAGATCGCAGGCGTGATGCCCGGCGGCAAGATCACCACCAAGTCGGTCATGACCATGAACGGCGTCGAGACACCGATGCCCGCCGCGGCGTTCGACGGCAACCTCGACCTGTCCAAGAACACGGTGTCCTACACCTGTTCCGGCAGCAAGGCGGAGCTGAGCAACGGCTACGTCAGCTGGCCGCTGACGAAGGTCTCCTGACCGGACCCCGCCCGGGCAGCCGGGCGGTCGAGGACCGCCGGCTGCCCGTACCGTTCCAGGGTCAACCGACCTCGGCCACGACCGCCCCGCTCTGGTCGCGGATCTGCGACCGGACGATCCGGACGGTCAGTTCCGGCGCGGCGGCCAGCCGGTGCTCCCCGGCCGCGGGCCGCAGCAGGCCGGTCAGTTCCGCCAGCACCTCGGGCGTGAGCTGCAGGTCCAGCGGGCCGTCGGCCTTCTGGGACATGGTGAGCCGGGTCCCGGGCCGGATGTGCACCCCGCTCTCCGGGCCGGCGAGGTACAGGTCGCGGCCGAACGGCAGCCGGGCCGCCAGCACCCGCCCGATCCGGGCGGCGGCGTTTGCCCCGACGGTCACCGTGGTGGTGCCGTCCTGCTGCTGCCAGCTCGCCTCCGCCACGAACAGGGCGCCGGTCGAGGATCCGTCGTCGCGCACGCCGTGGGAGATCGCCGCGGCGACCTCGGCGTCGCCGGTGAGGTCGCCGCGGTCGAGGTCGGTGACCAGCAGCGGCAGCCGGGGCCGCAGTGCCTCGAGCAGGCGCAGCGCGTCCCACTGCTCGATGACCGCGTATTCCTCCAGGGTGAGGCCGACGACCTGCAGGAACCGCACCTGTCCGTGCGGGGTGTCGATGACGCCGAGTTCAGGGTCGTCGGTGAAGGCGGCGGCGCGGATGGCGGTGTCCGGCCGCTCGCACACGGGCCCGTTGAGGTCGAGGTGGTGTCCGGGCCCGAAGCCGTTGCCCGAACCGAACACGTATCGGGCCAGGGCCTGCAGGAAGTTCGCCGCCCACAGCGGCGGCTCGTCCTCGCCGGACGTGCGGGCCACCCGGAAGGTGAACTCGAAGCCCCAGCCCGACTGCTCCGGGTCGTCCCACTCCTTGGTGTACAGCTCGGACATGCCGTAACTGACCAGGTGCCAATGGTCGTCACGGCGGTAGAAGCTCACGCCGTCGAGCGGGCCCGGCCCGCCCAGCCTCCACTTGATCGGCGTGCCGAAGTGCTGCGGCTCGACGCCCGGGTAGAGCCGGTCCAGCGCTGCGGTGACGGCGTCCCAGCCCGGGTAGTCCTCGGTGTCGTCGGTCATGGGCGGTGACTTTACGGATGGGGTCCGCCTTTCGGGGTACGGGTTGCGGAGGGGGGCCGTGAGGTGCATACTCAACTTGTCGGTTGATTAACCGGATGGTTGAATAGAGAGGCGGACATGGACCGACTGAGCCTGGTCTTCGCGGCGCTGGCCGACCCGACCCGACGGGCGATCCTCGCCCGCCTGGCCGACGGCGACGCCACCGTGAACCAGCTCGCCGAGCCGTTTCCGATCAGCCTCCAGGCGGTCTCCAAGCATCTGAAGGTGCTGGAGCAGGCGGGCCTGATCACCCGCGGCCGGGACGCGCAGTGGCGGCCCTGCCGACTGGAGGCGGCTCCGCTGCGCGACATCTCGGCGTGGGCGGAGCAATACCGCCGATTCTGGGACGAGCGCTACGACCGGCTGGACGACTACCTGCGGACCCTGCAGACGGGTCCCACCACAGAGGAGAAGTGAGATGGGCGAGACCAAGACCCTGGACGTCAAGCTGCAGGGCGACCTCGAGATCGTGATGACGCGCAGCTTCGACGCGCCCCTGGCACTGGTCTGGGAGGTGCACACCAAGGCCGAGCACCTGAAGAAGTGGTGGGCGCGTGGCCACGAGGCAGACATCACCGAGTTCGACTTCCGGCCCGGCGGCAAGTGGCGCATCGTCGAGCACGGCGACAACGGCGAGGAGTGGGCCTTCCGCGGCGAGGTCCGCGAGATCGTGCCCATGGAACTGATCGTGCAGACCTTCGAGTGGGAGGGCCTGCCCGGCCACATCTCCGTCGAGCGGCTCGTCTTCGAGCACAAGGACGGCAAGACCACGCTCACCGGCACGTCGACGTTCGCCAACAAGGAGGACCGGGACGGCATGGTCGCCTCCGGCATGGAGGGCGGCGCCAACGAGTCCTACCAGGCGCTGGACGCGTACCTCAAGACGCTGGCCTGACCGGCGCGGCGGCCCGCACCGACGGACGTCCGCCGGTGCGGGCCGTGCCGTCTCAGTTGCGCGCGCCGCCCAGGCCGAGCAGCGCCGCCAGGCCGAGTGCGCTGCGCGGGGCGTACGGCATCCGCCACAGCCCGCCGTGCGCCGCGCCCTGCGCCTCCTCCTGCCACACGTGCTCTCGCACCGGCGGGGGATTGCGCAGGTCGTGCACCAGCAGCGCGGCCATCAGCGTGTTGGACGTCGCCGGTTCGAACACCTCCACGCCGAACGCCGGCGCGCCCGCGTACGCCGCGGCCAGCACCCGGTTCTTCACCACCGAGCGGGTCCGGGTCGGCGGCGCGACCTTGAGGCTGACCGTCGCGCCCTCGTGTCGGGCCACCGCCGCCCGCCACCGCTGCAGCCGCTTGGCCAGGGCGTAGTTCGGACCCTGTTGCGCCACGAGGCTGTCGCAGATGCCCGGGTCGGCCTCGGGCGGATAGTTGCGCCGCAGCAGCCGCCCCGCCGACAGCATCCGCAGCGGCCCGCGCAGCGTACGCAGCGTCGACGGCTGCCGGTACTTCTCGTCGGCCTGGGCGACCGCCTCGCCGGGCGCGGCGAACACGTCCGTCGGGGTGGCCAGGAACGCCAGCGCCGTGTCCGGGCGCTGCCCGCGCAGGTGCTCGGTCAGCGCGTCCACCGCGGCGCAGACGCGCACATTGGTCGCTCCGTCCGCATAGACGTAGTTGCCGACCACCAGCCGGCCGTCCACGCCGAGCAGCCAGTCCGCGACCGTGGGCAGCTGGTGCAGCAGGTCCGCGCCGGCGACCTCGGCCAGGTCCGCGTGGTCGCGGCGCGCGGCGGCGACCGGGATGCGCAGCCGGCCC
Source organism: Catellatospora sichuanensis (assembly GCF_007483665.1). GTDB lineage: Bacteria > Actinomycetota > Actinomycetes > Mycobacteriales > Micromonosporaceae > Catellatospora > Catellatospora sichuanensis. The sequence goes on from NZ_VIQO01000030.1 coordinate 98,023, forward strand.
CCGTACCGCCGGGCGGTCTCCAGCAGGCCCCGCCACAGCTGCGGCCGCGGCAGGTCGACCGCGACCACCTCGCCGCCCCAGCGCAGCAGCGAATGCGTCGGGCCCATCTCGGCGCCCGCGCCCAGCGCCACCACCCGCACGTCGGACAGGTCCAGCCAGTCCGGATTGGCGGCCACCGCCCGCACCGCTTCCGCGCAGCTCGGCTCCACGACCCCGGCGGCGACCCACGCATCCAGCTGCCGGGCCAGCGCGTCGCCGCGCAGCCGCTCACCCCGGTACGGCAGGGACAGCTCGCGGTCCACGTCACCGTCGCCGCCGACCGTCACCGTGCCCAGCTCGGTGGACGGGTCAGGCTTGCGCTCGAACGCCTCCGTCAGGCCGATCTCGCCGTCCTCGGCCACCACCCGCATCCGCCGATGCAGCGACGCCAGGCCGGCCGCCGCGCTGCCGCGCGCGGCGTCACCGGAGGTCAGACCCGCCTCGACCAGCCGCCGGAAGTGCACCAGGTAGTCGGTGCGCCAGTTGGTCTCGTGCTCGGCCGCGCGGGCGCCGACCGGGTCCACCGGCCGCAGCGCGTCGGCGACCACCGCCCGTCCCAGCGCGGACGTGCTGCGCTCGGTGCCGCTGCTGACGGGGAAGACCACCCCGGACGATGCCATCGTGCCGCTCCTTCGCCTGGCCGCGGCGGGTGCGGGCCGCGTCGAGCGCGGACACTATCGCTAAGCTGGGCGGTGGGCAACGACAGCCCGCCGCCGGACCGCCGTGGCGTCAGTCTCGCGGATCATCGCCGGACGCGGGCACCGACCGGGCGGCCAGCCGTCGCCGGAAGTGGTCGTTGCCGTTGCGGGCGTCGAACCGCCCGGCGAGGTCGTTCGCGATCGCCGCCAGCTCGTCGCACAGGGCCCCGACGGTGGTCTCCGGGTCGCCGCCACGCCGCCCGTCACGTACGACCGCGCCACCGTGCCCGGTCTCGGCCAGCCCGCGCAGCACCATCACCGCGCCCGAGGCGAACTCCATGGTCTGGAACGGTGACGGCGAGCCGTCCAGCCAGGGCAGATGGCGCTCCACCAGTTCGAGCCCGCGCACCTCGTTGCCGGTCAGCCCGAAGTACACCAGGTGCAGGCCGATGCCGTGCAACCAGTTCGCATCGCGCATGCCGGGATAGGCGCGCCGCTGCGCCTCCCGTGCCCCGTCCAGGTCGCCCGTCCGCACATACGGCAGCAGGGCATGGCTGAGCAGCCAGGACGGCTGGCCGTGGCAGGTGAGGTGCTTCGACTTCTCGGTGAGCTCGACCGCCCTGGCGAACTGGCCGGTCTCCTCGTAACACTCGATGAGGTACGACGGCACGCAGGCGTTGCAGCTCGACATCCGGTCGGGCTCGGCGACGAGGAAACGGTCGTGCCAGGACAGCGCCGCGTCGTGGTCGCCCAGGTGCAGCGCGACGTACATCCGCAACTGGTAGATCGCGTGCATGCGGTAGCCGGAGCTGCGCAGATGCCGCTCGGCGTCGTCGAAGACCTGCTCGATCTGCGTGCGTGCGACAGCCGGGAATCGCACCAGGTTCATGGGTGCGTAAACCAGCAGCCGCAGCAGCCGCTGGTGCTGCCACGGCGTGACGACCTCCGGGCTGCGCTCGAGCGTGGCCAGGCACATCGCCATTGCGAGCAGCTTGCGCTGGGTCTGCCCGGCACGCACGTAGTCGCCCATCGCGTCGAGCCGGGCGTTGAAGGCGAAGGCGTCCAGGCCGGCGGCGTCGGCAAGGCGGATCACCTCGTCCAGGCGCTCGCACTTCGCTCTGCCGGCGGGCATGGATCTCGCCTCGTTCAGCGCGGCGGCCAGGTCCCGCTCGGTGTGCACCATGGCCGGAGCGTACCGGCGGCACATCACCGGTCGATGTCCAGCAGCTCAGTCTGCGCGGGCCGCGGTGATCCGGCCGGCCAGGGCGGCCACGTCGACCGGGCCGGTGGTGTCGACCCGGTGCAGGGTGCCCACGCCGAGCGGGGCCGCTGCGGCCGCCCAGGCCGCGAACCGCACCCCGCTGTCGACGAGCGTGTCGCGGTGCACCGGGTGACGGCCGGGCGCACGGGACTCGTACCGCCGCCGGGCGACCTCGACGGGCGCGTCGCACCAGACCTCGTGGACGGTCGCCGGATCGACCTCGGCGCGGGCCAGGCCCGCGAGCACGACGCCACGCAGCTGTGCCAGCCACGGCGACTCGAGCACCGCGCCGCCCGGTGCGTACGCGAGCAGTGTCCAGAGCGTCTCGCCGGCGGCGACGCCCAGCGAGCGGCTCCACTCGGCGCCCTGCCCCGGCAGATGATCGGCGAGGGTCTCCTTCACCGCGTCCTTGGCGAAGACGGGCAGCCGCAGCGCGCGGCCGAGCTCCCGCGCCAGGGTCGTCTTCCCCGCACCGGGAAGGCCGTTCACCAGCACTACAAGCACGTGCGGATGCTACCGGCCGGATGTAGCCCTCGCCCGCCACGCGCGTCCGCCGACCAGCCGTTCGCCTTGCCCGGCAGGCCGGACGGCGGCAGACTGGCTGTCGGCAGTGGACAGACGGCCGAGGAGGGGATCGCGCTGGTGCGGCGGGAACGGAAGGCCGTGGCGGGTGTGCCGATCTGGCTGCTGGACATCGACGGTGTCATCAACGCGGTCACCGATCTGCCGGATCGCCGCGTCTGGCCGGACCACGAATGGGTCCGGACCACCGCGCCCAGCAACCACGACCTCGAGTGGCCCATCCTCGCCGCGACGCCCGTGCTGGACTTCCTGCGCCGCGTCCACGAGCACGGCCGCGCCGAGATCTGGTGGCACAGCACCTGGCAGCACCACTCCGTCAACGTCGGCACCGCACTGGGTCTGCCGGCCTGGCCGGTGCGCGAGTGCCCCGAGTTCGGATCCCAGGACACCGCCCTGGCGACACCGCTGGCCAGGACGAAGCAGACCTGGTGGAAGCTGCCCGCGGCGCAGCGGGTGCTTGAGGAGGGCCGCCCGCTGCTGTGGACCGACGACGACGTACGCCACCAGCTGCGCGGCGCCGACACCAGGCCGTGGGGCAACCGGGCGCTGGTGGTGGCCCCGCCGGTGGAGGCCGGTTTGACGCCGCGTCAGCTGCGCCGCATCGATCGCTGGCTCTCCAGGTGGGCCTGACCCACCCCTACGTACCGTGTATTGCTGCGGTACCCTCCGTGTGTCTTATGTGGAGGGTGGTCGATGAATAGTGGTCCGAGCGTCCAGGACAGGGCGGCCCACGCCGGATTCGGCAGCCTGCTGCAGCGGTACGGCACCCGGCCGGTGGCGCAGCTGCTCATCGCCCCGATCGTGGCCGTGACCACGCTGGTGCTGGGCTTCGGTGCGGACATCGTGCCCTACCAGATCGCCGGCACCGTGATCACCGTCGGCCTGCTCGTTCAGGCCATGCTGATCCGCCGCAACCGGACCATCCACGTGTTCGAGCGGGGCATGATCACGGTCGGCGCACTCGGCCGGGTGCAGCACGTGGTGACCTGGCACGAGGTGGCCTACGTCGAAGGCGTCACCGTCAACACCAGCAACGGCGCGTTCACCACCACCCGGCGCGACTTCACCGTGCACTTGCCCGGCGGCAGGGTCCGGTTCAACGACCTCCTGGTGGCCGACGGCGACCGGCTCGCCGCCCACATCGCCCTGCGGGCCGGGCAGCGCCGCCTGTTCTGACCGCCTGCGAGAAGCGGGCACCCCGGCCTCTCGGCGGCCCCGTTGCCAGCCGGCTATGCCCTCACCTCGCAGATGTGGTTCGGTCACCGTTCGCGGACCGGCCGCGGTTGCGGCCCGCCGTGGCGACTACGATGACGTCTGCTGATCAGGGCATTGTTGCGGGGGAGTGGTCTGTGATGAGCGGCCTGCACACGATCGACACCGGCGTGCTCGACGACCCGGCCGGGGCAGCGCTGTCCGGCCCGCACGCCGTGTTCGCCCGTCGGCACGGTCAGGCGGCCTGCTACGACCCGGCCGTGACACCGTTTGCCGCGCTGCCGGCGGGCGCCGACACGCAGGCGTGGGACGATCTCGCGGCGCTGGTCGGTCCGGATGGCAGGGCCGTGGTCATCGGCGACTGCCCCGTGCCGGCGGGCTGGCAGATCACCTGGCAGGACGAGGTCGTCCAGCTGGTCGACGCCACGATCGCGGTCGCGGACGAGCCCGCGGCGGTGCCGCTGGGCACGGCCGACGTCCCGGAGATGCTCGACCTGGTCGAACGCACCAAGCCGGGGCCGTTTCTCGCCCGCACGCTCGAAATGGGTACCTACCTCGGCATCAGGCAGGACGGCAGGCTAGTGGCGATGGCCGGGGAGCGCATGCATCCACCGGGTTTCACCGAGATCAGTGCGGTTTGTACCGACCCTGCATACCGCGGGCAGGGGCTGGCCACCCGGCTCATCCGGGCGGTCGCCGCGGGCGTGCGGCGGCGCGGCGAGACGCCGTTCCTGCACGCGGCCAGCGACAACACCAGCGCGATCCGGCTCTACGAGGCGATGGGCTTCGCGGTCCGGCGGCAGCTCACCTTCACCGTCGTGGTCGCGCCGAGCTGACCGGGCTCAGCTCGTCGAGCCAGCGGTCCAGCTCGGCCGGAGTGCGGAACAGCAGCACCTGGGGGCCGGGGGAGTCCGCGGCCCACCGGCGCATCCGGCGGCGCTTGCGACCGAACGACGCGAAGTGCCACAGGATGATCGACTCGGAGGACAGCACGCTGCCGAGCGTCTCGCGGTTGCCGTTGCAGATGACCTCTCCGGTGGAGACCAGCCGCGCGGTGCGCCGCAGCAGCCGCCGCAGCGTCAGCCCGCGGGAGAAGTCCAGGCCGATGACCAGGTCGGCGGAGGCGAGCGGGACGTCGAGCCAGTCCTTGTACGCGCCGTCGAGGATCCAGGACTTCCGCCGGCAGACCGCCGCGATCCGGTCCCGCTGCACCGGCATCGGGACCTCTTTCCAGCCTGGCTCCCAGGTCATCTCGTCGACCGGCTGCCAGGGCAGGCCCAACCGCCGGGAGAGCTCCAGGGCGAGGGTGGACTTGCCCGCCCCGTACACCCCGTAGATCAGGATCTTCTGCGGAAAGGGGCGGCTCGCGGTCACCGGCCGAGCGTAGCGGGCGCCCGCACGAAACAACATATGTTGTTCTTTGAACAACCATCGTAGTATCGCTTCATGTCGAATCGACGTGACCTGCTTCTGGACGCCGCGATCTCGCTGCTGGGCGAGCGCGGGATGCACGGGCTCACGCACCGCGCCGTCGACACCCAGGCCGGGCTGCCGTCCGGCTCGGCGGCGAACTACTTCAGCACTCGGGACGCCCTGCTCGACGCGCTGGTGGAACGCGTCGCCGACCGCGAACGCGACAACTGGGACCAGCTGTGGGCGGCCCGCTGCCCGACCACCCCCGCCGAGCTTGCCGACGCGCTGGCCGAGTTCGCCCACCAGGCCACCGGCCCGCATCGCGCGCTGACGCTGGCCCGCTACGCCGTGCTCGTCGAGGCGGCCCACCGGCCGCCGCTGCGGGCGCAGCTCGCCGCCGTCGGTGGGCGAGTGCGGGCGCACTTCCTCACCTGGATACGCGTGTCCGGTTCCACCGACCTGGAGCGGGACGCGCCGATCATCATGAACTGCTGGACCGGCCTGGTCCTGCACCAGCTGTCCTACCCGAACCCGAACTTCGACCCCCTCGGGCAGCTCGGCCCGCTCGTCGCCGCACTGTTCCCCGGCCGGTCGCCACGTGGAAAGCGAGGCAGTCATGGACCGTGATCAGGTATGGCAGGCCATCGACGCGCATCGGCAGGGCGTCGCCGATCTACTCGATCAGCTGTCCGATGAGGACTGGCGGCTTCCGTCACTGTGCGCGGGCTGGACCGTGCGCGACGTCGCCGCGCACCTGACCCTGCAGCAGATAGGGCTAGGTGACGTCCTGCGCGAGCTGCCGTACGTACGCCCCCACGGCATGAACCGGCTGATCCTCGACATGGCCCACCGCCGCGCAGCACTGCCCACCGCGGAACTCGTCGCGCGTATCCGCGCCACGATCGGCTCGCGCCGGCACAACCTCGGCGTCACGCCGCTGGAGACACTGATCGACATCCTGGTGCACAGCCAGGACATCGCGGTCCCGGTGGGTCGCCGGCTCGCCCTGGACCCAGCCGCCGCGGGCACCGCCGCGACCCGGGTGTGGGCGCTGAACTGGCCGTTCCGAGCACGCCGGCGGATGGCGGGCTTTCGGCTGACCGCGACCGACACGGACTGGGCCATGGGCGAGGGAGCCGAGGTCAGCGCCCCGATCGAGGCGATCCTGCTGGTGCTCACCGGGCGGCTGACGGCCCTTCCCGACCTGTCGGGTGCCGGATCCGCGGCGCTCGCCGCACGGCTGTCGGTTGCGGCCTGAGTCGGCCGTCGGACGCGTTCAGCGGACGCCGAGCCGCAGGCGCTCGGTGAGGTCGTCGATGCCCAGGTAGAGGTACGCCGTCTGGTATTGCAGGTTGCCGAACAGCCGGGCCTCGCCGCGATAGATCGCCAGCAGGCTGTCCTTGCCCCGCCACCAGCCGTCGGCGACGCCCGCCACCTCGGGCACAGGGCGCATCCGGTATCGCTCGGGCAGCCCGTCGATCCTGGTCCCGGTGGCCATGCGCACCTCGGCGGGCAGGCCGTCGGCGAGGTGCCGCAGCGCGGCGGCTTCCACCCAGCCCTCGACCGAGCCGTGCAGCGGCACCCAGGTGCCTTCCGCGACGATGCCGAAGTGTCCTGCGCCGTCGACCACGAACCCGTAGGCCGTGGCCGATCGTGGAGCCCCGGCGGTGAAACAGGGGCCGAGGTCTTCTGCGACGGAAGGGTCGTCGGCGTCGAGCACACGCGGACCGCCTTCGTACTCAGGCGTGGGCGGCAGCTCCAGCCCGCCCCACCGGGCCTGGTAGGCGGCCAGGTGCTCGATCGCGTCGGCGGCTCGGCCGTCACGGTGCCAGTGTCGCCGGTGCTGCTCGGCCGACCATGTCTCGCGCCGGATCGCGTGCGCGGTCAGGTAGGCCCGAGCCCGCCTGGTCAGGCCGCTCGGGATGCGGAGCCCGCGTCCGCTCATGGCCGGAAGGCGCCCACGGTCCGGCAACTGCGGCAGATCAGGCCGGTGGCGACGCACTCGGGGCACCGTGGTGCGGTCGGTCTGCCAGACGCGCCGGGATGGATGTTGCGGGTCACCGCGTCAGGTTACCGAGGAGGGGTGACCTTTTTCGATGGTCGCGATGCGGCACCTTACATTGACTGTCGCAACTGGACTGGTCATGATGATCGAGGGATCGGTTGAATCGTCAACTTCGATGCCACCTTGGTTCCTCGCGCCCGGAAGGAGAAATCTCGTGCACCGTTCCTCGATCAAGCGTCGCGTCACGGCCGCGGTCGGTGTGGCGGCCGCAGCGGCAGCATTGCTGGCGGCAGCCGCTGTACCTGCGATGGCCGACACTGCCAAGGAGTTCACCGGTGGCGGCCGCGGCCCCACGGCGGCATCGGCCATCCAGGCCGCCGCCTGGGACGCCGAGGCGTCGGCCGGTGCCGAACAGCTCTACACCTGCGTCCAGACCGGACAGCCCGGCGTGTGGGAGGTCTTCGACCACCCCTACTTCGGCCACGTCTTCTTCGCTGAGGTCACGGTGTCCTGCACCCCGTGAGGCCGAATTGTGCCTCGTCTCCCGGATTCGGCGCATCCGGGAGACGAGGCGGTCGGTGACGACGGTCAGCCCTTGCGCCACTTCTGGGCGCCGGTGCCGTTGCAGGTGTAGAGCTGCAGTTTCACGCCGTTGGCGGTGCCTGCGGCGGTGACGTCGACGCACTTGTTGGCCTGGATGTTCACCAGGTCGCCAGCTCCGCTGAGGACGAACTTCTGCGCGCCGGTGCCGTTGCAGTCGTAGAGCTGGATGGCCGCGCCGTCGGCCGACGAGCCGGCCGCGACGTCCATGCACTTGCCCAGCGCCCGCAGGCTGCCGTCGGCCTCGAAGGACCACCGCTGTGCGCCGGTGCCGTTGCAGTCCCAGATCTGCAGCCGGCTTCCGTTGGCGGTGTTGGAACTGGGGATGTCGATGCAGCGGTTGCTGCCCTGGCCGATGAGCGGGGTGCCGCCGGTGGGCGGGGTGCCGCCGTCCTGGGCGAAGACCCGGACGTAGTCGACGACCATCGACTGCGGGAACACGGTGCTGCCGTCGGGGGAGCCGGGCCAGTTGCCGCCCACCGCCACGTTCAGGATCATGAAGAACGGGTGGTCGAAGACCCAGTGGTTGCTGCCCGCGTCGGCGCGGGTCTTGCGGGAGTACTGGATGCCGTCGATGTACCAGGTCACCGAGTCGGGTGCCCAGTCCACGGTGTAGGTGTGGAAGGCGTCGGCCAGCCGCGCTCCGCCCGGCAGGGTGTACTGGCCGGTCAGCGAGCAGCAGCCGGAGTAGCCGGGGCCGTGCAGGCTGCCGTGGACGGTGCCGGGCTCGCGGCCGATGTTCTCCATGATGTCGATCTCGCCGCTGTTGGGCCACGGGTTGGTGCCGATGTCGCTGCCGAGCATCCAGAACGCGGGCCAGATGCCGTTGCCGCGCGGGATCTTGATGCGGGCCTCGTACCGGCCGTAGGTCTGGGTGAACCGGTCGGCGGTGAGCAGGCGCGCGGAGGTGTACTGGCAGCTGCCGTACCAGCAGCCGTAGCCGGCGGGGTTCTCCCGGCGGGCGGTGATGACGAGGTTGCCCGCGCCGTCGTGGACCGCGTTGCTGGTGCTGTTGGTGTAGTACTGCAGTTCGTTGTTGCCCCAGCCGCCGCCGCCGATGTCGAACTTCCACTTGCTGCCGTTGACGGGCGTGCCGGCGGCCGCGTTGAACTCGTCGGACCAGGTCTGCGGGCCGACGGCGAGGGCGGGGGTGGCGGTGATGACGGTGGCGGGCACGGTGAGGCCGGCGGCGGCGAGCGCGGCCACGGTCAGCCGGGCCAGCAGTCGGGTCGTTCTACGCATGGGACTACCTCCCAGGAGCGTGCGAGGCGTGCTACCAGGCGTTCCGGGCAGAACACATATGGTAAGCACTGTTAATAAATTGACAACCGTCACGTTAGGACGGAGTCGCGCCCCCGTCAAGAGAGCGCTCTCTATGAGATCGACTCAGCTCCGATGTGGAGTGTGATCATGGCCGTACGCGACGTGGTCGCGGCGGCGGTACGCGCCGGCTGAAGCGGGTATGCGTCTGCCATGAACACGCAGAAGGTCGTCTACAAGCCGATCGGGATGGTGAGCGGCGTTGTGGCCGGTGCCGTCGCCGGGGTGGCGTTCAAACAGGTCTGGCGGATCGTCTCCGGCAAACGCGAGGCGCCGCACGCCACCGACCCGACGAAGGGTTGGACCGAGATCCTGCTCGCCGCGGCGCTGCAGGGTGCGGTCTTCGGACTGGTCAAAGCCGCCGTCGACCGCGGCGGCGCGCACGGCGTCAAGGCGCTCACCGGCAGCTGGCCGGACTGAGCGGCTTGTCGTACCCGAGGGCTCCGTTCGGTGGAACGGGGCCCTTGACCATGTGCGGGTCGAGCCGTTCAACTTCGCCGGAAAAATCTTGAGAATTGTGCGGCGCGGATGTCGAAGGCGCGCGGCCGGCGGTGTCTACCCGGTGAGAGGGTGGCGGGACAGGCCCGACGGGCGGCCGCCGCCACCACGGATCGCCAGGAGGAGTTACGGACATGAAGTACATGATCATGATGCACACGGGTCAGAACGCCACCGAGGGCATCGTGAACTGGTCGCAGCAGGACGTGAAGCGGCACCTCGAGTTCCAGCACGACTTCGACCGCGAGCTGCGCGAGGCCGGCGAGATGGTCTTCAACGAAGGACTGACCTTCCCCGACCAGGCCCGCATCGTGCGCCACGACGGCAAGGGCGCACCCGCCGTCACCGACGGCCCGTTCCCCGAGGCCAAGGAGTTCCTGATCGGCTTCTGGATCGTCGACTGCGCGAGCCCCGACCGGGCGTACGAGATCGCGGCCAAGGCGTCATCCGCGCCCGGCAAGGACGGCGAGCCGCTCGGCATCCCGATCGAGGTGCGCCCGATCGTGGGCCCGCCGCCGGCCGACGCCTGACCTGCGATGACCGACCGGCCGATCGAGGACCTGCTGCGCGAACTCGCGCCGCGGGTCCTCGCCGTGGTCGCGCGCAAGTACCGCGACTTCGACACCGCCGAGGACGCCGTGCAGGAGGCGCTGCTCGCGGCGCATCTGCACTGGCCGTCCGAAGGGCTGCCGGACAGCCCGGAGGCGTGGCTCGTCGCCACCGCCTCCCGGCGGCTGATCAACATGTGGCGAGGCGACGACGCCCGCCGCCGCCGAGAGGAGCGGGACTGGGAGCCCGTGGCGGCGGCCGCCGCGGATGCGCCCGGCGGCGACCGCGACGACACGCTGCAGCTGCTGTTCATGTGTACCCACCGCGCGCTGACGCCCGCGTCGGCGATCGCGCTGACGCTGCGCGCGGTCGGCGGCCTCACCACTACTGAGATCGCCGCCGCGTTCCTGGTCCCGGAGGCCACCATGGGCCAGCGGATCAGCCGCGCCAAGCAGCGCGTGCACGCCTCCGGCGAGCCGTTCCGGCTGCCGTCGGGCGAGCAGTGGCGGCCCCGGCTCGACGCCGTGCTGCACGTGCTCTACCTGATCTTCAGTGAGGGGTACGCCAGCAGCGGCGGCGGCGAGCTGGTGCGCACCGACCTGTCCAAGGAGGCGATCCGGCTCACCCGGGAGGTGCACCGCCTGCTGCCGCACGAGCCCGAGGTCGCCGGGCTGCTGGCGTTGATGCTGCTCAACGACGCCCGCCGCGACGCGCGCACCGGCCCGCACGGGGAGCTGATCCCGCTGCCCGAGCAGGACCGCGCCCGCTGGAACCGGGCGGCCATCGCCGAGGGGGTCGACCTGGTCAGCGCCGCGCTGCGGCAGCGCGCCGTCGGGCCGTACCAGCTGCAGGCGGCGATCGCCGCGGTGCACGACGAGGCCGCCGCGGCCGGCGAGACCGACTGGCCGCAGATCCTCGCGCTGTACGGCGTACTGGAGCGCATCCAGCCCAACCCGATGGTCACCCTCAACCGCGCCGTCGCCCTGGCCATGGTCGACGGCCCGCAGGCGGGCCTGAAGGTGCTGGACACGCTCGACGAGCAGCTGCCCGGCCATTACCGCCTGGCCGCCGTGCGCGGTCACCTGCTGGAGATGGCCGGCGACCGCCCGGCCGCGATCGAGCAGCTGCGTTCTGCCGCGGTCGGCACGTCCAGCGCCCCCGAGCTGCGGTACCTGCTGACCGAGATCGGCCGCCTGCGCGACGGATCCTGACCGGGTCGGCGAGCAGGGCTTCGTTATCGGCTCGTTATGCGGCTCCGTAAAGGTGGCAGGTTCGCCCAGGCGTATAGCGGTCGCCAGTGAGCCGGCGCTACCGATCATGAAAGAGACCGTGGACGACTTCGCAGACTTCTTCCGGGCGCGACGTGACGTCGCGTACCGCACCGTGTTCGTGGCCGTGGGCGACCGCGCCGGCGCCGAGGACGCGGTCGCCGAGGCGTTCGCCCGGGCGTATCAGCACTGGGCATCGGTGCGCGATCACCCCAACCCGACCGCCTGGGTCATCCGGACGGCGCTGAACGTGTCGCGGTCCTGGTGGCGTCGGCGGAGGAAGGAGTTCCTCACCGCGGAGGGGCCCGAGCCGGGTGCCCGGCCGTTGTCCGAGGACCCGCTGGACGACGCGCTGACGGCCGCAGTCATGACGCTGTCGAGGCGGCAGCGCGAGGTGGTGGCGCTGCGCGTGCTCGCGGACCTGAGCGCGGACGAGACCGGGCGATTGCTCGGGATCACTGCCGCGACGGTCCACGTCCACCTGCACCGCGCCCTGGCGGCGCTGCGCGGGGCACTCGGTGAGCAGGCTGCGACCGTTACGGAGGCGCGACGATGACCCTGACCGACGAAGAGCTGAGCGGCCTGATCTCGACGAGGTTCGGCGACGGCTCCCTGCCGGCCGGCCTGGAGCAGGTGGAGCGGCGTGGGCGGCAGCGCCGCCGCCGGGCACGGATCGCGACGGCGGCGGCCGCCGTGGTCGGGCTGGCCGGACTGGCCGGCGTCACGGCGTACGGGCTCGACCGGCACGAGCAGGCCGAGCGGGTCGCGGCGTTCAACCGGAGCTGCCAGGCGGCCTACACGGCCGAGGCCGCCAGGACGGGCCGGGCGGCGCAGCTGCCGACCACGCTCGAGGAACCGCTGCTCGAACTGCAGCGCGGCGACGCGCGTTTCCGGCTCTACACCGCCGCTCCCGGGCCGCTCCGTTCAATGATCTTCGACTGTGCGCGGGCCGCCGACGGATCGGTCTCGGGCCGGATCTCGTACGGGCAGACCACCGCGATGGAGCTCGACCAGCCCCTCACCGCGTACCGGGATCATCTGCCGGACGGCACGGTGGCGATCGTGGCGCGCCTGCGCGATCCGGCCGGGGTGGTCTCGGTGACTCCCACGAGAGGGGACGTGCAGACGGCGCAGCGAGACGGGTTCGCCGTGGTGTGGGGTCCGGCGGCGGCGCTGGCCGATGCGGCGCTGACCGTGGGCGACAGCAGCCTTGACCTGGCCCGCGACGCGCTGTCCGTGACTGCGACGTTCCAGGAGGAGGAGTTCGACCGATACTGCCTGCGGGCGCTGGACCAGCGCCTGGAGCTGAACGGTGCGACGCGGGCCCTGACCGCGCGCCACGGGGACAGCTGGGCGCTGCAGATCTACCGGGCCGACAGGGCCATCGCCCTGTGCTCCTGGACCAACCTGGCCGACGACCCGGAGAACGGCGTGTCCTACCACGGTCCGATCCTGGGGCTCGGCTCGGCGACCAACATCGGGCCGGGTTCGATCCTGGGGGGCTCGGACAGGGACGAGTCATGGCTGGCCGGTCTCACGCTGCCGGGCACGGAGCGGGTGGAGGTCGTCGGGGAGGACGGCAGCCGGGTGCAGGCCCAGCTCGGCGACGGTGTCTACCTGGCGCGGGTGCCGAGTGGCGTGAGGTACGAGACGACCGTCATCACGACCGCGACCACGGTCCACACGTTCGCGAGGGGCAAGACGACGACGCAGCGACCGCGCTGATCGTGCCGCGGCTGGGCCACGCCCACGGGCGGCACTCAGCCGGCACTGCCGGTATGTCGCCGTGGGGCGTATGCATCTCGGGACGGGTTCATATCCCGAGATGCATACGCCCCACGGCATTCGTGGCCGGTGGTCCCGGCCTTAGATGATCGACACGTCCAGGTCGGCGAGCCGGTCCTTGTCGGCGGTGAGGTCGATGGCGGCGATGCGGCCGCCGACGATGGTGAAGGCCAGTACCACACGCACCTTGCCGCCCGGCGCCCAGACCGCATTGACGACGCCGTCGACCAGCGCGGTACGCGCCTCGGCGGCCATGCCGTTCCAGTACCCGGCGACGGTGGCCGCGCCGCGCTTCTCACCGGTCGAGCCGTAGGACACGGCGGTCGCGTCGGCGCGCATCACCACGTCGGGGTCGAGCGCGGTGAGCAGCGCCTCGAAGCGGCCTTCGCGGGCGGCGGACAGGAACGCCTCGACCACCTCGCGGCGGCGGGCCTGGTCGACGTCGCCGGTCGGGGCCTGCCCCTGCACCCGGCGGCGGGCGCGGCTGGCCAGCTGCCGGGCCGCGTCGGGCGACTTGCCGATGACCGGGGCGAGCTCGTCGAACGGCACCGCGAACATGTCGTGCAGCACGAACGCCAGCCGCTCGGCGGGGGTGAGCGTGTCGAGCACGACCAGCAGCGCGAGCCCGATGGAGTCGGCGAGCACCGCCTCCTGCTCGGGGTCGGCCCCGGCGGTGGCGCCGACGGGTGGCAGGTCGGTGTCGGCGGCGTCGTCGAACAGGTCCTCGCGCCGGGTGCTGCGTGAGCGCAGCATGTCCAGGCAGATCCGGCCGACCACGGTGGTCAGCCAGCCGCTGAGGTTGCCGACCTCGCTGACGTCGGTACGGCTCAGTCGCAGCCAGGTCTCCTGTACGGCGTCGTCGGCCTCGGCCGAGGAGCCGAGCATCCGCAGCGCCACCGCACGCAGCCGTCCCCGGTCCTGTTCGAAGCGTTCGGCCAGCCGGTCCTGCTCGTCCATGTCGTACGTACCTCCCCGAACCGTCATGAATAGTGATCCAGGCCACATCTGTCACATCTTCGGAAAGCGGCCCGTCATACCGATGACGAACGAGATCGGGCCGATGTGACAGGCCCGGCGACATCAAGATCCTAATGGAGGAGCCATGCAGTCCCGGATGACCAACCCCGCCGCCCTGCTGCCGGACGCCGTGAAGGGCATCAACCTGATCTACAAGGCCGCCCACTCCGCGGGCCTGGCCAAGTCGACGTTGGACCTGGTGCACCTGCGCGCCAGCCAGATCAACGGCTGCAGCGCGTGCGTCGACTCCGGCGCCCGCGGCATGCGCAAGGCCGGGGAGACCGACGAGCGGCTGTTCGCGGTCGCGGCCTGGCGCGAGACCGACTACTTCACCGAGGCCGAGCGCGCCGCGCTGGACCTCGCCGAGCACGCCACCCGGCTGGCCGACAAGGCCGACCCGGTGCCGGACCACGTCTGGGAGGCGGCCGCCAAGCACTTCGGCGAGGCCGAGCTCGCCTCACTGGTGCTGTGGATCGCGACGACGAACTTCTTCAACCGGCTGAACGCGGTCACCCGCCAGCCGGCCGGCCAGAACTGGGGCTGAGCTGCGGCACGGGGCCGTCGGTACGGCCCCGCCGCAGCCCGGCGGTCCGGCGGCCGGTCGCCAGCCGGGCCAGCGCCGCAGCAGCGGCCTGGATGCGCAGCCGCCGGGTGACATCCGGCCGGGCCGCCACGGCCAGGCTGTGCTCGGGGTGACGGGCCCCGCAGACCGCGCCGACGATCGTGGCCACGGTGCGGGCCTGCCCGCCCATCATCATCGCGTACCGGATGGCGGCGACCGGGTCGTCAGGGTGGCGCAGGAACGCCGTCAGCGCGGCGGGCACGCAGCGCAGTGCGGTGCCGCCCGCGCCGACCGTCGCGGCCGCGTCGGCCGGGGCGCTGCGATGGCGGACCAGGGTCTGCACCTCGCCCATCGCGGCCCGGAACTCGCTGGTCCGCAGCTGCGCGGTGACCAGGTCGAGGAACGCGTACTTGTCGGCGGGCGCGAGCGGCTGCCCGCGCGCGGCCAGGGCCACCGCGGTCGCCGTCGCGGCGGCCGCGTCCCGGGCCAGCGGATGGCTGTGCGTGATGCCGGCCGTGCGGCGGGCCAGCGCCGCGACCGCGCCGACACCCGCGTCGGGCAGCAGGCCGATCGCGCCCGCCCGCACCGCGGCGACGCTGCCATAGCTGCCCTGTCCGTCGTGGACGGTCGGGGCGACCTGCGACCAGCGCACGCCCCGGCGCACCGCGGACAGCACCCGCGCGGTGCCGGTGTCGGCCAGTTCGGGCCGGTCCGGCCACTCCCGGGCCAGCTCCAGGGCCAGCACGTCGTCGTGCACCCGGCCCGCGTGCCGGCCCAGGTGCTCGGCGAGTATCAGCAGCTGGGTCGCGGCCGCGCTGGGCGGCGACTGCCGGGCGTGCCCGGCGCGGGCCGCGCGCAGCACCGCCTCCACCTGTGCCGGATCCGGCACGGTGGCCCCGTGCAGGGGAGCGGCCACCAGGTCGGCGCGGGCTGCCATGAGCATGCAGCCGTGCGCCCGGCGCAGCAGCTGCGGATGGTCGAGCATCGCTGTCACGGCGGATCTTCTTTCCTTCCGTTGCCGCCCGCCGCCCGGATCCCTCCGGGCGGCGGGCGTCGCTCACGGCCGGCCCGGCCGGGACGCGGTGCGTCCGGGTGCGCCGCCGGGGATCGTGCCCGGGTGCTCGGCGCGGTCGGGGAAGGCGGGCCGGGTGTGGCCGGGGGTGGCCGGCAGCCGCCGCGGGCGGGCGCCCACCTGGACGGGAACCACCGAGGCGCGGGCGCGCACCACAGCGAGCACGTGCTGTGCCCAGCTGTCCATGCCCGGGTCGGCAGGTGCCGGACCGGCCAGCGGCGCGGGTCCGCATCGCCCCACGGCCGCCGCGACGGCGTCGGCGTAGGCGGCCGTGTCGTGTGGGTTGACCACGATCGCCCCGAGTACCTCCGCGGCGTCGCTGGTCAGCTCGCTGAGCACGACGGTCGCGCCACGCGCACCGCGCGCCGCGACGAACTCGTGCGCCAGGTTCACCGCGCCGTGGTGCACCGGGGTGGCCAGCAGACCGTCGCAGGCCAGATACAGCGCGGCCAGCTCGCGGCGGTCGGGGTTGTCGCGCACGTAGTGCACCACGGCCTGGCCCACGTTGGCGTGGGTGCCGTTGATCTTCGCGATCAGGCGGTCCACCCGCTCTCGCTGTTCCAGCTCGTCGGGGGTGTACGGGTCGCCGCACGCCACGTGCAGCAGCGACACCGTGCCGGGCTCCGGCCGGTGCTCGGCCAGGAACCGGTCGAACGCGTGCAGGCGCTGCTCGACGGCGTCGGCGGGATCCCAGCCGGCGATCGACAGCAGCACCGGCCCGTCGACCCGCATCGCGTCGCGGATCTGCGCGGCACGCTCGCGCACCTGCGGCAGCCGGGCCAGCCGCCGCATACCGGCGGTGTCGGCGGGCAGCGCGCAGGCCAGTACCCGAACCCGGTGGTTGCCGACCGCGATCTGGTTGTCGCGCACCGGCAGGCCGTGCACACGACCGGCCAGGTCGAGCAGGTTGTCCACCGCGCGGCGGTGCGGCAGCGCGACGACGTCTGCGCCGAGCAGGCCGGCCAGCAGCTCGCGGTGCTCGGGCAGCCGGGCGAACGACTCCGCGGGCGGGAACGCGCTGTGCAGGTGCACGGCGGTGGCGAGGTCGGGCCGCAGCCGGCGCAGCAGGCGCGGCAGCAGCTGGAGCTGGTGGCCGTGCACCCAGACCGTGCCGCCGAGCGCCGCGGACCCGGCCACCGCGTCGGCGATGGCGATGTTGGCCTGCTCGTACGCCTCGAACCAGCCGGGCGGGAACTCGGCGGGCTGGTGGTGGTACAGCGCGCGCAGCAGGCCCGCGCCCAGTCGGGCGTCCTCGGTGTCGGCGTCGACGTGCAGCGCGTCGGGGTCGGGCGGGTTCACGCCGTCGGGCACGGCCGCCCAGGCGCCGCCGTGTGCCGCCACGAAGGGGCGCAGCGAGGCCAGCGCGACGTCCACGTGGTCGCTGCTGTCGTCGGGGTCTGCGGCGGGCACCCGGTCTCCGGCCACGATCAGGTCGTAGCGCGCGGTCACAGGACCACCTGCCCGGCCGGGGTCAGCGCCACGTTCGCATACGGCAACAGCTGCATGATCCGGTCGACCTTGGCCAGCCGCAGCGCGCGCCGGGCTCGCTCGGACGGCGAGCGCAGGGCCACGGCGCCGCCGTCGCGCACCGCGCGCCGGTGGGTGTCCATCAGCAGCAGGATCCCCGCCGCGTCGATCGTGTCGCAGTCGGCCAGGTCGACGACGATCTGCTGGGGACGCAGTGCCAACGCCTCTTCGAGCAGACGGTGCAACTCCGGTGCGGCCTGCGCATCCAGATCGCCCTTGACCTGTACCTCGACCAACGGCACTGCCTGTGCCGCGGTCGCCGGGACCATGTCTTCCACCTGGAAACCTCCTTGCCGGTGAGTGCAGCCATTCCCCACCCGGCGCGCAGATAACCCTGGAAACGATGACAGTTGTGTGACAAATCCCCAAGCGGGGGCGGGCCACCCGGTTTCACCGGGTGGCCGGCCCCCCAGAACTATGGGCTGACCAGGTCGAACTGCTCCCACGGGCCGATCGCGGTGCGGTTGGCGATCAAGGCCGCCGCGCCACCGTTCTCTGCGACGACGTACTTCCCGTTCGCCTGGGCCCGCAAACTCACCGAGCCGTTGGAGTTGCGGATCAGTGCGAAGGTCTCCCAGCCGCCGACCGCGGTCCGGTTGGCGATGAGGGGGTTCGCGCCCGCGTTGTCCGCGCAGACGTAACGCGCGTTGACCAGGGCACGCAGCGCGATGTTGCCGCCGCCCCGGTCGATCATCTCGAACCGCTCGGCGTTGCCGGCGGCGTTGGCGCTGGCGATCAGCGCGCCCGCCCCGCCGTTGGGGGCGGTGACGAACTTGCTGTTGGCCCGCGCCCGCAGGCTGATCCCGGGGGCCGGGGGCGTGCCCGGGGAGCAGTCGGCGGCGACCGCGCCGGCGGCGATCTGGATGCCGCCGAGCAGCATGCGAGTGAAGTTGCTGTCGGTGTAGCTCGCCTCGGTGTGGCCGAGGCCGGTGTACCAGGCCCGGCCGCCGCCGTAGTTCTGGCACCAGGTGATGGGGTGGTCGCCCATGTTGCCGCCGGTGTAGCTGCCCTCGTTGAGGTTCATCAGCACGCGTACGGCCGAGCGCGGGTTGGTGCGGTAGTTGTACCACTCGTCGCTGCGCGTCCAGGTCGCCGGCAGATGTGCGGTCGAGACGTTGACCGGCGGTTCGACGCGCAACTGCGCGTTCTGGATGGCGGGGTGGGAGTGGAAGTACGCCCCGACCAGCCCGCCGTACCAGGGCCAGTCGTACTCGGTGTCGGATGCGGCGTGCACGCCCACGTAGCCGCCGCCCGCGGCGATGTAGTTCTGGAACGCCGTCTGCTGGGTCGCGTTGAGCACGTCGCCGGTGGTCGACAGCCAGATGACGGCCTGGAACTGGGCCAGGTTCGCCGCGGTGAACTGGCCGGCATCCTCGGTGGCGGTCACCGTGAAACCGTTCGCGCTGCCGAGTGCCTGGATCGCGGCGATGCCGTTGGGGATGGACGAGTGGCGGAAGCCGGCGGTCTTCGAGAAGACCAGCACCTTGGTCAGCGGGGCGGCCGACGCGGGGGTCGCCGGCGCGAACAGCGTCGTCGCCAGGACCGTTGCCAGGCCGGCGACCAGGGACAGTACGCGTTTTCGCATGTGGCTCGCTCCTTCGATGAGGGTAGCGCGGTGGGCGGGTGCGGACCGGCGGACGCCGTGAGGCGCGCGGGTCGGGACAGCCGTACGCGCGGGCGAAGGCCACGCAGGGGTTCGGCGACCAGACATGGCGCGTCCTCGGGGGCGTGGGCACGCCCCTGCTGACGGCATTCCCGGGTTCTCACCCGCGAACCGGAGCCGGTCGCCGAAACTCGGTTCCGATATCTATCGACGTCGAATCCTATAGGAATCTGTCGGACGGGGGAAGACTGCCTCGACAACTTTCCGCCCCGCGATCCTCTGATTTGCTCATTCGCACGAAACTTTTGCTAGATCAGAAAAAAGTACGTGTTTCTATCTAGAAACTTTTGCAGATCTAGATTTAATATGGCCGCCACGAACGCGTTACAGGAGGCCCTGTGCGTACTGGTATCTGGCTCGTCGGCGCCCGCGGCTCAGTCGCGGTCACCAGCATCGTCGGCGCGCTGGCGGTGCGGGCCTCGCTCGCCGACCCGGTCGGCTGCGTCACCGAACTGCCCCCGCTGCGCCACCCGGCGCTACCGGCCCTATCCGACCTGGTCTTCGGCGGCCACGACGTGTCCTGTGTGGCCCTCGTAAAGAAGGCACACTCGCTCGTCGCGGCCGGCGTGCTGCCCGCGGCGGTGGTCGCCGCCGTCACCGACGAGCTGGCCGCCGTCGAACCCGACGTGCGGCACGCGCCCGACGGGACCACCCAGCACGACACCATCAGCCGCATCGCCGCCGATCTCGTGGACTTCCGCGAACGCCACGGGCTCGCCCGCGTCGTCGTGGTGAACGTGTCCTCGACCGAAGCCATACCCGCCGACCATCCCGCGTTCGCCGACGCCGCCGCGCTCGCCGCGGCACTGCACCACGAGCAGGTGCTGCCGCCCAGCGCCCGGTACGCCTACGCCGCGTTCACCGCGGGCTGCTCCTATGTCGACTTCACCCCGTCCACCGGGGCCCGGCTGCCCGCGCTCGACCAGCTCGCGGCGCGGCACGGCGTGCCGTACGCGGGCAGCGACGGCAAGACCGGCGAGACCCTGCTCAAGTCGGTGCTCGCACCGATGTTCGCGATGCGCAACCTGCAGGTGCGGTCCTGGTCGGGCACCAACCTGCTCGGCGGCGGCGACGGCGCGACGCTGGCCCGGCCGGAGGCCAACGCGGCCAAGGTCGCCAGCAAGCAGCGGGTGCTGCGGGAGACGCTCGGCTACGAGCCGGAGGGGCACACCCGCATCGACTACGTGCCCGACATCGGCGACCTGAAGACCGCCTGGGACCTCATCACCTTCAGCGGCTTCCTCGGCAGCCGCATGCGGCTCGAGTTCACCTGGCACGGCTGCGACTCGGCGCTGGCCGCGCCGCTCGTGCTGGACCTGGCCCGGCTCACCGCCGCCGCGCACCGGCTGGGCCGCTCCGGCCCGCTGCCGGAGCTGGCCTTCTTCTTCAAGGACCCGATCGGCGAGGTTCCGCACGGCCTGGCCGAGCAGTGGCGCGACCTGTGCAGCTGGGTGCAGAGCTGGCAGGTGCCCGGCGACGAGCCGGTGGCCGCGGACGCGCCGGGCGGCCCGGACACGCAGGCCCGCGCCGAGGCGCAAGCACCCATCCGCCCGGCCGAGCCGGACGGCGAAACGTCATGAAGCTGCGCGATCTGGCACAGCTGGTCCGCGCACCGGCTGCGCTGTCGGTGCCCGGTGACGCGATCGCCGGGGCGACCGCCGCCGGCACGCTGGACGCGCGCACCGCCGGCATCGCGGCCGCGTCGGTCTGCCTGTACTGGGGCGGCATGGCCGCCAACGACTGGGCCGACCGGGAGCTCGACGCCGTCGAGCGGCCCGAGCGGCCCATCCCGTCCGGGCGGATCAGCGCCGACACCGCGCTGGCCGTGGCGGGCGGCCTCACCGTGGCCGGCCTGGCCCTGGCCGCGGCCAGCGGCGGCAAGCGCACCCTGGCCACCGCGGGCCTGCTCGCCGGCGCGGTGTGGGCCTACGACGTGAAGTGGAAGAACTCCCCGGCCGGGCCGGCCGGCATGGCGCTGTGCCGGGGACTGGACGTGCTGCTCGGCGCGAGCACCGGCGACCTGCGCAAGGCCGCCCGCCCCGCACTGGCCGTCGCCGCACACACCTACGCGGTCACCGCGCTCTCGCGGCGGGAGGTCAGCGGCACCGACCGGGTGCTGCCCGCGCTGACCATGACCGCGACCGCGGCGGTGGCCACGCACGCCGCGGGCCGCTCCGGCGGCTGGCTGCCCGCGGTGCTGGCCGGCTGGTACGCCACGCGGTTCGGCAAGGCCCAGCGCGAGGTGCTGCGCCACCCCGACGCGGGCCGGGTGCGCGCCGCGGTCGGGGCAGGGATCACCTCCCTGCCCGCACTGCAGGGCGCGCTCATCGCACGGGACGGGAAACCGCTGGTCGGAGCCGCGGTCGCGACCGCCGCCCCGGCCGGCGCCAAGCTGGCGAGGATGGTGTCACCCACATGAGCCTGCGATTCGGATACGGCACCAACGGCTTCGCCAACCACCGGCTGGCCGACGCGCTCGACGTCATCGCCGAGCTGGGCTACGCGGGCGTCGCGCTGACGCTCGACCACGCGCACCTGGACCCGTACGCCCCGGATGTGAAGGACCAGGTCGCCCGGACCGCGCGGCTGCTCGCCGAGCGGGAGCTGGGCGTGGTCGTGGAGACCGGGGCGCGCTACCTGCTCGACCCTCGGCGCAAGCACGCGCCGACCTTCCTGCACGACGACGCCCACCGCCGGGTCGACTTCCTGAAACGGGCGATCGACATCGCCGAAGGGCTGAACGCCGAGGCGGTGTCGTTCTGGGCGGGTGTGCGCCCGGCCCACGTGTCCGCCGAAGTCGCCTGGCAGCTGCTGGCCGAGGGCTGCGCCGAGGTCGTCGGCTACGCCGCCGAGCGTGGTGTGGCAGCGGGCTTCGAGCCCGAGCCGGGCATGCTGGTCGAGACGCTCGCCGACTGGGCGCGGCTGCGCGAGCTGGTCGGCGCGGACCTCAAGCTGACCCTCGACATCGGGCACTGCCGCGCCAACGAGCCCACCGACGTCGCCGAGTGCGTGCGTATCGCCGGACCGCACCTGGTCAACGTGCAGATCGACGACATGCGCCGCGGTGTGCACGAGCACCTCGAATTCGGCGCGGGCGAGATCGACTTTCCGCCGGTGCTGCGGGCGCTGGCCGAGACCGGATACCGCGGCCTGGTCGCCGTCGAGCTGCCCCGGCACTCGCACGCCGCACCCGACGTCGCGGCCCGGTCACTGACCTTCCTGCGCGCCGCACAGTGGCTCGGCGAGGCGCTCGGCCAGCTCGCCCGTGACCCCGCCGCGATCGCGACGCTGCTGCCCGCGGCCCGCCGCCGGGTCGGCCGCGCCGCCGCCGAGGACGCCCGGGTGCGCCTGCTCGGCGCCGTCGAGCTCACCCCGGACGCGGCCGCGGAGCTCTACCGCTACGGCGACAACGACGAGAAGCGGGCGGTGCTGCTCGCCTGCCCGCAGCCGGACCTGGTCCGCGACGCGTTGCGCAGCAACGACACCCGGCTGGTGGCCGCCGCGCTCGGCCCCGCCGCCCGGGACCTGCCCGACGCCGAATGGCGGCAGGGCGTGCTCAAGAGCGTGTTCATGGGCCTGCCGCTGTCCGGCGTCGACGGACTGGCGTTACGGGCCGACGCCGAGCTGGGCCGGATGCTCGCGGCGCTGCGCCGCGAGCGCGAGGCGGCCGGCCGCACCATGCCCGACGACGCCGTCGACCTCCTGGAGAGGCTGCATTGATGCGCATCTTCGATCCGCACATCCACATGACCTCGCGCACCACCGACGACTATGAGCGGATGGCGGCGGCCGGTGTGCGAGCGCTGGTCGAGCCGGCTTTCTGGCTCGGCCAGCCCCGCACCAACCCCGGCTCGTTCACCGACTACTTCGACGCGCTCATCGGCTGGGAGCCGTTCCGGGCGAGCCAGTACGGCATCGCGCACCACTGCACCATCGCGCTGAACCCGAAGGAGGCCAACGACCCGCGCTGCCGCGAGGTGCTGGCCCTGCTGCCGCGCTACCTGGAAAAGGACCGGGTGGTCGCGGTCGGCGAGACCGGGTACGACTCGATGACGCCGGAGGAGGACGAGGTGTTCGCGGCGCAGCTGCAGCTGGCCCGCGCGCACGGGCTGCCCGCGCTCGTGCACACCCCGCACCGGGACAAGGTCGTCGGCACCCGGCGCAGCCTCGACGTGGTCAAGGAGTCCGGCATCGACCCCGGCCTGGTCGTGCTCGACCACCTGAACGAGCCGACCGTCGGCGAGGTCGCCGGCAGCGGCTGCTGGATGGGCTTCTCCATCTACCCCGACACCAAGATGTCACCGGACCGCATGGTCGCCATCCTGCGCGAGTACGGCCTGGAGCGGATGCTGGTCAACTCCGCCGCCGACTGGGGCAAGTCCGATCCGCTGCTCACCCTGCGCACCGGTGAGGCGATGCTGGCGGCCGGGTTCAGCGACGACGACGTGGACCGGGTCCTGTGGCGCAACCCGGTCGAGTTCTACGGCCAGTCCGGCCGCCTCGACCTCGACGAGGCCGACACCGAGGCCACCTTCGCGGGCAACTCGATCCTGCGCGGGGGTTCGTGATGCGGCTGCGCGACGCCGACGGCGCGACGGTGCACCTGGCGTACTGCACGAACGTGCACGCCGCGGAGGACTTCGACGGGGTGCTGTCCCAGCTGGACCGCTTCGCCGTGCCGGTGCGCGAGCGGCTCGGCGTCGACCTGCTCGGGCTCGGCCTGTGGCTGGCCGCCCCGGTCGCGCGGGCCCTGGCCGAGCAGCCGCAGCTGCGCGGCAAGCTGCGGCGCGAGCTGACCGCGCGGGGGCTGGAGACGGTGACGCTCAACGGCTTCCCGTACCAGGCGTTCCAGGCGCCGGTGGTCAAGCACGACGTGTACCTGCCGGACTGGACCGACCCGCGTCGCCTGCGCTACACCCTGGATCTGGCGCTGGTGCTCGCCGAGCTGCTGCCCGACGACGCGGCCCGCGGCTCCATCTCGACGCTGCCGCTGGCCTGGCGCGAGCCGTGGGACCGCAGGCGCTTCCGGGCCGCCAAGGCGCAGCTGGACGAGCTGGCCGCGGGCCTGGCCCAGGGCGAACGCCCGATCCGGGTCGCGCTGGAGCCCGAGCCAGGCTGCGTGGTGGAGTCCACCGACCAGGCCGTCGCGGCGCTGTCTGCGGTGGCCAGCGAGCACCTGGGCGTCTGCGTCGACCTGGCGCACCTGGCCTGCGGCTGGGAGGACCCGGTCGACGCGGTGGCGAAACTGAAGGCGGCCGGGGTCGCCGTGGTCAAGGTGCAGGTCTCGCAGGCCCTGGAGGTCGAGGACCCGGAAGCGGCCCGGCAGGTACTGGCGGCGTACGCCGAACCGCGTTTCCTGCACCAGACCCGCAGCTCGGCCGGCGAGCGCTTCGACGACCTGCCGCAGGCCCTGGCCTCCGACGCGCCCGGACCGTGGCGCATCCACTTCCACGCGCCGCTGCACGCCGCCGCGCTCGAACCGCTGCGCACCAGCTCCACGGTGCTGCGCGAGGGCCTGGCGGCACTGCTGACCAACAGCGACTGCGACCACTTCGAGGTCGAGACGTACACCTGGGACGTGCTGCCGCCGTCGGCCCGCCCCGTCGACGACGCCGGGCTGGCCGAGGGCATCGCCGCCGAGCTCGCCTTCGCCCGCGACCAGTTCGCCGCCCTGGGGGTCTCGTGAACAAGCCACTCGTCGTGCTGAACGTGGTCGGGCTGACGCCCCGGCTGCTGGCGCACATGCCCCGGCTGCGCGCCGCGTTCGCCGGCGGGTTCACCGCCCGGCTCGACCCGGTCGTGCCCGCGGTGACCTGCTCGGTGCAGGCGACCTTCCTCACCGGCGAGACCCCGGCCGGGCACGGCATCGTCGGCAACGGCTGGTACTTCCGCGACCTCGGCGAGGTGCTGCTGTGGCGCCAGAGCCACGCGCTGGTCGGCGGAGAGCGGGTCTGGGACGCGGTGCGCCGGGACCGGCCCGGCTACACCGTGGCCAACATCTGCTGGTGGTATGCCATGGGCGCGGACGTCGACTGGACCATCACGCCACGGCCGATCTACCGCGCCGACGGCCGCAAGGACCCCGACTGCTACACCGTCCCGGCGGAACTGCACGACGAGCTGCCGACGTTCCCGCTGTTCAGCTACTGGGGGCCGGGCGCGGGCATCGCCTCCTCGGCCTGGATCGCCGCAGCGGCGGTGCACGTGATGGCCACCCGCAACCCGGACCTGACCCTGGTGTACGTCCCGCACCTCGACTACGACCTGCAGCGTTTCGGCCCGTCCGCGCCGCAGGCGGCGGCCGCCGCCGCCGAGCTGGACGCCACGCTCGGCCCGCTGCTCGACGCCGCCGCCGCGCGGGGTGCCGCCGTCGTCGCGCTGTCGGAGTACGGCATCACCGACGTGTCCCGTCCGGTGCACGTCAACCGGGTGCTGCGCGCCGCGGGGCTGCTGCAGGTGCACACCCAGGACGGCATGGAATACCTGGACCCGTGGACCTCGCGCGCCTTCGCGGTCGCCGACCACCAGGTCGCCCACGTGTACGTGCGCGATCCCGCGGACATCGCCGCAGTGGCGAAGCTGTGCGCCGAGCTGCCCGGCGTCGGGCAGGTGCTCGACGAGTCCGGCAAGGCCGGGCAGGGCCTGGACCACGAGCGCAGCGGCGAACTGGTGCTGCTGGCCGAGCCGGATTCCTGGTTCACCTACTACTACTGGCTCGACGACGAGCGCGCACCGGACTTCGCCACCCACGTGGAGATCCACCGCAAGCCCGGCTACGACCCCGCGGAACTGCTGTTCGACCCTTCCGGTCCGGGTGCGGCCAAGGGGCGGGCGGCCAAGGCGCTGGTGCGCAAGAAGCTCGGTATGCGATACCGGATGAATGTCGTCGGCCTGGACGCCGGAGCGGACGCGATCCGCGGCTCGCACGGCCTGCTCCCGCCCGGCCCGGACGACGCCCCGGTGCTCCTGTGCACCGACCCCGCCGCGGCCGTCGACCGCATCGCCGCCACCGACGTGAAAGCCCTCCTCCTCCGCCTGTCCGGCGGCCCGTCATGACGCCCCGCCTGCGCGCCGGGCGGCTCCGGTCCTGCAGTTTCGGGGAAACTGCGCGAATGCGGGCGGTCGATGGTGCAGTTTCCCCGAAACTGCGGTTCACCCCGTGGGGGGTGCGGTGGTGGGAGGGGCGGGTGGAGTTCCCGTGTGGTGACTTTGCTCTGCACCCATTTGCTTGCTCTGCACCCACCGGCGCAACACGTGGCCGCCGGGTGTTCGAGCCTGTGCGGGCCGGGGGTGCGCCGTGACGCTCGCGCCTGCGCCGACGCCGCTGGCGGCGCGCATCGACGCGGTGCTGGCCGGGTTCGTGGACGGGCAGCGGCTACTGTGGCCGGACGATGAGTTGCGGCCGATGCTGGACACGGTGCGGCGGTTCATCCTCACCGGTGGCAAGCGGCTGCGGCCGGCGTTCTGCTACTGGGCCTGGCGCGGGGTTGCCGCGCCCGAGGATCGGGGCGAGGACCAGGCGGCGGTGACCGCGGGCGCGGCGCTGGAGCTGTTCCACTGCTTCGCGCTGATCCACGACGACATCATCGACGCGGGCAGCCGCCGCCGCGGCCAGCCGTCCCTGCACGAGGAGTTCGCCGCGGCGCACGCGCGGCACGGCTGGCGCGGTGACGCGCGCTCGTTCGGCCGCAACACCGCGCTGCTCTGCGGGGACCTGTGCGCGATGTGGGCGGAGGAGCTGTTGGCCGGCTGCCCGGCCGGGCCGGTGCGGCTGGCCCAGGCGCAGCGGCTGTTCGCGGTGATGCGGGCCGAGGCGGTGGCGGGGGAGTACCTGGAGGTCGTCGCGCAGGCGATGGGCGACTTCGGGTCTGGCGCGCGGCAGCGGGCGGCACGGGTGATGCAGCTGAAGACGGCCCGGTACTCGGTGGTGCGACCGCTGCAGATCGGGGCCGTGCTGGCGGGGGCGAGCGACGCGGCGCTGGACGGGCTGGCGGCGTTCGGGGAGCCGCTGGGGGAGGCGTTCCAGTTGCGTGACGACGTGCTGGGGGTGTTCGGCGATCCGACGCGCACCGGCAAGTCGGTGCTGGACGACCTGCGCCAGGCCAAGCCGACGACGCTGCTGGCGGAGGCGTTCGCGCGGGGGGATGTCCGATCGCGTGCGGTGCTGTCGGCACACGTGGGGGCTGCGGGTCTGGACGAGGCGGGCGCGGCGCGGGTGCGTGCGGTGATGGCGGAGTCGGGGGCGCTGGCCGCGGTGGAGGAGCGGATCGCGGCGGCCCGCGCCGAGGCGCTGCGGGCGCTGGAGTTCCTGGATGTGGCGGAGGAGTCGCGGCAGGCGCTGGGGGCGCTGGCCGACTTCGTGGCGAGCAGATCGGTGTGAGGCACCAGATCGCGGAGAGCTGACCGGGATGACGGCGAAGCAACAGGATCGCTCACATTTCCACTGAGGTCACCAATTTCCATATAAGCAGCGACATGTCTTAACCTGATCTTCATCTATCCTATAGGATATTTCATACACGGTTCGGTAACAGGACCGAAACTCTGCCCCCACATTCGCGGAGGTTTTCCCCCATGAACCTCAGCAAGTCGTTACGCCTGGCCCTCGCGGCGGTCCTCGCCGCGGGCCTGAGCGCGGCCGTCCCCGCCGCGCCCGCCCTGGCATCGCCGACCGATGCCGCCTTCAACTCCTCCACCGGCGCCCTCAACGTCAACTACGCCGGCTACCTGTCCAAGCACGACCTCGTATACAACCGCCAGAACACCAACCCGCTGCACGGGCTCACCGTCGGCAACGGCCGCACCGGAGCCATGGTCTGGTCCCAGAACGGGATCACCGCGCAGGTGTCCGGCGTGGACCTGTCGCAGCAGTCGGCCTTCGCGGCCGGTCTGCTCAACTTCAACACCAGCCCGGCCATCGACGCCGGGTCGAGCACCTTCCAGCAGCGGCTGTCGCTCTACGACGGCACGCTGACCACGAAGTACGACAGCAACCGCACCGTCACGATCATGGGCTCGCCCAACTCCGAGGTGATGGGCATCCACGTCGACGACACCCGTGGCGGCGTGTCGGCCGCGACGCTGGAGCTGAGCCTGTGGGACCCGAACGGGGTCTCCAACAGCGCCGACGTGCCCAACCTGACCACCTGGCGCACGGTGTCGACCGGCAGTGACGCCTCGGCCGCCTGGTTCAGCCGCGGCCAGGCCGATCCGAACAACTTCGGCTACACGTTCGCCGCCACCGTCGAGGGCGCGTCCTACAGCGCCTCGGTGGTCAACGGCACCCGGGTGCGGCTGAGCATCACGCCCACGGCGAGCTACACCATCTGGTTCACCGCGGCCAGCCGGATCAACTCGCCGAACCTCGACTCGGTCGCCCAGGCCAAGAACCAGCTCGCCTCGGCCAAGTCGACCGGCTACAACACCACGTTCACGAACTACAAGAACTGGTGGCACAACTTCTGGGGCAAGTCGTTCGTGCAGTACTCGAATGCCACCGGCGACGCCGACTACCTGGAGAACGTGTACTACCTGTCCACGTACATGATCGCGGCGGGCGGGTACGGCAACTACCCGGTGCACTTCATCAACGGCGTGTTCCGGGCGACCGGTGACCAGACCAAGTGGAGCAACGGCTACTGGTACTGGAATCAGCGCGACGTCTACAACTCGTTCCTGGCCAGCAACCACGCCGACATGATGGCGGTGTTCAACCGGCTATACAGCCGCAACTACACCGCGCTGAAGGCGTACACGCAGACCAGGTACGGCACCGACTCGCTGTGGGTGCCCGAGACGATGGGCTGGGACGGCAACGCCCGCGGCACCATCAACAGTGACTACGTCAACGACATCTACTCCACCGGCACCGAGGCCGCGTACAACATGTACCTGCAGTACCGGTACACCAACGACACCGCGTACCTGCAGAACACCGTGTACCCGTACATGAAGGACGCGCTGCGCTTCTACCAGAACCGGTTCCAGCTGATCAACGGCAAGTACCAGATGGTCAACAGCAATGCCCACGAGACCTACTGGGACGTGCGCAACGCGATCACCGACCTGGCCGCGGTGCGGCTGCTCGCGCCGCTGACCATCCAGGTGAGCACGCAGCTCGGCCTGGACAGCGGGCTGCGCGCAGGCTGGCAGAACCTGGTCGACAACCTCTGGCCGTACCAGCTGAGCAACAACGCCTACCTGCCGCACGACCCGCCGTCGTCGCCGGTGCGCAACGGGGAGAACGTGTCGGCCGAGCTGATCTGGCCGTACGACCGCACCGGCATCGGCTTCGCCGACTACAACACCGCGGTCAACACGTGGAACGTGCGGCCCAACCCGTACGCCAACGTGTGGGCCAACGACCACGCGCAGGCGGCCCGCCTCGGCCTGGGCGACCAGGCGTTCAACGGCATGCGCACCATGCTGCAGCGCTACCAGAACTACCCCAACGGCATGACCAACAACACCAACGGGGTGTTCGAGTACCTCGGCATCCACCTGGTCGCCATGAACGAGTCGCTGCTGCAGAGCTACCACGACAAGATCAGGGTGTTCCCCGCGCCGCCCACCGCGTCCTCCTTCGTCGGCAAGTTCACCCTGCTGGCCAAGGACGGTTTCCTGGTCAGCTCGGAGCGCGAGGCCGGTGAGATCAAGTACGTCGGGCTGCGCAGCCAGTTCGGCAAGAACGCCACCGTGGTCAACCCGTGGGGCACCCAGCAGGTCCGGGTGCGCCGCACCTCCGACAACGCGATCATCACCACATCGTCGGCGGCCGAGGTCAGCTTCGCCACCGCCGCCAACACGGTGTACGTGGTGGAGCGCACCGCCAAGCCGCTGACCGGCTACACCGCCACCACGCTGACCGGCACCGCCAACAACGGCCAGAAGTCGCTGCTCAACACGGCGTCGACCCTCGGCCTCGGCACGCCCGGCGGCGGCGGTGGCGGCGGGATGGTCAACGACACCGACCTGACCTACGACGCCGGCTGGTACCACACCACCGCCCGGGGCTACGGCGACTACAACGACGACACCCACCACACCAACACCGTCAACGCGGCGGCCTCGTACACGTTCACCGGCACCGGGGTCGAATACCTGTCCGAGCGCAACGGCGACATGGGCAACGTCGACGTGTACCTGGACAACGTGTTCCAGGCCAACGTCAACCTGTACGTGTCCGGCGCCCGGCAGGCGCAGGCGGTGGTCTGGTCGAAGACCGGCCTGACCAACGGCCAGCACACCATCCGGATCGTCAACAAGGCCACGGCCGTGGCGATCGTGGACGCGCTGCGCATCACCACCGGCGGCACACCCCCGGCCACCGGCTACGTCGCCCTGAAGGCGCTGGCCAACGGCCAGTACGTCACCGCCGCCAACGCCACCACGGCGCTGATCGCCAACTCCACCACGGTGGGCACGGCACAGCAGTTCCAGGTGAGCGACCTCGGCGGCGGCAACATCGCGCTGCGTGCCCGGTCGAACAACCAGTTCGTCTGCGCCGAGAACGCGGGCGCGAACCCGCTCCTCGCGAACAGGGCCTCCGCCGGCAGTTGGGAGACGTTCGCCCTGGTCCGCAACTCCGACAACACGGTGAGCCTGCGGGCCACCGTCAACAACCAGTACGTGGTGGCCGAGAACGGCGGCGCTGCGGCGCTCATCGCCAACCGCGCGTCCATCGGCCCCTGGGAGAAATTCGAAATGATCACACTCTGACCCCCGCGGGGGCCGGACCTGGTCCGGCCCCCGCACCGCCACTTCGGAGCCGAGCATTCGGCGACCCGGCTCCGAGCCGACCGTCCGGTCTTCCGCGGCACACCGCGGCAGACCGGTGGCCCGGGTTGGCACCGGGCGCTCCGCCTCCACGGGCGGCGCGCCGCGGACCACCCGGACACCCGACCCCGAGGGAACGCGTCATGGCACCCATCGCCGAGATCCACCGTGCTCCGCGCCTGATCAGTGGCCGGTCGCCGGGACGGTCGTGCGTTCCTTCGGCTCCCCGTCCCGCACCAGCCGACCCCCACTGATCCGGAGCGACCCATGCCTCGAAGTACCCGCCCGCGCCTGGCCGCGGGCCTGGCCCTGATGATGCTCGCGAGCGTGGCGGCCGCGGTCGTCAACGTCGTCGCGACCCCCGCGCCGGCCGCCGCCGCGCCGCCCCCGACCTCCAGCTTCGAGAAGGTGAAGCTGGACGGCGGGCTGTCCATGGGCGAGCCGATCGAACTGTCCGTGCTGCCCGACGGCAAGGTCCTCTACATCAACCGGGGCACGAGCTCCGGCGGCGGCCAGGTCCGGCTCTACAACCCGGCCACCGGCTCCACCACCGTGGCGCTGACCCTGCAGCTCGACGCCCGGTTCGAGGACGGCCTGATCGGCATCACGCTGCACCCGCAGTTCGCCACGAACCGCTGGGTCTACCTGTTCTACTCGCCGGTGGCCACGCCGCTGGTCAACCGGATCTCCCGGTTCACCTTCAACAACACCACCCTGGTCCTCGACGCGGCCAGCGAGACCAAGCTCATCGAGTGGCCCACCGAGCGGCGGCTGTGCTGCCACTCCGCGGGCTCGATGACCTGGGACAGCAACAACAACCTGTACTTCGCGGTGGGCGACAACACCAACTCCGGCGGCGACTCCGCGGGCATGGCCCCCATCGACGAGCGCACCTCGCGCGACGCGCAGTACGACGCGCAGCGCACCTCGGGCAACACCAACGACCTGCGCGGGAAGATCAACCGGATCCACCCGGAGAACAACGGGACCTACACGATCCCGTCCGGCAACCTGTTCCCGCAGGGCACGGCGAACACCCGGCCCGAGATCTACACCATGGGCAACCGCAACCCGTACCGGATCTGGGTCGACAAGCAGGCGAACAACACCCTGTACTGGGGCGAGGTCGGACCCGACGCCGGGGCGACCATCCCGAACCGGGGCCCGGCCGCCTACGACGAGTACAACCGGGCCACCGGCCCCGGCAACTACGGCTGGCCCTACTGCGGCGGCCCGAACACCGCCTACAACGACTGGGACTTCGCGGCCAACGCGCCGCGCGGCTGGTTCCCGTGCGGCGGCAGCACCGGCCCGGTCAACAACTCCCCGCGCAACACCGGCCTGCAGCAGCTCCCGCCGACAAAGGGCGCGCTGGTATGGGAGCAGCACGGCGGCAGCCGGGAATGGCCCGCACTGGACAACCCGGGCGGCTGCGGCTCGCCCAACCACGCCGAGGTCTACCACTACAACCCGAACCTGAACTCCACGGTGAAGTGGCCGGCCTACTACGACAACAAGCTGATCATCACGGAGTACTGCCGTAACTGGATCAAGGAGGTCCAGTTCGACAACGGCAACCCGGTCACCGGCAACCCCACGATCATCGAGCCGGTGGTCTCCGGCATGCAGCTGGTGCACCCGATCGACATGGAGTTCGGCCCCGACGGGTCGCTCTACCTGCTCGAATACGGCAACGGCTACTTCTCCGGCGACGCCGCCGCAGGCCTGTACAAAATCAACTACGTGGCGGGCGGGCGCTCGCCGACCGCCGTCGCCACCGCCAACCGCGACAACGGGCTGGCCCCGCTCGCGGTGACCTTCTCCAGCGCGGGCAGCAACGACCCCGACGGCGACCCGCTGACCTACGCCTGGGACTTCGACAGCAACGGCACGACCGACTCGACCGCGGCGAACCCGTCGTACACGTACACCACGGTCGGCGACAAGCGGGCCCGGCTGACCGTCAACGACGGCACCGGCCGGTCCGGCAGCGTCACCATCCCCATCGTGGTCGGCAACAACCGGCCCGTGACCACGGTCGGCGCGATCCCGAACGGCGGCATCTACGGCTGGGGTGACAACGTCACCGCGACCGCGGCGTCCACCGACGCGCAGGACGGCACCATCGCCTGCGGCAACGTGGTGGTGCGGGTGGCGCTCGGGCACCAGGAGCACGCGCACGAGGAGGGCCAGGGCACCGGCTGCGGCTTCACCTTCAACACCGGCCCGATCCACGCCGGGCTCGACGCGGTGCAGTTCTTCGTGGTCCGGGGCAGCTACACCGACCGCGGCGCGACCGGCACCGTGCCGCTGACCGGCGAGCAGCAGCTCACCCTGTGGCCCAAGCAGTGGCAGGCCGAGCACTACGTGACCCTCAACGGGCCCAAGGTGGTCGACCAGGCCGCGGCCGAGGGCGGCAAGCGGCTGGGCGACATCCAGAACGGCGAGAGCGTACGCCACCACGGCGTCAGCCTGAAGGGCATCACCAGCGTCAAGGCCCGGGTCTCCTCAGCCGGGACGGGCGGCGTGCTGTCCTTCCGGTACGACTCCACGACCGGCCCCGAGGTTGCCCGGATCGCGGTGCCCGGCACCGGCGGCTGGGACAACTACACCGAGGTCACCGCCCCGGTGACCAGGCCCGACGACGGCACGCACGACCTGTACCTGGTGTTCACCGGCACGGGCACCGGCGCGCTGTACGACGTGGACAGCTACACGTTCATCGGCAGCGGCGTCGGCAGCACCCCGCCGGGCGGCGGCCAGGACCTGGCGCAGGGCCGCCCGGTGACCGCGTCCAGCACCGAGGCCGGGGCCAACGTCGCCGCGAACGCGGTC
This sequence comes from Catellatospora sichuanensis, assembly GCF_007483665.1. Lineage (GTDB taxonomy): Bacteria > Actinomycetota > Actinomycetes > Mycobacteriales > Micromonosporaceae > Catellatospora > Catellatospora sichuanensis. The sequence continues at coordinate 131,644 of NZ_VIQO01000030.1, forward strand.
GACGGCAACGCCGCCACCCGCTGGAGCAGCCTCTACGCCGACCCACAGTGGATCACCGTGGACCTCGGTCAGCAGTACGCGGTCAACCGGGTGCGCATCAACTGGGAAGCCGCGTTCGGGCGGGCCTACCGGGTCGAGGTGTCGCCGGACAACAGCGCGTGGACGTCGGTGTTCTCGACGACCACCGGCGACGGCGGGGTCGACGACCTCAACGTCACCGGAACCGGCCGCTACGTGCGCGTCTACGGCACCCAGCGCGGCCTGACCCAGTACGGCTACTCGCTGTTCGACCTCAACGTCTACGGCACCCCGGCGAGCGGCGCGACGCTGCTGTCGCGCAACCGGCCCGTGACGGTGTCCAGCACCGAGGCCGGGGCCAACGTGGCGGCGAACGCGGTCGACGGCAGCACCACCACCCGGTGGAGCAGCCTGTACGCCGACCCGCAGTGGATCACCGTGGACCTCGGCCAGACCCGCAACGTCAGCCGGGTCGTCCTGAACTGGGAGACCGCGTACGCCACCGCTTACCAGGTGCAGGTCTCCAACGACAACAGCAGCTGGACCACGATCTCGTCCACCACCACCGGCAACGGGGCGGTGGACGACCTCGCGGTCAGCGGCTCGGGCCGCTACGTGCGGATCAACGGCACGGCGCGGGCCACCCAGTGGGGCTACTCGCTGTGGGAGTTCGACGTCTACGGGTCCTGACCCTCTCGCGCCGGAGGCGGCCGTCCGTCGCCTCCGGCGCTTCTTCGACAAGGAGCAACGATGCGCAGAAGGTTTCTGTCCCTGCTCACCGGCCTGGCCCTGGCGGTCGGGTCGGCGGCGCTGGCGCTGCCTGCCACGGCGCAGGCCGCGCCGCTGACCAAGGTGCTGGTCTTCTCCAAGACGGCCGGCTTCCGCCACTCCGCCATCCCCAACGGCATCGCCGCGATCCAGGCCCTGGGCACCGCCAACGGCTTCACGGTCACCGCGACCGAGGACGCCAACCAGTTCACCACCGCCAACCTCGCGCAGTACCAGGCGGTCATCTGGCTGTCGACGACCGGCGACGTGCTCAACGCGACCCAGCAGACCGCGTTCCAGAGCTACATCGCCGCGGGCGGCGGCTACGTCGGCGTGCACGCCGCGGCCGACACCGAATACGACTGGGCCTGGTACGGCGGCCTCGTCGGGGCTTACTTCTCCTCGCACCCGGCGACCCAGCAGGCCACCATCCGGGTCGAGGACCGGTCCAACATCTCCACCTCGCACCTGCCGCCGACCTGGACGCGCACCGACGAGTGGTACAACTACCGCGCCAACCCGCGGGCCAACGTGAAGGTCCTCGCGAGCCTGATCGAGTCGTCGTACACCGGCGGCAGCATGGGCGACCACCCGATCACCTGGTGCCAGAACTACGGCGGCGGGCGCTCCTGGTACACCGGCCTCGGCCACACCGAGGAGACGTACACCGACGCGAACTTCCGCACCATGCTGCTCGGCGGCATCCAGATCGCGGCCGGGTCCAAGCCCGCCGACTGCCGCCCGGAGACCGGCTACACCGCGATCTTCGACGGGACGCAGAACAGCCTCAACCAGTGGCGCATGGCCGGACCCGGCGGGTTCACCCTGGCCAATGAGACGCTGACCTCGTTCGGCGGCATGGGCCTGCTGTGGTTCCCGGTGCGCACCTACAGCAACTACTCGCTGAAGGTCGACTGGATGATGCCGGGCGACGACAACGGCGGCGTGTTCATCGGCTTCCCGGACCCCCTCAACGACCCATGGGGCCCGGTCAACGCCGGACACGAGATCCAGATCGACGCCACCGACGCCGACCCGAGCCGCACCACCGGCAGCGTGTACAGCTTCCAGGCGCCCAACACCACCGCCCGCGCCGCCGCGCTCAACCCGCCGGGCCAGTGGAACACCTACGAGATCGGCCTGCACGGCCAGCGGGTCGAGATCTGGCTCAACGGCGTGAAGATCAACGACTACAACAGCACCCGGGCCATCGCCAACGGCTACATCGGCGTGCAGAACGACGGCACCGGCGCGGACATCAACTACCGCAACATCCGCATCAAGACCGACGGCAGCCAGCCGCCGGCCACCGATGTCGCCCAGGGCAAGCCGGTCACCGCCTCCAGCACCGAGGCCGGCGGCAACGTCGCGGCCAACGCCGTCGACGGCAACGCCGCCAGCCGGTGGAGCAGCCTGTACGCCGACCCGCAGTCGATCACGGTGGATCTCGGCCAGTCGCACAACCTGACCCGGGTCCGGCTGAACTGGGAGACCGCCTACGGCCGGGCGTACCAGCTCCAGACCTCGCCCGACAACAGCACCTGGACCACCGTGTACTCCACGACCACCGGCGACGGCGGCGTCGACGACGTGACCCTGACCGGCACCGGCCGCTACGTGCGCATGAACGGCACGCAGCGGGCCACCCAGTGGGGCTACTCGCTGTGGGACCTCAACGTCTACGGCACCCCCGCAGGCACCGGGCCGGTCCTGCTGTCGCGCAACCGCCCGGTGACGGTGTCCAGCGTGGAGACCGGCAGCGCGCACAACGGCGCCAACGCCGTGGACGGCAACACCGGCACCCGCTGGGGCAGCGCCTACGCCGACCCGCAGTGGATCTCGGTCGACCTCGGCGCGTCGAAGGCGATCAGCCGGGTCCGGATCAGCTGGGAGGCGGCCTACGGCCGGGCGTACCAGATCCAGACCTCGCCCGACAACGCCACCTGGACCACCGTCCACTCGACCACCACGAGCGACGGCGGCATCGACGACGTGAACGTCACCGGCACCGGCCGCTACGTGCGCGTCAACGGCACCCAGCGCGCCCTCACCCAGTACGGCTACTCGATCTGGGAGCTCGACGTCTACGGAAATTGATTGATCTTCAGTTCCGTCCCATCCCCGGCGCGCACGCCCCTGCGCGCCGGGGCACCCCCACCCCCCGGAAGGAAGCCCATGAGGAAGATCCCTCGATGGCGGCTGTGGTTCACCGCGGCCGCCACCCTCGCCGCGAGCGTCGCGGTGTCCGTCGCGGCGGGCGCGCCCGCCGCCCAGGCCGCCCCGATCCCGGCGGCCGACTACCAGCAGGTGTCCCTCGCGACCGGCTCGGCCGAGCTGGGCGAGCCGATGTCGCTGGCGGTGCTGCCCAACCGCTCGGTGATCCACACCGCCCGGGACGGCACGATCCGGGTCACCGACGTCAACGGCAACACCAAGCAGGCCGCCAAGCTGTCCGTGTACACCCATGACGAGGAGGGCCTGCAGGGCATCGCGGTCGACCCGAACTTCGCCACCAACCGCTACGTCTGGGTCTACTACTCGCCGCCGCTGACCACCCCCGGCGGCGACGCCCCGGTCACCGGCACCGCGGCGGACTTCGCGCCGTGGAAGGGGCACCTGCGGCTGTCCCGGTTCACCCTCAACGCAGACGACACCGTCAACGTCGGCAGCGAGCGCATCACACTGCAGGTCGACAACGACCGCGGGCAGTGCTGCCACGTGGGCGGTGACATCGACTTCGACGCCTCGGGCAACCTGTACCTGACCACCGGCGACGACACGAACCCGTTCGAGTCGGCCGGCTACAGCCCGATCGACGAGCGCACCAACCGCAACCCGCAGTTCGACGCGCAGCGGTCCTCGGCCAACACCAACGACCTGCGCGGCAAGCTGCTGCGTATCAAGCCGCAGGCCGACGGCAGCTACACCATCCCGTCGGGCAACCTGTTCGCGCCGGGCACCGCCAACACCCGGCCCGAGATCTACGCGATGGGTTTCCGCAACCCGTTCCGGATGAGCGTGGACAAGGCCACCGGCGTCGTCTACCTCGGCGACTACGGCCCGGACGCGGGCACCACCGATGCCAACCGCGGCCCCAACGGGCAGGTCGAGTTCAACCGGATCACCTCGGCGGGCAACTACGGCTGGCCGTACTGCACGGGCACCAACACCACCAGCGAGACCTACAACGAGTGGAACTTCTCCACCAACGCCACCGGCGCGAAGTACAACTGCGGCGGCGGCGCGGCCAACAACTCGTTCCGCAACACCGGCCAGGCCACCCTGCCCGCCGCCCGGCCCAGCTGGATCCGCTACGGCGGCGACGCGGGCACCCCGCCGGAGTTCGGCGGCGGCTCCGAGTCGCCGATGGGCGGCCCGGTGTACCGGTTCAACGCGTCGTCGACCTCGACGGTGAAGTTCCCGCAGTCCATGGACGGGCGCTACTTCGCCGGTGAGTACGGCCGGCGCTGGATCAAGGCGATCGCGGTCAACGGCGACGGCACGCCCGGCGAGATCTCGGCGTTCCCGTGGACCGGCACCCAGGTCATGGACATGGCGTTCGGCCCCGACGGGGCGCTGTACGTGCTCGACTACGGCACCGGCGCCAACAACCAGGGGCTGTTCCGGGTGGAGTACATCGGCGGCGGCAACCGCAGCCCGGTCGCGGTGGCCTCGGCGAACAGGACCTCCGGTCCGAGTCCGCTGACCATCAACTTCTCCTCGGCGGGCAGCTCCGACCCGGAGGGCGGGGCGCTGAGCTACCTGTGGACGTTCGGCGACGGCACCACGTCGACGGCGGCCAACCCGACCAAGACGTACAACACCAACGGCACGTACGCCCCGACCCTGCGGGTCACCGACCCGGGCGGCCTGTCCGGCACGGCGAGCCTGGTCGTCACGGTCGGCAACGCCGCCCCGACGATCAACCTGACCACCCCCGGCAACGGCCAGCTGTTCACCTTCGGCGACACGGTGCCGTTCACGGTCACCGTCAGCGACCCGGAGGACGGCGCGATCAACTGCGCCCGGGTGACCGTGACCTACTCGCTCGGCCATGACAGCCACGCGCACCAGATCACCTCGAAGACGGGCTGCACGGGCACCATCACCATCCCGGTCGACGGCGAGCACGACGCCGCGGCGAACATCTTCGGCGTCATCGACGCGGCCTACACCGACAACGGCGGGCTGACCTCGCGCAGCACCCGCACCCTGCAGCCGAAGAAGCGCCAGGGTGAGCACTACGGCACGACCTCGGGCGTGCAGCCGGCCGACCACGCGGCGGCCGAGGGCGGGCGCACCGCCGGCTACATCGAGAACAACGACTGGATCGCGTACAACCCGTACATCGTGGGCAACGCGACGCAGTTCACCGCGCGGGTCTCCTCGGCGGGCGCGGGCGGCACCATCGAGGTGCGCACCGGCTCGGCGACCGGCACCCTGCTCGGCACCGCCACCGTGCCGGTGACCGGCAGCTGGGAGACGTTCACCAACGTCACCGCCAACCTGGCCGGCGCGCCGTCCGGGACGACCACGCTCTACCTGGTGTTCAAGGGCGGCGCGGGCAACCTGTTCGACGTCGACTCGTTCACCTTCGCCACCGGCGCCCCGCCGGCCAGCCCCGTGGTCGCGTGGCGGGCCCGGGTCAACAGCCAGTACGTGACGGCGGCCAACGGCACCACCGCGCTGATCGCCAACTCCGCCACCGTCGGCGCCACGCAGCGGTACGACCTGGTCAGCCTGGGCGGCAGCAACTACGGCCTGCGTTCCAAGGCCAACAACATGTTCGTCTGCGCGGAGAACGGCGGCGCGGGCGCGCTGATCGCCAACCGGGCCTCGGCCGGGGCCTGGGAGACGTTCACGCTGGTCAACAACTCCGACGGCAGCATCAGCCTGCGCGCGAACGTCAACGGGCTGTACGTGGTCGCCGAGAACAGCGGCGCCGCCGCGCTGATCGCCAACCGGACCGCCATCGGCCCCTGGGAGAAGTTCGACCTCGTCACGCAGTGAACCTGATCGACCCGGAAGGGAAAAGATCATGAAACGCATCAGGCGGACCTGGTCCGTCCTGCTGCCGGCCGTCGGGCTGGCGCTGGCGCTCGCGGGGACTCCCGCGGCGTCGGCGCCCCCGCCGGTGGCGGCACCCGTCACCGCGGCGGCGCAAGCGGCCGCCGCACCGCTGGCGTCCAACGTGCACATCTTCTACTACTCCTGGTACGGCAGCCCCGCCGTGAACGGCTCCTACCGGCACTGGCAGCAGGGCGGGTTCACGCCACCCAACGCGGTCGGGGCCAACCTGTACCCGAAGCTCGGCGCGTACGACTCCGGCGACTACGCCGGGGCCGTCAACCAGCACATGGCCTGGATCGCCCAGGCCGGCGTCGGCGTGATCGTCTACAGCTGGTGGGGCCAGAACTCCTACGAGGACCGCCTGGTCCCCGGCGTGCTCAACGCCGCGAACCAGTACGGCATCAAGGTCGCCTGGCACATGGAGCCCTATGCCGGGCGCACCGCCGCGTCCACCGTCGCCGACGTCAACTACCTCAACAGCCGGTACGGCTCGCACGCGGCGTACTACCGCGACGCCGCCCACGGCAACCGGCCCGCGTTCTACGTGTTCGAGAGCCTGCGCATCACCGACTGGGCCCCGATCGCGCCGCTGCGCAGCGGCAACATCATCCTGGCGCAGACGACCGACACCTCGAAGGTGGCCGGCTTCGGCGGGATGTACACCTACGACGCGATCGCCGGAGCGACCGCGCCGGGGTGGGCGAACGCCAACGCCTTCTGCAAGGCCAACGGCCTGATCTGGGCCCCGTCCGTGGGACCCGGCTACATCGACGACCGGGCGGTGCCGGGTAACACCACGCCCACGCTGGGGCGGGACAACGGGGCGACCTACGACCGCGAGTGGGGCAACGTGCTGGCCGCGGCCAACGGCGGCCCGCCGAGCTGGGTGTCGATCACCTCGTTCAACGAGTGGCACGAGGGCTCGGTCATCGAACCGGCGAGCGCCAACCCGCCCGCCGGCAACGGTTACCAGACCTACTCGGGCGCGTACGGCCTCACCGGCACCGCGGCCGAGACGGCCTACCTCACCCGCACGAAGTACTGGGTGGACCGCTACAACCCGCCGCCGCCCACGACCTCGACCGTGGTGAGCCTGCGCGCCCGCGTCAACAACCGGTACGTGGCGGCGGAGAACGCGGGCGCGGCCCCGCTCGTCGCCAACCGCACCGCCGTCGGCCCGTGGGAGCAGTTCGACCGCATCGACCTGGGCGGCGGCCTCATCGCGCTGCGCGCCCGGATCAACAGCCGGTTCGTGCACGCCGACAACGCCGCACCGCTGATCGCGAACGCGGCGGCGTCCGGCGCCTGGGAGACGTTCCGGGTGGTGGCCAACAGCGACGGCAGCGTCAGCCTGCTGGCCACCGCGAACAACCGCTACGTCTCAGCCGAGAACGCGGGCGCGGCGGCGCTCGTCGCCAACCGCACCGCCATCGGCGGATGGGAGAAGTTCGACATCATCCCCGGTTGACCCGGTGGGCGGACTGGAGGCCTCGACCCGGTCCGTCCACCACAGTGGACTTCGCCGTTCTCGCGGTTGTTACGCGAGGGCGGCGAAGCCTTGCGTAGAAAGCGTTTTCCTATTTCCATGTTCGATCAGGTCGTTACGGATGGGGGCTTGACTGCCGGTACGTGACCGAGTAAACATCTAGGAAATATCCTATAGGATTTCGATAGCTCGAAGTGCCTGACTAGGGAAGGAACTCGGCATGAGGCCGTTTGTTCGACTGGGCTCCATCGTCGGCGTGCTCGCTGTGGTGATCGCGGCGTCGGCCTGCACCAAGAAGGAAGACACCCCCGCCGACGGCGCGACGGCGCTCACCGCCGCGCAGGTGAAGGTGGCGCTGGTCCCCGGCGGCGCGCACCCGTACTTCCAGCCGTGGAAGGACGCCGGCGGCAAGGCCAAGACCGACTTCGCGTTCGGCGACGTCACCTTCAACGAGACCGCCGGCTGGGACCAGACCAAGCAGAACGACGTGCTCACCTCGCTGGCCGCCCAGGGCTACAACGCCTTCGGCATCTTCGGTGTCGCGCCGGAGAGCATCAACTCCACCTTCGAGAACCTGAAGAAGCAGGGCTTCCACGTCGGCTCGCTGGCGTCCTGCCCGGCCGGCGACAAGAACCTGGCCGACTTCTGCCTGTCCACCGATGTGCAGGAGGCGGCGTACAAGGCGGCCAAGGCGGCCGTGGAGGCCATGGGCGGCGCGGGCAACCTGGTCCACCTGACCGGCAACAAGGTCGACTCCAACACCCAGCGCCGCATCGCCGGCGTGCAGAAGGCCGTCGACGAGACCGGCGGCAAGGTCAAGCTGCTGGACACCATCACCGACATCGACAAGGATCTGCAGACCGCGCAGAAGGCCGTCGCCGACCTGCTGGCCGCCAAGGGCAGCCAGGTCAACGCGATCGTCACCACCGCCTACAACCCGGCCGTGGCCGCGGCGGGCGGCGTGAAGCAGGCCAAGCTGCCGATCAAGGTGATCGCCATCGACGACGACCCGACCATCATCGCGGGCATCAAGGCCGGCGAGGTCGCCGCGACCGTGCTGCAGAACCCGGTCGGCCAGGCCTACGTCGGTTCGTACGCACTGGTGAAGCTGTCCGAGGGCTGCACGATGGCCACCCCCGGTGTCATCATCGACTCCGGTTCCTTCGTGGTCACCACGGCCAACGTCGCCACCTACGACAACGACCGCGCGGCCAAGACCACCTCGCTCAAGTCCGACTTCGACACCAAGTACCTCACCTGCGCCAAGTAAGCCGCCGAGGGCCGGAGCGAGCCGTCTGAGCTCCGGCCACCGGCGACGCGCCCCGGCCCCACCCCCACGCGGCCGGGGCGCGTTCGCGCCGATCGCGACGCGCCACACCCCCGGAGAGTGCAGTGAAGCCAGAGGACACCACCACCCCCGAGCAGCCGCGGCCGCCCGCGCGGCTGCCGCTGTGGGCCAACCCCCGGATCGGGCTCGTCGTGCTGCTGATCGCGTTGATCGCGCTGTTCACCACGCTGCGGCCCGCCTTCCTCAACACCCAGCTGACGCTGGTGCCCATGCAGGCCGACATCAGCGTGTACGCCGTCGTCGGGCTTTCCCAGCTCGCCGTGCTCTCCCTGGGCCATATGAACATGGCCGTCGGTCGCATGGCCGCGATGAGCGCCTTCGCGTCCGGACTGCTGCACGACCGCCTCGACGCGCCGCTGATCGTGGCGCTGGCCGGGGGCCTGGCCATGGGCGCGCTGCTCGGCGCGCTGGCCGGGCTCATCATCGCGCGCACCGGCGTCAACTCGTTCGTCGTCACCCTGGCCCTGGACTTCGCCCTGATCGGCCTGGTCTCGCTGCTCTACGCCAGCTTCACCGACGGCGTGGCCTTCAACGGCCTGCCCGCGGGCATGTCCGCGCTGCGCACCGACACCTTCGCCGATTACTGCGCCGGTGACCTGTGCGGGCCGCCGATCCCGCTGCTGGCCCCGATCGCGCTGGTCGCGGTGCTCGTGGTGGGCCTGCTGTTCCGGTGGTCCCGGACCGGGCGCGAGGTGCTGATGGCCGGCTCCAACGCCAAGGCCGCCGAGCTGTCCGGCATCCCGGTGCGGGCCCGGGTGATCCAGGCGCACGCGCTGTCCGGCCTGCTCGCTGGGCTCGCCGGGTTCCTGCTCTCGGCCAACAACGGCGCTTTCTCGGCCGGGGTCGGCGACGGCTTCCTGCTGCCGTCCTTCCTCGCCCCGGTGCTCGGCGGCACGCTGCTGGTCGGCGGCGCGGTGAGCGTGCTCGGCACGGTGCTCGGCACCGCCATCACCCAGGTCATCTACAAGGGCCTGAACCTGCTGCAGTTCCAGGTCGACGAGCTCAAGCTCTACATCGGGCTGGTGCTGTTGGCCGCGCTGTCGCTGGACCGGCTGCGCCACGTGCTCGCCGAGCGGCGGGGGGTGCCGGCATGACCAGCACCGTCGAGTCCACCGCCACCCGGGCCGCGACCCCGGCCGCCCCGGCTCCGAGCCGGCTGCGGCGTACCGTGCGCACCTCGGAGTTCACCCTGGTCGCGCTGGCGGTCATCGGCTTCGTCGCACTGACCTTGACCACCGACGGCAACATGCTGTCGGCAGGCACCCTCGCCGCGTTCTTCCGCTTCCTGGCCGTACCCATGATCATCGGGTTGGCGCAGATGGTCGTACTGGCCATCGGCCAGATGAACCTGTCCGTCGGTGTGCTCACCGGCTTCTGCGCCATGGTCGCCGCCTGGGCCATGCTGGAGGCGGGGCTGCCCGCGCCGCTGGCGGTGCTCGGCGCGATGCTGCTCGGCGCGGCCGTCGGCCTGGGCAACGGGCTGCTGGTCGTGTTCACCAGGATCAACGCCTTCATCGTGACGCTGGCGACCATGACGATCATCGACGGGCTCCGGTACGGCGTCAACGGCCCCGGCACCTACCAGGACTACTCCGCCGGGCTCGAGGAACTGGGCCAGGCCTCCCTGTTGGGCCTGCCCGTGGTGTTCCTCATCGCCTGCGCCGTCGCCGCCACGGTGTGGTTCTTCTTCGCCCGCACCGTGCCCGGCCGGCACCTGCTGGCCAGTGGCGGCAGCCCGTTCGCCGCGCGGCTGTCGGGTGTGTCCAACGACCGGTCCATCGTGCTCGCGCACGCGCTGTCCGGGCTGCTGGCCGGGGTCGCCGCGGTGCTCACCCTGGCCCAGTCCGGCTCGGTGAACGCCACCATCGGCGACGACCTGCTGCTGCCCAGCTTCGCCGCGCCGATCATCGGCGGCGTCGCGCTGGCCGGCGGCGTGGTCAGCGTGCTGGGCACCAGCCTGGCCGCGTTCATCGTGCGCCTGGTCGACGTGGCCCAGGCCCAGTTCGCCATCAACCGGCGCTGGGTCGACCTCATCGTCGGCGCCGTCGTGCTCGGCGTGGTGCTGTCCGGCGCGATCCGGACCAAGCTCTCCCGGAGGTCGTCGTGATGCTGCTGGCCGAGGGCCTGACCAAGTCGTTCCCGGGGGTACGCGCGCTGGACGGCGCGACGCTGCAGCTCACCGCGGGCAGCGTGCACGCGCTGCTCGGCGAGAACGGCGCCGGCAAGAGCACCCTGGTGAAGATCCTCACCGGGGTGTACCGCCCCGACGGCGGCCGGGTCGTGCTCGACGGCCGCGACGTCCACTTCGGCAGCCCGCTCGAAGCGCTGCACGCGGGTATCGGTGTCGTGCACCAGGAACGCAACCTGGTGCCCGGGTTCTCCATCGCCGAGAACATCGCCCTGCAGCACCTGCCGAACCGCCTCGGCATGGTCGACCGCACCCGGATGCGGGCCGAGGCCCGCCGCTGCCTGGACCTGCTCGACCTCGACCTGGACCCGGACACCCGGGTCGCGGAACTGTCGGTGGCCCAGGCGCAGCTGGTCGAGATCGCCAAGGCGCTGTCGGTCGACACCCGGGTGCTGCTGCTCGACGAGCCGACCGCGTCGCTCACCGGCGACGAGGCCGACCGGCTGTACGCCATCGTGCGCAAGCTGACCGCCACCGGCCATGCCGTGGTGCTGGTCAGCCACAAGCTCGAGGAGGTGTTCGCGGTCGCCGACACGGTCACCGTGCTGCGCGACGGGCGCAGCGTCGCGCAGGCCCAGCCGCTGTCGGGGTACACCCGGGACGAGATCGTGGACCTGATGGTCGGCCGGGCGTACGCCTCGGTCGAACTCACCGCCCGCACCGTGGACCGCGACGCGACACCGGCGCTGGAACTCGCCGGGCTCAGCACGCGCCACGGCCACCGCGACGTCTCGCTCACCGTCGCCCGCGGCGAGATCCTCGGCCTCTACGGCCTGGTCGGCGCCGGGCGCACCGAGCTGGCCAAGGCGCTGCTGGGCCTCGACGAGATCACCGGCGGCGAGGTCCGCGTACACGGCGCACCGGTGCGCATCCGCGACGTCGGGCAGGCGCTGCGCCGCCACCGCATCGGCTACGTGCCCGAGGACCGCAAGGGCGAGGGCCTGTTCCTGGAGCAGCCGATCACCCGCAACGTCGGGGTGACCGTATGGCGGCGGCTGGCCCGTTTCGGCCTCATCCCGGACCGGGCCGAACGTGACGTGGTCGCCGAGTACACCAAGCTGCTCGGCATCCGGGCCGCCTCGCCGAACCAGCTCGCCGGGCAGCTGTCCGGCGGCAACCAGCAGAAGGTCAGCCTCGCCAAATGGCTCGCCGCGAGCTGCGACATCCTCATCGTGGACGAGCCGACGGTCGGCATCGACGTACGCACCAAGGCCGCGTTCCACGAGCTGATCGCACGGCTGGCCGGACAGGGCATGGCCATCCTGCTGATCTCCTCGGACCTGCCGGAGATCGTCACGCTGGCCGACCGGATCGCCGTGATGGGCGACGCCGCCGTGCGCGGCGAGTTGGCCAACGACCACGACTACGACACGGTGAGCCAGCGCGTGATCCGCCTCATCCACGCCGCGCCCGCGCCGGTCTGACCGACCAGGAAGGCCCGTCCCCGCGGCAGGCGGGGACGGGCCTCACGTCAGGGGACGGTCAGCGCCAGCGCTCGGCGGCCGCCTGGCACTTCACGCAGTGGGTCGACCAGGGCATGATCTCCATGCGCGCGGGTGGGATCTGCTGCCCGCAGCCGTCGCAGGTGCCCAGCGAGCCGCCCTCGAACCGGGTCAGCGCGTCGGCCAGCTTGCGCATGTGGTCGTCCAGTGCCGCGGTGAGCAGGTCCTGCTGCTCGGTGTCGGAGACCATGGCGCCCGCATCGGCGACGTCGCCGGGGCCCTGGTCTCCGGAGCGCCGCAGCTGCCGGACCGACTCGCTCTGCACCCGCAACTGCTCGGCGGCCTCTTCGTAGCGTGCCTTCAACAGCACGCCGAGCTGTGCCTTGTCGAGCGTGCCTTCCAGCGTTGTCATCATGCCTCCACTGTCTCGGTGCATCGTTGCTTCCCGATGCCGCCGCGGGCCAAACCTCCGTTGCCAAGCGGGACAACGGATGCCGGGCTCTGCGGTTTCGGGTGAAGCGTGGCCATCGTGCGTCGCATGTCTGAGCTTTCGCTGAACGCCGAACCCGGATGCTGGCACGGTCGCGCTATCCTGCCCGCCGCACGGGGAACGGACAGTTCCGACGCGGGTCCGGACCTGTCGAAATGCCCGATGGATCCCGAAGGATGGCGGCAGTCGGCAGTGGGGGAGAGTGCGCCGGCTGCCGGTTTCGGTGAGGACGGGTTGCCCGGTTCGGTGATACAGCCCACTGACGAGTTCCCGCGAGGTGGCCGTCCGGCGTTCTTCACCGCCCGCTCGCCCGAACCCGGCCACGCTCGGCCGGTCGGCGGGCAGGCGCGCCGACCGTCTACATCGGGTGTACGGCATGCCGATGCCCGCGACGCCGGCCATCCGTGCTCGGGCTGCGGGTGGCTCGTTCACCGCGTCCGGGGAACATGAACGTGAGGCTATTTGAGGTTTTAGGACAGTTTTTGACATGTCTTCTGACTTGTGTCTAGTGCCCGATTTGGTTACGTTGTCCTGCAGTGCCATCCCTGGCGAGGGCGACTCGCCTGAAAAGGGGCTCCGGACGGTCCGGCGCCCGACGTGACCGAAGGGTGTGGTCGTGCGCTATCGGCCAGAGCTGGTCAGGGAGGCCGACCGCTACTGCGGGCGGCGTCGCGCGGGCACACCGTCGCGCAGCAGGTACGCCACGGTGCTGGCCACCGCCGCCGCGGGTGCGGGCATCGTCGCCTTCGGCGCCGCGGCCGTCGTGCCCGACGCCAAAGCCGACGCCCCCGGCGACCACATGGCGGCGTTCAGCGAGGCGGCCCGTGCTGACATCGCCGCCCGCCCCAACCGCGGCGACCGCCAGCTCAGCACCTCCATCAGCCAGGACGCCCCCGACGCGTGGGTGCTGCCGCTGCACGACTACACGCTGAGCTCCCGCTACGGCATCCGCTGGGGGCGGCCGCACCGCGGACTCGACCTGGCCGGGCTGCCCGAGGGCACGCCGTACATGGCGGTGCGCGGCGGCGTGGTGGTGCAGGCGGGCTGGAACGGCGGTTACGGCAACTCGATCATCGTCGACCACGGGCACGGCCTGCAGACGCTGTACGGGCACTCCAGCCGCGTGCTGGTCAAGCCGGGCGACCGGGTCCAGGCCGGCGACGTCATCGGCATGACGGGCAACACCGGCTACTCGTACGGCACCCACCTGCACCTGGAGATCCACGTCGACGGCGTCGCCCACGACCCGGTGACCTGGTTCAAGAAGCACGGCGTCGACTTCGAACTCGAACTCGAAGAGGTGTACGGTTCCTGACCCGCCGGCGGCGGGGCCGCCGTTCACGCCGCGAGCAGGGTCGCGGTCAGCGCGGGGAGGGCCAGCGGCAGGGCGAGGTGGTAGCCCTGCGCATACGGCACGCCCAACCGGCCCAGGGCGGTGAGCTGGTCGCCGGTCTCGACGCCTTCGGCGGTGACGTGCAGGCCGAGGCTCCGGGCCAGCTCGGTGAGCATCCGGACGATCGCGTGATCACGCGGGTTGTGCAGCATGCCCGCCACGAACTCCTTGTCTATCTTGATGCCCTGGACGGCCAGGCGGGACAGGTAGCGCAGGTCGGTCGCGCCGGCGCCCATGTCGTCGAGGGCCACCCCGATGCCGCGTTCGATCAGCTTCTCCAGGCACGGTCGGGCGTGGACGAGCGTCTGCAGATCGGCGCCCTCGGACAGTTCCAGCCGCAGCCGCCGCGCGGCGAGCCCGGTGCGGCGCAGGGCGGTGGTGACGAGTTCGGTGAAGTCCGTCGCCAGGGTGGGCGCGGACAGGTTGACGTTCACGTGGGCGGGCACCGCGTCGCCGAGCGAGGCGTCGAGTTCGACCATGTCGCGGCAGGCGCGGTGCAGCACCCAGCGGTCGAGCAGCGGCAGGTGACCGCCGTGCTCGGCGGCGGGCAGGAACCGGTCGGGGCTGATCAGACCCAGTGTCGGGTGCTGCCAGCGCACCAGGGCCTCGACCGCGACCACCGCGCGATCGGCCACCCGCACGATCGGCTGGTAGAGCAGCCGCAACTCGCCGTGGGCGACGGCCTGGGCGACGGTGCGGCCGGCCACGCGCGCCGGGTCGGCGGGTTCGTCGCCGGCAGGCGGTCCCAACGTGTGGGCATCGACGGTGCTGGGGAAGGAGGTCATCGGGTCGTAGGTCATCACGTGCGGGCTCCTGTCGGGCAAGGCTCG
This sequence comes from Catellatospora sichuanensis, assembly GCF_007483665.1. GTDB lineage: Bacteria > Actinomycetota > Actinomycetes > Mycobacteriales > Micromonosporaceae > Catellatospora > Catellatospora sichuanensis. The sequence continues at coordinate 146,677 of NZ_VIQO01000030.1, forward strand.
GCGGGTTCCGCCGGATGTCCTCCTCGGCGAGGACATGCCCAACTATCGCGTCCCGGGCAGTGCGGTCGAGCCTGTGCACAACCCCGGTCGGGCGGCACTGGTCGGTTTCGCGGGTACCCGGGCCGGGGCCCGCCGGGAGCGGATCGCGTCCGGGATTCGCCCCTGATGTCCGATTCCAGGGACGACCTGTTGCCCGATCAGCCAGGTGAACCGGCTTGAGAAGGCACCCACACCGTGTCGAGCCCGGCGTCGAGCGTCGCGTCGCGCAGCTCCCGGCGCGAGTTGATGGCCAGCTTCGTGTACACCTTGCGCAGGTGCCACTCGACCGTACGGGGGCTGATGAACAGCTCGGCCCCGATCTCGGTGTTGGTGCGCCCGTCCCGGGCCAGTGACGCGATCAACGCCTCCTGCGGCGTCAGATCGAGCGCCGAATCCGCGGTCCGCCTGCGGACGGTCTCGCCGGTCGCCAGCAGTTCGTTGCGGGCGCGCTCGCCGAACGCCTCGGCGCCCATGAGCGTGAGCATGTCGTGGGCGCGGCGCAGGTGCTCGCGGGCGTCCGCCCGCCGGTTCTCGCGGCGCAGCCATTCCCCGTACACCAGGTGCGCCCTGGCCAGGTGCGCGTTCATGCGGCAGTCCTCGAGCCGGTCGATGGCCTCCCGGTAGAACTCCTCGGCGGCGGGCCCCTCGGCCAGCAGCGCTCGCGCGCGTGCCTCGGTGCCCAGCGCCCACTGTGTGCCGCTGGCCTGTGTCCGCTCCGTGAGGTCCGCCAGCGCCTCCGCGCCGATCTCCGGCTGCTCGGCGCGGGCGGCGGCCTCCACCAGTTCCGGCAGCGTCCAGGCCCTGGCCACCAGGTGATCCCCGGCGGTGGCCCGTTGGGCGGCGGCCAGCGCGGAGGAATAGCGGCCCAGCCCGTTGTCCAGCACGGCGGCGGCGTACTCGGTCAGCACGAGAGCACTGCCCTCCCCGCGGGGAAACGCGTCCTGTATGCCGTCCTGGGTCAGTTTCGCCGTGCGCGGCTCGTCACCCCGCCAGGCGGCCAGCATGAGCGGGGTATAGGGCGGCGGCGACACCTGGATGGCGGCGTCGAGGGCGGCGGACTCGTCGTTCAGCGCGGCGGCGGCGGCGAAGTCGCCCGCCTGGACGTAGAAGCTGGCGAGATAGTCCAGTGCCATCGGCAGCAGGCTCAGCGTGCCCGCTGCACGGGCCGCCTGCACCCGGGACTCCAGCACCTCCAGCCACGCCGCGCCCTCCCACAGCTCCATCGCGACCAGCGAGGAGGTCAGGCAGATCCAGGTCAGGCCGCTGTCGCTGGTCCGGAATGCCGTCAACGCCCGCCGCAGGGTGGGCACCGCCGGCGCGTATCCGTCGGTGAACTGCACCGACAAGCCGTCGAGGAAGAGATCGACCGGATCGTGCGAGCCGGGTTCGGCGGGGGCCGACCGGGCCGCCTCGGCAACCGTGCGCACGCCGAACTCCGGTTCCAGCCGCCCGGCGCCGGCGAATATCGACGCCAACAGCGCCTCCAGATACGTCTCCCGGGCGAGCGGGACGTCGAGCGGGGTCAGCCGCCGGGCGGCATGCAGCAGCAGGCCCGGCGCGTCACTGCCCCGGCTGCGGGAGAACACCAGCTGCGCGCGCAGCCGTTCCAGCCGTGCCTGCTGCAGCCGGTCGAGCGTGCTGAGCTGTGCGGTGGCGAGCAGCTCGTGGGCCATGTCGGGCGCGCCGGCGGCGAACGCGGCCTGCGCGGCGGCCAGCGCGCGCTCCCCGCGCAGCCCAAGATCGGGCGTGAGCTCGGCAGCCCGCTCCAGGAACGCCGCGGTGGCCGCGGCGCCGCCGCGGGCCTGCGCCCGTTCGGCGGAACGCTCCAGGTCCTCGGCCACCGACTCGTCCGGACTCGTCGTCGCCTCCGCGAGGTGCCAGGCGCGCCGATCCGGGTCGACCAGCCGATCGGTCGCCTCGGCCAGGGCGAGGTGCACCTGCCGGCGCTCGGCCGGCGTCGCGGAGCGGTAGACCGTGGAGCGTACGAGTGGGTGGGCGAAGCGCACCCGGGTGCCCACCGTGAGCAACCGGGCTGCCTCCGCGGGTGCGGCTGTGTCAGTGGTCAAGCCCAGCCCGGCCGCGGCACGCCACAGCAGGGCCGGATCGCCGAGCGGTTCGGCGGCGGCCACCAGCAGCAACTGCCCGGTCTGCGGGGGCAGCGCCCGCAGGCGGCGCAGATAACACTGCTCGATCCGGCTGGTACGGCTCAGCGGCGGCCGGCCCTTGGGCAGGCCGAATCCACCGGCCAGTTCCGGCAGGGTCATCTCCGTCGGCAGCTCCAGCAGGGCCAGCGGGTTGCCGCGGGCCTCCGCCAGGATCCGGTCCCGCACACGCTCGTCGAGCGCTCCCGGGATCGCCGACGCCAGCAGCGTGCGCGAGTCGCCGTCGTTGAGCCCGGCCAGCACCAGTTCCGGCAGCCCGAGCAGCTCGCGGTCATCGGGTTCGGGTTCGACGGCGGGCACACGCACCACGAAGACCAGGGCGATCGGGTCGGCCACGAGCCGCCGGGCCACGAACGTCAGGGCCTGAGCGGATGCCCGGTCCAGCCACTGGAAGTCGTCGACGAGGCAGACGATCGGCCGGCTGCCCGCCACTTCGGACAGCAGGGTCAGGGTCGCCAGGCCGACCAGGAAGCGGTCCGGGGCGGACCCCTCGGCCAGCCCGAACGCGCTACGCGGCGCGTCCCGCTGGGGCGCCGGCAGGCCGTCCAGCTGATCGAGCATCGATCCGCAGAGCTGGTGCAGGCCCGCGTAGGCCAGCTCCATCTCGGACTCGACGCCCGACACCCGTACGACACGGCTGTTCGACGCCTTGCCGGCCAGGTAGTCCAGCAACGCGGTCTTGCCCTCACCGGGCTCCCCGCGGATGACCAGCACCGCGTGCGTGCCCTCGTGGATCTCTTCCAGGAGCCGGTCCAGCACCTCGCACTCGGCGCGCCGACCGTACAGCCCATCGACCGGATTCATGCCGGACATCTCCACCGTAGAGTTTCGTCCGTTTTCAGGGTAATCCTCGGGAGATCAGGCGGTGCGGAAACCGCGGTGCCGCGCGCGGCCGCCGCGCCTACGATGGCCGCCGTGCATACGCCAAACCTGCCCTTCCGCTGGGACGTGGTCACCCCGGACCAGGTCGGCGGGCTGCTCGACGGGGTCGAGCCGCCGCCGCTGTGGTACGCCGACGAGCTGGTCGCCTGCACGGGCCGGGTCATCGCCCGCAGCGGCGACGCCGATCTGATCTTCGTCGGCCGGTCCCTGGACTCGATGTACGACCTGCTGGGCGGGGCACTGGCGGACACCTCCTGGCGGGACCGCACGCACCGGTTGCCGCTGTCGTTCAGCGTCGGCGGCCGGTGGGTCGGCCGCCGGTTCCGGCGCAGACGCATCGGCGGACCGGAACTGGCGCAGGCCCGGCTGATCCTCGAACAGCTCGGGCTCAGCCCGTACGCGCTCGCCCGGCGCGCCCGGCCGGTGGCCTTCGTCGACGTCGTCTACGGCGGGGACACCTTCGGCGAGCTGTACGCGCTGCTGCGGTCGTGGATCGGGCGGGAGCGGGAGCCGTGGGGTGTGATCCGGCAGAAGCTGCGGTTCGTCGGGGTCACCTCGCGCCGCGACACCAGCCCGAAGACCTGGCGCTGGCAGCAGCACGCCGACTGGACCCGCGAGCTGCCCTCGCGATCGGTGCTCAACGTGTCGCTCGATGCGCAGGTGTGGTCCTACCTCGGCGACAACCAGGTCAAGCTGACCCGGACGTTTCCGCCGCGGCAATGGCTGGCGCAGGTGCCCGGCCCGCAGCGGGACGAGCAGACCCGCCTCGCCCTGGCCGAGGCGTTCGCGCTGGTCGAACTGGGCCGTTCGGCACGAGCGCGGCGGGCGCTGGTCCGCGCGATCACCGGTGAGCCCGCGATGGCCCAGCCGTGGTCGCGGGCCCTCATCGGGCAGCTGTCCGGCGGATCCGGATAGGACGAACCGGCAGTCTTCGCGGCCCGACAGCGTTGTCTAGGGCCGAATGTCCGGTTGCCGTCTACCCAGTGCAGCGACAGAATCACCAGGAGTCGCAGCTGGGAGATCTTTGGACATGACACCACATTGGACGCGTACACCGGCAGGCCGGGTCACCCGCCTGCGGGGCGCGTCCACGGAGGTGATCGAGCTCGCGCTGACTCCGCTGCCCGAGGACGCACCGGCGGTGGTGACCTTCCGTCCGCCGCCCGTGACGAGCGCGGCCGAGATCGTGGCCTGCGCGTTGGACGAGCTGGAGGCGGCCGCGCTGCGGCTGTTCCCGGCCTGGCTGCCTGCGGCCGAGCACCTGGAAGGGCCGGGCGGCGCGGGCGTGCCCGCGGTGCGCGCCGTGGCGTTGGAGCTGGCCGCCACGACCCGCCACTTCGGGCCGTTCCTCGCCGACCTCGCCGAGGAGGCGCTGCGCGAACGGCAGGGGCCACCGGCACCCGATCGTCCTTCTGCCACCCGGCCGGACACGGCCCGGCCCGGTGCCGAGACGCGGCCTGCGGGCAGCAGACCGCGCCGCCGGCCGATCGCGATTCGTTTCGCGCCCGAGGTGCGCGCAGCCGGGCTGGCCAGGGTCGTCGCCGAGAGCTACCGGCGGGCGGGCGCGGTGCTGCTGGTCGACGTGCCCGACGGACTGGACCCGCGGCGGCAGCTGGCGCTGGCCGCCGCGGGGGAGTGGCTGGCCGCGCACGGCGGCTTCGCGGTATGGCTGGCCGGGGCCGACCTGCCCGCGGCGGGACGTGTCACGGCATACCCGGTGCGGCTGCCCGAGCACGTCGCTGAGCTGCTCGCCACGGCGGGCGACGCCCCGCCAGGCGATGCCCCGGCCACCGGGCCGACCCCGGCGACGCTGACGTATCCGCCGGTCGAGGGCCGCCCGCGCGCGGACAGCGCTGCCGAGACGGCGCTGGAGGCGGCCCTGGTGGAGGCGGCCTGGGCCGCCGGGCGGGTCTGGAACCGCCGGTACCCGGCCCGCCCGCACTACGTCATCGACCTGGTCTGGCCCTCCGAGCGGTGTGCCGTCGAGATCGACGGCGACGAGCACCGCGGACCCCACAAGTTCGCCCACGACCGCCGCCGCGACGTGCTGCTGCAGCTCGACGGCTTCGCCGTGCTGCGGTTCACCAACCATCAGGTCCTCACCGAACTCGGCCAGGTGCTGGCACACCTGGAGCAGTACCTCCGATCCCGACGCACCGACGCGCACAAGGAGAAGAAATGACCAAGCTCAAGCCCTCGGAGAAGGCGTGCCTGCTGCTGCTCATGTCAGAGGCCCGTGAGGTCTCCAACACTGAGCTGCGGGAGCGCTATGACGGCTTTTCGATCCAGGGCGCGGACAGCCGCGCGCTGGTGGAGAACGGGTTCGCCACCAAGCGCAAGGGGGCCAAGGGCGCGCTGGTGCACGAGCTGACCGATGAGGGCTGGGCGCAGTGCAAGCGGGAGCTGACGTCGGATTTCGTCAAGGGTGCCGGGCCCGCCTACCCGGCGCTGCACGCGCTGCTCGGCGCCGTCGACCGCTACCTGCGCCGGGCCGAGCTGAGCCTGCCCGACCTGTTCACCGCCAGCACCCCGCCGCCCGCCCCGCAACCGGTGGTCAAGATCAAGCCAGTGGTCAAGCGCGGGCTGGAGAAGCGGGTGCGCACCGCGTACGACAAGCTCGCCGACACGCCGCAGGCCTGGGTCAGCCTGACCGACCTGCGCCGGGAGCTGACCGGGGTGTCGGCCGCGGAGGTCGACGCGGCGCTGATGAAGATGGCGGTGGCGCGCACCATCGTGCTGGTGCCCGAGGACAACCAGAAGACCCTCACCGACGAGGACCGCGCCGCCGCGATCCACATCGGCGGTGAGGACAAGCACCTGTTGTCGATCGAGGCCGAGTGAATCCCGACGAGCGCCGGGCGCTGTCGAACCTGCGCTTCGACGTCGCGCCGGTGCCCGACGACGTCTGGCGCGGCTCGCCCTTCCACGTCGAGGCCCTGCACGACGACGTGGTGCGGCACATCCTGCACGGGCTGGACGACGCCCGGCGCAGCCCCGACGGCAGCCCGATCGGCATCGCCATGCAGGGGCAGCCCGGGTCGGGCAAGACGCACCTGCTGGGCTGGGTCCGCGAGCAGACCCAGCGCGGCGGCGGCTACTTCTTCCTCGTCGGGCTGCTGGACGGGGCGGCGTTCTGGTCCAGCGCCACCCTGGCCGTGGTCAACGGCCTGCAGCGCGACCACCTGGGGCAGGGCAGTCAGCTGTCGGTGCTGCTGGACCGGCTGTGCGCGGCGGCCCAGGTCCCCGAGGCGGCCGCGGCGGCGGTCGCCGGCCGTGCCCCGCTGACCCGCGCCCACCTCGACGAGTTCGCCGCGGCGCTGCGCCGCTTCGACGGTCCCGTCGGCATGGCCTGCCACCACACCGCGCGGGCGCTCGCGCTGCTCGGGGCGGCCGACGATCCGGCCGCGCAGGACGTCGGCTACACGTACCTGCAGTCGATGCAGGAGATGGAGCCGGGCGAGCGGCACCGGTGGGGCATCCACCCGGTGCAGAAGCCGCCGCAGCTGGTCATGCAGGAGATGTCGCAGCTGCTGGCGCTGACCGGACCGACGGTGGTCGCCATCGACCAGATCGACACGCTCGTCGCCCAGCTGTGGAACAGCACCGCGCTCAAGGAGGCCGGCACCGAGAGCGCCGAGCAGACCCAGCTGATCAACCAGATCGCCGACGGCCTGATGGCGCTGCGGCAGACCACCCGGCGCACGCTGACCGTGCTGGCCTGCCTGCCGTCGACGTGGACGCTGATCCGCACCCGGGCCACCAAGTCGGTCGCCGACCGGTTCCGCGAGCCGGTCACGCTCAAGGGCATCGCCAGCGCCGACATCGCCCGCGACATCGTCGCCAAGCGGTTCGCGGTGCGCTTCGCCGAGCACGGCTTCGTTCCGCCGTACGCGACGTGGCCGGTGCGGGAGGCGGCGTTCGCCGAGGCGACGGTGTTCACCCCGCGGCTGCTCATCAACCGCATCAACGACCACGTGCAGGCCTGCCTGCGGGAAGGCTCGGTGCGGGAGCTGGCGGGATTCACCGAGCCCGAGCACCCGGTCGCGGTCCCGGTGGTCGACGACGTGCCCGACGACAAGCTGGACCGGCGGTTCGCGGAGCTGCGCGAGGCCGCGGACGTGGCACCGGCCCTGGTCGGCGCGACCGAGGACGGCGAGATGCCGGCGCTGCTCACCGCCGGGTTGGCGGCGTGGATCGAGGAGTTGGGCGAGCCGGGCCGGGCGTTCCGGGTGGACCCGCCGCAGGGCGGCAAGGTGCCGCTGCACGCCCGGTTGCGCCGCAGCCTGGACGAGGCCACCGAGGACGAGCAGCACTGGTCGTTCCGGGCGATCGCGCACACCAATGCGATCGCCGCGCTGTCGCGCCTGCAGGCGGCCCGTACCAGCGCGGGTCTGAGCCGGGGCATCAGCAAACGCAAGCTGTTCCTGCTGCGCAACGTCGACTGGAACAAGGGTGCGAAGACGCAGGAGACGCTGAAGGCGTTCGCCGCCGACGGCGGCACCCGGCTGAGCCTCGGCGAGGACGACCTGCGCACCTTCGCCGCGCTGCGGCAGCTGCTGTCCGAGCGGGACTCCGGTCTGGCCGCCTGGCTGGCCGCGCGCCGGCCGGCGGGCCGCACGATGCTGCTGCGCACCGTGCTCGGCGAGATCGTGGCGGAGATCGCCATGGCGGCGCAGGCAGGGGAGCGCCGCCGGGAACGCGCGTTCCACCTGACTCCCGTGCACGACGAGGGCGAGGCTTCGGCGGAGTCGGGTGCGGGTGATGCCGCCGGGGCGACCGCGGTGGCACAGGATGACGCCGACGGCGCTGCCGCAGCGCTCGCGGACGATGCCGGCGACTCGGCGCGCAGTGCGGACCCGCCGTCGCCGCTCGACGCGGCCGCGCACACGATCACGCTGGGCACCGGGTTCGACGACGGCGAGCCGGTGCGGCTGGACCTGGAGTCCCTGCGCAAGCACACGGCGATCTTCGCGGGCAGCGGGTCCGGCAAGACCGTGCTGATCCGGCGGCTGATCGAGGAGTGTGCGCTGCAGGGCGTGTCCACGATCGTGCTGGACCCCAACAACGACCTGGCCCGGCTCGGCGATCCCTGGCCCGAGCCGCCTTCGGGCTGGTCGGACGGCGACGCGGCGCGCTCGGCGGAGTACCTGGCGCACACCGACGTGGTGGTGTGGACGCCGCGGCGGGAGGCGGGGCGGCCGCTGACCTTCCAGCCGCTGCCGGAGTTCGCGACCATCCGCGACGACGCCGACGAGTTCGGCGCCGCCATCGACGCGGCGGTGGCCAGCCTCGCGCCGCGGGCGAAGGTGGACGGCGGCACCGCCAAGGCGATGCGCGGACAGGCGGTGCTCAACGAGGCGCTGCGGCACTTCGCGCGCAGCGGCGGCGAGGGCATCCGGGCGTTCGTCGGGGTGCTCAGCTCACTGCCGGACGGGGTGAGCCAGCTCGAGGACGCCGAGAAGATCGCTTTCGAGCTGTCGCAGAACCTGACCGCGGCGATGGTGACCGACGCCCTGTTCGGTGGCGGTGGCGCGCCGGCCGATCCGGGTCTGCTGCTGACGCCCGCGCCCGGCAAGCGTGCCCGGGTGTCGGTGATCAGCCTGGTCGGCCTGCCGTCGGAGCAGCAGCGGCAGAGTTTCGTCAACCAGTTGCAGCTGGCGCTGTTCGCCTGGATCAAGAAGAACCCGGCCGGGGACCGGCCGCTGGGCGGGCTGCTGGTGATGGACGAGGCGCAGACCCTCGCCCCGTCAGGCCCGCTGACCGCGTGTACGCAGAGCACGCTGGCGCTGGCTTCGCAGGCACGCAAGTACGGCTTGGGCCTGGTCTTCGCCACGCAGGCGCCGAAGGGGCTGCACAATCGGATCTCCGGCAACGCCGCGACGCAGTTCTTCGGGCTGCTCAACGCCCCGGCCCAGATCGAGGCGGCGCGTGAGATGGCGCGGGCCAAGGGCGCGGACGTGCCGGACATCTCGCGGCTGGGCACCGGCGAGTTCTACGCGTCGGGCGAGGGCTTCGCGTTCCGCAAGATGCGCGGCTCACTGTGCCTGAGCCATCACCCGAAGAGTCCGCTGACGACGGAGGAGGTCGTCGAGCGCGCCAAGCGATAGGCGACCTTCAAGGGTGAGGGGCCGTCCCGGCCGACTGGCGGGGCGGCCCTTCGCTGTGCCAGTATGGGCAACAGTTCTAGAACAGTTGGAGGAACTGTGGGTGCCATCACCGCCGCGGGCCTGCCCGCGCTGCTGCCCGCCGCAGGGCTGATGCACGACCCGGGCGCCACCGGCCGGTTCGGCGACTACGGGGGCCGCTACGTGCCCGAAGCGCTCATCCCGGCCTGCGCCGAGGTCGAGGAGGCGTTCCGCGCGGCGTGGGCCGACGCGGGTTTCCGGCGCGACCTGGACCGCCTGCTCACCGTGTACGCCGGGCGGCCCACCGCGCTCACCCCGGCCTGGAACCTCTCCGCCGAACTGGGCGTCACCGTGCTGCTCAAGCGCGAGGACCTGGCCCACACCGGCAGCCACAAAATCAACAACGTGCTCGGCCAGGCGCTGCTGGCCCGCCGGATGGGCCGCACCCGCCTGCTCGCCGAGACCGGCGCCGGCCAGCACGGCGTGGCCACCGCCACCGCCGCGGCACTGCTGGGCCTGTCGGCGACCGTGTTCATGGGGCAGAAGGACATGGCCCGCCAGGCGCTCAACGTGCACCGGATGCGCCTGCTCGGCGCGGAGGTGGTCGAGGTCACCAGCGGCAGCCGCACCCTCAAGGACGCCACCAGCGAGGCGATGCGGCACTGGGTGACCTGCGTCGACGAGGCGTACTACTGCCTCGGCTCGGTGATGGGCCCGCACCCGTACCCGTGGATGGTGCGCGAGTTCCAGCGGGTCATCGGCGAGGAGGCCCGCGCCCAGTGCGCCGCCGAACTGCCCGCCGCCATCCCCGACTACGTGGTCGCCTGCGTCGGCGGCGGCTCCAACGCCGCGGGCACCTTCGCCGGGTTCGCGGGCACCGCCGCGCAGCTGGTCGGCGTCGAGGCCGCGGGCGGCGCGGCGATCTCGGGCGGCCAGGTCGCGGTCATGCACGGGCACCGCTCGTACGCGATCCAGGACGAGCACGGCCAGATCCTGGAGGCCGAGTCGGTCGCCGCGGGCCTGGACTACCCGGGCATCGGCCCCGAACACGCCCACCTGCACGACCTCGGCCGGGCCCGCTACGTCACCGTCACCGACGACGAAGTGATCGACGCGGTGCGGCGCCTGGCCCGCAGCGAAGGCATCCTGCCCGCGCTGGAGTCGGCGCACGCCATCGCCTGGGTGCTGCGCGCCGCCCGTGACGGCGAGCTGCCGCTGGGCGCGACCGTGCTGGTCACGCTGTCCGGCCGGGGCGACAAGGACATGACGACCCTGATGGAGATCTCGTGACCACGACCACCGTCACCGGCACGGCCGTCGAGCCGCGCCTGCGTGCGCGCCGCGACGCCGGACGCAAGCTGCTCGTGCCCTACCTGACCGGCGGCGTCAGCGCCGACTGGACCGACCACCTGCGGGCGTACGCCGCCGCGGGAGCCGACGCCGTCGAGATCGGACTGCCGTTCTCCGAGCCCATGGTCGACGGCCCGACCGTGCAGGAAGCCAGCGAGCGGGCCCTGCACCGGGGCGCGACCGTGCGCGGCATCCTCGCCGACCTGCGCGAGGTGCGGCTGGACGTGCCGCTCATCGTGATGACCTACTACCACCTGGTGGCGCGCGAGGGCCACGCGGCGTTCTGCGCGGCACTGGCCGACGCGGGCGTGCGCGGAGTGATCGTGCCCGACCTGCCCCTGGAGGAGCTGGCCGGGCTGGAACAGGCCGCAGCCGAGGCCGCCGTCGACCTGATCCTGGTCGCCGCGCCCAGCGGCACGCCGTCGCGGCAGCGGGAGATCGCGCGGCGCAGCCGCGGTTTCGTGTACGCCGTCTCCGCGATGGTCACCACCGGCGAGCGGGCCGAGCTGCCCGCGTCGGCGGGGGAGTTCGCGGCCCGGCTCAAGGAGCACACCGACCTGCCGGTGCTGCTCGGCTTCGGCATCTCCACGGCCGAGCAAGCGGTCGCCGGCACTTCTGCCGCCGACGGCGTCGTGGTCGGCTCCGCCCTGATGCGACGGCTGCTCGACGGCGCCACCCCGGCCGACCTCGGCGCGCAGGTGGCCATGCTGCGCGACGCGTTGGACGCGGCCTACCGCTGACGGCTGCGGTCGGCCTGGGACCGGCCCATCGCTGACGGCGGAGGTCGCGGCCGACCGCTGACGGGGGCGGTCGGCCGGGATCGGCGTGCAGCCGACGCGCGGGACTAGTCCCACGGCTGCCGGGCGGCGGCGGAGTCGCGATACTGGAGCGATTCCGCCGCCGCACCGACAGGAGCCACCGCATGGCCGGGCCCCGCTACCGGGTCATCGCCGCCGACCTCGCCGAGCGCATCCGCGCCGGGGAGTACCCGCCGGGCACGGCGCTGCCCGCGCAACGCGAGCTGAGCGCGCGCTACGACGTGGCGCTGGCGACGGCGCGGCAGGCACTGCAGGCCCTGATCGACGACGGGCTGATCGTGGTCGAAGCGGGCCGGGGCACCTTCGTCGCGCCCGCGCGGCCCGCGTACCGGCTGGACACGCTGCGCAGCTTCGTCGACGACCTGCGCGACCAGGGACACCAGGTCACCACCGAGGTCGTCTCCTGCTCCCAGCGCGCCATGCCCGCCTGGGTCGCACAGCTGTGGGGCGAGCGCACCGATGGCACCGCCAAGGCGCTGCGGCTGGAACGGCTGCGGCTGCTCGACGGCGTGCCCGCGATCCACCAGGTGTCCTGGGTGGACCAGCCGTACGCGCAGCTGGTGCGCGGCGTCGACTTCACCGCCACGGCCCTGTACGCGGCGCTCGCCGACGCGGGCATGGAGATCGCCTCGGCGTCGGAGCGCATCGCGGCCGCCACCCTCGGCGAGGCCGGCGCGGCCCTGCTGCACCAGAGCGCGGACAGCCCGGTGCTGGTCAGCGACCGGGTGACCCGCACCCGCGACGGCGCGGTCGGGGTGGTCGACCGGGCCGTGCTCGCGGGCGGGCTGATGCAGGTCCGCGCCGAGCGCACCGTGCACCAGGTGTCGGTGCAGTGGGGCGCCCCGCCGCGCTGACGGAGACGTGGTCCGGTGCGTCGCGGTGGGGCGCGCCGGCGCTACGCCTGGGCGGCCAGCTCGCGCTCGTAGTAGCGGATCTTCTCGCGCAGGTGCCCGTACTGCCGTTCCAGCAGCGCCATCTGCTCCTCGACCGCTTCGGCGTGGGCGCGCAGCAGCTCGACGCGATCGGCGACGGTCTCGTCGCCGGTGCGGGCCAGCTCCGCGAAGCGGCACATCTGGTTGATCGGCATGCCGGTGTCGCGCAGGCAGCGCAGCAGCCCGAGCCAGCCCAGGTCGTGATCGGAGAAGATCCGCTGCCCGCCGGGCGTGCGGTCGACCTCGCTGAGCAGGCCGATGCGCTCGTAGTAGCGCAGCGTGTCCAGGCTGAAGCCGCTGCGCCGGGACGTCTCGGAGGGGGTGTAGGCGCTCATCCGTCCACGATAGCTTGACCTGGAGCGCGCTCCAGGTGTCAGGCTGGCCCGCATGACGACGACACGGACATTGGGCCGCAGCGGGATCGAGGTCAGCGCGCTGGGCATGGGCTGCTGGGCGATCGGCGGCCCGCTGTGGGGCGACGACGGACAGCCCTTCGGCTGGGGCGAGGTCGACGACGAGGAGTCGATCCGCACCGTGCACGCCGCCCTCGACCACGGCATCACCCTGTTCGACACCTCCAGCAACTACGGCGCGGGCCACAGCGAGCGGGTGCTCGGCCGGGCCCTGCGCGGACGGCGGGACAGCGCGGTCATCGCCAGCAAGTTCGGCTACACGGTGCAGGAGCAGACCCGGCTGGCCACCGGCGAGGACGCCTCGGCGGCGTATGCGGTCAGCTGCCTCGACGGCATCCTCGACCGGCTCGGCACCGACCACCTCGACCTCTACCAGCTGCACCTGGGCGGCCTGCCCACCGGCCAGGCCCTCGACCTCGTGGAGACCCTCGAAGACCTGGTCGCGCAGGGCCGCATCCGGGCGTACGGCTGGAGCACCGACGACCCGGAGCGCGCCGCCGCGTTCGCGAAGGCCGGGACGCACTGCGCGGCCGTGCAGTACGACACCTCGGTGCTGAACGACAACGCCGCCATGGTCGACGTGCTGGCCGCCTGGAACCTGGCCGGGCTCAACCGCGGCCCGCTGGCGATGGGCCTGCTCACCGGCAAGTATCACGGCGCCGCCGGCGCCATCGGGCGCGACGACGTCCGCGGTCAGAACCCGGAGTGGCTGCGCTGGTTCACCGACGGCGTGCCCACCCCGGAGTGGGCGCAGCGGGTCGACCGGGTCCGTGCGGCGCTCACCGCCGATGGCCGCACCCTCACCCAGGGCGCGCTGGGCTGGCTGCTCGCCCGCAGCCCGCACAACCTGCCGATCCCCGGCTGCCGCACCGTCGCCCAGGCCGAGGAGAACTTCGCCCCGCTTGCCCGCACGCCGCTGCCCGCCGACGCCTTCGCCGAGGTCGAGTCGCTGCTTTCGGACCTGCGCGGTGCCGTTCGCAGGGTGGATGCTGTCGGCTGACCTGCGTGGTTGACGTTCGCCGGGTGGTCCCTGCCGGCTCACCTGCGTGGCTGACGTGCGCCCGGTGGACATATGCGGTCGCGGTCTGCTCGTTTCGGGACGCTTGAGCGTCCCGAAACGAGCAGACCGCTTTTCGCATGTGGCGGGCGTCCCGGGCCGCGTGCCGCGGGAGGCTGTGCACTGCCCTGATCCGCCAGGGCAGGACGCCTCCCGCACGGCCGGCAGCCGACAATGCGGTTGCCGCGCGACAGCGGGCCTGTCACCGTTGCCGTCGTGTGGAAGACGGACGGGGCGGGGACGTGAGCGGGCGACTGCGCGAGATCGCGCGGCAGACGGTGGAGATCGCGGAGCGCGGAGAGTACCGCAATGCGGCGGGGGCGCAGGTCGTGATCGGAACCGCGGTGCGAGCGGCCGTCGCCGATACCCGCCACCACGAGCCGGACGAGCAGCTGACCCCGACCGGAGCGCGCAACCCGCAGCCGGCGATCGAGGTGACCCGTGAGTCGACGCTGGTCGCCGCCCGGCGTGCGGGACCGGAGGCGGCCTGCCTGGTGTTCGCCTCGGCGAAGAACCCGGGCGGCGGCTTCCTCGGCGGCGCGAAGGCGCAGGAGGAGAGCATCGCCCGGGCATCGGCGCTCTACCCCAGCCTGCTGGCCGCGCCGGACTTCTACGCGTACCACCGGGCGCAGCGCGACCTGCGCTACAGCGACCGGGTGATCTACTCGCCGGGCGTGCCGGTGTTCCGTGACGACAGGGGCAACCTGCTCGACGAGGCGTACCGGACCTCGTTCCTGACGGCGGCGGCGCCCAACCTGGGCGCGATCGCCCGCAACCAGCCCGAGCACCTGCCCGACGTGCCCGCGGTCCTGCTGCGCCGGGCGACCCGGGTGCTCGAAGTGGCCGCCGCACACGGGCACCGCACGCTCGTGCTCGGCGCGTGGGGCTGCGGGGTGTTCCGCAACGACCCGGCGGTGGTGGCGCAGGCCTTCGCCGACGCGCTGCGCACCGTGGACCGCTTCGACCGCGTCGTCTTCGCGATCTACGACAACCTGTCCGGCACCCCGGTGCACGCGACGTTCGCGAGGGCGTTCGGCGCCGCGGCCTGACCGGTGCCGGCAGGCCGGTGCGGTCAGAGCGCTGCGGCGGCGCGCAGGCCCAGGCGCGGTGAGGCCAGCACCGGAATGGCGGTCAACCCGCGGTCGGCGACGGGCGCCATCGAGGCCTGAGCGAGTACGACGACGTCGGCGTCGGTGACCCCGGCAAGCGCGGCGGCGACCCGGTCGAGGTAACCGTCGAGATCATCGGCCTCGAGGCGGTCCCAGGCGCCGCAGATCATCTTCGCGGACACCGTGACGGGGCGGCCCGCGCGGGCCGCCTCCTCCTCGATCAGTGCCGTGGTCGGCGCGAGCGTGGTGGCGAGCGCGGCCAGCACGGTGATCCGGGGGCCGGCGGCCACGGCCGCGGCGGCCATCGGCCGGTCGACGCGCAGCACCGGGATGCCCGCCCGTGCGGCCGCCTGCTCGGCGAGCGCGCCGATGGTGGAGCAGGTGCACAGCACGGCCCGTGCGCCGGCCTCCATGGCGAGGTCGATCTGCTGGGCGACCTGGTCCGCGACGGCCGGTACGCCGTGGCGGCGCGCCTCGTCGAGCAGGTGGTCGGCGACGATGTGGTACAGCGTCAGCGTCGGTGCGTCCTCGTTGCGGAGCCGGTCGAAGGTGAGCACGTGGGCCTGCGAGGTGTGCAGGAGAGCCAGCATCGTCGTTCGTTTCCGTGCGAGTCGGACATTCGAGGGCGGGTCAACGTAGCACCGGGCCGGCCCTGCCTGTCGTCCGGCGAGACGGCCGTCACAGCAAGATCGGGACGCTTTACAAACCGTACGTACGTACGGTTTAGTGGCGGCATGTTCAAGCGCATCCTGCCCGACCCCGGCCCGATGCGGGTGCTCACCGCGGTCACCCTGGTCAACACCATCGGCAACGGACTGTGGGTGACCGTGGGCGCGCTCTACCTCACGAAGATCGTCGGGCTGTCCCCGGCCGAGTTCGGCCTCGGGCTCACCGCAGCCTCGGCCGTCTGCCTGATCGCGAGCACACCGATGGGCTACCTCGCCGACCGCCGCGGCCCGCGCGGCGTCCAGCTCACCTGCTACCTGCTGCTGGCCGGGCTCACCGGCGCGATGCTGCTGGTGGACTCCTTCCCGGCCTTCATCGCACTGGCCACGGTGACCGCGCTGGCCGACGCGGGACAGCGCGGCGCGCGGGGCGCGATGATCGCGGGTGCGCTGCCGCCCGAGAGCAGGGTACGGGGCCGGGCCTACCTGCGTGCCACCACGAACGTCGGCATCTCGCTCGGCGCGGCCCTGGCCGGCATCGCGATCGCCGTGGACACACCTACCGCGTACCGCCTCATGATCGTGGGCAACGTGCTCAGCTACCTGGCCGCGGCCGTGATCGGCAGCCGCCTGCCCGCCATCGCGCCGGTGCCCGCGGCACCCGGGCCGCGGCTGGTCGCCCTGCGTGACCGCCCCTACCTCGCGTTCGTGGCGCTCGACGGGCTGATGTCGATGCACTTCGACATCCTCAACGTGGTGCTGCCGTTGTGGATCGCCGCCCACACCGACGCGCCGCACTGGCTCATCGCGGTGCTGCTGCTGGTCAACACCACCATGGTGGTGCTGCTGCAGGTGCGCGCCTCCCGCGGCACCGAGGACCTCGGCGGCGCCGCGCGGGCCGCCCGCACCGCGGGCCTGTTCGTCGGGGCCGCGTGCGTGCTGTTCGGGGTCACCGCCGGGCTGCCCGGCTGGGCCGCGGCCGCGCTGCTGGTGGCCGGCGCGCTGGTGCACGTCATCGGCGAGCTGCGCCAGTCCGCGGCGGGCTGGGGGATCTCCTTCGGCCTCGCCCCGGAGGGCGCACAGGGCCAGTACCAGGCGACCTACGCGATGGGGGCGCAGTTCGGCCGGATGCTCGCCCCGGCCGTGCTGGTCTGGCTGGCCCTCGAGCACGGCCTGGCCGGATGGCTGGCGATGGCGGTCCTGTTCGCCGCGACCGGTGCGGCGATCCCCGCCGCGGTCGCCTGGGCCCGGCGCACCCCGCGGGCCGTACCCACGGCCGCACCGGTGCCGCAGCCGCAGTCCGCCTGACCAGGCGGTCGGTCGGTCAGACGGCTCGCCACCAGGTGATATCTTCGCCGCCATGCCCGACAGTGCACGCCCGCCGACGACGCCCACCGGGATCTTCAAGCGGGCCGTGCTGGCACTCACCCTGATGGCGGTCTGGGCGTTCCTGCTGTGGGGGTTCTACGGCTTCGCCGGTGTCGAATACGGCCGACACGACTTCGGCCGCTGGCTCGGCATCGCCGTCACGGTAGGCGTCGCGCTGGCCGGGCTGAAGCTGTGGAGTCAGCTGTTTGCGGGCGACCCGGCACCGCCCGCTCGCCCGGCCTCCGCGGCGGACGGCCGACGGCGCTGGACCGCCGAGAACGACCGCATGGCGCTGAAGCTGCACCACGAGGGTCAGCCCGACCGCGCCATCGGCAAGCGGCTGGGCCGCACCACCACCACCGTGCGCACCCGGCTCGACACGCTGCAGGCCGCGCACGCCGACGCGGCCGCGCACCGCGACGACAGGGAGCCGGCCGCCCGGCCGTAGCCAGGGCGGCCGGGGCTCAGTCGCGGCCCTTGCCGCGGTACAGGTCCAGCTCGCCGTCCAGTTCGACGGCGACCACCGTGGCGTGCGGGTCCAGGTCCGCCGCCGTCGGGGCGTCGACCCAGGTAACGCCCGGCACCTCGCCCAACCCGCCGGTGACCCGGTGGCCCAGTTCGGCGCCGGGGCCCAGCACGTACGCCCGCTTGATCGGCGTGCGCAGGCCCTTGAGCGCGATGGTCTCGCCCGGCGCGCCGAAGCAGACCAGGTAGAGGGTGCGCCGGTCGGCGGACAGCGTGC
Organism: Catellatospora sichuanensis; assembly: GCF_007483665.1. GTDB lineage: Bacteria > Actinomycetota > Actinomycetes > Mycobacteriales > Micromonosporaceae > Catellatospora > Catellatospora sichuanensis. The sequence goes on from NZ_VIQO01000030.1 coordinate 164,339, forward strand.
TCGGCCCGTAGTGGTGGCCCGCGGGCAGCCCGGCGACCGTGCCGAACACCGCCTGCTCGTGCCGCGCGATCCACGCGCCCAGGCCCTCCAGCCGCTCGACCTGCTCGGCCGGGATCGTGCCGTCGGCTTTCGGGCCGACGTCCAGCAGCAGGTTGCCGCCCATGCCGATGGTCTCGGTGAAGTAGCGCACCAGCTGGCCCACGGACTTCTGGTTGGTGTCGCTGTGGCGGTAGCCCCACGAGTCGTTGACGGTCAGGCACAACTCCCACGGACCGTCCGGCGCCTGCATCGGGATGCCCTGCTCCGGGGTGGCGTAATCGCCGTAGGACATCATCCGCGCGTTGAGGACGGTCTCCGGGTTGGCGGTGAGGATCTGCTCGGACAGCTCCCGCATGCGCCACTGCTGCTCGCTGCGCTCCCACTCGCCGTCGAACCAGAGCAGGTCCGGGCGGTAGCGGTCGATCAGCTCGCCGACCTGCCCGTCGCGGTAGGACAGGTAGCGGGTCCAGGCCTGCGGATCGTCGGGCCTGCCGTCCTGCGGGGCGACCCACTCGCTGTCGTTGACGTGCTGGGCCTCGCCCTGGCTGCGCACCGACGGGTAGTCGGGGTGGTTCCAGTCCGAGTGCGAGTAGTAGAGGCCGACCTTGAGCCCGCGCTCGCGCAGCGCCTGCGCGTACGGGCCGATCAGGTCGCGCCCGGCCGGGGTGTGCTCGACGACGTTGCGGCCGCCCTGCGCGGAGTCCCACAGCGCGATGCCGTCGTGGTGGCGGGCGGTCAGCACCGCGTAGCGCGCACCGACCCGGGCGAACAGGTCCGCCCAGGCCTTCGGGTCGTAGTTCTCGCCCGCGAAGCCGTCCTGCTGGCGCATGTACTGCTCGTGCGGGACCTCGCCGGCGTAGAAGGCCCACGACTCCAGGGTGCCGTCGACGGCGTAGATCCCCCAGTGGAGGAAGATGCCGAGTTTGGCCTCGGCGAACCAGGGCTGCATCGCCACGATGGTGCTCCTTGACTGTCATTTCTGGTCGACGGTGGGTAAGGCTATGGCCCGATCGCCTGGCAGCGCGTGGGTCAGGCTCACCATCACTGGTAGGTTTTCACCATGGCGGGGTTGCTCGTACCCGGCGGACGGAGCGTGCGCCTGCACCTGGACACCCCGCCGCAGGTGGCCAACATCGGCGTCGGTGTGCACGGCACGACCGTGGCCCGCGAGTCGTTCCTGCTGCCCGAGTTGTGGCAGCTCCACCTGTACGGCTACCAGGGCGAACTCACCGCGGGCGGCGTCACGCATGCGATCCGCCCCGGTCACGTCAGCCTGATCCCGCCCGGCGTCGGGGTGCGTTTCGACTATCGGGGCCGCTCCGAACACCTCTACGCCCACCTGCGCATCCCGCGCACCGGCACGCCGCTGCCGGTGCCCGTGATGCAGGACGCCGGAGCACAGGCCGCTGCGCTGTCGACCATGCTGCGCCAGGCGGTGGCGGCCTCGCCGCGCCCGACGCGCCAGTCCGCGGCGGAGGTGTGGGCGGTGCTGTGGCGGGTGGCCCAGCTGCCGCGCGCCGCGCCCGACACCCGATCCGGCGAGCCGCATCCCGCGGTCGCCGCGGCGATGGCCTACCTCGAGTCGCGGCTGGCCGAGCCGGTGTCGGTGCCGGACATCGCCCGGCACGCGGGGGTGTCGCACAACCACCTGACCCGGCTGTTCCGGGCCGAGACCGGGGACACGGTGGTGGCGTACCTGCGCCGCCGTCGCCTGGCGCGGGCCGAGCACCTGCTGCGCCGCTCGACGCTGTCGATCCCGGCAATCGCCGCCTCTGTCGGCATCGCCGACCTTCAGGCGTTCAACAAGGCCTGCCGCCGCGAGTTCGGCCTGTCCCCGCGCGGACTGCGCGCCGCCCGCTGAACCGGCTTCCACTGTCGTTTATTGCACTCGACAGCGCATGCGGGCACATGCTAGTTTTTTCTTGCAGGTGAAAGACGAAGCTAGGGGGCCCGATGGAGACGTCGCACAGCGGCGACGAACTGGCACGGATCCTGGCGACACTGGCCAACCCGCACCGCATGCGCGTCATCGCCGCACTGGCGCACGGGCGCAACTACGTGAGCGCGCTGGCCCGCGAGCTGGGCATCAGCCGGCCGCTGCTGCAGTTACACCTGGCCAAGCTGGAGGCGGCGGGCCTGGTCACCGCCGCGTTCGAGCTGTCCGCCGACGGCAAGGCCATGAAGTACTACGACACGGTGCCGTTCGCCGTGACGCTCACCCCGCAGAGCATCGCGCTGGCCGCGCGGACGCTCACCACCGAGGAGGGAAACAACTGATGGTCAACACGTCATGGGCCATGAGCATGGGCACGATCTGGATCGTCGGCATGCTGGCCATCTCCGTGATCGGCATGGTGCTCTGGCACCGCAGGCAGAACGCGGACGCCAAGGCCGCATCCGCGCCCGCCGCCGAGCAACTGACCGCGATATCCGCCCAGCTGGCCGACCTCCAGGCCCGTGTCGCGAAGATCGAGAAGGTGCTGGCCTCGGTCGACTGACACCGCACGCGCTGCCGCGGCACCTACCATGGGACGTGCGGGACCGGTTCCGGTCGGTCCCCGGCACCCACGGGGAGGTGTCGCGGTGGCGCTGCGGCGATGGTCCGCGGTCCGCACCGGACCGACCGGCGACGGCATCCTGGACCTCATCGCGCGGTACTACCCGAAGCGCGCCGAGGTCTACGTGACCTCCGGCATGGACGGCGACCACGGCGAGGTCAGCCACCACTACGGCCTGCACCACCGGGGCTCGCCGACCGCCGCGATCGACTTCGGCGTCGGCGCGGACGCGCGGATGGGCCGCGACCTGGCCAAGTGGATCGAAGACGAGTTCGGCGACCTGTGCGTCGAACTGATCCACACCACGCCGTTCGCCGACGACGACGGCTTCTACGTCAAGAACGGCAAGCCGATCGCCTCGTACGGCGCGGCCACCGACGCCGCCCATGCCGACCACGTGCACCTGGCCATGTCCGCGGCCCAGGTGGCCAAGGCGCTGGCCCGGCTGGCGAAGAAGGCCGGCGGTGCGGCTCCCGGGCCCGCCCGCAAGCGTGCGCCGCGCAAGGCGGCGAAAAGGGCGGCCACCCCGAAGAAGGCCGCCACGTCGAAGAAGTCCCTGCCCCCCGCCGCGTACCACACGGTGCGGGCGGGCGACACCCTCACCGCGATCGCCGGGCGCTACCAGACGACCGTGCCCGCCCTGGTCAAGCTCAACCCGGTGATCACCGACCCGGACCTGATCCAGATCGATCAGCGGCTGCGGGTGTCATGAGCGCCCCTTACGCTGATGACCATGACGTTCCAGCTTCCTGACGCGATCGCCGCGCTGAGCCGTACGCCCGACGTGCTCGACGCCCTGCTGGGCGACCTCGGCGACGGGTGGACCCGGCACCGGCCCGCCGACGGCGAGTGGAGCGCGCACGACGTGCTCGGCCACTTCATCCACGGCGAGCGCACCGACTGGATCCCGCGCGCCCGCATCATCCTCGACCACGGCGCGTCGGTGCCGTTCACCCCGTTCGACCGGGACGGCCACGTCACGATCGCGGCCGACCGCAGCACCGCCGAGCTGCTCGACCTGTTCCGCACCCTGCGCGCGGAGAACGTCGCCGCGCTGCGCGGCTTCGAGCTGACCGACGACGACCTCGACCGGGAGGGCGCACACCCGGCCTTCGGCCCGGTCACCATGGGCCAGCTGCTGGCCACCTGGACCACCCACGACCACGTCCACCTGGGACAGATCACGCAGGCCCTGGCCACCCGCTACACCGACGCGGTCGGTCCGTGGCACGCCTACCTGTGGGAGTGAACCGGCGGCGGTGACAGGCGCAGCACCACGGGCGCGTCGGGCCGCCGGTGGTCGACGACCCGTGCGGCCGGAAGCCGGTGCCGTCGCCCGCCCGGCTCGACGACGACGGTGGCCTATCTCATCGAGTTCGATCTCGATATTTTCGATGAGATAGGCCACCGTCTGTGAAAGGCGGGGTCGGGGCGGCGTGCCGCCGGGCGGGTCAGGCCTGGGCGGGGGACGCGTCGGGGTCGACGCCCCGCTGGGCGGCGGCGGTGGCCGGGTCGAGGGTGCGGCGACGGCGGCTGATCCGGTTGATCAGCGGTTCGACGCCGCGGGCGGTGAGCGGGCCGAGCACGGCCAGCATCAGCACGTACGCCGCCGCCAGCGGACCGAGTTGCGGTTCGATGCCTGCCGCGACGGCCAGACCGGCGATGACGATGTTGAACTCACCGCGCGGCAGCAGCGCCACCCCGGCGCGCAGCCGGCCCGCGACGCTGATGTGCGCCCGCTTGGCGGCCCACCAGCCGGTGGCCATCTTCGTCGCGATGCCGGCCAGTGCCAGCAGGATGGCGACGCCGGCGACCGGCGGCAGCGCCGTCGGGTCGGTCTGCAGCCCGAAGAAGACGAAGAACACCGCCGCGAACACGTCGCGCAGGGGCGTGAGCAGCTCCCGGGCGGTGTGCGCGAGCGGCCCGGACAGCGCGATGCCGACCAGGAACGCTCCGACCGCGGCGGAAACCTGCAGCTGCTGGGCGATGCCGGCCACCAGCACGGTGAGACCGAGCACCTTGAGCAGCAGCACCTCGGAGCTCGGCGAGGCGACGAACTTCTCCACGTACCGGCCGAACTTCAGCGCGACGACGAGGATGACCGTGATGGTGAGGCCCGCGATGCCCAGCGTGGTCAGGCCGGTCGCGAAGCTCGCGCCGGCGAGCATCGCGGTCAGGATCGGCAGGTACATCGCCATGGTCAGGTCTTCGAAGACCAGCAGCGACAGCACGATGGGCACCTCGCGGTTGCCCAGCCAGTTCAGGTCCGCCAGCACCTTCGCCGTGATGCCGGACGAGGTCACGTAGGTGATGCCGCCGAGCGCGACGGCCGCGACCGGGCCCCAGCCCAGCAGCAGCGCCACGATGACGCCGGGCGCGGAGTTGAGGACCAGGTCGACCAGGCCGGCCGGGGCGTTGTGGCGCAGCGTGCTGACCAGTTCGGGCGCGGTGTACTCCAGGCCCATGGTGAACAGCAGCAGGATGACGCCGATCTCGGCCCCGGTCGCGGCGAAGTCGCCCGCCTCGTCGATGGGCAGCAGGCCGCCCTTGCCGAAGGCGAGGCCGGCGAGCAGGTAGAGGGGGATGGGGGAGATGCCGACCCGCAGCGACACCGCGCCGAGCAGGCCCAGGGCGAGGATGACCGCGCCGATTTCGATCAGTACGAGGGCTCCGTGCATACGCGTCAGCCGTTGTCGAGGATGTCGGTGACGGCGGCGGTGCCCTCGGCCGTGCCCACCGCGACGGCGAGGTCGCCGGGGTGGAACACGAAATCGGGACGGGGGCTGGCGAGGATCTCGCCGCCGCGGATGACCGCGACGATGGACGCGCCGGTACGGGTGCGGGCCTGGGTGTCGCCGAGGGTGCGTCCGTCGAACGGCGAGCCCGCGATGACCGGCACCTGCACCGTCAGCAGGCCGACGACCTGGCGGCGCAGGTCGGCCAGGCGCTCCACGATGCGGGAGGTGCCCAGCAGTTCGGCGACGCCGTTGGCCTCGTCGGTGTTGAGCGACAACGTCACCACGGCGGTATCGGGATCGTCAGGGCGGTAGATCACGATGTCCCGCCGGCCCGAGACGTGCGACACCACGGCCGCGTGCTGTCCCCGCTTGGTCTGGAACTCGTGCCGCAACCCGATACCCGGTAACGCGGTGCGCTCGACGTCCAAGGCTCAACCTCCAGTGCGTGATCGACTGAGGTAACCCTACCGAACCGATAGGTAACTGGTCTAGCGCCATCCTGCCCGTTACGATGCCAAGTCCGACATAGTCGCAGGTCAGTATGTGGTTGACTTCAAGTCCGCTTCATCCTCGATGATCACCGGGTGACCGCATACCCCCTGGTCGACCGGCTCGGCCTGCCCCGGACCCGCGGCAACGGCCGCCTGCTCACCGCCCTGGCCGTCGACGCCCTCGGCAACGGCCTGTTCGCGCCGTTCCTGCTGCTCTTCCTCAGCCAATGGACCGGCGCGAGCCTGGCCGCCGTCGGCGCCGCGGTCACCCTCGCCCGCCTGGTGGCGCTGCCGCTCGGCGTACTGGCCGGGCCGCTCACCGACCGGCTCGGCCCCCAGCCCACGCTGGTCGCCAGCGGAGTACTGCAGGCCGCCGGGATGGGCGGCTTCCTGCTCGCCGCAGACGTATGGCAGATCGCGGTCTGCGCGCTGCTGGCCGCCGTCGGCGACGCCGCCTTCTGGGTCGCGATCCGGTCGATGACCGCCGCCGTGGTCGACGTGCCGGACCGGCCTCGCTGGCTCGCGGCGCAGATCGCGCTGCGCAATGCCTCCTTCGCCGCGGGCGGGCTCACCGCCGCCTTCGCCGCGGCCGCCCCCGGCCCGCACGTGCTGCCCGCGCTCGCCGCCGTCAACGCGGCCAGTTTCGTCGGCCTCGCCCTGCTCGTCGGCACGTGGCGGCCCCGCCTCATCCCGCGCGAGCAGGCCGGGCCCAGCGAGGCAGGCTCCTTCCGCACCGTGCTGCGCGACCGGGTGTACCTGCTGTTCGTCCTCGTCAACCTGCTGCTCGTGTGCAGCATGGCCGTCCCCGGCCTGCTGCTGGCGATCTACGTGTCACAGGTGCTGCACGGGCCGCTGTGGCTGGTCGGCGTCCTGTTCACCATGGAGACCGTGCTGATCGCGGGCCTGCAGACGGTGATCGGCCGACTGATGGAACGCCGCCGGCGCACCGCCGCGCTGCGCTGGGCGGCGGTGGCCTTCGCCGCCTCGTTCGCCGTGTACGCGGCCCTACCCGGTGTGCCCGGCCACCTCGTCGCACCGGGCCTGATCCTGGCCATGCTCGCCGCGACGGCGGCCAACCTGCTCGAAGGCCCGTCCGGCATCGGGCTGGTCACCGACGCCGCACCCGACCACGTGCGCGGCCGGTACACCGCCGTCTACCAGCTGTCCTGGAACATCGGCAAGGCGCTGAGCCCGGGCCTGGCCACCTGGCTGCTGGCCCGCGGCCCGGCGATGCCGTGGCTGGCCCTGATCGCCTGCTGTGCCGTCGCCTACGTCCTGCTCCTGCGGCTGGGCGCCCTGCTGCCGAAACGGGTCGACCTCCCAGTGGCGGGCTGACGCCGGCGCGAGGGCTGTCGCGGACGGCGGGGTTCGGCTAACGTGCCGCCATGTCGACCCTCGCCTCGCCCGCCACCACCACGGGTGTCACCGCCGCCGACTCCGCGCCCGCTGAGGCCGGCTCGGCGCCGGTCGTGCCCGACGACTCCGGCTTCCGCGCCGCCGTGCCGGATCACGCTGACGACCTCATCGCGCTGCGCCGGGCCGTGCACCGCCGGCCCGAGATCGGGCTGCACCTGCCGCAGACCCAGGCCGCCGTGCTGCAGGCCCTGGACGGGCTGCCGCTGGAGGTCACCACGGGGCGCTCGCTCAGCTCGGTGGTCGCCGTGCTGCGCGGCGGCCGGCCCGGTCCGGTGGTGCTGCTGCGTGGCGACATGGACGCGCTGCCGGTGACCGAGCTGACCGGGCTGGAGTACGCCTCCGAGGTGGACGGCGCCATGCACGCCTGTGGCCATGACCTGCACGTGGCGATGCTGGTCGGCGCGGCCAGGCTGCTGTGCGGGGTGCGCGACCGGTTGCCCGGCAGCGTGATCTTCATGTTCCAGCCCGGCGAGGAGGGGCCCGGCGGCGCCGAGCCGATGATCGCCGAGGGGCTGCTGGAGGCCGCGGGCGAGCACCCGGTCGCCGCGTACTGCATCCACGTCCTGTCGGCGATCGAGCCGTACGGGCGCTTCTCCACCCGGCGCGGGCCGATGCTGGCGGCCGCGGACACGCTGAAGGTGACCGTGCGCGGCGCGGGCGGCCACGGCAGCGCGCCGCAGTTCGCCAAGGACCCGATCCCGGCCGCGTGCGAGATGGTGACCGCGCTGCAGACGTTCGTCACCCGCAGCATCGACGTCTTCGACCCCGCGGTGATCACGGTGGGCAGCTTCCACGCCGGCACGGCCGAGAACGTCATCCCGGCGCAGGCCGAATTCGCCGCGACGCTGCGCTCGTTCTCCCCGGCCACCCGGGAACGGGTGCGGCAGGGCGTGCTGGACGTGGTGCACGGCATCGCCGCCGCGCACGGGCTCACCGCCGACGCCGACTACATCCCCGGCTACCCGGTGACGATGAACGACGGCGGCGAGGCCGAGTTCGCCGCGAGCACCGCCGCGGAGCTGTTCGGCGACGACCGCTTCGCCTGGATGGCCAACCCGAAGGCGGGCGCCGAGGACATGTCGTACGTGCTCGAGCAGGTGCCGGGGGCGTTCGTCTTCCTCAGCGCCTGCCCGCCCGGCCTGGACCCGATGACCGCGCCGCTCAACCATGCGCCCGAGGCCCGCCACGACGACGCGGTGGTGCCCGATGGGGCGGTGCTGCTGGCGGAGCTGGCCTGGCGTCGTCTGTCGCGTTAGGACGTCTGTTTAGGAGACTTCACCACGGCTTTCTGACGTGTCGCACAGTGGGTGCGACGACGTGGCGTCCGCGTCGTGTTGAGTGCTGGTTGTCAGTCACCTTGCGTGGCGGTCATAGCACCGACAGGCGCGGACCGTCGCGGTCGGCACCCTCTAGCGTCGGTGGGAAAGTGATGAGCTCCCGGACCTCGAACCTGCGGGCGAAGATCGCCTTCCTGTTGGCCTCGCTCGCCGCGCTGTGGGCCTTCGCCGCATTCGTGACCATGCGAGAAGGCCTCAACCTATTCTGGATCAGCACCCTCGACCAGGAGGTGGGCCGGCCCACCGACTCGCTCGTCGCCGCGCTGCAGGCCGAGCGCCGCATCTCCGCCGTGGTGCTGGCCGCGGGCGACAGCGACCACCGCAACGAGCTGGCCACCGCCCGGGCCGCCACCGACGCCGCCGCGGCCCGCTTCCGCGATTCGGTCCGCGGCACCACCGCCGGCTGGGCCGCCACCCCGATCGCCGAAAGCAACATCGCCGAATTGGGCCGGATGCTCGACGGACTCGGCCCGGTACGCGCCGACGTCGACCAGCGCAGCGGTGAGCGAGGTGCGACCGTCGCCTACTACACGCAGACCATCGGCGTCGGATACCGCATCTTCGCGACCATCGCCAGCTTCGACGACCAGGCCATCAACGACCAGCTCAGCCATCTGCTGATCATGTCCCGGGGGCGGGAGCTGCTGTCGCAGGAGGACGCGCTCATGTCGGGCGTGCTCGCCGCGGGCCGCTTTTCCGCCACCGACGCCGCCGAATTCGCCCAGCTGGTCGGCGCGCAGCGCAACATCCGCGCCACCGGGCTGGAGGGCCTGCCCGACGACAAGGCGATCTACCAGCCGGTGCTCGACGGTCCCGCGCTGACCCGCCTGGCGCAGATCGAGGACCTGGTCGTCGCCCGGGCGAGACCCAACGAGGCGCCACCGGTCAGCGCCGCCGACTGGCGGGCCGCGTTCGACCCCGCGCTGACCGCGGTGGCACAGCTCGACATCGACCTCGCCGAGGCGACCATCGCCCGCGCGAAAGGCCCGACCATCCTGGTCATCGTGCGGCTGATCCTGGCCGCCGGCCTCGGCCTCATCGCCGTCGTCGCCTCGATCGTGCTGTCGATCACCACCGCCCGGGCCATCGTGACCCAGCTGCGACTGCTGCGCGACGCCGCCGACGAACTGGCCACGGCGCGATTGCCCAGAGTTGTGCAGCGGCTGCGGGCCGGGGAGGAGGTCGACGTCGTCGCCGAGGCGCCGCCGCTGGCGTTCGGCGACGACGAGATCGGCCAGGTCGGCCAGGCGTTCAACGCCGTGCAGGAGACCGCGATCCGGGCCACCGTCGAGCAGGCCGAGCTGCGCCGCAGCGTACGCGACCTGTTCCTGAGCCTGGCCCGGCGCAGCCAGACCCTGGTGCACCGCCAGCTCACCATGCTCGACGCCATGGAACGCCGGGCCAGCGACGCGGCCGAACTCGACGAGCTGTTCCGGGTCGACCACCTGGCCACCCGCATGCGCCGCAACGCGGAGAACCTGATCGTGCTGGCCGGCGCCGTGCCCGGCCGCGGCTGGCGGCGCACCATCCCGGTAGTCGACGTGATCCGCGCCGCGGTCGCCGAGGTGGAGGAGTACCCGCGGGTCAACGTGCTGCCCAGCGAGGCCGCAGGGCTGGCCGGGCACGCCGTCGGCGACGTGGTGCACCTGCTGGCCGAGCTGATGGAGAACGCGCTGGCCTTCTCGCCCCGGCACACCCTGGTCAACGTCGGGGGCTCCGCGGTCGGCGCCGGGTACGTGATCGAGGTCGAGGACCACGGCCTGGGGATGACCGCCGCCGACCTGGAACAGGCCAATGCCCAGCTGCACGAACCCGCCGAATTCCTGCTCACCGGCACCCCGCGGCTCGGCCTGTACGTCGTCGGCCGGCTCGCCGAGCGCCACCACATCAAGGTGCGGCTGCAGCCCTCCGCCGGCGGCGGCACCACCGCGATCGTGCTGCTCCCGTCGAGCCTGGTCTCCGACGCCTGGACGCCGGTGTCCGACAGCGGCGAGCATCGCGTCGTCACGACCACGGCGCCGCAGCCGGCCGCGGCCCTGCCCGTTCGCGCCACCGACGACGGCGAGTTCCGGGTCGGCACCGCGGCATCGCCCCGGCCGACATCGGACCTGCCCGTCCGCGCACCCCGCCGGGCGCCCGCTGCCGCGGCGGCATCCCCGGTGGGCGAAGCGGCCGAGTCCGGGCCCCAGGTGGTCGAGCTGCCCGACGCCGGGTCCCCGGTGGGCGAAGCGTCCGAGCACGAGCACCGGTCAGCCGTGTCGCCAGGGGACGAACCAGCAGCCGAGACCGCGCCGTCCGCGGCCGGCCCGGCCGCCGTACCCCCGCCCGCCGTCGCCGCGCCCCCAACCCCCGCCGCAGCCGCCCCCGCCGCCGCGGCCGCCGCCCGGGTCAACGGCTCCACCTCGGACGCCGGTCTGCCCGGCGGCACCGTGGTGCCCGCCCCGCGTGGCCCGGTCGAGGGCACCGTGTACACGCCGTCGGGCCTGCCCGTGCGCGCCCGCCCGGCGGTGCCCGCGGTGCCCCTGGCCGACCGCGCCGAGGCCGTGCACGTCGGCGAGGGACCTCCGGAGTCGCCGCCGGGCCTGGAGCTGCGGCTGACCACCGGCGTGTCGCAACAGCCGCCGGGCGCGCCCGGCGACGTCGCCGCCGGGCCGCCCGAGCGCCCTGCGTCGCAGGTGTACAGCCTGATCGCGGCATACCAGCAGGGAAGCCGGCGGGGCCGGCTCGCCGCCGAACAGCTCGCCACCGAACCCCGCGGCCCGGGCGAGCCCGAGCCGGAGCCCGAGGACCGGCCCGCACTGCCGCGACGGCCGAGCCCGCGCACAGCGCCGCGGCACGAGGAAGGGCAAGGCGAAGGGGAATGACCGTGGAGCAGAAGACGAGAGCAGCGGCTGACCTGGCCTGGCTCGCCGACGATTTCGTCGAACGGGTGGCGCAGGCCCAGAAGGCCATCGTGCTGTCCGCCGACGGCCTGCTCATGGCCGCGTCCGCGGAACTGAGCCGGGAGGACGCCGAGCACCTCGCCGCCGTCGCCGCCAGCCTGTTCGGCCTGGCCCGCGGGGCGGGGCGGCGCTTCGGCAAGGGCAAGGCCCGCCAGGCGATCATCGAGATGGACGGCGGCTTCCTGTTCGTCACGGCCGCGGGCAACGGTGCCTGCCTGGCCGTGGTGGCGGGCAAGGACGCCGACGCGGGGCTGGTGGCGTACGAGATGGCGATGCTCGTGGTGCGGGTGGGCCAGTATCTGACCGCACCGGCCCGCGGCAGCCACCCGTGAGCGTGGCAAGGCCGGCACCGGACGACCCGCACGACGGGCTGCTGTGGGTCGACGACGAGGCCGGGCCGCTCATCCGCCCGTACGCCATGACCTCCGGCCGGACCCGGCCGCGCCACGGCGACCTCGATCTGATCGCGGTCATCGTGGCCACCCGGCCCACGCTGCCCTCCGACGGCGGCCTGGGTTCGGTGTACGCCGAGATCATGGCGGTGTGTCAGCGGCCCGTGTCGGTGGCCGAGGTCGCCTCCTACCTTCGGCTGCCCGCCGGCACGGTCCGCGTGCTGCTCAGCGACCTGCTCGAGCGCCGGCTCGTCCGGCGGCGCGCCCCCGTCAACGTCAACCAGCTGCCCAGCGCGGACATTCTCAAGGCGGTCATCGATGGCATCCGAGCCCTATGACGACGAGGGCGGCATTCCGGCCGCCTTCAAGATCCTGGTGGCGGGCGGGTTCGGCGTCGGCAAGACCACGCTCGTCGGTGCGGTCAGCGAGATCTCGCCGCTGCTGACCGAGGAGCTGCTCACCGACGAGAGCATCGGCGTGGACGACACCGTCGGGGTGGAGACGAAGACGACCACCACGGTCGCGCTCGACTTCGGACGCATCACCATCAACGACGACCTGGTGCTCTACCTGTTCGGCACGCCCGGGCAGGAGCGTTTCATGTTCGTCTGGGACGAGCTGGCGTACGGGGCCATCGGTGCGGTGGTGCTGGCCGATACCCGCCGGCTCGAGGACGCGTTCGGCTCCATCGACTACTTCGAGCAGCGCGGTACCCCGTTCGTGGTGGCGGTGAACTGCTTCGACGGCGCACGGGTGTACCAGGCGCAGGAGGTGGAGCAGGCCCTCAACCTGGATCCGCACGTGCCGGTCCGGCTCTGCGACGCGCGCCGCCGCGAGTCGGTCAAGGAAGTCCTGGTCACCCTGCTGGAGCAGGTGATGGCACAGGGGGTGCACGCGGGCTAGGCGGCGGGCGGCCGCCCGCCGCGCCGCAGGAGGGGCGGCGCGCCGGGACGGTCGTCTGCTGCGCCCGTGGTGGACGGGACACGGCGGCGCCTGGGGGGTGGCGCCGTGTCCCGTCGGGGGGCGCCGCTGCCCCGGGCGGTGCGGGCCCGGGGCAGCGGAGTTCCCTCAGCCGGTCACAGGGTCAGCGTCCAGCTGTTGACGTACCCGACGTCGTTGGACGCGGCGTCCTGGACCCGCAGGTTCCAGGTGCCGTTGCGCACCTCGCTCGACAGGTTGACGGTGTAGGTCTGGTCGATGTTGTCGGCGCTGCCACCGGCCCGGTTGTGCAGCACGTACGTGCTGCCGTCCGGGGCGACCAGGGTGACCACGAGGTCGCCCTTGTATGTGTGCACGATGTGCACCTCGGCGGTGGACGTCGACGACGCGTTGCCGGTGCAGCCCGACACGGTGATCGGGCTGTTGACGGTGCCCAGGTCGACGATCGTCACATCGGTGGCGTTGGTGCCGCCGCAGCCCGGCGGCAGGGCGCCGCCCAGGTTCAGCGTCCAGCTGTTGAGGTAGCCGACGTCCGACGGTCCCGCGTCCTGCACCCGCAGCCTCCAGGTGCCGTTGGCGGCCTCGCCCGACAGGTTGACGGTGAACGTCTGGTCGATGTTGTCGGCGCTGCCGCCGGTCTTGTTGCGCAGCGTGTAGAGGGTGCCGTCGGGTGCGACGAGGCTGACGATCAGGTCCCCGACGTACGTGTGCACGATGTGGACCTCGACCGTGCTGGCCGAACCGGCGTTGCCGGTGCAGCCGGTGATCGCGATCGACGACTCGACGGTGCCCTGGTCGATGATCGTGACATCGGTCGGGTTGGTGGCCGAGCAGCCGGGCGGCCCGGCGACGGTCAGCGCGAACGTCGTGGTCCGGGTCGCGGCGCTGCCGGTGCCGGTGACGGTCACCGTGTACGTGCCGACCGGAGTGCTCGCGCTGGTCGCGATGGTCATCGTCGATGAGCCGCCCGAGGTGACGGTGGACGGGCTGAACGACGCGGTCGCCCCGCTGGGCAGGCCCGACGCGGACAGGGCGACGGACTGGGCGCTGCCGTTGGTGACGGTGGTGCCGATGGTGGAGGTCACCGAACCGCCGGCGGTGGTGCTGCCGGAGGCGGGGGCGGCGGCCATGGAGAAGTCGTTGCCCGCGGGGGTGCCCACGGCCAGGGTCCACACCGCGTACGCGGCCGCGTCGGCCGCCCGGTTCAGCACCGTGTCGCTGATGTTGCTGGGGAACGTGTCGCAGGAGGCGTGGTAGCAGGGGTCGTAGTCGCCGGTCGTGCCGCCCCACTTGGTCACCTGGGCCGAGGTCTTGTTGGCGCTGGCACCGGCCGCGATGCCGCTGGTCTGGATGCCTGCCGCGTTGAACGAGGCGTCGTCGGAGCGCCCGGCGCCCTCGACGTTCTCCTCCGGGTTGAGGCCCGGGAAGTTCGCGTCGTAGTAGGCCTTGATGGTCTGGCCGAGGCTGCTGGTGATGCGGTTGATGAAGTAGCCGCCGTTGGTGGAGGCGATCATGTCGAAGTTCAGGTACCCGGTGATCTTCGCGCGGTCGGCCGAGGACAGCGAGTTGACGTAGAACTCGGACCCGTTGAGGCCCTGCTCCTCGTCGGTCCACCAGCCGAACCGCACGTGCTTGACCATGGTCGGGTTCTGCTCGGCCAGCGTCAGGGCCAGCTCCAGCAGCATCGAGGAGCCCGAGGCGTTGTCGTTGATGCCCGCCCCCGCGGCCACGCCGTCGAGGTGCGCGCCCAGCATGAGCACCTGGTTGGCGTCCCCGCCCGGCCAGTCCGCGATCACGTTCGGCCCCGCGCCGCTGGTGCAGCCGGAGGTGCAGTTCTGCTTGACGACGTTGTAACCGGCCGCGGTCAGCGCGTTGAACACGTAGTTCACCGACGCGGTGTAACCGGCGGTGTTGGAGCGGCGGTTGCCGCCGTTGCTGCTCGCGATCGTCTGGAACTGCTGCAGGTGCGTGCGGATGTCGGTCAGCGAGATGTCGGGCGGGGCCAGGGCCACGGCCGGGGAGGCCGGGATGGCCACGGCTCCGGCGAGCGCCATGGACAGGACGAGAATGCCGCGGATGATGGGGTTTCTTCTCACGCCGTACTCCTCGGGATCGAGTGCGCCGGGGTTGCCGGTCCTGAGGAGGATAGAACGTGAAGTAGATAGATTTGAATAGGTGAAACTCGACACGCTGGGTGCCGGGTCAGCCGATGGCCGTAGGCTGCCGTGCGTGGATCACCTGGCAGCGACCCTCAGCGCGGCGGTGGTGCTGTTCGCGGGCACCAACGTCGACGACCTGATCGTGCTCACCGTGCTGTTCCTGGGCAGCCGCACCGCCGGCCGCCCGCGCCCGTGGGAGATCTGGGTCGGCCAGTACGCGGGCATCGCCGCCCTGGTCGCCGCGTCCGCGCTCGTCGCCGCGGGTCTGGCGGTGGTGCCCGACCGGTGGGTCGGCCTGCTCGGCCTGATCCCGCTCCTGCTGGGCGTACGCGCCCTGATCCGTGCGCTACGCGCCCGCGCCGACGGCGCCGCGCCGCCGGCCGTGGCGACCAGCGCGCTCGCCGTCGCCGGCGTGACCGTCGCCAACGGCGCGGACAACATCGCCGTCTACACACCCGTGTTCCGCACCATCGGCCTGACCGACAGCCTGCTCACCGTCGCGGTCTTCGCCGTGCTCGTGGCCCTCTGGTGCGTCGCCGCCTCACGGCTCGGCTCCCATCCCCGGGTCGTCACCGTCATCGAGCGTTGCGGCCACTGGCTCGTCCCCGCCGTCTTCATTCTCATCGGCCTGGCCATCCTCACCGGCCTCGCCTGACGAGGGACGCGGATCGCCATGCCGGGTTGCCGGTGCCCGGCATGTCGGTGCGGGCGCGCATCGGCCGCCGGGTTCATCGCCACGACATCGGCCGATCGATCGCGCGGCGGTCGCCGTCTCGGCGGAAACGGCACGCATGCGTCGCGCACGGTAGGTTCTCGCCATGGTGAGATGCGCGGTCTGGCTCCTTGCCCGCTTCGACGTGGCCGTGGACGGGCAGGCCGTGCCGGCCGATGCGTGGCGCGGCCGCCGTGCCGCGGACCTGGTGAAGATCCTCGCGCTGGAGCCGTCGCACGCCCTGCACCGGGAGCAGGTGATGGAGCTGCTCTGGCCGGAGCTGGGCCCGGACGCCGCGGGCGCGAACCTGCGCAAGGCCATCCACCACGCGCGCCGGGCGATGGGATCCGACGATGCGGTGCAGGGCAGCTCCGGAATGCTGTCGCTGTGGGGCGGTGAGGTCACCGTGGACGCCGCCCGCTTCACCGCGGCCGCGGCCGCGGCGGTGGCCGCCGGTGACGCGCAGCAGTGCAAACTCGCAGCGGACCTCTATCACGGGGACGCTCTGCCGGCCGACCGGTACGAACCATGGGCGGCACAGCCCCGAGCCCGGCTGCGCGCGCAGTACCTTGCCGTGCTCAAGGGCGCGCGCCAGTTCGAGCGGGTCATCGAACTCGATCCCACCGACGAGGAGTCCCACCGCGAGCTGCTGCGCGGGCACTTCGAGTCGGGTCGGCGGCGCGAGGCGATCCGCCAGTTCGAGTGCCTGCGCGACGCGCTGCGGGAGTTCGTCGGCGTGGGACCGGACCGGGAGACGATCGCACTCTACGAGCAGGTCCTCGCCGCCGACGGGGCCCCGGTCACCGGATCGGCGCACCGTGCCGCGGCGCTCATCGCCACCGGACTGGTGCACCTCAACCGCAACGAACTCGCTGCGGCGGAGCAGCTCGCCCGGCAGGCCCGCGACCTTGCGATCGGTGCCGAACTCGCGCACGAGCTGGGCGACGCGAGCACCTTGCTGGCACTCGTCGCCTCGTTCACCGGCCGCTGGCACGAGATCTTCCGGCAGGAGTTCACCGAGTCGCTCCGGCTCAGCCCGGAAAACAGCGTCGCCACCTACGACGCGAATCTGTGCTTCGCCGAATACCACCTCGCCGGGGCCGCCCCGGCACCCGACGCCCACGCATACGCCGGCGAGCTCCTTGAGCTGGCGACCTCGGCGGGCTCGGTGCCGGGACGAGGGATGGCCGAGCTGATGGTCGGGGAGGCGCTCATGTCGTCGGGACAGTTCAGCCTGGCCCGGGACCAGCTGCGCCGCGCCGCCGACACCAACACGGCCGCACGGGCCACCTCGAGCAGGTGCGTGTCACTGGAACGGCTCGCCCAGACCGAACTCGCACTCGCCGACAGTGACCGCGCCGACGCGCTGCTGGCCAGTGCGTTCCCGCTCGCCCGAGCCGCACCGCTGCGGTCACACCTGGTCGTGCGGCTGCTCGGGGTCGACGTCCAGGCAGCCCGCCATACTCCTCGTGCGCTGGCCGCCGTGGGCATGGCCGAACGGGAGCTGGCCGACGCCACGCGGGTCTGCGAGCCCTGCTCGCTGAACTTCCGGGTACAGGCGAGCATCACCTGCGCGGGCGCCGGTGAGCCGGTCCGGGCGCGGCGGCACCTCGCCGACGCGGAACGGATCTCCGGCCTGTGGCAGGGCGGCCCCTCGGCGGCCGCGGTATGGGAGGCGCGTGCCGCCCTGCGCCGGGCCGAGGGGCAGCCGGCCCAGGCCGCCGCCCTGCTGCGCGAGGCCGCGGATGAGTACGCCAAGGCGCGGCGCGCGGCCGACGAAGCCCGCTGCCGCAGCGCCGCAGCGCGGCTCTGACGACTGCCGAAGAGTCCACCGGACCCGCCTCGCCGGTGCCGGCTGGGAACGGTTTGGGAACGGTGCTCTGCGTAGCGTCCCCCGCATAGCCGTGAGCAGCACGGCGTGGAGAGAGGAGAGCGCCGTGCACGCCGTTCGAAGCGTCCGGATCGACGCGCCCGCCGCCCAGGTGTTCGGCTACCTCACCGAGGTCGGCCGCCATCCGGAATGGGCGGGCAACCCGCTGACCATATGCCTCACCTCGAGCGCACCACTGCGGGTGGGATCGACCTGGGAGTCCACGGGCCGCCGGCTGGGCACCCACCTGGATCGCGTCACCGTGGTCGAACTCGACCCGGAGCGCAGGTTCGCCTACGAGGCCGACGGCGACGCGGGCCGTTGGCGGTCGACGTTCACGCTGCGAGCCGACGGCGACGCGACCGTGCTGCACCGGGAGATGCGCAGCCTGCGGCTGACCTGGTTCACCCGGGCGCTGGCCCCGATGATCCTGCTCACCAACGGCTTCGAGCTGGCCAGGAACCTCCGCAAGATCAAGGCCTGTGTCGAGAAGCGACCATGAGCGGTGAGACCGTCCGGTGGCGGGATCGGTGACCGTGCGAGACTCGTTCATGGCTGTGACGAACCCCTGGCTGGCCGGACCCTCGCCCACCAAGCGGCTGCCGCGCGAACGGCTGGCCGAGCGCATCCTCAACCTGCTGTCCTCGCAGAACATGTGCGTGCTGGCGACCACCGGCCCGGACGGCCCGCTGGCCACCCCCGTGCGCTACTACCACCTGGACTTCGCGCTGATGTTCACGGCCGTGGCGACCTCACCGAAGATGCGCAACCTCGCCGCCGACCCGCGGGTCTCGATCGGCGTGTTCGCCCCGCTGGTCGGGCAGGCCAGCAGCCGCGGCGCGCAGCTGTTCGGGCGCGCGCGGGCGCTGGACCACGGCGATGCAGAGTTCGACCACTACTGGGAGGCGTTCCGCTGGCAGAGTGACCACGTCGAGCGGTCCCGTCCGCTGGACGAGCCGCCCGCCGGGCCGTTGGTGGTCGTCGAGGCCGAGCGCATCGTGTACACCGAGCACTGGCTGCGCCGCGACGGCTACGCCCCGCGCCAGTTCTGGCGGCGCGACCCGGCCGGCGATCAGGCGGCCCAGTAGCCGCGCACGTCGTTGGTGATGTCGGGCCGCAGCTGCACCCGCACCCCGTCGGCGGCGTCCTTCGGCAGGTCGAACACGACCACCCCGCCCGCCTTCTCGCCGGTGTTGAGGGTGACCGACTGCATGCCGGCGTCGAAGCCGAACGGCAGCACCGGCTCGAACAGCGTGCCGTCCGCGGCGACCAGCGCGAAGTCGCAGAAGCAGGCGTACGTCTTGCCCGCGGTCACCTTCACCTCGACCGCGATCGCGACGAAGACGCCCTTCTTCGGGCGCACCAGGGAGCTGTCGGGCGCGACGGTGTGCCGGGTCAGCTTGCTGACGGTGTACGCGACGCGGTTGTCACCGAGACCGCCGCTGGTCTCGATGCTCTGGCCGAGCTTCGCGGTCGGTGCGGACCCGGGCGAGGCAGCCGGCGCGGACGCGGCGGGAGTGCTGCCGGTGACGTTCGACTGCTGCGGCTTGACGCCGCAGGCCAGGCCGACAGCGGCCGCGAGGACCAGGGTGACGGTCAGCACGGGGCGGCGCAGGGCAGGTCGCTGGGACGACATCGTCGCATCGTAGACGGCATGGCCTGCGCCGGTCGACGTCCCGCGACCGGCGGAAATACGTTGCCGAGCCGCCGGGCGGCCTCCTAGCCTGGGCTGTCACCAGCAGGAACGCGGCCGATTCCGCCCCGTCCTCGAAAGATGAGAAGAGGGTCGTCATGGGGTCGCTGATTCCGGCCGTGCTGCGCGAGGAGCGCCAGTTCGCCCGCTACTTCTACGGCCAGGCGCTGTCCATGGTCGGCGACCGGATCAGCTTCGTCGTGGTCCCGTTCGCCGTGCTGTCCATCCCCGGCGCGGGCGCGGCCGAAGTCGGCCTCGTCAGCGCGGCGACGCTGGTGCCGTTCCTGGTGTTCGCGCTCGCCGGCGGCGTATGGGCCGACCGGCTGCCCCGCCAGCGGGTGATGCTCGCCTCCGACCTGGTCCGTTTCGTGACCCAGGCGCTGGTCGCGGCGCTGCTGCTGGCCGGGGTCGCGCAGGTCTGGCACCTGGTCGTGCTGATGGCGGTGTTCGGCACCGCCGACGCCTTCTTCGCGCCCGCGGCCGCGGGCCTGATGCCGCTGATCGTCGGGCCCGAGCGGCTGCAGGAGGCCAACGCGCTGCGCGGCCTGGTGATGTCGAGTGGCCTGGTAGCCGGACCGGCCCTGGCCGGCGGCCTGATCTTCCTGGTCGGGCCGGGCGGCGCGATCGCCCTCGACGCGCTGAGCTTCGCGGTCAGCGCGGTGTTCCTGGCCCGGCTCACCCCGCGCGCCGCGGACCCGGCGGACGCGCCGCAGGGCGGTTTCTTCGCGCAGCTGCGCGAAGGCTTCACCGAGGTCGTGTCGCGGACGTGGGTGTGGTCGACGCTCGGCGTGCTGTCGGTCTACCACGTGGTGGTGCTGCCGTCGGTGTTCGTGCTCGGGCCGGTGCTGTCCGCGCAGGAGTTCGGCGGCGCGGCGGCCTGGTCGGTGGTGGTGGCGGCGTTCGGCGTCGGCTCCATCGTCGGCGACGTGGTGGCGCTAAGGGTACGCATCAGCCGGCCCCTGGTGATCGCCGCGGCCGCACTGGCCGTGGCCTCCTGCCAGGCGCTGATCATCGGGGCGGGTCCGACCATCCCGGTGATCGCGGCGCTGGAGGCGGTCACCGGTGTCGCGGTGTCGCTGGCGTTCACGCTGTGGGAGACGTCGCTGCAGGCGAACGTGCCGCAGGCGGCGCTGTCGCGGGTCAGCTCCTACGACTACCTGCTGACCGCGGGCCTGATGCCGCTGGGCCTCGCCGTCGCCGGCCCGGTCGCGCAGACGTTCGGCCTGCGCCCGACGCTGTACGGCATGACGCTGCTCGCGGTGCCCGTCGCGCTGGCCCTGCTGGCCGTGCCGTCGATCCGTCACCTGCGCGCACCTGCTCCGGCAGCGACGCCCGTCGCGGCAGCCGCTCCCGCCGCCGCGTGAGCAGGCCGTGCCGCCGTCGATTCCGGCGGCGGCACGGCCGAGACGGGCCGACCGCCGTTCCGGCAGGCCCGTCGGGTGGCGGCTGGGTAGGGTGACCGGGTGGCTGAGGTGACAGAGGACGCGAGCTTCTCCGGCGAGGACTGGTACGGCGACGAGCTGGCGGAGCGGCACTTCCTGCGGTGCACGTTCCGCGACGTCGACATGACCGAACTGTCCAGCCGGGGCGCGGTGTTCGAGGAGTGCGTGTTCGGCAACGTCAAGTTCAACGCCTCCCGGCACCACGACAGCGCGTTCCTGCGCTGCTCCTTTCTGCGCTGCAACCTGTTCGAGGCCGAGTTCACCGGGTGCAAGCTGACCGGCAGCACGTTCGAGCAGTGCACCCTGCGGCCGCTGCGGGTGACCGGCGGCGACTGGTCGTTCGTCAACCTGTCCGACGCCGACCTGCGCGGCGTCACCTTCTCCGGCGTACGCATGCGCGAAGCCGACCTGACCTCCGCGCTCTGCGACGGTGCGACGATCAGCGCCGTGGACCTCTCCGGCGCGCACCTGACCCGGGCCAAGTTCAACCGCTGCGACCTGCGCGGCAGTGACCTGACCGCGGTGCACCCGAACGAGGTCGAGCTGCGCGACGCCGTCATCGACGCCACCCAGGCCGTCGTCATCGCCCAGGCCCTCGGCCTGCGCATCGGCTGACGGCGAGGCGCGCGGTTCAGGCCTCCCGGTAGGTGGCGTGGTCGTAGTCGGCGTACGCGCCGTCGGCGCCCAGGTCCTGGACCCACAGGCCGAGGAACGCGCCGGTGAAGCCCCACGCGGCGGGCTCTCCGTCGACCTCCCGGGCGGCGTGCTCGTCGGACAGGAGGGTCGCGTCGAACGTCGCCGGCAGCTCCTGCCAGCCGACCCCCGTGTGGTAGGCGAAGCGCAGCGCGGGCCCGTCGAACACCACCCGCAGGCCGACCCGGTCCACCCCGGTCACGTCGACGGCCAGCTCCGGATGGGCGGTGCGCTTGCCGCTGTTCGAACTGAGCACCTCCAGCGTGCGCCGGCCGTCGTCGGCCCTGGTCAGGTAGGCGTAGTACCAGTTCTGGGTGTTGTAGTAGCCGGTGATCCCGGCGAGCTGCCGGTGGTCGGCGGGGTCGAACTCGACGACGGTCTCCAGCGAACAGTGGGTCGCGCCGACCCGGCGGGCGACCAGGCTCGGCGTCTGCTTGCCCACCGGCGACTGCCCGCCGTAGATCCGCAGGTGCGAGGGCCGCGAACGTAGGTCGACCCAGTCGGGCGTGGCCGGACGGCGCAGCGTGGACCAGGCCGCGCCGAGTTCCGGCGCGTCGAAGTGGTCGGTGGCGGGTTCGGCGGGCCACGGGTGTTCGGGCAGGCCGGGTGCGGCGATCTCGTCGGCGGGGATGCCGCCGGGGATGCTGGGCCAGCCGCCGGGTGTCCAGTCGACCTTCTGGATGGCGGTTTCGCGGCCGAGCACGCAGTTGCCCAGCGGGGTGTAGGGGCGGGCCACGAGGTGGGCGAGGTACCAGTCGCCGTGCTGGGTCTGCACGAGGCTGCCGTGCCCGGCCTTCTGCAGCGCCAGATCGGGACGCCCGACCGAGGTCAGCAGCGGTCCGGCCGGGTCGACCTCGTACGGGCCGAACAGGTCACGGGAGCGCGCCACGGTCACCTGATGGTCCCAGCTCGTGCCGCCCTCGGCGGTGACCAGCCAGTACCAGCCGTCGTGGCGGTACAGGTGCGGTCCCTCGGTCAGGCCCGCGGGCGTGCCGGTGAAGATGATGCGCCGCTCGCCGACCAGTCGGCGCGCCGTGCGGTCGTACTGCTGGATCTCGATGCCGCCGAAGCGGTTGCGGCCGGGCCGCCAGTCGGCGCTCATGTTGAGCAGCCAGGTCGTGCCGTCGTCGTCGTGGAACAGCGACGCGTCGAAGCCGTGGGCGTGCAGTCGTACGGGGTCGGACCAGGGGCCGGTGATGTCGGGTGCGGTGATGAGGTAGTTCTGGGGGTCCCAGTAGCCGCTGGCGAAGCTGGCGACGTCGCTGTAGACGAGGTGGAACTGGCCGTCGTGCCAGGTGAGGTCGGGTGCCCAGATGCCGTTGGAGTCGCCGCAGCCGCGGAGGTCGAGCAGGCGGCGTTCGGTGACGATGCCGCCGATGGGGCGCCAGTGGACGAGGTCGCGGGAGTGGTGCACGCGTACCCCGGGGTACCACTCGAAGGTCGAGGTGGCCAGGTAGTAGTCGTCTGCGACACGCAGGATCGAGGGGTCCGGGTGGAACCCGGGCAGGACAGGGTTGCGGATCGACCGGGCCGCGGAGTCCGGGGCGTTGTCGCTCGTCCCGTGGAGCAGCCGCTGCCGCGGCGCGCCAAGGGATCGGCCACGTTCCGCGTCTGCGGTCTCGGTCGACATGTGTTCTCCTCTGCTGCGCCTGGTCGCTCCGGCAACCCCGCCGACCTTCCGGAAACAGGCCGATATAACAGGTCGACGGTCGGCGGGATTCTCGCTCACGGTATCTGGTCGTGAAGAGATGCGACAGGCCTTGACCTACGGCGTTGACACGTCGTAACGTGCGCGCCATCAAGCGAAAATACCGGCCCCCGGGCAGAAACTTTCGGGCCGGCTCCGGGCACCTCCCGCCGACTCGTTCGGCACACCCGAGCACCTGATTCGTATCGCGAAGGGACGCCTCATGACAGCGCACCTCTCCCGCAGAACGCTGCTGGGCATCGCCGGTGCGGGCGCCGGCGCCTACCTGCTCGGCGCCTGCGGCAGCGACGAGCCCACCAATCCCGACAGTCCGCAGACGATCAACTGGTGGCACATTCAGAACACCGAGCCGATGCTGCCGGTCTGGGCTGCGATGGCCAAGGAGTACGAGACCGCGCACACGAACGTCAAGGTCGTGATCCAGCCCCTGGAGAACGAGGCGTTCAAGGCCAAGCTGACCACGGCCACGCAGGCGGGTTCGCCGCCGGACCTGTTCCAGTCGTGGGGCGGCGGCGTGCTCAAGCAGCAGGTCGACGCCGGTCTGGTCAAGGACATCACCGAGCAGGTGCAGCCGTGGATCGGCACGCTGCTGCCCGCTTCCGTGCAGCCGTTCACGATCGACGGGAAGATCTACGGGGTCCCGTTCGACGTCGGCATGGTCGGGTTCTGGTACAACAAGGATCTTTTTGCCAAGGCGGGCATCACCGCTACGCCGACGACGTGGGCCGAGCTGCTGACCACGGTCTCGACCACCAAGAGCAAGGGCATCGTGCCGATCGCTCTGGCCGGTAAGGAGAAGTGGCCGGGGCACTTCTACTGGGCGTACCTGGCCATGCGCATCGGTGGTCTGGGAGCGCTTCAGCAGGCCGCCAAGGACAACAACTTCGACACCCCGGACTTCATCGCCGCCGGTACGCGTCTGAAGGAGCTGGTGGATCTGCAGCCGTTCCAGAAGGGCTTCCTGGGGGCGGAGTACGGGTCGCCTGATGGCCAGGCCGCGACGATGGGCAACGGCGGGGCGGCGCTGGAGTTGATGGGCCAGTGGGCGCCGACCGTGCAGGCTTCGAGCTCGACGAGCAAGAAGGGCCTGGGCGACAAGCTGGGCTACTTCGCGTTCCCGGCCGTCGACGGCGGCAAGGGCACGGTGGCGGAGGCGTTCGGTGGCGGCAACGGTTTCGTGGTCGGCAAGGACGCCCCCGCCTCGACGGTCGACTTCCTGAAGGTGCTGCTGGACGTCGCGAACCAGCGCAAGTCGGCGGCGACGGGTGCGGTGCTGCCGACGGTCAAGGACGCCGCGGACGCGATCAAGGACCCGAACAGCAAGGTCGTCGCGGCGAGCCTGGCCAGCGCGACCGGGTTCCAGCTCTACCTCGACCAGGCGTACCCGCCGGCGGTGGGCCAGCAGGTCAACGACAGCGTCGCCGAGCTGGTGGCCGGTTCCAAGACCCCGGAGCAGATCGTCAAGGACATCACCAAGGTGGCGAAGAGCCAGTGACAAGCCGGCCGCGGGATGGTTGGCTGCCTTCTACGTCACGACGGGAGCAGGCACGATGAAGCTTTCCACGGTGCCCGGACAGCGTCCGGGCGACCAGGAGGCACCTTCCGCGGCGCAGGTTCCGGCGGCCACGCGCACGCGTGGCCGCCGGCCCAGGCGGCAGCAGCTGACCACGATCGCGCTGTTCCTCACCCCGGCGCTGGTGCTGTTCCTGCTGCTGGTCATCACCCCGATCGTGGTCGCGGGCTACGTCAGCATGTACAAGTGGAACGGCTTCAACCTGCCGGAGAACTTCGTCGGGCTGGACAACTTCACCCGCGCCTTCCAGGACCCGACCTTCCTCGGCGACCTGTGGCACACGCTGGTCCTGATCACCCTGTCACTGGTGATCCAACTGCCGGTGTCGCTGGCCCTGGCCATGCTGCTCAACCAGAAACTCAAGGGCCGCAGCATCTACCGGGTCATCTTCTTCGCCCCGTACGTGCTGTCCGAGGTCACCACCGCGGTGCTGTTCACCCTGGTGCTGTCGCCCAACCGGGGACTCGGCCAGCAGATCGCCGGCTGGCTCGGCATCGACGCGCTCGACGGCGCGGTCTTCGCCGACCCGGACACCGTGCTGTTCGCCCTGTTCTTCGTCATCTCGTGGAAGTACTTCGGCTTCCACATGATCCTCTACTTGGCCGGCCGGCAGGGCATCCCGCAAGAGCTCACCGAGGCCGCCACCACCGACGGCGCCGGCGCGTGGCAGGTGTTCCGGCACGTGACGCTGCCGCTGCTCGGGCCGACCATCCGGATCAGCGTGTTCCTGTCCGTGATCGGCAGCATCCAGCTGTTCGACATGGTCTGGGTGCTCACCGGCGGCGG